>CAVPJE010000012.1:0-100989 GCA_963705175.1 uncultured beta proteobacterium | reverse complement strand
ACGCCGAACGAGAGGCCGATCGTCTCCTCGGGCTGGATGCCGATCGAGAGTACGTTCGGCCGCATCTGGCAGAGCGTGCCGTCGCGCAGCGCCCGGTGGTACGCGGCGGAGGACATGCCTTCGGGCTGATTGAACAGCTGCAGCGGCGGCATGCGGAACTGCACCCGCACCTCGGTGAAGCGCCTCGGCATGCGCTTGCCGTGGCGCAGCAGAAACGGCACCCCGCGCCAGCGCCAGTTGTCGACCTCCGCGCGGAGCGCGACGTAGGTTTCGGTCGTCGAGCCCGACGCCACCCCGTCCTCGTCGAGGTAGCCCGCGACCTTCGCATCTCCAATCGTCCCGGGACCGTAGCGGGCGCGCACGCTGTGGAGCGCGGCATCCTCGCGGTCGACGGCGCGCAGCGCCTTCAGCACGTCGACCTTCTGGTTGCGGATCACGTCGGCATCGAGCGAGGCGGGCGGCTCCATGGCGACCAGCGCGAGGACCTGCAGCATGTGGTTCTGCACCACGTCGCGCATCGCGCCGGTGCCGTCGTAGTAGTCGGCCCGTCCCTGCTCGACGCCGACGGTCTCGGCCACCGTGATCTGGACGAGCTCGACGTGGTGCCGGTTCCAGACCGGCTCGAAGATGGCATTGTGAAAACGCAGGCCGAGCAGGTTCTGGACGGTCTCCTTGCCCAGGTAGTGGTCGATGCGCAGCACCTGATGCTCGCCCAGCTCGCGGTGCACCGCGTCGTTCAGCGCGCGCGCACTCGTGAGGTCGTGGCCGAAGGGCTTCTCGATGACCACGCGCCGGTAACCGATGCCCTCGTGGTCGTGGCGATGGACGATGCCCGCGGCGCGCAGCAGCGCGATGGCGGTCCCGAACAGGCCGGGGCGCAGCGCCAGGTAGCACACGCGCCCGAATTCTCGGCCGCCGGCGAGCGCGTCGACCTCCGCGCGCAGCTTCTGCAGCGACACGAGGTCGCCGACGTCGGCGCTGCGGTAGTGGACCTCGCGCGCGATGGCCTCGAACGCGCCGACGAGGTTTGCGGGAAGGGCGGCGCGAAGCTCTGTCCTGAACGTGTCGTCGTCCATCTCGCGCCGCCCGACACCGACCACCTGGATGCCCGCACGGAGCAGGCCCGCGTGCGCGAGCCGCACTACCGCGGGCACGAGCTTGCGGCGCGCGAGATCGCCGCTGCCGCCGAAGATGACGAGTTGCGTGAAGCGGACTGGATCGGAAGCGTTCATCGCGTGCACCTTACTGCATTGGGATGTCGTCATTGTCCTGGACAATTGGGGCCCGCTTGCATCAATGCAGTACGTCGACTGCCATCGGCTGCAGCAACGCACAGTCTGGAGTCTTGCGCTAGATCAAGGAACGCATGCTTGTGCTCCTTTGTGTTGTAACGCGATCACCCGTTGCCGAAAGCGCCTGACCGATGTGCTTCGCTTTGTTGCATTCACGCATATTCGCTGGCGCGCAGGCCGCTGCGTCCGCATTGCGCGTTGACGTGCATGGGGTTGCCGAATTCAAATGGCAGCAAGCATCCAACCCGGCGGGGGTGGTGCGGGCAGGGGAGGTGCAAACCCGGACCGCGTGCCACGCAAGAGACGAGACCGGGCGACCGAAGCGCACAGCGTGGCGCGGTCGAGCGACAGCATCAGGAAGTCTTGGCAATCCTGCTCCAGCCTTTTTTCGCGAGCGGGGGGAGGCACCGGCCCGGAGTCGCAGACTGGGCGCTCCACCGGTGCGGGACGCGCGGCAGGATCCCACCGGACCGGCCGGCCGCGCGCGACGCTGACGAAAGGAAACCCCATGCGAGTGAAAACGTTGCTCACCGCCCTGCGCCACGCCGCGCTGGCGGCGGTGCTCATTGCCCTGCCGGCGCTGGCGCAGCAGGTGCCGCCGGGACCGGTGTGCGCCAACTGCCACGCCGAGGCCTACACCTCGACGGTGTTGACGCCCCACGGCGCGAAGAACGACGTTAACGGCACGATGTGCATGGCGTGCCACGGCGATGCCTCCGGCACGCCAAGGACCCGATGAAGGTCAAGCCGGAGAACCGGCTCGGCAAGAAGGTCGGTGCGGCGGCGCAGACGCAGGTCTGCATGACCTGCCACGCGGGCAACCGGCAGCTGACGTTCTGGGAAGCCGGCAAGCACTCGCTCAACGAAGTGGCGTGCTCGAACTGCCACTCGATCCACGGCGGCAAGTCCGATACGGCGATCCGTCCGTTCACGACCACGTTCCGCGACAACGAGGCCGACATCTGCGCCTCCTGCCACCAGTCGATCCGGTCGGCGACGCTGAAGCCGTCGCACCACCCGATCCAGGAAGGCAAGATCAAGTGCTCCGACTGCCACAACCCGCACGGCGCGCTCTCCAAGGCGATGGTGAAGCAGGAGACGGTGAACCAGCAGTGCCTGTCCTGCCACGCCGAGAAGCGCGGCCCGTACGTGTTCTCGCACCCCGCGGTCGAGGACAACTGCCTGTCCTGCCACAACCCGCACGGCTCGTCGCACAACTTCCTGCTGAACGAGAAGGTGCCGAACCTGTGCCAGGACTGCCACGACTGGTCGCGTCACCCCGGCACGTTCTACAGCGGCTCGTCCGGCTGGCTCATCCAGGAAGGCACGGGCGGTGCAGGGCTGCCGATGCCGGGCACCCCGGGCGCCCCCAACCCCGCCGTTAGTACGCGTTTCATTGCGCGGTCGTGCCTGAATTGCCACAACGCGATCCACGGCTCGAACGCCCCGGCCAACCGCGGCAAGTTCCTGACGCGCTGAGGCGAGGAGAGACGACATGACCAAGAGAAAGCCGCTTTCCATCCTGATCGCGAGCCTGTTCCTCGCGACGCCTGCCGTGGCGCAGAACGTCAACTGGCAGGATCCCCTCACGCCGTTGCTGCCGGTCGGCTGGATCACCCAGGGCGAGATCACCATCGCCCCGATCTACACCGACATGGACTCCAAGGACCCGTCGAAGCCGATTGAGTACCGCGACCTCGACAATGGCGCGCTGTCGAACATCCTGCTGCGCGGGCGCAGCACGGCCGGCCAGTGGTACGACTTCTTCGGCGAGAACTTCGGCCGCGAGGACATGTACATCGACCTCCGCGGCGGGCAGTACGACGCCTGGAAGAGCCGCCTGTACTGGGACTGGATCCCCCACGAGCGCGGCATCAACATGCGCACGCCGCTGCTCGACGCGCCGAGCGCCGACCTCCGCAACCGCTTCCCGCAGCCGAACCCCGACACCTGGGCGCAATTCAACTACGGCTACCAGCGCAAGGACCTCGGCGGCTTCTTCGAGTGGCAGCGCAACTCCCCGTGGTACTTCCGCGTCGACGCCAACCAGGTGAACACCGACGGCCTCAAGGTCGGGGCGGCGGCGAACGGCACGAGCCCGGGCAACGGCTACATCGACCTGCCCATCCCGGTCGACTACAAGACGACCAACGGCACGTTCGAGGCCGGCTACGCCACGTCGAAGTACCAGTTCTCGTTCGCGTACACGTACAGCAAGTTCGAGAGCGGCTACGAGACGATGACGTGGTCGAACCCGTACTTCAACAACGGCATCGACACGACGTACCTCGCGCCGGACAACGACTACCAGCGCATCGCGTTCAACGGCTCGGTCCGGCAGTTGCCGTGGAACTCGACGCTGTCGGGCCGCGTCACGTGGGACAAGCTCGAGAGCGAAACCAACCTCGCCACGAGCGCGCTCAACACCGGCGGCGTGTTCGGCGCCACCAATCCGCTGGAGAGCACGTTCGACGGCAAGGTCGAGAACACGACGGCGTCGATCGCGCTGACCTCGGCGCCGTGGAAGGGCTGGGACACGAAGCTCTACGGCAACTACTACGACCGCGACAACAAGTCACGCGGTCGAGTTCGAGTTACGCGCCGACGGCCTGCCACGGGGCTCTTCTGCGGCACGGCGACGATCAGCGGCGTCAACACGCCGCAGCCCTGCGACAACGAGCTCTACGGCTCGACGAAGTGGAACCTCGGCGCCGAGGGCTTCTGGCGGTTCATGCCGGGCAACCGGCTGGGCGCCGGCATCGATTACCTGAGTGTCGAGCAGGATCGGCCCGATTACGACGAGTACGACGACCTCAAGCTGTGGTTCGAGTACAAGAACACGATGCTGCCCGGCCTCACCGGCCGCATCAAGTACACGTACCTCGACGCGCGACTCGAACTTCCTGCTGTCCGAGGACGGGTCCGGCCCGAACGACCCGCTCTATCTCGAGCGCTTCATCGGCCGCTTCGACGGCCAGTCGTTCGATCGCAACGAGATCCGTGTCGACATCGACTGGGCGCCGGCCCCGATGTGGGACGTCGCGCTCGAGTACAAGTGGGCGGACACCAAGTACAAGCGCGACGGCCAGGAAATCGTCTACTCCGCGGCATCCGTGAACCCGCAGGACGACTTCCTCGGCCGCACCGGCGACAAGCGCTGGGGCGTCTACGGCAACATCTCGTACGGCGACTTCAGCAAGTGGCGCGTGACGGCGTTCGGCGACTACGAGAGCATCAAGTACGACTCGTATCACCGGAACATCAGCACTGTCGCCGGCGGTCCGACGCCGCCGTCGGGCTGGTGCACGGCCGCAGCGCCGAACTGCTTCGACCCGGGTATCGCCCCGCAGATCGGCACCAGCCAGAACTACAACTGGTCGGCGCTGAACGAGGACAAGAACTACGCGTTCGGCGTGGGGCTCGACTGGTTCGCGATGGCCAACCTGGTGGTCAAGACGTCGTACCTGTACTACAAGACCGACGGCTCGGCCGACATCACGTCGCAGAACGGCTTCGGCAACCCGTTCCCGATCAACGCCTACGACGACACCAAGAAGCAGTCGTTCAACCTCAAGGGCGTCTGGAGCCTCAACAGGAACTGGCAGGTCACCGCCGGCTACTCCTACGAGAAGTACGACTACGACGACGACCAGTTCAACGGGTATCAGTACACGATCCCGTTCCCCGCGGTGACGAACAACACGAGCCAGAGCTACCTGTCGGGCTGGAACGCGTTCACGGACTACACGGCGAACATCTTCTACCTGATGTTCACGTACAAGTTCGACAACATCCCGAAGGCGGCGCCGATGCCCGCGCCGGCCGTCGCCGCCGCACCGGCGCCCGCGCCGGTTGCGGCTCCGAAGCCTGCCCCGGCTCCGGCTCCGGCGCCTGCTCCGGCACCCGCTCCAGCCCCGTCGGTGCAGAAGATCACGCTGCAGTCGAAGGCGCTGTTCGACTTCGACAAGGCGGTGCTGCGGCCTGAGGGCAAGGCCGCGCTCGACGCGGAAGTGGTGTCGAAGCTGCCGCAGGTGCAGAAGCTCGAGATCGTGCTGGTCTCCGGGCACACCGACCGCATCGGCAGCGACGCCTACAACCAGAAGCTCTCGGAGCGCCGCGCCGATGCCGTGCGCGACTACCTGGTGAGCAAGGGTGTGGCGAAGGACAAGATCGAGGCGATCGGTCTGGGCGAGAAGCAGCCGGTGACGGGCGGCAAGTGCCAGCAGCAGAACAGCAAGGAGCTGATCGCGTGCCTGCAGCCCGACCGTCGTGTCGAGGTCGAGGTGAAGGGCGAGACGGTCAAGAAGTAGCGGATCGCGTTCCCGCCGCAACGACAGGCCCCGCCTCGCGCGGGGCTTGTCGTTTGTAGCGACCGGATCGGCGTGCCCGTTGTCGGCAAGCGGCCGACCCCAGCTCGGCGGCGAGGCGCCGAACGCCGTCAGTAGCGGCCGTGCTGCTTGTAGATGTAGTTGGAGAGCTCGGTCTGCTGCATCGACAGCCGGCGCTGGATCTGGTGCGCGACGCGGACGATCGCGCGCATCACGCGGTACACCAGCTCCGGGTGCTCGCGCAGCATGCCTTCCAGGCGCTCGCGGGCGAGGCCGAGCACGGTGAGGTCCGACATCGCCACCTTGGACGCGTAGTACGGGGTGCCGTCGAGGAAGCCCAGCTCGTCGACGAAGTCGCCGGCGGACAGCGTGTGCAGCGTCAGGGCCTCCGGCGTTCCCGCGTTCTTCACCACGCCCAGCACGCCCTTGACGATCACGTAGAGGTGGTTGTCGGTCGTGCCTTCCTGCACCAGCACGTCGCCGGCCTTGAGGTCGCGCAGCGTCAGGACTTCCGCGAGCGCCTCGGCCTGGCGTTCGCTGAGCTCGGTGGCGAGTCGCGTACCGCGCAGTGCCTCGAGTCGGGGATCGGTCATGTCATCACTCCTGGTTCGTCGGGGAAACGGGCATCCCGGGCGGGCGGCGCCGGCTCGGGTACGGTCGGGGCAGGGTCGGGCGGCGGCGCCGGGCCGACCGGCAGGGGATGCGGGATGCGCTCGCCCAGCGCGTCGGCGCGGGCGACGAACGCATCCACCAGCGTACTGGTGATGCGCTCGAACACGGCGCCGGCAATGCGCCGCATCAACGCGCTCTCGAAGTCGTAGCGGAGCGCGAAGTCGATGCGGCAGCCGGCATCGCCGAGCGGCGCGAGGTTCCACTCGCCTTCGAAGCGGCGGAACGGACCCTCCTCGAGCCCGAGACCCATCCAGGTCGGGCGCCGCTTGCGGTTGCGCGTCACGAACTGGAAGTGCACGCCGCGCACCTCGACCGTGACCCGCGCCGCGACCTCCTCGTCGTTCCGCGCGAGCACCGTGGCGGCGCTGCACCAGGGCAGGAATGCCGGGTAGTGCTCGGCGCCCTCGATCAGGTCGTACATGCGCTCCGCGGGGTGGGGCACGAGCAGGAGGCGGCGGACTTCCATGCCGCGAGTATCGCAAACCGTCGTGGGCGGCGGAATGCGACGTCGAATCGTCCCGGGGCAGACCGGGCCGCCGGGATGCCACGACCGCCCGCGGCGGGCGCGCGAGCGCCCGGTTCGAGCGCCGATACCCTGCGGCCGCGCCCGGAAGCTGTAACGGTCATAGTTACAGTCGGCCGACCATCACCACCGTGGCCGCGCCTCTCGGCGACGCGACGTCGCGCAAGTTCGGCAGCGGTTGACATGGATCAACGGCACCGATGCGGTGCAGGTTCTTAATCCCTCATCAAGCCGCGCCGAAACAAGAACAAGCCCCGAGTCCCCTGCGAGCGCGGGACCGTTCCAACGGAGATCCAGCGATGAAGGACACCTATTACGAACTGATGCGACGGCAGGGCATCTCGCGCCGGAGCTTCCTCAAGTTCTGCAGTCTCACCGCGGCGTCGCTCGGGCTCGGCGAGGCGGGCGCGCAGCAGATCGCGCAGGCGATGCAGACGAAGCAGCGCACGCCGGTGATCTGGCTGCACGGTCTCGAGTGCACGTGCTGCACCGAGTCGTTCATCCGTTCCGCGCATCCGCTCGCGAAGGACGTCGTGCTGTCGATGCTCTCGCTCGACTACAGCGACACGCTGATGGCCGCCGCCGGCCACCAGGCCGAGGAGGCGCTCGAGCAGACGATCTCCAAGTTCAAGGGCAACTACATCCTCGCGGTCGAGGGCAACCCGCCGCTCGCGGACGACGGCATCTACTGCATCCCCGGCGGGCGCCCGTTCGTCGACAAGCTGCGCCACGTCGCGAAGGACGCGAAGGCGATCATCTCGTGGGGCAGCTGTGCGTCGTGGGGCTGCGTGCAGGCGGCGAAGCCGAACCCGACGCGGGCCACGCCGGTGCACAAGGTGATCACCGACAAGCCGATCATCAAGGTGCCGGGATGCCCGCCGATCGCCGAAGTGATGACCGGCATCGTCACCTACGTCCTGACCTTCGACCGGCTGCCCGAGATGGACGCGCAGGGACGGCCGAAGATGTTCTACAGCCAGCGCATCCACGACAAGTGCTACCGCCGGCCGCACTTCGACGCCGGCCAGTTCGTCGAGCACTTCGACGACGCCGGCGCGCGCATGGGCTACTGCCTCTACAAGGTCGGCTGCAAGGGCCCGACGACGTACAACGCGTGCTCGGCGCTGCGCTGGAACGAGGGGCTGTCGTTCCCGATCCAGTCGGGCCACGGCTGCATCGGCTGCTCCGAGGACGGCTTCTGGGACAAGGGCTCGTTCTACGACCACCTGACCACGATCCGGGCGCCGGGACTGTCCAACCTCGGCATCGAAGGCACGGCCGACCGCATCGGCCTGGTGGCGCTCGGCGTCGCCGGCGCGGCGATCGCGGCGCACGCGGCCGTGTCGGCGATCAAGCAGGCCTCGAACAAGGGGCGCAACGACCGCGTGAGCGAAGTGGAGAAGTAACATGGCGACCTATCAGACCCAGGGTTTCACGCTCGACAACAGCGGCAAGCGCATCGTCGTCGACCCGATCACGCGGATCGAGGGCCACCTGCGCATCGAGGTCAACGTCGACAAGGACAACGTGATCCGCAACGCGGTGTCGACCGGCACGATGTGGCGCGGCCTCGAAGTCATCCTCAAGGGCCGCGACCCGCGCGACGCGTGGGCGTTCGTCGAGCGCATCTGCGGCGTGTGCACCGGCGTGCACGCGCTGGCATCGGTGCGCTCGGTCGAGGACGCGCTCGGGATCAAGATCCCGAAGAACGCGAACATCATCCGCAACCTGATGCACGCGACGCTGTACGCGCAGGACCACCTCGTCCACTTCTACCACCTGCACGCGCTCGACTGGGTGGACATCGTGTCGGCGCTCAAGGCCGACCCGAAGAAGACCTCCGAGCTGCAGCAGAGCATCTCGCCGTGGCCGAACTCGTCGCCCGGCTACTTCCGCGACGTGCAGAGCCGCCTGAAGAAGTTCGTCGAGAGCGGCCAGCTCGGCATCTTCGCCAACGGCTACTGGGGCAGCCCGGCGTACAAGCTGCCGCCCGAGGCCAATCTGATGGCGACGACGCACTACCTCGAGGCGCTCGACTTCCAGAAGGAGATCGTCAAGATCCAGACGATCTTCGGCGGCAAGAACCCGCACCCGAACTGGCTGGTCGGCGGCCACCCGAGCCCGATCAACGTCGACGGCACGGGCTCGATCGGCGCGGTCAACATGGCCAACCTCAACATGGTCAAGGACATCTGCGACCGGACGATCGAGTTCGTCGACCAGGTGTACATCCCGGACCTGCTGGCGGTGGCGTCGTTCTACAAGGACTGGGCGAAGATCGGCGGCGGCCTCTCCGGCCAGAACGTGATGTCCTACGGCGACTTCCCGGACATCCCGAACGACTACTCGAGCAGCAGCATGCTGCTGCCGTCCGGCGTGATCCTCGGCGGCGACCTGAAGAAGATCCACGACGTGGACCTGAAGGCGCCCGACCAGGTGCAGGAATGGGTGACGCACAGCTGGTACAAGTACGCGCAGGAGCAGAACGGGCTGCATCCGTTCGACGGCGTGACCGATCCCAGCTTCGTGCTCGGCCCGGCGACCAAGGGCACGCGCACCAACATCGAGAACATCGACGAGGCCGCCAAGTACTCGTGGGTCAAGTCGCCGCGCTGGAAGGGCCACGCGGTCGAAGTCGGCCCGCTCGCCCGCTACGTCATCGCGTACGCGCGCGGCAACAAGGAGATCCAGGAGCAGGTCAACGGCGTGCTGAAGGCGCTGGACGTACCGATCACGGCGCTGTTCTCGACGCTCGGCCGCACCGCCGCGCGCGGGCTCGAATGCCAGTGGTCGGCGCACAAGATGCGCTACTTCTACGACCAGCTGATCGCGAACATCAAGGCCGGCGATCTCGCCACCGCCAACGTCGAGAAGTGGGAGCCGTCGACGTGGCCGAAGGAGGCGAAGGGCGTCGCGCCGTGCGAGGCGCCGCGGGGCGCGCTCGCGCACTGGGTGAAGATCAAGGACACCAAGATCGACAGCTACCAGTGCGTGGTGCCGACGACGTGGAATGCGGGACCGCGGGATGCCCGCAACCAGATCGGCGCGTACGAGGCGGCGCTGATGAACACGCCGATGGTCAACCCGGCGCAGCCGCTCGAGATCCTGCGCACGATCCACAGCTTCGACCCCTGCCTCGCGTGCGCCACGCACGTGATGTCGCCCGAGGGCGAGGAGCTGGTTTCGGTCAAGGTGCGCTAGCGTCAGGGGCCACCAGGAGACGCCATGAAGGTCAATCGTGTATCCGGCCGGGTCCTGTCGGGCCCGTACGAGCCGGTGTACGTCTACGAGGCCCCGGTCCGGTTCTGGCACTGGGCGATGATGCTCTGCATGATCGTCCTCGCCAGCACCGGCTATCTGATCGGCGCGCCGCTGCCGGCGATCGGCGGCGAGGCGACGTTCAGCTACTTCTTCGCCAACATCCGCATGATCCACTTCATCGCGGCGATGCTGTTCGCGGTGCTGTTCCTCGTGCGGGTCGTCTGGGTGTTCATGGGCAACCACCACGCGCGCTCGATCTTCGTGCCTCCGGTGTGGAGCGGCGAGTGGTGGTCGGGGCTGTTCAGCCAGATCGGCTACTACCTGTTCCTGCGCAAGGAGCCGCACCACTGGGTCGGCCACAACCCGCTCGCGCAGCTCGCGATGTTCCTGATGTTCGTGCTCGGCGCGATCGTCATGATCCTCACCGGCTTCTCGCTCTACGCCGAGCAGTACGGCTGGGGCTCGGCGTGGATGAACGCCTTCGGCTGGGTCAACGTGCTGCTCGGCGGTTCGCAGATGGTGCGCACCATCCACCACCTGACGATGTGGTACCTGCTGCTCTTCACGCTGATCCACGTGTACATGGTGATCCGCGAGGACATCATGAGCGGTGAGACCGTGATCAGCACGATGGTCAACGGCGTCCGCATGTTCAAGCGCGAGGCGCGGGGCTAGCGAGTCTTTCGGAGGAGGGGGGAGGAGCGGCTGGCGATGCTCGCACGCATCGATTCCGCTCGCGCACGCGGCGCCGGTCCGAAGGCGGCAAAGCCGGGACCGGCGCCGGTGAAGCTTCCCGGCCGTACCCCGCCGCATCCGGGCCAGTTCCTCGAGTCGAGGTTCCTGAAGCCCCTGTCGATCAGCCAGACGGAGCTCGCGGCCGCGCTCGGCGTCTCGCGCCGGCGGGTGAACGAGCTCATCAACGGCCGCCGCGGCATCACGCCCGACACGGCGGTTCGGCTGGCGATGTACTTCCGCAACGATGCCGCGTTCTGGATGCACCTGCAAGTCGCGTGGGACATGCGCAACGCGGTGCGGAGCGTGCGCGCGAGGAAGCCCGCCGCATAGACGAATCGCCGGGAGTGGCATGCGCGGGGCCGGGTGACCGGTCCCGGCGGCTTTCCGGCACTGCTGCGGCATCGCCGCGTTGGGCCGCTACAATTCGGGAGGAGGGCCGCGGCGCGCTGATGCGGCGGGGTCGCCCGCGCGCGGCCGCGCGGCCGTGGCGCCCGCGTTCATGGAGCTCTGTCCCCGATGTACGTCGTCATGATTGCGTCCGAGTGCGCGCCGGTCGCCAAGGTCGGCGGCCTCGCCGACGTCGTGTTCGGCCTCTGCCGCGAGCTTGGAGCTCCGCGGCCACGCGGTGGAGATCATCCTGCCGAAGTACGACTGCATGCGCCACGACCAGGTGTGGGGGCTGCAGGTCGTCTGGCGCGATCTGCAGGTGCCCTGGGATGGCGGCGCGATCGCCTGCACCGTGTGGTTCGGCTTCGTGCACGGCCGCAAGTGTTTCTTCATCGAGCCGCACTCCGCGCACGCGTTCTTCGCCCGCGGCGCGTACTACGGCTTTCCCGACGAGGCGTGGCGCTTCGCGTTCTTCAGCAAGGCGGCGCTCGAGTTCCTGCTGAAGGCGGGCAAGCGCCCGGCGGTGATCCACACGCACGACTGGCAGACCGCGCTGGTGCCCGTGCTGCTCTACGAGATCTACGCCGGCGCGGGGCTCGGCGACAGCCGGGTCTGCCACACGATGCACAACTTCCGCCACCAGGGCATCACCGGGCCGGAGATCCTGCGCGCCACCGGCCTCGAACGACCCGAGCACTTCTGCGCGCCCGACCGCATGGGTGACATCGAGCATGTCGGCGTCAACTTCACGCGGGGCGCGATCCTGTACTCGAATTTCGTGACCACCGTGTCGCCGCACCACGCCTGGGAGGTGCGGCACACCGAACTCGGCTGCGGCCTCGGGCACGTGCTGCACGAGCACCAGAGGAAGTTCGGCGGCATCCTGAACGGCCTCGATTACGAGATGTGGAACCCGCGATCGATCCCGCACATCCCGGTGCGCTACAGCCTGGCGAGCCCCGACGGCAAGGCGGCGAACACGCGGGCGCTGCGCGACCGGCTGCTGCTGCGCGCACGGGCCGCGGCCGGTCGTCGCCTACGTCGGCCGGCTCGACACGCAGAAGGGCCTGCACCTGATCCGCCACGCGATCTTCCACGCGACAGGACACGACGCCCAGTTCGTGCTGCTCGGCGCGGGCTCGGAGCCGGGCATCAACGAGGATTTCTGGCAGTTGAAGCGGCATGCTCAACGACAGCCCCGACTGCCACCTCGAGATCGGCTACGACGAGGAGCTCGCGCACCTGATCTACGCCGGCGCGGACCTGCTGGTGATGCCGAGCCTCTACGAGCCCTGCGGGCTCACGCAGATGATCGCGATGCGGTACGGCACGGTCCCGGTCGTGAGGGCGGTCGGCGGGCTCAAGGACACCGTCTTCGACTGGGACCACTCGCCGCTGCCGCGCGAGCAGCGCAACGGCTTCGTGTTCGAGCATCCGGACCACGCCGGCATCGAGTCGGCGCTCGACCGCGCGTTCGGGCGGTGGCGCAACGAGCCCGCGCTGTTCCGCGCGCTCGCGATGCAGGGCATGGCGTACGACTATTCGTGGAACCACCCCGGCGCGCGCTACCTCGACATCTACGAGTTCATCCGCCACAGGTAGGCGATGCCATGACAGCGATGCCCGAGTGCGTCGACGGCCTGCCCAACCTCTCGGGCTTCGAGGAGCAGGTGGCGCGCGCGATCGCCGGGGCCCGGGAGCGCCCGGTCTTCCTCGCGGACAGCGGCATCGCGTTCGAGCGGGTCAGAAGCGCCTGCGCGATCGCGCTGCACATGCACCAGCCGCTGGTTCCGGCGGGCGGCGGCGAGCTGCGGACGGCCGCGCTGATCGGCAACCTGCAGCGCATGTACGAGCACCCCGGCGAGGGCGACAACCACAACGCGCCCGCGATGCGCCGCTGCTACGCGCGCATGGGCGAATTCGTGCCGACGCTGCTCGCGGAGGGTCTCGAGCCGCGGGTGATGCTGGAGTACTCGGGAACGCTGCTCCACGGGCTGCGGCTGATGGGCGCGGACGACGTCATCGACAGCCTGCGCCGCGTCACCTGCGACCCGAACTGCCGCCGCGCCGTCGAGTGGCTCGGCGCGCCGTGGGGGCACGCGGTCGCGCCGTCGACGCCGGTCCAGGACTATCGCCTGCACGTAAGAGCATGGCAGCACCACTTCGCCGCGATGTTCGGCGTCGAAGCGCTCGCGCGCGTGCGCGGCTTCTCGCCTTCCGAGATGGCGCTGCCGAACCACCCGGAAGTCGCGTACGAGTTCGTGCGCACGCTGGTCGAGTGCGGCTACCACTGGGTGCTGGTGCAGCAGGACACCGTCGAGGAGGTCGGCGGCGCGGCGGCGCTGCGCCGGCCGCACCTGCCGCACCGGCTCGTCTGCCGCAGCGCGAGCGGTGCGGCCGTGAGCATCGTCGCGATCATCAAGACCCGGGGCTCGGACAGCAAGCTCGTCGGCCAGATGCAACCCTGGTACGAGGCGCGCGGGCTGTCCCGCGTCGAGCTTGGCGGCCGCGCGGTGCCGCCGCTCGTCACGCAGATCGCCGACGGCGAGAACGGCGGCGTGATGATGAACGAATTCCCGCCCAAGTACTTCGAGGTGGTGCGCCAGGCCTCCGGCGGAGAGGTGCCGCTTCTGAACGTCACCGAGTACCTCGAGCACCTGTTCGCGCAGGGCGTGCGCGAGTCCGACCTGCCGGAGGTGCAGCCGCTCTTCCAGGGCCGCATCTGGGCGCGGATGCAGCCCGGCGACGGCGCGGAGCGGCTCGAAAGCGTGATCGCTGCGCTGCGCGACGAGGATCCCCGTTTCCACGTCGAGGGCGGCAGCTGGACGGGCGATCGCAGCTGGGTGCGCGGGTACGCCGACGTGCTGGGCGCGATGGAGCAGGCCAGCGCGCAGTTCCACGAGACGGTGACGCGCCGCGGGATGCCGAAGGGCGAGCGGCGCTATCGCAACGCGCTGCTGCACCTCCTCGCCTCGCAGACGAGCTGCTATCGCTACTGGGGGCAGGGCGTGTGGACCGACTATGGCCGCGAGCTCTGCCGCCGCACCGCGGACATCCTGCGCTTCGACTACTGACCCCGGCCCACGCGTACGGCGGGGTTGCTGCTGCTAGAATCTGTGCACCCCATCCGACGAGTGCGTCCCGGTCCGCGGGACGCGCGCGTGCCGGACAGCCCGGGAGTGAAGTTCCATGAGCGATTCCGCCAAGCACGCCGCCGCCGATCCCGACGTGCCGGTCTCGTCCCGGATCCGCGCGCGCATCGTCGAGGCGCGGCAGCGCTTCCACGCCAACGACAACATCGCCGCCCACCTGCAGCCGGGTGAGCTCGAGGCGCTGCAGGACGAGGTCGAGGGCAAGATGCGCGCGGTGCTGGAAAGCCTCGTCATCGACACCGAGGGTGACCACAACACGCAGGACACCGCGCGCCGCGTCGCCAAGATGTACGTGACCGAGGTGTTCCGCGGCCGCTACGTCCCGCCGCCGCCGGTGACCGAATTCCCCAACGCCGAGCACCTGAACGAGCTGATGATCGTGGGGCCGATCACGGTGCGAAGCGCGTGCAGCCACCACTTCTGCCCGATCCTCGGCCGCCTGTGGATCGGCGTGATGCCCAACGAGCACTCGAACCTGATCGGCCTGTCCAAGTACTCGCGCCTCGCCGAGTGGATCATGGGCCGGCCGCAGATCCAGGAGGAGGCGATCGCCCAGCTCGCCGACCTGCTGATGAACAAGGTCAGCCCGGACGGCCTCGCGGTGGTGATGGAGGCCGACCACTTCTGCATGCACTGGCGCGGCGTCAAGGACGACCGCACCAAGATGCTGAACAGCGTGATGCGCGGCTCGTTCCTGAAGAATTCCACGCTGCGCCGCGAGTTCCTCTCCCTGATCAACCTTCCCGCCTGAAACCGACATGCTCGTTCGCCTGCTCTACGCCAGCCGCGCCGCGGCCCCGCTAACCCCCGCCGTGCTCGACTCGATCCTCGAGCAGTCGCGCGCCAGGAATCCGAGCGCCGGCATCACGGGCTTGCTCTGCTTCAGCGACGACCTGTTCATCCAGGCGCTCGAGGGCGGCCGCGACGAGGTCTGCAGCCTCTACAACACGATCGTGCGCGACAGCCGGCACGCGCACGTGATCATCCTTTCGTACGAGGAGATCCGCGAGCGGCGCTTCGGCGGCTGGACGATGGGGCAGGTCAACATCGCGAAGGTCAACCCCACGCTGCTCCTCAAGTATGCCGAGCGCGCGGAGCTGAATCCCTTTTCCTGCTCGGGCCAGGCGTCGATGGCGCTGCTCGACGAGCTGATCGCCACCGCCTCGGTGGTGAGCCGCGGCAGCTGAAGTCGCAGGGCACGGGGGCGGATGCCCCCTTGGGGGCGCGGCGTGCCGCTGCTGAGCTCGATGTCGGTACCGGAAGGCTATTGGACGCGGTCCGCGGAGGTGTTGCTGCGGGACCTGGGCAGCTCCCCGGGGGGGCTTGCGACCGCTGACGCCGCGGTGCGCCTTGCCGCCGTCGGGCCCAACCAGGTCGAGCCGGGCGAGGGCGAGGCCGCGTTGCGTCTCCTGGCACGCCAGTTCGCGAGTCCGCTCGTACTGATCCTCGTCTTCGGCGCGCTGGTCTCGATTGTCACCGGCAGCTGGATCGACGCGGCGATCATCCTCGTCATCGTCGTGAGCAGCACGCTGCTCGGCTTCTCGCAGGAGTACCGGGGATCGCGTGCGGTGGCGATGCTCCGATCGCGGCTCGCGCTGACGGCTCGGGCGTGGCGCGACGGCACGGCTGCCGTCGTGCCGGTGGCGGAGCTCGTGCCGGGCGACGTCGTCCTGCTCTCCGCGGGCAACCTGGTGCCTGCGGACGGCATCGTGCTCGAGACGAGGGATTTCCTCGTCAACGAGGCGGCATTGACCGGGGAGTCGTTCCCGGTCGAGAAGGCGCCGGGTACCGCAGCGCACGACGCGCCGCTCGCGCGCCGCGGCAACTGCGTCTTCCTCGGCGGCTCGGTCAGGAGTGGCACGGCACGCATGCTGGTCGTGGCGACCGGCCGCTCGACCGTGTACGGGTCGATCGCCGTGCGGCTCGCGTCCGTCGCCGAGGAGGGCGAGTTCGCGCGCGGCATCCGCCAGTTCGGGTACCTGCTGCTCCGGGTTATGGTGCTGATGGTCGTGTTCGTCCTGGTGGTCAACCAGGTGCTGCACCGGCCCGTACTCGACTCGCTGCTCTTCGCCGTCGCACTGGCGGTGGGGCTCTCCCCGGAACTCCTGCCGGCGATCGTCAGCGTCACGCTCGCCAAGGGTGCGCGGGCGATGGCGGAGCGTGGCGTAATCGTGCGCCGCCTCGAGGCAATCGAGAATCTCGGCAGCATCGACGTCCTGTGCACCGACAAGACTGGCACGCTGACGACCGGCGCGATGGCGCAGGATGCGGCGGTCGGTCCGACGGGCGAGCCCTCCGCTGACGTGGCGCGGCTCGCGTTTCTCAACGCGGCGCTCGAGACGGGCATCGAGAACCCGCTCGACGCGGCGATCGTCGAGGCGGGACGGCGGGCTGGCCTCTCCGTCGAAGGCGTCCGGAAGGTGGACGAGATTCCCTACGACTTCGTACGCCGCCGGCTCACGATCGTCGTGGCCGAGGACGGTGGCACCCGTCATCGCGTGGTCACGAAGGGCGCAACCCGGCAGGTGCTGGACATCAGCGCGACCGTCGCGTCTGCTGCCGGCACGGTGCCGCTCGACGCGGCGATGCGCACGACACTCGAGGCGTACGCGGCGCACAAGGGTGCCGAGGGCTACCGCGTCCTGGCGGTCGCGTCGCGGGTCGCGGCGCCGCAGCGCGCATACGGACACGCCGACGAGGTGGGCATGACCCTCGAGGGCTTCCTGCTCTTCTCGGACCCGGTGAAACCCACCGCGGCCAGTGCACGCGCCGACCTCGCGGCGCGCGGCGTACGCACCAAGATCGTTACCGGCGACAATCGGCACGTAGCCGCGCACGTCGCGCAGGCGATCGGCCTCGACCCGCGCGCGATGCTGACCGGCGAGGAGCTCGCCGCGATGCGCGACGAGGCGCTGTGGCAACGCGCCGGTAGCATCGACCTGTTCGTCGAGGTGGACCCGCAGCAGAAGGCCCGCATCGTCGGCGCGCTGCAGAAGAGCGGCTTCGTGGTCGGTTACCTCGGCGACGGCATCAACGACGCCCCCTCGCTCGTGCAGGCCGATGTCGGCATCTCGGTCGACGGCGCGGTCGACGTCGCGCGTGAGTCGGCTGACGTCGTGCTGCTGCGGCCGGACCTCGACGTGCTGCGCCGTGGCGTCGAGGATGGCCGGCGTGCCTTCGCGAACACGCTGAAGTACATCGCCATCACCACCAGCGCGAACTTCGGCAACATGGTGAGCATGGCGATCGCGACGCCGTTCCTGCCGTTCCTGCCCCTCGCCGCGAAGCAGATACTGCTCAACAACTTCCTGTCGGACTTCCCGTCGATCGCGATCTCGACCGACAACGTCGACGCGTCGCAGGTCGCGCGCGCGGAGCGGTGGAACATTGCCGAGGTGCGCCGGTTCATGGTCGTGTTCGGCCTGGTGAGCACGGTGTTCGACCTCCTGACCTTCGCGGTGCTCCTGCTCGTGTTCCGGGCCGGCGAGGCGGAGTTCCAGACCGCGTGGTTCGTCGTGTCGCTGCTGACCGAGCTCGCGGTGGTCCTCGTGCTGCGCACGCGGCATGCCGGCGTGGCGCAGCCGCCCCGGCCGCCTGCTCGGCTGGACGACGCTCGCCGCGCTCGTCGCCACGCTGGCGATTCCCTACCTGACCGCCGCTGGCGCGGCTGTTCGACTTCGTGCCATTGCCATGGCCGCTGCTTGCCGCGACGGTGGTCATCCTCGGCGGGTACGTGCTTGCCACCGAGGTCGCCAAGCGGTGGTTCTACCGTGCCGCGAACGCCTGAAGGACGGGCCGGCGATCGCACGGCGCCGCGCTCTGGTAGAGTGAAGTTCCATCGCATCGGTCGAATCAGGGGCATGCGCGAGCGGCGATTCCTGGCATTGACGGTTCTCCTCGGCAGCCTGATCGCGGGTGCGGCGGCGGCGGAGCCGATCGCGGCAAGCCGCGGGCGCTGGTCCGGGCCGATCGCGGACCGGCCCGCTGGCGGACCGGGCGGCGCGGGACGCATCGAACTTCGCGTCGACGGCACCGCCGATCGGTTCACCGTCGACTTCGCCGGCCCCGGCGGTTCGCTCGTCGCGGGCGAGTTCAGCGCGGGCAAGCAGAAGGACGTATTCGGTCCGCCCGCGGCCAAGGGTCTGATGTCGTTCCTCGGGCGCGGCAGTGCAGTCAATCCTCTCGAAGGCAAGCCGCTCGCGTGGGCGCGGCGCGACGGCGAGACGCTGATCGTCTACCGGCTCGACCTGCGTGGCGGCGCCCATCGCCTGGATCGCCTCGAACTCAAGCCGTCGGGCGAGCGCATCGGCGTCGTCTTCGAGCGCCGCGAGCACGATCGCGCGCTGGAAAGCTTCACGGCGTCGCTCGAGCGGAGCGCGCGATGAGCCCGAAGGGCCGCCCCGAGGGCGAATCCGGCCCGAAGCGCGTCAGCGCGGAGGGTAGTCCGATGAGCCGCAGCACGACGCTCGCCGCCGCCGGCGTGCTGCTTCTCGTCGCGCTCGCGACACCGTTGCCCGCGCTCGCCGCGGACCCCGCACCCACGCTCAAGCCGATGCTGGGCGTCTATCTCGGGCGGGCGACGGTGCAGGACCTGGATACCAAGACGACCGAGGAGCGCGACATCGACGTCGAGGTCACGGCGTTCGACCGCGACGGCTTTCGCATCCGCTGGGTCAATGTGACGCTCGTCGACGGCCGGCGCAACCTGCCCGGGCGTGAAGCGCCGGGTGAGCGAGCTCACGTTCAAGCCCGCAAAGGGGCGCAACTTCTTCGTCGAGGTGCCGCAGGCCAACGTGTTCGCCGAGCGCGAGGAAGTGCAGCCGCTTGGCGGCGATCCGGTGCGGTGGGCGGTGCAGGACGCCGCCGGTCTGCACGTCCATTCGTTCGTCATCCTCGGCGACGGACGCTACGAGCTGCAGACCTACTCGCGCAAGCGCACCGACTCCGGCATCGTTCTGCACTACGAGCGCGTGGTCGACGGCAAGCTCGTGCGCACGATCGACGGCCAGGCCGTCCGGGTCCAATAGCCCCTCGCTCTGGTCGGGAACCCGAGCGCCCGGACCGCGCCGACGGCGTGGCCGAAAAACCTGCATCCGGGTTGACCCCGCTCAAGGACCGCGCCCCACCACGGGGCAAGAATGGCGTCCACGTGTAACGGATGGGGTTACGAACGCGATGGTCGAGCGGCGCCGCGAAGTGCTCGTGATCGGCATCGGCAACGTGCTGTGGGCCGACGAGGGCTTCGGCGTGCGCGCCATCGAGGCACTTCACGACGCGTTCGCCTTTCCCGACGGCGTCGTGCTGATGGACGGGGGCACGCAGGGACTCAACCTGCTCGAGGACGTTGCCTGCTCGCGTCGCGTGCTGGTGTTCGACGCGGTCGACTATCGCCTGGCGCCGGGTTCCCTCAAGCTGCTGCGTGACGACGCGGTGCCGGCGTGGGGCCGGGCGAAGATCTCGCCGCACCAGACCGGGTTCAACGACGTGCTCGCGCATGCCGCGCTGCAGGGGCGGGGTCCCGAACGCATCACCGTGATCGGCGTGCAGCCGGAGGTGCTCGACGACTTCGGCGGCAGTCTGCGTCCCTCGGTGCGCGCGCGGTTGTCCGAGGCGGTGGACCTCGCGGTGCAGGAGCTCGCGTCGTGGGGAATCGCCGGCCGCGCGCGTGCACCCGGCGAGGTCTTCGAGCCCCTCAACGACGTTGCGCTTGCGCTCGACGCCTACGAGCGGGGCCGTCCGTCCGCGGACGACGCCTGCCGGGTCGGCGACCCGCGGCTGCTCGCCGGGCTGAAGCCGAACGGAGACACGTGACATGTGCATCGGATTGCCAATGCGCGTCGTCGAGGCCGGGTCCGGAACGGCGATCTGCGAGCGACGCGGCGAGCGCACGCGGCTCGATACGCTGCTCGTCGGCGACGTGACCTCGGGCGACTGGCTGCTCGCGTTCCAGGGCAGCGCGATCCGCGTCCTTTCGGCCGGCGAGGCCGCGGAGACCGATGCCGCGCTCGACTGCGCTCGAAGCCGTGCTCGCCGGTGCGGACGACGTTTCGCAACACTTCGCCGACCTCGTGGACCGCGAGCCCGAGTTGCCGGCACACCTGCGGGGCCCTCTGAAATGACCATCGCCACCGTTCGCGCAGCCACGGCGGACGCCGCCCACCCGCTCGTCGCGCAACTCGCGGCGAGGCACGGCTTCGCCGAGCTGTCGATCGAGTCGTTCGACGCCTGGGCCGCACGCGCCCGGCCGGGCGCTCGTCGTGTTCACCGAGGATCCGGTGCGCTACAAGGAGACGCTCGACCTCGCGGTGATCGCACCCGAGCTCGTGCGCGCGTTTCCCGGCGTGTTCCGCGCCGGCGTGCTCTTGCCCGAGGCGGCGCGCGCGATCGCGGTTCGGTACGGATTCCGTCGTTGGCCGGCACTCGTCGTCCTCGATGGCGGCGGTTACGTTGGCGCGATCGACGGTTTGCGCAACTGGGACGAATACCTGAACGACGTCGCGCTGCTCGCGACAGCTCCCGTGACCCGGCCGCCTTCGGTCGGCATTGCGGTGCGCGGTCCGGGCGACGCGACGGGCGACTGTGCGGGATAGAGGGGAGATCGAATGAACAAGCCGTTTCCGCTGCCGGTGCGCGCGATCGGCCCCGGCTCGCAGGCCGAGGACGACGAGCTGCAATATCTCGGCGATGCCTCGTGACATGGCGACCTTCGCGATGCCCCGCGTTCCCGAGGCCGTCCCGCCCGATGCGCTCGCCGCGGCGCGCGACCTGCTCGCGGCCTTCCTCGCCGCGTACGAGCGCTGGGATCCCGCGAGTGGCACGTCCGGCCCGCGGCTCGACCTCACCGGCGTGCCCGAGGCGACGCTCGCCGTCGTCAACGACATGCTGGGCGAGGGCGAGGTGTCGATCCAGGTCGGTGGCGCGAGCCCGCACCGGATCCAGGAGAGCGTCTTCACCGGCGTGTGGCGCGTGTGCGCGCTCGACGGCGACGGCCGGCTCGCGTCCGACGCCATCGAAGCCGCGCCGGTCCCCGACGTCGCGCTGGCCATCGCGCGCGCGGCGGGCGCGGAGCGCATCGCGCCCGTCGAGATCCCCCCCGGGGCGATGAACTCCCCCGCGCTGCTGGCCGAGATCGGGGCGCAGCTCGCGGATCGCCGCCACGGCGCGGCCGCGCACGTGCTGAACCTGACGCTGTTTCCGCTGACACCCGACGACCACCAGGTGCTCGAGCGTGCGCTGCCGGCCGGTCCCGTGGCGATGATCTCGCGCGGCTTCGGCAACTGCCGGATCACCTCGACGACCGCGCGCGACGTCTGGTGGGTGCAGTACTTCAACAGCATGAACACGCTGATCCTCAACACGATCGAGATCGTCGACGTGCCCGAGGTGGCGCTCGCGGCGGTCGAGGACCTGGTCGACAGCCGCGCGCGCCTCGCCGAGCTGATCGAGTGGATGGACAGCTCGATCGTCGAGGCCACGCAGTAGGCGCGGCGACAGGCGAGGATCGCTGCGGAGGTCCACGATGAGCGGATTCGAGAACTACGGCAAGGGCGCGCAGGCGGCCCCGCACGCGCGTCTCGAGTGCAAGATCTGCTGGCACGTGTACGACCCGGCCGAGGGCGATCCGATCTGGCAGATCCCGCCGGGCACGCCGTTCGCGGCGCTGCCCGATCACTGGAGTTGCCCGAACTGCGCCGCGACCAAGGACCAGTTCCTGGTGCTTCCCGATGCCTAAGATGAAACGACTCCCACGCTCGCTTCGCTCGCTGCCCCCGTTGGGGGCGGGTCAGTCCCTCGGGGCGGCCCATCGGGACTGACATGGTGACGCTTGGTCCGGATCCGTCGGACGCGCTGGAGGCGACGTACCGGCACGTGGCCGAGACGCGCATGCACGGCCTGCCGTTCGTCAACCCGGCGCTCGCGGTCGAGGCGGTGGGCTTCGCGCCGTGGGAGGGGCGCTGGCTCGGCGTGATGGTGACGCCCTGGTTCATCAACCTGGTGCAGGCACCGCTCGACCCCGCGCAGTGGCGCTCGCTCGGGCAGGGCGAGAAGCTTCGCTATCGGTTCCCGGCGGGCGACTACGAGTTCATCGGCGCGATCGAGCCGGGCGTCGGCGAGTTCCAGCTCTGTTCGCTGTTCTCGCCGGTGCTCGAATTCGAGGACCAGGCCACCGCACGCTTCGTCGCGGAGCACGCACGCGCCGCGCTGCTGGACGCCGCGAACAGCGAAGCGCACGCCGTCGACAGCCCGCGACCGGGGCCGGTCGCGCAGGCGCAGAAGTCGCTCGACCGGTCCGATGTCGCGGCGCGACGTGCTGCGCGGCCGCTTCCTGCCGGACATCGATGCCGATCGAAGGTGAGATCGCCGTGCGCCTCGCGCATGCCGCCGGTCGCATCGCACGCGTGTCGATCCGCTCGACGCGGCCGCTCGCGACCGCGCGTGTCGTCGTCGGCCGGCGTGCCGGGGACGCCGCGGCGCTGGTGCCGCGGCTCTACAGCGTCTGCGCGCGCGCGCAGGGCGCGGCGTCCGCGTCCGCGCTGGAGTCGGCGGCAGGGCGGCCGCCGTCGCCGGCGACGAGCGCCGCGCGCTCGTTCGCGGTGGCGCTCGAGAACCTGCAGGAGGACCTGCGGCGCCTGCTGATCGACGTGCCGAAGGCGATCGGTCAGGCCGCGATGGTCGAGCCGGTCGCCGAGGTTCGGCGTGCGTTCGCCCCGGTGCTCTCGGCAGCCTCAGGATTCACGGACGCAAGCCGCGCCGTCCGCGCCGGTGGCAACGGCACGCGATCGACACGGCGATCGACGTGGTGTCGCGCCACGTGCTGGGCGAGTCGTTGGCCGCATTTGCGGCGCGCATGGATGCGGATGGGCTCGAGCGCTGGTCACACGCGGCGACGACCGCACCGGCGCGCGCATTGCGCGCCGTGCTCGAACGCGGCGGCCGGCTGGGCGAGAGCGACGTGCCGACGCTACCGCCGATGACGCGCGAGCAGGTCGAGATCGATGCTGGCGGCGCTCGCCGCGGACGCCGGCTTCGCGGCGGCACCACGGCTCGACGGCGCGACCCGCGAGACCGGGGCGCTGGCGCGCATGGCCGCACACCCGGCGGTAGCCGGAATCGTGTCGCGTCACGGGCGCGGCGTCGCGGCACGACTCGCCGCGCGCGTCGCCGACGTCGCGCGCACGGTGGATGCACTTGCCGACGGCAGCACGCCGGCCCGGCTGGACGCGTGGTCCACGGCATCCGGCGCCGGGGTGGCGATCGTCGAGACCGCACGCGGGTTGCTGCTGCACTGCGCCGAGGTCCGCGACGAGCGCGTCACCGGCTACGGCATCGTCGCGCCGACCGAGTGGAACTTCCAGCCCGGCGGGCCGCTCGAGCGCTCGCTCGCCGGACTGGATGCGCGCGATGCGGCAAGCGCTGCCACGCGACGCCGGGCTGGTCGTGCAGTCGCTCGACCCGTGCGTCGCCTGCAGCGTCGAGGTGCGCGATGCATGAGATGGCGCTCGCCGAGAGCATGCTCGAGATCGTCGAGGCGACGGCGCGCAAGCACGGCGCGTCGCGCGTGTCCGCGGTGCGGCTCGAGATCGGCGCGCTGTCGCACGTCGCGGTCGACGCGCTGCGCTTCTGCTTCGACGCGGTGACGCGCGGCAGCCTCGCCGAGGGCGCGGCGCTCGAGATCGACGCTACGCCGGGAGAGGCCTGGTGCATGCCGTGCGGCGATCGCGTCGCGCTCGCGCAGCTGGGCGACCCGTGCCCGCGCTGCGGCGGCTTCCAGCTCACGGTGACGCGCGGCGACGCGATGCGCGTCAAGGACATCGCGATCGACTAGCGCGATCGGGAAGGGAACGAACACCATGTGCACGACCTGCGGCTGCGGCGGCCACGACGCCACCATCGACGGCAAGCCGGTCTACCGGCACGCGCACGAGCACACGCTCGTGGACGACCTCGCGCACGCGCATCCGCACGACCCGCACGGGCACTTCCACGCCGACGGCACGTGGCACAGCCACGCGCACGCCGCGCCGCACGCGGGACCGCTCGGCGCCGTGCACGCGCCGGGCACGCCGGAGGCGCGGATCGTGCAGGTCGAGGCCGACCTGCTCGCGAA
Source organism: uncultured beta proteobacterium (assembly GCA_963705175.1). Lineage (GTDB taxonomy): Bacteria > Pseudomonadota > Gammaproteobacteria > Burkholderiales > Casimicrobiaceae > VBCG01. Next base: position 76,531 of record CAVPJE010000012.1, on the reverse strand, counting down.
GAACGACGCGCTCGCCGCGGCGAACCGGCGCCTGCTCGCCGCGCGCGGAATCTTCGCGCTGAACCTGGTGTCGAGCCCCGGCTCGGGCAAGACCACGCTGCTCGTGCGCACGATCGAAGCCTGGGGCGGGCGCTCGCCGGTCGTGGTGATCGAAGGCGACCAGCAGACCTCGTTCGACGCCGACCGCATCCGTGCCACCGGCGCGCCCGCCGTGCAGGTCAACACCGGCAAGGGCTGCCACCTCGACGCGATGATGGTCGCGCGCGCGCTCGCGGAGCTCGACCCGCCGCCGGGGAGCCTCGCGTTCATCGAGAACGTCGGCAACCTGGTCTGCCCCGCGGCGTTCGACCTGGGCGAGGCGCACAAGGTGGTGATCCTGTCGGTCACCGAGGGCGAGGACAAGCCGCTCAAGTACCCCGACATGTTCCGCGCCGCCGACCTGATGCTGGTGTCGAAGGTCGACCTCGCACCGTACGTGAGCTTCGACATCGCGAAGGCCGTCGACTTCGCCCACCGCGTGCGCCCGGGCCTCGAGGTGATCGAGGTCTCGGCGACGACCGGCGCGGGGTTCGACCGCTGGCTCGCATGGCTCGAACGGGGATTGCAGGCCGCGCGCATCGGAGCGCGGCGACGACGTCGCGGCGCCGAGGGTCCCGTGCCGCGCTCGAGTGCACTCGCGGCGCTGGAGCGCGAGGGCTGACGATGGCGTCGTCGCCACGCGCTTGCTGTCCCCTTGCGCGAACGCCGCCGGCTCGCCGTGCGCGGCATCGTGCAGGGCGTGGGCTTCCGGCCGTTCGTGCACCGGCTGGCGAGCGACCTCGCGCTCGACGGCGAGGTGCGCAACGACGCGGCCGGCGTGACGATCGAGCTCGAGGGCCCGCGCGAGGCGCTCGATCGGTTCGAGGTGCGGCTCGCGGCGGAGGCGCCCCGGCTCGCGCGCATCGACGCCGTGCAGGTGGCCCCGGTGCCGACACAGGGCGGCGTGCCGGGCTTCGCGATCGGGACGTCGGCGGGCGGCCGCGTGTCGACGGCGATCGGCCCCGACACCGCGATCTGCGACGACTGCCTTGCCGAGCTCTTCGACCCGCGTGACCGGCGCTACCGCTATGCGTTCATCAACTGCACGAACTGCGGGCCGCGCTTCACGATCACCCGCGCGCTGCCCTACGACCGCCCGATGACCAGCATGGCGGCGTTCGCGCAGTGCCCCGCGTGCCATGCGGAATACACGGCGCCGGCCGACCGTCGCTTTCACGCCGAGCCGAATGCCTGCCCCGCGTGCGGGCCTGCGCTCGCGCTCCGGGCGATCGACGGCACGTCGATCGACGGCGATCCGATCGCCGGTGCGCTCGCGCTGCTGCGGCAGGGCGGATCGTCGCGATCAAGGGGTTGGGCGGCTACCACCTCGCCTGCGACGCACGCCATGGCGCGGCCGTCGCGACGCTGCGAGAGCGCAAGTCGCGCGAGGCGAAGCCGTTCGCGGTGATGGCGGCGAGCGTCGCCTCGCTCGGCGCACTGGTCGGGATCGGCGCCGCGGAGCGTACGCTCCTCGAATCCGCCGAGCGGCCGATCGTGCTGCTGCAGAAGCGCGCCGGTGCCGACGAAGCGCTGCCCGGCATCGCGCCCGGCCTCGCCTGGCTCGGCGCGATGCTGCCCTGGCACGCCGCTGCAATACCTGATGTTCCACGAGGCCGCCGGCCGTCCGGCGGGCTTGGCGTGGCTCGCCGGCGCGCACGACCTCGTGCTGGTGATGACCAGCGCCAACCCGGGCGGCGAGCCGCTGGTGATCGGCGACGACGAGGCGTACCGGAGGCTCGCCGGCATCGCCGACGCGGTGCTGTCGCACGACCGCGCGATCGTCGCCCGTTGCGACGACAGCGTCGCGCGCGTCGGCAGCGCAGGCGCCGTGCAGTTCGTGCGCCGTGCGCGCGGGTACACGCCGCGGGCGGTACGGCTCGCCGGCAAGGGCCCGAACGTCGTCGCGACCGGCGGTTGGTTCAAGAGCACCGCCTGCGTCACGCGCGGCGACGAGGCGTTCGTCACGCCGCACATCGGCGACCTCGACAACGCGCCGACGTGCGAGGCGCTCGAGCGGGCCATCGGGCACCTCACCGGAATCCTCGAGGTCGTGCCGGACGCTGTCGCGCACGACCTGCACCCGGACTTCTTCAGCACGCGCCTCGCGGGCGAATTGGCGCTCGCCTGGTCGGTGCCGGCGATCGGCGTGCAGCACCATCACGCGCACGTCGCCGCTGTCGCCGCCGAGCATCGCGTGGAGGGGGCCGTGCTGGGCCTCGCGCTGGATGGGGTCGGCCTCGGCACCGACGGCGCGGCATGGGGCGGCGAGCTGCTTCGCGTCGAGCGCGGGGCGTTCGAGCGGCTGGGGCACCTGGCGGCGCTCGGCCTGCCGGGTGGCGATCGCGCGGCGCGCGAACCCTGGCGCATGGCGGCGTCGGTGCTGGCGCGCGGCGGGCGGTGCGGCGAGATCGGTCGACGCTTCGCCGACGAGCCCGCGGCGGCGATGGTGAGCGAAATGCTCGCGCGCGGCGTACGCGTGCCGGCGACGACCAGCGCGGGCCGCTGGTTCGACGCGGCGGCGGGGCTCCTCGGCGTCTCGCGGCGCATGGCATTCGAGGGCCAGGCGGCGATGCAGCTCGAGGGCCTGGCCGAGGCGCACGGTACCGTCGCGGCCGAGCCCGGCCTGTTCACGATCGACGCCGATCACGTGCTCGACCTGACGCCGCTCGCCATGCGCCTCGCCGACAGCGACGATGCCGGCCGCGGCGCCGCGCTCTTCCACGCGGTGCTGATCGAGGCCCTCGCGGAGTGGGTCGACGCGGCGGCGCGACGCGCTGGCCTCGCCACCGTGGCCTGCGGCGGCGGCTGCTTCCTCAACGCCATCCTCGCGCGGGGCTTGCGCGCGGCGCTGTCGCGCCGTGGCATCACGATGCTCGAGGCCGCCGCGGTGCCACCGAACGACGGTGGCCTGGCACTCGGCCAGGCCGCGGTCGCCCGCTATCTCTGCTGAAGGACTTGCCATGTGCCTCGCCATCCCCGCCCGCGTCGTCGAGCTGACCGGCCCCGACACGGCGCGCATCGACCTGGGCGGCGTGCGCAAGGAGATCTCGCTCGCGCTGGTCGACGGCGTCGGGGTCGGCGACTACGTGATCGTGCACGTCGGCTACGCGCTCACCCGGCTCGACGCCGAGGAGGCGGAGCGCACGCTCGCGACGTTTGCCGAGGCCGGCATCGACGTCGTCCCCGCAGGCAACGCGTGACGAGCGGCGCCGAGGCGGGGGACGGCACGCGATGAAGTACGTCGACGAGTACCGCGACGGCGCGCTCGCGAAGACGCTCGCCGGGAAGATCGCGCGCGAGGCCGATCCGGGCCGGCGCTACCACCTGATGGAGTTCTGCGGCGGCCACACCCACGCGATCTCGCGCTACGGTCTCGCCGACCTGCTGCCCCGGAACGTCGAGATGGTGCACGGCCCGGGCTGCCCGGTGTGCGTACTGCCCATCGGCCGCATCGACAACGCGATCGAGCTCGCCCGCGACCGTGGCGTGATCCTCTGCACCTACGCCGACACGATGCGCGTGCCGGCGTCGAAGGGCCTGTCGCTGATGAAGGCCAAGGCGGCGGGCGCGGACATCCGCATGGTGTACTCGTGCGTAGACGCGCTGAATATCGCCCGCGACAACCCCTTGCGGGACGTCGTGTTCTTCGCGATCGGCTTCGAGACGACGACACCGCCGACCGCGCTCGCAATCCTCGAAGCCGCGAGACAGGGCCTCGCCAACTTCAGCGTGTTCTGCAATCACGTGCTCACCCCCGCGGCGATCACCCACATCCTGGAGTCGCCCGAGGTGCGCGACCTCGGTATCGTGCCGCTCGACGGGTTCATCGGGCCGGCGCACGTGTCCACGGTGATCGGCAGCGCGCCCTACGACTATTTCGCGGAGGAGTACAGGAAACCCGTGGTGATCGCGGGCTTCGAGCCGCTCGACGTGATGCAGGCGATCCTGATGCTGGTGCGACAGCTGAACGAGGGCCGCGCGGAGGTCGAGAACGAATTCACCCGCGCCGTCACGCCGCAGGGCAACGAGAAGGCGAAGGCGCTGGTCGCCGACGTGTTCGAGCTGCGCCGCTCGTTCGAGTGGCGGGGACTGGGCGAGGTGCCCTACAGCGCGCTGGCCATCAAGCCGCGCTTCGCGGCGTTCGACGCCGAGGCCCGCTACGGCATCGTCTACCGGCCGGTACCGGACCACAAGGCCTGCGAGTGCGGCGCGATCCTCCGCGGCGTGAAGAAGCCCGCCGACTGCAAGGTGTTCGGCACTGTCTGCACGCCCGAGAACCCGATCGGCTCGTGCATGGTGTCCTCGGAAGGCGCCTGCGCGGCGCACTACACCTACGGCCGCTACAAAGCAGGGTCAGACCCCCGAAAAGTAGGGTCAGACTCGACTTTTCGCGACAGGAACCGGTCGCGATGACGAAGGGACAGGAAGAAGTCGAGTCTGACCCTACTTTCCGGCGGCGCAAGGCGTACGTCCGGCCGATCGACTTCAGGAACGGCCGCGTCGATATGACCCACGGCAGCGGCGGCCGGGCGATGGCGCAGCTGATCGATGAGCTCTTCGCCGCCGCGTTCGACAACGAGTGGCTGCGCCAGGGCAACGACGGCGCGCGGGTGAACCCGCCGCCCGGTCGGCTCGTCGTGGCCACCGACTGCCACGTGATCACGCCGCTGTTCTTCCCGGGCGGCGACATCGGTGCGCTGTCGGTGCACGGCACGATCAATGATGTCGCGGTGATGGGCGCGACGCCCCTGTGGCTCGCCGCCGGCTTCGTGCTCGAGGAGGGCTTCCCGCTCGCCGACCTGAAGCGCATCGTGCACTCGATGGCCAAGGCCTCGCGCGAGGCCGGCGTGCCGATCGTCACCGGCGACACCAAGGTCGTCGAGAAGGGCAAGGGCGACGGCGTCTTCATCACCACGACGGGGGTGGGTGTAGTCGCCGACGGCGTCGACCTCTCGGGTGACCGCGCGCGTCCAGGCGACCGGGTGATCGTCTCGGGCACGATGGGCGACCATGGCGTCGCGATCATGTCGCTGCGCGAGAACCTCACCTTCGAGACCACGATCACGAGCGACACCGCGGCCCTCCACGGCCTCGCCGCGGCGATGGTCGGGGCCGGGCCGGGACTCAAGCTGATGCGCGACCCGACGCGCGGTGGCCTCGCGACGACGCTGAACGAGATCGCCCGCCAGTCGCAGGTCGGCTTCGTCATCGACGAGGCCGCGATCCCGGTGCGGCACGAGGTCGAGGCGGCGTGCGAGTTCCTCGGGCTCGACCCGCTCTACGTTGCAAACGAAGGCAAGCTGGTTGCGGTCTGCGCCGCCGCGGACACCGATCGCCTGCTGGCCGCGATGCGTGCGCATCCGCTCGGCCGCGGCGCCGCGATCATCGGCGAGGCGATTGCGGATCCGCACCACTTCGTGCAGATGGACACGCGCTTCGGCGGCCGCCGCATCGTCGACTGGCTTGCCGGCGAGCAGCTGCCCCGGATCTGCTGATGCGTGTCCTCGTCCTCAGCCACGCGTTCAACAGCCTGACCCAGCGCCTCTGGGCGGAGCTCGAGCGCGACGGCCACGACCTCACGCTCGAGCTCGACGTCAACGACCGGGTCACCGAGGAGGCGGTCGCGCTCGCGCGGCCCGAGCTGATCGTCGCGCCGTTCCTGAAGCGGGCCATTCCCGAGTCGGTGTGGCGGCAACATCGTTGCCTCGTCGTGCACCCCGGCATCGAGGGCGATCGCGGCCCCTCGGCGCTCGACTGGGCGGTGCAGGAAGGCGAGCGCGAGTGGGGTGTCACGGTGCTCGAGGCCAACGGCGAGATGGACGGGGGCGACATCTGGGCGACGCGGACGTTCCCGATGCGCGACGCGTCGAAGGGCAGCCTCTACCGCAACGAGGTGACCGAGGCCGCCGTCGCGGCGGTGCGCGAGGCGATCGAGCGGATCGGCCGCGGCGAGAAGCCCCGGCCGCTCGACTGCGCACGACCCGGCGTTCGCGGACGGTGGCGGCCCGCGATGCAGCAGGCCGACCGGGCGATCGACTGGACGCGCGACGACACCGCGACCATCCTGCGCAAGATCCGCGCCGCGGACGGGATGCCCGGCGTGCGCGACGACGTGCGCGCTGTGCCCTGCTACCTGTTCGACGCGCACCCGGAAGAGCCGCTCGTCGCGCGTTTCGCGGGCGAGGTCCCCGGCGCCGTCGTGGCGACCCGCGACGGCGCAATCCTGCGCCGGACGATCGACGGCGCGGTCTGGATCACCCATCTGAAGCGCGTCGACGCGGACCCGCGCGCGACACTCAAGCTGCCCGCCGCGCAGGTGCTCGGCGACGCGCTCGCCGGCGTGCCCGACCTGCCGCTCGCCGCGGATGCCGCGGTCGACGGCCCCACCTGGCGCCCGATACGCTACGAGGAGCGCGGGCGCATCGGCGTGCTGCACTTCCCGTTCTACAACGGCGCGATGAGCACGGCACAGTGCCTGGCGCTCCGCGATGCGGTCGCGGTGGCCCGCCGCCGACCGATCCGCGTGCTGGTGCTGGCCGGCGGCCCCGACTTCTGGTCGAATGGCATCCACCTCAACGTGATCGAGGCCTCGGCCCATCCGGCGGAGGAGTCGTGGCGCAACATCGAGGCGATGAACGACCTCGTCCTCGAGATCCTGACCGCGGACCGGCAGCTGACGGTGGCGGCGATGCAGGGCAACGCCGGGGCGGGGGGCTCTTTCCTCGCGCTCGCGGCCGACCGCGTGTTCGCGCGCCGCGGCATCGTGCTCAATCCGCACTACAAGGCGATGGGCAACCTCTACGGGTCCGAGTACTGGACCTACCTGCTGCCGCGTCGCGTGGGTCCCGCAGAGGCCCTCGGCATCGTGGAGCGCCGACTGCCGCTCGTCGCCGCCGACGCGGTGGCGACCGGACTCGTCGACGAGGCCTTCGGCGATACGCCGGCGTCGTTCCTTGCCGAGGCCCTCGCGCGTGCCGATGCGCTGGCCGAGGCGCCGGGGTTCGGCGCCGCGCTCGAGGCGAAGAACCGCCGCCGCGCCGACGACGAGGCGACGCAGCCGCTGTCCCGCTACCGCGAGCAGGAGCTCGCGCGGATGAAGCTCAACTTCTTCGGCTTCGACCCGAGCTACCACGTCGCGCGCTACCACTTCGTCCACAAGCTGCCGAAGGCGCGAACGCCATCCTTTCTCGCGCGCCATCGGTTGCCCCGGCGCAACACCGGTGCAATCCGCGCTGCGATCGCGTGAACGGCGACGTACGGGTTGACGCATATCAATACCGAAAACGCGTACGCCGGTAGGGTTCCATCGGGAGCGCGGCAGTGAAGTCGCCGGCGTGCGCTCTCCGCCCGGGCAACTCCTGCGGGCGCTCCGAAGCGGCGACATCCGAAGCACGCGAGACCATGATTGCCACCCGCCTGCGCGCGTTCCTGTTCTGCGCCTTGCTCGGCCTCGGCCTCGGCGCGGCCGCCCAGCAGCCCGCCAAGGACGCCGCGCCGGGTCCCAACGACGGCTGCCTGATGTGTCACGGCGATGCCGGGGCCAAGGCGGCGAGCGGCAAGTCGGTGGCGGTCGACGCGAAGCAGTTCGCCACCTCGGTGCACGGGTCGATGTCGCTGCCTTGCGCGGCGTGCCACACGGACCCGGGCTTCGGCCAGATGCCGCACGGCGCCGTCAAGCCGGCGCAGTGCGAAAGCTGCCACGACAAGGCGGTCAAGGATTACGCCGCGACGGTGCACGGCAAGGCGCGCAGCGGCGGCAACCACGTGGCGGCGACCTGCGCGAGCTGCCACGGCGCGCACGACATCCGCAAGTCGAGCGAGCCGGCCTCGCGCACCAATCACGCCAACCTCGAGGCGACCTGCGGGGCCTGCCACGGCAACGAGGCCATCATCAAGCAGGCCAACCTGCCGGGCGGCAACGTCGCCGGGATGTTCCACGACAGCGTCCACGGCCAGGCGATGGCCAACAAGACGGCGGCGAAGGATGCGGTGCCGACCTGCACGGGCTGTCACGGCGCGCACGACATTCGCGCGAAGTCCGACCCCGAGAGCCGCGTCTCGCGCGCCAACTCTCCCGCGATGTGCGCGACGTGCCATGCGAACGTGAAGACCGAGTGGGAGCAGAGCCAGCACGGCAAGCTCCGCCAGGCCAACGTGCTGCAGGCGCCGGGTTGCATCGACTGCCACTCGACGCACCAGATCACGCGGCACGGCGACGACAAGTTCGCGCTGGGCGTGATCGACAAGTGCGGCAACTGCCACGCGGACTTCGCCGGCACGTATCGCGACACGTTCCATGGCCAGGTGACGCAGCTCGGCTTCGTCCAGATCGCCACGTGCGCGAGCTGCCACGGCGCGCACCAGGTGCTGCCCAAGGACAACCCGCTGTCCAAGGTCTCGGCGCAGAACCGGCTCGCGACCTGCCAGGCCTGCCACCCCAAGGCGAACGCGAACTTCGTGTCGTTCGACCCGCACGCCAACAAGCACAGCCGCGAGCGCGGCCAGCTGCTGTTCTTCACCAACAAGTTCATGGAGATCCTGCTGCTCGGCGTGTTCGCGTTCTTCGGCCTGCACACGCTGCTCTGGTTCTTCCGTTCGCTGAAGGCGGTCCGGGAGCGGCGTGCTGCCATGCCGCCACGGTCCTGAGGAGATGCAATCGATGGCCACCCCTGCCAGTGCCCTTCCTGCCAGCCACGCCGGCGCCGCCAGCGGCGGCCGCTACTACCGCCGCTTCGACGTGCTCGACCGCGTGATGCACGCGTTGCTGATGGTCACGTTCATCGGCTGCGCGCTCACCGGCATCCCGCTGCTCGTCGCCGACCACGCCTGGGCGCAGGCATTCGCGCGCCTCCTGGGCGGCTTCCAGGTGACGATGCTGATCCACCGCATCTGCGCCGCGATCATGATCGTCGTGTTCGTCGGCCACGTGGTGCGCGTGTTCGCGACGGCGGCGCGGACGGGCAAGTGGCTGGAGATGGTGTGGAGCCCGAACTCGATGGTGCCGAACCTGAAGGACCTGGAGGACATCGTCGGCCACGTCAAGTGGTTCCTGGGCAAGGGGCCACGCCCGCGCTTCGACCGCTACACCTACTGGGAGAAGTTCGACTACTGGGCGGTGTTCTGGGGCATGTTCATCATCGGCGGCTCCGGCCTCTTGCTCTGGTTCCCGTTCTTCTTCTCGCAGTTCCTGCCGGGCTGGATCTTCAACATCGCCACGGTGGTCCACGGCGAGGAGGCGCTGCTCGCCGTCGGCTTCATCTTCACGATCCACTTCTTCAACGGGCACGTGCGGCCCGAGAAGTTCCCGATGGACCCGGTGATCTTCACCGGACGGGTGAGCGAGCACGAGATGCTCGAGGAGCGCGGCACCGAGTACGACCGGCTGGTCAGGGAGGGAGCCCTGAAGGCGGTGGAGACGGATGCCCCGTCGCCGGGACTCAAGGCGCTGGCCTATGCGATCGGCATCCCGGCGGTCACGGTCGGAACCATCACCGTCGTCCTGATCATCTACAGCTTCCTGTTCTGACGCCCGGCCCGGGCCCGGGGACGCGGCCCGGTGCGTTCGTGCCCGACCGCGTCGGGTCGACCGTCCCGGCAGCGGTCCGGTCCTGCAGGGAAGCCGCCTGGCTGGACAGGGTGTGCTTGTTCAGCCGTACAACGCCATTTCTTGCGCTGGGGCAATAAGCGCGGGTGGCGGACCGGCCTCGGCTTTCGGTAACATCGACCGCTAACGCCCCGGCGGGCGTCGGTGACCTGCCGCCGAGGGATCGGTCGGGCCACGAGGATCGGAGTCGAGCGGATGAACATCAGGATCGGGCGGCGCACGTGGATGCTGGGGTCGGTGAGCGCGATTCTGCTCGTGCTCGTCGGCTTGGCCGTCGTCGGCGTACTCGGCATCGCGGGCTGGGAGTACACGAACAGCGACCGTTTCTGCGCGACGATGTGCCACTCGGTGCACCCCGAGGAGTCGATCAACCACCTGAAGTCGTCGCACGCGCGCGTCAACTGCGTCGAGTGCCACATGGGGCGCACGTCGACGCTGCACCTGATGTCGCTGAAGCCCACGCACCTGAAGGAGCTGTGGGGCATGATCGCCGGCTACGAGCGCCCCACCCACGGCTCGACGCTGCGCCCCGCGCGCGAGGCGTGCGAGGCCTGCCACTGGCCCGAGAACGAGCATCACGACAAGATCGTCGTCAAGAAGCGCTTCGCCACCGACCCGGCGTCGAGCGAGATCGACTACCGGATCACGCTGCACACCTCCTCGGGCGTGCAGCGCGAGCAGGAGTGGAAGGCCTCCGGCATCCACTGGCACATCGCCAACGACGTCGAGTTCATCTCCCCCGACCCGCAGCGCCGCTCGATTCCCTGGGTCCAGGTGAAGAAGCCCGATGGCACGAAGGTCACGTACTTCGACGCCGAGTCCAAGCTCAGCAAGGCCGAGCTCGACAAGTACCAGCCGCGACGCATGGAGTGCTTCGACTGCCACAACGCGACCGGGCACCCGTTCCGCAACCCGGTGGACGTCGTCGACGACGCGATCGCCAGCGGTCGCATCGATCGCAGCCTGCCGAACACCAAGGCCCGGGCGATGGGCCTGATCGACGCGGTGGGCGAGCTGCACGGTACGATGGACGAGCGCGCCGCGAAGGTCGACAAGGCCATCGCCGACAGTCGCGCCAAGTTCCAGACCAAGCCCGAGGATCGGGAAAAGGAGCAGAAGTTCGAGCAGGCGATGCGCGAAATCCTGCTCTCGACGTCGATCCAGGGCCACAAGGACGAGAAGTTCACCTGGAAGTCGTTCCCGGATCACGCCGGGCACAACAACTTCCCCGGGTGCTTCCGCTGCCACGACGGCAAGCACTTCAACGACAAGGGCGAGGCGATCCGCCTGCAGTGCACGCTGTGCCACAACCTGCCGCAGGTGCTCAAGGAGGGCGGCAAGGGCTCCGTCGCCTCGGTGGTGGTGCCCGGCGCTACGCCGCCGGCGAGCCACAACGAGCCCAACTGGATGCACGACCACCGCATGAAGATCGACGACAGTTGCCAGATGTGCCACGGCAAGCTCGAGTTCGGTCGCGAGGGCGGCAACTTCTGTTCGAACCCGGCGTGCCACGGCCGTTCGTGGCCGGAGATGAACCTCAATGCCGCGCCGTCCGCCACGGCGACGCCGCAGCCCGCTCCTGCCCCGGCGTCGGCGCCCAAGCCCGCTGCCGCGCCGGCGCCCAAGGGCAAGGCCTAGCGTGCGGCAAGGGCGGTCAAGCGGCGGAGCCTGTCCGCCGGGGAAACGTGGATAATTGCGCTCCGGAACCAACCGCGCGCGGGTGCTGCCGGTCGTCGGGCACCGTGTGCGCTGCCAAGCTGATCTCCGACGACGCCGTGCGCCCGCAGGGGCCACGAATCCTTCACCATCGCAACGAGGAAAACGCATGAAGAAGACGCTGATCGCGCTAGCCGCCGCTTCGACCCTCGCCATGGCCGGCACCGCCGCCGCGGCCACCGGTGCCGAACTCCTGAAGTCGAAGGGCTGCGAGACTTGCCACGCCGCCGACACCAAGAAGATGGGCCCGTCGATCAAGGACATCGCCGCGAAGAACAAGGCGGACGCGGCCGACAAGATCACCGCGAACCTCAGGGACGGCAAGGGCCATCCGAAGGTCGCGGCGAGCGACGCCGAGATCAAGCAGATGGTCATGTACATGATCACCGGCAAGTAACGAGCCAATCGCAATGCAACGCACGGGCCGGCCTCGCGCCGGCCCGTTGTACTTCATGAGCCCCGATTTCCTTCGTCGCCGCCTCGTCTCGGCGCTTGCCGCCGGTGGGACGCTTGCGACCGTGCCCGGCCTGCGCGCGCAGGCGCCGGCGGCGAAGCCTGCGCCCCTGTTCGAGGGCATGGGCCGCTACCGCCTCGCCGGCGCCTCCGAGGTTGCGCAGGCGCAGCGCTATGCCGACCAGGGCATGGTGCTCGCGTTCGGCTTCAATCCGGCGGAAGCCGCACGATCGTTCGCCGCGGCGACCGCGCTCGACCCCGACGCCGCCGCATGCTGGTGGGGCCTCGCCTGGGCGCTCGGGCCCACGATCAACGCCGACACCGCGCCCGAGGACGTACCACGCGTCGAGCAGGCGGTGGCACGCGCGGTCGAGCACGCCAAGCGCGCCACGCCGCGAATGCGCGACGTGATCGCGGCGCTTGCCGTGCGGCACCCGCGCGGTCGTCCGATCGACGAGCAGGGCTACGCCGAGCGGATGCGCGTGCTGGCGAAGCGCTACCCCGACGACGCCGACGTGCTGTTCCTCGCCGGCGAGGCGATCCTGAATCTCCATCCCTACGACTGGTGGGAGCGGGACGGGCGGGCCAAGCCGTGGACGCCCGAGATCGAGTCGCTGTTCGGCGCGGCGCTCGCGCGCGACCCCGATCACCCCGGCGCGAACCACTACGTCGTCCACCTCTACGAGTCCTCGCGCACGCCCGAGAAGGGCGTGCCGAGCGCCGACCACCTGGTGGACCTCGTGCCGGGATCGGGGCACCTGCTGCACATGCCGGCGCACGTCTACATGCGCACCGGTCGCTTTGCCGAGGCCTCGGCGGCGAATCGACGCTCGATCGCGGCCGACGTCCGCTATCTCGCGCAGGTCGACGCGCAGGGCGCCTACCGCGTCGGCTACGTCGCGCACAACCACCACTTCCTGTGGGCATCGGCGGCGATGCAGGGGCGCTCGAAGGAGGCAATCGAAGCCGCCGGCGCCGCCTGGCCCGCGGCGTGCGGGCCGAAGCCCGGCGACCGCAGCACCGCGATCCTGCAGCACTACTACGCGCTGCCGCTGTACGCGCGCGTGCGCTTCGGCAAGTGGGACGAGCTCCTCACCGACACGCTGCCGCCGGACGTCGCCGAGCCCTATCCGATGGCGGTGTGGCACTACGCGCGCGGCACCGCGCTCGTGCGGAAGGGGCGGCAAGCCGACGCGCGCGCGGCGCTCGAGCGCCTCGACAGGATCGCCGCCGATCCGGCGCTCAAGGACGCGCGCATCAAGAACATCAATGCCGCCGCCGTGCTCGCGCGCATCGCCGCGCTGACGCTGCGTGCCGACCTCGAGTGGTCGAATCGCCGGCCCGAGCGCGCGACCCCGCTGCTTGCGCAGGCGGTGGCGCTGGAAGACGGACTCACCTACGACGAGCCGCACCTGTGGCTCGCGCCGACGCGGCACGCGCTGGGCGCGGCGCTGCTCGCCGAAGGACGCGGTCGCGACGCCGAGCGGGTCTACCGCGAGGACCTCGCGCACTATCCCGAGAACGGCTGGTCGCTCGCCGGGCTCGCGCACGCGCTGCGCATGCAGGGGCGCAACGAGGCCGCGAAGGACGTCGATACGCGCGTGCGCGAAGCGTGGCGCGACGCCGACGTGCCGATCGCCGCGTCGCGCTTCTAGCGCAGTCACGCAACCGTCGCGCCGCGCGCGGCGCCAGCGGAAATCGGCTGCGGCCGCACGCAAGCCGTGCCGGCGCGGTGTGCGTACGACGGGCCGTTGACCTGCGTCAATGCCCGGTACTGCCGCCGCGCGCGTAATCGAATCAGTGTTACCCCTGCCTGGGCCGCTCGTCGCCCGGCGGCGCATCGGCCCACAAGTGAAGGAGTGTGGCCATGCGCGCACTGTTTCGCCTCCTCGTCATCGTGTCATGCACCCTGGCAACGAGCCACGGTGCCGTTGCGGCGCCGAGCGCCGTCGAGTACTACCACGCCGGCTACGGCCATTACTTCGTCACTGCCGATGGGACCGAGAAGGCCGCGCTCGATGCCGGTACGCTGCCTGGGTGGACCCGCACCGGCGAGTCGTTCGAGGTGCTCGCCGTCGGCACCTACGGGGCATCCAACGTCTGCCGCTTCTGGAGCGGCCAGACGTTTGCGCCCAAGAGTTCGCACTTCTACACGTCGAACGCCGCGGAGTGCGTGGAGCGACGCGGCGACCCGGCCTGGACCTACGAGGGTGAGCGGTTCGCGCTGGTGCTGCCCGACGGCGCCGGCGCCTGCTCGGGCGGGGCGATCCCGCTCTACCGGCTCTACAACGACGGCATCGGCAACGCGCCGAATCACCGCTACACGACGAGCCTCTCGATACGCGCCGGGATGCTGGCGCAAGGTTGGGACGCCGAAGGCGTCGGCCGCGGTGTCGTCGGTTGCGTGCTGCCGTCGCTTGCGCCCGAGCTCGTCAAGGGCCACGTCATCGACGGCACCATCGAAGGGGCACTCGTCTGCCACGACGCCAACCGCAACGGACGCTGCGACGCCGGCGAGGCGCAGGCGTACACGGACGCGGCCGGCGCCTACGGGCTCACGATCCCGAAGGACTCGCTGGTGCCACTGGTCGCCGAGGTGATTGCCGGGCGCGCCCGCGACAGCGACGAGCCGCAGTCGACCGTCGACGTCTCGTACCGCATGTCGACGCCGTCGCGCGCCTACGGCACCGACATCACGCCGTTCTCGACGCTGGTGCAGATCACCGGCCGCATCGACTACCTGCTCGCGGAGGACCAGGTGCGCGGCCTGCTCGGCCTGCCGCCCTACTTCGGCATCCGGATGACCGAGCCGGCGAAGGCCGGGTCGCTCACGCAGTCGGTGGCGAAGCGAGTCGTGAGCGCGCTGAAGGCCAACGGGCTCTCGCTCGACCTGTCGGCGCCGAACGCGCTCGACACGGTCGTCTCCTCGTTCTCGATCGCGCTCACCGACCTGCCGCAGCTCTCGATCACCACGAAGGACGGCGTGCCGATCGAGTCGAAGGAAGTCTACGTCGACGCGACCTACGTGCTGACCAATCCCGCCGCCGCGGTCCCGACCGTGACGCTGAACGGCAGGATCCGCGGACGTGGGCACTCGACGTGGGGCCAGCCGAAGAACCCGTACAAGGTCCAGTTCACCAACGACGCGAGCTACGCGGCGATCGCCGACGTGCTGGGCATGAGGAAGCAGCGCAACTGGGCGCTGCTCGCGGACTACTTCGACCGCTCGCTGATCCGCAACAAGCTGGCGCTGTCGCTCGGCACGAGCAGCGTCTTCAACGACGGCCTCAAGTGGACGCCGTCGGGGCAGCACGTCGAGGTCCGCTTGAACGGCGACTACGTCGGCGTCTATCTGCTGACCGAGGACATCCGCATCGACCCGGCGCGGCTCAGCCTGAAGAAGATGAGCTCCAACCCGGCGGCCAACGAGGTCGACGGCGGCTACATCGTCGAGGTCGACGTTCGGCTCGACTGCTACAAGGGCGAAGACCTCGACCTGCAGCTGACGACCCCCGTTGAGGTGCCGATCTGCATCGACACGCCGGACGAGGAGGCGATCACGCCGAACCAGCTCGCGTGGATCAAGAACCTGCTCGTCGGGATCGAGAGCGACCTGTACCGCTCGAACCGGCTGGACAGGATCAACATGACGAGCTTCGTCGACTGGTACCTGATCCAGGAGCTGTTCCGCAACAACGACGCGATCTTCCTCTCCAGCGACTTCATGTGGAAGGACACCGCGGCCGCGGCCAACCCGAAGGACCGGCGGCTGAACATGGGTCCCCTCTGGGACTTCGACCGGGGCGCCGGCAATGTCAACTACAGCGACAACTGGCTGGTCGAGGGCTGCTGGGTGAGCAAGGCGTATCAGCCGAACTGGTTCAGCAAGCTGCTCGACAACCCTGAGTTTCTTGCGCTGACGATCTCCCGCTGGAAGCAGAAGCGGCCGGCGCTGGAAGCGTTCGTCAACTTCAGCATCGACACCTTCGCACGCCGGCTCGCGGTCGCGCAGCAGCGCAACTTCCAGCGCTGGCCGATCTTCGACGTGCGGCTCACCAACTATTACGTGTTCTCGAGCCACGACGAGGAGGTCGCGTTCGTCCGTCGCTTCCTGAACGAGCGGATGGCGTGGATGGACAAGGCCTTCGCGAATCCGGAGGCGTTCAATGCGATGTGCAAGTGAGCGTGTGACCGATCGCGCGAGGTCCGCGGCCGGCACGGTGGGGCCGGCGGGCGCGCCAAGGCGCGGCCCGGCGCAGGGAAGCCGCGCGATGAGGGCATGGTGCGGCATGCTGCTGGTCGCGGCGTGCGGCCTTGCCGCGGGCGGATCCGCCGTTGCGTCGCCCACCGCGATCGAGTACTACCAGGACGTCTACGGGCATTACTTCGTCACCGCGACGCCCGCGGAGATCGCCGCGCTCGACGCCGGCGGGCACTCGGGGTGGAACCGGACCGGTCAGTCGTTCGAGGTCCTGCCGCTCGGCAGCCCCGGGGCGGCGAGCGTCTGCCGCTTCTGGAGCGACCAGACCTTCAAGCCGAAGAGCTCGCACTTCTACACGCCGTACGCTGCGGAGTGCAGCAAGGTCAAGGCCAACCCGGACTGGAAGTACGAGGAGGAGGCGTTCGCGCTGACGCTCGCCGATGCGTCGGGCAACTGCGCCGAGAGCGGCGTCCCGTTGTACCGGCTGTACAACGACGGCAAGGGCGACGCGCCGAACCACCGCTACACGACGAGCCTCCCGATCCGCTCGCAGATGCTCGCGCGGGGCTGGGTCGCCGAAGGCTCCGGCATCGGCGTGACCGGCTGCGTGCCCTCGCAGGCCGGCGTGTCGGTCGTCGCCGCCGGGGACATCGGCCAGTGCTTCGGCCTCCCGGCCGCGGCGAGTGGCGCGGCGAAGACCGCCGCGCTCGTCAGGCCGACCGATGCGCTCGTGGTGACGCTTGGCGACAACGTCTACGAGAACGGCACGGCCGAGGAGTTCGCGAACTGCTTCGATCCGACGTGGGGCGCGTTCAAGGACCGGATTCATCCCGCGCCCGGCAACCACGACTACAACACGCCCGGCGCCGGGCCGTACTTCGACTACTTCGGCGCCAAGGCGGGGCCGGATCGGCGCGGCTGGTACAGCTTCGACTTCGGGGGGTGGCACTTCATCATGCTGAACGGGGTCGCCGACGTGTCGCGCGGGTCGGAACAGTACCGCTGGGCCGAAGCGGACCTCGCGCAGTCGCGGGACGCGCTGTGCACGATCGCCGTGCTGCACTATCCCGCGTTCAATTCGGGCGCGACGTACGGCAGCGTGTTGGCGATGCGGCCGATGTTCGAGCTGTTGCAGTCGGCCGGCGTCGAGATGGTGCTGTCGGGGCACGAGCACATCTACGAGCGCTTCGCGCCGCAGCGCGCCGATGGCACCGCGGACTCCCTGCGCGGCATGCGCCAGTTCGTCGTCGGTACCGGTGGCCACGAGCTGAATCCGCTGGGTCCCCCGATCCCGAACAGCGAGTTCCGCTACAACGCGACGTGGGGCGTGCTGCGGCTGACGCTGCTCGAGGGGACCTACGGCTGGCAGTTCGTACCGGTCGGTGGCGGCGCGCCGCTCGACGCCGGCAGCGGGACCTGCCACCGGTGACGCGCGTCTGATCCTCGGCGGGCGCGAGCGGCCGACGCGTCGCGAGGGCCGTCGGGTGGGGCAGCAAGCTTCGCCGCGACACGGTCCTTCCCAGATCGTTGTGTGAGGCAGAACGCATATTGCTGTCGACGCATGTTGCGTCCGCGTGTCGGCTTTTCACTATCGGGCGCCCGTTTCGATGACGCAACGCAAACATCTGTCGAAACGAATATGACCGTGGTCAAGCTTGCGCATGTGATCACGTAGCAAAGTGCGCACATGTCGCAATCGGGCTGAGCGCGCGTCATCAACGCTTGCAATCGCCCGGTTGCCGGAATGCAACAACACGAGGCCGCGATGGAACAGCTTTCACGCAGGCGATTCCTGAAGATCACCACCGGCGCGTTCGGCGCCGCCGCCGCGGCGACGCAGGTCGAGCCGATGATGCGCGCGGCGCGCGCGGCCGACGCGCCGAAGGGCGCGGTCGTCGAGATCCCGACCTACTGCGAGATGTGCTTCTGGCGCTGCGGCGGCATCGCCTCCGTGCGCGACGGCAAGCTGTGGAAGTTCGAGGGCAACCCGCGCGATCCGCAGTGCCGCGGCCGGCTGTGCCCGCGCGGCACCGGCGCCGTCGGATCGCACTTCGACCGCGACCGCCTGCAGAAGCCGCTGATCCGCACCGGCGAGCGCGGCAAGGAGGCGTGGAAGGCCGTCACCTGGGACGAGGCCTTCTCCTACATCGCCGAGCGGATGAACAAGATCAAGGCGGAGCACGGCCCCGAGTCGATCGTGATGTTCAACCACGGCGTCGGCGTGCGCTTCATCCAGCACGTGCTGAAGAGCTGGGGCTGCACCGGCTTCGCCGGCCCGTCGTTCGCGCAGTGCCGGGGCCCTCGCGACGTCGGCTTCACGCTGACCTACGGCATGGGACTGGGCTCGCCCGAGCCCACCGACATCGAGAACACCGATTGCCTGACGCTGATCGGCTCGCACCTCGGCGAGAACATGCACAACCTGCAGGTGCAGGAGTTCGCCGCCGCGGTGGAGCGCCGCATCCCGATCATCGTCGTCGACCCGCGGTTCTCGGTGGCGGCGTCGAAGGCGAAGCACTGGCTGCCGATCAAGCCCGGCACCGACCTCGCGTTGATCCTCGCGTGGATGAACGTGATCGTCGAGGAAGGCCTGTACGACCGCGCGTTCGTCGACAAGCACGGCCACGGCTTCGACAAGTTCGCCGCCGAGATCAAGGCAAGCACGCCGGAGTGGGCCGCCGCCGAGACCGGCATCGACGCGGCGATGATCCGCACCACGGCCCGCGAAATGGCGCGCTTCCGTCCGGCGTCGCTCGTGCATCCCGGGCGGCGCGTCAACTGGAACGGCGACGACACGCAGAGGAGCCGCGCGATCGCGATGCTCAACGCGCTGCTCGGCAACTGGGCGCGCAAGGGCGGACTGTACTACTCGCAGGGCATGAAGGTCGCGGGCTTCCCGTTGCCCAAGTACCCGCAGTCCGCGAAGCCCGCGGCCGACAATCCCAACGGCGAGCGCTACCCGTTCGCCGACGAGGCGGTCACTACGGGCTTGCGCGAGGCCACGCTCACCGGCAAGCCGTTTCCGATCAAGGGCTGGTGGGTGTACTCGTCGAACATCGTCCAGGCGCTGCCGAACCAGGCCGAGACGCTGCAGGCCATCCAGGCGCTCGACCTCCTGGTCGTGGTCGACACGCTGCCGTCCGAGATCGCCGGCTACGCCGACGTCGTCCTTCCCGAGGTGATGTTCCTCGAGCGCTACGACGAACTGGTTGTCGGCTTCGGCCGGCAGGGCTGGATGTCGTTGCGCCAGCCGGTCGTGCCGCCCCCGGGCGACCAGAAGCCGGGCTGGTGGATGGCCAAGGAACTGGCGGCGAAGCTGGGCATTCCCGAATCCATGCCGTTCAAGGACATCGAGGAATACCTGGCCTTCCGCGTCGAGAAGTCCGGCTACTCGTGGCAGGAACTGAAGAAGGTCGGCGTGATCATGGGCGAGAAGCAGCCGATCACCGTCGAGGAGGGCTTGGCACTCGAGTTCCCGACGCCGTCCGGCAAGGTCGAGTTCTGGTCCGACCAGCTCGCCGCCAAGGGCTTCGACCCGGTGCCGAAGTACAAGGCGCCGCCGGCCGCGCCGGAGGGCTTCTACAAGCTCATCTCCGGCCGCGCGCCCGTGCACACGTTCAGCCGCACCCAGACCAACCCGCTGCTGCACGACCTGATGCCCGAGAACGAGCTCTGGATCAACGGCGCCACCGCCGCGAAGCTCGGTGTTGCGGGCGGGCAGTACGTGAAGCTCCGCAACCAGGATGGCGTGGTGAGCAACCGCATCCGCGTGAAAGCGACGCAGCGCATCCGTCCGGACACGTTCTACATGGTGTATGGCTTCGGCCACGAGAACCCGATGCTGAAGAGTGCCTATCGTAGGGGAGCCTCCGCCGCCCAGCTCAACACGCGCTACGTGACCGATCCGCTGATGGGCGGCACGAGCATCCACGGCAACTTCGTGACGATCGTGAAGGAGGTCTGAAGATGCCACGCTTCGGAATGGTCATCGACACCCGCAAGTGCGTCGGGTGCATGGACTGCGTCGTCGCCTGCCAGACCGAGAACGACGTGCCCGCCGGCTACTGCCGCGACTGGATCGCTACCGAGGTGCGCGGCGCGTTCCCGGCGCTGTCGATGGAGATCCGCTCGGAACGCTGCAACCACTGCGACAACCCGCCGTGCGTGTCGTGCTGCCCGACCGGCGCCTCGCATGTCGAGGACTTCGGCCGCGTCGTGCAGGTCACCGCGAACCGCTGCATCGGCTGCAAGGCGTGCCTCGCCGCTTGCCCGTACGGCGCGCGCTACGTGCACCCCGACGGTTACGTCGACAAGTGCACGTTCTGCATGCACCGGGTGAAGGAAGGCAAGGATCCCGCCTGCGTGTCGACCTGCCCGACCCACTGCATGTTCTTCGGCGACCTCGACGACCCGAAGAGCAAGGTCAACGAGCTGCTGCGCACGCGCAGGTGGCACGTGCTGCTGCCCGAGGCCGGCACGAAGCCGCGCGTCTACTTCCTCACGTGAGAAGCGAGAACGCCATGCTCGAAATCACCACGACGCGCCACAACCCAGGGGTGGACCCGCTGCTCCACGTGTGGGGTTGGGAGATCCCGCTCTACCTCTTCGTCGGCGGCGTTGTCGCCGGCATGATGGTGATCGCCGGCATCGCGATGCTGCGCACGGCGAAGGGCGAGGACACCCGCAAGTTCTTCTCGATGCAGACGCCGCTTCTCGCCTTCATGCTGCTCAACCTCGGCATGCTGGCCCTGCTGCTCGACCTCGCGCACCCGCTGTACGTCTGGGCGGTGTACCTGACGTTCCAGGTGGCCTCGCCGATGTCCTGGGGTTCCTGGGTGCTGCTGATCGTCTACGGCATCCTGCTCGTGTCCGCGCTGATCCGCCTCCACGAGGCCTGGCCCTGGCTCGGCAGGACCTTCCCGGTCGTGAAGCGCTGGTCCGACGCGATCACGTCGAGCCCGGGGCGCATGTCGCTGCTCGGTTGGCTCAACATCCTGTTCGGCGTCGGCGTCGGCATCTACACCGGCATCCTGCTCAACACGATGGTGGCGCGGCCGCTGTGGAACACGTCGGTGCTGCCGGTGCTGTTCCTTGTGTCCGGTCTCTCCGCGGGCGCCGCGGGGATGCACATCGCGACACGCTTCTTCGGCGGCCGCCCCGCTCCGCAGGGCATGATCGGCGGCTTCCTGTCAGCGTTCGCGCAGCCGCTGGGGCCGCAGCCGCCCGAGCAGTCCACCGTCGACTCGCTGATCCGGCTCGACGTCGTCCTGCTCGCGATCGAGTTCGTGCTGATCGCGCTGCTCGTGCTCGGCCTCGTCACCTCGACGGCGTCCCACGCGGAGGCGGCGAACCTCGTGCTGGGCGGTCCCTACACGCTCGCGTTCTGGGGCGTGATCGTCGTCGCCGGCATCCTGGTGCCGATC
The DNA here is from genome assembly GCA_963705175.1 of uncultured beta proteobacterium. Lineage (GTDB taxonomy): Bacteria > Pseudomonadota > Gammaproteobacteria > Burkholderiales > Casimicrobiaceae > VBCG01. The sequence continues at coordinate 55,056 of CAVPJE010000012.1, read as the reverse complement.
GCGCTGCAGAGCCTCGAGCTTACGCACCGGATCCCGCACACCATCCTGCCGGCGCTGCTCGTGCTCGCCGGCGGGTACGTGCTGCGCTGGGTCATGGTCAATGCCGGGCAGGCCAGCGAGGTCCTGCAGGCGCGCCGCATTGCCGTGAGCGCGGAGGCGTGGATGACTCCGATTGCCGTTCCCGGACTCGCAGCCGCGCAGCGACCGGCAGCGTCGCGCGCGCGCCCGCTGCGTCGATCGGCACCGGCGTGCTGTTCGAGCTCCTGCCGACAGCACGCGCCGACGCATCCTGGCGCTGCTCCTCGACCACCGCGAAATCTGCGTGTGCCGGCTGGTCGGCGCGCTCGGCCTGCCGCAGCCGAAGATCTCGCGGCACCTCGCCGCGATGCGCGAGGCGGGTCTGCTCGTCTTCGCGCCGCAAGGGCACGTGGATCCTCTACCGGTTCGACCCGCAGGTGCCCGGCTGGGCGATGCGCGTCGTCGCGATGATGGGCGAGGGCGCGCGTACCGAGCCGGAGTTCGCCGTGGACAAGGATCGCCTCGCGCAGCTCGCGCTGTGCGGGGAGGACGGATACCCGTAAGGTCGGCACGCGGGCGCATGCCCGCGGGTCGCGTTGCTTCGAAGGTGATTTCGCAAGGAGAGCGAAGATGGTCAGGTTGAATCTGGTCAGCGTGGCGGTGCTCTGCGCCGCCGTACCCACGGTTGCCTTCGCACAGGCGCCTGCGGGCAAGCCCACGATCCCGCAGGTGTGCACGAACTGCCACCAGGCGCAGCCGAACGCCCTGCAGGGGATCTTCGAGAACGTCGCGTTCAAGAGCGAGGCGATCCAGCTCAAGATCGACGCGCATACGCGAGATCGTCAAGTTCGACCCGAAGACGATCAAGGTGAAGGACGCTGGCGTAATGAAGCCCGGCGAATCGCTGCGCGACCTGCCGAAGAACAAGGAAGCGCGCATCGACTACGTCGAGAAGGACGGCCAGAAGTTCGCCACCCAGATCTCGTTCAAGGGCCCGATCAAGATCGCGCCGGAGAAGGTCGTCGGCTACGACTACGTGCTGAAGCTCGTCGAGCAGGGCCCCGAGAAGGGCAACTACACGCTGATCGACTCGCGGCCGCTGCCGCGCGTGCAGGAAGGCACGATCCCGGCGGCGATCAACCTGCCGTACCCGGCGTTCGACAAGTTCGTCGACCGGCTGCCGAAGGACAAGAACCGGCTGGTCGTGTTCTTCTGCCAGGGCGTCACCTGCGTGATGAGCCCGAACTCCCTCAAGAAGGCCGAGGCGCTGGGCTACACCAACGTCAAGGTGTACCCGGAAGGCTATCCGGAGTGGTCGGAGAAGAACGTCGGCGTGCTCGCCGCGCCGCACCTCAACGAGGCCTACATCGCCAAGCAGATACCGCACGTGCTGATCGACGCGCGGCCTGCCTCGACCGCCGCCGAGGGCTACATCCCCGGCGCCGTGTCGGTCCCGCCGTCGAAGGTGCACGAGGCGCGTCGCGACGATGCCGCCGGCGAAGCTCAAGGCGCCGATCATCGTCTACGACGTCGACGGCGGCAACGCCGCGACGCAGGTTGCGCGCGTGATCAAGGCCGCGGGCCAGCCCAACGTGACGACGGTCGTCGGCGGCTACGACGCGTGGAAGGTCGCGAAGCTGCCGGTCGCCACCGCGCCGATCGCCACCAAGGTCGCGTACGCGCCGAAGCCCCGCCCGGGCTCGATCCCCGACGCCGAGTTCCTGGCGCTCGTGAAGAGCACGCCGGCCGACGTGCTGATCCTCGACGTGCGCAACGCCGACGAGGCCAACGCCGGCATGATCAAGGGCGCGAAGCTGATCCCGGACGAGGAGCTCGCCGCGCGCATGTCCGAGCTGCCCAAGGACAAGCGGATCATCGCCCACTGCTCGACCGGCGTGCGGGCCGAGATGGCCTACCACAAGCTCAAGGAGGCGGGCTACAAGGTCGGCTTCGTCTACGCGGACCTCGCCATCGGCAAGAACGGCGACGTGAAGCTCACGCCGAAGATCTGAGTAACCACACGTAGCGCCTGCCGAAGGGGACGGGCCTTGGCGGGCGCGCCCCCTCTTTCGCCTGTCCTCTCCGGGGCACCGCGGCCATGCTCGCCCGGACGACCGGGGGATCCGGAACGCGGCGCCGTGCCGCAGGGCATTCCTCCCAACCGAGGCGCTCCCGTGCTACGATCCGGCCCGCTTTGTCGTCGGGAATCGGGTGCGCCGCGCGTTAAGGCAGGGCTTCCCGGCTCGGGCGAGTCGAGGGGTCCGTCGCAACATTTCCGGAGGGAGAGTCAAGATGAAGTCGTTGCTGATTGCAGTCGCTGCCGCGGGCAGCCTGATGGTGGCGGGTGCCGCCGCCGCCCAGAGTGGTGCAGATCTCGCGGGCTCGAAGGGCTGCGGCACGTGCCACGCCGCCGACGCCAAGAAGGTCGGCCCGTCGTGGAAGGACATCGCGGCGAAGAACAAGGACAGCAAGGACGCCTCGGCCAGGATCGTCACGATGCTGAAGGAAGGCAAGGGCCACCCGAAGGTCGCCGGCTCCGACGCCGAACTGAAGGCGCTCGCCGGCTTCGCGCTCGCCGGCGGCAAGTAATCCCGGCTGGTCGCATCGCCCGAAGGGCCGGCCGTGCGCCGGCCTTTCGTCTTTTCGGGCCGCCCGCGTCGCGTACCGGCGGCCACGCCAAAGCAAAAAGGGGAAGCCCTTGCGAGCTTCCCCTTCCTTCGATCGCGGCCGCCGTAGGCGTCCGCGTCCGCAGGCCGACTGGCTTAGCAGCCGCCCTTCTTGGCGGGCTTCGCGGGCGCCGCGGCAGCCGCGGGAGCGGCGGCCTTCTTCGCGTCGGCCATGGCCTTGTCGACGGCCGCCTTCTTGTCGGCGTCCGACATCTTGTCCCACGCGGCCTGAGCGACGCTCGCCGGCTTCTCGAGCTTGGCATGGCGGCGGGGGCAGCGGCGGCAGCGGGGCAGCGGCGGCAGCGGCGGGCTTGGCCGGGGCAGCGGCCGGGGTTTGGGCGATAGCGCCGGTCGAGATGGCGAAGGCGCCGGCGGCGAGCATGGCAAGCAGCTTGTTCATGTTGCGATTTCTCCGTGGATAAGGCCGTTCGGCGCCGTTGCCGGGGTCGGCCGGGTTTTCAAAGGCCGCGCATTATCCCATAGGGGATTTCGCGAACCTTGCGTGCGATCAACGCTTTGGGTTGTGCTCCGGTTGACGGGACCACGTGAAATCCCTTGATTGTCGCCATCCGGCGACAATGTTGGGCAGGGCAACGAAACATGGCTGGCAACGGGGCCGGCAAGTCGCGCGCCGATCGTGCCCATGGGCGCAGGGCCCGAACACGGCACAATGCCGCGGGTCCGCCGAGAGGCCTCAGCCCGCCCCGATGCCCGACCGCACCCGACCCCCGCCGCCGTTCGCACTGCGCGGGCCGTTCCTCACCAGCTTCGGCGACCCGTTCGTCGACGGCGTCGATGCGACACGCCGTTACGAGTCCGACGGCATGGTCGTGGTCGCGGAAGGGAAGATCGCCGACGCCGGTCCGGCGCGGCAGGTGCTCGCGCGCCTGCCCGAACGCACGCCGGTCGAGCGCCTGCCGCGCGGCACGGTGCTCGCGCCGGGCTTCGTCGACTGCCACGTGCATTACGCGCAGCTCCCGGTGATCGCGAGCCACGGCACCGAGCTGCTCGACTGGCTGGAGCGCTACACCTACCCGTCCGAGCGCGCGTTCGCAGCGCCGCGCCACGCGCGTGCGACGGCACGCCGGTTCTTCGACCTGACGCTCGCCGCCGGCACGACCGCGACCGCGGTGTTCTGCACCGTGCACGCGGGATCGGTCGAGGCATTCTTCGCCGAAGCATCGCGGCGCGGCGTGCGTGCGGTGGCGGGCAAGGTGCTGATGGACCGCCATGCGCCCAAGGACCTGCGCGACAGCGCGCGGCGCGGCTACGACGAGTCGAAGGCGCTGATCGGGCGCTGGCACGGTCGCGGGCGCCTGGGCTACGCGATCACGCCGCGCTTCGCACCCACGTCGACGCCCGCGCAGCTCGAGGCCGCAGGCACGCTGTGGCGGGAGCATCCGGATTGCTGGGTGCAGTCGCACCTGTCGGAGAACCAGCGCGAAGTCGCGTGGGTGCGCGAGCTCTTCCCCAAGGCGCGCGACTACGTCGACGTGTACGCCCGCTATGGCCTGTTGGGCAAGCGCGCGATCTACGGCCACGGCATCCACCTCGCCGAGCGCGAGCTCGCCGCGCTCGCCGCGAGCGGCACCTCGCTCGCGCACTGCCCGACGTCGAACCTGTTCCTCGGCAGCGGCCTCTTCGACTGGAAGCGCGTGAAGAAGCGCGGCAGGCCCGTGCGCACGGGCCTCGCCAGCGACGTGGGCGGCGGCACCTCGCTGTCGATGCTGGCCACCCTCGCCGAGGCCTACAAGGTCGCGCGCATGCGCGGTGCATCGCTTTCCCCCGGGGAACTGTTCCACCTCGCGACGCGCGGCGGCGCCGAAGCGCTCGACCTGCACCATCGCATCGGCGGCATCGCGCCCGGCCTCGAGGCCGATCTCGTGCTGCTCGATCTTGGCGCGACGCCGCTCCTCGCGCAGCGGGTCCGCCATGCGGACGACCTCGACGACGCGCTGTTCGCGCTGATCGTGCTGGGCGACGACCGCGCCGTGCGCGCGACGTGGGTCGCCGGGCGCCTCGTGCATCGTCGCGAGCTGGCCCATCGGACTGACCTGCGCCGCCGGCGCCTCGCACCCCCGCTCGCCAGATGCCGAACGCGCCCGGGGCGGGCGCGTTCGACGGACTTGCGAAGGGAGTGGCCGTCAGTCCGACAGCACCGTGCTCACGCGGCCAGTACCCCCGTCCGCGCGGCCCGCAGCGTCGTCGACGGCGGCTCGCCGTACAGCGTGCGATAGTCGGCGGCGAAGCGGCCGAGGTCCCACAGTCCGTTGCGCGTCGCGATCGCCGTCACGGTGTCGCCCGGCTGCGCGTGCCGCAGCGCGCGACGCGCCATCGCCAGGCGCCGCTGCACGAGGTAGCGCGTCGGGCCGACGCCGTAGACCGTGTGGAACGCGTTGCGCAGCGTCCGCTCGGATGCGCCGGTCAGCGTGCACAGCTCGGCGATGTAGACCGGCAGGTGGAGATGCGACTCGAGGTACTCCTCGCACTGGCGCACCAGCCGCGTCGCCGGCAGCTTCGCGCGATCCTGCGCGCCGGCCGGGTCGGACGACGTGACGGCCCGCGCGAACGCGTCGAGCAGCGCGCGCTCCAGCGAGGCGCGCGTACCGGCGCCGGCGAACGCCGACGGGTCGTCCTCGATGGCCTTCAATGCCGCGAACAGCAGGTCGACCGCGGCGTTGGCCGCGCCCGGCGCCGCGAGCACGGGCCGGAACACGGTGCCGAGCGTCGGCGGCTCCCCGCCGCGCAACGCGCCGAGCGCGGTGCCGAGATCCATCGGCGCGAACGACACGGCCGCCCAGCGCGTGGGTCCGGACGACGAGGCGAAGTGCGCCGCCCCCGGCCCGAACATCGCGAACACGTTGCCGGACACCGGATGACCGTTCATGCGGTAGCCACCCGCGTTCGCGAGCGCCACGCCGAAGCCCGCGACGTCGCGGGAGATCACGCCGTGCGTCAGCGCGGCGCACGGCTCGTCGACGAACTGCACGAAGCCGCGCTCGAGCGCGAGCGGCAGCAACGCCCATGCTCCCGGGGCGCGTTCCTTGGGCGTGATGCGCAGCTGCGCGCCCTGGATGGAGCGCGCCAGCTCGTCGGCTTCGTCGAAGATGCGCCACCCCGATGCACGCGATTCGCGCGGGGCGGTACCGACCGTCGTCGTGGTCGTGGAAGTGGCCTGCGGAGTGTGTTGGGCGAGCATGTTCGTAGTCCCCTGTCCTGGGCGCGGACCGGCCCTTGTCCCGAGCTGCGAGCCGTCCGTTCAAGAGCGATGCTGCGAGTATTCGGCAGTGCCTTTGATGATCTGCGTCAATGAGACCCTGCGACGAACGTGACTTAACGCATAGTCGCGGGAGCGCTGGTGGGCGCATGCGCCGGGGCTCACGTCCGCGTGGCCGCACGGGTCGACGAGCGCGCAGCAAGTGTCCGTTCTGCGACAGGTTTCGATGTGGCCGGAAGGCGGCGCGCGTCGTCACACGGATGTGCCATGCGTCTCGTCGCACTGCTTCCGGACAAGCGGTAGACTTCATGCATCGTCCAGCTCCGGGAAGGACTTGGCGGTGCCGATGCTCGCGTCCGTTCCGTCGCGCCTTGCGCGTTGGCTCCTCGTCGCCGTCGCCGTCGTGGCCGCGGCGGTTGCGCTGTACGCGATCCTGGGCTATTGGGTGGCGCCGGGCTTCGCCAAGTCGAAGCTCGAGGAGATCCTGTCCCGCGAGCTCGCGCGGGCGACGACCGTCGAGCGCGTCGAGGTGCGTCCGTTCGCGCTGGCGGCCACGGTGCACGGCATCGCCGTTCGCGAGCCGGACGGACAGTCGCATGCGCTGACCGTCGAGTCGATCGACGCGGACCTGTCGATCGCCTCGCTCACGAAGTTCGCCCCGGTGCTCGACGCGCTGAAGGTCGTTCGTCCCCATCTGCGCGTCGCGCGGCTCGACGCGAACCGCTACAGCATCTCCGACCTGATCGAGAAGTGGACCGCGCCGCGCACCGAGCCGCCGGCGCGGTACTCGCTCAACAACATCGAGGTGCACGAGGGACGCGTCGACTTCGACGATCGGCCGGTGCGCCGTGCGCACGCCGTCGCGGGGCTCGAGGTCGGCGTGCCGTTCCTGTCCACGCTGCCCTATGAAGTCGAGATCAACGTCGAGCCGAAGCTCGAGGGCACGGTGAACGGGACGCCGTTCGGCCTCGCGGGCCGGGCGACGCCGTTCGCCGCCGAGCGGCGCGCCGTCCTCGACATCGACATCGACAGCCTGCCGGTAGCGCAGTACGTCGAGTACCTGCCGGTGCGGCTGCGCGTCGCCGTGAAGGACGGCAAGCTCACGACCCGCCTCAAGCTGCACTTCGCGCAGCCGCAGGGCGGCGCGCCTGCATGGTGGCTGGACGGCAACGCGAGCCTCGCGGCGCTGGACGTGCGCCGCCGCGACGGCGCGCCGCTCGCTGCCGTCGCCCGCACCGACGTGTCGATCGAGCGGCTCGACGTCGCCGCGAGCGAGCTCAGGATCGCGACCGTGGACGTCGAGGGGCCGGCGGTGACGGTGCGCCGCCTGGGCGACGGCGCGTTCGAGCTCGCCGGCGACCTCTTCGAGCGAGCGCAGCCCGCGACGTCCGCCGCGCCGTGGAAGATCTCGATCGCCGCCGTGAGCGTCGCCAACGGACGGGCGACGATCGAGGACGGAAGCGTCGCCCCGCCGTATCGCGCGAGCATCGCCAACTTCACCGGCCGCGCATCCTCGCTCTCGAACGCGCCGGGTGCCAAGGGCCCGGTCGAGTTCTCGCTCGACGTCGACGACGGCGCACGCGGCGAGTTGAAAGGCGAGGTGGCCCTGTCGCCGTTCGCGGTCACCGGCACGTTCTCGACCCGCAACGCGAGCATCGCGCGGCTCTATCCCTACGTCGCGGAGATCCTCGACGTCGAGATCCAGCGCGGCCGGGCGGACTTCGCGGCGTCGTTCGAGATCGCGCAGGGCGGCGTGAAGATCGCCGGCGGCAAGGGCGCCCTCACCGATGTCGCGCTCGCGCAGCGCGGCGAACGCGAGCCGCTGTGGCGATCGGCGGGCATCGCGTTCGCCGGTGTCGCGCTCGACACGGCGAAGCGCGCGATGACGATCGACGACGTGACCGCGGAGAAGCTGTTCGCCGACCTGCGTCGCGACCGCGACGGATCGTGGAACTATGCGCGGCTGCTGCGCATCGATCGCGAGACCGGTGCCGCGGCGAAGGCGGACGCCGGGCAGGCGTGGCAGGTCCTCGTCCGGCGCATCGCCACCGCGCGGGGCGAGGTGCGCTTTCGCGACCTCCACGCTCCGTCGCCGATCGAGCTCCGCTTCGACGAGGTGAGCGTCACCGCGGCGGACGCCAGCAACGCACCCGGCGCGAAGGCGACGGTCGACTTCGCCGCGCGCGTCAACCGCACCGGCCGCATCAGGGCGAAGGGCCCGTTCGGCACGAACCCGGTGGCGGCGACGCTCTCGGTGGATGCGTCGCGGATCGCGCTGATGCCGTTCCGGACGTACATCGAGCGCGGCCTCGCGCTCGATCTCACCGGCGGCACCGCGAGCGCGCGCGGTACGCTCGACGCGGCGTTTCCGCACGATGCGCCGGCGCGCGTCAAGTGGGCGGGCAACCTCGCGCTCGAGGACTTCGGCGCGAACGATCCCCCGACCGGCAACAAGCTGCTCGCCTGGCGCTCGCTGCGCCTCGAAGGGGCGCGGGCCAACCTCGATCCGTTCGAGGTGTCGACGGAGGGCATCGCGCTCGACGACTTCTATGCGCGCGTGATCGTGTACCCCGACGGCACGCTGAACCTCGCGAAGATCGCGCGCGGCGACGAGGCCGCGACGGGTCCCGCTGCACCGCAGTCGGCGGCGCCGACGGGCCGCGCACGGCGCGGCCGGTGCGCTGGCCGGCACCACCAGGCGGTCGGCAGCGCGGCCGCGGCGGCCGGCAAGACGCTGCGGCGCGCGAGCGACGGCAGCCTGCCGCTGTCGCTCGGGCGCATCGCGCTCTCGAACGGCAACGTCGTCTTCAGCGACTTCTTCATCCGGCCGAACTACAGCGCGAACCTCACCGGCGTCACCGGGACGGTTTCCGCGATGTCGCCCGCGCAGGCCGGCGTGATCGACGTGACGGCGAAGGTCGACGACGCCGCGCCGGTCGAGATCCACGGCGAATTGCAGCCGTTCGCGCGCGACCTGTCGTTCCGCATCTCGGGCAAGGCGCGCGACATCGAGTTGCCGCCGCTGTCGCCTTACTCCGCCAAGTACGCGGGCTACGGCATCACCCGCGGCAAGATGAACTTCGACGTCGACTACAAGGTCGAGAACCGCAAGCTCGACGCGAAGAACCGGCTGGTGCTCGACCAGCTCACCTTCGGCGACAAGGTCGACAGTCCCGACGCGACGAAGCTGCCGGTGCTCTTCGCGGTGTCGCTGCTCAAGGACGCGAACGGCGTCATCGACCTCGACATCCCGATCAGCGGCACGCTCGACGACCCGCAGTTCTCGATGTTCGCGATCGTCGTCAAGGTGATCGTCAACCTGCTCACCAAGGCGGCCACGGCGCCGTTCGCGCTGCTGTCGTCGATCGCCGGTGGCGCGGGGAGCGCGGGGAGCGCGGCGGGTGGCGAGGACCTCGCGCTCCTCGAGTTCGCCGCGGGCAGCGCGGCCGTCGAGGGCGAGGCGGCGGCGCGCGTCGAGCGGCTCGCCAAGGCGCTCGCCAGCCGCCCCGCGCTCAAGGTGGACGTGACCGGCCGCGTGGACGCGGCAAGCGACGCCGACGGACTCGCGCGCGCCGCGCTCGAGAAGCAGCTGCGCGAGGTCAAGTTCGCCGCGGTCGCGGGCACGCCGGACGAAGTTCCGAGCGCCGATGCGATCAAGCTCGCGCCCGAGGAGCGGGCGCGGTGGGTGGTCTGGCTCTACCGCAACACGGCGATCGACGGCCGGCCGCGCGATGCCGCCGGCGCGCTTGCGGAGGTGCCGGCGGCCGAGATGGAGGCGATGCTCGCGAAACACTTCGCGCCGCCGGCTGCCGCGGTGCAGGATCTCGCGCTGCAGCGCGCGCGGGCGGCGAAGGACGCGCTCGTCGCGCGAGGCATCCCGGCGGAGCGGGTGTTCCTGGTGGCGCCGAAGGCCGGGGAGGCGCCGGCGAAGGCGCCAGCGCGGCGCGTCGATTTCGCGCTGCGCTGAAGACGCGACGCAGCGCGCGCGCCGAGGGTTCAGCCGTGCTGGGCGCGGTAGTGCTCGCGCCGGCGCGCCTCGGCGGCGAAGTCCTCGAGCTCGGGATCCATCGCGCTACGCGCCGAAACGATGCCCACCGGCTTGCCGTTCTCGATCACCGGCATGTGCCGGAAGCCCTTTTCGTGCATCACCGCGAGTGCGGAGCCGAATGGCACGTCCGGGCTGGTGGTGTGCGGCTTGGGGGTCATCACGGCGGCGACGGCGGTCGTCGCGGGATCGAGCCCGCGGGCGACGACCCGGAACACGACGTCGCGCTCGGTGAAGATGCCGACCAGCGCTTCGCCGTCGACGATCATCACCGCACCGACGTTGCGGCCGGCCATCATTGACGCTGCCTTCTGGACGGTCGTGTCCGGCTTCGCCGTGACGACGTTCCGGCGCCGCATCACGGACCGGACGGGGCGGTCGAACATGGCAGTTTCGCTTTCGATGGACGGGGTTCCGTGCGACGGGCGTCCGGGCGGGCGCCAAGCGCATGCACTAGGCGCGACCCTACCCGTACCCGCCGCCGGCGCGATTGATCGCGATCAAGCCCCCACCGGACGGGATGGTCCGCGCGCGCCCCGCCCGGGACTCGTGTTGCGGCGCAAGACGACGGCCGGCCGCACGCGGGGGCCACCGGCATCGGTCGTTGCGGTCAACCGGCGCCCGAATGACAACGGGCGCCGTCGAGGCGCCCGCTGCTGGGGGAGGCAGGCGGCAGCCGGTCAGACGCGGCGGCGGTACTCGCCGGTGCGGGTGTCGACCTCGATCCGGTCGCCGGTGCTGACGAACAGCGGCACCGCGACCTCGAATCCGGTGGCGAGCTTCGCCGGCTTCATCACCTTGCCGGAGGTGTCGCCCTTGACCGCGGGCTCGGTGTAGATCACCTCGCGCACGAAGCTCGTCGGCATCTCGACGGAGATCGCGCGGCCGTCGTAGAACGTGATCTCGCAGGGCATGCCGTCCTCGAGGTAGTGGAGCGCGTCGCCCATGTTGTCCGCCTCGACCTCGTGCTGGTTGAAGTCGGCGTCCATGAACACGTACATCGGGTCGGCGAAGTACGAGTAGGTCGCGTCCTTCTTTTCGAGCTGGATCGTCTCGAACTTCTCGTCGGCGCGGTAGATGGTCTCGGTCGGGCTGCCCGAGAGCAGGTTCTTGAGCTTCATCTTCACGACGGAGGCGTTGCGGCCGGATTTCGAGAACTCGGCCTTCTGCACGACCATCGGATCCTTGCCGATCATGATCACGTTGCCGGCGCGGACTTCCTGTGCGGTTTTCATGGCGATTCCTGGGGTTTCTGGGCGTTCCCGGACCGGGGCGCGGTCGGGCGCGGAAGCCCGCACCGCCGAACGGTCTCGGAAACTGAATTCGGGGAACCCGATAATTATAGCCGAACCCGGCAAAAATCAACAAGTTGGCTGGTGAGATCCGGCAGCCGGGCGAGTTCGCCGGCCCAGCGCCGGGCGTGCGCGCCGAGTGCGGGCAGCGCCCGCTTCAGCGGACTCCAGGCGGCGGCGAGTGCCGGACCGTCGCCGGCGTTGAACGCGTCCTGGAACGCCCGCCACGCACTGCCGGTGGCCGCGTCCAGCGTGGCACCGTAACGATCGGCGAAGGCCGCGAGCTTCGCCCGGTGCGCGCCCTCGGGCTGCGGGTAGGCGTGCCACGCCAACGGCTGCGCGGCCCACTGCGCGCGCACGAACGAATCCTCGCCGCGGACGATGTCGAGGTCGCAGGCCCACAGCCGACGGTCGAAGGCCGCCTGGTCGACGAAGGGCACCACGGCGAGGGCGAGGTTGCCGGCGCGCGCGACGCAGCCCGGACGCGGCAGCGGCGCCGTGCAGGAAGCGGTCGATCGCCGCCGTGGCCACGCCTTCCGGAACGAGGCAGGCGACCGGCGAGTCGTCGTTCGCCCACGCGTCGAACAGCGCCGGCAGCGCGTCGTTCGGGTAGCAGAAGAGGCTCACAGTGAGCGCATCGTCGGCCGGCGGGACGAGCCCGAGCGACGTCCACGGCGCCGTGCGCGCATCGGGGACGGTGGCGCGGGCATCGCGCGCCTCGGCGAGCCCGCGCTCGCGCAGCAGCCCGCCGGTCTCTACCGTGAATCCCGGGAAGAAGAACCAGCGGGTGAGCGGACGCGACGGATGTCGCGACGGCAGGCCGTGCGCGCCGTCGACCCAGCTTTCGGCGGAGAGGTACTCGAGGTTGATCCACACGGGCGCGCGTGGCGCCGCCTGCATCGCATCGAGCCAGGTGTCGGGCAGCCCGCAGCCGAAGGCCTCGACGATCACTTCCGGGGACGGGTCCGGTGCGGTGGACGTGCTCCAGCGCGCGCACGCGGATGCCGCCGCAGGCCGTGTCGTGCGACGTGGCGTTGAGTCCCGGCGCGATGCGCGCGAGCACGCGGCGGTCGTCGATCCACAGGGTGACCGCGGCACCGTGCTCGGCGACGAGGGTGCGCGCGAGACGCAGGGCGACCCCCGCATCCCCGTAGTTGTCGACGACGCGGCAGGCGATGTCGAAGCGCATGGCGGGTATTATCGGCCGATGCACGCGTCCACCGAGCCGCTGGTGATCGACGTCGTCTCCGACGTCGTATGTCCCTGGTGCTTCATCGGCAAGCGCCATCTCGAGGCCGCGCTCGCCGGCCTGCCCGAGGCCGCCGGCGCGAACGTGCGTTGGCATCCGTTCGAGCTCAACCCGGACCTGCCGGCCGACGGGCGTGGACCGCAAGGGCTACCTCGAGGCCAAGTTCGGCGGGCCGGCGCGGGCGGCGGAGATCTACGCGCGCGTTCGCGAGGCCGGCACGCGCGCCGGCCTCGACTTCGATTTCGAAGCGATCGCGCGCCAGCCCAACACGCGCGACGCGCATCGCCTGATCGCCTGGGCGCAGTCGCGCGGCGAGGCGGGACCGCTGGTCGAGCGGCTGTTTCGCGCCTACTTCCAGGAAGGCCGATACCTCGGGGACCGCGACACGCTGGCGGCGCTTGCCGCCGAGGCGGGGTGCGACGCGGACGCGGCGCGCGTGTGGCTCGAGTCCGGGCTCGGCGCCGACGAGATCGCCGAGGCCGAGGCGCGCGTGCGCGCGCTCGGCATCAGCGGCGTGCCGTTCTTCATCTTCGACGGCAGGGTGGGGCTCTCGGGCGCGCAACCGCCGGAGGCGATGCGCGAGGCGATCGCGCAGGCGCGCGCGGCCGCGACCGGTTCGGCGGGCGGGTAGCGAGCCGGCCCGCGTCGGCATGCGGAGCCGCTAGAACGCCTCGTCCCAGGGCTTCGACAGGCGGATCGCGGCGGTGATCAGCCCGACCATGCTGTAGGTCTGCACGAAGTTGCCCCAGGGTTCGCCGGTGGCGGGATCGAGGTGCTCGGCGTACAGGCCGTGGCACGTGCGGCGGGCGAGCAGGCGCTCGAACACCGCCCGGGCCTCGTCGCGGCGGCCGGTGGCTGCCAGCGCGTTCACGTACCAGAACGTGCAGACGAGGAACGCGTTCGCGGGCTCGCCGAAGTCGTCGCGCTCGACGTAGCGGAATACGTAGCCGCCGCGGATCAGCTCGCGCTCGATCGCCCGCACCGTGGCGTCGAAGCGCGGATCGCCGGCGTCGACGAAGCCGAGGTCGGCGAGCAGCAGCAGGCTCGCGTCGAGATCTTCGCCGCCGGCCACCGAGACGAACGTGCCGCGCTCCGCATTGAAGCAGTGGGCGCTGACGAAGGCCTCGATGCGTGCGGCTTCGCCGCGCCAGGCGGCCCCCCGCGCGGGCAGGCCGAGCCGATCGGCGATGCGGGCGAGGCGATCGCACGCGCACCAGCACATCACCGCGGAAAAGGTGTGGACGCGCGCGGTGCCGCGCAACTCCCACAGTCCCGCGTCGGGTCGGTCGAACAGCGCCGCGGCGCGCCGGCCGAACCGTTCGAGGCGCTCGAACAGCGCGACGTCGCCCTTGCGTGCGAGCCGCTCGTCGAAGAAGACGTGCGTCGCGGCGAGCACGGCCGATCCGTAGACGTCGTGCTGCGTCTGCCGCCAGGCGTCGTTGCCGACGCGAACCGGGCCCATGCCGCGGTAGCCCGGCAGCGACGCGATCGTGCGCTCGGTGAGCGACGCCTTGCCGTCGATCGCGTAGACGGGCTGGAGCGAGCCGTCGGCGCTGCCGGCGGTCGCGTTCACGACGTAGCGCAGGTAGCCCTCCATCGTCTCGGTGGCGTTGAGGCGGTTCAGCGCGTCGACGACGAAGTACGCGTCGCGCAGCCAGCAGTAGCGATAGTCCCAGTTGCGGCCCGACCCGTCGGACTCGGGAATCGAGGTCGTCATCGCCGCGACGATCGCGCCGGTGTCGTCGAAGTGGTTCAGCTGCAACGCGATCGCGGCGCGGATCACGGCCTCCTGCCACTCGAACGGTATCGCGAGCCGCCGCACCCAATCGCGCCACCAGGCGATCGTCTCCTCGATGCAGTGCCTGCCCATCCCGGCGACGGCCTCGTTCACCGGCTCGTCGGGCCCGAGCACGAGCGTCACCGCATCCTCGACGAAGAACGGCCGCTCCTCACGGATCGCGGTGATCGATGCGTCGGTGGTGAGCCGCAGCGTGTGCGAGGTGCCGACGTAGCGGATGTGGTGGCTGCCCATCGTGACCGCGGGGACTTCGGCACCGTGGTTCGCGGCCGGTCGCAGGCGCACCGTGATCCGGGGACTGCCGGCGAGCCGCCGGACCCGCCGCACAAGGGTCAAGGGCTGGAACACGCGGCCGTACTGGCGGAAGCGCGGGACGCAGTCGGTGATCTCGACGGCGCTGCCGGACGCGTCGGTGATCGTGGTGACGAGCACGGCCGTGTTGGCGACGTAATCCTGCGCGTACGAAACCGCATCCGCCATCTCCACGGCGAACACGCCCCGCGCGTCCGGCGGCGGCGCCGTGTCGAGGAGCGCACAGAACATCGGATCGCCGTCGAGCGAGGGATAGCAGCCCCAGACCACCGTTCCCTCGGCGTCGACGAGGAGTCCGATGCGGCCGTTGCCGATCAGTGCCAGTTCCAGCGTTCGCGTCACGAGGTCGTCTCCACGGCAGGGATGTCGGCGAGCGACTCCGCGAGCCAGCGGCGCACCGCCGCGACGTCGTCGAGCCGGAACCGCGCGCGCGAGCGTCCCCTGTCCCACCTTGACCGACCAGCCGCCGAGCGCGTCGACCATGGCGAACCCGTGCTCGTCGCCACGGTCGTCGCCGACGAACACCGGGAAGCGGCCGCGGAAGGGCACTTCGCCCATGAAGTCCCGGATCGCCGCGCCCTTGTCGCGGCCCTCGGGACGGAGCTCCAGCAGGCACTTGCCGGGCTGCAGCTCGTAGCCGGTGGTGCCGGTCGACTCGACGCCATCGCGCACCGCGCGGCGCACGAGGGCCGCGAGCTCCGGCGCCTGGCGGTAGTGGATCGCGAGCGAGTGGCCCTTGTCCTCGAGCAGGAGCCCCGGGTGGGCGCTCGCGAACGTGGTGAACAGCGCGCGCAGGCGGGCGAGCGTGTGCGGAGCGGGTGCGTGGATGTGCACCGTGCCGTGCGCGCTGCGCCGCTCCGCCCCATGCTGCCCCGCGACCGGCATCGCGAGTCCGGGGAAGAGCCGGTCGACGTCCGAGATGGCGCGGCCGGTGACGAGCGCGAACGCGCCGTCGAGCGCGCGGCCGAGCGCCGGCAGGAGCTCGCTCACCGCCCGATCCGGACGCGCGGCCTCCGGACGCTCGGCGAGCTCGAGCAGCGTGCCGTCGATGTCGAGGAACAGCGCGCAGTGCGGCGTCAACGCAGGCGGCGGGCGCCGCATGAGCCAGCCGCCGAGCGCGCGCAGGGCGGACAGTCGCGGCATCCGCACGGTCAAGCCGACTCCAGCGGCTCGCGCTCGCGCGCGAAGCGACGCAGCGCGGAACGCTCCCGCATCGCCGCCGCGTCGATCAGCATGCGGCCCGCCCAGCGGAACACGTTGAACTCGCGCACCAGGCCACGCATCAGGCGCATGCGCGCGCGCTGCTCGTCGGCGGGCATCGTCAGCGCGAGATGCAGCGCCGCGGCGCACTGGTCGGCGTCGTAGGGATTGACGATCAGCGCCTCGGGGAGCTCGCGCGAGGCGCCGGCGAACTGCGAGAGCACGAGCACGCCGCGCTCGTCGTCGCGCGAGGCCACGAACTCCTTGGCGACGAGATTCATGCCGTCGTGGAGGCTCGACACGAAGCACACGTCCGCGGCGCGGAAGTGCTCGTAGACCGAGTCGGGCTCGTGGTGCTCGGCGAGCAGGATGATCGGCGGATGCGCGGCCTTGGCGAAGCGCGCGTTGATCTCGTCCGCGACGGCGCGCACGCGCCCGGCATAGTCGCGGTAATCGCCGATCATGCCGCGCGTCGGCGCGGCGATCTGCACGAACGTGAACCTGCCCACCCACTGCGGCTCCAGCGCGAGCAGCCGGCCGACGGCCCGGAAGCGCTCGAGGATGCCCTTCGTGTAGTCGAGCCGCTCGATGCCGATGCCGAGCGCGTGGTCGGGCGGAAGCTCGAGCCGCGCCCGCACGTCGCGCCGTGCCGACGCGACGTCCTTCTGCGTCGCGAGCGCCTGCGGCGGCCACTCGATCGAGATCGGGTAGCGGTTGACGGCCGTGTAGTGGCCGCGGAAGCGCACGGTGAACGACTCGCGGTCCACGCGCGCCTCGAGCAGCCGGTCGACGGTGTCGAGGAAGTTGTTGCAGTGGAACTGGGTGTGGAAGCCGAGGATGCTGCTGCCCAGCAGCCCGTCGAGGAGCTCGTCGCGCCACGGGCAGATCGCGAACGCCTCGGGGTTGGGCCACGGGATGTGCCAGAACGTGATGATCGTCGCGCGCGGCAGCCGCTCGCGGATCATCCGCGGCAGCAGCGCGAAGTGGTAGTCCTGCACGAGGACGATCGGGTCCTTCGAGCGCGCCTCGGCGACCACCGCGTCGGCGAAGCGCGCGTTGACCTTGCGGTAGGCCTCGAAGTCCGAGGAGCGGAACGTGGGCCGCACGTGCGCGATGTGGCACAGCGGCCACAGGCCCTCGTTGGCGAAGCCGCTGTAGTAGCCGTCCTCCTCTTCCGGCGTGAGCCAGATCCGGCGCAGCTGGTAGGCCGGGTCGTCGGGCGGCACGGCGATGCGGTCGTGCGCGTCGACGACGTCGCGGTCGGCCGAGCCGCTGCCGTGCGCGATCCACGTGCCCGAGCACGCCCGCATCACCGGCTCGAGCGCGGTGACGAGGCCGCTCGCCGGTCGCTGCACCCGGACCGAGTCCCGGCTCGCGCACGTGGATGTAGGGCTCGCGGTTGGAGACGACGATGACCTCGTGACCCTTGAGCTCGCCCTCGAGCACCGAGCGCAGCGTCTGCGCGTTCCAGGCGAGCTGCTCCTCGTCGCGCGGGCGGTAGCGGGCCTCGAGCTCGCGGATCAGCGCCTTCACGTCGCGCGCGATCGGGCGCAGCTCCGGCACGGACATCATGCTCGCCGGACGCAGCAGGCCCTCGCCGCGCAGCAGTGCGCGCAGCCCGTGCACCCACCCGCGCCAGGAGAGCTGCGCGATCACGGTGGTGATCAGCGCGACGCTCGCGGCGAGCGCGACGAAGAAATAGAACAGGTAGCGCCTGGTCTCGTCGCTGCGCCGCTGCACGAAGCGCATGTCGTGGACCAGCACCAGCGTGGCACTCGTCCCGTCGGGCATTTCGAGCGCCTGCGCGGCGACGTGCAGCGGACCGGTCGGGATGTCCAGCACGTGCTTGCCGTCGGCGGCGGAATAGTCGGCGAGCCCGTCGCACCGCAGGTCCCCGGGAAAGTCCTTCGTCGCGACCGGCAGCGGCAGTCCCGGCCGGCACAGCGCGGCCGCGTAGATGCGCTCGTCCTGCGCGATGCGGCTCAGGTAACGGGTCACGTTGATGGTCGAGCCGCTGGCGACGAGCTCGCCGAGCGGTTCGTGCACCGTGTTCGCGATCAGGTTCGCGCGGATGTCGAGGTCGCGCACGAACCAGCGCAGCATCAGCGCGTCGGTGAGCGGCACCGCGGCCCAGGCGAAGACGCCCAGCGCGAGGAGCAGCGGGACCAGAAAGCGAAGTGACAGGCGCATGCGCGGCGATCTCCGTCGAATGGATGGAGGCCGCACCCCGCGGGCGCGAGCCGAAGACCGGCAACGCATGCACGTCGCCGCGTTCGGGTGCCGAGGCGACGCGATCCGCCATGAACGGGGCGGGTGCGGCGCAACGGCAGAGCCTTCTGCAACGGGCTCTGGAGGCCGACTATACCTTGGACGGGACACGAGGAAAACCCGCGGCCCGCATCGGCGGCGGGCTGCACGCGACAACGGCATCGGGCGCCGGGATAATGCCTGCTTCGCGACCAGGGACGCGCCCGCGGCGCGCGCTTGCGTCGCTGCTGCGCGTATTCACTGAATGCTCGACGTTCTCGCCATCACCGGTCCGATCTTCCTCGTCGCGCTGCTCGGATTCGCGACGACCCGGGCCGGGCTGTTCGCCAAGGCCGACATGCGCGTGTTCGGCAAGTTCGTCGTCAACATCGCGCTGCCGGCGCTGCTCTTCAACGCGCTGTCGCAGCGCCCGATCGGCGACGTGCTGAATGGCGGCTACCTCCTTGCCTACCTTGCGGGCTCGCTGGCGCTGCTGGGCGCCGGTTATGCCTGGGGGCACCGCGTCGCGAGGCTCGATCCGGCGGGCAGCAGCATCGTCGCGATGGGCATGACGTGCGCCAACAGCGGCTTCATCGGCTACCCGATCCTGCTCCTCACGCTGCCGTCCGTGGCGGGCGTGGTGCTGGCCCTCAACATGATGGTGGAGAACCTCGTGGTCATCCCGCTCGTGCTCCTGCTGGCCGAGCGCGGCCGGGGCGACAGGGGCCGTTGGCACGCGGTGGTGGGAAAGTCGCTCGCGCGACTCGCGGCCAATCCGCTGCTCATCGCGATCGCCGGCGGCATCGCCATGTCCGCGCTGGGTTGGAGGCTGCCCGCAGCCGTGGCGCGGACCGTCGACCTGTTTGCGCTGTCGAGCAGCGCCCTGTCGCTGTTCGTCATCGGCGGCACGCTGGTGGCACTGCCGATGCGCGGGTTGGGTAGGAAGATCGTCCCGATCGCCATCGGCAAGCTGTTGCTGCATCCCCTGGCGGTGGGGCTCGCGGTGTTCGCGTTGCCGGCGCTGGGAATGCCCGCGCTCGATCCTTCGTTGCGCGCGGCGGCCGTGCTGACGGCGGCGGTGCCGATGATGGGCATCTACCCGATCTTCGCGCAGGCGTACGGACACGAGGACGTCGGCGCGGCGTCCATGCTGGTCGCCACGGTGGCATCGTTCTTCACGCTGAGCGGACTGCTCTGGATGTTCGCGAACCACCCCGGCGCTTTCTGAAGTCGTTGCCGCCGATCGGCAGACCCAGCAGAAGATCGGATGCCACGCCGGCTGGGCCGCGGCCGCCGACCGGCTGGTAGCGCTCGCACGGTCGATCCAGGGCCCGTTCACACGAAACCCGCGAACGCCCATCCCTTCGGGCTGCGAATGGGAGGGGTGCTCGAACCTCACGCGCGAAGGGTCACATCCGCCGTACGCCGAGGCGCCTCAGCAGCCACTTCTCCGCTTCGACGGCCACGAACTTGGCGAGTCCCAGCGCAAGGATCAGCGTCCAGGCCGCGGCGTCCAGCGGCGCGGTGCGGAACAGGTGCTGCATCGGCGGCGCGTAGGTGAAGGCGAGCTGCAGGCCGATCAGGACCACGCAGGCCCAGAATGCCACCGGGTTGCCGTAGAGCGTGTCGCGCGCGAAGGCGTGGTCGGTGAAGTGACGCACGTTGAAGAGGTACACGAGCTCGCCCACGACCAGCATGTTCACCGCTGCGGTTCGGGCAGTCTCGATGCTGCCGCCGCGCAGCAGCTCCCACTCGTAGACGGCGAATGTCACCGCCATCATCAGCACGCTGACGTAGGCGATGCGCACGAAGAGGAGCCGGGTGATCAGCGGCTCTGCGGGAGGGCGCGGCGGGCGGCTCATCACGCCGCGCTCCGCCGGCTCGAACGCGAGCGCCAGCGCCAGCGTCACCGTCGTGACCATGTTCACCCACAGGATCTGGGCGGCGGTCACCGGCAGCGCCATCCCCGCGAACACGGCGAGCAGGATGACGCCGGCCTCGCCCCCGTTGGTAGGCAGGACGAAGAGCAGCGACTTCTTGATGTTGTCGAAGACGACGCGGCCCTCGCGCACGGCCCGCGCGATCGTGGAGAAGTTGTCGTCGGTCAGCACGAGATCCGCGGCCTCCCGTGCCGCGTCGGTGCCGCGTCCGCCCATGGCCACGCCGATGTCCGCGGCCTTGAGCGCCGGCGCGTCGTTGACGCCGTCTCCGGTCATGGCCACCAGCTCGCCTTGGCCCTGCAGCGCGGCAACCAGGCGCAACTTGTGCTCCGGGCTCGCACGCGCGATCACGTCGGTCGCACGCACCGCCTCTCCCAGCGCCCGCGCGTCGAGGTCCTGTACCGTCTTCCCGGCGAGCGGATGCGCGGCGTCGAGGCCCAGTTGCCGGCCGATCGCGGCGGCGGTGACGACGTGGTCGCCCGTGATCATCTTGACCCGGATGCCCGCAGCCCGGCACTCCTCGACGGCCGCGATCGCCTCGGGGCGCGGCGGGTCGATCATGCCGACGACGCCGAGCAGCGTGAAGCACCGTGCGATGTCCGGCAACGCGAGCGCCGTCGTGCCCGGCGGCAGTTCGGCACGTGCGAGGGCAAGCAGGCGCAAGCCGTTTCCCGCGGCGGCGTCCATCCGTGCCGTCCACGCCGCCGCGTCGATTGGCGCGCCGTCGTGGTCCCGGACGCAGAGCGCGAGCACGCGCTCCGGTGCGCCCTTGAGGTAGGCGAACGCGTTGCCGAAGTGATCGTGATGCAGCGTCGCCATGAAGCAGTGCTCGGACTCGAACGGAATCTCGTCGCAGCGCGGCGCGTCCTCGCGCGCCGTGGTCGCGTCGAGCCCCGCCTTCAGCGCGAGGGCGACCAGTGCGCCCTCGGTGGGATCGCCGACCAGACTCCAGCCCGTCGTCTCGTCGTGCCGCAGCCGGGCATCGTTGCAGAGCAGCGCGCAGCGGCACAGCTCCTGCAGCCCGGGGAGCGCCAGCGGATCGAGTGGCTGCCCCGCTTCCTGAAAGCCGCCGTCCGGCGCGTATCCGGTGCCGCTGACCTCCAGTGTCCGTTCGGGCAGCATCACCGACACGGCCGTCATCTCGTTGCGCGTCAGCGTGCCGGTCTTGTCGGTGCAGATCACCGTGACGGAGCCCAGCGTCTCCACCGCGGGCAGCCGTCGCACGATCGCGCGCGACTTCGCCATCGTGGTCGTCCCGATGGCCAGCGTGATGGTGACGATCGCCGGCAGGCCCTCGGGGATGGCCGCGACAGCGAGTCCCACGACGGCGAGGAAGATGTCCATCGCCGGCATGTGCATCACGAAGCGACCGTAGGCGAAGGTCGACAGTCCCAGGAGCAGGATGAAGAAGGTGATCTGCCGGGCGAACTGGTCGAGCCTGCGCGTCAGCGGCGTGGCGAGCGTGGCGACCTCGCTCACCAGGGTGCCGATGCGGCCGATCTCGGTGGACGTGCCGGTCGTGACGACCACCCCCCGGCCTTGTCCGAAGGTGACCACGGTCCCGGAGTGGGCCATCCCCAGGCGGTCGCCGATGGGTGCATCTTCGGCCACGGCGTCGACGCACTTCTCGACCGGGACCGACTCACCCGTGAGCGCCGCCTCGTCGATCCGCAGGTTCCTGGCGTGGAACAGGCGCAGGTCGCCGGGGATCTTCGTGCCGGACTCGACCAGCACGATGTCGCCGGGCACGAGCTCGGCCGCGTCGACCTCGTGCCGCTCGCCCTCGCGCAGCACGACCGCGTGGCTCGCCAGCATCGCCCGCACTGCTTCGAGCGCGCGTTCTGCCTTGCCTTCCTGGACGAAGCCGATGAGCGCGTTGACGACGACCACACCGAGGATCACGCCGGCGTCGACGTAGTGCTCGAGCCACGAGGTCACGACGCCCGCCGCGACCAGCACGTAGATCAGCGGGTTGTGGAACTGCAGCAGGAAACGCGCGAACGGCCCCCGGCGCGCCGCCGAGGGCAGCCGGTTTGCGCCGTGCTCCTCCAGGCGGCGCCGCACTTCCTCGCCGGTGAGCCCGGCGGTCGGGGAGGTGCCCAGCGTGTCCAGGACGGCGGCCACGGATCGCGCATGCCACGGCACGCGCGGCGCCGGAGCGCCGGCCAGCCCGAGCGGCGCTCGCCTGGTCCCGCGCGCTTGCGGCGTCATGATGCAGCCTCCGGGTGCGCTAGGGCGCGCGCCGTCGCTGCGACGCGCAACGAAGCCGACGGGTGTCGCGCCGTGGCGCGTTGGCGAACGCGCCACCGTCATATTGTCCTGTCTTCGCGCTAACTGCCAGCCCGGCGCTTGGCGTTCACCTTCGCCGTCAGCTTGAGCACAGACGCCGAGATGTCTTCGGCGTCCGGGGCGGGGGCGGCCGCCGCGCCCTGCAGCGCCACTTCGCGCTCGGCGCGCAGCCAGTGATCCGTGTCGCAGCCCTCGGGGCAACCCTCCGACTGCCAGATGAGGTAGGCGGCTTCGCGAATCTCGAAGGTCCGGTCGGACAGCGTTCCTTGGTCAGCCATCGCGTCTCCTCCAGGGGGTGCTGGGAGTCGTTGATCCGGTGTCCGGGCATGGCGCAGACGGTGCGCCAACCCTCGCGTAGGGGAGGCGACCCCGACCGGCCTCTTCGCGGGAAGCGGCGCCGGACGCGCCCGCTTCCCGCGTTCGCTCTACCGCTACTCTAGGCACATGCGTTGGTCAGGTAAAGTCGATTATTCTTCACATGTAGTTCGATATTTTCGAATCAACGGTGGCCGCCCCGATGAACCTCAAGCACTTGTTCTATTTCTGGAAGGTCGCGAGCACGGGCAGCGTGGCCCGCGCCAGCGAGGAGCTGCACCTGACACCGCAGACGATCAGCGGTCAGATCCAGCTGCTGGAACGGCGGCTGGAGCGGGAGCTGTTCGTGCGCCGCGGACGTCGCCTCGAGCTGACCGAGGCGGGGCGGTTCGTCCTGGGCTACGCCAACGAGATCTTCGCGCTGCAGTCGGAGCTCGACGGCATGATCCGGCTGCACCCGAACGGCCGGCCCGGCGTGTTTCGCGTCGGCGTCGCGGATGCCATGCCGAAGAGACTGGCCCACCGCCTGCTCGAGCCCGCGCTGCAGATGGCCGAGCCCTACCGGATCGTCTGCCACGAGTGGCGGCTCGACAGCCTGCTTTCCGAGCTCGCGATCCATCGCCTCGACCTCGTGATCGCCGACTCGCCGATCCCGGACTCGGTCGACGTGCGCGCGTTCAATCACCGGCTGGGCGAGTCTCCGATGGCATTCTTCGCGAGCCGGGCATTCGCACAACGATGCAGGCGCCCCTTTCCCGCATGCCTCGATGCGATGCCGATGCTCCTGCCGGGGGCAGACTCGGTCATGCGCGCCAGGATCATGCGATGGCTGGGCAAGCGCAGGTTGCAGCCGAGGATCGTCGGCGAGTTCGACGGCAGCTCGCTGATGGCTGCGTTCGGTGAAGCGGGATACGGCGTATTCGCCGCACCGTCGATTCTGAGCGGCGAGATGCGCGAGCGGCACGACGTCGTCAGTATCGGCGAGACGCGCGAGTTGAGGTCGGAGTACTTCGCCATCTCCGTCGAGCGTCGCCTGACCCACCCGTGCGTGCTCGCGATCACGCAGTCGGCCCGCCACGGCATCTTCAACGCGCCTGCCGGGTAAACGCGGCGCGGTCGGCGCCGGCGGCTACCGGCCACCCGGCCGGCTCGCGCGTTGCATCGCCGGATGGCACGACGCGGCTCACACGTCTGCCGGTTGCAGGACGTAGAACGTGTAGCCATAGCAGTCGCTGAATCGCGCGAACAGTGCCATTTCCTCTTCCGTCTCGCGAATGACGGCCTGCATCGCCGGCGTCACGTCTACACGCCTCATGCGCTCCCGCAGCGGACCATAGTAGTTCCTCCACCAGGCGTCGCTCGGCAGGCGCCGCGTGGTCAGAGTCCGGTAGCCGGCCCCGCGGGCCATGGCGGCGTTCAGGCGCTCGTCGCCCATCGTGGGGTAGGCGGTCCGCCAGAATGCCCGCGCCGGTTCGGGGGCATCATCCGCGAACCAGCTCATTTCCGAGATGACGGCGACTCCGCCGCTCGAGAGCAGCGGTCGCCAGAGGCGGAGCGCGCGCTCGAAGCCCAGGTTGTAGGCGGCGCCTTCGGACCACAGGAGGTCGATCGACGCGGGCGGCCAGTCGAGCGACGCCATGTCCGCCCGGATCGGAATGATCAGGTGGCCGAGGCCCGCCCGGATGGCGCGGGCCTTGAGCTCGTCGATGAACACCGCCGACAGATCGACGGCCCTGACTTCGGACCGGAAGTGCTCGGCGAGCAGCAAGGCGCCCGCGCCGCTGCCGCATCCGAGATCGGCAATGCGCGGCCTGGGTGGCAGGGGAGGAACGAGGCCCAGGATGCTGCGCGAGAAGTCCGCGGCGCCCGGCCCCTGCCGATCGAGGCCACGGTGCAGGTCGATCAGGGCAGCGATGAGGTCGGCTTGGGTATTCATGTCCGCGGCGACCTGCCCGCCATTCGATCGATGGGCCGACAGCAATGTACATTGCCCGTTCGCGGCGTGTCCCGGAAGCGCCGCGCGCGCGACGACCGCGATCAACGCGGCATGGAACGGCTTCCCGCGGGTAGACTGTATCCGTCCGGGGACGAGGCGGGGCTCAATGGTGGGCTTGGCGTGGTGCGGTCGCCGGCCCCCTGACGGAACGGATGGTCCGATGAGCATTGAAAAGATCCCGGTGCGCGTCACGAGCAGTGGCCAGGTGCTCGACGTCGTCGTGTACAGCAAGCGACCGGAAGCGATCCAGGTCGTGCTCGGAGAAGGGGTGCACAGCGTGCGGTGCGATCTCACTCCCACGCGCAATCGCCAGGCCTATGCCGGCAATGCGATGGGTCGCGAGATCGTCTACGAGCGCAGCTGCGACCAGGTGAAGGCGGATCTCGCGCGCGTCGAGGGCTTTCGCGACTTCAGGCGCTAGACAGACATCCTGGCCGCGTCATCGCATGGCGGCCGCCGCCCGCGGGCATCGCTGCGCCTCGTCCGGACCCACCAATGCAAAGCCCCACGATGATCGCGGGGCTTCACGGGTTCGCCACTTGCACGTGGCGTCATTTCGTTGCGTCACCGCAACGCGTGCCGGGCTTGGGTCACCGGCTTCGGGGCCAGACTGTCATGAGCGTCATCGATAGTGCGCCTCCCCGTCATGCTGGTTGCAACATCGGCGCTGCCTCGCGGTCGCGAACCGGGGGGAGCATCCGGCTGCGGGCCACGATGCCCGCGAACACCGACACCCACGACTGCTGCCCCACCCGCGAGCACCGATCCAACAACCACCTTCGACTTGAGGCTACGCCGGCCGCGGCAAAGTTTCAAGCCCGTCCACGCAAGTCGCGCTTCTCCAGTGCGAAACGCGCGTTCGGCAGGGCCATGACCCGCCGCCGGCGGGCATCGGGCGCGTTCGCGCCGCATCGCGTTCAGCGCGGCGGCCGGGGACGCGCTTTCTCGACCGCGCTTCGCTCCGGGTCGGGCTCGGACTCGGCTTCGGCTTTGGCGAGCAGTGCGAGCGCGGCCTGTGCATCGAACACCGCGGCGATGCGACCGCGATAGCGCTGCATCGCCAGCGGACCAAGTGGCGCAGGGTCGAATGGCGGACGAAAGTAGAGCACGATCGCCCCGTCGGGGTGGGCCTCGACCCATCGTTCCGCCTCGACATGAGTCGACAGTTCCTCGATGGGTTTGTCGAGCCGGCCGGCAAACTGGTATTGCGCGTGGTACACGCCATCGTTCCCGACCGCTCGGCCGGCCGCCTGCAACTCGGCGATCTTGCGCGCCAGCGGCGCCACGTCATAGGCGGGGGATAGCGGGCGCACGAACACCAGGTAAGCGATAGGCGACCATCAGCACGCACGCCGTCGCCATCCGCGGCACCTGTCGTTCGGGTGGGTGCGGTGACCACGCGAGCCAGACGGCGAGCGCCACGAATGCCGCGCTCCACGCCGGCGCGACCGCATGAAGCGCCGCCACGGCCGGTGGCAGCTTCACGTAGGGCAGCGCGATCACGACGGCGCCGAGCGACGCGAGTCCGACGATCGCGAGCCACGGGCGGGCCGCCGGCTGTGGATGGTCGAGCGCAAGGGCAACCAGCAGCGCGAACGCGGGGAACTGCGGCACCAGGTAGTGCACCTGCTTGCCGCTCACGAGCGAAAATGCGACGAACGTCACGAGCACGAGAGTCAGCGCCAGCCGGCCGCCGCGATCGGCGAGCAGCGAGCCGGTGCGCAGGCCGCGCCAGAGCGGCCTCCAGAGGATCCACGGCGCGGCCAGGATCGGCAGCAGCGCGACGTACCACCAGATCGGCCGCTGGTGCGCGAACGAGTCGACCATCCGATTCGCCGTCTGGCCCCAGAAGATCGCGTTGCGGTAATCCTCGCCACCGCGAAGCCCCGCGGGGATCGCCCAGGCGAGCGCGATGGCCGCGCCACCGATCAGTGCGAGCACGACGCCGGCGTACCAGCGCCGCCATTGCACCGTCCGATCCCTTAGCCACCACGGCGCGAGGAGTGCAGCCGGGAGGAGGTGCAGCAGCACCGCGGGTCCCTTGGCGAGCACGCCACCACCGATGGCGACGGCGAGCAGCGCGAAACCGCGACCCGGGGCGCGCGGTGCCACCGCGAGCCCGAGCACGCCGATCGACACGCACAGCGCGAGCAGCATGTCGAACATGACCATCCCGGCGAAGACGGCGAAGACGAGGCAGCCCAGCAGGATCCACGCCGACCGTTCCGCCCGCCATGGGGCGTCGGGCCAGAGCGTGGACGCGATGCTTGTCGTCACGCCAAGCGTCGCCAGCGCCAGCAGCGGCGGGATGAGCCTCGGCCAGAGGTCGTTGACCCCGAAGACCGCCCATCCGAGGTGGAACAGCCAGAACAGCAGGGGCGGCTTGTGGCTGTAGGCTTCGCCGTTCCGGAACGGCACGAGGAAGTCCCCGCGCTGCCACATTTCCCACGCGACCGCGAGATAGCGCGTCTCGTCGACCGGCACCGCGGTGCGGCTCGCCAGTGCGGCGAGCGTGACGAGCGCGAGGAGAACCGCGCGCCAGAACGCGCCGCGGCCGATCCGCAGTGCGCCGCGCATGGACGGAGCGACCTCGGTCAGAGGACGTCCTTGCGGGCCAGGTCGCCGGACTCCAGCGCGTCGTCGATCGCATCCTCGAGCGCCGCACCGTGGCGATGCCGCCGGTACAGCGCGATGCCGAGGAGGGCAGAGGCGACGAAGAGCGCCGCACCGAGCACGAGTTCGAACACCGGGGCGATGGCGACGCCGCTGCCCGCGAGTGCAAACGCAAGCGTCTGCGGCACGTAGCCCACGGCGGACCCGGCGAAGAAGGGTGCGGGACGTATGCGCGACACGCCGGCGATGAGGTTGGTCAGGACGTTGCTGCCGACCGGCAGGAGGCGCACGATCATCGTCATCTGGAACGGGTGCAGACCGACGAACTCGTCGAACTGGCGCACGCGTCCGGCAAGGCGCCGTGCGAGCAGCGACCGGGCGAATGCGCGCGCGTACAGGAAGGTGCCGGCGCAGCCAAGTATCGTGGCAACGAGCGCGACCTCACTGCCGACCATGGCGCCGAACGCGTAGCCGCCGAGAAACGCGACGACCTGCCGGGGAAAGCCGAGTGCGGTGGCGAGCGCGCCGACCCCGACGAAGATCGCATAGCCGGCAACGCCATGCCCGGCGACCTCGGCGTCGATCCACTGCTGGGAGAGCAGGTGGGCGTCCAGCATCCACTGCGCGGTCCACCCCAACGCGGCGAGCGACGCGAGGAGCGCGAGGCCGCGCAGCAGAACGTGCGGGCGGACCCGGTGCCTAGCCATCGACCACGTCCGGACGACGCGCCCGGCGCATCAGCCAAGCGACGCCGAAGAGGTCCACGATGCCTACCCACAGGCGGTTGTGGACGCCGTACTTCGAGCGTCCACGCGTGCGCGGCCGATGCGAGACGACGATGGACTCGACCCGTCCCCCTTGCCGCTGCACGAGCGCCGGCAGGAAACGGTGCATGTGGTCGAAGTAGGGCAGGCGGAGAAAGGTGTCCCGCGCGAACACCTTCAACCCGCATCCGGTGTCGGGGGTTGCATCGCGCAGCACGCGCGAGCGCACGCCGTTGGCGACCCTTGACGAGAAGCGGCGCAGCCAGGTGTCCTGCCGCGCGGCGCGCCACCCGGCCAGCATGTGCAGGTTCTCCTCGGGCCGCGCGTTGGCGAGGCGATCGAGCAGGCGCGGCAGGTCGGCGGGGTCGTTTTGCCCGTCCCCGTCGAGCGTTGCGACCCAGGGGTGGCGGGCACTGCGCACGCCGGTCAGGATCGCGGTGCTCTGGCCGCAGCTGCGGGCATGCCGCACGTGGCGAAGCTGCGGTATGCACGCGCGCATGCGCTCGAGCTCGGCGTGCGTGCCGTCGTCGCTGCCATCGTCGACGTAGACGATCTCGAACGCAGGCAACCCCGCAAGCGCGACCGCGATCTCGCGGGCCAGCGGCTCGATGTTCTCGGCCTCGTTGCGAACGGGTACGACCACGGAAAGACGGCCGTCGTAGGGATGTGGTGTCAAGACCCGCGCAGCGCCTCGATGTCGAGGTCGGATGTCGGATTGATCAACGGGTTCATGGCCTGGAGCGGAGGGTGCGATCAGACCACGTCACGCGGCCCACGTACTATTCTAGGACAGGAAACTTAAGGCGACCTTAATCGGGCTCAAGCCCCACGCCTGCGGGCCCCGCCTGGAGCGCTGCGGCGCCAACCTGCGCGACGAAAGCGTCCTGAGTCGGATTCATGCCGGACACCCCGATGGATCCGACGATCTTCCCGTCGCGGAGCAACGGAAAGCCGCCGTCCACTGCGCAGACCATGGGCAGCGTCACTGCGCGTACGCCCGCGCCGCCCTGCTCGATGCCTTCCTCGAAGGCGCGCGTGCTGCGCCGGTACTTCACCGCCGTCTCGGCCTTCTGCTGTGCCACCGCGACGCTCGCAAGATGGGCGTCGTCCATCCTGTGCAGCAGCGCAAGGTGGCCGGTGCTGTCGTAGACGGCGACCACGACGGGCCAGCCTCGCTCGCGGGCGGCGGACTCGGCCGCACTGGCGATCCGTTTGGCGTCGGCCAAGGTCAGCGGCTGGCCGTAGGGTGGAGCGGGAGGCTGATCGACGTAGGGAACGTTGGTCATGGTGCGCTCGGCACTCGGCGGTCGTGACCCTGCAGTATGTCGCAATGCCTTGCCCCGGCGCGATCGGACGCGTCACGTCGATCACGGTGCTGGCGCGCGCAGCGCACCGCGGCAATGCGCGACGATTCGCTCCACCAGCAGCGGCTGCACGCCCTGCGGCAGGTCGTGACCCATGCCACTGGATGATCTCGAGACGGGCACCCGGAATGTGCAGGGCCGTGTCGCGCCCCGCCGCCACGGGCAGCAGGGGGTCGTCGCTGCCGTGGACGACCAGCGTCGGCGCGACGATGCGCGCAAGGAGCGCCCGACGGTCACCCGACGCGAGTATCGCCAGCAGTTGGCGCGCGGTGCCCGCGGGGTGGATGCCACGGCTCACGATGCGCCTGAGGTTGTGCCGAAGCAGTTCCCCGTCCACGGCGAAGCCGGGGCTGCCGATCACGCCGAACACGCGGACGTAGTGCTCGACAAGCGTCTCGACGTCGCTCGTGCTCGTGGGACGCGCGAGGATCGCCCGCAGCGCGCGCGGCCGACCCAGGGCGACGCGCGGGCTCGGGTTGCCGGTCGACGACATGATCGACGTGAGGCTCGCGACGCGCTGCGGATACAGTGCCGCGGTGTTCTGGGCGATCATCCCGCCCATCGACGCACCGACCAGGTGGGCGCGCTCGATGCCGAGCACGTCGAGCAGGCCGACGCTGTCCGCGGCCATGTCGTCGAGCGTGTACGGAGCGATGACCCTGCGCCGCAGCAGCGCGCGGGCGATGGCGATGCGCAGGTCGGGCATGCGCCCGCCGGCCACCTTGCCGGAGTGGCCGCAGTCGCGATTGTCGAAGCGGATCACCCGGAAGCCCGCGGCGACGAGACCGTCGACGAGAGGATCGGGCCACGCGACGCCCGGCATGCCCAGGCCCATGATGAGCAGGATCGCCGGCGCGTCGGCGTGGCCGAAGCTCTCGTAGTCGAGATCGAGCCCGCCAATCGTCGCAAGCGTCACGTCGCACTCCCGGCACGCCCGCGCAGCGCCTGCAGCTCGGCGAACGCCTCGCGCATCGCGCGGGCGAATCCGGCGGTGTCCCGCAGCGCGTCGCGCGCGGCGACGATGCCGAACTCGAGCGAGCCCGCGTAGCTCTGCACGGTGACGTTGACCGCGAGACCGTGCTCGACGATGGACAGCGGCCACCAGGTGAGCAGTCGTGCGCCTGCAAGGTAGAGCGGCGTCGCCGGGCCGGGGAAGTTCGAGATCACCAGGTTCGCGAGCGGAGGGATCCGATCCGCGAGCCGGGCGCGGCCGTACAGCGCGGCGGCAGCGCCGAACAGCCAGGGCATCCCCAACGACGGAAAGTCGGTGGGAATGATCGAGCGCAGTTCCCGGGCCAGCGACTTGGTCCTGCCCGAGCCGGCATGGATCGCATGCAGGCGCGCGAGCGGCTCCGGCACGTCGGTGGCAAGTCCCATCCGGCTCATCGTGGCAAGCGTCGTCGCATCGGTGTTGCCGGCCTCGCGCAGTGACACCGGCACTGCCGCAATCATCGGCTCGGCCGGCAGCCCGCCGCGGGAGGCGAAATGGCGCCGCAGCGCGCCGCTCACCACCGCGAGCACCACGTCATTGACCGTCACCTGGTGGCGGTCGGCGACGCGCAGGACCGCCGGCATGGGGATCGACAGCGTCGCGACCGCGCGAGCGCGGCCGATGGAGGCGTTGAGCGGGGTCCTCGGGGCAAACCGGAACGAGCCTCGGCGACGGCCAGGGCTGGACGTTGCGTTGGAGCGTGCGACGAGGGCGGTCAACACGCCGGCGAGGTCGGGCAGCCGCTGCACCGCACGCACGGCCTGCGTGACGGAAATCCGGACGACGGTCCCCAGCATTTCCGCGAGCCCCGGATGCTCGCCTCGCGCCGAGTGCTCGCTCGCCGGCACCGCGCGTGGCCGGGGCGTCGTGTCGAGCAGCGCGGTCGCGAAGGCCACGCTCGCCGCCCCGTCGAGGGTCGCATGATGAATCTTGGTGTAGAGCGCGAGCTCGCCCGAGGCGAGCCCCTCGATCACGTGCAGGCGCCACAACGGGCGATCGCGCTCGAGTGGCCGCGCGTGCAGCCGCGCGACGGTCGCCTCAAGCTGCGTGACCGTGCCGGGTGCGGGCAGCCTCACGTGACGCACGTGTGCGCGGAGGTCGACGGTGTCGGTGCGCACCCAGACCGGATTGGCGAGCGCGAAGGGCATGGGCGCCAGTCGGCGGGTGAATACGGGGGAGAGATGGAGGCGCGCCGCCAGGTGGCGGCGTACCGCAGCGACGTACGCGCTCGCATCTCCCGGCGGCGCAGCGAGCAGGTGCAGCGCGCCCACGTGCATCGGCGTCTCGGGCGTCTCCAGGTGCAGGAAGAGCGCGTCGAGCCCGGAGAGGGGCTTCATGCGGTCTACATCTCCGCCAGCGTGATCATGGGCTACCGATCCTGGCATCGTCGCGCGCCCGGATTGGCGCCCCGGTTCTCCCGTTCGCGTTTGCAGGCATCGTGTGAACGGACCCTAGATCATCCGCCGCCCGACGACTCCGGCGATGCGTCGCAGCAGCCACTTCGGCGTGGCGCGTCCGGCCACGCTCGCTGCCCGGTTGAGTGCGCCGGGCACGGTGATGGTTTCGCCCGCCATGCACGCACGGTAACCCGCCAGCGCGACCTCGCGTACGTCGCCGACCACGAAGCCCGGCA
Source organism: uncultured beta proteobacterium (assembly GCA_963705175.1). GTDB lineage: Bacteria > Pseudomonadota > Gammaproteobacteria > Burkholderiales > Casimicrobiaceae > VBCG01. Next base: position 23,107 of record CAVPJE010000012.1, on the reverse strand, counting down.
ACTGAGCGACGCGCACGTTGTCCCGGATCGCACGGTCGAGCATCGCGGTCGCCGTGATGCCGGGGCACAGCGCCGTGACGGTCACGCCGGTGTCGCGCAGTTCCTCCGCCAGCGATTCGGTCAGCGACAACACGTAGGCCTTGCTCGCCGCGTACACTGCGAGGCCCGGCACGGGAGCGAACGCCGCGATCGATGCGACGTTGAGCACGCGTCCGTGCCCGCGCCTGACCATCGCGGGCACGAAGGCGGCCAGCATGGCGGTCAGGCCGGCGACGTTGAGGTCGATCAGCCGATGGTGCTGCGCGGCGCTCGAGCCGACGAACGCGCCATGCCCCAGCACGCCGGCGTTGTTGACGAGCACGTCGATCGCACACCGCCTGCGTCGCAGCATCGCGGCCAGCGTTGCCGCGGCACCCCGTCGCGCCAGATCGCTCGGCACCACGTCGACGTGCGTGCCGTGTTCGTTGCACAGCGACTCCGCGAGCGCTCGCAGCCTCGATTCGCGGCGCGCGACGAGCACGAGGCGGTGGCCGTCGCGCGCAAAACAGTGCGCCAGCGCTTCACCGATGCCTGACGAAGCGCCGGTGACGAGCACGGTCGAGGGTGAACCGGTGGCTTCGGCGGGCATTGCGGTCCCCCGCATTGCAGCATGCGAAGAGGCTGGCCTGAAGTTCTGGTGAGCGCTGGCCGAGTTTACTTGATCACTCAGGGACTTGGCCTGCGATTGGGGTTCCGGTTTCTGTCCACAGCCGGATGTTCTGGATCAAAGGACAGGCCATTCAACCGCACCGGGTTTCGGCGGATGCGCGAGGACGCCGCACTCCAGATAGCGGCGACACTCACGCGCCACGTTCGGTGGCAGCGGAAGTGCCGGCCCTTGCTCGAGCAGCCTCGGCGAGCGTGCGGCGCGCTCGGTGGCCATCTGCTGCAGATAGGCCGAGTCGGGCAGCATGATCGCCAGCAAGTCGGCCGTTGCTGCCGTCGCGTAGATCGGCTCCGTGAAGCCATCCGCCGCCAATCTTGGCAGCAGGCCGCTATGGTCGACATGGGCGTGAGGGAGCAGGACGAAGTCGAGTTCGCGCGGGTCGAATGCCAATGGCCCGGCATCGCGTTCCACGGCGGCAAGACCTTGAAACATCCCGCAGTTCACGAGAAAACGGCAGCGGGCGGACTGCAACAGAAAACACGACCCGGTCACGTGCCGGGCTGCGGCGTGGAAGGTCAGGTCGATGGCCACGAGGTGTCGAGCAGGGGGCTCGTCGCTCTCCTCGGGCTGACGCCCGCGCAAGGGCCCGAGCAGCAACCATCGGGCAGATGTTTGGTCTAGGTGAAAGTAATCGGGGATAAGGGGCTGTCTAATGGGCTGCACAAACGGTGGTTCCCGGAAGGAGGTGCGTCATGGCAGCCAGTGCCCCCGTCAAGACCCGCAAGTCCGCGCCAGGCCAGACCGTGAGCATCGGCGCCGCAACGAGCGAGGCGGAGTCGACCGTCCGGTCGCAGGTGGCGATCGCCGAGACCGCTGTCGTCAGCCCGGAAGACGTCGATGCTCGCCGCCGGAGGATCGCGGAAGCAGCGTATCTTCGCGCGGCAAGCCGCGGGTTCGCCCCCGGCGCCGAACTGGAGGATTGGTTGCAGGCGGAGGCCGCAGTCGATGCTTCGTGCGGTGAAGCCCATCAGGTCGTTGGCTGAGCCGGAGCGGGACCGGTTGACGACCGGTCGATCCGGTGCCGCAGGGCCGGTTGCCGGTGGCATGGCAGCAACGTTGCCGGGCGATGATGGAGCGGAAGTCGCGCATGTGTTGCTTGATGTCGTGCGCGCCACCTGTCGGGATCTGCACCGGCAATCGACGCGCCGCGTCGACGTCAGGCTCGACAATTCGCTGGACCGTGACCTCGGCCTCGACAGTCTGGCGCGAGTGGAACTCCTGCTCCGCGTCGAGCGGACGTTCGGCGTCCGTCTCCCGGAGAGCACCCTTGAACTCGTCGAAACGCCGCGGGATCTCCTGACGGCGCTGCGCGCGGGAACCAGGATCAGTGGCGTCAGCCCGTCGGTGGCGGCGCGCGCGACGCCGAGGGAGGCCGTGCAAGGGGAGCCCGACGAAGCGACGACGCTGCTGGAGGTTCTCGATTGGCATGTACAGCGCCATCCCTCGCGTACCCAGATCATCATCTCCTCCGAGGAGGGTGAGGAGGAGATCTCCTACGGCAAGCTGATGCTCGAGGCGGCGGCCATCGCGGCCCGGCTCCGGGAATCAGGGCTCGAAGCAAGGCAGGCGGTCGCCATCATGCTGCCGACCGGTCCGTCGTACTTCTACGCCTACTTTGGCATTCTCCTGGCAGGTGGCATACCCGTCCCGATCTACCCGCCGGCGCGCCTTTCCCAGATCGAGGACCATGTGCGTCGCCACGCTGGAATCCTCGCCAACGCCGAGGCGGTGATGCTGATCACGGTGCCCGAGGCGATGCCGGTAGCCCGACTGCTGGAAGCGGTCGTGCCCGGGTTGCGGGAGGTGATTGCCACGACCGGCCTGCCAAAGGAACGCGGCACGTTCGCGCGGGCGGCGGTAAAGTCCGACGACATCGCGTTCATCCAATACACGTCCGGCAGTACCGGGAATCCGAAGGGCGTGGTCCTCACCCATGCCAATCTGCTGGCGAACATCCGCGCCATCAGGCAAGCGGTCGCGATCACCGCGGACGACGTGTTCGTCAGCTGGCTGCCGCTCTACCACGACATGGGGCTGATCAGCGCATGGCTTGCGAGCCTGTATCTCGGGAACCCGCTGGTCGTCATGTCGCCGCTCGCGTTTCTGGCACGACCGGAGCGTTGGCTGTGGGCCATTCACCGCCATCGTGGGACACTGACGGCGGCGCCCAATTTCGCCTTCGAGCTGTGCCTGAAGCGCATCGACGATCGGGAACTGGAGGGCCTGGATCTGAGCTCGCTTCGGCTCGTGGCCAACGGTGCCGAGCCCGTCAGTCCGGAAACGATGGACCGGTTCATTGCACGCTTCGCGAAGTTCGGTTTTCGGCGCGCGGCGATGGCGCCCGTTTACGGCCTTGCCGAAGCGACAGTGGCGCTGCTGGTTCCACCCCTGGGCCGAGGGCCGTTGGTGGACTGCATCCGCCGCCAGTCCTTCGTACGCGACCGGAAGGCTCTCCCCGCCGCGCCGGACGATCCGCAGCCGCTGCGTTTCGTCGCGTGCGGGAGGCCGCTGCCGGGCCACCGGATTCGCGTCGTCGATGCAGCCGGTGCCGAGGTCGGCGAGCGCGAGGAAGGGCGTCTCGAGTTCCAGGGACCGTCGGCGACCGCAGGCTACTATCGAAATCCGGACGAGACCCGCAAGCTGCTTCACGGCGAGTGGCTGGACACCGGTGATCGGGCCTACGTCGCGGACGGTGATGTCTACCTGACCGGCCGCGTCAAGGACATCATCATTCGCGGTGGGCGCAACATCTACCCGCACGAGATCGAAGAGGCGGTGGGGGCCCTGCCGGGCATACGCAAGGGTTGCGTCGCCGCGTTCGGCAGCGCGGATCCCGCGGCCGGGACGGAGCGCCTGGTGGTGCTCGCCGAGACTCGCGCGGCCGACGCAATGCAGCGCGACCACTTGCGCGGGGCCATTGTGCGCACCGTGTCCGACGTGCTGGGCGAGCCGCCGGACGAGGTCGTGCTGGCACCGCCGCACACCGTGCTCAAGACCTCGAGCGGCAAGATCCGTCGCGCCGCAAGTCGTGAGGTATACGAAGCGGGTAGGGTCGGCGCGCGTTCGCATGCGGTGTGGTGGCAGATCGCGCGTCTCGGGTGGACGGGCGCGGGCGCGCAACTGCGCGCCGGGTTTGCCCTTGGGGGAAGGGCCCTTTACGGTGCGCTATGTCTGGGCCGTGTTCGGGTTGCTGGCGCCGCTTGTCTGGCTGGTGACGGCCGCGACGCCGAAGCCCGCGTGGGCGTGGTTGATCAATCGTGCCGCCGCGCGGCTGTTTCTGCGACTCGCCGGCATTCCCCTGCGCGTGCTGGGCGTCGAGAACTTGCCACGCGGCAAGCCTCACGTGCTGGTGGCCAATCACGCGAGCTACCTCGACGGGATGGTCCTCGTCGCCGCGTTGCCGGCGCCGTATCGCTTCGTGGCCAAACGGGAGCTGCTGCAGAGTCTGGTGCCGCGGGTCTACTTGCGGCGCCTCGGCGCTGACTTCGTGGAGCGCTTCTCGCCGAAGCAGAGCGTGGCGGACGCAGACCGCCTGGCAGCCGTCGCGCGAGTCGGCCCGCCGCTCGCCGTGTTCCCCGAGGGCACGTTCCGGCGCTCACCGGGACTGCTGGCGTTCCATCTCGGCGCGTTTGCCGCCGCGGTGCAGGCAAGGGTGCCGGTGGTGCCGGTGGCCATTCGCGGCAGCCGACTCGCGCTCGCCGCGGAAGAGTGGCTGCCGCGACGCCATGCGATCGTGGTGACCATTGGCGCGCCCATCGCGATACCGGGTGAAGCCCCCGATGACTTTGCGGCGGCCGTGACATTGCGCAACCTGGCGCGGGCGGCGATTCTGCCGCACGTCGGAGAGGGGAATGCCGATGTTGCACTACGGCCACCATCGAGTGGATTGCCCATCCCTCGCCGCATCGCGCCGCGATGCGCCGGTGACGCCGATCCGATGCGCCACGGGCGAGAGGTCACGTCCGACTGATCAGGAGAACGAGTCATGCAAAAGCTGTTACTGCCGGTGGATGGATCGCCAAGCGCGCTCCGCGCGGCGCAGTTTCTGATTCGGCTCATCGATGGGCGGCCCGCGCCGGAGGTGCACTTGCTCAACGTGCAGCCGCCCATCCTGGCCGGGGACGTTACCGTGAATGTGACCATCGAAATGGCCAATGCAGCTCACGAGCGCGCGGGACGCAACGCGATCAAGAGCGCCCGCGACGTTCTGGACGCGAGTGCTGTCGCCTGCGACGAGCACATGTTGGTCGGTGATCCCGCGGAGACGATCGCGCGGTTCGCCAGGGAGGATGGCGTCGATGCCATTGTGATGGGGACGCGGGGCATGGGGTTGATCAAGGCTCTCGTTCTGGGTTCGGTCGCGACCAAGGTGATCCACCTCGTCGATGTCCCGGTCACCCTGGTGAAGTGATGGTGTCCCCGGCTTCGACTGCAAAGGAGACCAAGATGCTGCGATTGCTCGTACCGGTTGACGGGTCGGCCAATTCGGACCGGGCCGTGAAGCATGTGATCGAGCTTGCCAAGGGGTTGCCGTCGGTTGAAGTGCTCGTGCTCAACGTGCAACCGGCGGTCACCTATGTCGAACTCATCCTGGGCCCCATGCAGAGGGTGATCGAGCAATGGAGTCAGCGCGCCGGCCACGACGCCGCACGGTCCGCCGGTGTCCTGCTCGATGCCGCCGGTTTGGCCTACACCCTGCACGTCGAGCAAGGGGAGCCTGGCGAGACCATCGCGCGATGCGCGCAACAGTGGAACTGCGACCTCGTCGTCATGGGAACCCGCGGCATGGGGTTGATCAGGACTCTCGTGCTAGGTTCGGTCGCGATCAAGGTGCTTCACGCGGCCGCCATGCCGGTTACGCTGGTCAAGTGAACCTGATGCAGCCGCATGGATTATTGGACCGGGTTCTGGCCGTGCTTCGTTCCCCTCTTCGTCGCGGTGGATGCGTTCGGGGTGCTGCCCGCCTTCGTCGCGGTCACCAACGACAGACAAGTGCGCGAAGTCCAGCGTGCGATTTGCCACTCGGGGGCGATGGCGATGCCGGTGGCGCTCGGCTTCATGCTGGCCGGCACGGCGATATTGACGTTGCTCGGCATCACCGTGGGGGTTTCGTGATCGTCGGCGGAATTCCGCTGTTCGTTCTCGCCATGGGTGATTTGCTTGCCCACGAGAGGCTGCAGCGCCGCATGGATCCCGGGAGCTTCGGTGCCGTCCCGCTCGGCGTGCTACTGATCACGGGCCCGGCGGCGACGGCCGCCGCGCTCGTGGTCAACACTCTCGTTGCGGGCATCGTGTTTCGTCTTGCCGCGACGTCGATCGCCTGCTGGGAAGCGCTGGCGCAAGCGTCGTTTCCAAGATGGCGAGCCTGTCTCTCGCGACTCTTCATGTTGGCTGTCGGCGCTGATCCACGAAGGTCGGCTGTGGAGATCGCATCGCAGCACCTGCGACCGCGCAACGGCCGCCCGCGTCCGGCACGGTCAGCGCCCCAGCAGTCCGCGCAGCCGGTTCACCGCGTTGGCCGCGTCTTGCGCGGCGGGTGATGCGGGCTCGGGCTTCTTCTGCGCGTCGGACGGCGGCGGATTGGCGCTGGGGGGCGCGGTCCCGGGGCGCGCCGACGCCGCCGTTGATGGCGCCGGCTCGGTCGCCGAGGGCGCAGCAGCAGGTGCCGCGCTCGCCTTCGCCGGCCCGGGCGATGCCGCGGCCACGGTGGCCGCGCGCGCCTGTGAGGCGCTGACCTCGGGCAGTTGCTGACCGACCAACCCCTGCAGGTAGTCGCGATCGACGGCCGCGATCAACGCCTGCCGCGCCGCGCCCGCAGGCCCCCTGACCTCCAGCACGACGTTGTGCACCTTCAACGCGGCGCTTTGTTTGGGACTCGGCGCGCCGAAGGTCGCGACCGACTCGGCCGAGTCGGGAAAACGGGCGGCGTTGATGTGCAGCACCAATACGAACTCCTGCGGAAAGGCATTGAGGGCGTCGGCCCGGGCGCGCAGCGGATCGGTCTGGGGCTTCACGCTTGCCCGGTGGTCTGATGCAACCTGGTTGGCGAGACCCTCCAAGCGGCGCCCCTCGGCATGCTGCTTGTCGGCCAGGGCCTGTTGTTCGGGGGTCAACGGCGGGTCTTTGCGGCTGCGCCTGGGCGCCGCATCGTAGGCGGCACGCATCTGCTCGAGCAGGACCTTGCGCTGCGCTTCCTGCTCAGGCGGCAGCCTCTCGATCTCCTCGATCTGCTGCAGCAGACGGCGTCGTTCCGCCGATCGCCGCTCGGCGTCGGTCCGTTCGAACGTGTACAGATAGCCTTCCGAGACGCTCGGCGCGAACGTGCCGATGGGCGTGTTCTTGCAGAAGTCGAATTTCGGCCGCTCGGCGAAGTCGTGCGGCTTGCCGCGTCGCTCGGTTTGAGCGGGCGGCGCGGGCAGCCCCGCGATCAGTGCTGCGCGTGCTCGCGCGGCGAACTCCAGCTCGGCCGGCGTGGCAGCGCGCACGCCGTCGACGCAGTCAGCGTAGGCCGGCACCACGGGCAGCACCAGGGCGGCGGCAAACGCCACGCGAAAGATCGGATGGGCAAACGACGGACTCATGATGGGCTCCCGGGACGTTGGCGGTGACGAAGCGGTATCGACCGGCGCGAAGCATGGTAAACCCACCGCACGATGCCTCGTGGGGGAACGCGGCGCCGCTCGTCAGGCGATGGACTTCACGGGGCGCGGAAGACTCGTTCTTCGGCGCCGGCGATCTCGGCCGGCGGCCGGTGATCCTGCCCAAGCAGCAACTCGGGCCGTGACGCTCTGCGACGCCGTTGACCCGACCAGGGGTACCTGCGTCCCGCCGCGGACGTCGTTGCCACCTGCCTGCGCGGCATCAAGTCGGTCAAGCCGCTCAGCCTGAATCTGCCGAGGCTGAAGGGCGTCGACAGCGATCCGGGGATGGCCTGATGTCTTCGCTCTTCGGCAAGCACCGGCTGGCTGTCGGCCAATCCGCCGCAAGGCCGGATTTCGACCTGTTAGACTTTGCCAGCTTCGCACCTTGAATCAGGAACTGATGATGTTGAAGGCGTCCCCAGGGGGCAGCACTGGGGCAACGCGGCCTGCTCTGGTGTGCTGCACAACGCCTACGTTGATGCTGGCATTCCCTGCTTTGCGCCCGAAGTTGGTGCGGTGCGGCGGCTTGATCCGGACATGATTCCGCGTTGCGTTGAAGGCACGATGAACGCCGTCAAGCACTACGGCCTGATTCCTGGCGCGGTCGGACGCACCGCAGTCGATGCCAACGTCTCGCCCCATTGCCTGGAGCAGGACGCTGATCCGCTTGCAGCGACGGGCCACCCGGAAGGACAACCCACGATGAAACCACCCGCACGTCCGTCCGGCGCTGCGCCGGCCTACAGCCTGGCCGACATCCGGGCGGGGCTTTTCTCGGCCGTCTTGTCGGATTGCCTGGACCGGTGTGGCGTGACCAAGCAGGCCTTGCCCTCGCGCATCCGCCCGCTGGACCTTGCCGGCGTGATGGTCGGCCGCGCGCGCACGGCGGCGTTCATGGAGGTCTACCACGTGGCAGAGGGCGTCAACCCCTACGAGCTGGAAATCGCGCTCGTCGACAGCCTGCAGCCGGGCGAGATCCCGGTGTTTGCCTGCTCGAATCCGGAGCGGGTGGCGCCTTGGGGGGAACTGCTCTCCACCGCCGCCCAGGTGCGCGGAGCGGCGGGCGCCCTGATGGACGGCTGCGTGCGCGACGTCAAGCCCATCCTGGCGATGGGATTTCCGGTGTTCCATGGCGGCATCGCGCCGCTCGACTCCAAAGGCCGCGGCAAGATCATGGCGCTCGATGTTCCGATCGAATGCGCCGGCGTGCCGGTGGCGCAGGGTGATCTGATCTTCGGGGATGCCGACGGCGTGGTCGTGGTGCCGCAAGCCGTCGAGAAGCAGGTGCTCGAGCTCGCTTTCGAGAAGGTCAAGGGGGAGCGCAGCACCCTGCAGGACCTGCGCCGCGGCGACAAGCTTGCCGACGTGTTTGCCCGTTACGGCGTCTTGTGAGCAGGGAGCGCTGCAGTCGCAAGCCTCGCCGGCCGCGCGAAGCTCTCTGGCGGCCCAGCCAGTCAGCGCTTCACGAGTGCGCCGCGCCTTCGGTCACTTCGGCAGCCCGTTGATTCAGGCTCGTGCCCGCCGCCTGCGCAGCGACGAGCCCGGCACCGTGAACTTCCGGTGGTGTGCGCAGGAGGATCCGGCCCGAGGCGGGCTTCTCCGGGCGGACGCCGTGTTGCTCGCAGTTGCGGAGCGCAGGTCCTTCACCGTTTCGCCATGGAAGCTGATCATGGTGCGCAGGCCGAGAACCCGACCAACGAACATGTTGTCGCGCTCGTCGAACCCGATCCTCGCCGTATCTCCCCTGCGCTACATCGTGGTCATGGTCTGACCCCTACGCGTTCCAGCAACTCGTGCGCCTCCTCGACCTCACAGTGCTTGGCCTCTCTTCCCGGGTGAGGCGCTCCCCGGCAACCCGGCGGCATTGCGACGAAGCGACGAGACCACATCCCGCCACGAGCCCGCAGGGGCATCGGAATGGTCCGCGCCAGGTCAAGACGAAAACGACAACGCTCCTGACTCATAGCGCCATGTCGGAACGTCGCAATTTGGTGATACTTCTTCCGCAATGGCAAGCTGTGGTCGGCGTTGCTCGGCTGCTGGCGCTGCCGGCGCTCGTCGTGGAGTGGGAGCCGGCGCAGCGGGTGTTCGACACCGTCGGGCTGTCGCTCGCCGACTGGGGAATCGCGGTCGCGGCCAGCGTGCTGTTGCTGGAGGAATTGCGCAAGCTGGCCGTCGGCGGGATGCGACAATCGCGCAGTTATTCGAGGGAGGCAACTTGAACACACCGGAAGATGTAGTCTGCATGGACGTGCTGGCGGCGGTCGCCTGGGCCGATGGCGAGGTCAACGCCGCGGAGGCGGGCACGCTGGTCGAGGTGATCGACCGCATGGAGTACGTCGATCATCATCGGGTGCAGGAGACGATGTTCATTCCGCACAACCTGCCGTCCCGCGCCCGGCTCGACTTGCTCAGCCCCAAGGCGCGGGTGCGCCTGCTGCACGACGCCTACGTCGTTGCCGAGTATTGCGGCGGCATCCAGGAGCCGGAGCGCGAGATCATCAAGGTCCTGGCGGCTACGCTCCTGCCGGAGGAGCGCTGGCCGGAGGTCGAGGCCTGCCTCAAGCTCTACGTCGACTACGAGCGAGCTGCCGAGCGGCTCTGGGGCCTGACCCACCTCGGCTAGACCCGCGCGCGGGCGAAGCCATGCGGCGCGCAGCGGTCTTGCGCGCTGTCTCCGTCTTCGAGTTCTACAACGCATCACTCGACGACTACTTCATCACCTACGTCACCGACGAGATCGCCAAGCTCGACCACGGCACTTGCAAGGGCTGGGCCCGCAACGGGCCTGTCGTTCAACGCCTGGGCCACCGCGCAGAGCGGCACGTGTGCGGTATGCCGCATCTACATCCGGCCGGGCAAGGTGACGGCCACTTCCTGGGCCGCGACGCGAACGAATGCGACGGCACGATGGCCAAGCATCCGACCTTCATCCTCGAATCCAACACGCTCTTCTACCCGTAGCCGCCGACGTTGGGCAATTGCGCGGCGGGACGGGTTCCGGACTATCGCGTGTTCAGCAATCGCTCCGATGCCAGGCATCGCTACACGACGCCGCCGGGGCACTCAGGCGATTCACCTCAGCGGCGCGAACTGATCCCCGCGGCCAATGGCCCCCGGCATACGGTGCCACCCACCCCGGCCTGCGAGTTCGACCAACGCATCGCCTGGTAAGCCAGGAGCATCTACGGTCCGTCGTTTCTGCGCGGCGACGGGCGGGCTCGCACCTGCAACCGTCATGCGCGACCCGCGCGTACGCCGGCGCGCACGAGTCACCCGCGCACCGGGGAATACGCCCCCACGGCGACGCCCAACCACTCCATCTCCCCGTCGGCCCAGTTGCGCTAACCCGTGATAGCCTGATCCGTTGACACTCGGTGGCGTCGAATCTCCTTTCCTTCGTCAAGGGCTCGACTGCGCTCTACGATCGCATCGGGGACGTCAACGCCTTCGCGCTGGTGCAGCAGCACTTCGAGCAGCTGCAACGCGTAACGACCCGGCACGGCGGCGCGATCATCAAATCCATCGGCGACGCCATCATGGTGGCGTTCGTCGATCCCACCGACGCGGTCGCGGCGGCGATCGACATGCGCCGCGAGATCGCCGCGTTCGATCTCCACCAGCCCGACCGCGCGCTGATCCTCAAGATCGGCGTGCACAGGGGCGCGACGATCGCGGTCACGCTGAACGACCGGCTCGACTGTTTCGGACAGACCGTGAACATCGCCGCACGCGTGCAGAACCTGGCCGATGCGGACGAGATCTGCATCAGCCGCGATGCCTACGACGCGGACGGCGTGAAGGAGAAGCAGCGGGCTACCGCCTGGCGCTCGGCGATCCCGCGCAGTCGAAGCCGGCGGGCAGGCCGCCCGGGGCTCCCGGGTCCGCTTCGAGCACGCGGCAGCGCGCCGGGCGTCGCCGCCGTGCGTCCACCGCCACCGCGACTTCGGCGTGCTCGCACCCCACCCACCCCTGCGCGCCGCTGCTTGCGACACGGCCGTTCGGCGCGAAGCGCAGGGCTTGACGACGATCAATGTCCCGCCGCCCGTTGGCGGCGATGCACACGGTCGCTTGTGGCATCCTGCCATCGAGTGGCGGGGCGGACAGCGGAGCCTGCGCCGTCCCGATGCCCGCTCGGCGAGGCTCCCCACCCCGATGGCCACGAGACAGACACACGTCGGCAAGCCGCTGCTGTGGCACCAGCTGATCGAGCCGCGCGCCTTGCTCGAGATGGCCGCGCTGCCGTGGAACCTGCCCATGCTCGCCGGGACGCCGCGCGGCGACGGCCACCCGGTGCTGCTGCTTCCGGGATTCATGGCGGACGAGGCGACGCTGGTCGTGCTCAAGTTGTTCCTGGAGAACCGCGGCTACGAAGTGCAGACCTGGGGCTTCGGGCGCAACGTCGGCTTCAGCAGCAGGCGCGCGAGTGCGCTGCAGCAGAAGATCCGCTACCTGCACCACAAGAGCGGCCGCAAGGTGAGCCTCGTCGGCTGGAGCCTCGGCGGCATGTTCGCCATGTACGGCGCCCACGAGGCGCCGGAGTGCGTCCGCTCGGTGATCACGCTCGGCAGCCCCGTGACATTCGATCGCGCCGGCAGCCAGTCGACGACTCTCGTCAAGGCGCTCTACCGGCTGATCGCGCACCCGATGGGAACGGCCGCGCACGTCACGCATCTGCGCGCCAAGAACCTCCGCGGGCCGAAGTCGCTGCCCGTGCCGATTTCGTGCCTCTATTCGATGTCCGACGGCATCGTGCCGCCGCAGGAGGCGACGATCGACGGCAATCCGGCGCTGCACGAGAACATCCGCGTGCCGGGCAGCCACCTCGGGCTGGGGTTCAATGCGCTCGTGCTCTGGATCGTCGCGGACCGCCTCGCGCAGCCCGAGGGACAGTGGCGGCCGTTCGTGCCGTCGGGCCTGACCGGTCGTGTCTACCGGCTGATGACGGGCCCGCCGGTGCCGGCTTAGCCTGCCGCCGGGCCGGGACTTTCGCCTTGGCGGGTGCCCTCGCGCGCGCCAGGGCCAGATAGTCCTGGAAGGCGTCGCGCACGCATTGCGCGAACACCTCGGGGTCGGGCATCTGCTCGCGGCACGACGTCGGCGACACGATGATCCTCCCGTCGTAGCTCGTCACCGCGAAGACCAGGCCGAGCCCGTCGTTGATCGGCATGATCGCGGAAAAGTACGTCATGCGCGCGCCGTTCAGGTAAAGCGGAACGGACGGGCCGGGCACGTTGGTGATCGCGCAGTTCGCGACCGGTGCGCGGCGACCCACGTCGAGCAGCGTGCGGCCGAGCATCTTGCCGGTGAGCGCCAACGTCGCCGCGGGAGCGTGCGTGCCGATGTCCGTGAGCTCGCGCGCGCCGATCGCGCGCGATATTGGCTGCGACGCCGCCGTCTGCGCCTTGACGAACGCAAGCCGCTTGACCGGGTCGGCGATGGCGACGCCGAGCATCAGGCGCACCCACTCCACCTCCGGCCTGGCGCCCGGGCCCGCCTGCGGCTCCCGCACGTAGACGGCCGTGAGCGCCGAGAGGTCCTGTTCCGGAAGCTCGTCGTTGGCTTCGAGGTAATTGCGCAGGCCGCCTGCACAGACGGCGAGCACGGCGTCGTTGACCGTCGCATCGGGGACGAGGCGGCGGATCTCGCGGAATTCGTCGAGCAGGAAGCGCCTCGTCTCGAACACCCGGTAGGGGGACACGACGGTGTTGAAGCGGGTCACCGGTGTCGTCTCGTGTCCCGGCAGGAACTCGCTCGCGAACGAACGGGCCGCGGGGCCCAGGCGGGCAAGCACGCTCGTGATCGGGCGCGCGAGCCGCCGCGGCGACGTCGCCGTGTGCGCGAGGCCGCGGCAGACGAGCTCGAGCGGACTCGGCGGCGAATCGGGGAACCACGGCTCGGGCGGCTCGGGCTTCGGCGGCCGGGGCGTGGTGTCGTGGAGCAGCGTGATGATCTCGGTGCCGTGCTCGACGTCGATCGCCGCCTGGTGCAGCTTGGTGAGCAGCGCGAAGCTGTTCCTGGGCAGGTCGAGGAGGCTGTCGAGGCCCTCGATGACGTAGATTTCCCACAGCGGCCGATTGGGATCGAGCGGGCGCGCGTGGATGCGCGAGGCCTGGATGCAGAACTGGCGCCAGTCGCCCGGCGTCGGCAGCGCGATGTTGCGGACGTGGTATTCGAGGTCGAAGTTCTCGTCGTCGATCCAGTACGGGTCGTCGAGACCGATTGGCACCCGGCAGAGCTTCTGCCGGAAAATCGGCGAGAGGTGCAGGCGGCTTTCCACGAGCGCGAGGATGCTCTTGAAGCGCAGCCTGCCCTCGGGCGCCGTCGACGGATCGTAGATCTGGACGAGACTGACGTTCGAGCCGGAATGGGCGCTCTCCGAGGCGATGAAGAGCGCGTCGTTCGTGTTGAGCTGGCGCATGTGACAGGATCATGCCACAGCTCGCTGGCGAGCAAAGGGCGGAGGTGCAGCGATGGCGTGGACGATGCTGGCGGTGGCGGGCCTCTTCGAGGTCGCCTGGGCCGTGGGCCTCAAGTACACCGAGGGCTTCTCGCGATGGTGGCCGAGCGTGGGCACGGCGCTCGCCATGGCGGTTTCGGTCGTGCTGCTGGCGCTCGCGATGCGGACGCTTCCAGTGGGCACGGCCTACGCCGTGTGGACCGGCATCGGCGCGGTGGGCACCGCGCTGCTCGGCATCGTGCTGTTCGGCGAGCCGGCGACGTTCGCGCGCCTCGGTTGCATCGCGCTCATTGTCGCCGGCATCGTCGGGTTGAAGCTCACCGCCTAGTCCGGCGCGCGGAGCTCGCTCTCGTGCCAGCGGCCGAGCGCCAGTCGTGCGGCAAGCACCGAGGCGCCGAACAGCGCCACCCCCGCGGCGGCGATCAGCACGAGCGCGGCGAACAGGCGGGGCACGTTGAGCTGGATGCCGGCGAGCAGGATCTGGTAGGCGAGCCCCGCGCCTGCACCGCCGGTGCCGGCGACGAACTCCGCGACCACGGCACCGATCAGGGCGAGGCCGCTCGCGATCCGCAGTCCGCCGAAGAAGTAGGGCAGTGCGGACGGGATGCGCAGCCGCGAGAGCTCCTGCCAGCGCGACGCGCGGTTCATCCTGAACAGCGCCAGCAGGCCCGGGTCGACGCTGCGCAGGCCGAGCGTCGTATTGGAGATGATCGGGAAGATCGCCACGACGGTCGCGCAGAGCACGAGCGCGATGCGGGTGTCCTGCACCCAGATGATGATGAGCGGCGCGATCGCGACGATGGGCGTCACCTGCAGCAGCACCGCGTACGGGAACAGGCTGATCTCGAGCCAGCGGCTCTGCACGAACAGGAGCGCGATGGCCGCGCCGAGCACGACCGCGAACGCCAGTGCCGCGAGCGCGATGCCGAGGGTCACGCCGAGCGAATCGAGGAGCAGCGTCCGGTCCAGGGCCAGGGTCGCCGCAATCCGGGACGGCGCCGGGACGAGCCACGGCGGCACGTCGTTCAGCGCGACCGCGGCCTCCCACAGCCCGAGCACGACCACCGCGACCAACGCCGGCGCGCCGTAGCGCAGGTGGCGCACGGCGTCAGGGCGCATCGGTCGAGGCGGCAGCGGCGACCGCCTTCGTCACGCGCCGCGCGAGCGTCGCGAAGCCGGTCGACGTGCGGAAGTCGTCGCCGCGCGGCCAGGGTGCGGGGACCTCGACCTCGTCGACGACCCGGCCGGGGCGCGCGCCCATCACCACCACGCGCGTCGAGAGGTACACCGCCTCGGTCACGCTGTGGGTGACGAACACCACCGCGAAGCCGCGTGCGCGCCACAGTGCGATCAGCTCGTCGTCCAGCCGCTGCCGCGTGAAGTCGTCGAGCGCGGCGAAGGGCTCGTCCATCAGCAGCAGCGAAGGCTGCGTGACGAGCGCGCGTGCGATCGAGGCGCGCATCTGCATGCCACCGGAGAGCTCGCGGGGCCGGTGCCGCGCGAAGCCGTCGAGCGCCACCAGCGCGAGCGCATCGGCGACGGCACGGTCCGCCTCCGCGCGCGGCGTGCCGGCGAGGTCGAGCGGCAGCCGGACGTTCGACGCGATGTCGGCCCAGGGCATCAGCGTCGGCGACTGGAACACGTAGGCCAGGCGCCGCGACCGGTCGGCGTCGGGGCGTGGCGCCCCCCACCAGCCGAGCGTTCCCGCGGACGGCCGGATCAGGCCTGCGATCAGGTTGAGCAGCGTCGTCTTGCCACAGCCCGACGGCCCGACCAGCGTGACGAACTCGCCGTCGCGCACCGCGAGATCGATGGGCGCAAGCGCTTGTGTGCCGTCGCGAAAGCGCTTCGCGATCCCGCGGGCCAGGACGACGGGCGGCGTCACGCTACGGCAAGACGCGCACGTCCCTGACGAACTCGAGTGTCCAGGCGCGCGAGTAATCGACCCCGGGCTTGGCGAGACCGACGTCCTTCAGGAAGTCGACGGTGGCGTCCCAGCGCGTCTCGGTCATCGTGAGGAGCCCCGACTTCATCGCTTCGCCGGCATCGACCAGCGCGAAGTCCTTCATCTTGCGCCAGCCGTAGGCGAGCAGCTCGTCGCTCATCTGCGGGTTGTCCTTCCTGATGAGCGCGTTGCCGGGCGCGGGATTGGCGAGGTAGCTCTTCCAGCCCTCCGCGGAGGCGCGCAGGAACCGCGCCAGCACGTCACGACGTTTCTCCAGCGTGTTGCGCGTGACGATCAGCGCCTGGGAGTAAGGGGGATAGCCCAGGTTGGCGAGCAGGAACACCGCCGGCTTCACGCCGGCCTTCTCGATCGAGAACGGCTCCGAGGTGACGAAGCCCTGCTGCGCGAGCTTCGGATCGGCGAGGAACGGCTGCACCGAGAAAGCGTACGGCCGCTTCTGGTCGTCGGTGAAGCCGTAGCGCTGCTTGAGCCAGGGCCAGAACGTGTTGTTGCTCGCGGCGCCGATCGCGATCGGCCGCCCCTTGAGGTCTTCGAGCCTCGAGACGCCGGGGTGCGCGATGATCACCGTCGGGTTCTTCTGGAACGTCGCGCCGATCGCGACGACGGGCACGTTCTGCTCGACCGCGGCGAGGACCTGCAACCCGTCGCCCATCGCGACGTCGATGCGCCCGGCGGCGAGGAGCTGCAGGCCGTTCACCTGCGGGCCGCCCATGCGGATCGTCACGTCGAGCCCGTGCTTGCGGTACGTGCCCTCGGCCACCGCCTGGTAGAAGCCGCCGTGCTCGGCCTGCGCGAGCCAGTCGGTCGCGAACACCAAGCGGTCCTGCGCGTGGGCGATGCCGCAGAACGCGAGGACGGCGGCAAGGGTGCGGGCGATGCGTGCGACGGTCGGCTTGGCCATGCGCGTCCTCGTGGTCGACGGGGGCATTATGCAAGCAATCGACGGCCGGCGCGGCTGGACGCAGCGGGGTCGGGAAATCGATGTCCGAAAGCGGCGAGTACGAAGCGGGGGACGGCCCGATAATGGCGCCATGACGCTCGATCACGACGCCTGCTACCGCGCGCTCGCGACCCACGATGCCCGCTTCGACGGCAGGTTCTTCGTCGGCGTGCGCTCGACCGGGATCTACTGCCGGCCGGTGTGCACCGTCCGCTCGCCGCGCAAGGAGAACTGCCGCTTCTATCCGAGCGCGGCGGCGGCCGAGGCTGCCGGGTTCCGGCCGTGCCTGCGCTGCCGGCCCGAGCTCGCGCCCGGCTTCGCGGCGGTCGATGCGTCCGCGCGCATCGTGCAGGCGGCAATCGGCATGATCGACGACGGCTTCCTCGAGGACCGCGGTATCGAGGACCTGGCCGGGCGCATCGGGGTCACGAGCCGCCACTTGCGCCGCGTCTTCGAGGCCGAGCTCGGCGTCGCGCCGGTCGAGTACGCGCAGACGCAGCGGCTGCTGCTCGCGAAGCGGCTGCTCACCGACACCGTGCTGCCGGTGACCGACGTCGCGTTCGCGAGCGGCTTTGCGAGCGTGCGCCGGCTGAACGCGCTGTTCCGCGCACGCTATCGCATGCCGCCGTCGCGCCTGCGGGAGCGGCGCGCCGAGGCAGTGCCCGGCACGCTGGCGTTCGCGCTGGCATTCCGTCCACCCTATGCCTGGGAGGGCATGCTCCAGTACCTGTCCGCGCGTGCGATCGCCGGCGTGGAGGCGTGCGATCGTCGCCGCTTCCGGCGCACGCTCGCGATCGCGCATCGCGGCGCGACGCACGTCGGATGGATCGAGGCGTGGCCGGCGCCGCGCAAGGCACTCTTCGAGCTGCGCGTCTCGGCGTCGCTCGCGCGCGTCGTGCCGCAGGTGCTGGCCCGCGTGCGACATGCGTTCGACCTCGGCGCGGACCCGGGGGCGATCGCGGGCACGCTGGGGCCGCTGGCCGAAGCGGAGCCGGGCCTGCGCATCCCCGGGGCCTTCGACGGGTTCGAGCTCGCCGTGCGGGCGGTCGTCGGACAGCAGGTCTCGGTGGCCGCGGCGACGACGCTGCTCGGGCGCATCGCCCGACGCTTCGGCACGCCGCTCGGCGACGTGCCGGCCGGGATCGATCGCGCGTTCCCGGGGGCAGGCGTCATCGCCGCGCTCGCGCCGGCGGAGCTTGGCGCCATCGGGCTGACCCCGGCCCGGGCACGGACCATCGTGGCGCTCGCGACCGAAGTGGCGGACGGGCTCGATCTCTCGCCCTCCGCGCGTCCGCTCGAGACGCTCGACCGGCTCGCCACCCTTCCCGGCATCGGTCCGTGGACCGTGCAGTACGTGGCGCTCCGCGCGCTCGGCCTGCCGGACGCCTTCCCGCACACCGATCTCGGCGTGATGAAGGCCCTTTCCGAAACCCAGCCGGCGCACGTGCTCGCCCGGGCGGAAGCCTGGCGGCCGTGGCGCGGCTACGCGGCAATGCACCTCTGGCGACGCCTTGCGAGGACATCACCATGACCGGCTCCACGACTTTCCACACCACGCTTGCCACGCCGCTCGGGCCGATGCGGGCCGCGTTCGACGGACCGGCACTCGTCGAGCTCGCCTTCGTCGATACGCGCGCGACGGCACCCGCGGCGGTGCCCGCGCAGTTTCCAACGCAGGTGCCGACGCGGGTGGCGAGCCACCTCGCTGCCCTCCAGCGCCGCGCTCGACGCCTATTTCTCCGGGCGCGACGTGCCGTTCGTCGTGCCGCTCGCGCCCGCGGGCACGCCGTTCCAGCGTGAAGTGTGGACCGCGCTGCGCGACATCCCGTTCGGTGCGACGGCGAGCTACGCGGAGATCGCGCGGCGGATCGGCCGCCCGCGTGCGGTGCGGGCGGTCGGCGCGGCCAATGCGCGCAATCCGATCGCCATACTCGTGCCCGCTGCCATGGCCGCGTCGTGCTGGTGAGCCGCGCCGGCGGTCTGGTCGTCGACGCGGGCGTGCTCCTCGCCATCGCCGCGAGCCTCGCGGCGACGTTCTGCTACGCGAGCGGCGGCGTGTGGCTGAAGCGATACGGCAGCGGCCTTTCGCCGTACGCGGTCGCCGCGTGGAGCCAGCTCCTGGCGGGCGTGGCGCTGCTGCCGCTCGGCGCGACTTCACCACCGCTGGTCGATCGGCGCGGCGGCGTCGCGAACCTGCTTCGCTCGCGCTGGTCTGCAGCGCCGTCGCGTACCTCCTCTACTACCGGCTGATTCGTGACGCGGGACCGACGCGCGCGATGACGGTGACGTTGCTCATGCCGGCATTCGGCATCGCCTGGGGTGCGCTGTTCCTCGGCGAGGCGATCACGGGGCATGCTCGTGGGCGCGGCGCTGTCGTCGCGGCCGGCGCTCGTGACCCTCGTCGGCGCGTCCTCGCGCGGGTGCCCGACGGAGGCCCGATTGGAGGAGAGAGTCTAATCGCCGCCGATATACTGGAAGTCCCGACGTTCGCCCCCGCCCGCCCATGAACGCTCCCGAGACCCACGTCGCACCGGCGATACGCACGCTGATCCGGCTCGTCCGCAAGCAGCGGGAGGCCTTCGCGCGCGAGCGCTACCCCACGCTCGAAGTCCGCCGCGACCGGCTCGATCGCCTTCACAAGCTGGTCGTCGGGAACGAGGAGGCGGTGGTCGCCGCGATCTGCGCCGACTTCGGTGCGCGGTCGGCGCACGAAACGCTGTTGGGCGAGATCGTCGTTACGGCGAACGGCGTGCGCGACGCGCTGCGCGACGTCGCGCGCTGGATGAAGCCGCGCCGCGTGCCCACGCCGCTGACGATGCTCCCCGGCTGGGGCGAGGTGATCCCCCAGCCGCTCGGCGTGGTCGGCATCATCAGCCCGTGGAACTACCCGTTCCAGCTCGCGATGGTGCCGGTGACCGGCGCGCTCGCCGCCGGCAACCGGGTGCTGCTCAAGCCGTCGGAGCACACGCCGCGCACCTCCGAGCTGATGGCGCGGCTGGTCGCCAAGCACTTCGCCGAGGACGAGTTCGCCGTGATCACCGGCGACGCGGTGGTCGGGCAGGCCTTCGCCTCGACGCGCTTCGACCACCTGTTCTTCACCGGCTCCACGCCGGTCGGCCGCCTGGTCGCGCGGGCTGCCGCGGAGAATCTCGTGCCGGTGACGCTCGAGCTGGGCGGCAAGAGCCCGGCGCTCTTCGACGACAGCGCCGACTGGGACCTGGTCGTGCCGCGGCTCATCGCCGGCAAGCTGTTCAACGCCGGCCAGACTTGCATCGCGCCGGACTACGCGGTCGTCCCGGCGAAGCGCCTCGACGCCTTCGTCGAGAAGCTCGCCGAGACCGTTGCCCGCTTCTACCCGACGCTGGCGGCGAACCCCGACTACACCGCGATCATCAACGACCGCCACTACAAGCGCATCACCGGGCTCGTCGCCGACGCGAAGCGCAAGGGCGCGAAGGTGATCGAGCTCAACCCGGCGCGCGAGAAGCTCGCGCCGTCGAAGCGCAAGATCGCACCGACGCTCCTCGTCGGCGTCACCGACGACATGGCGGTCATGCAGGAGGAGATCTTCGGCCCGGTGCTGCCGATCGAGACCTACCGGTCGCTCGACGAGGCGATCGCGCGCATCGACGCGCGCCCGCGGCCGCTCGCGATGTACTTCTTCGGCGAGGACGCGAAGCGCGAGAAGCAGGTGATCCGCGAAGCGATCGCGGGCGGCATCACCATCAACGACACGCTGTGGCACTTCGCGCACGAGGACCTGCCGTTCGGCGGCGTCGGCGACTCGGGCATCGGCGCCTATCACGGCGAGCGCTCGTTCCTCACCTTCAGCAACGAGAAGGCGGTGTTCCACCAGTCGCGCTTCACGCCGGCGGGGCTCCTGTGGCCGCCCTACGGCAGCGCCTTCCAGGCATTGGTGGCGGTGCTGCGGCGGCTGTAGCCCGCCCGGGCTCGAAGTCGTCGCGCCCTCAGCTGGCGTAGCCGGCGCCCGTCAGGCGCGGTTCCCGGCGTCGCACCCTGCGTCGTACGCCGTCGCATGTGACGAGGATTCCTCCGCACTTGACAAGAGAAGAATGAACGTTCATTTTTGCCGTTTTCCACTGCGAAATCCCCATGCCGCCTCCTGACCATCGCGCGACCGTTGTAGCGTTGCTGTGCCCGCTCTTCCTGGCCGCGTGCGGACCCGAGGACGCGCCGCCACCGGCGGCGCCCGGTACGGGGGCGAGCCCCGCCATGCCCGTCACCGTGGTCACTTTGAAGGCGGAAGCGGTCACGCTGGAGCGCGAGCTCCCCGGTCGCGTCAGCGCCTCCTTGGTGGCCGAGGTCCGGCCGCAGGCCAACGGCATCGTCAAGCAGCGCCTGTTCACCGAGGGCAGCCGGGTCGCGGCCGGGCAGGCGCTCTACCAGATCGACGATGCGACCTACCGGGCCGACATGGAGAGCGCGAAGGCGGCCCGTGCGCGCGCGGAGGCCACGCTCGAGTCGGCGCGCCTGAACGCGGCCCGGTCGCAGGATCTGGTGAAGATCGATGCCGTGAGCCGGCAGGATCACGAGAACGCGATGGCCGCGCTGAAGCTCGCCGAAGCCGACCTCGCCGCGACGCGGGCCGCCGTCGATCGCGCGGGCGTCCTGCTGGGGTACACGCGCATCACGTCGCCCATCGCGGGCCGCATCGGCAAGTCCGCGGTGACGCAGGGGGCGCTCGTCACGGCGAACCAGGCCGAACCGCTTGCCAAGGTGCAGCGGCTGGACCCGGTCTACATCGACGTCACGCAATCGAGCGCCGAGTGGCTCGAGTTGCGCAAGCAGATTGCCGCCGGCCGGTTGACGAGCGGCAACGACGTGCCCGTCGCGATCGTGCTCGAGGACGGCACCCGCTATGCGGCGCAGGGTCGCCTGCAGTTCGCCGACGTCAGCGTCGATCCGGGACCGGCAGCTTCCTGCTCGCGTCGTGATTCCCAACCCCAGGGAGGTGCTGCTTCCCGGGATGGTGGTCCGTGCAGTGCTCGCGAGCGGCGTGAGGCAGAACGCGGTGCTCGTCCCGCGGCCGGCGATCGCGCGCGACCCGAAGGGCAACGCCAGCGCGATGGTCGTCGGTGGCGACGGGAGGGTAACGGCACGTCCCGTGAAGGTGACGACGCGATCGGGGATCGCTGGCTGGTCGAGGACGGGCTCGCCGCGGGCGGACGTGTCGTCACCGAAGGCCTGCGGAAGATCCGTCCCGGCGTGACGGTCGCGGCCACGGAGGCGGGAGCGCCTCCGGCAACGGGATCGGCGCCCGGCAGTTCGCCCGCGGCCCCGCCGGGCGGCCCGGCCGCGCCCCGCGGCCCGGCGCCGGCGGCCAGGCCATAGGCGCGGGCGATGGCGCGCTTCTTCATCGACCGGCCCATCTTCGCGTGGGTCATCGCGATCATCGTGATGATCGCGCGGCGCTGTCGATCACGCGCCTGCCGATCTCGCGCTACCCGACGATCGCGCCGCCGACGGTGGACCGTCGGCGGCGGTCTATCCGGGCACGTCCGCACAGGTAAGTAGCGGCTTCCGTGACCCAGGTCATCGAGCAGGACATCAAGGGCCTGGACGGCCGCTCTACATGGCGCCGTCCAGCGACGCGAACGGCGCATCAACAATCACCTTCACGTTAAGAGCGCGCGAACTCGGACATCGCGCAGGTCCAGGTCCAGACAAGCTACTCGCCACCCGCTCCTGCCGCTGCTCGTGCCGCGACAGGAAGTCACGGTCGACCAAGACCGGGGCAGGCCTGCCTAGTGGTCATCGGCTTCGTGTCCGAGGACGGGGAGCATGACCCGCGACGACCTCTCCGACTTCGTCGGCACGAACCTCATCGATCCGCTCTCGCGGGTACCCGGCGTCGGCGGGGTGCGCTTGTTCGGCGGCAAGTACGCGATGCGCATCTGGCTCGACCCCAACAAGCTCAATATCTTACCGGCTGTCGACCGAGGACGTGATCGGCGCGATCCGGGCGCAGAACCAGCAGGTGTCGGTGGGGCAGCTCGGCAGCGCGCCCGCGATCCCCGGCCAGCAGCTGAACGCTCCGATCGAGACGCGCGGACGGCTGCAGACGCCCGAGCAGTTCCGCGCCATCGTGCTGCGCAGCAACGCCGATGGTTCCGTGCTGAAGCTCGCCGATGTCGCGCGCGTGGAGATCGGTGCCGAGGACTACAACGTCATCGGGCGCTTCAACGGCAAGCCGGCGTCGGGCATCGCGATCTCGCTCGCGACCGGCGCCAATGCCCTCAGGACGGCGGCGGGCGTCGAGGCCACGCTGAAAGAGCTCGGGGCCAATTTCCCGCCCGGGCTGAAGGCGGTGGTGCCCTTCGATTCGACGCCGTTCGTGCGCGTCGCGATCGAAGAGGTCGCGAAGACGCTGCTC
>CAVPJE010000011.1:0-113186 GCA_963705175.1 uncultured beta proteobacterium | reverse complement strand
ACTCCGCGGCGCCGGCACCCGACGTGCTCCGTGGCCGGGACCCCCCGCACCCGACCTGTGATGGAACCGTGGCGAAGCTCAACGAACTGAGGGCGCTCCTCGAAGCGAAGCAGCGCGACGCGGCGGAGTCGAACCGCAAGCCGGCGGCCGACCCGCACGTGCACCGTGAGCCGCAGCCGCATGCCGTCCGGCGTCCCCAGGCGCCGCCGCGCCCCGCCCTTCCGGTGCCGTCGCCTCGCCGGGCAATCGCCTCGGGCAAGCACGCGAGCGGCGACATCGATCTCACGCAGGCATTCGCCGACGTGACGCGGATGCCGGTGGACAACCGGGCGCGCATCGCCGCGCCGCGGCCGGCGCCGATCCCGCGCCAGCGCATCGCCGACGAGGAAGACGCGCTGCTCGCGTCGAAGTTCGGCAACGTGCCCGCGCCGCACTCGTGGGACGTCGGCCAGGAGCAGGAGGGCGAGCAGACGTTCGTGCGCACCGGCCTCGGCAGCGACGTGCTCGCGAAGCTGCGGCGCGGCCACTGGACGCTGCAGGGCGAGGTCGACCTGCACGGCCTCACCGCCGACGAGGCGCGCGATCACCTGGCGCAGTTCCTGCTCGACGCCCGTGGCCGCGGTGCGCGTTGCGTGCGGGTGATCCACGGCAAGGGCCTCTCGTCGCCCGCGAAGGAGCCGGTGCTGAAGGGCAAGGTACGCCGCTGGCTCGCGCACTGGGACGACGTGCTCGCCTACTGCGAGGCGCCCCGTCACGCCGGGGGCGGCGGCGCCGTGCTCGTGCTGCTGCGCGGGCGCTGAGGCTGCCGCTGAGGGCGGTGCCTGCGATGGCACGAAGCATCCTGCTGCGCCTGGTGCAATCGCTCGCCGGGCGCACACGACCGGCACCGGGCTCGGCGGAGGCCGAGGCCGCCGCGTCGAAGCGCCGGCGCGCGGCGGCCCGCCGTGCCGCGGAACGCGAGGCGCGCCGCGACCTGCTGCTGCGCGGCATCGCCGTGGCAGCAACTGACCGCGTTGCCGGCGTCGCGCCCGGCACAGGGCGCCGCGGACCGATCGGCAAAGGTCGCCGTCGTCGGTGGCGGGCTCGCCGGACTCGCTGCCGCGTGGCGCCTCGCGCAGGCGGGCGTCAACGTGACCGTGTTCGAGGCCGCGCCGCGCGTCGGCGGCCGCTGCTGGACCGAGCGCCGCGCCTTCGACGGTGGCCAGATCGCCGAGCGCGGAGGCGAGCTCATCGACTCCGCGCACGACGAGATCATCGACCTCGCGCTCGCGCTGGGCCTCGTGCTCGACGACCTGCACGCGGCCACGTCGCGCGGCACCGGACCGGTCTGGTGGATCGACGGACGGCGCTACGAGGAATCGCAAGCCGTTCGCGACTTCGCGCGCCTGTGGCCGGCGCTCGCAGCCGATGCCCGGCTGCTCGGCGACGACACGCCGACCTTCTCCCGCCACACGTCCGCGCAACGCACCCTCGACCACACCAGCGCCGCGCAGTGGCTCGACAGCCGCGTTCCGGGCGGTCTCGCGAGCCCGCTGGCCCGCCTGCTCGGCAACGCCTACACCGAGGAACTGGGCGCCGACCTCGCCGAGATCAGCGCCGTGACCGTCGTCGACCTGCTGCGCGACTCGCCGCGCGACCGGGTCTCGCCCTATGAGGAATCCGACCAGCGCTATCACGTCCGCGGCGGCAACGACCTCCTCGTGCAGCGCATGGCGGAAGGGCTCGCCGGACGCATCGAGACCGGCACGCGGCTCGTCGCGGTCGCGCGACGCGGCGACGGCCGCTACCGCCTCGCGTTCGCGCGCGACCAAGCGACGCGCGAGGCCGAATTCGACCAGGTCGTGCTTGCCGTGCCGTTCACCCTGCTGCGCGACGTCGACCTCGCGCAGGCAGGCTTCCGGACGCGCAAATTGCAGGCGATCCGCGAACTCGGCATGGGCCGCAATACCAAGCTGCAACTGCAGTTCGACGAGCGTGCGTGGATCGCCGGCGGCGGCAGCGGCGAAACGCGGATCGAGGGCAGCTATCAGGTGAGCTGGGAGGTCTCGCGCGGCCAGGCTGGCGCGCAGGGCATCCTCAACTTCTACTCCGGCGGGGCGACCGCGACGCGTGCCGGCGAAGGCTCGCCCGAGGAGCAGGCGCGCAAGGCGCTCGCCGACGCGGAGCGCATCCATCCGGGCCTGGGCGCGCGGTGGAACGGGCGCGTGATCCGCAACGCCTGGGACGGGCATCCCTGGTCCCGGGGCTCGTACTCACTGCTGAAGCCCGGCCAGTACACGGCGTTCCACGGCATCGAACATCTGCCCGAGGGCCGGGTCCACTTCGCGGGCGAGCAATCGTCGGCAGCGTGGTACGGCTATCTCAACGGCGCCGTGCAAAGCGGGCTCGACGCGGCCACGGCGATCCTGCGCGCGTCAGGGCAACGGGTCGCCTGAGGCCGGCGGGAGAAGCCCAGGCCCGAAGGGCCCGACGCCGGACGAGGGCGCACCGGGCCGAGGCCGGGCGGCCGCGCACATTCGCAGCAGCACGTGGAGGCCCGCCTGAGGCCGGCGGGCGAAGCCCAGGCCCGAAGGGCCCGACGCCGGACGAGGGCGCACCGGGCCGAGGCCGGGCGGCCGCGCACATTCGCAGCAGCACGTGGAGGCCCGCCTGAGGCCGGCGGGCGAAGCCCAGGCCCGAAGGGCCCGACGCCGGACGAGGACGCACCGGGCCGACGCCGGGCGGCCGCGCACATTCGCAGCAGCACGTCGAGGCCCGCCTGAGGCCGGCGGGCGAAGCCCAGGCCCGAAGGGCCCGACGCCGGACGAGGGCGCACCGGGCCGACGCCGGGCGGCCGCGCAGACTCGCAGCAGCACTTGGAGGCCCGCCTGAGTCGGCGGCCCGCTCCACACCGCCGCGGAGAGGTTGCCGTGCTGCGGTCGGTTAACATGGCGGCTTCCGACCGGAAGCCCCTCATGGCCACCCAAGCACCCACGCGCCTCTACCAGGTCCGCAATTCTTCCATCCACGGCCGCGGCGTGTTCGCCGCCCTGCCCATTCCGAAGGGCACGCGCATCATCGAGTACCGCGGCATGCGCACCGACTGGGACGAGGCACTCGCCCGCCCCGACAGCGATCCCGACAATCCCTTCCACACGTTCTTCTTCGAGCTGGACGACGGCCGCGTGATCGATGCGGGCCGCCGCGGCAACGCCGCGCGCTGGATCAACCACTCCTGCAAGCCCAACTGCAAGACGAAGGAGGACGACGAGGGCCGCGTCCACGTCTACGCGAAGCGCGACATCGAGCCCGGCGAGGAGCTCGCCTACGACTACAACCTCTCGGTCGACGGCGGCGTGACGAAGAAGGAGGCCGCCTACCTCGCGTGCCGCTGCGGCGCGAAGAAATGCCGCGGCACGATGCTCGCCGACGCGAACGGCGACAAGAAGCAGGGCAAGAAGAAGAAAAAGAAGGACGGGAAGAAGAAGAAGAAGAAATGAACTAGGCCGCGGGCGCGCGGTCGAGGCAGGCGGCGAGGAACTCCGCCTGATGGCGTTCCGGCGCCTGCGGTCGATCGAAGACCCGCGTTGCCTCGGTGACGAGGAATCGCTCGTCGTCCGGGTTACGGGCGAACCAGCGCAGTTCGGACGGAAACGCGCGGATCGCCACGAGGTCCGCGTCGAGGCGGTCCAGGAACGACGCACGGGTCATGCCGTTGTCGCGCGAGCGCGCGGCGTTGGCGACGAACTCGGAGCCTTCCATGCAATCCGTGAGCGTGGACACGGCCGCCTCGGCGCCGGTCGCGAGCGCGACGGCAAGGCAGGCCGCGGCCACGCGGGCAGGCGTGCGGCGCATCGGCATTCTCCTCGGGCTGGTGGCGCGAGCGGCGCATCGCGGTCCTCGCCGCCGTCGCGGCCACTGTAGCGCGCGACGCCTGCGAACTTCAATCGTGCAGCGCCGCAAACGCACGTCTCCGCCCCCCCTTATCCACATTGGCGTGTCGATAACTTCAAGTTACCATCGGCATAGCAATAACCAATTTGTATTGTCTCTTCATTGTCCATAACCTTCGGTGGTCGGCATTCTCGACCCACCGGCGCCAACGACGCGCCAGCCACCAAAGGAGCATCGCAATGAAGACCGTCGGCGAAACCCTGCAGCCGTTCCACGTCATGGGCGTGAAGCCCGGATACAACCTGCCCGAGGAAAAGGGCGTCTCGGCGTTCGAGGCGATCAACGAGAAGTCCTTTCCCGGCAAGTGGAAGGTGATCTACTTCTATCCGAAGGACTTCACCTTCGTGTGCCCGACCGAGATCGTCGGCTTCGCCAAGCTCGCCAGGGATTTCGCCGACCGCGACGCCGTCGTGCTTGGCGGCTCGACGGACAACGAGTTCGTCAAGCTCGCCTGGCGTCGGGAGCACAAGGACCTGTCGAAGCTGCCGCAGTGGCAGTTCGCTGACACGACCGGCTCGCTCGTCGACCAGCTCGGCGTGCGCGACGCGAAGGAAGGCGTCGCGCTGCGCGCCACGTTCATCGTCGACCCGGACAACGTGATCCAGCACGTCTCGGTCAACAACCTGAACGTCGGCCGCAACCCGGACGAGGTGCTGCGCATCCTCGACGGCCTGCAGACCGACGAGCTCTGCCCCTGCAATCGCGCCGTCGGCGGCGTGACGCTCGAGCTCGAGACCGCCTGACCGGCACCCCCTCCGCCCAGCGCGCCCCGGCCCCGCCCCGACGGGCGGCCCGCCGGGCGCGCCACGACACCGCAAGGACACCATGGACTTCCTCGACCCCCTCAAGGCGCTCGTCCCCGACTACGCGAAGGACATCCGCCTCAACCTCGACACGACGATCGCGCGCTCGAGCCTGCCCGCCCGCGAGGCGGCCGGGGCGGTGCTCGCCGCCGCTTTTGCCGCGAAGAGCACGCCGATCGTCGACGCGATCCGCAGCTCGAACGTGCTCGCGCCCGCCGACGCCCAGGCTGCGCTCACGGCCGCCGCACTCATGGGCATGAACAACGTCTGGTACCCCTACGTGGAGATGGCGGCCGACCCCGAGCTGAAGACGCTGCGCGCCGAGCTGCGCATGAACGCCTACGCGAACCACGGCGGCGTCGACAAGCGCGCGTTCGAGCTCTATGCGCTCGCGGCGAGCATCGTCGGCAAGTGCGAGTTCTGCATCGCGTCGCACTACAAGCTGCTGAAGGACACCGGCGTCACCACGCAGGAGCTGCGCGACGTCGGCCGCATCGCCGCGGCGGTCAACGCGGCAGCTCAGGTGATCGCCATCGAGGGCGGGCGCGCCGACGTGCTGCGCGCCGCCGCCTGACGCGACGCGCCCGCCGGTTGCGGCTTCCCGGCATTCCGCTCGACAATGGCGGGACGCCGGAGGTCCGGCGAGCGCGAAGAAAGAGACGCCGCCATGGCCCGCAAGTCGCCGCGTCGCCCCGAAGGCACGCTGGTCGTCCTCGAGTTCGAATCGAAGGTTCTCGCCGACAACCCGTTGGGCGACCCGCACGTACGCAAGCTCGCGGTGTGGCTGCCGCCGGCCTACGACGAGGGCGCGGGCCGCGGGCGCGGCCGGCGCCTGCCGGTGCTCTACGACCTCGTCGGCTTCACCGGCTCGGGACTCGCGCACCTCAACTGGCGGCCGTTCGACGAAAACGTTCCGGAGCGTGTCTCGCGGCTCGTCGCCGAGCGCAGGATGGGACCCGCGATCGTCGTCTTCCCGGACTGCTTCACCTGCCTCGGCGGCAACCAGTACGTGAACTCCAGCGCGATAGGGCGCTACGCCGACTACCTGACGCGGGAGATCGTGCCGCTGGTCGACCGCGAGTTCCGCACGCTCGCCTCGCGCGAGCACCGCGGCTGCTTCGGCAAGTCGTCGGGCGGCTACGGCGCGATGATCCACGGCATGAAGTACGCGAAGCACTGGGGCGCGATCGCCGACCACTCGGGCGACGCCTACTTCGACTTCTGCTACATGACCGACTGGCCGCGCACGCTGAACGAGCTCGACCGCTACCGCAGGCCACCGCGCCGCGCCGGCCGCATCGACGTCGCCCGGGACGCGAAGGCCTCGGGGCGTGGCGAGGACGACGGCCGCGTGCGGCGCTTCCTCGAGGCAGTCTGGTCGAAGGACAAGCTGAACGACGCGGAGGCCCACGCGCTGATGATGGTGGCGATGGCCGCCTCCTACGACGCGGACCCGGAGGCGCCGCTCGGCTTCCGGCTGCCGCTGGACCTCGAGACCGGCGAAGTGATCGCGGCGCGGTGGCGCGCCTGGCTCGCGCACGACCCGATCCACCTCGTCGCGCGCTACCGCGCGAACCTCGCCTCGCTCTCCGGCATCTGGATCGACTGCGGCTGGCGCGACCAGTACCACCTGCACTACGGCGCGCGCATCCTGTCGCGGCACCTGGCGCAGCACGGCATCGCGCATCGCTACGAGGAGTTCGACGACAACCACTCGTCGATCGACTACCGCATGGACGCGAGCCTGCCCTACCTCTACCGCGCGCTCAAGCCCTGACGGTTCCGGCGCGGCCGCCCTGTACCCGCAGTCTTCACCAGCCACCTCGC
Source organism: uncultured beta proteobacterium (assembly GCA_963705175.1). GTDB lineage: Bacteria > Pseudomonadota > Gammaproteobacteria > Burkholderiales > Casimicrobiaceae > VBCG01. The sequence continues at coordinate 106,623 of CAVPJE010000011.1, read as the reverse complement.
CACACGTGATGCGCGCCATTCGCTACCGCCGCTTCGGCCCGCCGGAGGTCCTCGAGGTCGTCGACGCCGATCCGCCCGAGCCGGCCGCGGGTGAGATCAAGGTTCGCGTCGCCGCGGCGAGCCTGAATCCGCTCGACTGGAAGATCCGCGACGGGCACCTGCGACTCATCCCGGTGCTCGCGCGGCCACCGCGGGGAACCGGCACCGACTTCGCCGGGGAGATCGTCGCGATCGGCGGCGGACCGGGCCCGCGGCACGTCGGCGAGCGCGTGTTCGGCTCGCTGTCGCCGTTCGGACGCCAGGGCTCGTGCGCGGAGTTCGTCACGGTACCCGCGCATCACGCCGTCGCGGTACCCCCGTCGCTGACGTTCGAGCAGGCGGCAACGCTGCCCGTGGCCGGCGGCACCGCGGTGCAGGCGCTCACCGACGACGCCCGGCTGAGCGAAGGCCAGCGCGTGCTCGTCACGGGCGGCGCGGGAGGTGTCGGACATTTTGCCGTGCGCTATGCGAAACACCTCGGCGCGCACGTGAGCGCGACCTGCGGCCCGTCGAACGTCGAGTTCGTCTCCGGCCTCGGCGCCGACCGGGTGATCGATTACACGAGGACCGACGTCCTCGCGTGCGGCGAGACCTTCGACCTCGTCTTCGACGCGGTCAACGCGCTCGACTGGCGCCGCGCGCGCCGACTGCTGGTCCCCGGCGGACTCTACCTCGGTACGGCCGGCAGCACGGCCGCGGCGATCACCACCGGAGTGGGCGCGTTCGTCGCGTCGATCGCAGGTGGCATTCGCGTGCGCAATCTGATGCTCCGCGCAAGCGATGCCTCGCTGCGGCGGCTCGCGGAGCTCGCCGCCGCGGGCGTGCTGCAACCCTACATCGAACGGCGGGTTGACCTCGACGGGGTTGCCGACGTGCAGCGCGTGATGCAGCGCGGGCACGGGCGCGGCAAGTTCGTGGTCCTGCCCTGATCCCGCTCTTCCCGTCGGAGCCCCGCTGCGCAACCTTGCCGTGCGTCGCGCCGCGCTGCTGCGCTAGACTTCGCGCTTCGGGGCGTGCAGCGGCCGACGCAGATCGACGGCCGCGGCCAGGCGCACCGAGGTACGGCACGGCAACGTAGCACCGGAGAACGGCTATGCGTTGGGGCGAGATGCGTCGCAGCGAGAACGTCGAGGACCGCTCGGGCGCGCGCCCGCGCGGCGGCGGGATCGGCGGCGGTGGCATGAAGATCGGGCTGGGCGGCATCATTCTGGTGCTCATCGCCAGCGTCCTGTTCGGCATCAATCCCTTCACGCTGCTCGGTGGCATGAGTGGACCCGAACCGGCGCCGCAGAGCGCGCCGCCGGGCTACGGCCCGCAGGTCAGGCCCGGTGCGGCGACGAAGTCCGCCGATCCGACGAAGGAGATGGTGGCTCGGGTGCTCGGCGACACCGAGGACGTGTGGAACGCGCTGTTCCAGGCGATGTTCAACAAGGGGTATCCGAAGCCGGGACTCGGTCATCTTCGAGGACCAGGTCCGCTCCACCTGCGGCTTCGCCAGCGCCGCCGTCGGTCCGTTCTACTGCCCGGGCGACGGCAAGGTCTACCTCGATACGGCGTTCTTCGACCAGTTGGCGCGGCGCTTCGGTGCTCCGGGTGATTTCGCGCAGGCGTACGTGGTCGCGCACGAGGTGGGGCACCACGTGCAGAACGTGCTCGGCACGATGCAGCAGTTCGACCGCCTGGTGCAGCGCGCGGGCCCGTCCGAGCGTAACGCACTGCAGGTGCGCCTCGAACTGCAGGCGGATTGCTATGCCGGCGTGTGGGGCCATTTCGCGCAACGGCGCAAGCTGCTCGAGCCCGGCGACCTCGAGGAGGGCCTGCGCGGCGCGGCCGCGGTCGGCGACGACCAGATCATGAAGCGCACCCAGGGCTATGTCGTGCCCGATGCGTTCACCCACGGCTCGGCCCAGCAGCGCATGTACTGGTTCAAGCGCGGCCTGGAAACCGGTGATCCGCGCCGCTGCGACACCTTCACCGAAAGGCAACCCTGACGGGGGCCCTGCCCGCCATTGTCGTCGTTGCCGCTGGCGGAGTCGCCGTGCTTGCCGAATCCCCGTGGTCGGGTTCCTGCACCCGCCGCGAGGCCCTCGGGGACCTGCAGCACTGTTGACGGCGGTCAACCGGCGCGATCGACCGGCGCGGCTAGACTTGCCGCGGCATCGCAGCGGAAGGAATCGACATGGTCGCGCTCAAGGAGCTGTTCACCACCGACATCGGGCTCCTCAGCCTGTTCGTCATCCTGTTCATCGTCGGCATGGGTCTATGGATGTCGCGGTACTTCGCGGCCCGGATGCGCGAAGACGAAGCGGCGGAGCGGGCCGCCGCCGCGAAGGCCGGCGCGAAGCCGCGTTGAGCCCGGTGCGGGCGGCCACCGTCGGCGCAGTGCCCCGACCCCTCGGTTGCCGCGGCAGCGGATGGCCACGGCCGACCGAGCCGGCGGCACCCCGGCTCGCGAGGCGCGATTGCGTCCCGCCACGTCCGTGACGATAATGGTCCTCGACCGCCGCGTGCGGTCGACTCGCACGGAGGGCGGCCATGAACAAGGTCCTGTTTCTCGCCGGCATCGCCGGCCTGCTGCTCGCCGGGTGCACGCCGGCCCCGCTGACCAAGGCCGAATACGACGGTCTCGTCGTGTGCCACCCGGACGTCCTCGACCAGGTCGAGCGCGCCGCACGGCGCACGTTTGCGCAGGTGTACTGGTACAACTGCCCGAAGGCGACGTTGCGCGTGATCTGACGCGCGTCCGGCGTTGCCCGCGCGCCGCCGGACGACCGTGCCGGCGGTGACGAATGCCCTCGGCGGCGCATTCGACGCCGCGACGCGCTGCCCCGGCTGCGGCGCGTCGATGGTGCCGCGTGTGCTCGAACGAACGCCGCACGGCGAGGTCGTCGTCGATCTGTGCGTGCGCTGCCATGCGCTCTGGTTCGACGCGTTCGAGAGCGTTCGGCTCACCCCCGCCGCGACGCTCGCGCTGTTCGAGGCGGTGCGCGTGGCCGCCGCGCCCGTGCGAGCCGAGCTGAAGTCGCTCGCCTGCCCGCGCTGCCGCGCGGGGCTCGTCGAGACGCGTGACGTGCGCCACACGACGCGCTTCGTCTACTGGCGGTGCCCGCGCGGGCATGGGCGGTTCACGCCGTTCGTGCAGTTCCTGCGCGAGAAGGACTTCCTGAGACCGCTCGCCCCCCCGGAGATCGAGCGGCTCAAGGTCCACGTCCGTTCGATTCGCTGCACGGGCTGCGGTGCGCCCGTCGATCTGGCCCGCGACGCGCGCTGCCCGTACTGTGCGGGGCCGATCGAGGCGTTCGATGTCGGCGCCACCGCAGCCACCGTGCGCGCGCTGGGAGAACGCACCACGGCACGCGCGCGCATCGACGTCGACGGACTGGCCGAGGCGCTGCTCGGCGCCGGCACGTCCCGGCCTCGCGCCGGAACACCGCTCGACCTCGTCGAGACCGGCCTTCACGTGCTCGCTTCGTGGCTCCCCGGACACTGAAGCTGCCCATGCGCATCGCCCTTTCCGGCGCTGCCGCGCGTCAGTACAATGTCATGTTTTTTGCCCAACGGACTTCCGTCATGAATCTGCGCACCCTTGCCATGGCCGTCCTGATCGGCCTCGCCGCCCCCGCCTTCGCCCAGTCGGCCACTCCAGCGCCGGTCGCTCCCCATGGCTGCACCAAGCCGGACGATTACCCCGGTCGACTGGCGAGCGACATGCGCCGCAGCAACTGGGTGAAGAGCGCGAACGCCTACCTCGAATGCCTGAAGAAGTACGTCCAGGAACAGCAGGGCGCGTACAACAGGATTCTCGAGCAGGGCAAGCCGCACCTCGACGCGGCCAACGCTTCGATCGAGGAGTACAACAAAGCTGCGGCGCAGTTCAAGGCCGACCAGGACGGCGCCAAGTAGCGTTGGTGGCGACGCGTCACTGCCCGGTCATGAAGCGCTCGACGCCCGTGACGCGCCCGCCGACGCAGACGAACGCCGCATAGGCGTTCGCGTTGGCCGGGTCGAAGGTGTAGACGTACCGGGTGCCCGATCCGGCAAGGCCGCCCACCGTGAGCGGCTCCTCGCGATCCGCGGGACCCGCCTCGGCGAGCACCGCGGCGCACGGCTTGCCGATGGCGAGCGCCTCGCGCACGCGGGTCGCCCGATCCGCGACACGCGCCTGCGGCGCGCCCGTGGCCGGCGCATCCGCGGGCGCCGCCGCATCGGACCGGATCCAGGCGACGACGCCCGTGCCGGCGAAGCCGATGCGCGTCACCTGCCCGCCTTTCGCGTAGACCCACACTTCGGTGCCGCCTTCGCCGGGCTTGGGCGCTCGGATCTCCCTGGGCTCTCCCGATGCCGAGATCACGAACGGCTTGGGCATGCCCACGAGCGGCTTCCCCTCGCGCGCGGCTGCAGACCACGTCGCCTCGTCGCCGGCCGGGCGCACCTTCAGCGCGTCGTTCAACTGGACCGGCCCGCCCGACGTGCCGCCCACGCAGGGTTCCTGCTGGTAGGTGACCTGCCCGCGCGCGTCGACGCACTTGAAGACCTGCGCGCCGGCCCCCGCGGCAAACGTCGCGAGGACGACGGCGCATGCGGCACGGCGTGCACGGGACGGATTCGTGATCGCGTCAGGCATCGGTATCGACGGGTGGCGTTGCAGCGCTACGGTATCATGGCAGGCACGATCGGGACGCGCCGCGCGCGTCCGCCTGTCCCCCGACGCGATGCCTGCCCGCGTGCTCTCCGCCAACGCCGTCGCGCCCGAGGTCGACGCCACCGCGCGCTCGGTCGCCAAGGCGCTCATCGACGGCTTCGACAAGCACTACGCGCTGTTCCGCGACTGCGCGCGCGCCGCGAAGCGGCAGTTCGAGGCGGGCAACTTCCGGGCGATCGCCCACCTGGTCCGCGACCGCATCGACTTCTACGACCGGCGGGTCGGCGAGACGGCGGAGCGCATCGAGCGCGAGTTCGTCTCGGCGGGCCTCGCCAGCGGGGGCGCGGACGCGCTCTGGGCGCGGGTCAAGCTGCACTACATCGGCATGCTGATCGAGCACCGGCAGCCGGAGTGCGCCGAGACCTTCTTCAACTCGGTGTCGTGCAAGATCCTGCACCGCACCTACTTCCACAACGGCTTCATCTTCGTGCGGCCGGCCGTGTCGACGGAATACCTGGACGCCGACCCGCCGACCTACCGCAGCTACTACCCGCGCGAGTCCGGCGTGCGGGCCGCACTGATCGACATCGTGCTCGACTTGCGGATCGAGCAGCGCTTCGCCGACTTCCGCCGCGATCTCAGGAACGTCCTCGCCGCGTTCCGCCGCAGGTACCCGCGGCCGTTCGAGGCCGCGACCAGCCTGCAGATCCAGGTGCTCGGCAGCCTGTTCTTCAGGAACCGCACCGCCTACATCGTCGGCCGGGTGATCAACGGCCTCGACGTGCGCGCCTTCGCGGTGCCGCTCAAGCACGACGCCGAGGGGCGACTCACCGTCGACGCCCTGCTCCTCGAGCCCACCGAGCTCGCGTTCCTGTTCTCGGCGAACCGGGCCTACTTCCTGGTCGACATGGAGGTGCCGTCGGCGTACGTGAAGTTCCTGAATTCGCTCCTGCCCGACAAGACCGCGGCCGAGCTCTACACGATGGTCGGCCTGCAGAAGCACGGCAAGACGCTGTTCTTCCGCGACTTCCTGCACCACCTGCGGCACTCCACCGACCGCTTCATCGTCGCGCCGGGGATCAAGGGCCTGGTGATGAGCGTGTTCACGCTGCCGTCCTACCCCTACGTGTTCAAGGTGATCAAGGACCGCATCGCCGCCTCGAAGGACACCGACCGGTCGCGCGTCAAGCAGAAGTACGCACTGGTCAAGCACCACGATCGCGTCGGGCGCATGACCGACATCCTCGAGTACTCCGATGTGGCCTTCCCGCGCGATCGCTTCACGCAGGAGCTCCTGGACGAGCTGGAGGCGGTGGCGCCGTCGCAGGTCGAACGCGACGGCGACTACATCGTCGTCAGGCACGTCTACATCGAGCGCCGGCTGACGCCGCTCAACATGTTCCTCGAGAAGGCCGACGACTGGGAGCGGGCGCGGGTGATCCGCGAATACGGCGACGCGATCGCGCAGCTCGCGCGCGCCAACATCTTCGCCGGCGACCTCCTGTACAAGAACTTCGGCGTCACGCGCTTCGGTCGGGTGATCTTCTACGACTACGACGAGATCGAGTACCTGACAGACTGCAACTTCCGCAAGATCCCGCCGCCGCCGCCGGGGTTCGACGACATGTCGAGCGACGTCTGGTACGCCGTGGGTCCGCGCGACGTGTTCCCCGAGGAGTTCGAGACCTTCCTGCTCACCGACCCCAGGATCCGCGAGGACTTCCGCCGGTACCATGCCTGCCTGCTCGATGCCGGCTGGTGGCAGGACGTGCAGCGCGAGATCCGCAACGGCTCGGTCCCCGAGGTGCTCTCCTATCCCGAGAGCGTGCGGTTCGGGCGCGACGCGCCGCGATCGGTGCGAACGTAAAGCGATCCGTCGGCACGGCGTCGGCGATCCCGCCGCGCCGCGACCGTTCGGCAGCTTGTAGGCCGCAACACTCGCGTGGCTGCGAAGGTGCGCTTATCCTTGGGCGTCCGTGGCGCCGTCGGCCCGGGCTTGCCGGCGTGCTTCTCGACATCAGCCGGGTGTCGCCCAACGTCGATTCGGGTCTCGTGTACCTCAACATCAGCCAGAGCTACCGCATCGGACCGGGACCTTCGTCGTCGCAGACGGTGGCACCGCTCGAGGCAGCGCGCCGCTTCGTGCACGAGCTCGCCGCCGACGGCCTCGTGACGCGTACAGCGCGCGTGCGCGTCGAGCTGTTCGGCGGGCTCGCCTGCACCGGGCGCGAGCTGGGCGCCCAGCGTGCGGTGGTCGCCGGCCTCGCCGGGATCCCCACGGCGACCTGCGACGGGGCGCTGCTCGCCCGCTGCACCGCCGATGCCGACAACGACCGCGCGATCGCCCTTGCCGGGCGCCATCGCATCGACTTCCATCCGGCGCGCGACGTCGTCTTCCGCGTCGATCAGGCCCTCGCCTACGACGGCAACGCGCTCGGCTTCTCCGCGTCGGATCCGGCGGGACAGGTGCTGTTCTCGCGGATCTACTACTCGCTCGGCGACGGCGTGGTGGCATCGCGCGACGATCCACCCGGGCGGCGCGGTCCCGCCCGCGTTCCGTACGCGTACTCGACCACCGGCGAGCTGCTCGAGGTCGGGCGCGCACAGCGCAAGCGCATCGCCGAGATCACCCTCGCCAACGAGTCCGTCGTGCACAGTCCGGGCGAGGTACGCTCACTGCTGTTGCGCGTCGCCGACGCGATGCGCGGCTCGATCGAGCGCGGCCTTGCGACCGACGGCACCTTGCCTGGCGGTCGCGTGCGCCGTGCGCCCGCGCAGGCGGACACGCTGCGGGCCGGCAACGCCTCGGCCGCGCAGTGGTGCGCGGTGTTCGCAACAGCGGTCGCCGAGGAGAACGCCGCCGGCGGGCGCGTCGTCGCCGCACCATCCAACGGCTCGGCCGGGCCGGTCGCCGCGCTGCTCTCCCACTTCCGGGAGACGCCGACGATCCATCGCGAGCAGGGCACCGTCGACTTCCTGCTCACGGCGGCGGCGATCGGCGGTCTGCTGCGGACCGCGGGCCTGGTCCAGGCCGGTTGCCAGAGCGAAGTGGGCGTCGCGGCCGCGATGGCCGCCGCGGGCTACGCGGCCACGCAGGGCGGCACCAACGAGCACGTGCTGATGGCCGCGGAGCTCGCGCTCGAACCGCACCTCGGGCTCGCGTGCGACCCCGAGGGCGCGCGCATCCAGCAGCCTTGCATCGAGCGCAACGCCGCCGCCGCGGGCCGCGCCGTCACCGCCGCCCAGAACGCGCTGCGCCATCCGATGCCGCGTCAGTCGCTCGACGCGCTGACCCGGACGATGGTCGAGCGCGGTCGGCAGATGGCGGGACGCCACAAGCAGGCCTCGCTCGGGGGCATCGCGGTCAACGTCGCCGATTGCTGAGCCCTGCGCCTGCGCAAGCGCGCGATGCTATGCTCGCGCAGCCACGATCCCGAGTCCCGCGATGCGATCCACCCCAGTCCTGCGCCGCGCCGTCGTTCTCGTCGCGCTCGGCGTCCTCACCGCCTGCGCCCCTCCCGAGAAGCCGGCGGACGTGCCCTCGAAGGACACGTTCGAGTGCACGCTCGAGGGCGAGCGCTGGGTGATCCGCTTTACCGAAGGCGAGGCGCGGATGCTCACGCCGGGCGGCGACCGGATCACGCTCTACCAGATCGCCGCCGCGTCCGGCGTGCGGTACTCGAACGGGCTCATGGAGCTGCGCGGCAAGGGCATGGAGCTCCAGCTGATCCGCGACGGCTTCGCGCGGCAGCTCGACGGCTGCAAGCCGGTGATGGTGCCCCAGGAAGCGCCGTCGGCGTTCCCCTGGCTCAATCCCCCGCCGCCCCCCAGGTAGCCGCGCCACGGCCCGCGGCCGGCGTCGGCCGTCCGCGCCGCCGACCCGCCGGGTCCTCGCCGCCGCTACTTGACCGCGGCACCGCGGTCGAGCTCGAGGAACATCCAGGACTGCGAACGGATCGGGTGCGGCATGTAGTGGCGCACGGCCGCGTGCGTCAGATGGTCCTCGATGTCGTGGACGCCCATGCGCCACGGCGCGTACGCGACCACGAGCTCGGTCATGCGGCTGAACAGCGCCGTGCGCTTCGGCGAGTCCGGCATCGCCCGCGCCTCCTCGTAGAGCTTGTTGAAGGCGGGCAGATTGAAGCGCGCGTAGTTCTCCTGGCCGGCGTTCGGTCCGTAGAGAAGCTGCATGAAGTTCTCGGCGTCCGGGTAGTCGGCGTTCCAGCCGTCGCCGCGCATCGGGATCATGCCCTGCCGCGACATCTTGCGCATCTCGGGAAGCTTCTCCTTCCTGAACTCCATCCTGAGCCCGATCGCGTCCATGTTCTTGCGCCACAGCTCGTCGCCCTGCCGCGCCGCGGACACCGGCGTCGACCAGCGCTCGAGAACGAGCGGCTTGCCGTCGGGCAACTCGCGGTAGCCGTCGCCGTTGCGGTCGCGGTAGCCGAACTTGTCGAGGAGGGCCCGTGCCGCGCCCGGGTCGTAGATCTGCGCGTTGGTGCGCAGCTTGGGGTCGAAGCCCTCGATGCCCGGCGGAATCGGGCCGGTCGCGGCGACCGCACGGCCCTTCGCCAGCACGCGGATCACCTCCTCGATGTTGTAGCCCATGCCGATCGCGCGGCGCAGCGCCACCTTCTCCGGCGTGTAGCCGCCGACGACCGGATCCTCCATGTTGAAGTAGGTGAAGCTCACGTTGGGGCGCGTCTGCACGTAATGCCGGATGCCGGACGCGGCGAGATTGGGCTTGAGTCGCCCGTTGTCCAGCGCGACGTCGGTGAACTCCGGCGGGACGTTGGACAGCAGGTCGACCTCGCCCTTGAGGAACGCGAGCCACCGCGCCTGGCCCTCCTCGATCACCGAGATCTCGATGCGCGGCACCAGCGGCAGCCGCTTGTCCTTCAGCGCCGCGACCAGCGGCTGCGACGCCGCCGGCACCGGCCCGACCGGCACGTAGGCGACGCGGCGAAAGCCCGGATTCGCCTCGAGGACGATGCGCGAGCTGCGCTTGTACTCGGCGAGCCGGTAGGCGCCCGTGCCGACGGGGTGGGCGCCGATGTCGCGCCCGTAGGCCTCGACGACCTCCCGGGCGACGGCACCCATGTTCGGCACGGCGAGCACGTACGCGAACCGGTAGTCGGGCGCCTTGAGCCGGATCTTCAGCGTGTAGCGGTCGACGACCTCGAGGCCCGGCAGCGGCGCGTCGTAGTCGAACCGGCCCGAGCGCTTCGCCGCGGCCTGGGCCTCGTCGCCGCCGACCAGCTTGCCCTCGACGAGCCAGGCCCACGGCGAGCGCTGCACCGGGTCGAGGTGACGCTTGATGCTGTAGGCGTAGTCGGCGGCGGTCAGTTCCCGCGGCGCGCCCTTGAATGCGGGATCGGGCGTGAACATGATGCCCTTGCGCACGCGGCAGACATAGGTGCGGCCAGCATCCTCGACCGTCGGCAGCGACTCGAGGGTGCGCGGCACGAGCCGCACCGGACGCGCGAGGTAGTCGTAGTCGAGCATGGACTCGATGATGTTGTCGATCACCGCGTCGGAGGCCGCGTCCGAGGCGAACGCCGGATCGAAGCTCGTCTCGGCGATCGCGAACGCGATCCGCAGCGACTTCGCGGGCTCGGCGGCGCGCGCAGCCGCGCCGGCAAGCGTCGCCGCCAGGGCGAGGGAAGCCGCGAGTGCCAGCACGCCGGTGCGCGAGAGCGCGCCGCAGCGGGACGATGACTGCATCGACGACATGGTTCCTCCCCGAGGATCGGCGCGTAATGCTAGCACTGGTGTCGAAGGCCGTTCGGCCGCGCGTCGGGGCATAATCGTCGCGCTAAGACCTCCCGGAGCCGCCATGTCCAAGACCCTCGCCGCGCTCGCCACCGGCCTCCTGCTCCTCGCGCTCGGCGCGCCGCACGCCGCCGCCCAGGCGCCGGTGCCGAAGACCGCGGTCGCCACGTTCGCCGGCGGCTGCTTCTGGTGCATGGAGCCGCCCTACGACAAGATCCCCGGCGTGATCTCTACGACGTCGGGCTACATGGGGGGCAAGAAGCGCTACCCGACGTACGAGGAAGTCTCGGCCGGATTCACCGGGCACACCGAGGTGGTCCAGGTCGCCTACGACCCGTCGAAGGTGAGCTACGAGCAGCTGCTCGAGGTGTTCTGGCGCAACATCGACCCGACGGTGAAGGACAAGCAGTTCTGCGACGAGGGCAGCCAGTACCGCACCGCGATCTTCGTTCACGACGACGCCCAGCTGAAGGCGGCCGAGGCGTCGAAGGCGGCGCTCGACAAGACCAAGCCGTTCAAGGACCCGATCGTCACGCCGATCCAGTTGGCCGGGGAGTTCTGGGCCGCCGAGGACTACCACCAGGATTACTACCTCAAGAACCCGGTGCGCTACAGCTACTACCGCACCGGCTGCGGGCGCGACGCCAGGCTGAAGCAGTTGTGGGGCGCCGCCGCGGGCAAGTGACCGGCCGCGGACGGCGGCACCCGCGGAGGCCGCTTCAGAAGATACCGAGGCTCGAGGCGCCGGCGCCGAGGAGCGCGGACGCGCCACCCAGCATCGTGATCGAGACGCCGATGAATTCGGCCTGCGCACCGGCTTCGACGCCGAGTACGTGATGCACGCCGAGCCAGTACAGGAAGAGCGTGTGGCAGAGCGCGACGACGGACACGATCACGAAGATCGGCACGACCAGCAGGGCGCCGGCGAGCAGCACCGGAATCGCTCCGAACGTCGCCACCTTGAGCGCCGCCACGAAATCGCGCGAGCTGCCGTACATCGGCGCGATCAGGCGGAAGATCGCCGCGAGCAGGAAGATCGAGCTGATCGAGCCGAACAGCGTCGCCATGCCGGCCGCGTAGATCTCGTCGGGCGGGACCTGGTAGCCGGCAGCCGGATTCCAGCTCGCGTCGAAGGTCTTCATGCCGATCACCGTCGCGATCGGCGGGATCAGCGACAGCGGCAGGATGTAGCTGCGCACCAGCGTGTCGACGCGGATGGTCTCGCGCGCGATCTCGTCCCACTCGGCCCGCGGGTAGAACAGCAGCAGGTAGATGCGGCGCAGGATCACCGCGCCGAGTATAGCGGCGGGGGGCGACCGGCGCGTGCAGGACCGGCGGCCCGGCGGGTCCGCCATTGACCCGGGCGCACGCCGGCGGCGATACTCGGCCGCGGGGCGGCGAGCCGGGTCCCGGAAGGAGATGCAGGCGATGGAGATGCGGAAGCTCAATGCCGGCAACCTGCGCGCGGCCGGCTACGACGAGAAGACCCGCACGTTGGTCGTCGAGCTGACGTCGGGCCGGTTCGAGTACGCCGGGGTCTCGTCCGAGGTCTGGCGGCGACTGACCACGTCGTCGTCGCCGTGGAGTTATTTCCGCGACAACATCGAGGAAGAGCTCGCGGCGAAGCGCCTGCGCTAGGCGCGCGGCCCGGTCCGCATCGCCCGGCATTGACCGGCGTCAATCCCGGCCGCGACGGGCCCTGCGATCCTCGCAAACGAAGGTACGGCCCTCGCCGAACCGTTGAGGAGTGTTGCGTCCCATGGCCGCCAAAGTGCCACCCCTGACCACCGCGGAAAGGAGCGCCCTGCAATCGCGCCTGCGCGAGCGCCAGCGCGTGCTCCGTGGCGAGATCCGCGCGCACCTCAAGGGTACCGGCGACAGTGGCGTCGTCGGCCTCTCCAGCGTTCCCGCCGAGACCGACGACTGGGGCGTGGGCGACGAAATGGCGGCGCGCGACATTGCGGAGGCGCGGCACCTGCTCGCCGAGCTCGCCGACGTCGAAGGCGCACTCGGCCGGGTGGCAGCCGGCTCCTACGGCGAATGCCTGGACTGCGGCGATGCGATCGCCGCGGCCAGGCTCAACGCCTACCCCGCCGCCACCCGCTGCGTCGACTGCCAGGGCGCGTTCGAGAAGCGCGAAGCGGGCCCGCCGCTGACGGCGGTCTGACGGCCGCCGCGCCTAGGCGGCACGCCGCTTTGCCGCACGCGCAGGCGCGGCGCGTCGCGCCTTGGCCGACGGCCCCGCGAAGCGCGCAATCCAGTCGAAGAACTCGCGGTACCAGAGCCGCGAGTTCTTCGGCTTCAGGATCCAGTGGTTCTCGTCGGGAAAATACACGAGCCGCGCCGGCACGCCCTTCGCCTTCAGCGTGTTGTAGTACTGCAGCGCCTGCGTCGCCGGCACGCGGTAATCGAGTTCGCCGTGAATCACCAGCGTGGGCGTCTGCGCGGCCCCGACGTGGTGGTGCGGCGACTGCTTCAGCACGCGGGCCTCGTCCTCCCAGTGGAACGCGCCGAGCTCCTCGCCGAAGAAGCGGTAGCCGTCGGTGGCCATCATGCTCACCCAGTCGTAGCAGCCGGCGTGGCACACGAACGCGCGGTAGCGGTCGGTGTGGCCGTTCATGTAGGCGACCATGAAGCCGCCGTAGCTGCCGCCGGTCGCCACCAGCCGCTCGCGATCGATGTAGCCCTTGCGCAGCAGGAAGTCGGTGGCCGCCTCGACGTCGGCCATCTCCTTCTCGCCGTAGCGCGTGGTGATCGTCTCGAGGAAGCGCTGCCCGAATCCCGACGACCCGTGGTAGTTGACGGCGACGACGACGTGGCCCGTGCCCGCGAACACCTGCCCGTTCCAGCGGAAGTGCCAGCCGTCGTGGTGGGCCGCGTGCGGGCCGCCGTGGATCGAGTGCAGCAGCGGCCACTTGCGCGCCGGGTCGAAGTCCGGGGGGTAGGTGACGAACACCTGCACCGTCTCGCCGCCCCAGCCCTTGACCGTGAACTCGCGCGTCTCACCCATGGCGTGCCGCGCGAGCAACGCCTCGTTCAGGTGCTCGATTGCGCGCTCGTCCGAGCCGTCGCCCGCCGTGGCGAACAGGCGCGGCGGGTGGCTCGCCGCGGAGCGGTCGAAGGCGATCACGCGACCGTCCCGCGAGCACGCGAAGCCGCCGATCGTGCCCCCCGCGATCAGGAGTTCGGAGGTCTCGGCCCCGAGCGGGAGTCGATGCATCCCGACCCGACCCCGGTCCTCGCAGAGGAACAGGAGCGCGTTGCCGTCGGCGGCTCCACTGCACGCCGGTCGTCGCGCGATCGAGCCCCGGCGCGAGGCGCGTCCATGCCCCCGTGCGGCGATCGACCAAGCGCAGGTGGCCCTGGTCGTTGAACAGCCGCGCGGTGTCGTAGGCGTGGTAGGCAATGGCCTTGCCGTCGGGCGAGTACACCGGGTGCTCGTCGGACATGCCGCTGTCGGCGGTGAGGTTCTTCCACCGGCGCGTGCGCAGGTTCAGGACGACGAGGTCGGCGCGGTGCGTCATGCCCGGCTCGGGGTTCGGGTCGAAGGTCAGCGCGATCTCCGAGCCGTCGGGCGCGATGTCGTACTCGGCGGCTGCGGGCTCCCAGGGACGCAGGCGCAGCCCGGTCCCGGCGAGCACGTCGCGACAGGCGCCGCTCGCGACGTCGACGACGAACAGGTGCGGCTCGCGGCCGTCGGCGAGCCAGTGGTCCCAGTAGCGGTACTCCGCGCGCTCGGTGACGAACGCCTTCACCGGGTCGGCCTTGCGGGCGCCGATGCGCTTCTTCTGCGCGGCGTCACCGCGCAACTCCGGCCACACCCACGAGACGAACGCGATGCGCCGGCCGTCGGCGAACCACTTGATCGCCGACGCTCCGGTCGCAAGCGTCGTGAGCCGTCGCGCCTCGCCGCCGTCGGGCGCGATCAGGTACACCTGCGGCTCGGCGTCGTCCTTGCGCTTCGCGGTGAATGCGACGTGCCGCCCGTCCGGAGACCAGGCGGGCGCGCTGTCCTTGTCGCCTTCCGTGAGGCGCTTGCCCTTCGCGCTGCGGCCGCGGGCGGTCGCCGGAAACAGCCAGAGCGACGTGCTGCCTTCGTTCTTCTCCATGTCGAACGACGTGACCGGTGCGCAGGCCCAGGCGCCATCGGGCGAGAGCGTCGGCGAACCGACCCGGTGCATCGACCACAGCGCTTCGACGGAGAGTGGCGGACGCTTGCGCTTCGCGGCACGAGGCATCGGGGACATCCTTGGCGTTAAAATGCAGGTCGCGAGATTCTAACCGCCGCGCGCGCGCCATCCGCCCGAGCCGACCGAGAGACCATGACTGCGATGAACTACCGGCGCCTCGGCCGCTCGGGGCTCCTGGTGAGCGAGCTCTCGTTCGGCTCGTGGGTCACCTACGGCAACCAGCTCGGCGCCGACAGCGCGCGCGAGTGCATGGCCGCGGCGTTCGATGCCGGCGTCAACTTCTTCGACAACGCCGAGGTCTACGCGAAGGGCGCGTCCGAAACGCTGATGGGCGAGGCGATCCGCCGCCTGGGCTGGCGCCGGTCCGCGTTCGTCGTCTCGACCAAGTTCTACTGGGGGCTTCACGACGGCCCGAACGAGAAGAACACGCTGAACCGCAAGTACCTGATGCAGGCGATCGACGGCTCGCTCGCCCGCCTCGGGCTCGACCACGTCGACCTCGTGTTCTGCCATCGCCCGGATCCCGACACGCCGATCGAGGAGACGGTGTTCGCGATGCACGACATGGTCGCCCGCGGCAAGGCGCTCTATTGGGGCACGTCGGAATGGCCCGCGGCGGACATCGCGCAGGCGTGGCACATCGCCGACCGCCACGGGCTGCACAAGCCGGCGATGGAGCAGCCGCAGTACAACCTGCTGCACCGCGACCGGGTCGAGAAGGAATATGCCCGCCTCTACGCGGACATCGGTCTCGGCACCACGGTGTGGAGCCCGCTCGCCTCGGGGTTGCTCACCGGCAAGTACAACGACGGCATCCCGCCGGGCTCGCGCGGCACCGTCAAGGGCTACGAGTGGCTCGCGGAGCGGCTCACCGACCAGTCCAGGCTCGCCGTCGTGCGCCGCCTCGCGCCGATCGCGCGCGATCTCGATTGCACGCTCGCGCAGTTCGCGCTCGCGTGGTGCCTCGTGAACCCGCACGTGTCGACCGTGATCATGGGCGCGAGCCGCGTCGGGCAGGTGCACGAGAACCTGAAGGCCCTCGACGTCCTGCCGAAGATCGACGGCGCGGTGATGGCGCGCGTCGAAGCGGCGCTCGCGGGGTGACATTGCGATGTACGCCACGGACCCGCGCACGCGATCGACGGCATCACCGGCGTCCCGCATGCGTGCCGGGCGCTCCGCCCGCGTGCTCGCGATCGGCGCGCTCGCCCTGCTCCCTGAGGTGGCCATGGCATCGATCTTCGGCAGCCTGTTCGCCGGCACCAGGCCGACAGAGGTCGGCACCGGCGTGCTCGCGCCCTGCCCCGACAAGCCGAACTGCGTGAGGAGTGGTGCGACCGATCCCCGCCACGCGATCGCGCCGATCGCCGCGACTGCGCCGCTGCCGGACGCGCTCGCCGCGCTGGTCGGCATCGCCGCGGCCATGCCGGGCGCACGTGTCGTCACCGCGCGCGCCGACTATGCGCACCTGGAGTTCGCGACCCCGCTGATGGGATTCGTCGACGACGTCGAGCTCGCGGTCGACACGGCCGGGAGCGTGATCCAGGTCCGCTCGGCATCGCGTGTGGGGACCAGCGACTTCGGCGTCAACCGCAAGCGCATCGACGACCTGCGCCGCGCGTTCGCTGCCGCGGGCAAGACCACCGCCCCGACCCGATGAGCTCGCTCGCATTGCGGACCGACGTGCCGCACTCCGCCGGGCCACCGGCATCGCGGCCGGCCTGACCCATGCCGGCCAGGCTGCCGGTGGTCCGGGTGAAGCCCGGCCGCGACCGTTCGCTTCGCCACCGCCACCCGTGGCTGTTCTCGGGGGCGATCGCCGACGTCGAAGGCGAGCCGGCAAGCGGTGCGACCGTGGAGGTGCGGGCGGCCGACGGCGACCTGCTCGCGCTCGCCGCGTGGTCCCCTGCCTCGCAGATCCGTGCGCGCGTCTGGTCGTTCGCGCCGGCGTCGATCGACGCCGCCTTCATCGCCATGCGCCTGCAGAAGGCGATCGCCGCGCGCGCCGGCATGCAGGACGAGCGCCACAGCGGCGTGCGCATCGTGCACGGCGAGTCGGATGGACTGCCGGGCGTCGTCGCCGACCGCTACGCCGACGTCGTGGTCGTGCAACTGCTCTCGGCCGGCGCCGAGGCGTGGCGCGACGCGATCGTCGACGCACTGGCCGACGCCACCTCGGCACGCGCAATCGTCGAGCGCTCGGATGCCGACGTGCGCGCGCTCGAGGGCCTTGCGCCCCGGATCGGCGTCGTGCGCGGAACGCTGCCCGAACCCGTCGTGTTCCGCGAGAACGGCGTCGACTACGCCGTCGACGTCCTCGCCGGCCAGAAGACCGGCTTCTACCTCGACCAGCGGGACAACCGGCGCATCGTCGGCGACCACGCGGCGGGACGCCGGGTGCTGAACGCGTTCTGCTACACGGGCGGGTTCACGCTCGCCTGCCTCGCCGGCGGCGCGAAGTGCGTCGTCTCGGTGGACAGCTCGGCACCGGCGCTTGCCCTGGGCAGGGCGAATCTCGCCCGCAACCCCGCGCTCGATGCCTCGCGGGCGCAGTGGATCGAGGCCGACGTGTTCGCCGAGCTGCGCCGCCTGCGCGACACGGGCGCGTCGTTCGACCTGATCGTGCTCGACCCGCCCAAGTTCGCCCCGACCGCGCATCACGCCGAACGCGCGGCGCGCGCCTACAAGGACATCAACCTGCTGGCGCTGAAGCTCCTCGCGCCGGGTGGTCATCTCGCGACGTTCTCGTGCTCCGGCGGGATCGGGCCCGAGCTGTTCCAGAAGATCGTCGCCGGCGCAGCGCAGGATGCCCGCGCCGACGCCGCGATCGTCGGCCGCTTCACCGCCTCGGCGGACCATCCGGTCGCGCTCGCGTTTCCCGAGGGCGAGTACCTCAAGGGACTGCTCGTCCGCAAGGCGTGATTGCGCGTCACCGAGGACGCGAGTGCCCGCCGCAACGGGCACCCGTACCCGGCAAAAAACAAGGCCGCAGCGGGTCACCCCGTTGCGGCCCTGCAGTCTCGGCCCGGTGGACAGGAGGTCACCGGACCGCGTTGGGATCCTGCGGTCGTTCAGGCGGCCTTCTTCTTCAGGCACTCGCTCATGAACTTGTTGCGCTCGTCGCCCTTCATGCCCTTCGACTTCGTGTTGCACTCGGCCATCTTGTTGTCGTCCGCCTTCTTTTCCGCGGACAGGCACTCGCTCATGAACTTCTTGCGTTCGTCACCCTTCTTGTCGGTGGCCTTGGCATTGCAGGTCTTCATGCGCTCCTGCTGCGGGTTCTCCTTGGCGACCGCGGGCGACGCGGCGAACGCGACGGCGCCTGCGAGTACGATGGCCAGAACGATCTTCACGGGGTGGCTCTCCATGGCTGCCGCGGCAGACGCCGCGCGGGTTTCATGCCGCCGGTCTTGGCGCCGGCGAACGGGTCCGAGGCAGTTTAGGGCAGCTCGAATCGGCGGCGCAATGGAAATCCCGGCTCCGGGCCACGGGCTGTTGTCCCCCTGCATCGTGCGGTGCAGCAGGGCATCGGCTACAATGCGGTGCCACCGCGGCTCGAAGTACGCAACCGACTGAAATTCAAAAGAAAACGGCCTGCCATGATCCTGATTCTCGAGCCCAACACGCACCCCGAGAGCACCGACTACCGGATCCTGGTCGGCCAGCTGGAACGCCTTCCCGGGATCCAGTACCGGGTCCATCGGGAGGTCGGCACCGAAGTGACGCTGACCGAGCTCTACCTGATCGGCAACACCGGCACGCTGACGATCGAAGAGATGCAGGCGCTGCCCTGCGTCGAGAAGGTGGTCCGGGTGTCCGAGGCCTACCGCGTGCTCGGCCGCCACAAGCAGGGCGACGACCGTCCCGCGTCGTTCGAGTACAACGGCGTGCGCTTCGGCCAGGACACGCTGCACGTGTTCGCGGGGCTGTGCGCCGTCGACTCGCCCGATTCGGTCGAGGCGATGATGCAGGTCCTCGCCGCGCACGGACAGGTCTGCACGCGCATGGGCGCCTACAAGCCGCGCACGAGCCCGTACGCGTTCCAGGGCTTCGGCGCGAAGTGCCTGCCGTACGTCTTCGAGCTGGCCGGCAAGCACGGCATCCGCGTGATCGCGATGGAGATCACGCACGAGTCGCACGTCGACGAGATCCGCGACGCGCTGCGGCAGACGGGCAACCCGACCGGCGTCATGCTGCAGATCGGCACGCGCAACACGCAGAACTTCGAGTTGCTGAAGCTGGTCGGCAAGCAGCAGGAATTCCCGGTGCTGATCAAGCGCGGCTTCGGCATCACGCTCGACGAGTCGCTGAACGCCGCCGAGTACCTCGCGAGCGAGGGCAATCGCAAGGTCGTGTTCTGCCTGCGCGGCATGAAGACCAACATGGGCGACCCGCACCGCAACTTCGTCGACTTCGCGCATGTGCCGGTGGTGAAGCGCCTGACGCGCATGCCGGTCTGCATCGACCCGTCGCACTCGGTGGGCACGCGCGCCGCCGCGCCGGACGGGATGCTCGACATCTTCCACGTCGTCGCGCAAGGCATCGTGGCCGGCGCGAACATGGTGCTCGTGGACTTCCATCCCGAACCGGCCAAGGCGCTGGTCGACGGCCCGCAGGCGCTGCTGATGTCGGAGCTCCCCTGGTTCCTCGACGACGTCGCGCTGGTGCGCGAGGCCTACGAGAAGCGCGCCACCCTGGCCGCCCGCCCCCGCGCGGCCGCCTGACGATACCGGTTGGCGATGGCCGCCGGCCCGCACGAGATCGAGCTCAAGCTGCGGCTGCCGCGCGGCGCGGTCGCGACGCTCCTGCGCCACCCCGTCGTGCGGGCGCTGAAACGCGGCCGCGCGCGCACCGAGTCGCTGTCCAGCACGTACTTCGACACGGACGACTGGCGCCTCGCGCGCGAGGGCATCGCGGTGCGCATCCGCCGCGCCGGCCGCCGCTGGATCCAGACCGTCAAGGGCGCGGCGACCAGCGCAGCCGGCGGCGGGCTCGCCGCGCGCGCCGAGCACGAGTGGACGCTGCCGGCGACCGACCGAACGCCGCCGCTCGACCTCGCGGCCGTCGGCGCGACGCCGTTCGGCAAGCGCATCGCCAAGGCCGCGGCCAAGGACGGCTTCGGCGCGCGCTGCACCACGGAATTCCGGCGCACGACCATCCCGCTCGCCTTTCCCGACCGGACCACCGCGCTGCTGTGCATCGATGTCGGCGCCGTGCGCGGGCCGCCGCCGAAGCGCGCGCGCGCCGCGCTCTGCGAGGTGGAGATCGAGCTCGAGGCCGGCGACCCCCTGCGGCTGTTCGAGCTCGCGCTCGCGCTCCTCGCCGACCTGCCACTCGCCGTCGAGCCACGCAGCAAGGCCGAGCGCGGCCACGCACTGGCGACCGGCATGGCGTCGCGTCCGGCGCTGGCGCAGGACGTGCTGCTGCCCGAGGGCAGCGATGCGGCAGGTGCGATCGCGGCGATCGTGCAGAACTGCCTGCGGCAGGTGGAGGCCAATGCGGACGGGCTCCTCGCCGACGACGATCCGGAGTGGATCCACCAGATGCGCGTGGGCGTGCGACGGTTGCGCTCGTGCCTCGCGCTCGCGCGCCGCCACGTACCGCCCGCGGTGCTCGGTCATCTCGACGGCGACCTGCGCTGGCTCGCCGGCACGCTCGGTCCGGCCCGTGACCTCGACGTGTTCACGCAGGAGACGCTGCCCGCCATGCGGGATGCAAGCCGCCACACGGCTGCCGGCGCGTCCACGTTCGAGCACGCGCTCGCACCCCTCGAGAATCATGCGCGCACGCAACTGGCGGCGGCACGTCGCGATGCACGCGATGCGGTCGCGTCGAAGCGGTTCAACCGCATGCTGCTCGCCGGTGGGGCGTTCGCCGCGACCCCGCGCCTCGGTGCTCCCGAAGGCTCGGCCGAAGCGGCCGCGCTCGCCGAACCGGCGACCGCGTTCGCCGCCCGGGTCCTCGCGCGCCGCCATCGCAAGCTGGCCAAGGGCGTGGCCCGGCTCGCCGACATGTCGCCCGGCGAGCGGCACCGGACGCGCATCCTCGCCAAGCGCCTGCGCTACGCGACGGAGTTCTTCGCGCCGCTCTTCCCTGGCCGGCGCACCCGTGCCTACCGCAAGGCGCTGGCCGGCCTGCAGGCCGTGCTGGGTGGACTGAACGATGCCGCGGTCGCCGCCGTGCTCGCCGCGGAACTCGGCGATCCCGCGTCGCCGGGAGCGGCGATGTTCGCCGGCTGGGCCGCTGCGCAGGGTGAAGGCGCGGCGACGGCCCTCGATCGCGCGCGTCGCGCGTTCGCCGACGCCGATCCGTTCTGGAAGTAGCCGGGCGCCCGCCGGTGCGCACCGCGGCCGCGCCGCCCTACCGAGCGCCGCGCTGGCTCGCCGGCGGGCACGCGCAGACGATCTGGCCGTACTTCCTGCGCCGCCCGCACGTGTCGATGCGACGCGAGCGCGTCGACACGCCGGACGGCGACTTCTGGCTGTTCGACTGGCTCGACGCACCGGTGTCGAACGCGGACGCGCCCCTCGTCGTCCTGTTCCATGGTCTCGAGGGCAGCTCGGCTTCGCACTATGCCCGAGCACTGTTCGCGCGGCTCGCGGCGCTGGGTTGGCGCGGCGTCGTGCCGCATTTCCGCGGCTGCGCCGACGCGCCCAACCGGCTGCCCCGCGCCTACCACTCCGGGGACTTCGAGGAGGTCGCGGCGATGCTCGACGCCGTGCGCGCCCGCGCGCCGCGCGACGTGCCCGTGTGGGCCTGCGGGGTCTCGCTCGGCGGCAGCGCGCTCCTCAACTGGCTCGGCCGCGCGGGAATGGGCGCGCGCGCGATCGTGGCACGCGCCGCAGCCGTGTCCGCCCCGATCGACCTGATGGCCGCCGGACAGGCGATCGACCGCGGCCTGAACCGCCTCTACGCGAGCCACTTCCTGCACACGCTGAAGCCGAAGGCCCTGTCGATGGCGCAGCGCTTTCCGGGCCGCATCGACGCCAGTGCCGTTGCCCGCGTGCGCTCGATGTGGGCGTTCGACGATGTCGTCACCTCGCGACTGCACGGCTTCGCCGACACCGCCGACTACTGGACGCGCGCCTCCTGCAAGCCGTGGCTGGCGTCGATCCGCGTCCCCACGCTGGTGCTGAACGCGCGCAACGACCCGTTCGTGCCGGGCGAATCGCTGCCGGGACCGGCGGATGTTGCGGACCACGTCGTGCTGGAGCAACCGGCGCAGGGCGGGCACGTCGGATTCATGACCGGGCCGATGCCCGGTCGCCTCGACTGGCTGCCGAACCGGCTCGTCGCCTTCTTCGCGCACGCATGAGCCCGAAGGGCCGCCCCGAGGGCGAATCGGGCCCGGAGCGCGCAGCGCGAAGGGTAGTCCAGCAAGCCCGAAGGGCCGCCCCGAGGGCGAATCGGGCCCGGAGCGCGCAGCGCGAAGGGTAGTCCAGCAAGCGACGCGCCCGGTATCATCGGACTTCGCGCACCACGCCGGCCTGCCATGAGCCTCCCTCCCGAAATCTTCAAGGCCTACGACATCCGCGGCATCGTCGGCCGCACGCTGACCGCCCCGATCGTCCGGAGCATCGGGCAGGCGCTCGGCACGCTCGCGCTCGAACACGGCCGGGACACGATCGCGATCGGCCGCGACGGCCGGCTCTCGGGACCCGAGCTGGCCGGCGCGCTCGCCGAAGGCATCCGCGCCGCCGGCGCGAACGTCGTCGACCTCGGCATGGTCGCGACGCCGATGACCTACTTCGCCGCGAACGCGCTCGGCACCGGCTGCAGCACGATGGTCACCGGCAGCCACAATCCGCCGGACTACAACGGCCTCAAGATGGTGATCGACGACGGCACGCTGTCCGGTGCCGAGATCCAGGCGTTGCGCGAGCGCATCGAGCGCGGCGACCTGCGCCAGGGCCAGGGCACCTATCGCACCCACGACATCGCCTCCGGGTACATCGACCGCATCGTCGCCGACGTGAAGCTCGCGCGGCCGCTGAAGGTCGCGATCGACGCCGGCAACGGCGTGGCCGGCGCGTTCGCACCGACGCTGTTCCGCCGGCTCGGCTGCGAGGTGGTCGAGATGTACTGCGACGTCGACGGCACGTTCCCCAACCACCACCCGGACCCGTCGCAGCCGAAGAACCTCGTCGACCTGATCGCGCGCGTCGGCCGCGGCGATCTCGACCTCGGCCTCGCGTTCGACGGCGACGGCGACCGGCTGGGGGTGGTCACCACCGACCGCCACGTGATCTACCCCGACCGGCAGCTGATGCTCTACGCCGCCGACGTGCTCGCGCGCGTTCCCGGCGCGACGGTCATCTACGACGTCAAGTCCACCCGCAATCTCGGGCCGTGGATCGCGAAGCACGGCGGCAAGCCGCTGCTCTGGAAGACCGGCCATTCGCTGATCAAGGCGAAGATGAAGGAGGTCGGCGCCGCGCTCGCGGGCGAGATGAGCGGCCACATGTTCTTCGGCGAGCGCTGGTACGGGTTCGACGACGGGCTCTACACCGGCGCGCGGCTGCTCGAGATCCTCGCGCGCCACGCCGATCCGTCGGCCGTGCTGAACGCGCTGCCGGACGCGGTGTCGACGCCCGAACTGAACCTCGCCTGCGCCGAAGGCGAGCAGCACGCGCTGATCGCAGCACTGCAGAAGTCGGCCGAGTTCCCCGGCGCGAAGGACGTGATCAGGATCGACGGCCTGCGCGTCGAGTACCCGGACGGCTTCGGCCTCGCGCGGGCGTCGAACACGACGCCGATGATCGTGCTGCGCTTCGAGGCCGACGACGACGCGGCGCTGGCGCGCATCCAGGGCGAGTTCCGGCGCATCTTCGCCGCCGCCAAGCCGGGCGTCGGCGCTGCCGTTCTGAGACGGCCCGGCGAACTGACTCAGCGCTCGCTTGATCACGCTCGACGACGTCCTCGCCGCGCGGGAGCGCATCCGCGGCGGCATCTACGAGTCGCCCTGCGTCGAGTCGATCCCGCTGTCGCAGCTCACCGGCGCGCGGGTGTGGTGCAAGCTCGACTACCTGCAGCGCACCGGCAGCTTCAAGGAACGCGGCGCCCGCAATGCCCTGCTCCGGCTGCCCGAGGCGCAACGCAGCCGCGGCGTGGTCGCGGCCTCGGCCGGCAATCACGCGCTGGGCGTCGCCTACCACGGCAGCCTGCTCGGCGTCCCGGTGACCGTGGTGATGCCCCGCTTCGCGCCGCTGATCAAGGTCACCAACTGCCGCGCCCTCGGGGCCACCGTGATCCTCCACGGCGACGACGTGGGCCACGCCCGCGAAAGGGCGGCCGAGCTCGCCGCCGAGCGCGGGCTCGCGTTCGTGCACCCCTTCGACAATGCCGACGTGATGGCCGGCCAGGGCACGATGGCGCTCGAGATCCTCGAGCAGACGCCGGGCGTCGAGGCGGTGGTCGTACCCGTGGGCGGCGGCGGGCTGATCGCCGGCATCGGCACGGTGATGAAGGCGCGCGCGCCGCACGTCGAGGTCGTCGGCGTCGAGCCGGACGCAGCGGCGTGCCTCGCCGCGGCCATGGCGGCGGGAACGCCGGTCACCGTGCCGCTCTCGCCCACGCTCGCCGACGGCCTCGCGGTGAGCCGCGTCGGCGACATCCCCTTCGCCAGCGACCGTCGCGTCGTCGACCGGGTCGTCACGCGTCGACGAGGCATCGATCGCGCTCGCGATCCTGCGCCTGATCGAGCTCGAGAAGAGCGTCGTCGAGGGCGCCGGCGCGACGCCGCTCGCGGCATTCATCGCCGGCAAGTTGCGGCACCTCGAAGGCCGCACGGTCGTGCTCACGCTGTGCGGCGGCAACATCGACACCAACATGCTCGGTCGCGTGCTCGACATCGGCCTCGTCGCCGACGGTCGGCTGTGCGCGCTTCACCGTCTCGGTGCTCGACCGGCCGGGCGGGCTCGCCCGGCTGACGTCGGTGATCGCGGCGACCGGCGCGTCGATCCACGAGCTCGCGCACGACCGCGCCTTCTCCGGACCGAACGTGTCGGAGGTGCGAGTGATCTGCGTGGTCGAGACCACCGGGCCGGACCACGTGCGCGCATTGCACGAGGCCCTGCGCGGGGCCGGTTTCGCTATCGTCGCCTAGGACCGCACGCGCGTCGGCCGCTGTCCCGGACGACTGCGCGCGAGACGTCGAGCGCCAGGAGCCACCGGTCGCAGCGATCAGGACTGGCCGGCGACGTTCCGCCGACGCGCGAGCACCTGCCAGGCGAGTCACTACGGCGACGATCGCCGCGCCGCTCCTTGGACGCGAACGACGGATAGACGAGCGCGAGCCCGCCCGCAATCAAGAGCCAGCGCTCGACCCCGCCGCAGGCGCGGAGCGCCCACTTCTGCACGCCGGACGCGACCGCCGCGATGCCGGCGAGCGCGGTGATCGCGTGCACCGCGACGTGCCACCAGACGCCGTCCGGCGGCCGCTTGAGGAGCAGGCCGACGCCGTCCGGGTCGAGGACGAACATGAAGGGAACGAGGAATGCCGGCAAGCGTGTACTTCCACGACTGCAACGTCGTGCCGTAGGGGTTGCCGCCGGTGATCGCCGCGGCGGCGAACGGCGAGAGCGCGGTGGGCGGCGAGACCTCCGACAGCACCGCGTAGTAGAAGATGAACATGTGCGCGGCGAAATCGGGCACACCGAGCTTTATCAGCGCCGGGGCGGCGATCACCGCGCAAATGATGTAGCTCGCGGTCACCGGCACCGCGAGCCCGATGACCCAGACGATCAGCGCGGTGTACACGGCGGCGAGGAACAGGCTGCCGCCGGCGTACTCGATCACGATCGAGCTGAACTTGAGCCCGAGGCCGGTCTTGACGACCACCCCGAC
This sequence comes from uncultured beta proteobacterium, assembly GCA_963705175.1. Classification (GTDB taxonomy): domain Bacteria; phylum Pseudomonadota; class Gammaproteobacteria; order Burkholderiales; family Casimicrobiaceae; genus VBCG01. The sequence goes on along the minus strand of CAVPJE010000011.1, from coordinate 81,135 downwards.
GATGATGCCCGCGGCGGCGCACGTCGCGGCGACGCCTAGCGCCTGCAGCGAGCCATCCTTCAGCGCCTGGACGAGCCGGCGCGGCACGAGCGCATTGGCGCGGTCGAGGAAGCTCATCGCGAAGGTGACCACCGTCGCCCAGAACACGCTCGCGACGGGGGAGAAGCCCGTGAACAGGAACCCGACGATCGCCACCAGCGAGACGAAGTGGAACCAGTATCGCCGGGAGAGCTGCCATGCCGACAGCGCGTGCGGAACCAGGACCGGCGGCAGCGCGAACTTGCGCGTGTCGAGCTCGACCATCACGAACAGCGACAGGTAGTAGAGACAGGTCGGGACGACCGCCATCAGCAGCACGTCCATGTAGCTGATCTTCAGGAACTCGGCGATCAGGAACGCGGCCGCGCCGAGCACCGGTGGCGAGATGATCGCGCCGAGGCCGCCCGCCGCGAGCAGGCCGCCCGCGGCCTCCTTGCCGTAGCCCGACTTGGCGAGCAGCGGCCAGGCCACCGAGCCGATCGTGACCGTCGTAGCCACACCCGATCCGGACGGACCGCCCAGGAGGAACGAGGCGAGCACCACCGTCCGCCCCGCTCCGCGAGGGCTTGTTGCCCATCGCGGCGAACGAGAAGTCGAGGAAGAACCGGCCCGCGCCCGAGTGCTGCAGGAATGCGCCGTAGATCGTGAACAGGATGATCAGCGACGACGAGACGTCGACGGCGGTGCCGAAGATGCCCTCGAGCGTCTGGTACAGGAAGCCGGTGAGGCTCGCGAGGTCGTAGCCGCGGTGGGCGAAGCTGCCGGAGATGTGCTCGCCAGCCAGCGCATAGACGACGAACAGCATCACCACGCCGGTCATGATCCAACCCGACGTGCGCCGGCAGGCCTCGAGCACGAGCACGATGAACAGGAGGCCCATCCACTGATCCGTGCGCGAGGGCAGCGTGTTGCGGTCCCAGATGTCGTCGCCACCCGTGACGAGGTAGCCGATCACCGCGACCGATGCCAGCGCCAGCACGACGTCCCAGGGCATCAGCCGGTTGCGGAACCGCGACGCGATCGGGAACAGCAGGAACACCAGCAGCAGCACGAAGCCGACGTGCACGGGCCGCAGCGTCTGCGCCGGCACGATCTCGACGGCGGCGTAGAGATGGAAGAGACTCATCACGACGAGCAGTGTCGTGGTGACGAGCGCAAGACTGCCGCCGAAGCGGCTGACCGCGCCTTCCTCCTCCTCGATGTAGCGCTCGGCGGCGGCCAGCTCGGCCGCCCCGACCTTCGGCTCCTCCGGCTCGGGGAGACGCCCGCCGTTCTCGGTCAACCGGATCTCCCTCGGCCCGCGCGGCCGGCCGCGCCGTAGCTGTGCCGGCGCGCAGCGTCAGTTGGCGAACTTGACGCCCTGCTCCTCGAAGTACTTGCGCGCACCCGGGTGGAACGGGATCGGCGACGCCGCGGCCCTGGTGCTTCAGCTCGATGTTCTGCGCCTCCTTGTGAACAGCGACGAGCTCGGGCTTCTTCTCGAAGAGCGTCTTCGCGATCTGGTAGGCCATCTCGTTCGACATCTTGTCGCTGACGACGAGGATGTTCCAGACATCGACGTTGGTAGCCGCCTTGTCCTGGCCGGGATACGTGTTGGCCGGAATCGTGTCCGCGACGTACAGCGGGCCGCTCTTCCTGTTCATCGCCTCGGCCGCCTCACCGTGGTCCAGCAGTTTGATCTTGGTTCCGGGCGTCGCCGCGAGGTCGGTCACTGCGGCCGTCGGCAATCCGCCTACCCAGAAGAACGCGTCGATCTTCCTGTCCTTCATCGCGTTGACGCTCTCGGCGGCGCCGAGGCGCTCCTGACGAATGTCCTTCTTCGCGTCGATTCCCATCGCATCGAGCAGGCGCAGGGCCATGATCTCGGTGCCGCTGCCGGGCGATCCGGTCGACACCCGCTTGCCCTTCAGGTCGGCGATCTTGGTGATCCCGGTGCCCTCGACCGTCACGACGTGCATCTTGTTCGGGTAGAGCACCATCAGCGTGCGCGCGTTGACCTTGGCGTCCTTGAACTTGTCGGTGCCCTGTGCCGCATCGTACGCGGCATCGGCCATCGAGAACCCGACCTCGGACTTGCCCGCGCCGATCAGCTTGAGGTTGTCGACGGACCCCCCGGTCACCTCGGCCGTCGCCTGCAGGCCGGGCACGTGCTTGGACAGGATGGCCGCCATGCCGCCACCGAGCGGGTAATAGACGCCCCCGGTACCGCCTGTGGTGATCGAGATGCGATTCTGCTGCGACACGCGGGCATCGCGAGCGCAACCGAAACGAGACCCGCGCCGAGCGCGCGAAGGGTGATGCGCATCATGCCTCCTCCAAGGACCAGTTCCCGGCCGCTCGGGCGCGGCCGTCGATTCCGGGCGGGTCTTCGCCTCTTGCCCCGGCGCAACTGCTGCAATCGGGCGGATTCTACCGGAACCGGGCGCTCGCGCCTCAGCCGCGGTCTGATGGGAACAGCGCCGGCGGCGGGCGCCGTTCGAGCGACGACACGCGCAGCGGAAACGCGCCGAGCTTGCGATCGAGGAAGTAGTTGCGCAGCGTCCGGCCGATCGTGCGGAACGCAAGCGCCTCCCACGGCACCTCGTGCTCCTCGAACAGCCGCACCTCGAGGCTCTCCGTGCCGGGACCGAAGTCGAGCCCGGAGAGACGCGCGCGGAACATCATGTAGACCTGGCCGATCTGGGGCAGGCTGACCAGCGAATAGAGTTCGCCGACCTCGACGCGGGCATTCGCCTCCTCGAGCGTCTCTCGCGCCGCGCCGGCGACGACGGACTCGCCGATCTCGAGGAAGCCCGCCGGCAGCGTCCACAGGCCGTAGCGCGGCTCGATCGCCCGCCGGCAGAGCAGGATGCGATGCTCCCACTCGGGCAGGCAGCCGACGACGACCTTCGGGTTCACGTAGTGGACGCGGCCGCATTCGACGCAGACGTGCCGCGCGTGCGTGTCGCCGTCCGGGACTCGGAGCTCGATGCGCGGGGAACCGCAGGTGCTGCAGAACTTCATCGGCCACCGGCCTCAAACGCGCAGGAAGTGCTCGCGGTAGTAGCGCATCTCGTCGATCGACTCGTAGACGTCGGCCAGCGCCTCGTGCTTGCCCTCCTTCGGCACGCCCTTCAGCAGGTCCGGCTTCCAGCGCCGCACCAGCTCCTTCAGCGTCGAGACGTCCAGGTTGCGATAATGGAAATGGTCCTCGAGCATCGGCATCCAGCGGGCGAGGAAGCGCCGGTCCTGGCAGATCGAATTGCCGCACATCGGCGAGGCCTTGGCCGGCACGAGCTCCCTGAGGAACGCGAGCGCCGCCGCCTCGACATCCGTCTCGCCCGCGGTCGACGCCTTGACCCGGTCGATCAGGCCCGAACGGCCGTGCGTGCCCTGGTTCCACGCGTCCATCGCGGCGAGCGTCGCGTCGTCCTGGTGGACGACCCACACCGGCGACACCGCGACCGGCGCGAGATCGTGGTCGGTGACCACCATGGCCATCTCGATGATGCGGTCTCGGTCGGGGACGAGCCCGGTCATCTCGAGGTCGATCCAGATCAGCCGGTCGGGGTCCGCCGCCATGAGGTTCGCGTAGAATGAAAAGGCGATTTTCGCACAGTGCGGTGACACCGACCGCCGTGGCCCCGACCGCCGTGGCCGCGGCCGGCTTCCGGGTGATGCCCGACTCGTTCACGCCATGACCTCGGCTTTCACCGTCCTCTTCGTCGCCGCGCTGGCGGCCATGCTCGTAACGCGCCTCTGGCTCGCGCGGCGCCAGATGGACCACGTCGAGCGGCATCGCGCGCAAGTGCCCGAGGCCTTCGCGGACCGCATCGGCCTCGCCGCGCACCAGAAGGCCGCGGACTACACCACCGCGAAGCAGAAGCTCGGCCGCATCGAGACCGTCGTCGACGCGCTGGTGCTCCTCGCGCTCACGCTGGGCGGCGGTCTCGCGCTCCTGGTGCGCTGGACCGGTGGGCTCGGCGTAGGCCCGCTGTGGCAGGACGTGGCGCTCTTCGCGGGTCTCGCGGTCGTCAGCGCCGCCGTGAGCCTGCCGTTCTCGTGGTACTCGACGTTCGTCGTCGAGGAGCGCTTCGGCTTCAACCGCATGACGCTCGGACTGTGGCTCGCCGACCTCGCGAAGGGCGTCGCGGTCGCGGTTGCGCTCGGGTTGCCGCTGCTCTTCCTCGCGCTGTGGCTGATGCGCGCGGCCGGACCCCACTGGTGGCTGTGGACCTGGGCGGCCTGGATGGCATTCCAGCTGCTGGTCCTCGTGCTCTACCCCACCGTGATCGCGCCGCTCTTCAACAAGTTCGAACCGCTCCCCGCCGGCAGCGCGCGCGCGAGGATCGAGGCGCTGCTCGCGCGCTGCGGGTTCTCCAGCGCCGGGCTGTTCGTGATGGACGGCAGCCGCCGCAGCGGCCACGGCAACGCGTACTTCACCGGGCTCGGTCGCGCCAAGCGCGTGGTGTTCTTCGACACGCTCCTCGCCCGACTCGACGGCGACGAGCTGGAGGCGGTGCTCGCGCACGAGCTCGGCCACTTCAAGCTGAAGCACATCGCGAAGCGCATCGCGTGGTCGGCCGCCGCGTCGCTCGCGTTCCTCGCCCTGCTCGCCTGGCTCACCGGTAAGCCGTGGTTCTACGAGGGTCTCGGCATTCCCGCCGACCTCCTGTCCGCGGCCCTCGCGCGCCCGGGCGTGGCGCTCGCGCTGTTCGCGCTCGCGCTGCCGGTGTTCACCTTCGCGCTCGCCCCGCTCGCGGCGCAGTACTCGCGCCGCCACGAGTTCGAGGCCGATGCGTTCGCCGCCCGCATCTGCGGCGGACCGGCGCTCGTGCGCGCGCTGGTCAAGCTCTACGAGGACAACGCCGCGACGCTCACGCCGGACCCCGTGCACTCGGCGTTCTACGATTCGCACCCGCCCGCGGGTGAGCGCGTCGCGCGGCTCGCGTCGCTCGCGCCCGCGTCCCCGCCGGTCGCCGCCTGAAGCCGGGGAAGGCGTCCGATGAACCTCCGCACGCTACCCCGATCTCCCGTACTACGAGTCCAAGGACCGACGCCATGCCCGCAACACCCGAACCCCTCGCCGCGCGCACGCTGATCCGTGGCGCGCCCACGCTCGCCGAGGCCGCGATCGCGGAGTCGCTGGTGGCGCTCCCCGGATGGACGCACGTCGCCGACCGCATTGCGAAGACCTATCGCTTCGCCAACTACCACGAGACGATGGCGTTCGTGAACGCGGTCGCCTGGATCGCGCACCGCGCGGACCACCACCCGGACCTCTCGGTCCACTACAACCGCGTCGTCGTGTCGTACTCGACGCACGACGCGGGCGGGGTCACCGGGAACGACCTGATCTGCGCCGCGCGCGTCGAGGCCCTGCAGCGTTGATGCCGCTCGCACCGCCGTGAGCTCGCCCCGCCCCGTGGACGCGGGCACCGTCGTCGCCGCCCGGCGGCGGCACTTCGCGGTCCGCCTGGACGACGGGTCGACGCTCGTGTGCCTGCTCAAGGGGCGGCACACCACGCCGGCGTGCGGTGACCGCGTCAGGGTGGCCCGCGCACGGGGCGGCGGCACGATCGAGGCCATCGAGCCGCGCCGCAACCTCGTCTACCGCTCCGACGCGTTCAAGGAGAAGCTGATCGCGGCGAACATCACGCTGCTGGTCGGCGTCGTCGCGCCGGACCTGCCGGCCGATTTCGAGCTCGTCGACCGGTGGACGGTTGCCGCCGAGGCCGAGGGCTGCGCGTTCCTGCTGGTCGCGAACAAGGCCGACCTGCCGGGCTTCGACGCCTTTCTCGAGCGGCTCGCCCCCTGGCGCCGGTTGGGCTACGCGTTGCAGCCGCTGTCGGCGAAGCGCGACCCGGGACCGCTGCTCGCCCGCCTGCACGGCGAGCACGCCGTGCTGGTCGGACAATCAGGCATGGGCAAGAGCACGATCATCAACGCCGTCGCGCCCAACGCTGCCGCGCGCGTCGGCGAGGTGTCGGCGGCGCTCGCGACGGGCCGGCACACGACGACGGAGACGACGCTGCACCCGATCCCCGACGATCCCCGCGGCGGTTGGATCGTCGACTCGCCTGGCATGCGGGTGTTCGGCCTCGGCCACCTCGAGCCTGCGGCGATTCCCGCAGCCTTCGTCGACATCCGCCCCTATCTGGGCCACTGCCGGTTCCGCGACTGCAGGCACGACCGCGAGCCGGGTTGCGCCGTGCAGGAGGCGTCCGCACGGGGCGAGATCGCGCCGCACCGCATCGCGCTGATGCACGCGATGATCGCCGAGAGCAAGGCGGTGCGGCGCCCGGGATCGTGACGGGCCGCGAACAGCCCGGGCGCCGGCGCTTTCGGTTCGGCTCGAGGCCGCTGTCGCCCGGCGGCCGCTCACGGATGGAGCGCGTCCAGCCCTAGTGCGGCGGCACGCCGCCGAACTCGCCCAGAAGCGACTGGTAGTCCGCGGATTGACGCAACAGTCGCCCGGCAACTTCTCGTAGCTTGTCGACGTCCTGGGCCGGCAGCGCGAACGAGGTGGGCATGTTCAGGAAGCGCTCGCGCTCCTTCAGATCCTCGATGGCGTCGAAACTCACGTCGAGCGTGTGCAAGTCAATCTTCGGGAGCGCGGCCCGCGCGTCGGCCTCGGCCTCGGTCGCGCCCGCCAAGCGCGCCCGGAGTGTCATTATTTCGCGCCGCCAGCCGTAGATCGCCTGCCGGTCCTTCATCATCTCGACGGTTTCGAAGGAGTAGCGGTCGATCGGCACGCCGGAGGCCTGCAGCAACTGCGCGACCGTGCCGGGCGGCGCCTCGCTGCGGTCCCAGTCCGTCTTGGGCCCCGAGCGGGCGTTGACCACGATGACCACGATCCGGCGGATGACGCCGAAACCGACGTCGGCGCGAAACTCGGCACTGATCCCGATCGCCTCCAGGCTCTCCAACACGGTGCGCATGCCGATGTTGTCCGCCACCCCGCCGTCGACCATGTGGATGTACGGGCGATCCTTGCTGTTCTGGAAGTCTTGCATTTCGTGGTAACGCTTCAGCACGCGCGCCGACGGCCGGACCCGTCCCTCGGTCTTGGCGACGTCCGCGACCCAGGCCGGATACTCGTAGCCGCAGGTGCCGCCGTAGTTGTTGAACGTCACCGGCGAGAGCACGACCGGCACGGCCGAGGAGGTGGCCGCGGCACGCGACAGGCGCACCTTGGTGAGATCCGAGCACAGCAGGTCGAAGTCGTTCTGGTAGAACGAGAACCGCGAGCCGGTCGAGAGGTCGGTACCGTTGGCGATCGCGACAGGCCCCTGCCTGGCGAGCAGGTCGGCGTACGTCGCGCCGTCGAACAGGATCTCGTCGTAGTACTCGGCGGCGAGCTCCGAGCGCCCGGCGCTGCCGCCGATGTACTTCCCCCAATGGAACGGGTTGAGGGCGCGCTCGATCAGGTCGCCCTGGACGTCGCGTTTCAGGAAGCGCTGCTCGTACTCGACGAACAGCCGCTCGCCGTAGAGCGCGTAGGCGAGCGCGGTGAAGCTCCCTCCCGACACGCCGGTGATGAGGTCCACCTCGTCGATCAATCGGCGCCGCTGGCCGTCGATCGTGACCTCGGTGCGCCGCAGCTCTTCGAGCACTCCGTAGGAGAGTGCCGCGGCGCGCGTGCCGCCACCCGAGAACGCGAGCACGAACAGCGTGTGCGGGTCGTTGTTCGTCCGCTTGGGGATCAGCAGGTACGGCCGGTAGCCCGTGTTCGGATCAAACCGGGTGATCGGCTCGTTGATCGGCCGCGTGGCGCAACCGGCCAATGCCAGCAGCGCCAGTACGGCCACGATGCAGCGACGCGTTCGCATGATGTACCCCTCCAGCCGGCACCGCCACCGCGCAGCGCATGCAACCGCTACATACTGTTGGAAGCCTATGCCGAGGCGCGGCGCAGGCTTTGCGCTCCGTCAAGTCGCGCGTGATTCCACGACCCTACGGAGGCGGATGGGACTTGCAGGCCCGGTGCGGCCAGGGGGTCTTCCACGGCGCGGCGAGGCCTGCCCGTACCCACCGGGAGGCCCTGGTCGGCGAGGCTGCGGCGCCCGTCGCTCCGACCCGCGTCGCGCAGCTCCCGGGTGCGACCTGCATGCCGGTAGCTTGATGGCTCGCCCTATGTGCCGTCGTTTCCGACGTTGCCGCGGAGGTCAGCGCTCGGGGAGCGTTCTCGATCCCCACGCATCGCCGCCGGTTGCGTTGCCCTAGCCTGCCTTCGCTACGGCGCGAGATTGGCGAGCGTGACGAGCAGGATCACGAGGAGCCAGAGGATCAGCGCGCGCCAGACGAGGCCGATCGCCGACGGCAGGATCTCGGGCTCGGCCGGATCGCCCAGCCCGAGTTCCGGCCGCAGGCGCGGTGGCCCGGCCGGCATGGCGAGCGGTCCGCCGATCGTCACGCCCAGTGCGCCGGCACCGCTCGCCAGCAGCAGGCCCATCGGCACGCCGCCCTCCTCGGTCTTCCAGGTCTCGGGCTGCATGCGCCAGCAGTACGCCGCATCCTCGAAATCGCCGACGATCGCGAACGACAGCGCGGTGAGCCGCACCGGCACCCAGTCGAGCAGGTGGAGCAGTCCCCGCACCGGCTCGCCGAACAGCGCGCGCGCGCGCGTCATCGGCGTGTCCTCCTCGCCGGGTGCCACCCCCGACCACTCGCGCGCGAGGAGATGGACGCACCAGTACAGCACCGCGCCTGCGGGGCCGGGCAGCACGGCGAACCAGAACAGCACCGCGAACACCTGCCGGTAGGCGTCGACCAGGCCGCGCTCGACCGCGAGCCGGGCGACCTCCTGCGACGACAGCTCGGCCGTGTAGCCGCCGCGCCACGCCGCGAGCGCGCGCCGGGCGGCGACCAGGTCATTGCCGCCGAACGCCACGACCATCGCCGAGGCCGCGTGCGAGAAGCGGCGGAACCCCATCACGCTGTAGAGCACCAGCACGTTCCAGGCGAGACCCAGCAGCGGGTGGATGCCGCGGGCCACGTAGTAGACGGCGAGCGCGACGAGCACCGGCGGCACCACCGCGGCCACGGTCGCGAGCAACGCCTGCTCCGCACGCCCACCGTTGAGCTTGCGCTCGACATCGCGCGCGTACCGCACGAATGAGCGGGCGATCGCGTCGCGCCACGCGAACGTCCGCCACTGCTCGACGCCGAGTGCGATGAGAATCGCGAGGAAATTCACGACCGCCCGCGCATCAGCGAAGGAACTCGCGGGAGATCGCGCGGAAGCGCTCGGTGCCGGCGCGCTCGAGCCACTCGAACCCGACCATCTCGCGCGAGACGACGACAACGCCCCCGGCGGGCCATGCGCTCGAGGGCGAGCGTGCGGCTAACGGGGTCGCGCGAGGCGACCGCGTCGGCGACCACGAACACCTCGCGCCCCTCGGCCGCGAGCCCGAAGGCCGTCTGCAGCACGCACACGTGCGCCTCGGTGCCGGCGAGCACCACCTGTGGCCGCCCCGCGCCCGGCAGTGCCGGCAGGCAACCCGCCGCCGTACAGGAGAAGTGCATCTTCTCGCCGATCGACCCGCGGGGGAGCAGTGCCGCCAGCGCCGGCACGGTGGGTCCCAGTCCCTGCGGGTACTGCTCGGTCGCCGCGACGGGCACGCCCAGGGCCTGGGCGAGGCGCACGAGCCAGACGATGCGCTCGACCACCGCGGTACTGTCGTGGATCGCGGGAACGAGGCGCGCCTGCACGTCGACGACGAGCAGCATCGACGTGTCGGCGCGCAGCAGGCCCGGTGCGGTCACGGCACCCTCCCGGGGCAAGCTCCGCGCCGTGCCGCATGACGCGTCATTGCTTGAGCTCCTCCCGGTCGCGGTACTGCTCCAGCGCCTCGGGGTTGGCGAGGGCGTCGAGGTTCTTCACCTCGCAACCGTGCACGATGTTGCGCACTGCGAGCTCGACGATCTTGCCGCTCTTGGTACGCGGAATGTCGGTGACCTGCAGGATCTTGGCGGGAACGTGGCGTGGCGTCGTGTTGGTGCGGACGTGCTTCTGGATCCGATCGACGAGCGCCGCGTCGAGGACGAGCCCGTCGCGCAGCTTCACGAACAGCACGACGCGCACGTCGCCGACCTCGCCCGGCGGCCAGTCCTGGCCGATGACCAGGCTCTCCAGGACCTCGGGCAGCTGCTCGACCTGCCGGTAGATCTCGGCGGTGCCGATCCGCACCCCGCCGGGGTTGAGCGTCGCGTCCGAACGGCCGTGGATGACGACCCCGTCGTGCTCGGTGAGCTCGATGTAGTCGCCGTGGCACCACACGCCCGGGAACCGGTCGAAGTACGCGGCCCGGTACTTGGCACCATCGGGATCGTTCCAGAACCCGATCGGCATCGACGGGAACGGCCGGGTGCAGACCAGCTCGCCGCGGATGCCGCGGCCTGGCGGCACGGGCTTGCCGGCCTCGTCGTAGACGTCGACCGCCATGCCGAGGCCGCGGCACTGCAGCTCGCCGCGCCACACGGGCAGCGTCGGGTTGCCGAGCGCGAAGCAGCTGACGATGTCCGTGCCCCCCGAGATCGACGACAGGCAGATGTCGTGCTTCACCGCCTCGTAGACGTAGTCGAAGCTCTCCGGTGCGAGCGGGCTGCCGGTGGAGAACAGGGTCCGCAGACTCGCCAGCGCGAAGTCCTTGAGCGGCACCAGTGCCACCTTGCGCAGCGCGTCGATGTACTTGGCCGACGTGCCGAAGTGCGTCATGCGCTCGGTCTCGGCGAGCTCCCAGAGCACGCGCCCGCGCGACACGAAGGGCGAGCCGTCGAACAGCAGCAGCGTCGCCCCGGCGGCCAGCCCGCTCGCGAGCCAGTTCCACATCATCCAGCCGCAGGTGGTGAAGTAGAACAGGCGGTCGCCGGCTTTCACGTCGCCGTGCAGACGGTGCTCCTTCAGGTGCTGGAGCAGCACGCCGCCGGCGCCGTGCACGATGCACTTCGGCACGCCGGTGGTCCCCGACGAGTACACGATGTAGAGCGGGTGGTCGAACGGCAGCATCGCGTAGTCGATCGCGCCCGGCGCGCACGGCGCCAGGAACGCCTCCCACGTCGTGCCGCCACGCAGCACCGGGAATTCGTTGGCGCGGCCGATGTCGGCCTCGAGGTAGGGCACGACCACCACCCGCTCCACGGTCGGCAGCTTCTCGACGATCTCCGCCACCTTGTCGAGGATGCCGATCGGCTTGCCGTTGTACCAGTAGCCGTCGACGGTGAAGAGCACGCGCGGCGCGATCTGTCCGAAGCGATCGAGCACGCCCTGCACGCCGAAGTCCGGCGAGCACGACGAGAACACGGCGCCGCGCGCGGCCACGCCGAGCATCGCGACGATGGTCTCCGGGATGTTCGGCATGAACGCGGCGACCCGGTCGCCGACGCGCAGGCCGTGCACGCCGAGCGCCGACGCGACCCGCGACGCCTCCGCGTGGAGCTCCCGGTGCGACATGCGGCGCCGCACCTTGTCCTCGCCCCAGAACACGAGCGCATCGCCGGCATCGGTCGGCGCCCTGCGCTCGAGCAGGTTCTGCGCGAAATTGAGCCGCGCGTCCGGGAACCACTTCGCGCCCGGCATGCGGTCGCCGTCGACCAGCGTGCGCTCGCCGCGCTTGCCGATCACGCCGCCGTCCTCCCACACCTCGCGCCAGAAGACTTCCGGCGACTCGATCGACCAGCGCCACAGCGAGGCGTAGTCCGGCAGGCCGACGCCGTGGCGTTCCTCCATCCTGCGCGCGAACGCCGTGATGTTGGCCTGGGCGATGCGATGCGCCGGTGGCTCCCAGAGCTTGGCGGTCATGTCGGCATGTCCGTTCGCGGCGCGGCGAGCGCGCGCAGCGGGCCGGCGATCGACTCGGGAAGCGGCGTGGATCGCCCGGTGGCCAGGTCGATCCACACGATCTTCGCGGCACCTTCGGCGTAGCGTCGACCGTCCTTCAGGATCTCGTAGTAGCTGCCGACGCTGCTCTTGCCCGGTACCGCGAGGTACATCCGCACCTCGACGTCGCCGGGGTACACCAGCGGCTGCTCGAACGTGCAGCTCGCGTTGACGATCACCGGGCCGCTGCTCGTGGCGTACGGGTCGTGCGCGCCAGCCTGCGCGAACAGCCATTCGATCCGCGCCTGCTCCATGTAGCGGAAGTACACGGTGTTGTTGACGTGCCCGAGCGCGTCCATGTCCCCCCAGCGGATCGGCTGGATCGACGTGTGGACGAGGAGGCGGGGATGGGCGTGGTGGGCAGTCATCGTCGAGCAATCATCGTCCGGCGGCCGGCGTCGGGGCGGTGGCAGGCAGCGACGCGGCGACCAGCTCGGCCACGTCGAGCACGCGCACGTCCTCCTCGCGCCCGAGGGTCTTCAGGCCGTCGCCGATCATCACTGCGCAGTACGGGCAGGCCGTGCCGATGATACCCGGCCCGGCGGCGAGGAGCTGCTCGGTGCGCGCAACGTTGATGCGCGTGCCGGTCGACTCCTCCAGCCACATGCGGCCGCCCCCCGCACCGCAGCACATCGCCCGGTCGCGCTCGAGCGGGATCGCGAGCGGCGCGTCGCGCGCAACCCGGCGCAGCACGGTGCGCGGCGCCTCGAACTCGCCGTTGTGACGGCCGAGGTAGCAGGGATCGTGGAGGATGACGCGCGATACGCTCGGCACCGGCGCGAGCCGGCCCTGCTCGATCAGCCGGGCCAGGAGCTGCGTGTGGTGCACGACCTCGTAGTGCCCGCCGAAGGCCGGGTATTCGTGCTTGAGGCTGTTGAAGGCGTGCGGATCCGTCGTGACGATGCGGGCGACGCCGAGTCCGTTCAAGGTCGCGACGAGCGGTTCGACGAGCGCCTGGAACAGCATCTCGTTGCCGAGACGCCGCACGCACTCGCCGGTCGAGGTCTCGGCGGCGCCGAGGATCGCGAAACGCACGCCCGCATGCCGCAACACCGTGGCGAACGCCGTCGCGATCTTCTGGCCGCGCGGGTCGAAGGACGCGGCCGAGCCGACGTAATAGAGCCACTCGTGGTCGCGCATCGCCTCCGGCGAGGACACCACCGGGATGCCGAGGCTGCGTGCCCAGTCGCCGCGCGTGTCGGCAGGCAGCCCCCAGGGGTTGCTCTGCGACTCGTACGCGGCGAAGACCGCCTTGAGCTCGTGCGGGAACGCGCCCTCCATCATCACCCGCTGCTGCCGCAGCCGGTAGAACTTCGGCAGGTGCTCGAGCTCGATCGGGCACGCCGACTCGCAGTAGCCGCAGGTCGTGCACGCCCACAACGTGTCCTCGCCGATCACGTTGGGCACGAGCGACGGCAGTGCGTCGGGCGCATCGGCCGTCGGCGTGGCCAGAATCGCGTCGCGCCGTTCGAGCAGATGGCGCTTGATCGAGTCGTGCACCCACTTCTGCGCCAGCGGCTTGCCGGTGAGAAACGTCGGACAGGCATCCTTGCAGCGGCCGCACTCGGTGCAGGTGAAGGCGTCGAGCCCGTCCTTCCAGGAAAGATCGCGTGCCGTGCGCGCGCCGACCGCAACCTCCTCGCCGTCGGCGGCATTCATCACCCGCTCGAGGTCCACGGACGGCACGCGACGGCCGGGCTCGCCGCGCGCGAAGAACAGCGTCGGCAGCGCGGTCACGATGTGGAAGTGCTCGCCGGCAGGCAGGAGCACGAGGAAGGTCAGCACCGTGAGCATCTGCAACCAGTAGAACCCGTGGTAGCCGGCGTCGATCGCCGCCGGCGAGAGCGCGGATAGCCAGCCCGCCACCATGCTCCCGATCGGCGAGAACGCAGCCTCGTGCGCGATCCCCGCGTCGACCGCGCCGAGCTTCGCGAAGCGGAAACCGTCGAACGCGAAGTCGGTGACCATGATCGCCGCGATCAGCGACAGGATCAGGATCGCCTCGCGGTTCGGCTCGAGCCGCCGCGGCTTCTCGACGAAGCGCCGCCAGAAGCCGTAGCCGACGGCAAGCAGCACGACGACCTCGACCACGTCCTTGAACGCCGCGAACAGGCCTCCGGCAAGGCCCGGATAGACGAACGATGCGTCGAAGCCGATCGCGATCAGCTGCACCTTGCGCGCGAGCAACGCGAGGAAGCCGAGGAAGATCGCGGCGTGCATCAGTCCCGGCCGCCGGTCGCCGCGGATCATGCGCGACTGCAGGAAGCCGTTGCGCCAGACGTGCCCGAAGCGCTCGCCGGGCCGGTCCCAGCGCACCTCCGGCGCGAGGCACGCGACGATGGACAGCTTGCGCCACGCGAGCGCGAAGAAGCCGGCCAACGCCGCGACCAGCGCCAGCGTGATGCCGATCGGGCTCACCGGACTACCTTCGGACTCACAGGGCGTCGCGTGTCCATGGGGGCTGCGTGTGCGTGGCGAGCCATTGTCGCGACAGCCGATGCCCGGTGCCGCGGGAGTCCGGCGATTATACAATCCGTATTTCCCCTCTCGCGGCCGCATCCGCGGCCGATCCGCTCATGTCCGACACCGCCCGCGAATCGATGCAATACGACGTCGTGATCGTCGGCGGCGGGCCCGCCGGGCTCGCGGCGGCGATCCGGTTGAAGCAGCTCGCCGCGAGCGCCGGGCGCGAGGTCGCGGTATGCGTGCTCGAGAAAGGCTCCGAGATCGGCGCGCACATCCTGTCCGGCGCGGTGATCGATCCCCGGGCACTCACCGAGCTTCTCCCGGACTGGAAGGATCGCGACGCGCCGATCCGCACCGCGGTCACCGAGGACCGCTTCCTGCTGCTCACCGCCGAGAAGGCGTGGCGCATCCCGAACTGGTCGCTGCCGCGGCTCATGGACAACCACGGCAACTACATCGTGAGCCTCGGCAACGTCTGCCGCTGGCTCGGCGGGGTCGCCGAGTCGATGGGCGTGGAGATCTACCCCGGCTTCGCCGCGGCCGAGGTGCTCCACGACGAGCACGGCGCGGTGATGGGAGTCGCCACCGGCGACATGGGGATCGCGAAGGATGGCTCGCGCAAGCCCTCGTTCCAGCGCGGCATGGAGCTCCACGCCCGGTACACGCTGTTCGCCGAAGGCGCGCGCGGCTCGCTGTCGCAGACGCTGATGTCGCACTTCAATCTGCGTGACGGCGTCGACCCGCAGAAGTTCGGCATCGGCATCAAGGAGCTCTGGGAGGTTGCTCCGGACCGCCACCGCCCGGGCCTCGTGATCCACAGCCAGGGCTGGCCGCTTGCGAACGACGTCGGCGGCGGCTCGTTCCTCTACCACTTCGACGAGCGGCTGGTGTCGGTGGGCTTTGTCGTGCACCTCGACTACGCCAATCCCCACCTCTCGCCGTTCGACGAGTTCCAGCGCTTCAAGACGCACCCGGCGATCCGCGACACCTTCGCCGGCGGCAAGCGCCTCGCCTACGGTGCGCGCGCGATCAACGAGGGGGGACTGCAGTCCGTGCCGAAGCTCGCCTTCCCCGGCGGCGCGCTGATCGGCTGCAGCGCAGGCTTCGTCAACCTGCCGCGCATCAAGGGCAGCCACAACGCGATGAAGACGGGAATGCTCGCCGCCGAGGCTGCATTCGCCGCGCTCGGGGAGGGCCGCCAGCGCGACGCGCTCGCCGCCTACGACGACGCGTGGAAGCAGTCGTGGGTCTACGAGGATCTGTGGAAGGTGCGCAACGTGAAGCCCGGCCTCAAGTGGGGGCTCTGGGCGGGCATGGCGCACGGCGGCGCACACATGTGGCTCGCCGACCTCGGCCTCGGCGCGCTCTCGCCGTGGACGCTGCGGCATGCCCGCGCGGACCACGCCACGCTCCGTCCCGCCGCGGAGATGCCGCGGATCGACTATCCGAAGCCGGATGGCGTGCTCACGTTCGACCGGCTGTCCTCGGTGTTCCTGTCGAACACCAACCACGAGGAGGACCAGCCGGCGCACCTCACGCTGCGCGACCCGTCGGTGCCGGTCGCCGTCAACCTCGCGACCTACGACGGCCCGGAGTCGCGCTACTGCCCGGCCGGCGTCTACGAGTTCGTCGACGCCGAGGCCGGCGGCAAGCGCCTGCAGATCAACGCGCAGAACTGCGTCCACTGCAAGACCTGCGACATCAAGGATCCCCGGCAGAACATCCGCTGGGTGACGCCCGAGGGCGGCGGCGGACCGAACTACCCCGGCATGTAGGCCCGGCGGGGCGCCGCGCCGGGCGGGGCCCGTCCTTCACGGTCGGTATGTTGACTACCGTCATGGAAATTCCGGCCATGCGCGCCGACAATTGCCGTGGTGTCCCCGCGCCGGGGCCGTGCGGGTGATGCGCATGCGTTCGGTGCAACCGACCCACTCCGACGGCCTCGCGAACCATCCAAGGCACGTCATGTCCCGCCCCGTCCAACGTTCCCGGCTGCAGAAGCCGGCGCAGAAGCTCTCGATCCGCCGCGCCACCACGAAGCGCGCGCCGCGCACCAAGTGGGTCTACCTGTTCGACGAGGGCGACGCCTCGATGAAGGCGCTGCTCGGCGGCAAGGGCGCGAACCTCGCCGAGATGACGAAGCTGGGACTGCCGGTGCCGCCCGGCCTGATCGTGACCACCGAAGCCTGCAACGCCTACCTCGCCTCGGACGGCTTCCCGCCGGGGCTGTGGGAGCAGCTGACGAAGGCGCTCGCCAGCGTCGAGAAGCAGACCGGCAAGCGCTTCGGCGATGCGCGCAACCCCCTCCTCGTCTCCTGCCGTTCCGGCGCCAAGTTCTCGATGCCCGGCATGATGGACACGGTGCTCAACCTCGGCATGAACGACACCGTCGCCGCACGCCTCGCCGCGCTGTCGTCCGACCGCAGGTTCGCCTTCGACGCCTATCGCCGCCTGGTGCAGATGTTCGGCACCGTCGTGCTCGGACTGCCGGACGAGCCGTTCGAGGAAGTGCTCGCCCGGCATCGCGGCGTGCGCGGCATCGCGAACGACGCCGACCTCGCCGCCGACGACCTGGCCGCGATCACCGACGAGTTCAAGGAGATCGTGCGCGAGCGCACCGGCAAGCCCTTCCCGACCGACCCGATCGAGCAGTTGCGGCTGGCCGTCGAGGCGGTATTCCGCTCGTGGAACGGCAAGCGCGCGATCGACTACCGCAACGCCGCGGGCATCGCGCACGACCTCGGCACCGCAGTGAACATCCAGACGATGGTGTTCGGCAACCTGGGCGAAGGCTCGGCGACCGGCGTGGTGACCACCCGCAACGTCACCGACGGCGAACCGGAGATCGAGGGCGACTGGCTCGCCAACGCGCAGGGCGAGGACGTGGTCGCCGGCACGCGGGCCACGAACCGCATCGCGACGCTCGCCGAGGCGATGCCGCGCGTCTGGCGCGAGTTCGCAGCCGCCTGCCGGAAGCTCGAGCGTCACTACCGGGACACGCAGGACATCGAGTTCACGGTCGAGCGCGGCAAGCTCTGGATCCTGCAGACGCGCGACGCCAAGCGCACCGCCAAGGCGGCGGTGCGGATCGCCGTCGACCTCACCAACGAGCGCCTGATCACGCGCGCGCAGGCGGTGCAGCGCGTGACGCCCGATCATGTCGACTTCTTCCTGCACCCGCAGTTCGACATCGCGGTACGCAAGGCCGCGAAGGCTCGCGGCGACCTGATCGCCACCGGCCTCAACGTCTCCCCGGGCGCCGCCTCCGGCATCCTGGCCTTCGACGCCGACACCGCCGAGCGGTGGGCGCGCGACGAGAAGAAGGCGGTGATCATGGTCCGGCCCGAGACCAAGCCGGACGACGTGCACGGCATGCTGGCCGCGCGCGGCATCCTGACCTCCCGTGGCGGACGCACCAGCCACGCCGCGCTGGTCGCCCGGCAGTTCGGCAAGCCGGCGGTGGTGGGGGTCGCCACGCTCGACGTCGACGAGAAGTCGCGCAGCTTCGTCGTCGGCAACCGCACGTTCCGCGAGGGTGACCCGGTGTCGATCGACGGCACCAGCGGCGAGGTGTTCGCCGGCGCGCTCGAAACCGTCGTGCCCGATTTCAACGACGCGTACCTGCTGAAGCTGCTCAAGTGGGCCGACGGTTTCCGTACGTTGGGTATCTGGGCCAACGCCGACTACCCGCGCGACGCCGAGCGCGCGCGCGGCTACGGCGCGGAGGGCATCGGGCTCACGCGCACCGAGCACATGTTCTTCGAGACCGAGCGGCTGCCGATCGTGCAGAAGATGATCCTCGCCAAGGAGGATGCCGAGCGCGACGCCTGTCTCGCGGAGCTGCTGCCGATCCAGCGTCAGGACTTCGCCGGCCTGTTCCGCGCGATGGACGGGCTGCCGGTGACGATCCGGCTGATCGACCCGCCGCTGCACGAGTTCCTGCCGAGCCACGACGAGCTGCTCCGCGACGTGACGGTGCTGGAGACGCGCCAGCGCATCGCCGGTGCCGAGCTCGCCGTGGGTGCAGATCCGCTCGGGCTCGCCGGGACGCTCGGGCAGAAGCGCAAGCTGCTGGCCGCGGTCGAGGCCATGCGCGAGGCCAACCCGATGCTCGGCCTGCGTGGCGTGCGGCTCGGCATCCACCTGCCTTCACTCGTGCGGATGCAGGTGCGGGCGATCCTCGAGGCCGCATGCGCGTGCACCCGCGAGGGCATCAAGGTGAAGCCGAAGATCATGATCCCGCTCACCGCGCACACGAACGAGCTCAAGGTCGAACGGGCGATCCTCGAGGCCGAGGCCGCCGCGGTGACGAAGGAACAGGGCATCCGCGTACGCTACCAGTTCGGGACGATGATCGAGATCCCGCGCGCCGCGCTCACCGCCGACAAGATCGCGAAGTTCGCCGAGTTCTTCTCCTTCGGCACCAACGACCTCACGCAGACCACGTTCGCCATCTCGCGCGACGACGCCGAGACCGGCTTCCTCCAGGAATACCTCGAGAAGCGCATCCTGCTGGAAAACCCGTTCGCGACGATCGACCAGGACGGCGTCGGCAAGCTGATGGAGGTCGCCGTGGCGCTCGGGCGCAGGACCCGGCCGGATCTGGAGGTCGGCATCTGCGGCGAGCACGGCGGCGACCCGAAGTCGATCGCCTTCTGCCACGCGATCGGGCTCGACTACGTGAGCTGCTCGCCGTACCGCGTGCCGATCGCGCGGCTTGCCGCCGCGCACGCGGCGCTTGGCGGGCGCGAAGGCCGCGTAGGCCCGCCCGTCCGCCGGTTCCGCGTCACGCCCGCGCGAAGGCCATGCGGCCTCCGCGCGGGCGGACGGTGCATACTTGCGCCCATGAAGAGGTGGCTCGAGACGATCAAGGGCGCGCTCGCCGGCGTCGCCATCGCCCTGAATGTCCTGGTCGTGTTCTCGACGATGATCCCGTTCGCCCTGTTCAAGCGCGTCGTGCCTGCCCTGTCCGTGCGGCGCTTCTGCGACCGTGCGCTCACGGCGCTCGCGTCGCGGTGGGTCGCGTTCAACGACCTCATCATCGCCACGGTCGGTCGCACGCGGTGGGACGTGGCCGGACTCGACGGCCTGAACCCGCGCGGCTGGTATCTCGTGAGCCCCAATCACCAGACGTGGACCGACATCCTGGTGCTGCAGAAGGTGTTCCACGGCCGCATCCCCTTCCTCAAGTTCTTCCTCAAGTCCGAGCTCATCTGGGTGCCGGTGATCGGCCTCGCGTGGTGGGCGCTCGACTTTCCGTTCATGAAGCGCGGCAAGCCGGGCGGCCGCAGCGATCTCGAGACCACGCGGCGTGCCTGCGAGAAGTTCAAGCTCATCCCCACGTCGGTCATCAACTTCGTCGAGGGCACCCGCTACACGCCGGCCAAGCACGCACGTCAGCGATCGCCGTACCGGCACCTGCTGAAGCCCAAGGCCGGCGGGATGGCGGTGGCGCTCGCCACGATGGGCGAGGACTTCAACGCATTGCTCGACGTGACGATCGCCTACCCGCGCGGCACGCCGACGTTCTGGGATCTCCTGTGCGGGCGGATGGAGGAAGTGGTGGTACGCGTCGAGACGCGCCCGATCCCGCCGCAACTCGTCGGCGCGGACGCGGCAGGTACCCCCTCCTTCCGTGCCGACGTGCAGGAGTGGATCGCCCGCATGTGGGAGGAGAAGGACCGCCTGCTCGACGAACTGCTGCCGCCCGCGGCGCAGGCCGCGCGGCGGCGCTGACCGCGGTTCGACGGCATCGGCACCCGCGAGGCAGGAACGCGTCGGCCACCGGCCCGGCGCGCGGACGCGAGCAGCGCCCGATCGCCGCAGCTCACCCGCCGAGGTGCACCGAGTACTTCGCGCCGTTCGACATCGTGCAGGTGCCCGCGCCCTGGTAGGGCGTGCTCATCTGGTAGTCGCAGCTCATGAACGTGCCGCGCGGGCCGTAGGCGCTCGCGACACCGCGACGCTCGTCGCCGTGCACGCGGGTCGCCTCGCCGGTCAGGAGCTCGCCCTTGTACTCCATCTGGAAGCGGCCCTTGCCGGTCATCATGTTGGTGACGGTACCCGTGATCATGCCCTCCTGCGCGGCCTGCTCGTTCGCCGGATACAGCCGCGCGGTGAGCACGGCGCTCGATGGCGCAACCGCGACCGTCGGTGGCCCGCCCGGCGCGTAGGCGCGCGGCGGCGCCACGCCCGGCGCAGGCACGACCAACGCAGGCGCCGGAACGCCGATCGGCACGGCGGGATAGATCGGCGTGCCATCCGGCGCGACCGGGATCACGTAGCAGCCCGCCAGCGTGACGGTCGGCAGCGCGAGTGCGGCGACCAATCGCTTGGAGACGGTGTTCATG
The DNA here is from genome assembly GCA_963705175.1 of uncultured beta proteobacterium. Lineage (GTDB taxonomy): Bacteria > Pseudomonadota > Gammaproteobacteria > Burkholderiales > Casimicrobiaceae > VBCG01. Next base: position 60,420 of record CAVPJE010000011.1, on the reverse strand, counting down.
GCAGCTCCTCGGGAGGGGTTGCGCGGGCACATGCCCGTGCGCTCACCCTCGCGCCGTTGCTGCAGCGCGACAAGCGCCCCGTGCGAAGTCTCGTCTCGCGCTACTGGCGGGCGCGCGGCGCGCTACCGGGCGGCGCCCGGTGTCGGACGACGTGCCCTGGCTTGCGGCCGCTTCGCGCCCGCGCGCGGCGGGTAGCGCAGGCTGCAGCAGGCGCCCCGCCGGCACCGGGTCGCGCCCTTCCCTGCGCAGCACGCGAAACGCGCGTGGCTCCCACGGTCGGATCGCGAGCAGCACGCTGGTGCCGTGCCGGTCGGGCAGCGGCAGCGAGCGGTCGTCGTTGTGCAGCTCGGCGAAGTCGCCCGCGACCTTGCGCAGTCGCGCGATCAGCTCGGCCGTCGACGTCCGCGACAGCATGCCGCTCACGAACAGGAAGAGTTCGCCCGGCCGGTCGAACTTGCTGCCGAGGTACTCGTGCTCGACCCGCTCGCGGAAGTAGCGCTGGATCGGCCCGTCGGGAAGCCACGAGAACGTGCGGCTGATCAGCGGCCGGATGCGGTTGCCCGGCTGGAGCTCGATGATGCGGCGCCGGTCGAGTCGCGCCAGGTAGCGCAGCACCTCCGCCGGCGGGATATCGTAGGTCTGCACGATGTCGTCGAAGGTCCAGTTCCCCACCGCGCAGAGCGCGATCAGCATCAGGCGCGGGTCCGAGACGATCTCCTGCTCCTGCTCGACCGTGAGGTGGGTCATGCCGGCCTGCTCGTCGGTGGCCGCGTGCACGAGCTCGGCGAAGTCGATCCCGGCCGCCTGGCACACCTCCTCGAGCCGCTGCAGCGTGAAGTCGCGACGCGAGAACATGCGCTTCACGCTCGCCTCGGACAGGCCGAGCCGATGCGCGAGCGCCGCATAGGTGATGCCACGGCCCCGCAGCATGCGCTTCAGCGCGTCCACCAGCACGCCTGCGTGCATGTCCCCTCCCCGAACGCCGTCTGTCGCGGCGTCGGCATTAGAGCACGGGATGCGCGGCGCGCAAGCGCCGATTCGGCAAGTCCGCGCCGGGGCGCGTCAGCGACGAAGCCACGCGGCACCGCGCACGCCGCTCGAGTCGCCATGGACGTTGCGCACGAGGCGGGTGTCGACCGCGTCGGCGAACACCCACGCGCCCCAGAGGCGGGGCACGCTCTCGTAGATCCGCGCGATGTTGGACAGCCCGCCGCCCAGCACGACGACGTCGGGGTCGACGATGTTGATCACGTGCGCGAGCGCGCGGGCGAGCCGCGACTCGTAGCGCTCGAGCGTGCGCACGCAGGCGGCGTCGCCCGCATCGGCGCGCGAGACGATCGTTGCCGCGTCGGCGCGTCCCCCGTTGCTCGCGCGCATGGTCCGCGGCGAGCCCGGGACCCGAGAGAAACGTCTCGATGCAGCCGGCGAGGCCGCAATAGCAGGCCGGGCCGGGTCGCTCGTCCTCGGCGGCCCACGGCAACGGGTTGTGCCCCCACTCGCCGGCGATCGCGTTGCGGCCCTCCAGCACGCGGCCGTGCACGACCAGCCCCCCGCCCACGCCGGTGCCGAGAATCACGCCGAACACCACCGCCGCGTCCGCCGCCGCCCCGTCGGTCGCCTCGGACAACGCGAAGCAGTTGGCGTCGTTCGCGACCGCCACGGGCCGGTTGAGCCGCGCCTCGAGATCCTCGCGGATCGGCCGGCCGTTCAGCCACACCGAGTTCGAGCCGCGCAGCAAGCCGGTACGTGGCGAGCGCGAGCCGGGCGTGCCTACGCCCACGCTCGCGAGGCCCGGCACGGCACCCAGGTCGTGCTCGACTTCGGCGACGAGCGCGGCGATGGCGGCGAGCGTCGCGTGGTAGTCGTCGCGGGGCGCGGCCACGCGCCGGCGCAGCAGTTCGGCGCCTCCGCCGTCCAGTGCCAGGATCTCGATCTTCGTGCCACCGAGGTCGATGCCGATCCGGGGCGCGTGCTCGCTGCTCATCGCGTGCGCGCCGCGCCGCCCTTGCGGGTGAGTCGTCGCCACAGCCAACCCGTAGGCATGTGCGCGCCGAGCAGGACCCGGTCGCGCGTCCCGGCGGCGTGCAGGGTTCCGGCAAGTGCCTGGCGCGCCGAGCGCCGCCCGGCGAACAGGATCTCGTCGCCGAGGGCGAGACGATGGTCCTCCGGGCGGCGCGCGCAGCGCACTGCCATCGCGCACGACGGCGAGTGCAACCGCGGGAGCGTGCTTGTCCGGCGTCGCCGGGTCGCGCAGCAGGTCGCCCAGCGTCACCGGCACGCTTGCCCGAGCGCAGCCACCGCGCCAGCGCCGGCGCGTCGCGCGGCGTCAGATGCACGCGCCAGAGCAACGGCACGCGCGACCCGCACCGCTCGGCGAGCCGCGCGAGCAGGTCGGCCGACCAGGACTCGCCGTGCGCCGGAATGGCGTCGATGAACCGCGCCGCGAGCGGATCCGGTGGTCCGCGCAAGCACCTCGTGCGCGATGACCTCCGACGGGCACCAGCACGAAGTCGGCGCCGGCGGCGTCGAACAGCCGCGCATTGGATTCGTCGTTGCGGCGGGCGACGATGAAGATCTCCGGATTGGCGCGCCGCACCGCGGCGATCAGCGACAGGTTGGTCGTGTCGTTGTCCGTGGCGGCGACGAAGCCCGCCGCCTCGCCGAGCCGCGCGCGCTCGAGCACCGCGGGCTCGATGCCGTAGCCGACGATGATCGACGGATCGTCCGCCGCCGGCATCCCGGGCTCGATGATCGTCACCTCGAGCCCTTCCGAACGCAGGTCCGCGACGATCTCCTGGCCGAAGCGGCCGTAGCCGCAGATCACCCAGCGCCCGCGCGGCGGCTCGCGCCGCGGCGGCAGCTCGGTGCCCGGCTCGCCGGTCAGCCACTCGATCAGGCGGAACGACGCCGGCGAGCGCAGCGCGATGCGCAGGTGGTCGCCGAAGCGATCGAACGGGTTGATGACCGCGGGCTTGCCGAACGCCCGCATGCGCTCCGCGATCTCGGGCGATACCGTGCGCGCGACGACGGGCACCTCCGGACGGAGCAGCGCCGCCGCCATCGTGACCGCGAGGTTCGCCTCGTCGTCGTTGGTGAGCGCGATCACGCTCTCGAGCCGGCGATGCCCGAGCCCGGCGAGCACCAGATGCTCCGGATTGCGGGCGTCCGCGGCGAGCCCCGGCACGTCGGCGCGGAACGCCTCGAGCTCGAGCTCGTCGATGCGCGCCGGATCGATGTCGACGACGACGACGCGGCGGCCGAGCGCGTCGAGCGAGCGGCCGAGCATCCGGCCGGTCTGGCCGTAGCCCGCGACCAGCACGAACGGCTCGCGCAGTCGGCGCACCTTGCGCGCGAAGCGCTGCACGGCGAGCGCGTGGCGGAAGGCACGGTCCTGCAGCAGCGCGAGCAGCGTGCCGATCGCGTACGCCCAGCCGATCACCGTGAGGTAGATGCAGAACGTGACCCACAGGCGCTGGCCGTCGGTGAAGGCGTACGGGATCTCGCCGAAGCCGATCGTCGTCGCCGTGTAGCTCATGAAGTAGAACGCGTGGAAGAAGCCCATCGACCAGGGCTTGCCGTTCGCATCCTGCCCGGGGATGAGCGTCAGCCCGAGCACGCTGATCGCATAGATCGCGATCAGCACGACGAGCGGCGTGCGCATGCGCCGCAGCACGAGGAAGACCGCCGACGATGGCGCGACCGCCCGCGGCAGCGGCCGTGCGCCGGGTTCCTCCTCGCCGGCCAGCGCCTGCTGCAGGTAGGCGAGCAGCGGGTTCGACATGCCCGCGCGCGGTCTAGCGGCGGTGGAACGAGACGGTCTCGATCACGAGCAGCACGACCGAGACCACGTTGGCGAACAGCGCGCCGCCGGACAGCGAGACGATCGACGCCATCATCGTGGCGCGTCGAGTCCCTCGGCCGAGGCGTGCACCGCGTACCCCCACACGACCGCCGCAGCGATGAGCTGCAGGTCCGCGACCAGGCTGGTGGCGAGGTGCACGGCGCCGATCTGGGTGCGGTCGCCGAACTTCAGCACGGTCGCGATCAGGTTGACGATGACCGCGGCGAAGAGCTCGTAGACGTTGTGGAGGACGGGTCGGCGATGTCGCCGATGAAGAAGCCGAAGTTGAGCGTGGCGGCCAGCAGGATGAAGAAGCCGAAGATCACCTTCTCGAGGCTCATCAGCGTCCCCCCATGCCACTGATCCGTGGCGGTTGCCCCCATTCTAGGGAGAAGCGGCGCGATGCCCCCGGGGCACGCATCTTGCGATACGTCAACTTCCGTGCATCGCGCGGCGGTCACCGTCCCATTGACGAGCCGGCGGCCGCGCCGGATTATTGCAGCATTGTGACCGCACCGGACCGGCGCCGGCATCCGCGCGCCGACCGGCCACCAGGGGAACTCCAGATGAATCGCTTCCGCCGCCCCGCGTTCCGCGCGGGCGCCGTCATCCTATTGGCCGCCGTCGGTACCGCGGCCACGTCGCCTGCCGCCGCGCAGGGCCAGCTCAACGTGATCTGCCCGGTGCAGGCCGAGTGGTGCAACCTGGCCGCCGTCGAGTTCGAGAAGGAGACCGGCATCAAGGTGTCGATGACGCTCAAGGGCTCGGGCGAGTCGTTCGCCCAGATCTCGGCCGAGAAGGCCAATCCGAAGCTCGACGTGTGGTTCGGCGGCACCGGGGACCCCCACCTTCAGGCGGCCGAGCTCGGGCTGCTCGAGGAGTACCGCTCGCCGGCGATCGCCCAGCTGCATCCCTGGGCGCAGCGGCAGGCCGAGCAGTCGAAGTACCGTACCGTCGGCATCTACCTCGGCGTGCTCGGCATCGGCTACAACACCGAGCTCCTCGCGAAGAAGAAGCTCGCCGCCCCCGCGTGCTGGCGCGACCTCACGAAGCCCGAATTCAGGAACGAGGTGCAGATGGCGAACCCGAATGCCTCGGGCACGGCCTACACGGCGATCGCGACGCTCGTGCAGGTGTTCGGCGAGGAGGAGGCGTTCAAGTACCTGAAGGCGCTGCACGCGAACATCAACAACTACCCGCGCTCCGGCGTCGCGCCGGTGAAGGCGGTCGCGCGCGGCGAGACGCTCGCCTCGGTGTCGTTCATCCACGACGTGGTGACCGAGGCGCAGGCCGGGTTCCCCGTGCGCGGGGTGGCGCCCTGCGAGGGCACCGGCTACGAGATCGGCTCGCTGTCGATCATCAAGGGCGCGCGCAACCTCGACAACGCGAAGAAATTCGTCGACTGGGCGCTGACGCCGAAGGCGCAGGCGCTCGGCGCGCAGGCCAAGCAGTACCAGCTGCCTTCGAACACGGCGACGCCGGTGTCGCCACTGTCGCCGAAGATGGCCGACATCAAGCTCATCACCTACGACTTCGCGAAGTACGGCAGCTCGGCCGAGCGCAAGCGCCTGCTCGAGCGCTGGGACCGCGAGGTCGGCTCGATCGCCAAGTGACCGCCGTGCGGCCCCGCGTTCCCCGACTCCCCAACTGCGCCGACCCGACATGAGAAACCTCCTTCGCGCCGCCCTGATCGTGCTGGTCGCCCCCGCCGCGTTCGCCCAGGGGCAGTTGAACCTCTACTGCAGCTCGCCCAATACCGCGTGGTGCCAGGGCATGGCCAACGGCTTCGAGAAGGCTACCGGCACGCGCGTCGCGGTGCTGCAGAAGGCCACCGGCGAGATGCTGGCGCAGATCAAGGCCGAGAAGGACAACCCGAAGGGCGACGTCTGGTGGGCGGGGCCGGGCGACGCCTACCTGCAGGCCGCCGAGGAGGGCCTGCTCGAGACCTACCGCTCGCCCAACGTCGCCGGGCTGCACGACTGGGCGCGCCGCATCACCGACATCTCGAAGGATCGCGTCTCCGGCGTCTACGGCGGCATCATCGCGCTCGGCTACAACACCGAGCTCGTGGCGAAGAAGAAGCTGCCCGTGCCGCGCTGCTGGAAGGACCTCGTCAATCCGGTCTACAAGGGCGAGATCATGTTCGGCAATCCGAACTCGTCGGGCACCGCCTACCTGATGCTCGCCTCGCTGGTGCAGGTGTTCGGCGAGGAGGAAGCCTTCCGCTACATGAAGGAGGTCCACCCCAACGTCAACGCCTATGCGCGCTCCGGCATCGGCCCGATGGCCGCGGTGACCCGCGGCGAGACCGCGATCGGCAGCACCGTGCTCCACGGCGTGATCAACGAGATCGTGCGCGGCTTCCCGGTGCACCCGGTGCTGCCCTGCGAGGGCGTCGGCTACGAGATCGGCTCCACCGCGATCGTCAAGGGCACGCGCAACCTCGACGCGGCGAGGAAGTTCATCGATTTCGCGCTGTCGGCGGAAGGCCAGAAGATCGGCCTCGAGGTCAAGGAGTACGCGATCCCCACCCACCGCGACGTGCCGCTGCCGCCACAGGTGCCGAAGCTCACCGAGGTCAAGGTGATCAGCTACGACTTCGCGAAGTACGGCAGCTCGGCGGAGCGCAAGCGGCTCCTCGACCGCTGGGAGAAGGAGATCAACGCCGTGACCCGATAGCGCGCCGCCTGTCCACGATGACGTTTCGGCGCGCCTCGAGGCGCTGACTATGCGCGATCTGCCACGCCCGCTTCTCGCCTGGCTCGCCGTCGGCGTGGCGGGGTTCGCGCTCGTCCCCTGGTACATGCTGCAGGGGTCGGTACTGTCGCCCGCCTGGTTCGCGGCGTTCACCTCCCGCGATGCCGCGCCCGGCGTGCTCCAGGCGGCTCTTCACGGGCGCGCCTGGCTCTGGCCGGTCGCGATGCTGGTGGCCGCCGCGGCTCTCGCACTACTGCCCGGGCTGTCGCGACGCGCCGGGGGCAACCTGCTGCTCGTCGCGGGCGCGGCGGGCGTGGCGTGGACCCTCGGGCAGGGCTTCGCGATCGGACCGCGCGGCTTCGCCTTCGCGTCGCTCGGCAACCTGTTCGGCGAGGTGGGAAGCCAGTACGGCATGGGCCTCGGCGCCGCGCTCGTCGTCACCGCGTTCGCGATGCTGTTCGCGCTCGGGCTCGCCCAGCGCGGCTTGTTCAAGGGCGACGGCTTCGTCGCGGGCAGCGTGGTCGCGGTCGCGGTGCTCGTCGCGGTATTCACGTTCTTCCCGGTGATCAAGATCCTGCTTTCGGCCGTCGAGGGCGCCGACGGCGGCTTCTCGCCGGGGTCGTTCGCGGACCGCCTGTTCACCGCCAAGATCTGGGGGCTCGGCTGCCTCGGCGGCGGCACCCGCTGCGGCGTGGCGTGGAACACGCTGGCCCTCGCCGTCGCGTGCGCGGTCGCCTGCACGGGCCTGGGGCTCGCCTTCGCGCTGATCGCCACCCGCACGCAGTTCCGGCACAAGAAGCTCCTGCGCGTGCTCTCGGTGCTGCCGATCATCACGCCGCCCTTCGTCATCGGCCTCGGGTTGATCCTGCTCTTCGGCCGCTCCGGGCTCATCAACCAGTTCCTCGAGTGGGCGTTCGCCGTGCAGCCGACGCGCTGGATCTACGGCTTCCAGGGCGTCTTGCTCGCGCAGGTGTTCGCGTTCACCCCGATCGCGTTCCTCGTGCTGATCGGCGTCGTCGAGGGCATCTCGCCCACGCTCGAGGAAGCGGCGCAGACGCTGCGCGCCGACCGCTGGACGACGTTCACGACGGTGTCGCTGCCGCTGATGCGGCCGGGGCTCGCCAACGCGTTCCTGATCAGCTTCATCGAGTCGATCGCCGACTTCGGCAATCCGATCCTGCTCGGCGGCAACTTCGGCGTGCTGTCGACCGAGATCTTCTTCTCCGTGGTCGGTGCCCAGCTCGACCCGGGGCGCGCGGCGACGCTCGGCATCGTGCTGCTCGGCTTCGCGCTCGGCGCGTTCTTCCTGCAACGGCGAGCGCTCGGGCGCAAGGTGTACACGGGGCTCTCCGGCAAGGGTGACGCGGGCGTCCCCGCACCGCTCCCCGACAGCGTGCGACGACTGTGCTACGGCGTCGCGCTGCCGTGGGTGGCCCTCACGGTCGTGATCTACGCGATGGCGCTCGTCGGCGGCTTCGTCGAGACCTGGGGCCGCGACTACACGCCGACGCTCAGGCACTACGTGAAGGCGTTCGGCGTCGAGTGGGGCCCGCGCGGGCTCCTCTTCACGGGTGCCGCGTGGGACTCGTTCTGGACCACCGTCAAGCTCTCGGCGATCGCGGCCCCGCTCACCGCGAGCCTCGGCATCCTCGCCGCGTACCTGCTCACCCGGCAGCGCTTCGTCGGCCAGTCGGCGTTCGAGTTCGGCACGATGCTGTCGTTCGCGATTCCCGGCACCGTGATCGGCGTTTCCTACATCCTCGCTTTCAACGTGCCGCCGATCGAGATCACCGGCACCGCGCTGGTGCTCGTCGTCTGCAACGTGTTCCGCAACATGCCGGTCGGCGTGCGCGCGGGCATGGCCGCGATGTCCCAGATCGACCGCAGCCTCGACGAGGCGGCCACGACGCTCCGGGCGCGCGGCTTCACCACGCTGCGCACGGTGTTGCTGCCGCTGCTCAAGCCCGCCGTCGTCGCGGCGCTCGTCTACAGCTTCGTCCGCGCGATGACCACCGTCTCCGCGGTGATCTTCCTCGTCTCGGCCGAGTACGAGTGGGCGACCACCTACATCATCAATCGCGTCGTCAACGGCGACTATGGCGTCGCCATTGCCTACAGCTCCGTGCTGATCGTGCTCATGGTCGTGGTGATCTACGTCATCCAGCGCCTGGTCGGCGAGCGCCGGCTCGGCCGGCGCGCGGCGGGAGCGCCCGCCGGCGTGGGCACGTTCGGCGGCACCGCGGCATGAGGCCGGGCGCCCTAGGGAGCATCGCCAGATGAAGGCCGCAGGCATCGAGTTCCGCGAGGTGACCAAGCGCTACGACGCGATCGTGGCGGTGCGCGAGGTCTCGTTCTCGATCGACCCCCGGACGCTCGTCACCCTGCTCGGACCCTCGGGCTGCGGCAAGACCACGATCCTGCGCATGATCGCGGGCCTCGAGATGCCGACGTCGGGACGCATCCTGATCGGCGGCGAGGACGTCACCGAGCGCTCGGCCGCCGAGCGCGACGTCTCGATGGTGTTCCAGAGCTACGCGCTGTTTCCGCACCTCACCGTGCTCGAGAACGTGCGCTACGGGCTCGTCGTGTCGGGCACGCCGAAGGCCGACGCCGACGCCCGCGCGCGCGTCGCGCTGGAGACCGTGAGCCTCGCGGGAATGGACGAGCGGCTGCCCTCGGAGCTCTCCGGCGGCCAGCAGCAGCGTGTCGCCGTGGCCCGCGCGCTGGTGCTCGAGCCGGCGGTGCTGCTCTTCGACGAGCCGCTGTCGAACCTCGACGCCCGCCTGCGGCGCCAGATGCGCGAGGAAATCCGCGAGCTGCAGCAGCGTCTCGGCCTCACCGTCGTCTACGTGACGCACGACCAGGCCGAGGCGCTCGCGGTGTCCGACCGCATCGTCGTCATGAACCGAGCGGTGATCGCCCAGGAAGGCTCGCCGCGGGAACTGTACGAGTCGCCCCGCGACAGCTTCGTCGCGGGGTTCATGGGCGACGCGAGCCGCGTCCAGGGACGCCTCGAACGTCTCGATGCGACGGCGGGCGAGGTCGTGCTCGGGCCGCTCCGTGCCCGGGTGCTGCACCGCGACGCGCCCGAAGGCCCGGTCGACGTGGCGATCCGCCCGGAGGCGATCACGATCGGGCCGCCCCGCGACGACGCGCTGCCTGCGACCGTCCGCAAGGCGTCGTACCTCGGGGGCATCGTCGAATACACGCTCGAAACCGCGGTCGGTGCCCTGTTCGCGATCTCGAGCGACGTCGAGTCCCCGCACGTGCCCGGCGCGTCGGTCGGTGTCACGCTCGCGCGCCACGGCGTGGTCGTCGTACCGGCAACGGCGAAAACTCCGGGCCCGGCGTGACAACACGGTGACAAAGTCCGCATAATTGCGCGAGCGAGGTGTGCCGACAGAGCACTGCCCCGCGATCCGGACAGGAACCTGGAGAACACGCATGGCGACACGCCGTACCACGTTGCGCAGCAGATCGGGCAAGAAGCTCTACGCCGTCCGCAACGCCGATGGCAGCTTCAAGGACATCCAGACGTACCAGCGTGCGCACGCGGCCGACCTGCGCCAGACGTCGAAGAGCGAGGCCACCGCGAAGTCCCCGGCGACCAAGGCGAAGAAGGCGGTCAAGCAGACCGCGGCGAAGGCCGCCGGTGTCGCCGAGCGCTTCTTCGCCGAGGCGAAGAAGGTCGTGAAGCGCGTCGCGAAGTCGGTCGGCGCGGGCAAGCCGGCGGTGAAGAAGACCGCGAAGAAGGTGGTGAAGAAGGCCGCAGTGAAGAAGGCTGCGGTGAAGAAGACCGTCCGCAAGGCCGCGAAGAAGACCCTAGCGCTTGACGCCTGCCGGGGCGGCGACCTCCGCCGCCCCGCCAGAGCGGCGCCGCGGACCGCCCCCCGTCCGCCGGATCGCTCCCGTCCACGCCACCGCGCCCCGACGCCGGTCGGCGCGCGTTTCCTTCGGCGTCGCGGGGCCGGTAGCCTTGCCGGCATGCACTGGCTCCTCGTCGCCGTCTTCGCTGCGGGCCTCTATGGTGCCTGGCACTGGTGGACGAGCGAGCGCGAGGTCGCGCACCCGCCGGGTGTGCTCGCGCCCGAGCGAACCGGTGCAGATCGACTTCGATGGCGATCGCCGCATCACGCACGACCGCCACGTCCTGCACGTGCGTGCGCGCTTCGACATCGAGGCGCGCGTGCTGCGGAAGGCGATCTACCGGCTGGATGGCGGCGCCGACGTCGCGCCGGTCGATCTCGGCGTGGGCTGGGGGCCGATGTCCGACAGCGCGGTTGTCGAAGCGCTCGAGTTCTCGCAGATGGGGCGGTTCCTGTACTGGAAGCCCCGCGACCCGGCCCGCTTTCCGCTGGCCCCCGACGCGATCCTGCGCAACGCCGCGCAGCTGCACCTCATTCCGGCGACCGGAAGCATCGAGTCGCGCCTGAAGCGCCTGCGGCCCGGCCAGCGGGTCGGGATCGGCGGCTACCTGGTCGACGTCACCGGACCCGGCCGGTTCGTGTGGCGCACGTCGCTGTCGCGCGCGGATACGGGCGCCGGCGCGTGCGAGATCGTCTACGTCGAGACGCTCGACGTGCGCTGAAGCGTCACCGCCCGGCCGCGGCGGATCCGCATACTTCGCCCGGCGCTCTCAGCGCGGCACGCAGAACACCGGGCCCTCCACCAGCCAACCCTTCGCGACAGTGCGGTCGATCTCCGGCCGCGTCGGCCAGGTAGCGGTGGTTCGCCTCCCCACCCATGCCGTTGTTGTAGAGCCGCATGACCGTCTGGTACTCGGCGGCACAGCCGGCGGACAGCGGCTCCACCGCGCGGAACGCGAGCGCCTCGAAGGTCCAGTCCGCGTTGCCTTCGCACCTTCTCGCATTCCGGCGCGCTGATCGTGTAGAAGTGCGAATTGGGACCGCGGCCCTCGGTGCCGAAGAACCGGCATGCGTCGTTGCCCGGACCCGGTACCCGCCTTCCAGCTCCTGAACGCGTAAGCCGGTGCGCTGTCCAGCCCTGCACCTGCCCACCGGCGTCCAGGTCCGCCGCCTCTTCGGGAAACGCCGTGATGAAGTAGTGGTCGAGACTCGTGTTGTAGTACTCGATCGTGTCGACGACCTCGCCCGAGCCGCCTCCGCCGCCACCCGTCGGGATCGACGTAGACCTCCTTGCGGTCGTCGAGCCCGCCCTCGACGCTGACCACCTGCGTGAGCTTCGAATTCGCCGCCGCGTTGCCGTTGAGCCAGGCGTCGAGGAAGCCGAGCGCCCACGTGAGGATGTCGGCACCGCTCGACGGGTCGAGGTTGTGACCCTGCCCGCTGAACAGCACGTGCCCGCGAGACCCTGCCATACGGTCGATCGCCTGGCGCACCATCGCCTGCGGTGCGATCGAGTCGTCGGTTCCCGACAGCGCGAGGAACGGCATGGTCAGGCCCTGCGCACTCCCTCCTGGTCCCGCCCGAATGCGGGCAGGTTGTAGAGCCCGAAGTACGGGATGTAGCCGACGCCGGCGCGCACGCGCGAATCCAGCGTCACCCGCTTGCTGTCGAAGCTGAAACAGTGCGTAGGTGAGCTCCGCGCCGGCGAGCAACGCGATCGTCTCCCCGCCCTGGCTGATGCCGAACGCGCCGATCCGTCCCGTGTCGACCCGGTCGCGCCACTCTGCACGCGCCAGGAGCACGTCGAGCCCCGCGGACGCCGACAGAGGACGGATCGCCTGCATCGCGACGAACTCGTCCCATACCGGGATCGAGAATCGCAACGAGAACGCGTCGGGGCCGAACACCGAGTAGCGCAGGTCGCCGTGGAACGGCGCGAGCGTCACGTAGCCCCACGACGCGAAGGCGACGAGCGCGCTCAGGTAGTTGCCGTCGAGCGGACTGCCGCCGTAGCCGTGCGAGTAGAGGAGCACCGGCAGCCTCGACGGGCTCGAGGGCAGGATCGGCGCCTCGCCGCCGCGCTGCATTCTCGGCACGACGACGTCGCCGGGAAGCGTGTAGTCCGCGCGGGAGTTCGCGGCCGTCGTCGGATAGCAGGCGAGGTACACGTAGCTCACCGGCTGGCCGGCCCAGCGGTCGTAGAGCTCGCCGTCGCCCGGTGCGGTGAACGTCGACGCGAGCGCGTTGCCCGGCGACACCAGCAGCGCGTCCACGTAGCGCACCGTGTCGCCGCTCGCCACGCCGCGCCAGTACTGGCTCGCCGTCTCGCCCTGGGGCACGCGCGACAGGTCCTGCTCGACGTTCGTGCACGCGACCGGATAGGGGCCGGTGGTCGGCAGCGGCGGGATCACCGATTGCGCCGCGGTGCCCTGGACGACGAACGCAAGGCAACTCGCGACGAGCGAAACGAGAGTCGGGTGTTGGCATGTGCATGATGTCCTTTCGAACGACCGGCGCGACGCCCATTCCATCGCACCGCGCCACGACAAGCCGCCGGGGCTTCGTCGATTCAAGGCGGTGTGCAGAACACCGGGCCCTCGATGACCCAGCCCTCGCCCACCATGTTGCCGGCGACCTCGCGACTGGTGGCGTAGCGATGGTTGGCCTGTCCGCCCTTGCCGTTGTTGTAGAGCCGGGTAACGACGGCGCGGTCGCCGGGGCACGTGCCCACGCCCGGTGGCTCCGCCTGGAACGCGAGTCCCTCGAAGGTCCACGCGGGGTTCGCCCGCACCTTCGCGCACTCGGCGGCGTCGATCGTGAAGAAGTGCGAACTGGGACCGATGCCGGGCGTGCCGAAGAAGCGGCAGGCCGGCAAGCCGGCGGCACCGGGCGCGAACGTGTTGAACGCGTAGCCGGTGCGTCGCCATCCCGGCACCACGACGCCGGCGTCGAGCATCGCGGCCTCCGCGGGTTCGGCGGTCACGAAATAGTGGTCGAGCGATGCGTTGTAGAACTCGATCGCGGCGCGCTCGTTCGCCGCGGGTGCCGCCGGCGCGACGTAGTCGATGCGCAGCACGTCGTCGCCGCCGCCGGTGACGCGCAGCATGCGGCCTACCCGCGCACGCGCGGCGCGATCGTCGGCGACGAACGCGTCGAGCCACTCCAGCGCCCAGGTGAAGATGTCCGGCGCGTCGAGTTCGCGGAGGCCGTGCTCGGTCCCGGTGAGCGCGACGAGCGCACGCGAGCCGTCGAGGCGGTGCACCCCCTCCTCGGCCCGCCCGATCGGCGCGACGATGTCGGCCGTGCCGCTGATCGCGAGGTACGGCAGGGTAACGTCCTCGGTGCCGCGGTTGTCACGGCCGTACGCCGGAAGGATCCGCTGTCCGAAGTACGGAACGTAGCCGACCGCGCCCTTGAAGCGCGGATCCAGCACCACCCGCTTCGACGACAGCGTCACGGACGTGGTGAGCTCGGCGCCGCCGACGAGCAGCGCGGTCTCGCCGCCCAGGCTCGCGCCGAAGATGCCGATGCGGCGCCGCATCGACGCGGTCGCGCCAGTGCGGATGCGCGACCATGACGTCGAGCGCCGCGGACGCCGACAGCGGCCGCGTCGCCTGCAGCGCCGTGTAGCGCTCGAACTGGAGCACCATCTGCGACGACGTTGTCGAGCCCGAACGTCGCGTAGCGGGCGTCGGCGTGGAACGGCGCGACCACGACGTAGCCGTGCGAGGCGAACACGGCCATCGAGCGCAGGTAAGCGTCGCCGAGCGGGCTGCCGGCGTAGCCGTGCGACAACACGACGAGCGGCAGCCGCGTCGCGCCGTCGGGAAGGATCGGCGGCTCGGCACCGCGCTGCATTCTCGGCACGAGCCGTCCGTCCGGCAACGCGTAGTCCGCCCGCGCGTTCGACGGACTCGTCGGATAGCAGGCGAGCAGCACGTAGGTGAGCGACTGGCCCCGCCACGGGCCGAACAGGTCCCGGTCGTCGGGCGCGGTGAAGCGCGCGATCAGCGTGTTCGCGGGGTCGGTCAGGAGCTCGGTGAGGTAGCGGCCGCTGCCGTCGTCGCGAGGCACGCCTTCCCACCACAGCGCGATCGGCTCGCCGGCGGGAAGGCGCCCGTAGTCCTGCTCGATGTTGCTGCACGCGACCGGGTGCGGGCCCGCCAGCGGGCGCGGCAATGCGTCGGCCAGCGGATCGGCACGCGCGGCGGACGGCGCCGCGAGCGCGACGGCACACAGCGACCGCCGCCAGGCCCCTCGCGAGCGCCACCACGCGCGCCCGTCCGCCCGGCGACGTCAGAACTGCTCCGCGGCGAGCTCGAGCGTCGCTTCGCCGCCGTGGGTCACGGCACGGGCGAGCCCGGCCGCCTGCGGCAGCACGGTGGCCGCGTAGAAGCGTGCCGTCGCGATCTTGGCGCGCATGAACGCGGCGTCACCGTCGTCCGCGGCGAGCTTGCGCGCGGCGACCAACGCCGCGCGGCCGAGCTGCCACGCGCTCGCGACGATGCCCCAGAGCTTGAGGTAATGCACCGCGCCGGCGTGCACCGCGCGGGTGTGCGTCGCCGACGACTTCACGACCCACTCGACCGCGTTCTCGAGCGCGACCACCGCCTCGGCGAGCGAGGCACCGATCGGATGCAGCGCGGCGTCCGCGTGGCCGGTCAGCTGCGTCGCGGTCTTCTCGATCTCGGCGATCACCGCGCGCGCGCTCGCGCCGCCGTCGCGGGCGGTCTTGCGGCCCACGAGGTCGTTCGCCTGGATGCCTGTCGTGCCCTCGTAGATCGTCGTGATGCGCGCGTCGCGCAGGTACTGGGCCGCGCCGGTCTCCTCGACGTAGCCCATGCCGCCGTGGACCTGGACGCCGAGCGAGGCGACGTCCTGCCCGATCTCGGTCGAGTGGCCCTTGACGATCGGGATCATCAGGTCGGCGAACGCCTGGTGCGTCTTGCGCGCCTGCGGGTCCTTGTGCCGGCGCGCGTGATCCATCGCCGAGGCCGTGACGTAGGCGACGGCGCGCAGGCCCTCGGTGTGCGCGCGCATCGTCATCAGCATCCGCCGCACGTCCGGGTGCTCGATGATCGGGCCCGCCTTGGCCGCCCTGTCGAGCCCGACCGCCTTGCCCTGCACGCGGTCGCGCGCATAGGCAACGGCGCGCTGGTAGGCGCGCTCGGCGATGCCCACGCCTTCCATGCCGACCGAGAAGCGGGCCAGGTTCATCATGATGAACATGTACTCGAGGCCGCGGTTCTCCTCGCCGACCAGGTAGCCGACCGCGCCGTCCTTGTCGCCGTAGGCCATCACGCAGGTGGGGCTCGCGTGGATGCCGAGCTTGTGCTCGATCGACACGCACTTGACGTCGTTCCTCGCGCCGAGCGACCCGTCGTCGTTGACCAGCACCTTCGGCACGACGAACAGCGAAATGCCCTTGACGCCCTCGGGGGCGTCGGGCGTGCGCGCGAGCACCAGGTGGATGATGTTCTCGGTGTAGTCGTGATCGCCGTAGGTGATGAAGATCTTGTTGCCGTGGATGCGGTAGCTGCCGTCCCCCTGCTTCACCGCCTTCGTGCGCACCGCGGCGAGGTCGGAGCCCGCCTGCGGCTCGGTCAGGTTCATCGTGCCGGTCCACTCGCCCGACACCATCTTCGGCAGGAAGCGCGCCTTCTGCTCGTCGGTGCCGACGAGCTCCAGCGCCTCGATCGCACCCTGCGTGAGCAGCGGACAGAGGTCGAAGGCCATGTTCGACGAGTGCCACATCTCCTCGACCGCGGTGGCGACGATCTGCGGCAGGCCCTGACCGCCGTGGTCGGGGCTCTTCGACAGGCCGTTCCACCCGTTCTCGCAGAACTTCCAGTAGGCGTCGCGGAAGCCGGCCGGCGTCTTCACCGTGCCGTCGTCGCGACGCTCCGCACCCTCTTGATCGCCACTCCAGTTGAGCGGGTCGAGGACGTCGGTGGCGAACTTGGCCGCCTCGTCGAGGATCGCCGAGACGACGTCCGGCGCAGCCTCTTCGAAACCGGGCAGCTTAGAAACCTGCTCGAGTCCGGCGAGCTCGTTCAGCACGAACTGCATTTCAGCAAGGGGTGCGCGGTAGGTGCTCATGAATGCCTCGAAGGTCAGAAGTACATAGCAGGCTAGCGCCCAGCGCCTAGAGCAAGGCTACTAAACGCCTCCGCCAGCCGCAGCGGCCGGCGCGCAGATCCCGGCGTACGCCGCGCAACGCGACGGGCGCGTTCCGGCGGTTCAGCCCGAGAGCTCCTGCGTGAGCGCGGGGACGATCTCGAACAGGTCGCCGACCAGGCCGTAGTCGGCGACCTGGAAGATCGGCGCCTCGGGATCCTTGTTGATCGCGACGATGACCTTGCTGTCCTTCATGCCGGCGAGGTGCTGGATCGCACCCGAGATGCCGACCGCGATGTAGAGATCGGGGGCGACGACCTTGCCGGTCTGGCCCACCTGGTAGTCGTTCGGGACGTAACCCGCGTCGACCGCGGCGCGCGAGGCCCCCATGGCGGCGCCCAGCCGGTCGGCAAGCGCCTCGAGGAGCTTGAAGTTCTCGGCGCTGCCGAGCGCGCGCCCGCCCGAAACCACCACCCGCGCACCGGCGAGCTCCGGGCGTTCGGACTTGGTGAGCTCCTGTCCGGTCACCCGCGTGCCGGCGACGTCGGCCGCTGCCGCCCGGGTTTCGATCCTGGCCGCGCCGCCGGTGGCGGGCGCGGCGTCGAAGGCCGTCGTCCGGACCGTGATCACCTTGACCGCATCCTTCGACTGCACGGTCGCGAAGACGCTGCCGGCGTAGATCGGCCGCACGAACGTGTCGGGCGCGTTGATCGCGGTGATCTCGGAAACCTGCGCGACGTCGAGCCGCGCGGCGACACGGGGCATCACGTTCTTGCCGAAGCCGGTCGCCGGGGCCACGAGGTGGGTGTAACCGCCCGCCATGTCGAGGATCTGGGCCGCGAGATTCTCGGCCGTCGGCCGCGCGAGATGCGGCGCATCGACGTGAATCACGCGGGCGACACCTGGTACCGCAGCGGCGGCCTGCGCCGCTGCACCGGCCCCGCTGCCCGCGACGAGGACGTCGACGTCGCCACCGAGCTTCGTGGCGGCGGCAATGGCATGGAGCGTCGAGGACTTGAGCGCGTGGTGGTCGTGTTCGGCGAGGACGAGGGTGCTCATGGCGTTGGGCGATGGCGGAGGTTGCGGAACGTGCGGCGGGGATGACGGCGGTCGGCGGAACGGATCAGGAAACGACCTTGGCCTCGTTGCGGAGCTTCGCGACCAGCTCCTTCACATCGGCGACCTTGCCGCCGCCCTGGCGCTTGGGCGGTTCGGCGACACCGAGGATCGTGAGGCGCGGCGCAACGTCGACCCCGAGGGCGTCGGGCTTCACGACTTCGAGCGGCTTCTTCTTCGCCTTCATGATGTTGGGCAGCGTCGCGTAGCGCGGCTCGTTCAGCCGCAGGTCGGCCGTCACGACCGCCGGCAGTGCGGCCTCCACGGTCTCGTTGCCGCCGTCGATCTCGCGCTTCACGCTCAGCTTGCCGTTGCCGACCTCCACGTTCGAGGCGAACGTCGCCTGCGGCCAGTCGAGCAGCGCGGCAAGCATCTGGCCGACTTGGTTCGCATCGTCGTCGATCGCCTGCTTGCCGAGGATCACCAGCTGCGGACCCTCCTTCGCGACGATGGCCGCGAGGAGTTTCGCGACCGCGAGCGGCTGCAGTTCGACGTCGGTCTCGACGAGGATCGCGCGGTCGGCGCCGATTGCCAGCGCGTTGCGCAACGTCTCCTGGCACGCGGCGGGGCCGCAGGACACCGCGACGACCTCCGTGGCAACCCCCTTCTCCCTGAGGCGCACCGCTTCCTCGACCGCGATCTCGTCGAAGGGATTCAGCGACATCTTGACGTTCGACGTGTCGACCCCGGAGCCGTCCGGCTTGACGCGGACCTTGACGTTGTAATCGACGACGCGCTTGGCGGTGACCAGGATCTTCATGGGAATTTGGTGCAGTGGGAAGACTGCACCATTATAGTCCCGCGCAGGAACGCCTCCCGATCCTTGGACCGTGCAGTCCGGTCAGCGCGTTGGACACGGTGCACCGCGTCGGCGGATTCATCGCATCCGTCATGTTCGGAGCGAATTCTGGGCGTCGCGGGGGACGCCCTCAAGAAGGAAACGACGAGCCGCGCGAAAGCCGGCGCGAATGCGAGCCGGCGGCGACGAAACGACGGGCCACGAGCCCACGGACCGGCCGGTCCGCGCGTGCCGCGGCAAGCGGCTACAGCCGCTTCAACTGCTGGTCGATCGCGCCGAAGATCGAGTGGCCTGCCCGGTCGCGCATTTCGATCCTCACGCGATCGCCGAAGCGCAGGAACGGCGTGACCGGCGCGCCCGCCAGGATCGTCTCGACGACGCGCTGCTCGGCGATGCAGGAATAGCCGACGCCACCCTGCGCCGCCGGCCGGCCCGGGCCATCGTTCTCCTTGTTCGAGACCGTGCCGGAGCCGACGATGCTGCCCGCGACGAGGTCGCGGGTCTTCGCGAGGTGCGCGATCAGGTCGTCGAACCCGAACGTCATGTCGACGCCCGCGTCCGGCCGGCCGAACAGCGCGCCGTTGAGATGCGTGACGAGCGGCAGGTGCACCCTGCCGTCCCACCAGGCCGCACCCAGCTCGTCGGGTGTGACAGCCACGGGTGAGAACGCGGACGCGGGCTTCGACTGAAGGAAGCCGAAGCCCTTCGCGAGCTCTGCCGGGATCAGGTTGCGCAGGCTCACGTCGTTGGCGAGCATCAGCAGGCGGATGTGACCGAGCGCCTCCGCCGCGCGCGTGCCCATCGCAACGTCGCCGGTGACGACGGCGACCTCGGCCTCGAAGTCGATGCCCCATGCCTCGTCGCGAAGCGCGATGTCCTCGCAGGGTCCGAGCATGTGGTCAGACGCCCCCTGGTACATGAGCGGGTCGGTCCAGAACTCGGGGGGCATCGTCGCCCCCCGCGCGCGCCGCACGAGTTCGACGTGGTTCACGTACGCGGAGCCGTCCGCCCATTGGTACGCACGCGGCAGCGGCGCCATGGCGGCCGCCGCATCGAAGCGCTCGGCGTCGGACAGCCGGCCGGCGCAGAGCTCGCCGGAGATCACGCCGAGCGCCGGCGCGGTCCGCGTCCAGTCGTCGAGTGCGGCCTGCAGTGTCCGCGCGATCTCCGGCACCTCGACGCAACGCCCGAGGTCGCGGCTCACGACGACGAGCCGTCCGTCGCGACTGCCGTCCCGCAACGTCGCGAGCTTCATGTCCCCCCCCTTGCGCCGGGCGCCGTGGCCGACCCACGCCGATCGCGCGTTCTCATCGGCGCCTCGTCCGCCTCTCGAGGGCGCCTCGCTGGCGTCTCATCTGGGCTTCAGCCCGAAGCCTTCGGCGCGATCCTCGACTTCCCACCCGGCGTCGGCCAGAGCCGTTCGCAGCCGGTCCGCTTCCGCCCAGTTCCTCGCCTTGCGGGCGTCCGCGCGCGCCTTCGCGAGCACCTCGATGTCCGCGGGCACTTGGACCGACTTCGGCTGCCACGTCGCCAGTCCGAGCCCCAGAACCTCGTCGAACTTCGCGAGCGTCGCGCGCTTCACCGCCCCCGGTGCGTCGCCGCGCAGGGCCTCCCACGCGACCGCGAGCGCCCGTGGCAGGTTGAGATCGTCGTTCAGCATGTCGGTGAACCGCTCGACGAGCGTCGGGTCGGCCTGCGCCGCCGGCTCGACGGGCAGCGCGTGGAAGCCCTGTCGCATGCGGTCGAGCCCGGTCTGCGCCGCGTCGAGCGCCTCCCACGTGAAGTTGAGTTGGCTGCGGTAGTGACCGGTAAGGCACAGGTACCGAAAGGCGATCGGGTCATAGCCGCGCTCCACGAGCGAGGCGATGCGCAGGAATTCGCCGGCCGACTTCGCCATCTTGGCGTCGTTCGAGAGCAGGAAGTAGCCGTGCATCCAGAAGTTGGCGAGCCGGGTGCCGACGCGCGCCTCGGTCTGCGCGATCTCGTTGGTGTGGTGGACCGGGATGTGGTCCTCGCCGCCGCAATGGATGTCGAACCAGTCGCCGAGGTACTTCTGGGCCATCGCCGAGCACTCGATGTGCCAGCCCGGGAAGCCCGTGCCCCAGGGACTGTCCCATTCCATCTGCCGCTGCTCGCCCGGCGGCGAGAACTTCCACAGCGCGAAGTCCGTCGGATGCCGCTTTTCGCCCTGCTCGACCCGGTGGCCGGCGGCGAGTCCGTCCTTGTCGAGGCGCGCGAGGTGGCCGTAATCGGGCAACTTCGACGTGTCGAAGTAGACGCCGTCGGCCGTGGCATAGGCGAAGCCCTTGCGCTCGATGTCCGCGATGAACTCGATCTGCTCGCGGACGTGGTCGGTCGCGCGGCACAGCACGTCCGGGTCCTCGATGTGGAGCGCCTTCATGTCCGCGAGGAACGCGTCCGTGTAGAGCTGCGCGATCTCCCAGGCCGTCATGCCGGTACGCCGCGAGCCCTTCTCCATCTTGTCCTCGCCGGTGTCGGCGTCGGACGTGAGGTGGCCCACGTCGGTGATGTTCATCACGTGCCGCACCCGGTAGCCGTTCCAGCGCAGCACGCGCTTCAGCAGGTCCTCGAACAGGAACGTGCGGAAGTTGCCGATGTGCTGGTAGTCGTAGACGGTTGGCCCGCAGGTGTAGACGCCGACCGGGCCACCGGCCTCGAGGGGCACGAACGGACGCAGCGCGCGTTCGTAGTTGTCGTACAGCGTGAGCGGCTTCGGCATGGCGACGGCAGTGCGTGAACGCGCCGATTATCGCAGGTCGGGACCGGCCGCAGCCCCGATCGGCTTCGCCATGACGAAGTCGTCCATCACGAATCCGCGACCGATGTCGACGACCACCGACTCGCGCACCTCGAACCCGCAACGGCGGTAGAACCCGATCGACGACGCATTGTGCTTGTTGACGTTGAGCACCAGCGTGGAGGCGCCGTCGGCCCGTGCGGCGGCCTCGACGTGCTCGATCAGGCGCCGGCCGGCGCCGCGACCGTGCAACTGCTGCAGCACGTAGAGCTTGTCGAGCTTGCTGGTCCTCGCCTCCTCGGCCCGACACCATGCGGCGAAGCCCACCGGTTCCCCGCCGGCGCGCGCGATCGCGAGACCGGCGCCCGGCGTTTCGAGGAACGGCCGCAGCGCGGACTCGGCGTAGCCCCGCGCCAGCATGTAGTCGATCTGCTCGAGCGTGATGATGCCGGGATAGTGCCGCCGCCAGATCACGCCGGCGAGCCGCGCCACGGTGGCAAGGTCGTCCGCCGTCGCCGCGGCGATCGAGAGCCCCTGCGTCGCTGGGTCCATGCGGGGAATCTAGCACGCGTGACGCCGGGGTCCGCTGTGCGATCATTCCATCGCCGCCTCCCGCCCGCCCGCGTCCGCCGTGACCCTCGCAGCCTTCGCTTTCCTGTTCGCCGCCGTGCTCATGAACACCGGGGCACAGCTGCTGCTCAAGGCCGGCACCAACGCGCTCGGCGTGATCACGCTGACGCGCCACGACTGGGCCGCGACGCTGTGGCGCATGGCGACCGAGCCGCATTTCGTCGGCGGCGTGGCGATCTACATGGTGAGCCTCGTCGTCTGGATCATCGGCCTGTCGCGCGTGCCGGTGTCGATCGCCTTTCCGATGCTGTCGCTCGGCTACGTGCTGAACGCGATCGCCGCGCACTACCTCTTCGGCGAGGTCGTGACCGTCAGCCGCTGGCTGGGCATCGGCTTCATCGTGCTGGGCGTCTGGCTCGTCGCCAGGTTCCCGTGAGGACCGCGGACCTCGAGCGATGAAGCTCGCGCTCAAGATCGACGTCGACACGCTGCGCGGAACGCGCGAGGACGCGCCGAACCTCGTCGAGATCCTGCGCCGGCACGATGCCGGCGCCACGTTCGTCTTCAGCGTGGGCCCCGACCTGACCGGCCGCGCCGCCCTGCGCGTCCTCGGTCAGGGTGGCGTCGCGGACTACGGTTTCGGCGCGCTCTTCTACGGCACGCTGCTGCCGCCACCGGACATCGGCCGGCGCGCCGGCGAGGTGATGCGTCGCGTGCGCGACGCCGGATTCGAGACCGGACTGCACGCCTGGGCGCCCGTGCGGTGGCAAGCCCGCGGCGCGGGCGCCGCCGCGGCGTGGACCGAGGCCGAGATGCAGCGTGGCGTGGATCGCTATGCCGAGATCCTCGGCGAGCCGCCCGGCGTGCACGCGGCCGCCGGGTGGCAAATGAGCGCGCACGCGCTCCGCATGACGCAGCGGCTCGCGTTCGACTACGCGAGCGACGGCCGCGGCACGCATCCGCATCTGCCGGTGTGGCGGGGCGAGCTGATCCGCTGCCCCCAGTTCCCGACGACGTTGCCGACGCTCCCCGAGCTCCTCGCGCAGCATGGCGTGTCGATCGACAACGTCGCGGCGCACCTGCTCGAGCGCACGGCAGAGCCGCCTGCTGCAGGTCACGTGTTCACGCTGCGTGCCGGGCTCGAGGGACGGCGGCTTGCCCCCGTGCTCGAGCAGCTCATCGTCGGGTGGAAGGCCCAGGGCTATGCGCTGGTGCCGCTGCGCGCGCTGCGCGACGCCGTCGAGCCCCTTGCCCTGCCACGCTGCGAGGTCGAGTTCGGGACGCTGCCCGGACGCGACGGCACCGTGCTGCTGCAGGGGCGGGAATTCCTCGCCGACGTCGATCTCGCGCGCGCCGCCTAGCCAACGCGGCCCGGACTTCCGCCACGCCCGCCCCACCCCCGAGGAGACCCCGACATGCCTGGTCGCAAGATCGCCGACTTCGAAGCCGCCTCGACCGGCGGGCCGTTCCGCCTTTCCGCCCAGGCGGGTAGCATCGTCGTGCTCTACTTCTATCCGAAGGACAACACGCCGGGATGCACGACCGAGGGCGCCGCCTTCCGCGACCTGCACGCAGCGTTTCGCAACGCCGGCGCCGTCGTGGTGGGGGTTTCGCGGGACTCGCTCAAGTCGCACGAGAACTTCAAGGCCAAGATGGCATTTCCCTTCGAGCTCGTCGCGGACCCGGACGAGAAGCTCTGCGAGAAGTTCGGCGTGATCAAGATGAAGAACATGTACGGCCGCGAGGTGCGCGGCATCGAGCGCTCCACGTTCGTGATCGACCGCGAAGGGAAGCTCGCGAAGGCGTGGCGTGGCGTGAAGGTGCCCGGCCACGTCGACGAGGTGCTGGCCTTCGTGCGCTCGCTCTGACCGGGATCGGCCGCCGGCCACGCGCGCGTTCCACCCCGATGGCGGACATGCTGGTGCGCCTCTACGCGCTGCCCGACCCGGCAGCGGCGATCGCGCGAGCGGAGCGATCGGGCGTGAGCATCCGGCGCGCCGAGCATCGGGAGCGCGAGGGGCTCGTCGCGTTCGTGCGCGCGACATTCGGCGACGGCTGGGTTGCCGAGTGCCTGGCCGCGTTCGACCGCCAGCCGATCGCCTGCTTCGTCGCGATCCGGGGCGAAGCCATCCGCGGCTTCGCGTGCCACGACGTGACCCGCCGCAACTTCTTCGGACCGGCGGGCGTCGCCACCGACGACCGCGGTCAGGGCACCGGCGCGGCGCTGACGCTCGCAGCGCTCGCCGCGATGCGCGAGGCCGGGTACGCGTACGCGATCATCGGCGGCGTCGGCCCGGCGGACTTCTACGCGCGTGTCGCGGGTGCCGTCCCGATCGCGGGATCGACCCCCGGGATCTACGCTCTCGCACAGCCGATTCCGTCACGCGCCGGGGTATAATCCGCAGAGGTTAGAGGAGCCCGGGCACGCCTGTCCCACGGCTCCCGCAACGGCCACGCCGGAAGCACGGAAAGGCAGCGTTATGACACCGCGAACGCGACGGGAGACCGCCTGAGCCAGCGCTCGAGTCCGCACGTCCGTTGCAGGAAGAGATGCGGCTCGAGCCGCATTTTTTTCGCCACCGCGCCCGACACAGGAAACTCCGCCATGCCCGACATCCGACTTCCCGACGGTTCCGTCCGACAATTCGTCGCTCCCGTGACGGTCGCCGCGGTCGCCGCCGCGATCGGCCCCGGCCTCGCCAAGGCGGCGCTCGCCGGCAAGGTCGACGGCAAGCTCGTCGACACCTCGCACGTCATCGACCGCGACGCCGACGTCGCGATCGTCACCGAGCGCGACCCCGAGGGCCTCGAGATCATCCGTCACTCGACCGCGCATCTCCTCGCCTACGCGGTCAAGGAGCTCTTCCCCGACGCGCAGGTGACGATCGGCCCGGTGATCGAGGATGGCTTCTACTACGACTTCAGCTACAAGCGTCCCTTCACGCCCGACGATCTGGCCGCGATCGAGAAGCGCATGGCCGAGCTCGCGAAGCAGGACGAACCGGTCGTGCGCGAGCTCATGCCCCGCGACGACGCGGTGAAGTACTTCGAGGGCCTGGGCGAGCATTACAAGGCCGAGATCATCGCGTCCATTCCGAGCGACGAGCCGATCTCGCTCTACCGCGAGGGGGGTTTCACCGACCTCTGCCGGGGCCCGCACGTTCCGTCGACCGGCAAGCTCAAGGTGTTCAAGCTGACCAAGCTCGCCGGTGCCTACTGGCGCGGCGACTCGAAGAACGAGATGCTGCAGCGGATCTATGGCACCGCGTGGGCGAAGAAGGAGGATCTCGACGCCTACCTGCACCGCATCGAGGAGGCCGAGAAGCGCGACCACCGGCGGCTCGGGCGTGCGCTCGACCTCTTCCACCTGCAGGACGAGGCGCCGGGCATGGTGTTCTGGCACCCGAAGGGCTGGTCGATCTGGCAGGAAGTCGAGCAGTACATGCGCCGCATCTACCGCGAGCACGGCTACCTCGAGGTGAAGACGCCGCAGGTGCTCGACCGCTCGCTGTGGGAAAAGTCCGGGCACTGGCAGAACTACCGCGACAACATGTTCACGACCGAGTCGGAGAAGCGCGACTTCGCGATCAAGCCGATGAACTGCCCGGGCCACATCCAGATCTTCAACGCGGACCTGCGCAGTTACCGCGACCTGCCGCTGCGCTACGGCGAGTTCGGCGCGTGCCACCGCAACGAGCCCTCGGGCGCGCTGCACGGCATCATGCGCGTGCGCGCGTTCACGCAGGACGACGGCCACATCTTCTGCGAGCCCGCACAGATCCAGCCCGAGTGCGTTGACTTCCACAGGCTGTCGCTCGCGGTCTATCGCGACTTCGGCTTCGAGGACATCGTCGTCAAGCTCGCGCTGCGGCCCACGCCCCGCATCGGCAGCGACGAGCAATGGGCTCGCGCGGAGGAGGCGCTGCGCGACGCGCTGCGCGCGTCCGCCGCGCAGTGGCAGGAACTGCCGGGCGAAGGCGCGTTCTACGGCCCGAAGATCGAGTACCACCTCAAGGATTCGATCGGCCGCAGCTGGCAGGTCGGCACGATGCAGGTCGACTTCCAATTGCCCGGGCGCCTCGGCGCCGAGTACGTTGCCGAGGACAACACCCGCAAGGTGCCGGTGATGCTGCATCGCGCCATCGTCGGATCGATGGAGCGCTTCATCGGCATCCTGATCGAGCACCACGCCGGCGCCATGCCGCTCTGGCTCGCCCCGTTGCAGGTGGTCGTCCTGACCGTCACGGACCGGGCCGCGCCGTATGCGGAGGAGGTGACCAAAGCCCTGCAGGGTGCCGGGATCCGCGCGGTCGCCGATTTGCGGAACGAGAAAATTACCTATAAAATTCGAGAACATAGCCTGCAAAAGCTGCCTTACCAGCTGATCATCGGCGACAAGGAAGCGCAGGCGAAAACGGTGGCCGTGCGTACTCGCGGCGGCGAGGACCTGGGCTCGATGCCCATGAAAACCTTGCTGGCGCGCCTCCGAGACGAGGTCGCGGCGCGCCGCTAGTGCCTGATTCGTAAGCGAATCCCGGCACGGCGCGTCCGTCGGGGCATGGCCTTTTTTTGTCGTTTACAGGAGATCGTCACATAGCTCTCGATAAGCAGCATCAGCGTCTCAACGGCGAGATCAACGCGCCGGAGATTCGCCTCGTCGGTGCGGAGGGCGAGCAGCTCGGCATCGTTTTGCTCGCCGAAGCCATGGCCAAGGCCGAAGCGGCCGAACTCGACCTGGTCGAGATCGCGCCGATGGCCGAGCCCCCGGTGTGCCGGATCATGGATTACGGCAAGTTCAAGTACCGGGAGGCGAAGAAGCAGCACGAGGCCAAACTCAAGCTGAAGCAGATCCAGGTGAAGGAAGTCAAGTTTCGTCCGGGTACGGACGAAGGCGACTACCAGATCAAGTTGCGCAACCTGATCCGCTTCCTGGGCGAAGGCGACAAGGCCAAGATCACGCTGCGCTTCCGCGGCCGCGAGATGGCGCACCAGGAGTTCGGGGTGCGGCTCCTCGAACGGATCAAGGCCGACCTCGAGCCGCACAGCGTCGTCGAGTCGTTCCCGCGGATGGAAGGGCGGCAGATGGTGATGTTGCTGGCCCCGAAGAAGGTGCAGGTGCAGGCACCGAAACAGCACTCCAGTCATTCCAACAAGCCCGAGGCCGGTAAGCCGTCGAAGGACGGCGCAGAAGCCTCTCCCAGGTCGCAGGCGAAGCCGCCGGCGCAGGAGAGCACCCCCGTGGGCAGCAAATAAGGAAGGGCATCATGCCGAAGATGAAGACCAAGTCGGGCGCGAAGAAGCGCCTGCGCGTGCGGGGCAGCGGCAGCGTGAAGCGCGGCCAGGCCTTCAAGCGCCACATCCTCACCAAGAAGTCGACCAAGAACAAGCGCCAGCTTCGCGGTTCCACCGGCGTCCATGCGACCAACATGGACTCGGTGCGCGCGATGATGCCGTACGCGTAAGGGAGAGACGACATGCCCCGAGTCAAACGTGGCGTGACCGCCCGCGCGCGGCACAAGAAGGTCCTCGACCAGGCCAAGGGATTCCGCGGCCGTCGCAAGAACGTCTACCGCATCGCCAAGGAAGCGGTGATGAAGGCCGGCCAGTACGCGTACCGCGACCGCCGGCAGAAGAAGCGCGAGTTCCGCGCGCTCTGGATCGCCCGCATCAATGCGGCGGTGCGCGAGCTGGGCATGACCTACAGCGTGTTCATGAACGGCCTCACCAAGGCGGAGATCGACATCGACCGCAAGGTACTCGCGGATCTCGCGGTGTACGACAAGGCGGCCTTTGCGAAGATCGCGGAGCAGGCCAAGGCTTCCCTGGCCTGACGCAGCACCCGCAAACAAGGGAGGCGATGATCGCCTCCCTTTTTTTTCGCCGTGGCATCTCGGGCGCCGCGGCGGGCCCGACACCGGAAGCGCCCAGAGACCACGTGGTGCCATCGACCCCATGAACCACTCTCCCGACGCGCCCGGCTCCTCTGCCGACGCCCTCGCCCGCATCGTCGGCGACGCGCAGGCTGCCTTCGACGCGTGCCAGGATCCGCCCGCGCTCGAGAACGCCAAGGCCCGCTATCTCGGTCGCACCGGTGCGCTGACCGACGCCCTGAAGGCGCTCGGCAAGCTGCCGCCGGCCGAGCGTCCCGTGGCAGGCGCGCGCATCAACGAGGCCAAGGCGGCGCTCGAGGCCGCGTTGAACCGCCGGCGCGAGGCACTGGCCGACGAGAAGCTTGCACGCGCGCTCGCGGCCGAGGCCGTCGACGTGTCGCTGCCGGGCCGCGGTGCCGGCACCGGCGGCCTGCACCCGATCACGCGGGTGATGGAACGGGTCGAAATGCTGTTCCGCTCGCTCGGCTTCGCGGTCGCCGACGGCCCCGAGATCGAGGACGACTTCCACAACTTCACCGCGCTCAACACGCCGGAGAACCACCCGGCGCGCTCGATGCAGGACACGTTCTACGTCGACGGCGGCCTGGTGCTGCGCACCCACACCTCGCCGGTGCAGATCCGCTACATGGAAACCCACGCGCCGCCGATGAAGATCATCGCGCCGGGGCGTGTCTACCGCGTCGACAGCGACGCCACCCACTCGCCGATGTTCCACCAGGTCGAGGGCCTGTGGATCGACGAGCACGTGTCGTTCGCGGATCTCAAGGGCGTGATCAGCGAGTTCCTGCGCTGCTTCTTCGAGCGCGACGACATCAACGTCCGCTTCCGGCCGTCGTTCTTTCCGTTCGTCGAGCCGGGTGCGGAGATCGACATGGCGTTCGGCGACGGCGGCTGGCTCGAGCTCGCCGGTGCCGGCCAGGTGCATCCCAACGTGCTCAAGTCCGTCGGCATCGATCCCGAGCGCTGGCAGGGTTTCGCGTTCGGCATGGGCTACGACCGGCTGGCGATGCTGCGCTACGGCGTCAACGACCTGCGCCTGTTCTTCGAGAACGACCTGCGCTTCCTGCGGCAGTTCGCCTGACGGAAGCGGACGAAGCGATGAGATTTTCCGAACACTGGTTGCGCACGATGGCGGATCCCCCGGTGGACACCGCCACGCTCTGCGACACGCTGACGATGGCGGGCCTCGAGGTCGAGGAATGCGTGCGCGCCGCGCCGCCGTTCACGAACGTCGTCGTGGGCCGCATCGACAAGGTCGAGGCGCACCCCAACGCCGAGCGGCTGCGCGTGTGCACCGTCGACGTCGGCGCAGGCGCGCCGCTGTCGATCGTGTGCGGTGCGCCGAACGCCGCGGCCGGGATGCACGTGCCGTGCGCGCGCGTCGGCGCCGCGTTGCCGGGGGGCGTCGCGATCCTGCGGGCCGCAGTGCGCGGCGTCGAGTCATCGGGAATGCTCTGCTCGGCGAAGGAGCTCGGACTCTCGGACGACACCTCGGGCCTTTTGGCATTGCCCCGCGACCTCGCGCCCGGCACCGACCTGCGACTCGCGCTCGATCTCGACGACCCCCTGATCACGCTGAAGCTCACGCCGAACCGCGCCGACTGCCTATCGATCCTCGGCATCGCCCGCGAGGTTGCGGCGATGACCGGCGCCCCGCTACGCTCGCCCGCGACTTCCCCTGTGCCGGCGACGTCGAGCGCGGTGCAGCGCGTGCGCGTCGAGGACGCCGGCGCGTGCCCCCGCTTCGCAAGTCGCGTGATCGCGGGCCTCGACCCCTCGGCGCCCACGCCCGACTGGATGAAGACGCGCCTCGAGCGCAGCGGCATCCGCTCGATCTCGGCGATCGTCGACGTGACGAACTACGTGATGCTCGAGCTCGGGCAGCCGCTGCACGCCTACGACCGTGCGCTGCTCGAAGGCGATGTCGTCGTCCGCTTCGCACGGCCGCAGGAGCAGCTCCTGTTGCTGAACGGCGAGACGCTCGACCTCGAGCCCGACCTGCTGATGGTCTGTGACGAGAGGAAGCCACTGGGCCTCGCCGGCATCATGGGCGGCGAGTATTCGGGCATCGCCACGACGACGCGCGACGTGTTCCTCGAGGGCGCGTTCTGGAGCCCGGCGGTGATTCAGGGCAAGATGCGGCGCCTGGGCTTTGCGAGCGACGCCGGACATCGCTTCGAGCGCGGCGTCGACTTCGAGCTGCCGCCCGCGGCGGTCGAGCGCGCGACCGAGCTGATCGTCGCGATCTGCGGCGGTCGCGCCGGCCCCTTGCAGGACATCGTTGGCCCCCTGCCCGCCCGCGAGCCTGTGCGCGTGCGCGCGAGCCGCGTCGAGCGACTGCTCGGCATCCGACTCCCGACTGAGTTGATCGCAGGCATCTTCACGCGCCTCGGCTTCGCCTTCGCCCGCGATGGCGACGTTTTCGTCGTCACGCCGCCGTCGTACCGCTTCGACCTCGCGCTGGAGGAAGACTTCGCAGAGGAGATTGCGCGCACGCACGGCTACGACAACATCCCGGCTGCGCCTGCACGTCACGCGTCGTCGATGCTGCCGCTGGCCGAAGCTCGCCCTGGACCGTCGCCGGCGCGGGCGCGCCTCGTCGCGCGCGACTGGCAGGAGGTGGTGACGTTCGGCTTCGTCGACGAGGCCGTGGAGCGCTTGCTCGACCCGTCGGGCGCGCCGATCCGCGTGCTGAACCCCATCGCTTCGCAACTTTCGGTGATGCGTCGCACGCTGTTGCCCGGCCTCCTCGAGACGCTCTCGACCAACCTCAAGCGCAAGGCCTCGCGCGTGCGCGTGTTCGAGTGCGGGCGCGTGTTCCGCGAGGCCCGCGCGGATCCCGCGGTGCAACCGCTGCGGGTTGGCGGACTCGCGTTCGGCGACGCCCTGCCCGCGCAGTGGGGCGAGGCCGCGCGGACGGTCGACCTGTTCGACGTCAAGGGCGATCTCGAGGCGCTGGTCGCGCCGCGGCGCCTCACGACCGAGCGCGAACCCTATCCCTGGCTCCACCCGGGCCGATCGGCGCGGGTGCGCATCGACGGCGAGGATGCCGGCTGGCTGGGTGAGTTGCATCCGCGTCTCGCGCGCCAGTTCGAGATTCCCCGGCCACCGATCGCCTTCGAACTGGACCTGGCGGTCGTGAGCGGCCGGCCCCTGCCCGCGGTCGCGCCGGTGTCGAAGCAGCCGGTGGTACGCCGGGACATCGCGATCGTCGTCGACGACGCGGTGCCTGCGCAGGCGATCCTCGACGCGCTCGAAGCCGCCCGACCGCCGCACGTCGAGGCGGTGCGGCTGTTCGACGCCTATCGCGGTGTCGGACTGCCGAGCGGTAGAAAAAGCCTTGCGATTCTAATGCTTATGCAGGATACTGCACGTACTTTGACGGACACCGACATCGACGCAACCGTAGCCGGGTTCATCGCCCTGCTCGAGCAGCGCTTCGACGCCGTGCTGCGAACCTAGGTCGACCATGACGCTCACCAAGGCCGAACTCGCCGATCTGCTCTTCGAGCAGCTGGGCCTCAACAAGCGCGAAGCCAAGGATATGGTCGAGCGCTTCTTTGAGGAGATCCGCACGTCGCTCGAAGCGGGCGACAGCGTGAAGCTCTCCGGATTCGGCAACTTCCAGCTGCGCGAAAAGCCGCAGCGTCCCGGCCGCAATCCGAAGACCGGCGAGGAGATTCCGATCACGGCACGGCGCGTCGTCACGTTCCACGCGTCGCAGAAATTGAAGGCCATGGTCGAAGCTGCGAACCATGCCGGAAGCCAGCCGAGTTAAGGTCGATCTCCCGCCGATCCCCGCGAAGCGCTACTTCACGATCGGGGAGGTCAGCGACCTCTGTGCGGTGAAGCCGCACGTGCTCCGCTATTGGGAGCAGGAATTCACGCAGTTGAAGCCCGTGAAGCGGCGCGGCAATCGGCGTTACTACCAGCACCACGAGGTGCTGCTGATCCGCCGCATCCGCGACCTCCTCTACGAGCAGGGGTTCACGATCAACGGCGCGCGCCACCGGCTCGAAACGGAAGCTTCCGAGCCGCGGGCAGCGGCCCGCGCGGAGCGCAGCGCCACGACCACGGCCCCTTCCGAAGAGCCCGCGTCGCTGCGCGCGGAGCTCGAAGCGATCCGCGACCTGCTGAAACACCTGCCCGGCGAGCTATAATCCTCATTCGGTCGGGGCGTAGCGCAGCCTGGTAGCGCACCTGCATGGGGTGCAGGGGGTCGCAAGTTCGAATCTTGTCGCCCCGACCAATCGAAGCGAAGACTCAGGGCCGCCCAGCGCGGCCCTAGTCTATTGTGCGACGACCCGTCAGGCCGTACCTAGGCCGCAACAGCGCCCCAAACGAAAGGGCGGCCGGAGCCGCCCCTTCGTCGACGCGGTGATGGCGGTCTACGCCACCGCGACGTTCAGACCACATTCGTCGATCTCGTGCACGATCAGCGAGACGTTGCTCGCCTGAATCGCCAAGCCGCCCCCCCAGCGGAGCGCCGTCTCGGGCACGTGAACGGCGACCCATTCGGTCGCGGCAGGCGTGACCGGGGTCAAGAGCGAGACCGTGTCGAAGTCGGCCAGAGTGAAGTCGACGTTGATCATTGCCGCCCTCCGGATTCCGATAACTCAATCTCCATGGCGCGTCGTGCACCATGTAAGGAACATATTGTTCCTCCAATCGTGCAATGTCGTTGATCAGGATCAGCGACGGCGGCTATGCGGCAGGCTCAGCCCCTGGCCCGCCAGGATCGTGCTCCCGGCAATCTCTCCCGAAACCTCTGCAGTTCGGTCTGCGGCGGCGGTGCGGCGCAACGGCTCGAGTGTCTGGGCGATCCAGACCTGTGGTCCTTTCTGCGATCGGCCGCCCAGACTCCTAGCCCGCCTCGACGAGCAGTCCGCTTTCGTCTATCTCTTGCATGACCACCGCGAGGTTGCGCGCCTCGATTGCGACGCCGCCCCCCCAGCGGATCAGGCTATCGGGCAGATGTTCGGCCACCCATTTGTTCGCGGCAGGCGTGACTGGCGTCAACAGCGCGACCGTATCGAAGTTCGCCAGATTGAAGTCGAGGTAGCTACCCATGTCCTCCTCCAGATGTCGATTGCGCCGTCTGTGCGGAGCATAGTTCTTGGCAAAGGTTGTACACTGCAACTGGCATCGCCGAAAAACATTGATCTGGATTAACTGAGGTGGCGGGCCGGCAATCAGACCGCTTCCACCGCGTCGTGAATGGAGAGCTACGCTGCCGGCGCCGCGCCGGATCGCCAGCGCGCCCAGCCGATCCTCCGCTCGCTCGAACCACCTGTCAGATTGATGCACCTCACGTGTTGTGTGCCGTGGTTGTTGGCGCGTACAAGGCAGGTTGGCTGACTCCGAGGGCTGCGACGAGGAGGACTACCAGTGTCCATCGAATGGATTGTCTTCGGCCTCGTTGTGGCGATCGGTTTGGTAGTGGTCTTCGGGTTTGCGCTAGTCAAGACGGTGGTCGACGCCCAGCGAGCGCACCGTTCCAAGTTCCTGGATTTGACCACCACCACGTCGATTTCGCGGAGCCGATAGAACGTGGCAACCGGCCGGGTGCGTTCGCCTTCCGTCGTTCGCGGGCGTGCTCGCGTCCAGTGCGCTCACTGCATGCCGGAGATCGTCTCGACGACGCCGACGATCATCTCCCGCACCAGCGCCGGATGCTGGAACCGGTCGGCGATCGACGCGTGGAAGGCGACGGCCAACCCGAGCGCAGCGTCGAGATCACCCTCGCTGATCGCTTCGCCCAGCGGCAGCATCTCGAAGTCGATACCACCGCGACGGCGGAACTCCCAGTCGGCCGCGTGCGTGATCGCTGCCAGGAGCCCGGCGGGGTGGCCGTGGGCCTCGTCGGCGAGTTCGCGCAACACCTCGAGGTCGGCGTCGCAGAGCGACGCGAGTACGGCGGCGAGGCGATCGGGTGCCATGCCTCGATGATGCCGCATCGAAAGAAGACGCCCGCCAAGCATCCTGCGGCGGGCGTTTACGTGCTACCACGGAGTCTTAGCTGAGCTTGCGACGGCGCGATGCGTCCAGAGAACAAAGCCGCGCCCGGTTGATCTCGTGTCGCGCGATCAGTAGTGCCGCGCGCGAGGTGCGTTCGTCACGTTCGGCCGCATCCAGTCGATCACACAGGACCTCGACAACCGACCTGGGCACGTGCGGGATAGACCGAGAAGGACGTTGGTTCATGCCAAGTGGATCAGGGCGATCATGTCGACGGTCTGCGGGGACTCGACGCAGTGAGTCTTAGGACGGATTGGCGCACCGTGGTGTACCAGGCAACGTCACCATCCGGAGCAAAGCCCGCGCCAATTGCAGCTTACCCTGTCAATCCATTGACTTGCGGTTGTTCGCCACAGCGACGAACGGCAGTCGCGTAAGGCCGCTCGACAGCACTCGACGTCCGGTGCTCGGTGGGAGTGGCGCGCCAGTATTGCGGCCAACTGGGCAAGCAGGACAACTGCCAAGTGGCGGTCCCGACGGAGTCCTCGTGCGCCCGGGGCCGACGCAGGTCATGCGGCGTATCGGCTCGGCGCGGTCGCGGTGCTTGGTCGGCGTCAAGCCGCCCTCGCCCTTCCCGACGTCGCCTACTTCGTCCGTCCGTTGCTCGGCTTCGAATCGGTAACGGACCATCTTCTCACCGTCGAGCAGTCGGGCGACGAATCGGAGGCGCTCATCCATCTTGGAACACTCCGGCCAAGGCACTTTGCGCTCCCCGCAAAGGCCGGAGTGTTACCTATGTCTCCGGAACGAAGTGTTACCCCTCTCTCAGGAAGGGCACTTCGCTCAGCGACGGCGCACGACGGCACCCTCGGCCGCTCGCCGCAGCGCTTCCCGAATCGATCGCGTCCGCCCGGCGTCGGCGCCCGTGCGGATCGCTCCCGATGGAGGTCGATGATTGTCCAGCGTGCCGACGCACTACGTCAGATCCCGAGCTTGCCAAGACAGGCGCACGCGACCGTGCCGCCGACACTGTGGTCATAGATGCCGATCGTCGGCCATATTTGATATTTTACATTAACTTTGTTAGTTTAACATATTGAATGTTATTTACTTGTTAACAAAATTCCATCCGTGCCTGCCCTGTCTCCGATACACCGGCCTTGGCGGAACCGGACGGGCAATGGGCGTCCCTGGCTCCGTATCGCCGCGACCGACGGATGGAGGCCCGGATGTTGCTTTGCTAGATCCCGCGCGCCCGACGCACCAGGACATCGACAATGACCCCCGCACCCGCTCGCACCACCGTTCAGGGCAACGGCGTGATCTCGGAGATCGCGTTCGCGCGCGCGCAGCGGAACACCGTCCTCATCATCGACGACCTGTTCTCCAGCCGGCTGCTGCTGGCGGAGATCGTGCGGCAGATCGACGGCAAGCTGAACCTGGAGCTCTTCGACACGCCGAGCCGGGCACTCGAGTACGCCCGCAACAACCGCGTCGACATCGTCCTCACCGACTACAAGCTGCCGGAGTTCGACGGCATCGAACTCGTCAAGCAGCTGCGTGCCCTTCCCCACTGCGTCGACGTGCCGATCGTCGTGATCACGGTGGTCGACGACCGCCGCATCCGCTATGACGCGCTCGAGGCCGGCGCCACCGACTTCCTGATCAAGCCGCTCGACGAGCACGAGACCCGCGCGCGCTGCGCGAACCTGCTGGAGCTGCGCCGCCACAAGATCGTGCTGTCCGACCAGGCGCGGGTGCTGCAGTACCAGGTCGACAAGTCCGTCGCCGAGATCCACGAACGCGAACTCGAAACGCTGTCCAAGCTCGCCAAGGCCGGTGAGTACCGCGACAAGACCACCGGCAACCACCTGATGCGCATGGCCAAGTACTCGGCGCTGATCGGCCAGAACCTCGGCCTCGGCCACGAGACGGTGCACGTGCTGGAAGTCGCGGCGCCGATGCACGACATCGGCAAGATCGGGATCGCCGACGCGATCCTCCTCAAGCAGGGTCCGCTGACGCGGGACGAGGAGGACCGGATGAAGACCCACCCGCGAATCGGCTACGACATCCTCAAGGGCAGCCCGTCGAAGTACCTGTCGATGGGGGCGATCATCGCGCTCGGCCACCACGAGAAGTTCGACGGCTCCGGCTACCCCAACGGGCTGCACGCCGAGGACATCCCGCTGGTGGCGCGGATCGTCGCGGTCGCGGACGTCTTCGACGCGCTGGTCTCCGAGCGCCCGTACAAGCACGCCTGGCCGCTCGCCGAGGGACTGCATTACCTCAAGGCGCAGCGCAGCCGGCACTTCGATCCGCGCTGCGTCGACGCCTTCCTCGGCGACCTCGCGCGGATCGAGGCGATTCTCGCCGAATACGGCGATTAGGTCCGGTAATCGTCCTCCGCCGGGGATGCCGCCGCGTCCCCCTCCAGCGACTGCCCTGCGAGGTGCAGCGCTGCCTTGGCGAGCAGGTGGCCCGACACCGGCGCGGTGAGGAACACGAACACGGCGATCAGGACCTCGTGCAGCGAGACGGCCCCGTCGCGGACGCCGAAGTGGATCATCGACGCGAGCAGCGCGCCCCCGACGCCCAGCGTCGCCGCCTTGGTCGGTCCGTGGAGCCGACTGTAGAAGTCGGACAGCCTGGCGAGCCCCAGCGAGCCGACGAACGCGAACGCGGCCGCGGCGACCAGCAACGACGCGACCAGCGCGTCCGCCCACAGCGGCAGTTCGGCGATCCCCATGCTCACTGGACTACCCTTCGCGCTGCGCGCTCCGGGGTTGATTCGCCCTCGGGGCGGCCCTTCGGGCTCATCGCGGCTCGATGATGTCGCCGCGCAGCACGAAGCGCGCGAGCACGACCGTGCCGACGAAGCCCAGCAGCGCGATCACCAGCGCCGCCTCGAAGTAGAGTCTCGTGTCGAGGACGATGCCCAGCAGCACGAGCAGCGCGAGCGCGTTCACGTAGAGCGTGTCGAGCGCGAGGATGCGATCCGGTGCCGACGGTCCCCGCAGGAGACGATAGGCGGACAGGAGTAGGCCGGCGACGAAGGCCAGCGTGACGAAGGGCAGCACCGCGGCGGTCATGCGAAGATCTCCATCAGGGGCTTCTCGTAGCGGGACTTGATCTCGGCGACGAGCACGTCGGCGTCCTCGAGATGCAGTGCGTGGACCAGCAGCGAGCGGCCATCCGGCGCGACCGCGCAGGTGAGCGTTCCCGGCGTCATCGTGATGATCCCGGCGAGCGTCGCGATCGCATAGGG
The DNA here is from genome assembly GCA_963705175.1 of uncultured beta proteobacterium. Classification (GTDB taxonomy): domain Bacteria; phylum Pseudomonadota; class Gammaproteobacteria; order Burkholderiales; family Casimicrobiaceae; genus VBCG01. The sequence goes on along the minus strand of CAVPJE010000011.1, from coordinate 23,539 downwards.
ATCGGTGAGCACGATCGGAACGCGCACGAAGCCCGGACGCAGTGCCGACTCCGGACCGAGGATGCGACGGGCAACCTCGATGTTCGACATCACGACGTCGTACGCCACGACCGCGGCCAGCCCGGCGATGCGCGACGGCCGCCGGACGCGGGGGAACGTCCCGACCAGGGGATCTATCACGATCGGCAGCGCGACGGCGAGCACCGCGCCCAGCACGAGATGACCCGGCTCGAGCGTACGGTTGAGCAGCAGCCACGCCGCAAGGAGCAGCGCGGACTGCAGCGGGGACGCAAGAAGCTTCATCGCGACAGCCCGTCGGATGCGACGTGCGCGCCCGGCCCCGGCACCGGTGGCGCGCCGAGCACCGCGCGGACATATTGCCCGGGTTCGGCGAGCTGCGCCGCCGTCGCGGCCGCGTAGCGCTGCGCCGGCGCGGCGAACAGCGCCAGCGCGACGGAGCACGTGGCAAGGATCGCGATCGCGGCGAGCTCGAGCGGCGCAAGCGACACCGCGGCGCCGGGCCCGGTCCCGACCTTCCAGAACACGCGTGATCCGGCCCGCGCCAGCGCCACCGTGGCAAGGAGGCCGCCCGTGAGCATCGCCGCCCACAGCCATCGGGCCTCCGGCGACCCGAGGGAGCCTTCGAGAATCGCGAGCTTGCCGATGAATCCCGAGAACGGCGGCAGGCCCGCATTCGCGGCGGCCGCGAAGACGAACAAGAGTCCCAGCAGCGTCGCCTGGTGAATGGACGCACCCGTCACCAGCGCGTCGCCCGTGTCCCCCCGCTGGTGGCCGATCGCGTCGGCGAGCAGGAACAGGAGCGCACCCGCGAACGTGCTGTGCGCAGCGTAGTAGAGCGCGCCGGGCAGCGTCGCGCCGGACCCGGTGGAGACCGCTGCCATCAGCGTGCCCGCGGACAGCATCACCAGGAACGCGGCCAGGCTGCCGAGGCGCCGCGCCGCCCAGCAGCCGATGGCCGCCACCGCGATCGTCACGACGCCCAGCGCAAACAGCACATCCTGCCCGAGAAGGGCAAGCGCGCCGCCGTCCACGCCGAACGCGACACTGCCGACGCGCAGCACCGCGTACACGCCGACCTTGGTCATCAGCGCGAAGAGCACCGTGGCGGGTGCAGGCGCCGCGGCGTAGGCCCCCGGCAGCCAGTAGCCGAGCGGCACGATCGCCGCCTTGATCGCGAACACCACGAGCAGCATGTAGCCCGCCGCGCGCAGGAGGCCGAGGCTCTCCGCCGGCACCGATGGCACCTTGATGGCGAGATCGGCGAGGCTCAGCGTGCCCGTGACGCCGTAGAGCAGGCTCACCGCCACCAGGAACAGCGACGACCCGACGAGATTGACGACCACGTAGCGGAAACCTGTGGCGAGCGCGCGGGGGCCGGCCGCATGCAACAGCAATGCGTAGGAGGCGATCAGCAGCAACTCGAAGCAGACGAACAGGTTGAAGAGATCGCCGGTGAGAAAGGCCCCGTTGAGGCCGGCGAGCTCGAACTGGAAGAACGCCCGGAAGTGCGGCGCACGCTGCGCGAACCGCGCTTCGCCGTAGAGCAACCCGGGCAGCGCCAACGCGGCAGTGAGGACGACCATCAGCGCCGAGAGCCGGTCGAGGACCAGCGTGATCCCGTAGGGGGCCGGCCAGTTGCCGAGCAGGTAGACACCGATCGCGTCCGTCGTCGCGTGGGCGAACAGCTCGAGCGCCACCGCGAGCCCCGCGAGCGTCGCCACCAGCGCGACAGCGAACTGGACACGCGGCGCCGCTCTCTCGAGAACCAGCAGCGCAGCCGCAGCGAGCAACGGCAACAGCACCGGCACGGCGATCCAGATTGCGCCGCCCGTCATCGCGTACGCTCCTCGCCGTCGTCGTCGCGAGGTTCGTCCACTCCCGAGTCGCAGGCGTCGTCGTCCAGCTCGAAGCGGCTCGCGAGCGCGAGTGCGAGCAGCACCGCGGTCATCGCGAAGCTGATCACGATCGCCGTCAGCACGAGCGCCTGCGGCAGCGGGTCGGTGTAGTTGGCGAGCGTCGGGGCGACGCCCGGGCGCAGGATCGGCTCGGCGCGAGCGACGACCCGGCCCATCGCGAAGATGAACAGGTTGACGCCGTAGGTGAGCAGCGTGAGCCCGAGCACCACGTCGAACGTCCGCGCGCGCAGGCACAGCCACACGCCGGTGCCGAAGAGCACGCCGATGCCGGTCGCGAGGAGCCCGGCGGTCACGGGGCGAATCCCGGGAGGGTCGCCGGGAAGGCGAGTGCGCCGGCAGAGTGCGCGTTCACTGGACTACCCTCCGCGCTGCGCGCTCCGGGCCTGATTCGCCCTCGGGGCGGCCCTTCGGGCTCATCGCCGCGCTCCCCGCTCGCGCCGCTCGCTGCCGAGCAACGCGGGAACGACGAGGGCCAGCAACGTGGCGCCGACCACCGTGATGAATACGCCGAGGTCGAACAGGGCGGCGCTGGCGAGCGGCACCTCGCCGACGATGGGCAGCACCGGATGCCCGAAGGTGCTGGTGAGGAACGGGTAGCCGAGCGCCATGGCACCGAGTCCCGTACCCGCCGCGAACACGATGCCGATCGCGATCACCACGGGGTGCCTGAGCGCGTCCGGCAACGGCAGTGGCGCACCGCCCGCAACGCGGACCAAAATCAGCACGATCGCGAGCACGAGGCCGGCGATGAATCCCCCGCCCGGCAGGTTGTGGCCACGCAGCAGCAGGTAGATGGAGATCAGCACACCGAACGGCAGGATGATCCGTGCGGCCGCGCGCAGCATCAGTGGGTTGAAGGCCGGGTCCCGTCGCGCGGGCTCGAACGAGTCGGGCACGCGCAGCCGGCCGAGCAGGACGTGCACGATCAGCCCGGCGATCGCGAGCACGGTGATCTCGAACATCGTGTCGAAACCGCGGAAGTCGACGATGATCACGTTGACGGCATTGGTGCCGCCGCCTTCGGTGTAGGACTTCTCGAGGTAATAGGGGGCTATCGACTGGAACGGCCGCGTGAGCACCGCGTAGACGATCGCCGTCGCGCCGGCGCCGGCGACGAGGGCGATCGCTGCGTCCACGACCTTGCGGACGCGCCCCGGCTCGGGTGGCGACTGCGCCGGAAGGTAGTGCAGCACGAGCATCATCAGGATGACCGTGACCGTCTCGACCAGGAGCTGCGTCAGCGCGAGGTCGGGCGCCGACAGCAGCACGAACGTGAGGCTCACGACCAGACCGACCGCGCCGACCATGATCAGCGCCACGAGTCGCCGCCGATAGAGGACGACGGCCGCGAGCGACGCGGCCACGCCCACGACCCACACTCCGATGCCGGCCACGCCCGGCGCCGCGCCGGCCGACGGCGGGACGGTTGCCGGATGGGAGAACCCCATGCCGTCGCGCGCGAGCGGCCAGGCGGCCGCGACGATCGCGGCGAGAAAGATGAAGCCGAGCATGCCGCGCAGGCGGTGGTAAGGCAGTGCGCGGAAGGTGCGCTCCGCGAACCGCAGCGCCGCGCGCTGGGCCGCGTCGAACGCCAGCTTCGCACTCACCGGGAGGACCTCGAACTCGTGCAGGCGGAAGCTTCGCTGCAGCACGAAATACAGGACGATCCCGGCGACGAGCGCGATGGCGCTCATCAGGAGCGGCAGGTTGAAACCGTGCCACAGCGCGAGGCTGTACGCCGGCAGGACGCCGCCTACTGCGGGTGCGGCGGCGATGGCGAGAAGGGGCCCGATCGTCACCGCAGGCAGGATCCCGACGGCAAGGCAGACGACCACCAGGATCTCCACCGGCACGCGCATGAACCGCGGCGGCTCGTGCGGCGCGCGCGGCAATCCCGTCGGCTGGCCGTGGAAGAAGACGTCGTGGATGAAGCGGATGCTGTAGGCGACCGCGAAGGCGCCCGCGAGCGTCGCCACGATCGGCACCGCCGTGCCGACGAAACCCCGCGATTCCAGCGCCAGCGTCTCGGCGAAGAACATCTCCTTGGAGAGGAAGCCGTTCGCCAGCGGCACCCCCGCCATCGCCGCCGCGGCGACCATCGCGAGCGTCGCGGTGATCGGCATCGACCGCCAGAGCCCCCTCAGCACGCGCATGTCGCGGGTGCCGGCCTCGTGGTCGATGATGCCGGCGGCCATGAACAGCGAGGCCTTGAACGTGGCGTGGTTGAGGATGTGGAACACGCCGGCGACGACGGCGAGCTTCTCGTCGAGGCCGAACAGCAGCGTGATGAGGCCCAGGTGGCTGATCGTCGAGTAGGCGAGCAGGCCCTTCAAGTCGTGCTGGAAGATCGCCACCCAGGCCGCGAACACCAGCGTGACGAGCCCGGTACCGCCGACGATCCAGAACCAGGCGTCCGAGCCACCCAGCGCCGGGTAGAGCCTCGCGAGCAGGAACACGCCCGCCTTCACCATCGTCGCGGAGTGCAGGTAGGCCGACACCGGCGTCGGCGCCGCCATCGCGTGGGGCAGCCAGAAGTGGAACGGGAACTGCGCCGACTTGGTGAAAGCCCCGAGCAGCACGAGCCCCAGCGCCGGCAGGTAAAGCGGATGGGCGCGGATCAGGTCCCCCGAGGCGAGGACGCGGTCGAGGTCATAGCTGCCGACGATGTGGCCGACCAGCAGGACGCCGCCGAGGAGGCACAGTCCGCCGCCGCCGGTGACGGCCAGCGCCATGCGCGCACCGTTGCGTGCATCCGCCCGGTGCTGCCAGAAGCCGATCAGCAGGAACGACGTGATGCTGGTCAGTTCCCAGAACACCACGAGCAGCACGAGATTGCCGGCAAGTACCACGCCCAGCATCGCACCGGCGAAAGCGAGCAGGCTCGCGAAGAAGCGCGGTGCGGGATCCTCCGCGGCCAGATAGTAGTGGGCGTAGAGCACGACCAGCGCGCCGATGCCGCCGACCAGCAGCACGAAGGCGAACGCCAGGCCGTCCATGCGCAGGCCGAACGGAACGTGCTCGAGCCATGGCCACGACGCGCGCAGCACCTCGCCCGAGGCCATCGCCGGCCACGCGACGAGGGCCAGCGCGACGACGCCGAGCATCGCCGCGCCGGCCACCAGCGCTGCCGCAGCGCGCGCCTGTCGCGGCATCAGCGCGACGACCAGCGCGCCGATGAACGGTCCGAGGACGAGTGCGTGCAGCACGGCGCTCAGCCTCGCCGGGCCTTGAGCTCGCCCGCGTGCGACACCACCAGCGTGAGCGCGATCAGCTGCGGCACGCCGAGGAGTGCCGCGATCGTCACCGCGGCGCCGCCCGTCGACCGCCGCACGATCGCCACGTCAGGGCACGAGCAGGACGTGAACGCGGTAAGGCCCGTGCGCGCCCAGCACGATCGTCTGCTCGATGTCTCCCGTGCGCGACGGCCCGGAGATCATGTTGATCGCGCGCGGCATGCCGTCGTGCCTCGCCCGGACCTGCTCGAATGCCTCTTCCATCCCCGCGACCACGTCGCCCTCACGCACCACCACGATGTGCGTGTCGGGAAGGAGCGTCGTCGCCGTCGGCGTCGCGGCCGACGACGTGACGACGATCGTGCCGGTCTCCGCGATGGCGCAAAGGCAGCCGGTGATGCCGAGGCGGTCGTCGCCCGTCGTGGGCCGGGCCTCGATCTCGAGGCCGGCGCCGCGCCAGTCGAGGTCCTCGAACTCCGGCCAGCAGACGCCGCGGTGGGACTTCTGCGCGGCGATCGCCGCGGGCAGCTCGAGGGCGTCGAGGTAGCGCGCGACCGAGGCCGGTATCGCGGCTCGCGACGGGAGCCGCTCCACCGTCGATGCCATGTCGGTCGCCCGTTCGAGAAAGCGGGAGACGAGGTCGTCTGGCATCGCGGGCCGCGGACCGTGTGCGCGCCGGGCGATGCGCGCATCGCGCACGGCGGCCGGCTGCGGCTGCTTGCCTTGCGTGCGCGAGCGCGGCACGTACGCGGGCGAGAATCGCGTCGCGCGCCGCGGCGTTGTCGTCGAGAGGATTGCTCATGGTCACTTCGTGGTTCGGTGGACGAAGTCGGCGAAGCGGCCGACGCCCCGTTCGATCGCATCGTTCGACGCCGCGTACGAAAAGCGGATGTGCTGGCCGTCGCCCGGCACGCGCCGCCCGAAGTGGATGTCGGCCAGCACCGCCACGCCCGCCTCGTGCAGCAGGCGCTTGCGCAACTCCTCGCTGTCGGCGCAGCCGGTCATGCGGCAGGCCTCGGTGACATTCGGCCACGCGTAAAACGCCCCGCCCGGCGTCCGGCAGGTCACGCCGGGCACCGCGTTCAGCAGCCGTACGATGAGGTCGCGGCGCTCGAGAAAGCGCTCCCGCATGTCCTTCGCAGCGTCCTGGGGTCCGATGACCGCCTCGAGCGCCGCCCACTGCGAGATCTGGGACGCGCACGAGTCGGTGTTCGTGATCCAGCGCGTGAACAACGGCGCGAGTGCGCGGTTCGCCGCGAAGCCGATGCGCCAGCCGGTCATCGCCCAGGTCTTCGACGCGCCGTCGCAGATCACCGTGCGCGCGAGCAGGTCGCGCCGCTTCGCGATCGTGTCGAACGGGCCGTCGTAGGCGAGCCGCGAGTAGATCTCGTCGGCGAACACCCACACGTTAGGGTGTTGGGAGAGGATCTCGGCGATGCCGTCGAGGTCCGCGGAAGACAGGATCCCGCCGGTCGGATTGTGCGGTGTGTTGAGGATCAAGAGCCGGGTCTTCGGGCCGATCTTCGCGGCGAGCTCCGCGGGGTCGAACGCGAAGTTGCGCGACTCGCGCAGGTAGATGGGCACGGGGACCGCCCCGTTGGCGACGATCTGCGACTCGTAGATCGGAAACCCGGGCACCGGGTAGATCACCTCGTCGCCCGCCCCGTGGTCAGTCACCGAGGCGATCGTGTAGGCGATGAAGGGCTTGGCGCCGGCACCGACGACGACATCCTCGGGACGGATGTCGAGCCCGCGCAGCGCACCCATGTCCTGCGCCGCGGCGGCCCGCAGCTCGTCGATGCCGGCCGACGGCGTGTAGCCGTGGCGTCCGCCGCGGATGGCCGCGATCGCGGCGTCCTGAACGTTCACCGGCGTGGGAAAGTCGGGTTGGCCGATGCAGAACGAAACGATGTCGCGACCTTCGCGCACCAGCGCGTTGACCTCGGCCAGCACGACGAACGCGTTCTCGGTACCGAGCGACTCGCCGCGCCGGGAGATCGGCGGGACTGCCATCGCCGCGTGATGCGGTGCGTTCATCGTGACGTTCCGTGCGCGGACTGCCGGGCACGATAGAGCTCCCGGAACGTGCGGCCGGCCGGCGCCGGCATGTCGCGGCCGTCAGTCCAACCGCCGACGAGCGGCAGCTTGTGGATGATGCCGTCCCGGCCGCCCATGGCCTTCAGCACCCGCACGGCGATGCGCGACGCCAGCCCATAGAGCGCCGGCCGACGCGCGACCCACGCCCACGCCTTCAGGCCCGCACGCTCGTACCAGGGCCGCAGTCCCTGCGCGAAGGCCTGTTCGCGGAGCTTGCGCTGCAGATCGGGCAGCGGAATCCGCACCGGGCAGACGACGCCGCACTGATTGCACATCGTCGAGGCCGCCGGCAGGTCATGCGCCTTGTCGAGGCCCACGTACATCGGCGTCAGGATCGAGCCGATCGGGCCGGGGTAGACCCAGCCGTAAGCGTGGCCGCCGACGTTCTGGTAGACCGGGCAGTGGTTCATGCACGCGCCGCAGCGGATGCAGCGCAGCGCCTCGCGGACGTCGCTCGCCAGCACGCCGCTGCGACCGCTGTCCACGAGGATGAAGTACATGTGCTCCGGCCCGTGGAACTCGCCCTCGCCCTTCGGGCCGGTGAGGATGTCGACGTAGTTGCTGATCGACTGGCCGGTCGACGAGCGCGTCAGGAGGCGCGTCAGCGTCGCGGCGTCCTCGAGCGTCGGCACGATCTTCTCGATGCCCGAGATTGCGACGTGCACCCTGGGCAGCGTCGTGGTCAGCGTCGCGTTGCCCTCGTTGGTGATCAGCACGACAGAGCCGGTGTCCGCCACGAAGAAGTTGCCGCCGGAGATGCCCATGTCTGCGGTCAGGTAGTGCTGGCGCAGCACGCCCCGCGCCTCGAGGCAGAGGTCCTCGACCACGTCCTTCCTGGGCGTGCCGTGCTTGCGGTGGAAGAGCTCGGCCACCTCCTCCTTCGACTTGTGCAGCGCCGGGCCGACGATGTGCGAAGGCGGCTCGTAGTCGTTGATCTGCAGGATGTACTCGCCGAGGTCGGTCTCGACGACGGTCATCCCCGTCGCCTCGATCGCGTGGTCGAGCCCCGACTCCTCCGAGACCATCGACTTCGACTTGATGATCTTGCGTACGTCGTGCCGCTTCGCGATCTCGAGCACCAGTGCGTTGACGTCCGCCGGCGTCTCGGCCCACAGCACCGTCGCCCCGCGTTTCCTCGCGTTCTCCTCGAACATGAGCAGCCAGCCGTCGAGGTCGTCGAGCACGCTCTGGCGGATGTCCCGCCCGGAATCGCGGGTACCCTCGAAGTCGTCGAGCTCGGTGATCGCCGTGCGGCGATTGGCGACGAACCTGCCCTGCATCTTCCTGAGGTTGGCCTGCAGGAGCGCGTCGTTCAGCTTGTCGTGGGCGCGCGCCTTGAAGTGCATCGAAGCGACTTGCATCGCTAGTCCTCCGTTCCGGGACGCTCCCCGGCCAGCACCTCGGTCACGTGCAGCACGCGCGTCTTCGTGTCGCCGCGCCGGCGCAGCCGCCCCTCGATGTTCAGCATGCAGCCCAGATCGCCCAGCACCACCGCATCCACCCCGGCAGTGGCGACGTGCTGGCACTTGTTGTCGGCGAGGCGCGCCGAAATCTCGCCGAACTTGATCGAGAATGTCCCCCCGAAGCCGCAGCAGGTCTCCGGCTCGGCCATCTCGCGCAGCGTGAGGCCGGCGACCTTCGCGAGCAGCGCGCGCGGCTGCGACTTGACGCCCATCTCCCGCAGACCGGCGCAGCAGTCGTGGTAGGTGATCGTGCCGTCGAAGCGCCCGGGCACCTTGTCGAGCTTCAGCACGTCGCCGAGGAAGCTCGTGATCTCCCAGGTCTTCGCGGCGAGCGCCTCGGCGCGGCCCTGCAACGGCGGGTCGCCGGCAAACAGCTCGCCGTAGTGGGTCCGGATCATGCCGCTGCACGATCCCGAAGGCGCGACGAGGTAGTCGCAGCCCTCGAACTCCTCGATCACCTTGCGCGCGAGCGCGATTGCGTCGGCACGGTCACCGGTGTTGTACGCCGGCTGCCCGCAGCAGGTCTGCGACGGCGGCACGTAGACCTCCGCGCCGCCCGCCTCCAGCAACTCGAGCGCGGCAAAGCCGACCGACGGGCGCATCAGGTCGACGAGGCAGGTGACGAAGAAGCCGACGCGCATGAAAGTTCTCCCGTAAGGATGTTAGCACGCACCTCCGCGTCAGCCGCGGCCGCGAGCCGGCGCCGCGGCCTGCCGCAGGCTCAGTTGAATCGCGACTGCTGCAGCGCCAGCACGCAGAGGCCCATCAGCGGCTGGGGCAGGATGCCGAGCGCGAGCAGCGCGAGCCCGTTGACCGAAAGGATCGCGCGCGCGTCGCCGCGCGCCTCGATCGGGGCGCGCTCGACCGGATCGTCGAAGTACATGAGCTTGACAATCCGCAGGTAATAGAACGCGCCGACCACCGATGCGAGCACCGCGACCACCGCGAGCCAGACGAACTGGGCCGATACCGCCGCCTCGATCACGGCGAACTTGGCGTAGAACCCGACGGTCGGCGGGACGCCGGCGAGCGAGAACATCACGATCAGCATGATCAACGCCCACCACGGCGAACGCTGGTTGAGGCCCCGGAAGTCCTCTATCGCCTCGGCCTCGAAGCCCTCGCGCGTCAACAGCAGCACGACGCCGAACGCCGCGAGGCTGGTGAGCACGTAGGTGATCGCGTAGAACATCGCCGCCGAGTAGCCGTTCAGGTCGGCGGCGAGGAAGCCCATGAGCATGAACCCCATGTTCGCGATCGTCGAGTACGCGAGCATCCGCTTGATGTTGGTCTGCGCGATCGCGATCACGTTGCCGAGGATCATCGACAGCAGTGCGAGCACGATCAGCATGCCCTGCCAATCGAACTCGACGCCGGCGAGCGCGACGGCGAGCGCGCGCAGCGCCAGCGCGAATGCGGCGAGCTTCGGCGCCGTGCCGATGAGCAGCGTGATCGGCGTGGGCGCGCCCTGGTACACGTCCGGCACCCACATGTGATAGGGGACGACGCCCAGCTTGAAGGCGATGCCCGACAGCACGAAGACCAGCCCGAACACCAGCAGCGTCCGGTTCGCGCCGTCACCCAGCGTCGCCCGCATCACCTGGTCGATGTCGAGGACGCCGGTCGCGCCGTAGACCATCGACACGCCGTACAGGAACAGGCCCGAGGCCATCGCCCCGAGGACGAAGTACTTCATCGCGGCCTCGGATGGCGCCGCCTCGCCGCGCTGCAACGCGACCAGCGCGTAGAGCGACAGCGACATGAGCTCGAGCCCGAGGTAGAGCGTGAGGAAGTGGTTGGCCTTGATCAGCACCATCATGCCGAGCGCGGCGAACAGCATCAGCACGAAGGTCTCGCCGCGGAACAGACCGCGGGTTTCCAGGTAGCGCCGGCCGTAGAAGAGCCCCGCCGACACGGTCACGAGGGCGAAGAGATTGAGCAGGTCGGCGACCATGTCGTCGACGACCATGTTCGAGAACGTCTTCACCGTTGTCGCGTGGGCCGTCGTGAGCACGATCCACGCGGTGACGAGGAGCGCGGCCTGGGTGAGCCAGTAGCTTATCGCTCGCCGCCCTGGCGGCAGGAACAGGTCGACGATCAGGATCGTGCATGCGGCGCAGAGCAGCACGATCTCCGGCAGCACCGGCATCAGGTTGAGCGGGGTCACTAGAGCTTGCTCCGGGCGACGTGCGCGAGCAGGTCCGCCACCGAGACGTTCATCACGTCGACGAAGGGCTTCGGCCAGAGTCCCATCAGCAGCACCGCGGCAGCGACCGTGGCGAGCAGCCAGAACTCCCGCGGCGTGAGGTCGGAAAGCGCCGCGACCTCCGGATTGGCCACGGCGCCGAAGATCACCCGCTTGTACATCCAGAGGGTGTAGGCGGCGCCGAGGATCAACGTCGTCGCGGCGAGGACCGCGAGCCAGAAGTTCACCTCGACCGCACCCAGGATCACCATGAACTCGCCGACGAATCCGGAGGTGGCCGGCAGGCCTGCGTTGGCCATCGCGAACAGCATCATGAAGGCGGCGAAGCGCGGCATCGTGTTGACCACCCCGCCATAGTCGGCGATCTGGCGGCTGTGCACGCGGTCGTACATCACGCCGACGCAGAGGAACATCGCCGCGGACACGAAGCCGTGCGAGAGCATCTGCACCAGTCCGCCGACCATGCCCATCTGGTTGAACAGGAAGAATCCGAGCGTGACGAAACCCATGTGGGAGATCGACGAATAGGCGATCAGCTTCTTCATGTCGGACTGCGCCAGCGCCACGAAGCCGATGTAGACGACGGCGACGAGCGACAGCACGATCACCAACGTCGACAGGTAGCGCGATGCGTCGGGCAGGATCGGCAGCACGAAGCGGATGAAGCCGTAGGCGCCGATCTTCAGCGTGACCGCGGCCAGCACGACCGAGCCCCCGGTCGGGGCTTCGACGTGGGCGTCGGGCAACCAGGTGTGGACCGGCCACATCGGCACCTTCACGGCGAACGCGAGGAAGAAGGCGACGAACAGCAGGATCTGCGTGTCGAGCGCCAGCGGCAGCCGGTACCAGTCCTGGAACGCGAACGATTCCGAGGCGCCATACAGGTAGATGAACGCCACCAGCAGGAGCAGCGACCCCAGCAGCGTGTAGAGGAAGAACTTGACCGCCGCGTAGACGCGGTTGGGCCCGCCCCAGACCCCGATGATCAGGTACATCGGGATCAGCATCGCCTCGAAGAACACGTAGAAGAGGATCGCGTCGAGCGCGGCGAACGCGCCGTTGATGAGGCCCGACATCACCAGGAACGCCGCCATGTACTGTGAGACGCGTTCCTTGATCACCTCCCAGGCCGACCAGACCACCAGCACGGTCGTGAAGGCATTGAGGACGATGAACAGCACCGAGATGCCGTCGACCCCGAGGTGGTACCAGATGTCGAAGCGCGGGATCCACTCGTGCCGCTCGACGAACTGCATCGCCGAGGTCGCGATGTCGAAGTGCAGGAACAGCGGCAGCGTGACGACGAAGCCGGCGAGCGCGCCGGCGAGTGCGACCCACCGCGCGGCCGCGGCATCCCTGTCGCGCCCCGCGAAGAGCACCGCGATGCCGGCGACGATCGGCACCCAGATGGACAGCGAGAGATAGAGGGGCATCAGCCTGCTACCGGTTGAACCACGCGAGCAGCGCGAACACGCCGACGATCATCGCGAACGCGTAGTGGTAGACGTACCCCGACTGTACGTGGCGCAGCAGCGACGAGGCCCAGCCGATGGCCCTCGCCGTGCCGTTGACGAAGAACCCGTCGATGATCGCCCGGTCGCCGAACCGCGACAGCAGCTGGCCCAGCTTGCGCGCGCCGCCGGCGAAGACCGTCTCGTTGAAGCGGTCGAAGTAGTACTTGTTGTCGAGCAGCGTATACAGCGGGCCGGCGAGCCGGCGCAGGCGCTCGGGCAGCGCAGGATTGACGAGGTAGCAGTACCAGGCGGCGGCGATGCCGGCGATGGCCAGCCAGAACGGCAGGCTCATCACGCCGTGCTGGACGAACGCGGCGACGCCGTGCCACTCGTTCTTCAGCTCCCAGAGGACCGCGTGTTCAGGGCGCACGACGATCGACGCGCCGAAGTACTCGCCGAACAGCATCGGCTCGATGTAGGTCCATCCGGTGTAGATCGACGGAATCGCGAGCAGGACCAGCGGGACCGTGACCACCCAGGGGCTCTCGCGCGGCGGCCCGCCGTGGTGGTCGTGCGTGTCCGGCTCGTCCCCCGCCTCGTGCGAGGCGTCGTGATGATCGGCGGCGTGCGCGTCATGCCCGCGGTCCTGCGGCGCGCCCCACCTCGGCTTGCCGTGGAACGCGAGAAACAGCATCCGGAACGAGTAGAACGCGGTGATGAATACGCCGGCCAGCACCGCGAAGTAGGCGTAGCCGCTGCCGGGGATCTTCGACAGGTGCACGGCCTCGATGATCGCGTCCTTCGAGAAGAAGCCGGCGAAGGGCGGGATACCGGCGAGCGCGAGCGAGCCGATCAGCGCGGTTCCCCAGGTGATCGGCATCACCTTGCGCAGGCCGCCCATCCGGCGCAGGTCCTGCTCGTGGTGCATGGCGATGATCACCGAGCCCGCGGCGAGGAATAGCAGCGCCTTGAAGAACGCGTGCGTCATCAGGTGGAAGATCGCCGCGGAATACGCCGAGACGCCGAGCGCGACGGTCATGTAACCCAGCTGCGAGAGCGTCGAGTAGGCGACCACGCGCTTGATGTCGTTCTGCACGATACCGAGAAAGGCCATGAACAGCGCGGTCGTCGCCCCGATCACCGTGACGAACGCGAGCGCCGTCTCCGAGAGCTCGAACAGGGGGCTCATGCGGGCCACCATGAAGATGCCCGCCGTGACCATCGTCGCGGCGTGGATCAGCGCCGAGATCGGCGTCGGGCCCTCCATCGAGTCCGGCAGCCAGACGTGCAGCGGGACCTGCGCGCTCTTGCCCATCGCGCCAACGAACAGCCCGATGCAGATCGCCGTCATCAGCGACCAGGTGCCGCCCTCCCAGGGCGTCAGCGTCGCCGCAGCGAGGGTTCCCGCGCGGCCGAACACCTCGGCGTAGTCGAGCGTGCCGAAGTGGGCCGCGACGAGGCCGATGCCGAGCACGAAGCCGAAGTCGCCGACCCGGTTGACCAGGAACGCCTTCAGGTTCGCGTGGATCGCCGAGGGGCGCGTGTACCAGAAGCCGATCAGCAGGTACGAGACGAGCCCCACCGCCTCCCAGCCGAAGAACAGCTGCAGGAAGTTGTTGCTCATGACCAGCATGAGCATCGCGAACGTGAACAGCGAGATGTACGAGAAGAAGCGGGTGTAGCCGGGATCCTCGGCCATGTAGCCGATCGTGTAGACGTGGACCATCAGCGACACGAACGTGACGACCAGCATCATCGTCACGGTGAGCGGGTCGATCAGGAAGCCCACGGCGAACTTGACGCCGCCGACCTGCGCCCAGGTGTAGAGGTCGCCGTTGAAGGTGTGGCCGCCCGCGACCTCCCTCGCGATCGCGAGCGACGCGGCGAACGCGACCGCCACGCCGCCGATGCACAGCCAGTGCGAGAGCGTGCGGCCCAGCCAGCGTCCGAACAGCCCGACGGCGATCGACGCCGCGAGCGGGACGAGCGGCACCAGGAGGTAGAGCGGGTTCATCTCGATCCCCTACCCCTTGAGCTCCGAGAGCTCCTCGACGTCGATCGAGCCGACGTTGCGGAACAGCAGCACGAGGATCGCGAGGCCGATCGCCGACTCGGCGGCGGCCACCGTGAGGATGAAGAACACGAACACCTGGCCCGCCATGTCCCCCAGGAAGTGCGAAAACGCGACGAAGTTCAGGTTGACGGCGAGCAGCATGAGCTCGATCGACATCAGCAGGATGATGACGTTGCGCCGGTTGAGGAAGATCCCGACGATCGCGATCGCGAAGAGCGCCGCGCCCAGCACGAGGTAGTGCGAGAGGCCCGGCACGATGGACAATGACACTTCGTTCTCCCTGTCGATCCTTGCGTCTGGCGCGCGGGACGGTCGGCCGCGCAGGGCCGCTCCATCCCGGGGGGCGCGTCAGGTCTCGCGCTTCTCCGGGGGCATCTCGACGATCCGCACGCGGTCCCGGCGCTTTACCTTCACCTGCTCCGCCGGGTTCTGGTAGCGGGTCGCGCGGCGGCGGCGATGCGTGAGCGCGATCGCCGCGACGATCGCGACCAGCAGCACCACCGCGGCGATCTCGAACGGATAGACGTAGTCGACGTAGATGAGCCGCCCCAGCGCGCGCGTGTTCGACTCGGTCGCCGCCGCCGGGGCCGGCGCCGCCGCGCTGCCGCGCGTCGCGTTCACGAGCAGCAGCGTCATCTCGAAGAGCACCAGCAGCCCGACCGTCACCGCGACGGGCAGGTAGCTGCGGAAGTCCTTGCGCAAGGCGTCGAAGTTGACGTCCAGCATCATCACGACGAACAGGAACAGCACCATCACCGCGCCCACGTAGACCAGCACCAGCGCGATCGCCAGGAACTCCGCGCCGAGCAGCAGCCAGAGTCCCGATGCCGTGAAGAAGGTGAGCACCAGCCACAGCGCGGCGTGCACCGGGTTGCGCGTCGAGACGACGCGCAGCGCCGCGAACACCAGCAGCGCGGCGAAGACGTAGAAGATCGCGGACTCGAAGGGCATCGTGGACGGGAGGGTCGGGTGGGGAGTGCCGGGATCAGCGGTACCGGGCATCCTCCGCGCGGTCGGCCGCGATCTCGGCCTCGTGACGATCGCCCACCGCGAGGAGCATCTCCTTGGTATAGAGGAGGTCGCCGCGCTTTTCCCCGTGGTACTCGAGGATGCGGGTCTCGACGATCGAGTCGACGGGACAGCTCTCCTCGCAGAACCCGCAGAAGATGCACTTGGTGAGGTCGATGTCGTAGCGCGTGGTGCGCCGGGAACCATCGTCCCGCTGCTCGGACTCGATCGTGATCGCGAGCGCCGGGCAGACCGCCTCGCAGAGCTTGCAGGCGATGCAGCGCTCCTCGCCGTTCGGATAGCGGCGCAGCGCGTGCAGGCCGCGGAAGCGCGGGCTGTAGCGGCGTCTTCTCCTCCGGGAACATGATCGTGACCTTGCGCGCGAACAGGTGGCGGCCGGTCAGCGCCATGCCGCGGAACAGTTCGAGCAGCAGGAACGTCGAGAAGAAGTCGCGGACGCGGGTGAGCATGGGGTTCAGTGGAACAGGTTTGCCCAGCGGGTCTGCATCATCGCGCCGACGAACACGATCCAGATCAGCGTGATCGGGATGAACACCTTCCAGCCGAGGCGCATGATCTGGTCGTAGCGGTAGCGCGGGAACGTCGCGCGGATCCACAGGAAGACGAGCAGCACCGCCGCGACCTTGAGCGCGAGCCACGGCAGCCCGTCGCCGAAGGGCGCCGCGCCGCCGAAGACGGGCAGCCCGTCCGGCAGGCGAACGTCGTTCAGGCCCGGCCACGGCGAAAGCCATCCACCGAGGAACATGACCGCGGTCAGCACCGCGATCAGGATCATGTTCATGTACTCGGCGAGGAAGAACAGCGCGAACCCGATGCCCGAGTACTCGACGTGGAAGCCGGCGACGATCTCGGACTCGCCCTCGGCGACGTCGAACGGGTGGCGGTTGGTCTCGGCAATGCCGGAGATCAGGTAGACGGCGAACAGCGGGAACAGCGGCCAGATGTACCAGTACGCCGCCCCGCCGTCCTGGCCGCGCACGATGTCGGAGAGGTTCAGGCTGTTCGCCGCCATCAGCACGCCGACCAGCGCGAAGCCCATCGCGATCTCGTAGGAGACGATCTGCGCGGCCGAGCGCAGGCAGCCCAGGAACGCGTACTTGGAGTTCGACGCCCAGCCCGCCAGGATGACGCCGTAGACGCCGATCGACGTCATCGCGAGGATGTAGAGCAGGCCCGCGTTGATGTCGGCGAGGACCAGCGTCTCGGAGAACGGCACGACCGCCCAGGCGGCGAGCGCGGGCGCGAGCGAGAGGATCGGCGCGATGAAGAACAGCCAGCGGTTCGAGCCCGACGGGACCACGATCTCCTTGAAGAGCATCTTGATCACGTCGGCGAACGGCTGCAGCAGGCCGTAGGGACCCACCCGGTTGGGACCGACGCGCACCTGCATCCAGCCGATCACCTTGCGCTCGGCGTAGGTCAGGTAGGCGACGCAGAGGATCACGGGGATCGCGATCCCCAGGACCTTGACGAGCGTCCACAGCGGCAGCCACGCCGGTCCGAGGAACTCGCGCACCGGGGCGAGCAGCGGTTCCATCTACGCGCGCTCCACGGTGACCGGGCCGGACAGGGCATCGAGCGCACACGTCGATGCGTGCGCCGCCGCCAGCCGGACCACGCCCGGCGGCACCTCGGGATCGACGACTGTCGCGACCACCGCCTCGCCCTGGCCCTGGCGAATGCGGACCTGGGCGCCCTCGGCGATGCCGAGTTGGTCGAGCAGCATGCGGTGCACCCGCGCGCGGGGCGGGCGAGCGGCTTTCGTCTGCTGCAGCGACTCCGCACGACGCACCAGCGGATCGGCGAAATAGATCGGCACGTCCGCGACGCGCTCCACCCCGGCCACGGGGCCTCGGGCGCGACGAGCGGCACGTCGGTGCGGTTGTCGAGGCGCGCCGCGAGGTCGCTTCCGGGCGCGACGACGGCGTCGCGTATCGCCTCCGAGGTCTCGGCGTCGAAGCCCGCGAGCCCCAGCATCGTGCCGAGCACGCGCAGCACCTTCCAGCCCGGGCGCGCCTGCCCGCGCGGCTTCACCACGCCGCGGAAGCTCTGCGCGCGACCCTCGCAGTTGACGAACGTGCCCGAGGTCTCGGTGAACGGCGCGATGGGCAGGAGGACGTCGGCGTAGGCCATGCCGTGGCGGAACGGGCTCATCACCACCACGAGCTCGGCGCGCTCGAGCGCCGCGCGCGCGGCGAGCGGGCTCGCGCAGTCGAGCTCGGCCTCCGCGTGCAGCATGAGATAGGCGCGCCGCGGCGCGGCGAGCATCGCCTTCGCGTTCAGCCCGTCGCCGTGGGGCTGCGCGCCGGCAAGCTCGGCGCCGACGCTGTTCGCGGCCTCGCGCAGGAACCCCAGCGTGGCGCCGGTGATCGCCGCCAGCGCCTGCGCGAGCGCGTGGAGCTGCGACGCCTCGGCATGCTGCTCGGCGAAATTGCCGAGGAACACGGCGCGCCGGGTTCCCGACAAGAGCTCGGCGGCGATGGCCCGCGCGGACTCCGACGGCTCGAGGCCCGCGATGCCGTCGAGCGGCGCCGGCACCGGCCGTCCTGCGGCACGGGCAGCGGCGACCACGATCTGGGCGAGCGCCGCCGGCAGCTGCGACGGCGGCACGATCGACTCGGTGCGCGACGGGCATCAGCCAGTCGTCGTCGACCGAACCGAGCTTGAGCACCCGCGCGCGACGCTTCGCGGCCTGGCGCAGGCGTTGGGCGACCAGCGGATGGTCGTTGCGCAGGAAGCTGCCGACGACGAGCACGCGGTCGAGGCTTCCCAGCTCGGCGATCGGCATGCCGAGCCAGGCGCGCCGCCGGCCGGTCACCGCGGAAGTCGGCCTGCCGCAGGCGGTAATCGACGTTGTCGGAGCCGAGGCCGCGCATCAGCTTGCGACGAGCGCGAGTTCCTCGAGCGTCGCGTGCGGCGACGCCAGCGCGCCGAGGGCGCTGCCGCCGTGGCGGGCGGCGACGTCGCGCAGGCCGGACGCGACCCGCTCGAGCGCGGCCGGCCAATCGACCTCGCGCCACGTCCCGCCCTCGTGCACCATCGGGACGCGTGAGCCGGTCCTCGCCGTTGAGCGCCTCGTAGGAAAACCGGTCCTTGTCCGAGAGCCAGCACTCGTTCACCGCCTCGTTCTCGAGCGGCAGCACGCGCATCACCGCGTCGCCCTTGACCTGGACGACGACGTTGCTGCCGAGCGAGTCGTGCGGGCGATATCGACTTGCGCCGCGCGAGCTCCCAGGTGCGCGCCGTGTAGCGGAACGGCTTCGACGTGAGCGCGCCGACCGGGCAGAGGTCGATCATGTTGCCCGAGAGCTCGGAGTCGACCGTGCTGCCCGACGAACGCGACGATCTCGGCGTGCTCGCCGCGGCCGACCATGCCGAGCTCCATCACGCCCGCGATCTCCTGGCCGAAGCGCACGCAGCGCGTGCAGTGGATGCAGCGCGACATCTCCTCGGCGGAGACCAGCGGGCCGAGGCTCTTGTGGACCACGACGCGCTTCGGCTCCTGGTAGCGCGAGGCGGATGCCCCGTAGCCCGACGGCGAGATCCTGCAGCTGGCATTCGCCGCCCTGGTCGCAGATCGGGCAGTCGAGCGGATGGTTGATGAGCAGGAACTCCATCACGCCCTTCTGCGCAGCGACCGCCTGGTCCGAGTGCGTCCAGACCTTCATGCCCTCGGTGACCGGCGTGGCGCACGCCGGCATCGGCTTCGGCGCCTTCTCGACCTGCACCAGGCACATGCGGCAGTTGGCCGCGATCGAGAGCTTCTTGTGGCAGCAGAAATGCGGGACGAAGATGCCGAGCTGGTTCGCGGCGTCCATGACCGTGCTGCCCTCCGGCACCTGCACGGCTCGCCGTCGACCTCGATGTTGAGCAGTCCGTCGGCCATCGTCTTAGACGTACGGCGGCACGACGCAACGGCCGTGGTCGATGTGGTGCTGGAACTCGTCGCGGAAGTGCTTGATGAACGCGCGCACCGGCATCGCCGCGGCGTCGCCGAGCGCGCAGATCGTGCGGCCCTGGATGTTGTCCGCGATCGAGTTCAGGAGGTCGAGGTCCTCCGGACGCCCGCGGCCGTGCTCGATGCGATGGACGATGCGCCACAGCCAGCCGGTGCCCTCGCGGCACGGCGTGCACTGGCCGCAGGATTCCTCGTAGTAGAAGTACGACAGCCGCAGCAGCGACGTCACCATGCAGCGCGTCTCGTCCATGACGATGACCGCGCCGGAGCCCAGCATCGAGCCGGCCTTGGCGATCGAGTCGTAGTCCATGTCGGTCGCATCATGACGTCGCCGGGCAGCACCGGCATCGACGAGCCGCCGGGGATCACCGCCTTCAGCTTGCGCCCGCCGCGCATGCCGCCGGCCAGCTCGAGCAGCTTCGCGAACGGCGTGCCGAGCCTCACCTCGTAGTTGCCGGGCGCGCTCGACGTCGCCCGAGACGGAGAAGATCTTGGTGCCGCCGTTGTTCGGGCGGCCGAGGTTCGCGGAACCACTCGCCGCCGTTCAGGATGATCCACGGCACTGCGGCGAAGGTCTCGGTGTTGTTGATCGTCGTCGGCTTGCCGTAGAGGCCGAAGCTCGCCGGGAACGGCGGCTTGAAGCGCGGCTGGCCCTTCTTGCCCTCGAGCGACTCGAGCAGCGCCGTCTCCTCGCCGCAGATGTACGCGCCCTAGCCATGGTGGGCGAGCAGCTCGAAGTCGAAGCCGCCGCCGAGGATGTTCGCACCGAGGAAGCCTGCGGCGCACGCCTCCCGCAGCGCCTCCTCGAAGCGCTCGTAGACGTCCCAGATCTCGCCGTGGATGTAGTTGTAGCCGACGGTCACGCCCATCGCGTAGGCGGCGATGGCCATGCCCTCGATCACCATATGCGGGTTGTAGCGGAGGATGTCGCGGTCCTTGAACGTGCCCGGCTCGCCCTCGTCGGAGTTGCAGACGAGATACTTCTCGCCGGTGTAACTGCCTCGGCATGAAGCTCCACTTGAGGCCGGTCGGGAAGCCCGCGCCGCCGCGGCCGCGCAGCGCGGATTTCTTCACCTCGTCGATCACCGGTCGGGCGGGATCCTCTCGGCGAGGATCGCGCAGCGCCTGGTAGCCGCCGCGCGATTCGTAGTCCTCGAGCCGCCAGTTGCGGCCGGTCGAGGCCCTTCATAATGATGGCGTCGGGCCCGTAATCGAGGAATTGCCCGGCGCGTTCACGCCTTCTCCGTCTGGGACGGCATCGTCGCGAGCAGCGCGCCCTCGCCCCGCCCCGCGGCCTCGCGCAACTCCTCGATCAACGCGTCGATCTTCGCCGGCGTCATGCCGACGCACATGTGCTTGTTGTTGTCCAGCAGCACCGGCGAATCCCCGCAAGCGCCGAAGCATTCGCCTTCCTTCAACGTGAACGCCGTCGGCGGTGGTCCCGCCGAAGCCCACGCCGAGCTTCTCCTTGAGGTGCGCGGCCGCTTCCGCCGCGCCCGACAACGCACAGGGCAGGTTGGTGCAGATGGACAGCTTGTGCCTGCCGACCGGCTGCAGGTTGTACATGGTGTAGAACGACGCCACCTCGTAGACCGCGATGGGCGGCATGCCCAGGTGGCCGCGACGGCGTCCATCACCTCGACGGAGAGCCGCCGTGCTCGTCCTGTGCGATGGCGAGCGCGGACATCACGGCCGACTGCTTCTGGTCGGCCGGGTACTTGGAGAGTTCGCGGTCGATGCGACTGCGGGCGCCTGCGGAGAGCATCGTCGGTTCGTCCCTGGCGCGACCCCGCCTAGCGGTCCATCTCCCGAACACGATGTCCATGGAGCCGATGATCGCCACGGCATCGGCGATCATGTGGCCGCGCGACATCTCGTCCATGGCGGCGAGATGCGGGAAACCGGGCGCGCGGATCTTCAGGCGGTAGGGCTTGTTGGCGCCATCGGACACCAGATAGATGCCGAACTCGCCCTTGGGCGGCTCGATCGCCGCATAGACTTCGCCTGCGGGACATGCATGCCCTCGGTGAAGAGCTTGAAGTGATGGATCAGCTCCTCCATGTTGGTCTTCATCGACTCGCGGACGGTCGTGCGACCTTGTGGTCTTCGGTCATCACGGGCCCGGGATTGGCGCGCAGCCAGTCCATGCACTGCTTGATGATGCGATTCGACTGGCGCATCTCCTCGACGCGCACGAGGTAGCGGTCGTAACAGTCGCCGTTGACGCCCACAGGGATGTCGAAGTCGACTCGGTCGTAGACCTCGTAGGGCTGTTTCTTGCGCAGATCCCACTCGACGCCCGAACCCCGCAGCATCGGACCGGTGAAGCCCAGTGCCATGCGCGCTCGGGCGGACGACGCCGATGCCCACGGTGCGCTGCTTCCAGATGCGGTTGTCGGTGAGGAGCGTCTCGTATTCGTCCACCTGCGCCGGGAAGCGCCGGTGAAGTCCTCGATGAAGTCGAGCATGGAGCCCTGGCGGTTCGCGTTCAGGCGCTTCGCGTCCCGGCCGCAGCGGATCCTCGAGGTCTCGTACTGGGGCATGCGATCGGGCAGGTCGCGGTACACGCCACCCGGCCGGTAGTAGGCCGCATGCATGCGCGCGCCCGAGACCGCTTCGTAGCATGTCCATCAGGTCCTCGCGCTCGCGGAAACAGTACAGGAACACGGTCATCGCACCGATGTCCAGCCCGTGGCGCCCAGCCACAGCAGGTGATTGAGCACGCGCGTGATCTCGTCGAACATCACGCGGATGTATTGCGCACGGACCGGCACTTCGATCCCGAGCAGCTTCTCGATCGCCATCACATAGGCGTGCTCGTTGCACATCATCGACACGTAATCGAGCCGATCCATGTACGGCACGCCTGGATGAAGGTCTTCTGCTCGGCCAACTTCTCGGTCGCGCGATGCAGCAGCCCGATGTGCGGGTCGGCGCGCTGGATCACTTCGCCGTCGAGTTCGAGGACCAGCCGCAGCACGCCGTGGGCCGCCGGATGCTGCGGCCCAAAATTCATCGTGTAGTTGCGAATCTCGGCCATCGCGGGGCTACTCGCACGTCCCCGTAGTTCGGCTCCCGCACGATCCGCGGCACGATCTCGCGCGGCTCGATGCTGACCGGCTGGTAGATCACGCGTTGCTGATCGGGGTCGTAGCGCATCTCGACGTAGCCGGAAACCGGGAAATCCTTGCGGAACGGGTGTCCGATGAAGCCGTAGTCCGTCAGGAGTCGACGCAGGTCGGGGTGGCCGTCGAAGACGATGCCGAACAGGTCGAAGGCCTCGCGCTCGAACCAGTTGGCCCACGGCCAGACTCCGGCGACGGTCGGCACGACCGGGAAATCATCGTCCGCCGCGAACACGCGCACGCGGATCCGCCGATTGTTGGACACGACAGCAGTTGGTAGACGACCGCGAATCGCGGCCCGTCCCAGGCGCCATTCTCAGGCCTGGTAGTCGACGCCGCAGAGGTCGATCAGTGTTCGAACCGCAGCCCGGGCACTTCGCGGAGCGCCGTCTCCTCGCGACGCTCTTCGGGTCGACCACGAGCGTAACCTCGCCGACCGCCGCAGCCTGTGACCGCATCCCCAGGAGTCGCTGGACAGGTCGGCCAGCGTGGCGGACTTCTTGGCGATCAGCGCGCGATCGTGTTCGTGCGCCAGATCTTGTTCTGCAGCTGCATGATGCCGTAGAGCAGCGCCTCGGCCGTCGGCGGGCAACCGGGCACGTAGACGTCGACCGGCACGATGCGGTCGCAGCCACGCACGACGGAATACGAATAGTGGTAGTAGCCGCCGCCGTTGGCGCAGCATCCCATGGAGATCACCCAGCGCGGCTCGGCCATCTGGTCGTAGACCTTGCGCAGCGCGGGCGCCATCTTGTTGCACAGCGTGCCGGCGACGATCATCACGTCCGATTGACGCGGACTGGGCCGGAACACGATGCCGAAACGGTCGAGGTCGTAGCGCGAGGCGCCCGCATGCATCATCTCGACGGCGCAGCAGGCGAGGCCGAAGGTCATCGGCCACATCGAGCCGGTCCGGGCCCAGTTGATGAGGCTGTCGACCGTGGTGGTGACGAAGCCTTTCTC
>CAVPJE010000010.1:0-48111 GCA_963705175.1 uncultured beta proteobacterium | reverse complement strand
GCGCGCCCGCGCGGGTGCCAAGAGTGCCGCACGCCGCCTCGACACTTCCGCTTCCGCGACGACCACGTCTCCCCGGTCCGGTAGAATCGCGGCTCGCGCCCCGGTAGCTCAGTGGATAGAGCAGCCCCCTCCTAAGGGGCAGGTCGCACGTTCGATTCGTGTTCGGGGCGCCACGAATCCCCCGCCTCGCCGCTGCCGGGCATCCTCTGCGCGGCCCAGGCTGCGAGCGCACTCCGCGCCGCTTCGTAGCCGATCTCGATGATCGGTGCATAGGCGCCGTAGCCCATGATCGCGTAGCCGCCCACCGGTGGCTCGATCAGCAGATCCGCCAGCGCCCGGAACGAGGGCTGGCGCATCCGGTTGGCGCTGTTGATCTCGGTCGCGCGCATGATCGAGCCGAAGATCGACGGCGCCCGCAGCTTGATGCCGAACAGCTTGAGTCGCCCGAAGAGCGCCTGCCAGCCCGACACGCTCGGGCCGCAGTTGTACCTGCGCATCGGCAGCTCGCTCGGCATCGGGTTGAGGCCGATCAGCGTCCCGCCCTCGCAGCGCTCGCGCATCACGTCGAGCGGCATGTTGTTCATCACGTTGCCGTCGACCAGCACTTCGCGGTCCTCGGCGATCATCGGCGGGAAGATCCCCGGCACCGCGGTGCTCGACCGCACCGCGCGCCACAGCGGCCCGCGTTCGTGGACCACGGCCTCGGCCCGGGCGAGCCCGCTCGACACCGCGAAGTAGGGAATCCACAGGTCCTCGATCTGCGCGTCCCCGTACACGCCCTGGTAGATGCCGGTGAGCTTGCGCCCCTCCATCAGCGCGACGATCGGCAGCGTGCGGTCCATGATCTTGCTCTTCGACGCGAACGCCTCGGCAAGACCGACGATCTCGTCCGCGGACAACCCCACCGCATAGGCGCCGGCGATCGCCGAGCCGATGCTGGTGCCGCCGATCATGTCGATCTCGACGTTGGCCTCGGCGAGCGCGCGCAGCGCACCGATGTGCGAGAAGCCCCGGGCGCCGCCGCCGCCCAGCACCAGTGCCGTCGCACGCCCGCTCGCGCGGCGCGCGAGCCTTCGCAGCTGGGCCTCGTCGCCGAGCCGCACGTGATGGTGCGCAGCGACGTTGCGCGCCTCGAGCCAGGCCGCCGTGCCCGATGGACGCGGGGCACTGTCCGGGTGCACCAGCACGAGCTCGCAGCGGGCGGTGAGTCCCATCGGCTCGAGCGCTGCCTCGAGTGCCCCGCGTGCAGGGTCGTCGCCGGCACGCCCAACGATCAGCACCCGGTCGGCGTGGCGCACGCACCGTTGCGTCCACGCGGTGTCGCCGTCATCCGCGACCAGCACCAGGTACCGATGCTCGCGCTCCTGCTCGGACAGCCACGCGACGATCGACTCGTGGACCGCGTCGTCGTGCGCCGTCTGCGCGATGCCCGCGCGCCCGAGCATGCGGTCGACGTCACCGCTGCCGAGACATAGCACGGTCCCCGGTTCGCCCAGCGCGGCCGCGAAGCGCTGCGCGAGCACGGCATGCGGCGCGCCGGGGCCGGCCGGCACCAGCGCGAAGGTCGACGGACTCGCGCTCGCCCGCCGCGCGCGCGCGGCGCCCTGCCGCAGCCGCCACGCCGCCGCCCGCGCGATCTGCAGCATCGCCCGCGGATGGCGATCGAGCAGGCGGTCGAACGCGGCGCGCGACAGCCGCAGGAGGTCGCTGTCGCGCACTGCCGTGACCGTCGCGGCGCGCGTCTCGCCGGTGAGCAGCGCCAGCTCGCCGACGGCACGGCCGCGCCCGGCCTCCTCGACCACGCGCTGTCCGCCCGGCGCGTTCGGGTCGGCCATCGTCACCCGCAGGCGCCCATTGACGACGATGTAGACGTCCTCGCCGCGGTCGCCCTCGCGGAACAGCGTCGCACCGCCGGTGAGCTCGGTCCAGACGAGCTCGGCCTCGAGATCGGCGATCGCCGCCGGCTCGAGATCCCCGAAGAGCTCGGTCAGCACGCGCACGAGCTGCGTGCGGCGCATCCGTGGCAGCACCCGGTGCAGGAACACGTTGAGCGCCTTCGGATGGCGCAGCGCGACGCGCTCGAAATCGGTCCGCGACAGCCTCGCGGCGTCGGTGGCGGCACGCGCGACGACGGTCGCGTTGCGCGGCTGGCCGGTGAGGAGCGCGAGCTCGCCCACCACCCCGCCATCGCCGATCGTGTCGACGACGGTCTTCGTGCCGTCCGGATGCTGGACCTCGACGTCGACCTGTCCCGCGATGACGAGAAACAGGTCGTCACCGGTGTCGCCCTGCCGGATCAGCACCTCGCCGGGGTCGAGCCGCACGTGGCGCAGGACGGCGACCAGGTCGTCGATCGCGTCGTTCGGAAACGGCGGACCAAGGTGTCGCTTGCGGAGCAATGCGACGTGTTCGGAGAGAAGTGGACTCTCGCTCATCGCGCGAATCCTAGCGCAACCGGCCAACGCGTGCTCCGTCCGGGTCCGGGGCAAGGACGGATTCGCGCTGCGATCCGGGCGCCCCGTGTCGCCCCGGTAAACTCCGGCCGCTGCCACTCCGACCAACGCGCCCCGTGTCGACTCCCCTCCCCGTCACCACTTACCGAATTGCCGCCCGCGACCCGCACGCCCACCTCTTCGAGGTCTCGTGCACCGTCGACGCGCCCGCCGTCGAAGGTCAGCGGTTCCGCCTTCCGACGTGGATTCCGGGCAGCTACCTGATCCGGGAGTTCGCTCGGCATTTCGTCGGCGTCCGGGCCGAGTGCGCGGGGCAACCCGTGGCGATCACCAAGGACGCCAAGGACACCTGGCGCGCCGCGCCCTGCGCCGGACCGCTGACGGTGATCGCCGACGTGTACGCCTACGACCTGTCGGTTCGCGCGGCGTACCTCGATGCGACGCGCGCCTACTTCAACGGCTCCAGCGTGTTCCTCTGTCCCGAGGGCCGCGAAACCGCGGCCTGCCGCGTCGAGATCGTCGAGCCCGAGGGCCGACGGGGATGGCGTGTGGCGACGACGCTACCGGCCGCCGGCGCGTCGAAGTGGGGATTCGGCTTCTACCGGGCCGCGAACTACGACGAGCTGATCGACCACCCCGTCGAGATCTCCGACTTCACGCACGTGTCCTTCGAGGCCGGGGGCGCGGTCCACGACGTCGCGATCGCGGGCCGGCACGACGCCGACCTCGGGCGCCTCGCCGCGGACCTGGCGCGCATCTGCCGCTTCCACATCGAGCTGTTCGACGGGCCGGGGGCGCGCGCGCCGTTCGAGCGCTACCTGTTCCAGGTGCTCGCGGTCGGCGACGGCTACGGGGGCCTCGAGCACCGCGCCAGCACGAGCCTCGTCTGCGCGCGACGCGACCTGCCCCGCGCCGGCGTCGCGAAGGTGACCGACGAGTACCGCTCGTTCCTGGGACTCGCGAGCCACGAGTACTTCCACGCCTGGAACGTGAAGCGCATCAAGCCGGCCGCGTTCGTGCCCTACGACCTCGCCCGCGAGGGCTACACACGGCAGTTGTGGGCGTTCGAGGGCCTGACCTCCTACTACGACGACCTGGCGCTGGTCCGCAGCGCCGTGATCGACGCGACGAGCTACCTCGAGCTCCTCGGCCGCACGATCACCGGCGTGCTGCGCACGCCCGGACGGCACGTGCAGAGCGTCGCGGACTCGAGCTTCGACGCGTGGATCAAGTACTACCGGCACGACGAGAACACGCCGAATGCCGTGGTGAGCTACTACGCCAAGGGCGCGCTGGTCGGGCTGGCGCTCGACCTGTTGCTGCGCCGCGAGGGCGCTTCGCTCGACGACGTGATGCGGGCGTTGTGGCAGCGTTACGGCCGCACCGGCGTC
Organism: uncultured beta proteobacterium; assembly: GCA_963705175.1. Classification (GTDB taxonomy): domain Bacteria; phylum Pseudomonadota; class Gammaproteobacteria; order Burkholderiales; family Casimicrobiaceae; genus VBCG01. Next base: position 44,267 of record CAVPJE010000010.1, on the reverse strand, counting down.
GGCGTCCCCGAGGACGGGATCGCGAGGATCGCGAGCGAGATCGCCGGCCGTGACCTCGCGGACTTCTTCGCGCGACACGTCGACGGCCTCGAGGATCCGCCGCTCGCCGACCTCTTCGCGTCGTTCGGCGTGACGATGCGACTGCGCGCCGCGGACGGCCCGCGTGACCGCGGCGGTACGGCAGGCGAGCCGCGTGGCGACGCTCCGCCGCGCGTCACGCTGGGCGTCAAGCTCGGCGGATCGGGGGAGGCGAAGTGCAGCACGCCTTCCGCGGCGGGCCCGCCGCGCGAGCGGGCCTGTCCGGAGGCGACGTGATCGTTGCAGTCGACGGGCTCCGCGCAACCGGCGAGGGTATCGACACGCTGCTGGGCCGGCATGCGCCGGGCGACCGGGTCACGGTCCACGCATTCCGGCGCGACGAGTTGCTCGTCTTCGACGTGACGCTCGATGCGGCGCCGGAGGACACCTGCCACCTGGCCCTCGCCGCCGACGCCACGACCGAGGTGCTCGCCCGCCGTGCGGCCTGGATCGGTGCGTAGCGGCCGGGGCGCTACAGCCTGACGGCCGGGTTCAACGTGTAGCGGCCCGTCACCGCGGCCTGCGCGAGCACGTGACCCTGCATCGCCTTTCTCGCGTCCTGGCCGGTGAAGCGCGGCGGCACGTCGAGCGACGGCACGTCGAGGGCGTAGAGCGTGAAGACGTAATGGTGCGGGAGCGCATCGTTCCACGGCGGGCACGGACCGTCGTAGCCGTGGTAGTCGCCACCCATGTCCTTGTCGCCGGCAAACCATCCGGTGTAGTCGTTGAGGCCGTGACGCCCGCCACCGGGAGCCGCGGGTCCGGCCTTGCCCCGTGCGGTCACGCCGCTCGAGTGCGCACCGCGCGCGATCGACGCCGCCGCGGCGGGCAGGTCGACCAGCACCCAGTGGAAGAAGTCGACGCGCGGCAGCGACGCGGGCACGACGCGCCCCTCCTGGTTCACGTCGTCGCCGCGCGAGGGCACGTCCGGATCGTGGCAGACGAGCGCGAACGAGCGCGTCCCGGCGGGCGCCCCGCTCCACGCGAAGTCGGGGTTCAGGTTCTGCGACAGCGCGACGTGCGTGGCGGGGTCGATCCGGCCGAACGCGAATTCCGGGGGAATCACACCGCCGTCGGCGAATGCGGTCGTGGTGAGCTTCATGGGTTCAGGGCTTCTTCGGTTTCGAGGGGCGCGGCGATGCGCTGGCGGGCCGATGGGCAGCCGACATGGCCTCGAGCGAGGCCTTCTGCAGTTCGAGCGTGCGAATGCTCATCTGCATCATGTTGTGGCTCATCGCGAGCCAGCTCTCGATGACGCGGAGCTCGTTGATCTTGCGTTCGATCTCGGCGGGATCGAGCGCGGCGAACATCATCGCGGGATTGGGAAACGGCATGGCGCCGGCGGCCGGCGCACCCGCCGGCGTAGCCGGCGGCGCGAAGCCGGGAATGGGCACGCCGAGCGGATTCCACATGCGCTGCATGAATGCCAGCGCGTCCTGCGGCGTGAACGGCAAGCCCGACGGGGCGTCGCCCTGGTCGCTGTCTGACATGCGCAATCTCCCGGGGATGAACCGACGGCCGACGGGATGCCGGACGATATCGGCTAATATTCCCCTATGACGGACCCCGGCGCAACCTTGCTCGCGCGCGTCGCCGGCGCCGTGGGTCCGGCGCAGGTGCGCACCGCCCCGGACGAGCTCGCCCCCTGCCTGCTCGACTGGCGCGGGCGCTACCAGGGCGCAGCCCGCGCGCTGGTGCTTCCCGGCTCGACCGCCGAGGTCGCCAAGGTGGTCTCGATCTGCCGGGAGCTTGCGCGTGCCGATCGTTCCGCAAGGCGGCAACACGTCGCTGTGCGGGGCGGCCACACCGTCCCCCGACGGCCACGCCATCGTGCTGTCGCTCGCGCGGATGCAGCGCGTGCGCGCGTGCGACGTCGCCAATGCCGCACTGACGATCGAGGCCGGCGCGCCGCTCGCCGCGGCACAGGCCGCGGCCGAGAGCCACGGCATGATGTTTCCGCTCTCGCTCGCCTCCGAAGGCAGTTGCACGGTCGGCGGCGTGCTGTCGACCAACGCCGGCGGCACGGCGGTGCTGCGCTACGGCAACGCGCGCGAGCTGGTGCTCGGGCTCGAGGCGGTGCTGCCGGACGGGCAGGTGTTCGGCGGGCTGCGGTCGCTGCGCAAGGACAACACGGGCTACGACCTGAAGCACCTGTTCATCGGCGCCGAGGGCACGCTCGGGGTGATCACCGCCGCCGTCCTCAAGCTCTTTCCGATGCCGCGTTCCCGTGCCACGGCGTTCGCGGCCGTCCCGGACGTGGAGGCGGCCGTGCGCCTGCTCGGCACGCTGCGCGACGCGCTCGCGGACCGCCTGGTCGGCTTCGAGCTGATGAGCGCCTTCTCGACGGCGCTCTCGCGCAAGCACCATCCGCACCTGCCCGATCCGCTGCCCGGCCACCCCTGGTACGTGCTGATTCAGGCCGACGACGCCGCGTCCGACGGCGCGATGCCTGAACGCGTCGAGGCGGCCCTTGCGCGCGGCGTCGAGGCGGAGACCGTCCAGGACGCGACGGTCGCCCGGTCGGATGCCCAGGCCGCGGCGCTGTGGGCGCTGCGCGAGAACATCTCCGAAGGCCAGCGCCGCGAGGGACCGAACATCAAGCACGACATCTCGCTGCCCGTGTCCGCGATTCCCCGCTTCCTGCGCGACGCCGAGTCGGCGCTCGCGCAGGCGTTGCCCGGCGTCCGCTTCGTGATCTTCGGCCACCTCGGCGACGGCAACCTGCACTACAACCTCTCCGGACCGGAAGGCACGGTGGCGAAGGCCTTCATGGGCAACGAGGCGGTCGCCAACCGCATCGTCTACGATCTCGTCGATGCGGCGGGTGGCAGCATCAGTGCGGAGCACGGCATCGGACAACTGAAGCGCGGCGAGCTCAGGCGCTACAAGTCCGGCGTCGAGATCGAACTGATGGCGCGGGTGAAGGCCGCCCTCGATCCCGACGGCATCATGAATCCGGGAAAGGTGCTGTAGCGATGGGCAAGATCGTCTTCTGGATCGTCGTCTTCTTCGTGATCCTGCTCGGCTTGCGCTTCCTCAACGTCGCCAAGAGCCGCAGGTCCTCGCGCGATCAGGATCGTCGCGAGCGTCCGAGGGAGCTGCCCCCCGCCGAGCCCACGGTCCGCTGCGAGGCGTGCGGCGTCTACCTTCCCAGGTCCGAGGCGCAGGCCACGGCCACGGGCTTCCGGTGCGGCGACCCCGCGTGTCCGCGCCGACATTGACGAATCGCGCGCGGCAGGTCATATAGCGGCCCTGATGCTGCCCTTCGTCACCCCTCCGCTCGATGGTGCGCCACTTCCCACGGTGGCCGCCGACTCGAACCGCCGGATCCTCTGGATCGTCGCCCTGTACCGGGCCGTCTGCGGCGCGATCCTGCTCGGGATCGCCCTGCTCGCCGACCTGCGGGCACTCGCCGTCGACGCACCCAACACGTTCGTGACGGCGGCCGGTCTCTACTTCCTGTTCGGGCTGGGCTCGTTCTGGTGGCTCCAGCAGCAACAGCAGCGACTGCCGGTCACGCTGCCCACGCTGGTGCTCGCACTGCTTTCCGTGGACATCGGCTTCCTGGCGCTGATCGTGATCGCGGGAGGCACGTCCGTCGCGCCGCTGCCGATTCTGCTGTTCCCGCAGCTCGCCGCGAGCGGCTGGCTGCTGCGCACGCAGACCGCGTTCTTCCACGCGGCGCTGGCCACGCTGGTGCTGCTCGGACTGGACATCTTCCGCAACATCGAGGGCAGGATCGCCTACCCGCAGCTCCTGCAGACGGCGATGGTCTGCATCGGCTACTTCGCGATGGTGAGCATCGCCGTCGCGCTCGGCCGTTATGCGAAGGCGTCCGAGGATCTCGCCGCGCAGCGCGGCATCGACGTCGCGAACCTCGAGCAGGTGAACCGGCTCATCATCCAGGACATGCAGGACGGCGTGCTCGTCGTCGACCTCAACGGCGTGGTCCGCGGGCACAACCAGCAGGTCACCCGCCTGCTCGGCGGCTTCGGACGGATGCGCGGCGGCATGCGGCTCTCCGAGTTCAGCTCCGTCCTGCACGACTACTGGCGTCGGTGGCACGAGGACCCTGCCGAGGCGCTGCCCCCGTTCAAGGTCGAGGCCACCCAGCGCCTGCTGCGCACGCGGCTGGTGCGCATCGGCTCGGGCCTGAACGGCGGCACGCTGATCTACCTCGAGGACCTCGGCCGTGCGCAGACCGAGGCGCAGCAGATGAAGCTCGCGGCGATGGGACGGCTCACCGCCTCGATCGCCCACGAGGTGCGCAACCCGCTGTCGGCGATCAACCAGGCCGCGCAGCTCCTCGAGGAGGACGGCGCCGTCGCCCCCGAGGGCCACCGGTTGCTCGGCATGATCCGCAACAACGCGCGGCGCATCGACCGCATCGTCGGCGAGGTGCTGCAGTTGAACCGCCGCGACCGCCAGCAGCCCGAGACCGTGGCGATCGGCGACTTCGTGCGCACGTTGACCGAGGAGATCGTGCAGGCCGAGAACATGCCGGCCGGCGCGATCGCGATCGACATCCCCGACGACCTCGGCGTCATCTTCGACCGGGGCCACCTGAACCAGATCGTGTGGAACCTGGTGCGCAACGCCTGGCAGCACTGCCAGAAGAAGGAGGGCAGCATCGGCATCGGCGCCCGGCCCGGTTACATGGGCGACGTCGTGATCTTCGAGCTCGCGGACGACGGGCCCGGCATCCCCGCGGAGCTCCGCAGCCAGATCTTCGAGCCGTTCTTCACGACGCGCCCCGGGGGCACCGGGCTGGGCCTGTATATTGCGCGCGAGCTCGCCGACGCCAACGGTGCGACGCTCGAGCTCCTGCCGCGCTCGCCGGGCGCGCAGTTCCGCATCACCATGAGGCGCGCTGGCGTGATCGTCAAGCCCGCGAGCGTCGCCTGATCACTGCAAGAAGACCACCATCATGACCCGAAAGTCGCGCGGCCAACCCAAAGTGCTCGTCATCGACGACGAGCCCGACCTCCTCGAGCTGCTCGAGCTCACGCTCTCGCGCATGGGGCTCGACACGATCCGGGCCGAGTCGGTCGGCGAGGCGATCCGCCTGCTCGACCGCGAGCCGTTCGACCTGTGCCTCACCGACATGCGCCTGCCGGACGGCGAGGGGCTGCGCGTCGTCGAGCACATCAACCACAAGGGCCTCGACGTCCCGGTCGCGGTGATCACCGCCTACGGCAGCGCCGAGAACGCCGTCGCCGCGCTGAAGGCCGGCGCGTTCGACTACCTCGCCAAGCCCGTGGCGCTCGAGCAGCTGCGCGCGCTGGTCAAGCAGGCCCTCAAGGTGCCCGACAAGCCGCAACCCGCGGCGGGGTACCAGCTCCTCGGCGTGTCCCCGGCGATGGAGCAGGTGCGCAGCATGATCGAGCGCCTCGCGAAGAGCCAGGCCCCGGTCTACATCAACGGCGAGTCGGGGAGCGGCAAGGAGCTCGCGGCGCGGATGATCCACCGCGGCGGTCCGCGGGCGGAACAGCCCTTCATCGCGGTCAACTGCGGCGCCATTCCCGAGAACCTGATGGAAAGCGAGTTCTTCGGGTACAAGAAGGGCGCCTTCACCGGCGCCGAGGCCGATCGCGAGGGTTTCTTCCAGGCGGCCAACGGCGGCACGCTGTTCCTGGACGAGGTCGCGGACCTGCCGCTCGCGATGCAGGTGAAGCTCCTGCGCGCGATCCAGGAGAAGAAGGTGCGCAAGGTCGGCTCGACGCAGGAGGATCCGCTCGACGTGCGGATCATCAGCGCGACGCACAAGAACCTGCCCGCACTGGTCGAGTCCGGCGAGTTCCGGCAGGACCTCTTCTACCGGCTGCACGTCATCGAGCTGCCGATGCCGCCGCTGCGGGAGATGCGCGAGGACATCCCGGTGATCGCCAATGCGATCCTCGGCAAGCTCGCGCGCGGCACGCCCGCGCACCTCCTGCCCGACGCGGTGGCGGCCCTCGAGAAGTATCCCTTCCCCGGCAACGTGCGCGAGCTCGAGAACATCCTCGAGCGCGGGCTGTCGCTGGCCGCCGACACGCAGCAGATCAGCGCCGAGGACCTGCACCTGACGCCGCTCGCCGAGGAGTCGGACGTCGCCGTCCCGCCCGGCGAGAAGTGGCCGCTGCAGGACTACCTCGACCGCGTCGAGCGCGCGGCGATCAACGAGGCGCTCGAGAAGACCCGCTACAACCGTACCGCCGCCGCCAAGCTCCTCGGCATCACCTTCAGGGCGATGCGCTACCGGATGGAGCGCCTGGGGATCAAGTGAGCCCGGCGGCCGCAGGCCAGTCCCGAAGGGGCCGTCGCCGGGCGAGCGAGTTGCGCCGACACGCTACGTTCGACGGACTGGCGAATGCGGGGAGGCGCAAGTGAAGAGTCCGCGCCCGCCGCGCGGCGAGCGCGCGAAGCCCGCGACCGGCGGGGTCGTCGACGCGGCAGGCTGGCACCGGCGTGCCACGCGCAGGAAGTCGCCGAACTGCGACGACCGCCCGCCGGGGACCCGCATCAGCCTGCTCGTCGTCCACGGCATCTCGCTGCCGCCGGGGCGACTTCGGCGGCGACGAGGTGGAGCGGCTCTTCACCAATCGGCTCGACCCCGGCGCGCACCCGTATTTCGCGGGCCTGGCGGGCGTGCGCGTCTCGGCGCACTTCTTCATCCGGCGCAACGGCGCGCTGCTGCAGTTCGTGCCCTGCGCACGGCGCGCCTGGCACGCCGGCGCCTCGGCGTGGCAGGGGCGGGAGCGCTGCAACGATTTCTCGATCGGGGTGGAGCTCGAGGGGACCGATACCCGCCCCTACACGGCGCGGCAATACGAGCGGCTCGCGCGACTCGTTCGTGCGCTGCGGTCCCGGTACCCGATCGCCGACCTGGCCGGGCACAGCGACATCGCGCCCGGCCGCAAGACGGACCCTGGCGCCGCCTTCGACTGGCCGCGGCTGCGCGCGCTGGTGCGCGGCCGCCGCGCCTGACCCCGAAGTCCGTCGGCGCAAGGCGTCGGGCCAGGGGTCCCTCCCGCCATCCGGACGGCGCCGGCCGCCGGGCGGCATGGGGCGGGTCGGAGCTGCGATATAATGGAAAGTTATGCAGCTTCTGGCCGACTACCTGCCGCTGATCCTCTTCTTCGTCGCCTTCAAGTTGAAGGGGATCTACGTCGCGACCGCCGTGGCGATCGCGGCGTCGGTGATCCAGATCGCCTGGTTCGCGTGGCGCGGCAAGGTGTCGACCGTGCACTGGCTCTCGCTGGTGATCATCGTCGTGTTCGGCGGCGCGACCCTGCTCCTCCAGGACGAGACGTTCATCAAGTGGAAGCCGACGGTCCTCTACGGCCTGTTCGGCGCGGTGCTGGCGGTCGGCAAGCTCGCTTTCCGTCGCGACTGGATCGCCGTGCTGCTCAAGGACATCGCGCTGCCCGCGCACGTCTGGTCGGCGGTCACCTGGTCGTGGATCGCGTTCTTCGCGGCGATGGCGGTGGCGAACTGGTACATCGCCTTCCACTTCACGACCGAGACCTGGGTCAACTTCAAGGTCTGGGGCGGCATCGGCCTGTTCCTCGTCTTCGCGCTCGCGCAGGGGGTGTGGCTCGCCCGCCACATCGTCGAGGCGCCCCAGAAGCCCTGATGAACGACACGATCGCCCAGACGATCCGGGCGCGCCTCGCGCCGCTCGAGCCGTCGCTCGTCGATCTCCACGACGACAGCGCCGAGCACGCCGGGCACGCCGGCGCCCTGGGCGGCGGCGGGCACTTTTCCCTGGTGATCGTGTCGAAAGCGTTCCGGCAACGATCCCGCCTCGCGCGTCACCGCGCGGTGCTCGACCGGGTCGCCGACCTGATCCCGCATCCGCTGCACGCGCTCGCGATCCAGGCTTACACCCCCGAGGAATTCCCCTCCAACCCCGAAGGAACCACGCAATGATCAAGAACCGAATCGCAGCCGCGGTGGTCGCGGCGCTGATCCCGGTGGCTGTCGCGCAGGCGCAGGCACCGGCGACCAAGCCCGCGCCCGCGGCGCCGGCGGCGCCGCCGCCGCGCAGGGCAAGACCCTGTATCCGGCGTCCCAGTTCGACCTGCTGCTCAAGGAGCGCATGGGCCAGGGCCAGCCCGACTCGCCGGAACTGCGCGCCGCCGTGCGCGACGAGCTCAACACGCGCGAGCTCCTCGTGCGCGAGGCGAAGAAGAAGAACCTCGACAAGAACGCGGACGTCAAGACGCAGATGGACCTCGCCTCGCAGACGGTCCTGGTCCGCGCGTACGTCTCCGATTGGGTGAAGGCGAACCCGGTGCCGGACGCCGACCTGCGCAAGGAATACGAGTCGATCAAGACCCAGATCGGCGACAAGGAGTACAAGGTCGCCCACGTCCTGGTCGAGAAGGAGGACGAGGCGAAGCAGGTGATCGCCGACCTGCAGAAGGGCCAGAAGTTCGAGGACCTCGCCAAGCAGCGCTCGAAGGACCCGGGGTCCAAGGACCGCGGCGGCGACCTCGACTGGAACGCCCCGGCCAACTTCGTCAAGCCCTTCAGCGACGCGATGGTCAAGACCGACAAGGGCAAGTTCACGCCGCAGCCGGTGCAGACGCAGTTCGGCTGGCACGTGATCCGCGTCGACGACGTTCGCGCCGCGAAGGTGCCGTCGTTCGACGAGGTGAAGCCGCAGCTGCAGCAGCGCATGCAGTCGCAGCACCTGGACAAGTACCTGCGCGACCTGCGCGCCAAGAACGGCGTGTAACCGCCGGTCGACGCGACCGCTGTGACGAGGGCAGGCCCGCGGGCCTGCCCTTTTCGCTTGGGCGCGGCGCCGCGAGGGGCAGACCGACCTGCTAGACTACGGCCCGCCTCGCAAGAAGGCGAATCGCGCGGAACGCGCGAGCAGAAGCACGCGCGAGTCGATAGGGAGGCACGTGGCGCTGATCCGTCATCCGAAGGACTTCTGGGCCGGGGTCTTGTTCATCGCCTTCGGCGGTGCGGCCTGCGTGATCGCGCTCGACTACGCGATGGGCACCGCGGCCCGCATGGGTCCGGGCTACTTCCCCCGCGTGCTCGGCCTCCTGTTGTGCGCGCTCGGCGCACTGCTCGTGCTGCGATCGTTCAAGCTGCAGGGCGCACCGCTGACGTTCCCCACCTTCAAGCCGCTCGTCATCGTGCTCGCGAGCGTCCTGCTGTTCGGCCTCGTGGTGACCAAGGTCGGGCTGGTGATCGCCACGCTGCTGCTGGTGCTGGTCGCGAGCACCGCGAGCCACGAGTATCGCTGGCGGGAGTCGATCGTCGCGGCGATCGCCCTTGCCGTGTTCGTCGTCGTCGCGTTCCGCTACGGGCTCGGCCTGCAGTTGCCGACCTGGCCGCCCGCGCTCACGGGCTGACGGCATGGAGGTCTTCGCCAACCTCGCCACCGGGTTCGCCGTCGCGCTGACCGCGACGAACCTGTTCTATGCGTTCCTCGGCGTGCTGCTCGGCACGCTGATCGGGGTCCTGCCCGGCATCGGGCCGGTGCCGACGATCGCGATGCTGCTGCCGATCACCTACGCGCTGCCGCCGGTGTCCGCGCTGATCATGCTGGCCGGCATCTACTACGGGGCGCAGTACGGCGGCTCGACGACCGCGATCCTGGTCAACCTGCCCGGCGAGTCGTCGTCGGTGGTGACCTGCATCGACGGCTACCAGATGGCGCGCAAGGGCCGCGCCGGCACGGCGCTCGCCATCGCGGCCCTCGGCTCGTTCATCGCCGGCACGTTCGCGACGATGGTCGTCGCGGCCTTCGCCCCGCCGCTCGCCGAGGTGGCGCTCAAGTTCGGCCCGGCCGAGTACTTCTCGCTGATGGTGCTCGGCCTGATCGCCGCCGTCGTGCTCGCCAGCGGCTCGCTGGTCAAGGCGATCGGCATGATCGTCCTCGGCCTGCTGCTCGGCCTCGTCGGCACCGACGTCAACTCCGGCCTGCAGCGGTACTCGTTCGGCATCCCCGAACTGTCCGACGGCATCGGGTTCGTGGCGATCGCGATGGGGGTGTTCGGCTTCGCCGAGATCATCGTCAACCTCGAGCACCGCGAAGCGCGCGAGGTGTTCACCAACAAGGTCTCCGGACTCTGGATCAAGTGGAAGGACTTCAAGGAGGCATTGCCGGCGATCGCGCGCGGCACGCTGCTCGGGTCCGGGCTCGGCATCCTGCCGGGCGGCGGCGCGCTGCTCTCGGCCTTCGCGTCCTACACGCTCGAGAAGAAGATCGCGAAGGACCCGTCGCAGTTCGGCAAGGGCGCGATCCAGGGCGTCGCCGGGCCGGAGAGCGCCAACAACGCCGGTGCGCAGACGTCGTTCATCCCGCTGCTCACGCTCGGCATCCCGCCCAACGCGGTGATGGCGCTGATGGTCGGCGCGATGACGATCCACAGCATTCAGCCGGGGCCGCAGGTGATGACCTCGAACCCGCAGCTCTTCTGGGGCCTGATCGCGAGCATGTGGATCGGCAACCTGATGCTCGTCGTCCTCAACCTTCCGCTGATCGGCATCTGGGTCAAGCTGCTGCAGGTGCCCTACCGGCTGCTCTACCCCGCGATCCTGGTGTTCTGCTGCATCGGCGTCTACAGCCTGCAGAACAACGTCTGGGACGTGCTGATGACGGCGCTCTTCGGCCTGATCGGCTGGCTGTTCGTCAAGCTGGAGTGCGAGCCGGCGCCGCTGCTCCTCGGCTTCATCCTCGGTCCGCTGATGGAGGAGAACCTGCGGCGGGCGCTGCTGCTCTCGCGCGGCGACCCGACGGTGTTCGTCACCCGGCCGCTTTCGGCGACGCTGCTCGCGGTCGCGGCCGTGCTGCTCCTGATCGTGCTCGCGCCGAACGTGCGGCGCAAGCGGGAAGAAGCATTCCACGAAGCCTGACGCAGAGGCGAAGCCGATGCGCTTCGACTGGTCGCAACCCTATCCGTCGCGACGGCAGCCGGTCCTCGCCCGCAATGCCGTCGCCACGTCGCAGCCGCTCGCCGTGCAGGCCGGGCTTGCGATGCTCCATCGTGGCGGCAACGCCGTCGACGCGGCGCTCGCGACCGCGCTCGCGCTCACCGTCGTCGAGCCCACGGGCAACGGCGTCGGCAGCGACCTCTTCGCGATCGTGTGGGACGGCCGTGCGCTTGCCGGCCTGAACGCCTCCGGCCGCGCGCCGGCAGCCCTCACCGCGGCGCGTTACGCGGGCTTGCGCGAAGTGCCGCCACGCGGCTGGGAGGCCGTGACGATTCCCGGCGCGGTGTCGGGCTGGGCCGCGCTGTCGCAGCGCTTCGGGGCGCTGCCCTTCGCGGACCTCTTCGAGCCCGCGGTCCGCTACGCACGCGACGGCTTTCCCGTCTCGCCGAATGTCGCCCGGCAGTGGGGTCGTGCGGCCGCGGTGCTGCCGCACGACCTGGGCTTCGGCGAGCACTTCCTGCCGCGGGGCCGCGCCCCCGACCCCGGCGAGACCTTTGCGTGCGCCCCGCTCGCCGCGACGCTCGCCGCGATCGCCGAGAGCCACGGCGAGGCGTTCTACCGCGGGGCGCTCGCGCAGGCGATGGTCGACGACGCACGCGCCCACGGCGCGCTGCACACGCTCGCCGACTTCGCCACCCACGCGGTCGAGTGGGTGGCGCCGCTCGGGCTCGACTGGCAGGGTGTGCGCGTCCACGAGATGCCGCCGAACGGACAGGGGGTCGCCGCGCTCATGGCGCTCGGCATGCTCGCGCATCTCGACGTTGCGTCGCTGCCGGCCGATTCGGTCGCGAGCCACCACCTGCAGATCGAGGCGATGAAGCTCGCCTTCGCCGATGCGCACCGGTACGTCGCCGATCCCCGCTCGATGGACGTGCCCGCCGAAGCCCTGCTCGACCCGGCCTACCTCGCGCGGCGCGCACGGCGGATCGACCCGTCGCGGGCGCAGGACTTCGGGCCCGGCGAGCCGCCGAGGGGCGGCACCGTGTACGTCGCGGCTGCCGATGCGCGGGGCATGATGGTGTCGCTGATCCAGTCGAACTACATGGGCTTCGGCTCGGGAGTCGTGGTGCCGGGCACCGGCATCAGCCTGCAGAACCGCGGCGCCGGATTCACGCTCCTCCCCGGCCACCCGAACGAGCCCGGGGGCGGCAAGCGACCGTTCCACACGATCATTCCGGGATTCCTCACCGCGGACGGCTTGGCGCTCGCGGCGTTCGGCGTCATGGGCGGCCCGATCCAGCCGCCGGGTCACGTGCAGACGCTGGTGCGCATGGTGGCCTGCGGCATGAATCCGCAGGCGGCGCTCGACGCGCCCCGCTGGCGGTTGAATGCCGGGCGCTCGATCGACCTCGAGCCCTCGGCCGCCTCCGGACTTCGCGCCGGTCTCGCGGCGCTGGGACACGAACTCCGCGCGCTCGAGGACTCCTACATGGACTTCGGCGCGGGGCAGTTCATCGTGCGCGGCGAGGACGGCTATGTTGCCGCTTCCGATCCGCGGCGGGACGGCCAGGCCGCCGGGTTCTGAGCGCGGACCGCCCGGCAAAGCTCACGCGAGCAGCGGTCGGCGTGTCGCAGCGTTCGCAGCGGGGCCCGGGCCCGGACAGCACCGCCCCGGTGACGGCGTTGGGCCGGAACACCGTGCAGCCCTTGAGGCCCAGCTCCCACGCGCGCCGATAGATCCGGCCGAATTCCTCACGCGGAATGTCCGCGGCGACATTGGTGGTCTTCGAGATCGCGTTGTCGACGTGAGGCTGCAGCGCCGCCTGCATCGCGAGCTGGTCGTGCGGCGGCGACCTCGCGCGCCGTGACGAACGGCGTCGGGCAGCGCCTCGCCTGCCGCGAAGCGCACGGAACCGGGCGACGGCGTACGCCTCCACGGCAACGGGGCCGTCGAGCCGTCCGGCTGCCGGACGTCGCGCGCGTACTCCAGCGCGAACACCGGCTCGAGCCCGCTCGACACGTTGCCCGCGAGCAGGCTGATCGTTCCCGCCGGCGCGATCGCCGTCAGGTGGCTGTTGCGGATGCCGTGGCGGGCGATCGCCGCGCGGACGTGCGCCGGCAGTCGCGCCACGAACGGCGCCGCCAGATAGCGTTCCCGATCGAAGCGCTCGAAGCTGCCGCGTTCGCGCGCGAGTTCGATCGACGCCAGGTAGGCCGACTCGCAGATCGTGCGCATCGCCTCGGCCGCCGCGCTGCGTGCCGCCGGCGCAGCGTAGTCGAGGCCGAGCATCGCGAGCGCGTCGGCGAGGCCGGTGATGCCGAGGCCCAGCCGCCGCGAACCGCGGGCGGCCGTCTCCTGCTGGGGCAACGGGAACCGCGACACCTCGTAGACATTGTCCAGCATGCGCGTCGCCACGCCGGCGGTGGCGGCGAGCGCGTCGAGGTCGAGCGCCGCCTCCGCCGTGAACGGTGCCCGGACGAAGCGCGTCAGGTTGATCGAGCCCAGGTCGCACGCGCCGTAGGGCGGCAGCGGGATCTCGCCGCAGGGATTGGTGGCGCTGATGGTCTCGGCATAGGCCAGGTTGTCCTCGGCGCGGATGCGGTCGATGAACAGCACGCCCGGCTCCGCGCTCGCGTAGGCACTGTCGACGATCGCATCCCAGAGCGCACGCGCGCCCACGCGCCGCTCGACACCCGCGCGCGCAAACGCGAGGGTCCAGTCGGCATCGACCTCGACCGCGCGCATGAAGGCGTCGGAGACGAGGACGGAGAGATTGAAGTGCGTGAGCCGGCCCGCCCGCCGCTTGGCGTCGATGAAATCGGCGACGTCCGGGTGCTCGCAGGAGAGCGTGCCCATCATCGCGCCGCGGCGGGGGCCCACGCCCGTCACGGTGTCCGACATCTGGTTCCACAGGTCCATGAACGAGACCGGACCCGATGCGATGCCGCCGGTGGCATCGGCCGGCGCGGCTCGCGGCCGCAGCGTCGAGAAGTCGATGCCGATGCCGCCGCCCTGCTGCATCGTCAGCGCCGACTCGCGCAGCGCGGCGAAGATGCCGTCGAGCGAGTCCTCGACCGTGCCCATCACGAAGCAGTTGAACAGCGTCACGCGGCGGGCGGTGCCCGCGCCGGCGAGGATTCGACCGCCAGGCAGGAACCTGAAGTCGTCGAGCACCTCGCGGAAGCGACCTGCCCAGTGCCCGCGGTCGCGGGGTTCCGCCGCGGCGAGCGCACGCGCGACCCGGTCGAACGTCGCGTCGATCGACGCTTCGGCGGAGCCCGAAGCCGGCACGAAGCGGTAGCGCTGCGACCAGATCGACCGAGCCAGCGCGTTCTCGAACTGCGTGGTCTGGACTACCCTCCGCGCTAACGCGCTGTGGGGCAAATTCGCCCTCGGGGCGGCCCTTCGGTTCTCATCGCGGTCTCGCGCGCGGCGCCGTCAGCCTCCGGTGCGCTCCTTGAGCACCGAGAGCGGCAGCATCTCCGGAAGGTCGAGTCGCTTGCGGTCCGGCTCCGGCGCCGGCAACGGCGCGACCGCTCGCATCGTCGCGAGCGACCGGCGCGCGAGGTCCTGGTAGTGGCGCGTTCCCTCGGCCTTCCAGGCGAGCTCCGTATCGGTGAGCGCGCGCAGCACCTTGGCCGGGACCCCCGAGGCGATCGTGCGCGGCGGGATCACCATGCCGGCCTTGACGAACGCCATCGCGGCCACGATCGCAGAGTCGCCGACGACCGCGTTGTCGTTGACGACGGCGTTCATGCCGACGAGGCCGTTGCGCTCGATGCGGCAGCCGTGCAATACCGCGCCGTGGCCGATATGGCCGTCCTCCTCGACGACCGTGCCGAGGCCCGGGTAGCCGTGCAGCACGCATGTGTCCTGGATGTTCGCGCCGGCGCGGACCTCGATGTGGCCGAAGTCGCCGCGCAGGCACGCCGCCGGGCCGATGTAGCAGCCCGGCCCGACGATCACGTCGCCGATCAGCACCGCGGACGGATGCACGAACGCCGTCGGATCGACCACCGGGACGACGCCGTCGAGCGAATACACGGTGAGGTTCATGCCGGCCATCGCGTCCCCCTCCTGTCGCCGTTGCCGCGCCGGCCTAGCCGAGCCACACGCGGGCGTTGCGGAACATGCGCATCCACGGCGAATCCTCGCCCCAGCCTTCGGGATGCCAGGACATCTGCACCGTACGGAACACGCGCTCCGGGTGCGGCATCAGGATCGTGAAGCGGCCGTCGGGCGTCGTCAGGCCCGTGATGCCCTGCGGCGAGCCGTTGGTGTTGTAAGGATAGCGCTCGGTCGCCTGACCGGCGGCATCGACGAAGCGCAGCGCCACGTAGGGTTGCGCTGCAGCGAGCTGCGCGGCGTCCCGGAACTGCGCGTAGCCCTCGCCGTGCGCGGTGGCCACCGGAATGCGGCTGCCGGCCATGCCGGCGAAGAACAGGCTCGGCGAGCGCCCGACCTCGAGGAGGGCGAGGCGCGCCTCGAACTGCTCGGAGCGGTTGCGCTCGAAGTGCGGCCAGTGCGCGGTGCCGGGAATCAGCTCGCGCAGGTTGCTCATCATCTGGCAGCCGTTGCACACGCCCAGCGCGAACGTGCCGGGCCGCGCGAAGAACGCGGCGAACTCGTCGCGAGCGCGCGCGTTGAACAGGATGGACTTGGCCCAGCCTTCGCCGGCGCCGAGCACGTCGCCGTAGGAGAAGCCGCCGCACGCGACCACGCCCTGCACCTGGTCCAGCGTGCGCCGCCCGGAGATGATGTCGCTCATGTGCACGTCGATCGCGGCAAAACCCGCCCGGTCGAACGCGGCCGCCATCTCCACCTGCCCGTTCACGCCCTGCTCGCGCAGGATCGCAACCGCCGGGCGCACGCCGCTCGCGATGAAGGGCGCCGCGTGGTCCTCGTCGGGGTCGAACGTGACGCTTGCGGGCATCGGCGGCTCGGCGGCATCGAGCAGGCGATCGTACTCCTCGTCGGCCAGCTCCGGATGGTCGCGCAGGCGCTGCAGCGCGTGGGTCGTCGCGGACCAGGCGCGATGCAGGTCCACGCGCGCCTCGTCCAGCAGCACGTGGTCGATGGTGCGCACGCGGATCCGGTCCCCGGACGCCGGCGCACCGACGACGCATGCATGGAGCCCCGCCGCACGCGCCGCGTCGATCAGTGCCTGCGTGTCGCCGGCGTCGACCTGCACGACCGCGCCGATCTCCTCGGCGAACAGCGCCGCATGCGGCGGCGCGTCGATGCCGTCGAGCATGATCTCGAGGCCGCAGCGCGACGCGAACGCCATCTCGACCAGCGTCGCGAACAGGCCGCCGTCGCCGACGTCGTGATAGGCGAGCAGCCGGCCGTCGCGGCGCGCCTGCTGCACGACCGCGAACAGCGCGGCCAGGTCGCGAGGGCTCACGTCGGGCGACTCGTCGCCGAGCTGTCCGTAGACCTGCGCAAGCACCGACGCACCGAGGCGCCGCCGGCCACCGCCCGCGTCGAGCAGCACGAGCGAGGTCGGACCCTTGCCCGTGCGCAGCAGCGGGGTGAGCGTATCCCGCGCGTCGCCGATCGGCGCGAACGCCGTCACGACGAGCGATACGGGCGCGGTCACGGCGTGGTCGCCGCCGGCATCGCGCCACGTCGTGCGCATCGACATCGAGTCCTTGCCGACCGGAATCGAGACGCCGAGCGCGATGCAGAACTCGCTCACCGCGCGCACGGTGTCGTAGAGCGCGGCGTCCTCCCCCGCGTGCCCCGCGGGCGCCATCCAGTTCGCGGACAGGCGGATCGCATCGATCGTCGCGACCGGTGCCGCCGCGAGGTTGGTGATCGCCTCCGCCACCGCGATGCGGCCGGATGCCGGCGCATCGATCAGCGCGAGCGGCGTGCGCTCGCCCATCGCCATCGCCTCGCCCGCGTAGCCCGCGAAGTCCGCAAGGGTCACCGCGACGTCCGCGACCGGCACCTGCCACGGCCCGACCATCGGGTCGCGCGCGCAGAAGCCCCCCACGGTGCGGTCGCCGATCGTCACCAGGAACGTCTTGTCCGCGACCGCGGGGAACTGCAAGACGCGATAGGCCGCCTCGCGCAGGTCGACCGATTCGAGCGACAGCGGCGCCGCCGCGCGGGGCGCGTGGACGACGTCGCGGGTCATCTTCGGCGGCTTGCCGAGGATCACCTCGATCGGCACGTCCACGGGCCGGTTGCGGAAACGGTCATCGCCGACGACGAGGCGCCCCTCCGCGTTTGCCGTCCCGACGACGGCGAACGGGCACCGCTCGCGCTCGCAGATCGAGCGGAAGCGCTCGAGGCTCTCCGGCGCGATCGCCAGCACGTAGCGCTCCTGCGCCTCGTTGCACCAGATCTCGCGCGGCGACATGCCGGGCTCCTCCGACGGCACCGCGCGGAGATCGAACGTGCCGCCGACGCCGCCGCCGTGCACGAGTTCGGGCAGCGCGTTGGAGAGCCCGCCGGCGCCGACGTCGTGGATCGACAGGATCGGGTTGGCATCGCCCTGCTGCCAGCAGCGGTCGATCACCTCCTGCGCGCGGCGCTGCATCTCGGGATTGCCGCGCTGCACCGAGTCGTAGTCGAGGTCGGCGACGTTCTGCCCGGTGGCCATCGACGACGCGGCCCCGCCGCCCATGCCGATCAGCATCCCCGGACCGCCGAGCTGGATCAGCAGCGTGCCCTGCGCGAGCGGCCGCTTGGCCGTGTGGAGATCGCGGATGCTGCCCACGCCGCCCGCGATCATGATCGGCTTGTGATAGCCGCGCCACTCGCCGCCGACCCGCTGCTCGAACGTGCGGAAATAGCCGGTCAGGTTCGGGCGGCCGAACTCGTTGTTGAACGCCGCGGCTCCGATCGGACCCTCGATCATGATCGACAGCGCCGACGCGATGCGATCGGGCTTGCCCGGGTCGGCCGCCTCCCACGGCTGCGGAAGGCCGGGAATGCGCAGGTGCGAGACGGTGAAGCCGACGAGTCCGGCCTTGGGCTTCGCGCCGGCGCCGGTCGCGCCCTCGTCGCGGATCTCGCCGCCGGACCCGGTCGCGGCCCCCGCGAACGGCGCGATCGCCGTGGGGTGGTTGTGCGTCTCGACCTTCATCAGGATGTGCGCGACCTCGCGATGCGACCGGTACCTGCCCGCGGCATCGGGATAGAAGCGCGCCACGAGCGGACCTTCGATGACCGCCGCGTTGTCCTCGTAGGCGATCACGGTGCCCTGCGGGCGGGCGGCGTGCGTGTCGCGGATCATGCGGAACAGGCTCTTGTCCTGCGCCGCGCCATCGATCACGAAGCTCGCGTTGAAGATCTTGTGGCGGCAGTGCTCGGAGTTGGCCTGCGCGAACATCATCAGCTCGACGTCGGTCGGATCGCGTCCCAGCGAACGAAACGCCGACTCGAGGTAATCGATCTCGTCCGTGGCGAGCGCAAGGCCGAGCGCGGCATTCACGTCCTCGATCGCGGCACGGCCGCGCGCGAGCAGCGGCACGGTCTCGAGCGGACGCGGCTCGAAGTGGGCGAACAGGTGCTTGGCGTCGGCCAGGTCGTCGAACAGCGGCCTCGACCATGCGGTCGTGGATCTGCGGCAGCAGCGCCTCGCGATCCGCGGCGGACAGCGTGTCGCCGTCCGCGGTGGCGACGTGCCAGACGATCGCCGCGCTCGATGCGGTTCACCGCGGCGAGGCCGCAGTTGTGCGCGATGTCGGTCGCCTTCGACGACCAGGGCGAGATCGTGCCGGGACGGGGCACGACCAGCAGCGCGATGCCGGCGTCCTCGTCGGCGGCGTCGCCGTGCCCGTAGGCCAGGAGGCGCTCGAGCGTCGCACGCTCTGGCGCCGCAAGCGGACGCGCCGTCTCGACGAAGTGCCAGTGACGCGCCGACAGCGCAGCGACGCGGTGCGATGGCCGGGCCCGGGACAGGGCTTCGTGCAGCTTGGCGATCCGGAACGGCGACAGCGCCGGCCGGCCGCGCAAGGAGAGGATTTCCATCGCGGGCGCCGCGAATGTAGACGTCGAATTATACGCCGCGGTGCGCCCGCCGGGCCGCGCCGCGGCCGGGGGGAACGGGTCGCCGGACGACGCGCGTGCGGCCTCAACCCTTGCCGAACACCTCGTTCAGCTGCTGCGTGGCGCGGACGAACGTCGTGCGCTTGGAGAGCTCCCGCAGCCTGCGCGCGCCGACGTAGGTGCACGCCGACCGCACGCCGCCGAGGATCTCCTGCACGGTGGCGGCGACCGGACCGCGATACGGCACGAGCACCTCCTTGCCTTCGGCGGCGCGGTAGTCGGCGACGCCGCCCGAGTACTTCTCCATCGCGGACTTGCTGCTCATGCCGTAGAAGCGCTGGAACTTCGAGCCGTCGCGCTCGACCAGCTCGCCGCCGGACTCGTCGTGGCCGGCGAACATGCCGCCCAGCATCACGAAGTCGGCGCCGCCGCCGAACGCCTTGGCGACGTCCCCCGGCGTCGCGCAGCCGCCGTCGGCGCAGATGTGCCCCTCGAGGCCGTGCGCCGCGTCGGCGCACTCGATGATCGCGGAGAGCTGCGGGTAGCCGACGCCGGTCATCTTGCGCGTCGTGCACACCGAGCCCGGGCCGATGCCGACCTTGACGATGTCGGCACCCGGACAGGATCAGCTCCTCCGTCATCTCGCCGGTGACGACGTTGCCCGCCATGATCACGAGGTGCGGATAGCGCTCGCGCACCTTCGCGACGAACTTGACGAAGCCCTCGGTATAGCCGTTGGCGACGTCGATGCACACGTAGCGTACCGCCGAGTTCGCGTCGGCACCGGCCTCGCCCATCACCTTGTGGAACTTCTCCTCGTCGGAGCGCGCGATGCCCATCGAGTAGAACGCGGACGACTTGCGCTCCAGCGCCCGGAAGAACGCCACGCACTCGTCGACCCGGTAGTGCTTGTGCAGCGCGGTCGAGAGCCCGTAGGGCTCGAGCGCGCGGGCCATCTCGAACGTGCCGATCGTGTCCATGTTGGCGGCGACGATCGGCGCGCCGTGGTACTCGACGCCGGCGTGCCGGAAGCGGAACTCGCGCGTGACGTCGACGTTCGAGCGCGTGGAGAGCGTGCTCCGCTTGGGACGGATCAGCACGTCCTTGAAGTCGAGCTTGACCTCGGTCTCGATGCGCATCGTGCTCTCCCTTTCATCGCGCGACAAAAACGCCGGCCCGTGCCGCGGGTCCGGCGTTGTCCGATTCTACCCGCAATGCCCGCGCGAGCCTACGCGGGGCAGCCGCGGCGGGGGTTCCCCCGGGGCAGGCGCCCGCGGGACAATGGCACCGGTTGAATTGCCTGCGCACGCAAAGGGAACGATGGCACTGCACGCACTGATCTTCGACGTCGACGGCACGCTTGCCGACACCGAGCGCGACGGACATCGGGTGGCGTTCAATGCCGCCTTCGCGGCGGCCGGGCTCGATTGGCATTGGGACGTCGCGACCTACGGGCGCCTGCTCGACGTCACCGGCGGCAAGGAGCGCCTCCGGCATTACGTCGCGACCGAGCAGCCGCGCGAGGCGGTCCGGCCCGACCTCGATGCCCGCATCGTCGCGCTGCATGCCGAGAAGACCCGCCGGTACGCGGAAGTGGTGGCGACGGGCGCGCTGCCGATGCGACCCGGCGTCGCCCGGTTGCTCGCCGAAGCGCGCGCCGCCGGCCTGCGGCTGGCGATCGCGACGACGACCACCGCGGAGAACGTCACGGCCCTGCTGCGCCACGGCCTGTCGGAGGACGCACCCGGCTGGTTCGACGTGATCGCCGCCGGCGACGTCGTCCCGCGCAAGAAGCCGGCTCCGGACGTGTACCTGCATGCGCTCGATCGCCTCGGCCTCGCGGCGTCCGAGTGCCTGGCGTTCGAGGATTCGGAGAACGGCATTCGCGCGAGCCTCGGCGCCGGCATCGCGACCGTCGTGACGCTGAACGACTACACGCGCGGACAGGACTTCGGCGGCGCGGTCAGCGTGCTCGAGCAGCCTGGGCGAGCCCGGCATGCCGGCACGCGTGATCTCGGGCGCGGCACCCTCGCCTGGGATACGTGACGGTGGACGACCTGCGGGAGTGGATCGGCAGCGCGCCGGCGGCCGGGCCGGCGCGGGTATGATGCCGACACGCGACACCTCACCGCGACCCCATGCCCTCCATCGACCACCTGCTCGAACGCAATCGCACCTGGGCCGCCGACGTCGAAGCGCAGCGACCCGGGTTCTTCAAGCGCCTCGCCGCGCAGCAGGCGCCGCGCTACCTCTGGATCGGCTGCTCCGACAGTCGGGTGCCGGCGAACGAGATCGTCGCCCTCGACCCGGGCGAGCTGTTCGTGCACCGCAACGTCGCGAACGTCGTCGTCCACACCGACTTCAACTGCCTGGCGGTCCTGCAGTTCGCCGTCGACGTGCTCAAGGTCGAGCACGTGATGGTCGTCGGCCACTACGGCTGCGGTGGCGTCAAGGCCGCGCTCGAGGACAGCGCGCACGGGCTGATCGACAATTGGCTCCGGCACGTGCAGGACGTCGCGTCGCGCCACCAGGAGGAGCTGTCGCGCGCGGCCACGCCGGCCGAGAAGGTCGACCGGCTCTGCGAGCTCAACGTCGTCGAGCAGGTCGATGCACCTGGCCCGCACGACGATCCTGCAGGACGCCTGGCGGCGCGGGCAGTCGGTCACGCTGCACGGCCTCGTCTATGGGCTGAAGGACGGCCTGCTCCACGACCTCGGCATCGCGGCTGACTCCGTCGCCGGGGTCAATGCCCGCTACGAGAAGGTGCTGGCGGCGCGCGCCGCGAAGGCGCGCTGAGCGGCGCGGCGGGAGCGCCACGCTGCCGCGGTACGCGGGTGTTCAGTGCTGCAGGATCTTGGCGAGGAACTGCTGCGCGCGGTCCGAGCGCGGCTTGCCGAAGAAGTCGTCCTTCGTCGCGTCCTCGACGATCTGGCCGTGGTCCATGAAGATCACCCGGTGCGCGACCTTCCTCGCGAAGCCCATCTCGTGGGTGACGACCATCATCGTCATGCCCTCCTTCGCGAGCTCGACCATGACGTCGAGCACCTCGTTGATCATCTCCGGGTCGAGCGCCGAGGTCGGCTCGTCGAACAGCATGCAGATCGGATCCATCGACAGCGCGCGCGCGATCGCCACGCGCTGCTGCTGCCCGCCCGAGAGCTGGCCCGGGAACTTGTCGGCGTGCGCCTGCAGGCCCACGCGGTCCAGGTAGCGCAGGCCGCGCGCGTCCGCCTCGTCCTGCGGCCGCTTCAGCACCTTGACCTGGGCGAGCCCGAGGTTCTGCCGGACGGTGAGGTGCGGGAACAGCTCGAAGTGCTGGAACACCATCCCGACGTGCGCGCGCAGCTTCGGCAGGTTGGTCTTCGGGTCGCCGACGGACGTGCCGTTGACGCGGATCTCGCCCTTCTGGAACGCCTCGAGCCCGTTCACCGCCTTGATCAGCGTCGACTTGCCGGAGCCGGAGGGACCGCACACGACGACCACCTCGCCCTTCTCGACCTTCGTCGTGCAGTCCTTCAGCACCTGGAACGTGCCGTACCACTTCGACACGTCGCGGATCTCGATCATGGCCATGGCTTGCGCTTCCCGGCGTTCAGCGGATGACGGCGACCTTCGTCTGCAGGCGCTTGACCAGCCACGACAGCGTGTAGCAGAGGACGAAGTAGACGATCGCCACGAACAGGTACATCTCGACCAGCCGGCTGTCGCGCTGCGCGATCTTGGCGGCCGCGCCGACGAAGTCGGTCGCGGAGATCACGTAGACGAGCGAGGTGTCCTGGAACAGGATGATCGTCTGCGTGAGCAGCACCGGGATCATGTTGCGGAACGCCTGCGGAAGGACCACGTTGCCCATCGTCTGCCAGTAGTCGAGGCCGAGCGCGTAGGACGCGATGACCTGGCCACGCGGAATCGACTGGATGCCGGCACGCATGATCTCGCAGAAGTAGGCGGCCTCGAACAGGATGAAGGTGATGAGCGCCGTGCGCTCGGCGCCGATCTGCGGCGGCCGCTCGGCGCCGGTGATTCCCTGCGCGATCAGCGGCACCAGGAAGAAGAACCAGAAGATCACCAGCACCAGCGGGATCGAGCGCATCAGGTTGACGTAGCCCGCGGCCGCCATCGCGAGGGGCTTCCACGACGATAGGCGAGCGAGCGCGAGCAGCGTGCCGAAGAACAGGCCGCCGATCGCCGACGTGACCGTCAGCTGAACGGTGTACTGGAAGCCCTTCCACAGGTACGGCAGCGAGTTGGCGACGACGCTGAAGTCGAGGTTCATCGCCGTCGCTCACTTGCCGCCGGCGATGTAGCCCGGCACGGCTGCGCGGCGCTCGACCCAGGCCATCACCCGGTTGGCGGTCATCGCGACGGCGATGTAGATCACGGTTGCGGCGGAGAACGCCTCGAAGAAGTTGAACGTGTACTCGCCGATCTCGCGGGAGCGGAACGTGAGCTCGGCGAGTCCGATCGTGAGCGCGATCGAGGAGTTCTTGATCAGGTTCATCGTCTCGCTGGTGAGTGGCGGAATGACGATGCGGAACGCCATCGGCAACAGCACGTGCCGGTACACCTGCGGCTCGGAGAGCCCGAGCGCGCGCGCCGCCAGCCGCTGGCCGCGCGGCAGCGACTGGACGCCGGCGCGCACCTGCTCGGCGACCCGCGCCGAGGTGAACAGCCCGAGGCAGAGCACCGCGGCGAGGAACTGCGCGTAGATCGGCTCGGTGCCCACCATCCAGCGCTTGAGCGGCGGCACGAACTCCGGGATCACGAAGTACCAGAGGAACATCTGCACGAGCAGCGGGATGTTGCGGAACAGCTCCACCCAGGCATTGCCGAGGCGCACGAGCCAGGGTCGCTCGGTGGTGCGGATCACGCCGATCACGCTGCCGGCGACGAGCGCGATCACCCACGCGATCGACCGAGATGGCGAGCGTCCAGCCGAAGCCCCAGAGGATCCACTCCCAGTAGAAGGCGTCGCCGTCGGGCGTCTGCTGGAAGAAGACGCCCCAGTTCCACTTGTAGTTCAATTGCGCTCGCCGCGCGCCGCGCCGCGGCGTCGCCGCCCATCGCGACCTCCGCCGAAGCTTGCCCGAAAGCCGTCGGGCCGGAAGCCTCACGGCTCCCGGCCCGACGTCGGAACGCGCACACGCGGCCATCGCGGGCCGCGGCACGCACGAAGGCTACTGCACGCCCTTGTCGTTGGGGTTCGCGAATGCTTCCCTGATCGCAGGCGTCATCGCGAAGTTCAGGTTGACGTTGCGCGGCGGGATCGGCTTCAGGAACCAGCGCGCGTAGATCTGCTCGATTTCGGGCGACTTGTAGACGGCGGCGAGCGTCGTGTCGACCAGCGCCTTGAACTGCGGGTCGTCGCGCCGGAGCATCACGCCGTAAGGCTCGGTGCGCAGCGACTCCGACAGGATCACGAAGTCGCCGGGATTCTGCTGGTTGGCGATCTGGCCGGCGAGCAGGATGTCGTCCATGATGAACGCCTGTGCGCGGTCGGTCGCGAGGAGCTGCATCGACTCGGCGTGGTCCTTGCCCTGCAGCTCCTTGAAGTCGATGCTCTTCGCCTTCTCGAAGCCGCGCAAGAGCGGGATCGAGGTGGTGCCCGAAGTCGAGGCGACCGTCTTGCCGGCGAGGTCCGCGAACGACTTGATGCCCGAGCTCTTCTTCACTGCCGCCGACACGTTGATCACGAAGTACGTCGGGCCGAACGCGACCTGCTTCTGCCGCTCGACCGAGTTGGTCGTCGAGCCGCACTCGATGTCGATCGTGCCGTTCTGCAAGAGCGGGATGCGGTTCGCGGAGGTGACCGGCTGGAACGCCACCTTGAGGTTCGGCATGGCGAGCTGGGTCTTCACCGCGCCGACGATCTTCGCGCACAGGTCCATCGCGTAGCCGACCGGTTGCTGCTTGTCGTCCAGGTAGGAGAAGGGAATCGACGACTCGCGGTGGCCGATCGTGATCGAGCCGGTGTCCTTGATCTTCTTCAGCGTGCCTTCGAGCGCCTGCGCGTGCGCCGGGATGGCGACGAACGCCGCGAGCGCGATCGCGAGGGGCAGACGGTGGATCTGCTTCATGGGGTTCTCCTGAACAGGGGTGGTGCGCCGTCGGCGCGGCCCGCCGCGCAGACGGCGGGGAAACCGACGGATTCTACGGGGCGTGCCCGGGATTTGAAAGCCGGAGACGGCTCGCCCGCCAAATGGCGTGGGGGCCGTGCCGGGCAGCCGCCGCACGATGCCGGTGCAGCATGCTGCCTATAATCGGGCCATGACTTCCGAGCGAGATCGCAGGCTGCCTCCCGTGTATCGCGTCGCCGAGCTGCGCACGGTCGAAGCGAGGCACGCCGGCCTGCCACTGATGGAACGGGCCGGTGCCGCTGCTGCCGACGTGGCACGCGCGATGGCGTCCGGGCGCAGCGGGCCGATCGTCGTGCTCGCCGGTCCCGGCAACAATGGCGGCGACGGCTTCGTCGTGGCGCGACTGCTGCGCGACGGGTTCTTCGAGGTCCACGTCGTGTTCCGCGGCGACCCGGCAGGCCTGCCCGCGGATGCCCTTGCCGCCTACCGGGCGTACGTCGCAGCAGGCGGTGCGACGGTGTCGGACCCGCCGCCCGCCCGACCCGCACTCGTCGTCGACGCGCTCTTCGGCATCGGCCTTTCCCGTCGGTTGCCACCGGAGGCGGCGTCGCTCGTCGCCTGGGCGAACGCGAGCCGGGCGCCGATCCTCGCGCTCGATATCCCGACCGGCCTCTCCGCCGACACCGGCATCGCGACCGCGCCGGCGATCCGCGCCACCGCGACCGCGACGTTCATCGCACTGAAGCCCGGGCTCCTCACCGCGGAAGGCCTCGACTTCTGCGGCGAGATCTCCGTGCACTCGCTGGGGCTCGATCCCGACGCCGCTGCACCCGCGACGGGCCGGGCGCTCGACTGGAACACGCTGTCGTCCGATCTGCCGGAGGTATTCGCACGGTGCGTGCGCGCGGTGCACAAGGGTACCTTCGGCACGCTCGGAATCGTCGGCGGCGCGACCGGCATGACCGGTGCGCCGCTCCTCGCCGGGCGCGCGGCGCTGCGCACCGGTGCAGGGAAGGTGTGGGTGGGATTCGCCGCCGCCAACCCGCCCGCGGTCGATTGCGGCATGCCCGAGCTGATGTTGCGCAACGCCGAGGACGTGCTCGACGCGACCGCGAGCGCCTACGTCGTCGGCTGCGGCCTGGGCACCGATGCTCGCGCGCACGATCTCGTGGCACGCGCGCTCGCCGAGACCCGTGCCGATCGTCCTCGATGCCGATGCGTTGACGCTGCTCGGCGCCGACCCCGCGCTGCGCGCCGCCGCACGTGCGCGCGAGGCCGCGACGATCGTCACGCCGCATCCCGCGGAGGCCGCCCGTCTCACGGCGAAGGACGTCGCCGCCATCCAGCACGATCGCGTCGGCGCCGCGCTCGCGATCGCCCAGCAGCTGCACGCGCACGTGGTGCTGAAGGGTGCGGGCAGCGTGCTCGCGCACCCGGGCGGGACGTTCGCGGTCAATCGCAGCGGCAACCCCGCGCTGTCGGCGGCGGGAACCGGCGACGTGCTGGCGGGGATCGCCGGCGCGTGCCTCGCGCAGCAGGTCGACGCCGAGGAGGCGCTGCGCATCGCCGTGTGCCTGCACGGCGCCGCCGCCGACCTGCTCGTCGCGCGCGGCATCGGACCGGTGGGCGTCGGCGCGTCGGAGCTCCCGGACGCCGCGCGCGAGCTCCTCAATCGCGCCGGAAAGTAGGGTCAGACTCGACTTTCCCGGGAAAGTCGAGTCTGACCCTACTTTTCCATCAGGGGATGAGCAGTGTCGCGCCGGTCGTCGCCCGCGACTCGAGCGCGCGGTGCGCGTCCGCCGCCCCCGCCAGCGGGAAGGTCTGCCTGACGTCGGCCTTGACCTTGCCCGCCGCAACCATCGAGAACAGCTCGTCGGACATCGCGAGCAGGTCGGCGCGCTTCGTCGCGTAGCTCACGAGCGTCGGCCGCGTCGCAAACAGCGACCCCTTCTGCGCGAGCAGGCCGAGGTTGAATGCCGCGACCGGCCCCGAGGAGTTGCCGAAGCTCACGAACAGGCCGCGAGGCGCGAGGCAGTCGAGGGACGCCGGAAATGTGTCCTTGCCGATGGAGTCGTAGACCACCGGCACGCCCGCGCCACCGGTCAGCGCCTTGACGCGTGCCACGAAGTCCTCGCGCGTATAGACGATCGTCTCGGCACAGCCGTGGGCGCGCGCAAGCGCCGCCTTCTCGTCGGAGCTGACCGTGCCGATCATGCGCACGCCGAGCGCCTTCGCCCACTGGCAGGCGATCAGGCCAACGCCTCCCGCCGCCGCGTGGAACAGGATCGTTTCGCCCCCCTTGAGCGGAAAGGTCTGCCGGAACAGGTACTGCACGGTGAGGCCCTTCAGCATCAGCGCCGCGGCATCGCGATCCGACACCGCCGCCGGAAGCGGGACGAGCCGATCGGCGGCGATCACCCGTGCCTCGGCGTAGCTGCCCGGCGGCCCGCCGCAGTAGGCGACGCGCTGACCGACCGCGACATCGGTCACGCCCGGGCCCACGGCCTCGACCACACCCGCGGCCTCGCTGCCGATCCCCGAGGGGAGCGGCAGCGGATACAGGCCGCTGCGATGGTAGGTGTCGATGAAGTTCACGCCGATCGCGGAGTGGCGCACGAGCGCCTCTCCCGGCCCGGGTGTCGGCAGCGGGACGTCGTCCAGCTGCAGTGCGTCGGGACCGCCGGTCGCGTGGATGCGGATCGTGCGTGTCATGGAGGATCTCCTCGAAGGGTTCGGAAGGGGTAGGCGTGCGTACTCACGTCGTGAGCGCGCGGAAGGTCGCAAAGCCAGCCGCAGTGAGGACGAGCGACCCGGCGAGATGGGCGAAGGCGAGCACCAGCCCGTGGCCGTACCCGCCGCGCAGCAGGTGCTCGGTGACCTCGGCCGAGAATGTCGAGAACGTGGTGAGTCCGCCGAGCAGTCCGGTGACGACGAACAGGCGCCACTCCGGCGCGAGATCGGTGCGCGCGATGAAGAACGCGATCGCAATCCCGACCAGGTATCCGCCGACCAGGTTGGCGGCGAGCGTGCCGAGCGGGTATTGCGGCACGCGGGGATTGAGCCAAGCCGACAGGCCCCAGCGCAGCCACGCACCCAAGGCGGCTCCCGCTCCGACGGCGACGAACTGACCGATCATGCCGCGCGATTCTACGCGCAGGCGAGCGCACGCTGCCTACGGACGCAGGAACCAGACGTTGGCGATGCGCCCGCCGACCACTTCGTAGGTGGCGATCGCGTCGAACGCGCCCTCCGGCACGCCGTTGACGTGCTCCCAGTCGACGACGAAGCGGTCGAGGACGATGCGCCGCTTGATCGTCGCCTGCAGGGACGGCGCGCCGTCGAAGCGCGCGCGATAGCGATCGCGCAGCGCCCCGATGCCCGACTCCGTCAGCGCGATCCGGCGGCCGCCAGAGCTTCGCATCCTCCGCATAGCACGCGAGGAAGCCCTCCAGGTCGCGCCGGTTGTAGGCATCGACCTGCCGCTGCACCACCAGCTCCGCGTCCGTCATTCCCCCTCCTCCCTAGCGCACGAACTGATCGATGTAATTCTCGCCGAGCCCCACGCTCGCGTAGTGGCGACGGCACATCTCGATCTTCGACCACACGTCCTCGTAACCCACCTGCGTGCCGGCCTCGTCGAGATAGATCATCGCGCCGAGGATGTTGAAGAACGTGATCATCTCGGCGCAGTCCTCCGGCACCGTGAGCGTGTGGATCTCGCCGGGCGGCTCGTAGACGAAGCTCCCCTCTTCCGCGGTCCAGGGATGCTCGAGGTACTTCCAGCGTCCCTTGATCACGTAGCCCACGACCGCCATCGGGTGGCGATGGCGGTGCAGCACGCCGCTCTTGCGCACGCGCAGCAGGTTGCACCAGCCTCCGGTGACCGTATTGAGGAGCAGCGGCCGGAACCAGACGTCCTGCGCCTGCGGAACCCAGACGCGCTCGTCGTCGGGGACTGCGCCGACCGCGAGTCTCCGGCTGGATGCCGTGCGCGGGGAGCACCTGCGGGGCCACCGGTCCTTGCCTCCGCGTGGCGCTACGAGATCGAGAAGCCGCCGTCGACGGCAAGCACCGCGCCGGTGACGAATGCCGCGGCCGGCGAGACGAGGAACGTGATCGCGGCCGCGACCTCGGCGGGCTGGCCCCATCGTGCAAGCGGCGTGCGGGCAAGGATCGGAGCGCTGCGCACGGGATCGCTCCACACTGGCTGCGTGAGCGGGGTCTGGATCCACCCGGGCGCGACGGCGTTGACGCGGATGCCTTCGGCGGCGTAGGCGCAGGCGAGCGAGCGCGTGAGCTGGATCACCCCGCCCTTGCTCGACGCGTAGCCTGGCGCGTGCGGCGCGCCGAAGAACGAGTACATCGAGCCGATGTTGACGATCGCGCCCTTGCCGGCGGCGAGCTTCGGTCGCGCGTGCGCGCAGCAGCGCGCGGCGCCGGTCAGGTTGATCGCGACCGTCTGCTCGAACTCGGCGGGGTCGTGCTCGACGCCGCGGCGGATCGTGCCGGCGCAGTTGACCAGCACGTCGAGACGCGGCAGGTTCGCGATCAGCGCGCGCACGCCGGCATCGTCGCGCACGTCGAGCGGCAGTGCATCGCGCGCGGTGAAGCCCGGCGCGCCGCGCGCCGCGTCGCACTCGGCCTGGGTCGCACCGGTGACCGTCACCACGGCGCCCACCGCGGCGAGCGCCTCGGCGACGGCCGCACCGATGCCGCTCGTGCCGCCGGTCACGAGCGCGACGCGCCCGGCGAGGACGTCGTTGCGAAACGTCGAGGACATGCAAGTGCTCCTTTCTTAGCGCACTACGCGCGCGCCCTTGGACTTCATCACCGCCTCGACCTCGCCGGTACGAACCATCGACGTGTCGCCGGGGGTCGTCATCGCCAGCGCGCCGTGCGCGGTGCCGTAGTCGACCGCCGCCTGCGGCCCCTTTCCTTCCAGGAAGGCGTACGCGAGACCGGAGGCGAAGCCGTCGCCACCGCCGACGCGGTCGTAGATCTCGAGGTTCTCGCGCACCGCCGACTGGTAGAACGCGCCGCCCGCCCACACGATCGCCGACCAGTCGTTGAAGCTCGCGGTCTTGGCGTTGCGCAGCGTCGTCGCCGCCACCTTGAAGTTCGGGAATTGCTTCGTCGCGGTGACGATCATCTTCTTGAAGTTCGCGGGATCGATCTCCGAGATGTGCTCGTCGAGCCCCTCGACCTCGAAGCCGAGGCACGCGGTGAAGTCCTCCTCGTTGCCGAGCATCACGTCGACGTACTTCGCGATGTTGCGGTTGACCCGCTGCGCGGCCTCCTTGCCGCCCTGGCTCTTCCACAGCGACGCCCGGTAGTTGAGGTCGTAGGAGACGATCGTGCCGTACTTCCGCGCGACCTCCACGGCCTCGATCACCGCCTCCGAGGTGCCCTTGTCGAGCGCCGCGAAGATGCCGCCGGTGTGGAACCAGCGCACGCCCTCCTCGCCGAAGATCTTCTCCCAGTTGAACTCGCCGGGCTTGATCTGCGAGGCGGCCGAGTGGCCGCGGTCGGAGCAGCCGAGCGCCGCGCGGATGCCGAAGCCCTTCTCGGTGAAGTTGAGGCCGACGCGCGTGTTGCGGCCGATGCCGTCGTGCTCGCGCCACTTGACGTGCGACATGTCCACGCCGCCCTGCATGATCAGGTCCTCGACCAGCCAGCCGAGGTCGTTGTTCGGCAGCGCGGTGACCACCGCGGCCCGCTTGCCCCAGCACTTGCGCATCGCGCGCGCGACGTTGTACTCGCCGCCGCCCTCCCACACCTGGAAGCTGCGCGCATTGCGCACGCGGCCGAAGCCGGGGTCGAGGCGCAGCATCACCTCGCCGAACGCGACGCAGTCCCACTTCGTCTCGGCGGCGCTCCGGATCTTGAGGATGTTGTCGGTCATGGCGTTCACTTTCCGCGAATCGTGCGAATGATGGCGATGCAGTCGCGGACGTTCGCCTCGATGCCGGCGTAGTCCTGCTTGTCGAGCAGCGCCTTGGTGATGAGGTTCGATCCCATGCCGACGCAGGCCACGCCGGCCTTGAACCAGGCGGTGAGCGACTTCTCGTCGAACTCCACGCCGCCGGTGGGCATGATCCGCGTCCACGGGCACGGGCCCAGCATCGACTTCACGAAGTCCGGACCGCCGACCGAGCCGCCCGGGAAGACCTTCACGATCTCGCAACCCAGTTCCTCGGCGAAGCCGATCTCGGAGGCCGATCCGCAGCCCGGGCTGTAGGGGATCTTGCGGCGGTTGCAGACCTTCGCGACGTCCGGATTGAGCAATGGACCGACGACGAACTTCGCGCCATTGGCGATGAAGATGCCCGCGGTCGGGGCATCGACGACCGAACCGACGCCCATGATCACCGACGGGTCCGCCTTCGCGAAGTGGCGCGTCACGTCGAGGAAGACGCTGGCCGCGAAGTCGCCGCGGTTGGTGAATTCGACGCACTTCGCCCCGCCGTTGGCGCAGGCCTGGATCACCTTCTTGCAGACCTCGACGTCGGGGTG
This sequence comes from uncultured beta proteobacterium, assembly GCA_963705175.1. Taxonomy (GTDB): domain Bacteria; phylum Pseudomonadota; class Gammaproteobacteria; order Burkholderiales; family Casimicrobiaceae; genus VBCG01. Next base: position 12,719 of record CAVPJE010000010.1, on the reverse strand, counting down.
ATAGAAGACGGGGATCACGCCCTGGTCCATCATCTGGGTCAGGACGGCCATGCGGTCCTTCGCAGCCATCAGTGTCTCCTGGTTCGGTGGCAGCGGGCACGGGGCACGATGTCCCGGAACCCTTGCTGCGCGTGGATTCGTCGGCGTGGTTCGCGGGCGGCGGTCATCGCGGCGCGCCTTCGCTGCGTGCGGGCAGCGCGCGGCACGCGGCCGCGAGCGCACTTGCGGCCGCGGCCACAGCGGCGGCGCCGGACCCCGGCCGGTAGAGTCCCGATCCGGTCCCGAAGCCGCTCGCCCCCGCGGCCCAGTAGGCCGCGAGACTGTCGGGACCGATACCGCCGACGGGGAAGAGCAGCGTCGACTTCGGCAGCACCGCGCGCCACGCCTTGAGCACCGCCGGCGGCAGTGCCTCGGCCGGGAACATCTTGAGCCCGTCGGCACCGGCGTCAAGCGCCGCGAACGCCTCGGTCGGCGTGGCCACGCCCGGCAGGCACGCGAGTCCCTGCGCCTTCGCTGCGCGGATCACCGCGGCATCCGCATGGGGCATCACGACCAGGCGCCCGCCGGCGTCGCGCACACGTGCGGCGTCGGCCTCGTCGACCACCGTACCGGCGCCGACGAGGCAGGAATCCCCCCAGCGCCGCGCGAGCTCGGCAATGCTGTCGAACGGTCGGGGCGAGTTGAGCGGCACCTCGAGCATCGCGAAAGCCCGCCCCGACCAGGACGTCGCCGATCGCGGGGATCTCGTCGCGGGTGATGCCACGAAGCACGGCGACGAGCGGAAGCGGGGCGAGATAGGGCGCGACGGGGTTGCCCATGGTCATGGCGTCAGTGAATCAGGTTCGCGAGCCGCGCGACGCGCGCGATGCCGCGCACCGCCGCATCGCCGGGGCCGGCTTCCGCGTCGATGTCTGCCTGGGCAAGCGCGTCGCGGTAACGTGCGACGAGGGCGTCGCTCCCGATCACGCGGACGCGCGCCGCGTCGAGCCCGCGCCGGTTCGCCCAGGTGCGTGCGCTGCGGATCTCGCGGCCGATCAGCAGCCCCGACAGCCAGTCGGGCACCTCGACCGGGGCGAGCTCGCCCGTGAGCGCGAGCGTGCGTGCGCCGAAGATCAGGTGCCCGAGGCCGCCGCCTGCCAGTCCGCGTGCGACGCCACGCGCAAATGCCGGTCCCGGCACGTCCGGCGCGTGTGCCGCGTCGGCAAGCCGGCCGAGCAGGCTGTGCGCGAGCAGCACCGCGTACAGCTCGCCCGTCATGTGCGTCTCGAACTCGACGATGCGTCCGCGCGCGACGTGGACCCACTTGCTGTGCGTTCCGGGCAGCACCGCGAGCAGGTCGCGCTCGTCCTCGCGGACCGCGCCGAAGACCTGCGTCTCCTCGCCGCGGATCACGTCGGGGACGCCGGCCTCGTCGCGGACGATGACCCCGGGAATGACCGCGAGCTCACCACCCGGCGTGCGCGACATCGCCGCGGCAACCGAGGCGGCGCCGGCGGGACAGGTCACGTAGGGCGCTTCGACCCAGCCCTGGCGGCTGCCGATCATGCCCGACGCGACGCGTGGCACGGCCAGGGCCGTCCAGTCGCCGAGCAGCCGTGCGAGAGCCCCGCCGAAGTCGCCGTCGCGGATGCGCGCCGACACCGACCGGTGCCGCGCGCTCGGCGACGACGCGCCCGTCGGTGTCGACGACGTAGGCACGCGCGTGCGACGTGCCCCAGTCGATCGCGACCAGCGCCGCCTCTCCGAACCCCGTTCCCGACATGACTCCGGCGTCCCGGCCGCCCCCTTTGTTTGCGCGACTCTACGGGCGGATCGGTCGATTGGTCAAGTGGTCAGGCCAATCGACCGCAACCGAGCGGCGGCGCCGGGAGCACCCGCGCGCCGCGTCCGGCGCGCGCGGCACGGGTCTACCAGCGGGCGGCGGCCTCGTCGTCGGAGGTGCGTGCCTCGACCCAGCGCTCGCCGTCAGGAGTCCGTTCCTTCTTCCAGAACGGCGCCCGGGTCTTCAGGTAGTCCATGACAAAGCGGCAGGCGTCGAAGGCGTCGCCGCGATGGGCGCTGGTGACGGCGACGAGCACGATCTGGTCGGTCGGCCCGAGGTTCCCGACGCGATGGATCACCAGGACCTCGTAGACGTCGAAGCGCTGCTTCGCCTCGCCGACGATCGCCTCGAGCGACTTCTCGGTCATTCCGGGATAGTGCTCGAGCGTGAGCCGGGCCACCGAGGCTTCCTCGTTGACGTCGCGCACGGTGCCGATGAACGATGCCACCGCACCCACCCGTGCGTCTCCGGCGCGCAGCCTGGCGATCTCGCCGCCGGCGTCGAAGTCCGCCGTCTGGACGCGTACCGTCACTGGACAACCCTTCGCGCTGCGCGCTCCGGGCCTGATTCGCCCTCGGGGCGGCCCTTCGGGCTCACTGGACTACCCTCCGCGCTGACGCGCTTCGGGGCGGATTCGCCCTCGGGGCGGCCCTTCGGGCTCATCGTCAGCCGCCGGTCACGGGGGGAAACAGCGCCACCTCGTCGCCGTCGCGGAGGGCGTCGGAAGGCTGGGCCATCGCGTGATTGATCGCGACCCGTATCGCGCGACCGGGGGCGAGCTCCGCGGCGTAGGGACCGCCACGCTGGCGCAGCGTATCGAGCATTCCCGCGACAGTCGCCGCCGATCCCGCGGGCACGGCAAGGGACTCGCCCGCGGTCGCGAATGCCTCCCGCAAGCGTGCGAGATAGACGACGCGCACGGTCACCGGAGTCTGGTCGTGCATTGCGGAGGACAGTGCGTCGGCGGCGCGCACCGCGGCGCCGACCAAACGCTAGAAGCGGAGCTGCAGGCCGAACTGCACCTGGTCGTCGTAGGGCGTGCCGCTCACGACGTCGCCGGCGAACAGGCCAGTGCGAGCGTATTCCAGCCGCACGCCCAGCGACCGCGTCACATCGTAGCGCAGACCGACGCCGTAGTTGAGGCCATCGCGCGTGCGCGCGTCGCCGGGATTCGCGACCACCGACGTGCGATACAGCGGCGCCAGTTCGGATTGCGCATAGCCCAGCCGGCCGTACAGCGACACGCTGCGCCAGAACGCCCAGCTGCCCTGGACGTCGACGTTCCACCGGCGGCTCGCGCTGTCGTCGTCGACCGGCAGAACGAGGCCGATGCCACCCCGGCCCGGCAGGCGATAGCTTTCGCTCCCCAACGCCGCTTCCAGCGCGAGGTCGCGACGCCAACGATATCCGCCGTAGACCAGCGCCTGCGACGCCTGGCCTTCGGCGGCGACCGGTGCCACGCGCGTCCACGGGTTGGACGCGTCCCTGATCGCCACCCCCTGCTCGCCGGTGGCGTCGCGCAACGCGATCCCACCGTAGAAGCCATCACGCGTGATCTCGGCCGCGCCAACCGCGGCGCCAGTCAAGCCCAGGAAAAGCGCGAGAGGAAGAACGAGGAGCTTTCGCATCGGTTTCATCTTCGTTACCGCCCCGCAACGGGGTTACTCGAGCGTTGGAAAGCCGAAACCACACCCGAGTTCAACTTACGCCCGTCGCCGACGGCCCGTCAACCGCCAGCGGTCGCGTATACCGCCCGCTCCTCGACAAACGTGGCAAGCGCGTCATACGCGTCGAGGCCGAACACGGGAATGCGACCCCCGGCGAAGGCCGCGGGCGTGTCCGTGGCGAGCCCGACGATGTTCGCGTCCCGCGGGTGCAGCAGCGGCTTGCCAAGTTCCGCCCGGTAGATCTCCAGCTTCGGCAGCGCGTGGCGCTTGTAGCCCTCGACCAGGACCAGGTCGCACGGCGAGAGCCGGGCCAGCACGTCGGGCAAACGCAGTTCCGCGTCGCCGCGCAGCTCGTGCATCAACGCCCACCTCAGGGGCGACGTGATGAGCACCTCGGTGCAACCGGCATGACGGTGGCGATAGCTGTCCTTGCCCGGCTGATCGACCTCGAAACGGTGGTGGGCGTGCTTCACCAGCGACACCCGGAGCCCCCTCCCGACGAGTCGCGGCACGAGCTGCTCGACCAGGGTGGTCTTGCCGCTGCCCGACCAACCGGCGAAACCGAAGATCCTCACGCCGGACTCATCATAGGACGAATTAGAAGACGTTGTCGCAAGATAACGTTAACTTGGTTTACTTTGCTGACAATTACTGGGACGCAGGCCCGGCAATTCCGACGCATCGGCAGCTTCCATCACCGGCGTCACAGGACACCGTGACCGAGGATCGCGACGGTAATCGTCGCGAGGCCGACGACGAGGTTGAAGCCGACGAGCCGACGCACCTGCGTCAGCGCCTCGCCGGCGGCCGGCAGGGTGCCGCTCGCGATGGCGGCGCGCATGCGGGGATAGGGCACCGCGACGATATAGCCGAAGACCGAGGTCATGACGAGGCCGAGCGCGGTCATCGCGTGAATGTGCGCGCCGAGGTTCGCGAAGCCCCCCATCCACGCGATCATCATGAAGCCCGTGACGATGATCGTGACGACGGCGCCGCCGACCCAGCGGAAGAAGGTGGCCAGCGTTGCCGCCATCAGGGGCAACCGGACCGGCGGTGGCAGCATCAGCGCGGCCGGGCGCAGCGCGACGTGCGCGAAGAACATCCCGCCGACCCAGATCACGACTCCGAGCAGGTGCAGCCAGAGTGCAACGCGCATCGAGTTCCCGCACCAGGAAGGCAACCTCGCCATTCTATCCGGCGCACCGACCCGGTCCGGCAGGCAGATTTGCCTCGGCACCACGGGGCGCCCGATCGTGTCTAATATGCGAACGCACCCGCCACTTGCGGGCGTGGGACGAAAGCAGGCCATGCAGCGACAACCGGTTCCCGAGCCCGTCGGCGAGGTGGGCGGCGTCATCGAGCGTGTCATCAGCGACGTTCCGGCAGCGCGCACGCGCCAGGTCGAGCACCCCGACGCGGCCGCCGAGCGGCTCGCCCGCGCCGCGGCGAAGCGCGCCGCGCTCGTCGCCGGGTCGCTTGCGCTGCCGCCCGGTCCGCTGGGCATCCTCACGGTGCTGCCCGACCTGTATCTGATCTGGCAGACGCAGCGCCAGCTGGTCGCCGACATCTTCGCGCTCTACGGGCGCAGCGCCGAGCTGTCGCGCACCCACATGCTCTATTGCCTGTTCCGCCACGCCGCGAGCCACGTGCTGCGCGACGTCGCGGTGCGCTCGGGGCAGCGATTCGTCGTCAGGCAGCTCTCGTCACGGGCGCTTTCGTCGGCCGCAAGCAAGGTCGGCTCCGCCGTGTCGCGGCGCCTTCTCGGGCGCGCCGCGAGCCGGTGGATACCGATCGCCGGCGCGGCCGCCGTCTCCGCCTACGCCTACTGGGATACGCTGCAGGTGGCGAAGACCGCCCGGCGGCTGCTCGAGAGCCCCGCGACCCCCGGCGAGCGCGATGCCTCGACAAGCGGGCTGGAGGCCTGACCCACCGTGTGCGGCCGCTACGAGCTTCACGCGAACCCCGCGGCGATCGCCCTTGCCTTCGGGCTCGCGCACGCGCCGTCGGTGCGGCCGCGCTACAACGTGGCGCCGATGCAGGAGGTGCCGATCGTGCGGGTCTCGGCAGGCGGCGCGCGCGAGCTCGTCGCCGTCCGCTGGGGACTCGTGCCGAGATGGGCGAAGGATCCCGCGATCGGATCCAAGATGATCAACGCCCGGGGCGAGACGGTTGCGACCAAGCCGTCGTTCCGCACCGCGTTCCGTCGCCACCGTTGCCTGGTCCCCGCGAACGGTTTCTACGAGTGGATGCCAGCGGCGGACGGGCGCAAGCAGCCGGTGCTGATCGCGATGAAGGATGGCGACGTGTTCGCCTTCGCGGGACTCTACGAGCGCTGGCTCACGGGGGACGGCGAGCCGCTCGACTCCTGCACGATCCTCACCACCGACGCGAACGACCTGCTGCGCGCCGTGCACGACCGGATGCCGGTGATCGTACCTCCGGACCAGTACGCGCGCTGGCTCGATCCCGCGCAGGACGGTCCGCAGGCGCTCGTCGCGCCGTATCCCTCCGAGGCGATGACGTGGTGGCCGGTGTCGAGCCGCGTCAACAGCGTGCGGCACGACGATGCGTCGATGATCGAGCGGTTGCCCGACTCCGATGCACTGCTGCCGCTGCACGCCGACGCGGCGCGGCCGGGGCCGAAGCCGGAACAGCCCGAGCTGTTCTGACGACGCCCGGGCTCAGCGCCGTGCGCCCCCGGCGATCCACGCGCCGAGTGCCGTCCGCTCGGCGTCGGTCATGCCCGTGAGGTTGCCGATCGGCATCGCCTTGGTCGTCACCGACTGCTCGCCGATGCGCGCCGCGGCGGCGACGATGCGCTCGGGCGTGTCCAGCATGACGCCTTTCGGCGCCGCCGAGAACCCGGTGTGCGTCGGCCGCTCGGCGTGGCAGGACGCGCAGCGGTCGAGCACGATCGCCTGCACGCGCGCGAACGACGGCACGTCGGCCGCCGAGGGCGGCGCCGGCGCGATGGCGACCGCGATGACTGCGGTGGCGAGCATGCCGAGCACGGGGATCGCCCAGACCGTGCGGCCGCGATGACGCAGGTTGAAGAAGTGCCGCACGAACGCGGCGACCAGGAGGATCCCGACCAGCACCAGCCAGGCGTGGGAGTGGCCCCAGGTCATCGGGTAGTGGCCGCTGATCATCACGAACAGCACCGGCAGCGTGAAGTAGTTGTTGTGCACCGAGCGCTGCTTGCCGCGGCGGCCGTGCACCGGATCGGGCGGTTCGTCGCGCTCCTTCGCCCGTACCAGCTCGCGCTGCGCCGGAATGATCACGTGCGCGACGTTGCCCACCATCATCGTGCCGAGCATCGCGCCGACCTGGATGAACATCGCGCGGCCGGAGAAGGCGTGTGAGAGCCCCCACGCGACGAGCGTGACGAACCCGACCATCACGGCGGCGATCACTGCATCGCGCTCCAGTCCGAGGCGCTTGCACAACTGGTCGTAGAACACCCACCCGACCCCGAGCAGCGCGAACGAGATCGCGATCGCCTGCCACGGTGCGAGGTCGGCGACCGCGGGGTCGATCATGTACGCACGCGCGTTCGCGTAGTACATGACCACGAACAGCGCGAAGCCGGACAACCACGTCGCGTAGGCCTCCCACTTGAACCAGTGCAGCGGCGACGGCAACTCGGCCGGCGCGACGCGGTACTTCTGCACGTGGTAGAAGCCGCCGCCGTGCACCGCCCACAGCTCGCCGCCGACGCCCTGCTCCGCGTCCCGCGCGACCTTCGGCGCGTGCAGGGTGTTGTCGAGCCAGACGAAGTAGAACGAGGCGCCGATCCAGGCGATGCCCGTGATCAGGTGGACCCAGCGCACCAGCAGGTTGAGCCAATCGAGCGCGTAGGCTTCCATGCGCGAAGCGTGCCGCGGTTGCCTAGGAACCGCGGTAGGTCGACCACGACCACGGCGACACGAGCAGCGGCACGTGGTAGTGCCCCGACGCGTCGGCGACGCCGAAGTCGACCACCACCTCGTCGACGAACGGCGGCTCCGCCAGCGCCGTGCCGCACCTGCGGAAGTAGTCCCCGGCGCGGAACACGAGGCGGTAGCGGCCGGCGGTGAACGCGTCGCCCGCGAGGAGCGGTGCGTCGCAGCGGCCGTCGACGTTGGTCACCGCGTCGCCGATCAGCACGTAGCGCTCGCCCACGTTGCGGTACAGGGTCAGGCCGACACCCCCCGCCGGCGTGCCGTGGGCAGTGTCGAGGACGTGCGTGGTCAGGCGGCCCATGGTTCGTCGCGCGGGTTTGCCGGGGTTGTGCGGCGCATTGTATGCTCGCCGCGCGCACCGCGCACCGCGTGGTGCGAACGCCTCCATGCAACCCTTCGAACCCGACTACCCGCGCGACCTCGCGGGCTACGGCGAGCAGCCGCCGCATCCGCGCTGGCCGAACGGCGCCCGGATCGCCGTGCAGTTCGTGCTGAACTACGAGGAAGGCGCCGAGAACAGCGTCCTCCACGGCGACGCGGCGTCGGAAACGTTTCTCTCCGAAATCGTCGGCGCGCAGGCGTACCCGGCGCGGCACATGAGCATGGAGTCGCTCTACGAGTACGGCTCGCGCGCCGGCGTCTGGCGCATCCTGCGCCTGTTCCGCGACCGCGAGGTGCCGCTGACGATCTTCGGCGTGGCGATGGCGCTGCTGCGCCATCCCCGGGTGGTCGAGGCGTTCCTGCGCGACGGCCACGAGATCGCGTGCCACGGCTGGCGCTGGGTGAGCTACCAGCAGGCCGACATCGCGACCGAGCGCGAGCACGTGGCGCGCGCGGTCGAGGCGATCCGCGCGCTCACCGGGCGAGCGCCGGAAGGCTGGTACACCGGGCGCGACAGCCCCAACACGCGGCGCCTCGTCGTCGAGCACGGCGGCTTCGTGTACGACGCCGACTCCTACGCCGACGACCTCCCCTACTGGGTCGAGGTCGAGGTCGACGCCGCGCGCGTGCCGCACCTCGTCGTCCCGTACGCGCTCGACACCAACGACATGCGTTTCGCGACGCCGCAGGGCTTCAACAGCGGCGAGCAGTTCTTCGCCTGCCTGCGCGACGCGTTCGACACGCTGTACGCCGAGGGCGACCCGGCCGGCGCGAACGCGCCCAAGATGCTGTCGATCGGGCTGCACTGCCGCCTCGCGGGGCGGCCGGCGCGGCTCGCCTCGCTCGCCCGCTTCCTCGACCACGTCCGGGCGCACGACCACGTCTGGTGCGCACGACGCATCGACATCGCGCGACACTGGATCGCGACGCACCCGTTCACCGCGAGCGCCGTGCGATGACGCTCGCCGAGCTGAACGCGACCGACCGCGCGGCCTTCGTGGCGGCGCTGGGCGGCATCTTCGAGCACTCGCCGTGGGTCGCCGCGCGCGCGTTCGCCGCGCGGCCGTTCGCCAGCGTCGATGCGCTGCACCGGGCGATGGTCGGCGCGATGCACGCTGCCTCGCGGGACGAGCAGCTCGCACTGATCCGGGCGCACCCGGAGCTCGCCGGACGGGCCATGGTGCGCCGCGAGCTCACCGCGGACTCGACGAGCGAGCAGTCGAGTGCCGGCCTCACCCAGTGCTCGCCCGACGGAACTGGCGCGGCTCATCGACCTGAACGCCCGCTATCACGAGAAGTTCGGCTTCCCGTTCATCCTCGCGGTGAAGGGCTGGGACCGGGCGGGCGTGATCGCGGAGCTCGCGCGGCGCCTCGAGTGCGATCCGGCAGCCGAATTTACCGAGGCGCTGGCCCAGATCGCGCGCATTGCGGGCCTGCGCCTCGCCGAGAAATTGCCGGGCAGCACGTAGACGGGCAACACCCGCCGCCGCTACCATCGTCGGCACCCCCCACACCCGAGGAACCCGGCCCATGGCCAAGTCCGACCCGACGCTGAAGCCCAAGAAGCGCGTCGCCCGCAAGCGGACGACGACGCAAGCCGACGCACCGCCTGTCGCCGGTGCCGCGGAGGACTCGAGCCTGGTCAGCATGGCGAAGCAGGTGCGGTCCTGGTCCGACTCGGTGCTCGGCATCGCGGGCGCTGCCGCCGACGTCTCGATCGGCGCGGCGAAGGCGTTGCTGGTGCGTCCCGAGCAACGCGCCACGCTCGCGCGCGCCGGCTCGGTGTTGCGCAGCATGCGCGAGGCCGCCGGACTTTCGCTGAAGGAGGTCGGCGAGGCGATCAACCTCAAGGACCCGACACTGCTGGAACTGGTCGAAGGCGGCAAGGTGGCACTGCCGTTCGAGGTCATCCTGCGCCTCGCGTCGGTGCTCGGGCGCAACGACCCCATCTCGTTCGTGATGCGCTTCACGCGCTCCTACAACCCGGACACCTGGCAGACGCTGGAGCGGCTGGGCATCGGCCGGCTCGCGGTGCAGGCCGGCCGCGAGCGGGAGTTCGCGAACATCTACCGCGCGAGCGACGCGGCGCGGCGCCTCGACGACGAGGAGTTCACCGCCGTGCTCGCGTTCGTCCGGGCTGCGTTCGACCTCGCGCTCACCTTCCACGACAAGCCTGCGCCACCGGCCCCGCGGCGCAGGAAATAGCGGTCGACGCCTTGCGGTCGCCGCGTTCGGGCGCATGTTCCCGAACGCGGACACCCCGCACACGCTACACGACGCCGGTCGCCGGCTCGGCCGCGGTCCGTTCGACCCTGGCGCGGCGGCGCAGCCCGGCCCGCCGCATCAGCAGGTAGCCCGCGGGGATCACGAACATGGACAAGCAGCGGCGCGGTGATCATGCCGCCGATCATCGGCGCCGCGATCCGCTGCGTGATCTCGGAGCCGGTTCCCGTCTCCCACAGGATCGGCATGAGCCCGAGCACCGTCGTCGCGACGGTCATCGCCTTCGGTCTCACGCGCAGTGCGGCCCCTTCGCGGATCGCCTCCAGCAGCGCGGTCTCGCTCCGCTCGCCTTTCGCGACCCGCTCGTCCCACGCCTGCTTCAGGTACACGAGCATGACGATGCCGAACTCCGCGGTGACGCCGGCGAGTCCGATGAAGCCCACCGCGCTCGCGATCGACACGTTGTGGTCGAGCGCGTACAGGAGCCACACCCCGCCGATCACGGAGAACGGCAGGATCGCCATGACGAGCAGCGCCTCGTCGATGCGCCGGAACGTGAGATAGAGCATCACCAGGATGATCGCGAGCATCGCCGGCACGACGATCTGCAGACGCTCCGCGGCGCGCTCCATGTACTCGAACTGCCCGGACCACGCGATCGAGTAGCCTGGCGGCAGTTTGACCTCTGCGGCGACCGCCCGCTGCATGGCGCGCACCGATCCGGAGAGGTCGCGGCCCCGGATGTCGACGTACACCCAGCCGGACGGCCTCGCGTTCTCGCTCTTGATCATCGGCGGACCGTCGCTGATCCGGATCGTCGCCACGTCCGAGAGCCGGATCTGCGCGCCCCGCTCGGTGACGATCGGCAGGTCGCGCAGGTTGCCGATCGAGTCGCGATAGTCGCGCGGGTAGCGCACGTTGATCGGGAAGCGCTGCAGCCCCTCGACGGTTTCCCCGATGTTCTCGCCGCCGATCGCGGCCGCGACCACCGACTGCACGTCGTCGACCGCAGAGCCCGAAGCGGGCCGCGGCGGGCCGATCGATGGCCACGTCGATGTAGCGCCCGCCGGTCAACCGCTCGGCGAGCGCCGACGACACGCCGGGGACGTGCTTCACCACCTTCTCGATCTCGGCCGCGACCTTGTCGATCTCGGCGAGGTTCGTGCCCGACACCTTGATGCCCACGGGACTCTTGATGCCGGTGGCGAGCATGTCGATGCGGTTGCGGATCGGCGGCACCCAGACGTTGGCGAGGCCCGGCACCTTGACCGCCGCGTCGAGCTCGTCGATCAGCTTCGGCGTGGTCATCCCGGGCCGCCACTGGTCCCGCGGCTTCAGCTGGATTACCGTCTCGAACATCTCGAGCGGCGCGGGATCGGTCGCGGTCTCCGCTCGTCCGGCCTTGCCGAACACGCGCGCGACCTCGGGCACGGTCTTGATCATGCGGTCGGTCTGCTGCAGCAGCTCCGCGGCCTTGCCGGCCGACAGCCCCGGCAGCGCGGTGGGCATGTACAGGAGGTCGCCCTCGTCGAGCGGCGGCATGAACTCGCCACCCAGCTTCGCGGCGGGCCACAGCGTTGCGACCGCCAGCGCCAACGCCAGCACGATGGTCAGCCACGGCGCCTTCAGCACCGCCTCGAGCAGCGGGCGATAGGCCCAGATCAGGAAGCGGTTGATCGGGTTCTTCTGCTCGGCGGGAATGCGCCCGCGGATCAGGTAGCCCATCAGCACCGGCACCAGCGTGACCGAGATGCCGGCCGCTGCCGCCATCGCGTAGCTCTTGGTGAACGCGAGCGGCGCGAACAGGCGCCCCTCCTGGGCTTCCAGGGCAAACACCGGGACGAACGAGATCGTCACGATCAAGAGCGACGAGAACAGCGCCGGCCCGACCTCGACGGCGGCGTCGGTGATCACCTTCCAGCGCTCCTCGCCCTCCAGCGACCGCCCCGGATGCGCATCCTGCCAGGCCTCGATGCGCCGGTGCGCGTTCTCGACCATCACCACCGCCGCGTCGACCATCTCGCCGATCGCGATCGCGATGCCGCCGAGCGAGACGATGTTCGCGGTGATGCCCTGGTAGTACATGACGATGAACGCCACGAGCACGCCGAGCGGCAGCGCGACGATCGCGACGAAGGCACTGCGGAGGTGGAACAGGAACACGATGCAGATCAGCGCGACGATCGCGAACTGCTCGAGCAGCGTGTTCTCGACGGTGGCGATCGACCGCCCGATGAGATCCGAGCGGTCGTAGACCGGCACGATCTCGACGCCGGCAGGCAACCCGGGCTTTAGCTGCTCGAGCTTCGCCTTCACCGCATCGATCGTGGCGAGCGCATTCTTGCCGCTGCGCATCACGATGATGCCGCCGGTCACTTCGCCTTCCCCGTCGAGCTCGGCGATGCCGCGGCGCATTTCCGGGCCGACCTGTACGCGCGCGACGTCGCCGAGCCGCACGGGCACGCCGGCCTCGGACACCGCAAGCGGCGTGTCGCGGAAATCCTGGAGCGACTTCAGGTACCCGCTGGAACGCACCATGTACTCGGCTTCGCCGAGCTCCAGCACCGAGCCGCCGACCTCGGTGTTCGCACGCCTCAGCGCCTCGATGACTTTCGCATGGGGGATGTTGAAGGACCGCAGCTTGTTCGGGTCGAGCACCACCTGGTACTGCCGCACCATGCCGCC
>CAVPJE010000009.1:0-141544 GCA_963705175.1 uncultured beta proteobacterium | reverse complement strand
CAAAGCCCCCCGCAACGACGGCGGCGCGCAGAACATCCGGGGCGAATGGGCGCACGAGCTCCTCGACGTCGATCCGTTCGCGCACCGAGCCGTCGGCTTCGGTGACTTCGTAGCGTCGCTCGATGCGATTGACCAGCGCACTCTCGGGGCGAAGCCTGCGCCAGCGGGACAGTACGGTGTCGCCCCAGGGCCGTCGGTAGTCGAGGCGGAATTCCGCGTCCTGCGGCGACGGTGGCTGTGGCACGAACGCGTCGACGACGAAGCGGCCATCGGGCGCGAGATGCGCCCGCACGCTGTCGAACAGTCGGCGCAGGTCGTCGTCCCCGAGGCAGTACGTGACGAGCGAGTAGGGGCAGAGGACCAGCGCGAACCGCTGCGCGAGCGCGAGCCCGCGCATGTCCATCTGCTGCACCGGCGCCGGCAGGCCGAGCGCGGCGGCCTTGCGCTTGAGCTCGGCGAGCATGCCGGGGGAGGCGTCGACCCCAGTCGCGTCGATGCCGCGGCGGAGCAGCGGCAGCAGCAGACGGCCGTTGCCGCACCCGAGCTCGAGCACCGGCCCGTTCGCCTCCGCGCAGAGGTTCGCATAGAAGCCGACGTCGTCGAACGGCATGTTCCTCGCCATGTCGACGTCGTAGAACGGCGCGATGCTGTCGTAGGTGCTCAATCTTGGACCCCCACGCTTGCGGCTTGCGCCGCTGCGCTGCCCCCGGAGGGGGTGATATTCGCACCTTGGGACGGCCCTGCGGTGCTCATCGATCGGGTTTCCTGGCCGTGTCTTCGCGCAGCATCGCGCGGTAGAGGCGTTCGAGCTCGGCGACGCGACTCGACCAGCGGCAGTGGTCGAACGCGCCGCGCGAAGGGTCCTCGATGCGATGGCGGGCCGAGGCGTCGGTGAGGAGCTCGATCACGGGGGCCGCCATCGACGGCACGTCGGGGACCGTGACGAGTCCGGGCGGCGCGTCGGCGAGAAGCCCCGGGCGCCGGCGGTCGTGCTCACGCACGCGCGCCCGGCAGCAAGCGACTCGACCAGCTTGACCGCAGAGCCGCGGATGCCGGCGAGCGGATTGATCGTCAGCGCGCACTGCGACAGGAGCTGCGGGACGTCGTCGCGATGGCCCGAGACGGTGACGCCCGGTTGCGCGAACGCGGGTTCGTGCAAGGTGCGCTCGGCATGCTCGTCGCCGCCCAGTACCAGCAGCGTCGCGTCGGGCACGGCCGCGCGAATTGCCGGCCAGGCCGTGCGCAGGAACGCGAGGATGCCTTCGTGGTTGGGCCCATAGCGAAACGGCCCGATGAACAGCAGTCCCCGGGACACCGAAGGTCGATAGGTGCCCGTCTCGATCCGCGCGCCGTTGCCGATGCACTCCACTCGCGGGTGGTCGACGAGCTGCCCATCTTCGCGCGAGCAGACGATCACGCCATCGTAGCGGTCGAGGTGCGCGGCGAAGGCCGCGGCTTCGGCCGGCCGGTCGAAGTCATCCGGGCCGTACGCGTCGTGCAGGTCCAGCAGCCACTTCGCGCCGGAATCGCGGTGCGCGACGAGCGGCGCGAGCTCCGCGTGCTCGACCTGCACGAGTTCCGGCCGGAACTCCCGGCATGCCCGGGCGAGCGCGTCGACGAGGGCCGGGTGGCAATGCGTGCGCATGCGTTCCGCCAGCGTGCCGGACTCCGGCGTGGTCTCGGCCGCGCCGCGCCGGACCAGGTAGACGGCGGCCAGTCCATCGAAGTCGGTGAAGCTGTGCGCGCCGTAGAGATCGGCCTCGTCGGTGACGAGCGCGACGTCGAAGGACTCGCGCAGGCCCCGGACCAGCTCGGCGACGCGGCGCGCACCGCCGTGCCGCGGCGGGAACGTCGCGAAAGGCGTGACGAACAGCACGCGCGGCCGGCCGGAACGGCCGGGCGGCCGCATGCGGAAGCTGTACGACGACTCTCGCAGCACGACCGTCGCGCCCGAAGGGTGCGTGAGGACCGGTGGATGCGACGGTCCGGTGCGACGCATGCGGCGCTGCTGCAGTACGCCCGCGGCCTGTCGAGGTTGCGCGAGCTCGCGCTGGCTCGCGTACGGAAGGTCGCAGATCCGCGTCATCAGCCAGTCGCGGCCGAAGTCCGTGACGCCGTGCCGTGCGTCGAACAGCAACCGGTTGCGCTCGACGATGCGGTCGAGCTCGTCGGCCGCGTAGTAGCGGGCGGTCGTCGCCCGATGGCGATGGCGCGCGAGCGAGCGCGGGCAGAAGAGCACGCGCTGGCCGTCGCGCCACGCCCGCAGGCTCCACTCGACGTCCTCCCAGTAGAAGGGGTCGTAGGCGCGACTGTCCGCCACGTAGCCGCGCAGCGTCGCCGTGCGGAACAGCGCGGCGCCGCCGCTCGCGCAAAGGTGCGGGACCGCGCCATCCGCATCGGGCGGTGGCGCGTGATAGAGGTGCACGCCCGACGCGTCGGCGTACCAGTCGGTGAAGCCGGTTTCCTCGCGGCGGCCCGTCGCGTCCTGCTGCAGGATCTGCGACCCGATCGCGAACACGTCCGGCGCCCGGTGCGGCAGCAGCGACGCGAGCGCACCAGCATCGAGCGTCATGTCGTTGTTCATGAGGAACGTGGCGTCGTGCCGCGCCAGCGCGAGGCCGCGTTCGACCGCGCCGGCGAATCCGAGCGGTCGCTCGTCGTGCGCCCATTCGACCTCGGGGAACCGCGCGCGCACGTCGTCGTAGGTCGCCAGAGGCGCACCGTTGGCGACGACGACGACCTGCGCAGGCTCGTCGCAGCGCCCGAGTGCCCCGCGCAGCGACGCGAGCGCTTCGGCGAGCATCTCCGGGGCATCGCGATCCGGCACGAGCACCGTGATCCCGGGCTGCCATGCCCCGGCCTTGGCAACGCGCGCCGCGGGCGCGAGCGCGGCAAGGCGATCGCCGAGCGCCATCGCCGCATCGAGCGGCAGGAGTCGCAGCCGTTGCCGCCAGCTCGTGCCCCACATGGTTGCCTGCCCCGCCGCTCTCAGACGAGCAGCGGATCGCCGCCGCAGTGGGCGCGCACCGGCATCCGGCTCCGCGACGAAGGCCAGCGCCTGGTCGGCGAACATCGCTGCCCACGTATTCCATTGCAGCGGCTCGGAACGCAACGCAAACGGCATCGCGCCGGACGGCCGGACCTCGGCCGCGAGAAGCCCCCGAAGGTGCGCGAGCGTCGACCGGTCGGCGTCACGGAAGGGCAGGTGCGCGTCGAGCAGGCTGCCGATGCGCAGTGCCTGCGCGACGACGTCGACGCGCGAGGGACCGGTCGCAACCTCGCCGCGCGTGCCCCGCGACTCCGGCAGCGTGCCGTGACGCGACGCGACCTTCAGGAGCTCGTCGAACTGCGCCGCCACCGTCGCGAGGGTACGAACGAAGTCCCGATGGTCGGGCAGGGCCATCACGCCCTCGTGGGCGTAGAGCAGCGGATGCAGCTCGGGATGCGGTGCGTGCAGCAGCGCCGCCACGCTGGCGTCGAACGTCGCCTCGGCAGCGCGAAGCACGGGTCCGGGTACCATCGGCAAGGTCCGCGCCGCGGTGACGATGCCCGCGGCGGCCTTGGCAAGGAACGGGCCCCGGCGGGTCGACCAGCGATCGGGGGGTGGCCGCGCCGGGTCGTTGGCGGCGCATGCTTCGAACGCACCGTCGGCGCCGATCAGGCGCTCGAGTTCGCGGACGACGCCGGCGACCACGGCTTCGTCGACCGTGACGAGTCCGGCTCTGCGCCGACGAGGCGAGGCCGCGCAGCACCATCGCGATGTCGAAGCAGAACACGGCCCCGTTGCGCCAGTCCTCGACCGGCGCATGGAGGTGGAGCCGCGTGCGGGGTGGGGTCGCGTCCGCGAGCCAGACGCGCAGCCAATGCTGCACGGCTGCCGCGCGAGCGCTGAGCCGCTCGCGTTCGTGGCCTTCGCGCGCCCGCCAGGCGAGCCACTGCAGGTAGTAGCCGGCAATTTCGGGATAGACGTAGGCGATGGTTCCCGACGTTCCGACGACGCCGGCGACGGCACCGGCGTGCGGTCCGTCGCGCACCAGCGCCGGGCCGTCGAGGAGCCACGACGCGATCGCGTGTCTTGCCCCCGGCACCGACGGCGCGTCCCCGGCGCGGGTGAGTGCAGCGGAGCTCATGCGTCGTTCCTTGCCACCAGCACGGCCTCGAGCACGTCGACGATGCGCGTGGCCGCCGTGCCGTCGCCGAAGGGGGCGCTGCTGTCGAAGGGAACGGGCGCTGCGCGCGGCGCCGCGAGGATGTCGAGCGCGGTCCGCAGCATCACCTCCCGCTCCACCGGCACGAGCCGCACGAAACCGGTGTCGATCGCCTCGGGCCGCTCGGTGCACGAGCGCGGGACGAGGACCGGCGCGCCGAGGTGGGGCGCTTCCTCCTGCACGCCGCCCGAGTCGCTGATGAGCAACGCGGCGCCTGCGGCGGTGGCGATGAACTCGCGATAGTTCATCGGCGCGACCAGCGAGATTCGCGGCCTGCCGCCGAGCCGGCGCTTGAGGCGCGTCGCGACGCGGGGGTTCGGGTGCACCGGGAGCACGATGCCGAGCTCGGGCCGCGTCGCGACGAGGTCGAGCAGCGCGTCGCAGACGATGTCGGCCTTGCCATCCCAGTTCTCCCGCCGGTGGAGCGTGACGAGCACCGTGGTACGCGTCGCGCGATGGCGCTCGTGCCCATGATCGTCGCCGTGCAGGAGCGCGCGCAGCGTGTCGATGCCGGTGTTGCCGACGTTGTGGATGCGCTCGGGCGGCACCCCTTCGGCGAGCAGGTTGGCGTGTGCCGAGGCCGATGGCGCGAAGTGGTACGTCGCATGTCCCGCGATGCGGCGCCGGAACCACTCCTCGGGAAACGGATCGGCGACGCTGGGCGTGCGCAGGCCCGCCTCGACGTGCACGACCTCGCGACGTGCGCGAACGCCGGCGCGCGTCCCCGCATAGGCCGTCAGCGTGTCGCCCTGCACCAGCACGAGCGCCGGCTGGTACTCGCCGATCGCCTCGACGAGGCTCGAGATCAGCTGCCAGGCTGCGGTGCGGAGATTGGGCATCGCCACGAGCGGCGGCAGCTCGTGGTCGGGGCGAATCCCGAACTCGCCGAACGTGCGGCGCACCGCCTCGGGATGCTGCCCGCTGCCGATCACGAGGGCGGAGAGCGCCTGCCGCTGGCCGAGCTCGCGAATCACCGGGACGAGCTTGATGCACTCCGGACGCGTGCCGGCGACGACCAGCACGACAGGGCGCGACGCGGACTTGCGAACGCGCGGCGGATGCGCGTCACGAAGAACGCCGTGGCCGGCGTTGGCAATGTCCTCCAGCAAGGCTTCCCCCAAGGTCAGGCCGCGTCGCCTCGCAGGCACACCGGCGTCGCCGGTGCTGCGCGATTCCGGCGCGCTATTCTTGTCGGGTCCGACACTTCGCCACGACCCTCGACCTGCGGCCCGCACTGTATCAAGGTGCGTACGAATCCGCACAACAGGAGTGCGCATGACGTACGCGGGTCCTGCCCGCCCGGCGACGAGTTCCGGACTCGCGATCCTGATGGTCGGGGTGCCCGGCCGCGCGCGGGCCGGGGGCCTGCCGTCATCGCCGGCAGCGGGCTGGACAAGTGGCGGTGCTACCATCGTGCGAATCGAGCGTAGCCGGAGGACGCCGTTCCCGGCGAAAGCACTCGAGCGTGCTTGCGGGAGGAGAAGCCATGCAACAGAAGGACCTGGTGGCCGCGCTGCGCAGCCATCCGTTCGACAAGAACTTCACGCCGGAGCAGATCGGGAAGCTCGCCTCGCTCGCCAGGGAAGTGACCTTCGAGCGCGACCAGGTGATTTTCCGCGAAGGCGGCGAGAGTCACGACTTCCACCTCATCATCAGCGGCCGTGTCGCGCTCGAGATCGAGGTACCGAACCACCCCAACGTGCGCGTACAGACGCTCTCCGGCGGCGACGAGTTCGGCTGGTCGGCGATGCTGTCGGGCCAGGGCAAGTACTTCCAGGCGCGCGCCCTCGAGCCGGTGACGGCGCTGGCCTTCGACGACAAGGCGCTCCTCGCCGCGTGCAATGCCGACCCCGCGTTCGGCTACGCGTTCATCTACCGCGTGCTCGAGGTGGTTTCGGAGCGGCTGCAGGCGACGCGCCTGCAGGTGCTCGATCACTACTCGCCGATCGCCAAGCGCGCCGGCGCCTAGGCGGCTGTCGCCCAGCCGGCCGGCGCATCCGGGGTCAGAACTTCCCGAGCACCCAGCCCGGGAAGATCACCAGCAGCACCACCGGCACGAGGCACAGCAGCGTGGCGCCCAGCGCGAGCCGGCGCGGCCGCTCGTCGGCGTCGCCCTCGCCCTGCGGGCTCATGAACATGAACTGGATGATCCGCAGGTAGAAGTAGATGCCGAGGTAGCTTCCCACGAGGCCCAGCACGGCGTACCACGTGTGGCCCGCGGCCATCACGTTGCGGAACACCAGGAACTTGGCCACGAAGCCGGGCAGCGGCGGGATGCCGGCGAGCGAGAGCATCGCGAGCGCGATGACGATCGCCGCGAACGGCTTGCGGCGGTAGAGGCCCTTCAGGTTGGCGATGCGGTCGCGCGCGGCGTCGTCGCCGCCGGTGGGCAGCGCCGAGAACGCGAGCAGGTTCATCACGCCGTAGGCGAGCACGTAGAAGGCGACCGCCTGGAACCGGCCGCCGGCCGTGCCGAGCAGCGCGAAGAACAGGTACCCGGCGTGCGCGATCGACGAATACGCGATCATCCGGCGGAAGCTCGTCTGCCGGATCGCCGCGACGTTGCCCCATGCGATCGAGGCGAGCGGCAGGATCGCGACCAGGCCGGCTAGTTGCGGCGTGACCTCGGCGGTGCCGAACAGGCGGACGACCGCGAGCACCACGGCGGCCTTGATGATCGTCGCCATGTAGGCCGTCACCGGCACGCTCGCGCCCTCGTAGGCGTCCGGCGCCCAGGTGTGGAACGGGAACACCGCCGCCTTGAGGAAGAACGCGCAGAGGATCAGCACGACCGCGGCACGCGGCATCAGCGCCGTCGGAGGCGAGTGCCTCGGGGAAGGCCGAGAGGGCCAGCGTGCCGCTCGCGCCGAAGAGCAGCGAGACGCCCATCAGGAACGTCGCGGTGGCCGCACCGCCGAGGATCAGGTACTTGAGCCCGGCCTCGGCGCTTTCCGGCCGCTGCAGCGCGAGCAGGACCAGCACGTAGACCGGCAGCGACATGATCTCGAGGCCGAGGAACAGCGTGAGGAAGCTGTCCGACGACACGAGCAGGCACGTTCCGTAGAGCGAGGACAGCAGGAGCAGCGGGAAGCGGGTGTCGTGGAAGTCGTCCCGCGAGATCAGCAGCACGGGCAGCGCGAGCGCGAGGATCACCGCTTTCGCGATCTCGGTCTGCGGGTTGATCGAGAAGTGGCCGGCGAAGGGCGCGGCCGCGTAGCCGCCGAACCACAGGGCGATCGCGGCGGACGTGGCCGCGGCGACCGCGACGACGGCGACCGCGAGCCCGGTGCGCCCCTTGCCGCCGGCGACCTCGATCAGGATCAGCGCGCAGAGCCCCACGAGCAGCGCGTGCTCGGGCAGCATCGCGAGGATCACGGACATGGCGTTCATCGCACGCTCGCGAAGGCGCTGCCGCCGGTCTCGACCAGCTGCTGGAACTGGCGGGCGGCGAGCTCGGTCTTGCTCAAGGGTTCGTCGGGGAACAGGCCCAGCGCGAACATCGCGACGACGATCGCGGCGAGCATGGCGACCTCACGGGTGGAGAGGTCCGTGATCGGCAGGTGCGGGGCCTTGAGCTTGCCGAACAGGAAGCGCTGCGCGAACCAGAGCATGTACAGCGCACCCAGCACCACGCCCGTGACCGCGAGGCCGACCAGCCACAGCGGCCAGGCGACGCCGGCCTCGTACGCGCCCCACGCGGCGCGGAACGCGCCCAGCAGCGACAGGAACTCGCCGGTGAATCCGGAGGTCGTCGGCAGGCCGATCGCGCCCAGGGTCAGCAGCAGGAAGAACACCGAGTAGAGCGGCAGGATCTTGGCGAGGCCGCCGTAGGCGGCGAGGTCGCGGCTGTGGCAGCGCTCGTAGATCATGCCGATCATCATGAACAGCCCGGCGGCCGTGAGCCCGTGGCTCACCATCTGGATCACCGCGCCCTGGATGCCGATCAGGTCGAGGCTCGCGAGCCCCAGCATCACGTAGCCCAGGTGGCTGATCGAGGAGTAGGCGATGATCTTCTTGATGTCGGTCTGCACCAGCGCGAGGCACGCGCCGTAGACGATGCTGATCACCGCGAGCGACATCACGAGCGGGGTGAACAGCTTCGCCGCCTCGGGAAACAGCGGGAAGCCGAGCTTCATGAAGCCGTACGTGCCCATCTTGAGCAGCACGCCGGCGAGGATCGCCGAGCCCGCCGTCGGGGCCTCGACGTGGGCGTCCGGCAGCCAGGTGTGCAGCGGCACGATCGGCACCTTGATCGCGAACGAGAGCGCGAACGCCGCGAAGAGCCACGTCTGCGCGTCGACCGGCAGCTTCACGCCGTAGAGGTCGGCGAACGCGAACGAGTCGACGCCCGTGGTGCTCTTCAGCGTCCACACCAGGTAGATCATCGCGGCGAGCATCAGGATGCTGCCGAACGCCGTGTAGAGCACGAACTTGAGCGTCGCGTAGATGCGCCGCTCGCCGCCCCAGATGCCGATGATCAGGAACATCGGGACGAGCATCAGCTCCCAGAACAGGTAGAACAGGAACAGGTCCTGGGCGACGAACGTCCCCAGCATCGCGAACTGGATCAGGAACAGCATCGCGTGGAACAGCTTCACGTCCTTCGTGATCGCGGTGAACGACCCGGCGACCACCAGCGGTCCGAGGAACGCGGTCAGCAGCACCAGCAGCACGTTGAAGCCGTCCAGCCCGATCAGGTAGGCGACGCCCCAGTCGGGGATCCACGGCAGGCGCGTCGCGAACTGCAGCGACGGATCGGCGGCGTCGAAGCGGACGTAGAGCCACACCGTGAGGACGAACTGCAGCGCCATCACCCAGAAGGTGGCCCAGCGGACGCGGTCCGGCCGCTCCTCGGGGAGCGCCCAGACGAGCCCCATGCCGGCGACCGGCAGCCACAGCACGAGGTTCAGGATCGCGGCGTCAGACATGGCGCCAGCCCCAGAACAGGACCGCGAGGGTGCCGATCAGCGCGAGCAGCACGTAGAGGTGCAGGTGCCCGGTCTGCAGGCGGCCCATCACTCCCGACGTGCGCTGCGCGAGCGCGGCGAGTCCGTTCAGCGTGCCGTCGATCAGCGCGCGGTCGGAGAGCCTGAGGAACACGTTCTCGGACACCCAGAGGAGCGGGCGGTTGATGACGAGGTCGTAGAGCTCGTCGACGAAGTACTTGCCCGACAGCACCCGGTGCAGGCCGGAGAACCGAACCCTGACCGCCTCGGCGCGCTCGCCCTTGCCCGCGAAGAACCACGCGGCGCCCGCGAGGCCGGCAAGCCCCAGCGCGACCGACATCACCACGATGGGCACGTGCGCGCCGGCGCGCGAAGGCTGGATGCCCGGCAGCGGCAGCATCGGCTCCAGGAAGTGCGGGATCGACAGGAAGCCGCCGATCGCCGAGAGCACCGCCAGGATCGCCGAGCACGCCGGTCATCGACAGCGGCGACTCGTGGACGTGGGCGGCGGCGTGCGGGTCCAGGCGCGAGGCGCCGAAGAACACGAGCCAAAGCAGGCGAAACATGTAGAACGCGGTCATCAGCGCGGTGAGCGCCGCGAGCGCGAAGACCCCGGCCGAGCCGCCCTGGTCGGAGGCGAAGGCGAACCAGAGGATCTCGTCCTTGGAGAAGAAGCCGGACAGCGGCGGCAGTCCGGCGATCGCGGCGGTGGCGATCGCGAACGTCCAGAACGTCACCGGGATCTTGCCCCTGAGGCCGCCCATCTTGCGGATGTCCTGCTCGCCCGAGAGCGCGTGGATCACGCTGCCGGCGCCGAGGAACAGGCAGGCCTTGAAGAACGCGTGCGTGTAGAGGTGGAACACCGCGACGCCGTAGGCCCCGACGCCGATCGCGACGAACATGAAGCCGAGCTGCGACACCGTCGAGTAGGCGAGCACCTTCTTGATGTCGGTCTGCACGAGCGCGATCGTCGCCGCCACGAAGGCGGTCAGCACGCCGGTCCACGCGATCAGCTCCGACGCCCCGGCGGCGTTCGCGAAGATGCCCCACAGGCGGGCGCACATGTAGACGCCGGCGGTCACCATCGTCGCGGCGTGGATCAGCGCCGACACCGGCGTGGGGCCGGCCATCGCGTCGGGCAGCCACACGTACAGCGGGATCTGCGCCGACTTGCCCGTGGCGCCGATGAACAGCAGGATGCCGACCAGCGTCGCCGACACCGCGGGCGCGGGGGTGGCGAGGAACGCGGCGTTGATCCGGTCCATGTCGAGCGTGCCCACCGCCGTGTAGAGCAGGAACATGCCGAGCAGGAAGCCGGCGTCGCCGATGCGGTTGACGATGAAGGCCTTCTTGCCGGCCGCGGCCTTCTCGGGGTCCTCGAACCAGAAGCCGATCAGCAGGTAGGAGGCGAGCCCCACGCCCTCCCAGCCGACGAAGAGCACGAGCAGGCTGCGGCCGAGCACCAGCATCAGCATGAAGAACAGGAACAGGTTGAGGTACGCGAAGTAGCGCGCGTAGCTCTCGTCGTCGTGCATGTAGCCGGTCGAGTAGACGTGGATCAGCGAGCCCACGCCGGTGACGATCAGCACCATGACCGCCGTCAGGCGGTCGAAGTGGAACGCGATCTCGAAGGGCTCGCGGCCGATCGTCGCCCAGGTGAACACCACCTCCTGCAGCGGCACGTAGCCGCCGGCCCGGAGCTCCACCAGCGCCCGGATCGCGAGCAGGAACGCGAGGATCGGCAGGCCGCAGCCGACCGCCGTGACGAAGCGCTTGCCGAACGGATGGCCGGACAGGCGGGTCGCCAGCAGGCCGTTCAGCAGGAAGCCGGCCAGCGGCAGCAGGGCGATCAGTGTCAGCGTGCCCATGCCTATCCCTTGAGGTCCGCGTAGGCGTCGGCGTCGAGCGTGTGCCGGCGGCGCACGAGCAGGAGCACGATCGGGATCGCGATCGCGATCTCGGCGGTCGCGACGACGAAGATCAGGAACACGAGCACCGCACCGACGGCCGCGCCGGCCTCCTGGGCGAACGTGACGAGCGAGAGGTTGACGCCGTTCAGCATCAGCTCCATGCACATCAGCATCACGAGCAGGTTGCGGCGCACGATCACGCCGACGCAGCCCGAGGGAGAACAGGGCGAGCGCGAGCGCGATCAGCAGCTGGGTCTTATCCATGGTCGCCCTTGCTGGCCTTGATCACCGCCACCGCCGCGACGACGGCGGCGAGCAGCAGCACGGAAGTGAGCTCGAAGTGCAGCCAGTACTCGTTCAGGAACGCGACGGCGAACTCGGTCAGGCCGAACGCCGCGCCCGGCTTCGCGGCCGCCGCGGACTGCGGCAGGCCGCTGACGACGCCGTACACCAGCGCGCCGAGGAACAGCACGAACGCGATGGCGCCCGGGATGACCAGCGACGAGAAGCGGGTGGCCTGCGCCGGGTCGCGGGTGTCGAGCAGCATGATCACGTAGACCATGAACACCATCACCGCGCCGACGTAGATCAGCACCTGGAAGGCGGCGATGAAGTGCACGCCGAGCAGCCCGTAGATGCCGCCCAGGAACACCATCGTCGAGATCAGCGCCATCGCGACCCGCATCGGCTGGCGCAGCAGGATCACCAGCACGCCGCCGACCAGCGCCGAGACGCCGAACACCACGAGCAGGATCGTGTCGAGTTGGGCGAGGAACGATTCGAGCATGCGATCTCCGATCAGCCCGCCGCCCCGCCGGCCGGGGGATAGGGCTTGGCGACGTCGCGCTGCGGATTCCAGGTGAGGAGCTCCTCCTTGCCCAGCCACATGTTCATCCGGTCGGGCGAGGGGAAGTCGGGCACTTCCTTCGCCATGCGGATCGCGTCCTCCGGGCAGGCCTCGACGCACAGCCCGCAGAACACGCAGCGCGAATAGTCGATCTCGAAGCGCGACGGGTACTTCGGGTGGGCCGGGTCGTCGGGGTCGAACGCGGCCTCGATCTCGATCACCTTCGCCGGGCAGACGGTCGCGCACATGTTGCAGGCGATGCACTGCGGGCGGCCGTCGGGCCGCTGCGTCAGCACGTGCTTGCCGCGGTTGCCGGCGGCGTAGTCGGGGCGGGTCTCCTCCGGGTAGTAGGAGGTGAGCGCGCCCTTGCGGCCGGTCATCCACTTGCCCATGTTGCGCATGAACACGCCGCCGGTGATCGCGAGGCCGCGCAGGATCTCGAACAGGTAGGCGCGCTCCCACCACGACATCACGGGCTCGTTCCAGTAGCGCCGGCGCACGTAGGTGTACTTGTTCATGCCGGTCGTCCTCACCCGTGGCGGGCCCACATCCAGACGACGGTGACGACCAGGTTGACGAGCGCGAGCGGCAGCATGAACTTCCACGCGAACTTGAGCACCTGGTCGTAGCGGAAGCGCGGCAGCGACCAGCGGATCAGGATCTGGAAGCTGCACAGCAGCGCCACCTTGCCGAGGAACACGATCACCTGGGTCGCCACGACGGCACCGTGGCTCATGCGGATCTCGTATCCGCCGGGGAAGGCGAATCCCGCGTCGCTCATGTAGGGCAGGTTCGGGCCGCCGAGGAACAGCGTCGTGAAGAGGGCTGCGATGATCGCGATCTCGATGAATTCGGCGAACATGAACAGGCCCATCTTCATCGCGCTGTACTCGGTGAAGTAGCCGGAGATCAGCTCGGACTCGGCCTCGGGCAGGTCGAACGGGATGCGCTTGTTCTCGGCGATCGCCGCCGCCAGGAACAGCGTCGCGGCGAACGGCTGGAAGACGATGCCCCAGGCGGGCAGCCCGCCGACCCGTCCGGACTGCTGGCCCACGATGTCGAACAGGTCGACCGTGCCGTAGATCAGGATCAGCCCGAGCACGGTGAGGCCCATCACCAGCTCGTAGGAGATCATCTGGGAGCCCGCGCGCAGCGCGCCGAGCAGCGCGAACTTGTTCGACGACGACCACCCCGCGAGCATCGCCCCGATGATCGTCATGCCGCCGAACGCGAACACCATCAGCAGGCCCGCGTCGAGCCGCGCGATCTGCATCGGGTAGGTGCGGCCGCCGAACCACTCGGCGAGCGACGGGAAGAGCCTGCCGGGATCGAGCATCCCGCCGAACGGGATCACCGCGAACACCAGCAGCACCGGAGTGAACACCACCCAGGGAGCCACCATGTACGCGTACCAGTCGTACGTCCGCGGCTTGAAGTCCTCCTTGAGCAGCATCTTCACGCCGTCGGCGATGCCGTGGAACAGGCCCCACCACACCAGCTTGATCTGCGTGAATGGCAGTCGGACGTACGCGCGGTTCGCGCCGATGCGGTCGGACATCACCGCGGCCTGCTTGCGCTCGACCCAGGTGAGGAGCAGCCCGAAGGTCATCAGCACGCCGATCGCGTAGCCGATGAAGACCGCGTAGACCACCAGGTCCTGGATCATGCGGCCGCTCCGGAGCGGGCGGCCACCGGCGTGCCCAGGCGGGCGAACAACGTCTCGGCGTCGACGACCTTCGGCGGCCTCGGAAAGCACGGCGAGAACGCGCTGACCTTGCCCTCGAAGTTCGTGTAGTGGCCGGCGCGCTCGGACTGCACGCTCACCGGGAAGAACACGTCGGCGTGGCCGTTCTCGGGCGCGACGAACGCGCCGAGACGAGGATGGTCTTCGCGTGGCGCGGCAGGCGCGCGAAGTCGAAGCCTTCGCCCCAGACCAGCACGAGGTCGGTGCCCTCGTCGAAGGCGACCGGCGCGTCGCCGAACAGCGCCACCGCGGCACGGGTGTTGGGGTTCTTGTCGGCCCGGATCAGGATGTCGTCCTCGATCCGCTCGCCGGGCTCGGCCAGGCGATCCGGCTTGACGAGGGTGCGGAACCGGGTCCCCAACGCCGCCTTGAATGCGGCGAGCTCCTCGTTGCTGCCCCAGGACGACACCAGCGCGACCGGCCGCTTCGCCGCGTCGATCAGCGCGCGCGCGGCGGCGATCGCGGCCGTGAGGTCGGCCTCGCGGCCCTTCTGCATCGGGACGAGCGCGCGCGGGCGCTCGAGGAACTTCGCGAGGTCGCGACCGGTGTTGCAGATCCACGGTCCGTTGACCTCGGCGTTCTCGCGCGGCGTGACCCGCTCGATGCAGGCGTTGTGGCGCGGGTCGAGGGCGTTTAGCTTCCACTCGCGCTTGCGGTGCCACAGGTCGACGTTGCAGCCGCGCGCGCAGCCCGGGCACACCGACGGCGTGGCGTCGAGGTACCACACCCGCGACTTGTAGAGGAACGAGCGGGACAGCAGCGCGCCGACCGGGCAGATGTCGACGACGTTGTCCGAGTAGGGATCGTCGTCGAGCGAGCGGAGTTCGTCGCAGCGCACGAGCGAGTGGTCGCCGCGGTCGACGATGCCGAGCGCGTGCGACTTCGAGATCTCGCGGGTGAAGCGCACGCAGCGCGAGCACAGCACGCAGCGCTCGTTGTCGAGCAGGATGCGCTTCGACAGCTCGTGGAACTTGGTGGCGCGGACCTTCGGCACCGTCGACACCGACGGCGCGCCGTTGTACGCGTAGTGGTAGTCCTGCAACATGCACTCGCCGGCCTTGTCGCAGACGCCGCAGTCGACCGGGTGGTTCTTCAGCACCAGCTCCAGCATCGTCTTGCGCCGCGCCTTGACCTTGTCGGAGTCGGTCAGCACGCGCAGGCCCTTGGTGGCGGGCATGTTGCAGGCGATGTCCATCCACCCGCCGCTCTCCGCCTCGACCTCGACCATGCACAGGCGACAGTTGCCGGCGACCGACAGGTTCTTGTGCCAGCAGAAGTACGGGATGTAGAAGCCGTGCTCGAGCGCGGTCTCGAGGACCGTCGCGCCCTCGCGGGCCTCGACCGGCACGCCGTTGATGAAGATCTCAGGCATGGAGCGGCACCTCGAGTCGGCCGTCGAAGCGCGAGCGCTTGTGCTCGACGCAGTACTCGAACTCGTCGCGGTACTTGGCGAGGATGCCGACCGTCGCGTAGCCGGCGGCGTCGCCCATGCCGCAGATCGTCGTGCCGTCGTTGGCCTCGGAGATCTCGATCAGCCGGTCGATGTCGCCGGGGCGGCCGTCGCCGGCGACGATGCGGTCGATGATCTGGTGCATCCACCCCATGCCCTCGCGGCAGGGCGTGCACTGGCCGCAGGACTCGTGGTGATAGAAGCGCAGCATCACCTGCAGCAGGCGCACCATGCACGTGCCCTCGGCGATGACGATCATGCCGCCCGAGCCGAGCCCGGAGCCCGCCTTCTGGAACGACGCGTGGTCGTAGGTGACGGGCTCGATCTCGGGGGCGGTGAGCACCTTGGTCGAGATGCCGCCGGGGACGATGCACTTCAGCTTGGCGCCGCCCAGCACGCCGCCGCAGTCCTCGTAGATGAACTTCGCGACCGGGTAGCCGAACTCGACCTCGTAGACGCCCGGGCGGCTCACGTGGCCCGAGATCGAGACGAGCTGCGTGCCGGGGCTCTTCGCGGTGCCGATCTTCTCTGAATGCCTCGGCGCCCATCGCGATGATCCCGGCGAGGTTCGACAGCGTCTCGACGTTGTTCACCACCGTCGGGCGCTGGTAGAGCCCGCGCACCGTGAGCCGCGGCGGGCGGTTGCGCGGGTAGCCCTTCCTGCCCTCGAGCGAGGTGAGGAGCCCGGAGGCCTCGCCGCAGACGTACGAGCCAGCGCCGCGATGCGCGACCAGGTCGAGCGCGAAGTCCGTCCCCATGATCCGCTCGCCGAGGAGCCCGGCGTCGTAGGCCTCGTCGATCGCGCCGGCGAGGCGCCGGTAGGGCAGGTCGAACTCGCCGCGGATGTAGACGAACGCGTTCCTCACCTGCAGCGCGTAGGCGGCGATCGTCATCGACTCGACGAGGAGGTGCGGGGCGTTCTCGAGAATCCAGCGGTCCTTGAAGGTGCCCGGCTCGCCCTCGTCGGCGTTGGCGCACAGGTAGTGCGGCTGACCGTCGTCGAGGTGCACGACCTGCCACTTGCGGCCGGCGGGGAACGCGGCGCCGCCGTGGCCGAGGATGCCCGACGCGGCGACCTCCTTGGTTACCTGCTCGGGCTTCATCGTGCGCAGGACCATGTCCAGCGTGCCGTAGCCGCCGCGCGCGCGGTAGTCGGCGAGCGTGTGCGACGTCGCCGTCACCGGGAACGTCATCAGGAGCTGGCGGCCGGGCATTACTCCAGGCCCTCCAGCAGCCGGTCGACCTTCTCGGCGCTCATGTCCTCGTGATATGTCTCGTTGACCACGACCACCGGCGCCGTGCCGCACGAGCCCAGGCACTCGACGGTGGACAGCGTGTACCGCCCGTCCGCGGTCGTCTCGCCGGGCTTCACGCCGAGCCGCCCCGACAGGTGGTCGATCAGTCGCTCCGCGCCGCGCATCGAGCAGGAGACGTTGCGGCAGGCCTGGACGTGCCAGCGGCCGATCGGCTTGCGCCGGAACTGCGTGTAGTAGGAGAGGACCTCCTCGACCTGGATGCGTGGCACGCCGAGCCACGCGACGAGGTCGTCGACGTCGCTGTCGGCGACGAAGCCGCGGTCTTCTTGGATGCGCCGCAGGCACGGCAGCACGAGCGAGGACAGGCAGCCCGCCGGGTAGCGGGCCTTGATGCGCTCGAATTCCGGGATCAGGTGCTTCATGCTAGCGGTCGCTCAGCGGTCGCTCATCTGTCACACTCGCCGCCGATCATGTTGACCGACCCGAACGTGGGCACGATGTCGGCGAGCTGGTAGCCCTCGAGCATCGTGTGCACGCCGCCCATGTGCACGAACGACGGCGCGCGCACGTGGACCTTCCACGGCACGCCCTCGCCGATCGAGACGAGGTAGAAGCCGAGCTCGCCGTTCGGCGACTCGTGCGCAGAGTAGACCTCGCCCGCCGGCACGCGCGGGCCGTCGATCACCAGCTTGAAGTGATTGATCAGCGACTCGATCTCGCCGTAGACGAGGTCCTTTTCGGGGAACGTGCAGCGGCGGTCGTCGACGTTGATCGGGCCCTCGGGAAGCATCTCGGCCAGCTGGCGGATCATGTGCACCGACTCGTCCATCTCGCACATCCGCACGAAGTAACGGTCGTAGTTGTCGCCCTTGATGCCCACCGGCACCTCGAAGTCGAGCTCGGCGTAGGCGAGGTAGGGCGTGTCCTTGCGCAGGTCGCGGGGCACGCCGGTCGAGCGCAGGATCGGGCCGGTGTAGCCCCAGTCGATCGCGTCGGCGGTGGTCAGCACGCCGACGTCGCGCATGCGGTCGATGAAGATGCGGTTGCGGTCGACCAGTCCGTGTACGCGGCCGACGAACTCGTGGTAGCGGCCGAGGATCTCCTCGAGTCGCGCGAGCCAATTGGCGGGCAGATCGCGGGCGAGGCCGCCGATGCGCCCGTACGAGTAGGTGACGCGGGCGCCGGTGAGATCCGCGAGGTGCTCGTAGATCCAGTCGCGCATCATCACCAGGTAGAGGAAGGCGGTCATCGCGCCCAGCTCCATCAGGCCGGCCGCGACGCAGGTCAGGTGGTCGGCGAGGCGCGAGTACTCGGAGAGCAGCGTGCGCAGGTACTTGCAGCGCGGCGTGATCTCGATCCCCATCAGCTTCTCGACCGCCTCGCAGTAGGCGAAGTCGTTGATCAGCGCCGAGCAGTAGTTCAGGCGGTCGACGTAGGGGATCAGGTTGTGCCAGGTGTGGCTCTCGCACTCCTTCTCGAAGCCGCGGTGCAGGTAGCCGCAGTGGACGTCGGCGCGGATCACCTTCTCGCCGTCGAGCTCGGCGATGATCTGGATCGTGCCGTGCGTCGCGGGGTGCGACGGGCCGATGTTGACGATCATCCGCCCCTCGGCCGCGGTGTCGAAGGCCGGGCGGACGGGGTTCGGCAGCGGGGCGTCGTAGGGGGCGTTCACGCGGGCCTCGCCGGGTCGCGCATCGGGATCAGCGGCTGCTCGCCATCCTTCGGATAGTCCTTGCGCAGCGGGTGGCCGACGAAGCCCTCGTAGAGCAGCAGCGCGCGCAGGTCGTCGTTGCCGCGGAAGCGGATGCCGTACATGTCGTGGCACTCGCGCTCCGCGTAGCGCGCCGCGTTGTAGAGCGGGGCCAGCGTGTCGACGGCGGCGTCGCCCTCGTCGACGCGGGTCTTCACCCGCACCCGCGCCTTGTGCGTCGTCGAGTAGACGTGCCAGACCACCTCGAAGCGGGGCGTCCTCGGCAGCCAGTCGACGGCGGTGACGTCGAGCAGCATGTCGAAGGCGAAGTCGTCCTTGAGCGCGCGCATCACCGGCACGACGTGGTCGCGGCCGAGCTCCAGCACCAGCACGCCGTGCGCCACGCCCGCGGCGGCCGCCGCCGGGCAGGCGTGCGCGCAGGTCGGCGAAGACCGCGGGCTCCACGGTCAGAAGTTCCTCGTCACGATCGGGTGCTCGCTGCCGCGCGATGCGGTCCTGCAGTTGCATGATCGCGTCGATCACCGTCTCGGGCCGCGGCGGGCAGCCGGGCACGTAGACGTCCACCGGCACGATGCGGTCGATGCCGGCCACCGCGGCGTAGTTCTGGTAGAAGCCGCCCGAGGTGGCGCACGCACCGAAGGCCATCACCCACTTCGGCTCGCACATCTGCTCGTAGACCTTGCGCAGGATCGGCGCCTGCTTGTGGGTCACGGTGCCGACGACCATCAGCAGGTCCGACTGGCGGGGCGAGAACCGCGGCAGCGCGGCGCCGAAGCGGTCGGTGTCGTAGGGCGTCGAGGAGACCGCCATGAACTCCATCGCGCAGCAGGCGGTGACGAAGGGGTACGGGAACAGCGAGAACTTGCGCGCCCAGCCGATGAACTCGTCCTTCTTGGTCGTCATGTACTCGAGCGCCGGATTGCGCGTCGAGGACGGGACGATCGGGATCGTGCTGGCGCGGTCGTGCATGGCGCTACTCGGTGACCGCCTCGAGCAGGCGCGCGCGGTAGACGTAGAGCACGATCAGCACCAGCAGCACCATGAAGATGGTGAACGTGGCCAGCATGAACGTGGTCACCGGCTGCGCCCCGAGCGCCCAGATGAACAGGAACACTGTCTCGAGGTCGAACAGGATGAAGACGATCGCGACCGCGTAGTACTTGATCGGCACCGCCTTGACGTTCAGCCGGTCGACGGGGGTGGCGCCGCACTCGAAGGGCTCGAGCTTGGTCTCGGTGTAGGCCGGCTTGGGCCCGAGCAGCTTGTTCATCAGCAGCGTCGTCGCGACGAAGCCCAGGATCGCCAGCATGTACAGCAGGAAGACGACGTACGGGCTCATCGCGGGGGCTCGGGATCGGGCGGCTGCGGCGGCGTCAGGGCGAACGGGCAGGCGAACGGGCGCGTGAAGGAACGCCGGGCGACGACCCATGGACGGGCGGGTACGCTTCACGCTTTGGCCTCCTGGCGGGCCCTCGTGCGGGTCCCGTCGCTGTCTTGTGCGCTCGCTCCCCTTGGCACCGGGTCGCGGTTCGGGCAAGACTAGAGCGCCGCGCGTGGCATCCGGTCTTGCCGTGGATCAACCTGCGCGTTGTTCGCGGCAGGATTGTTGCGGACCTGCCGGGAGGGGTGCGGAACTGACGCATGCGCGCGGCGGGTGCCGCAATGGGAAAGGCCGGGCGGTGCCCGGCCTTTCGTCCCTGCGCGCGGAACAGGCGTCGCGCGTCAGACCGCCTGGATGTTGCTCGCCTGCTTGCCCTTCGGGCCGCTCGTCACCTCGAAGGAGACCTTCTGGCCCTCCTTCAGCGTACGGAAGCCCTGACCCTTGATCGCGGTGAAGTGCGCGAAGAGGTCCTCGCCGCCGTCATCGGGCTTGATGAAGCCGAAACCCTTCGCGTCGTTGAACCACTTGACCGTGCCGGTAGCCATGACGTCTGTCCTCGAGACTGTTGAAGAGAAGTTCGTGCATCACCGGGCGGGAACGCCCGGCGCGGTGTTCCAATCTCAAGGTCGGCGGGTCGGCGCGGGACGGCGGAGGCGAAAGTGGAGCCGCCCCGGCACGTGTGCTTCGTCGCTTGAAACTGCAAACAACGGCGGGGAGTATAGCAGCGCGAGAATTCGCTTGACAATCGGGCGCGGACGTGCTGTCTGGCGCGGCGCGGTTGCCGCGCGCCGGTGCGCAGGCCGTGTCTCAGAGTTCCGCCCGGACCAGCGCCGCGCCGGCAGCGAGCGCCCGCAGCTTGCCCCGGGTCACCTCCCGGGTCAGCGGCACCATGCCGCAGTTGGTGCAGGCCTGGACCCGGGCCGCGGGCGCGAACCGGAGCGCCTGGCGCAGCGTGGCGGCGACGTCCTCGGGGGACTCCACCCGGTCGCTCGCGACGTCGATCGCGCCGACCAGCACGTCCTTGCCCTCGAGGATCGCGATCAGGTCGATCGGCACCCGGGAGTTCGCGCATTCGAGGGAGACCTGGTCGATGCGGGAGCGGGCCAGGAGCGGAAACGTCTCCTCGTACTGCCGCCACTCCGATCCCAGCGTCTTCTTCCATTCGACGTTGGCCTTGATGCCGTAGCCGTAGCAGATGTGCACCGCGGTCCTGCACGAGAGCCCCTGTGCGGCGCGCTCGAGGGTGCGCACGCCCCAGTCGCGCACCTCGTCGAAGTAGACGTTGAACGCCGGCTCGTCGAACTGGATCACGTCGACGCCCGTCGCCTCGATGGCCCGCGCCTCCTCGTTCAGGATCTCCGCGAACGCCAAGGCGAGCTTCTCGCGGCTACGGTAGTGCGCGTCGTAGAGCGTGTCCACCATCGTCATCGGGCCGGGCAGCGTGTACTTGACGCGCCGGCCGGTCTCGGCGCGCAGGAACGCGGCGTCGTCGACGTAGATGGGGTGGCGGCGCGCGACCGGTCCCACGACCACGGGCACGTCGGCGTCGTAGCGGTTGCGGATGCGCACCGTCCTCCGGTGCTCGAAGTCGACGCCTTCCAGACCCTCGATGAACGTGGTCACGAAGTGGCGCCGCGTCTGCTCGCCGTCGGTGACGATGTCGATGCCTGCGTGCTCCTGCTCGAAGAGCGCGAGCCGCACCGCGTCGCGCTTGCCCTGCGCGAGCGCCTCGCCGTCGAGCTTCCACGGCGCCCAGAGCGCGCCGGGCTCGGCGAGCCACGCGGGTTTCGGCAGGCTGCCGGCGATCGTGGTCGGGATCAGCATTCGGGGATCAGGGATCAGGGATCAGGGATCAGTCGACTCGGCTCGCCAATTATAGGGGCGCGCCCGACTCGGTCTGACCCCCGATGCCTGATCCCTGATCCCTGAATTGGTCGGACCACTTGACCCAATCGCGCGGCACTCGTAACGTCGACGGGTTTCCTTTCACACTCTCCCGGTATCGCGCATGCCCAAGGTCCTGTACTCCGACAACGACTATCCCGACATCGAGCTCGAGCGCGAGCTGTTCCGGCGGCACGGCATCGACGTGATCGTCGCGCAGTGCCGCACCGAGGACGAGGTCATCGTGGCGGCGCAAGGATGCTTCGGCATCCTCGTCCAGTACGCGCCGATCACGGAGCGCGTCGTCGCCGCGCTGCCCGAGGTCGGCATCGTCAGCCGCATCGGCGCGGGCTACGACACGATCGACACCGAGGCCTGCGCCCGGCACGGCGTGTGGGTCGCCAATTCCCCGGACTACGGCGTCGGCGAGGTCGCGACGCACGCGCTCGGGCTTGCGCTCGCCCTTGCGCGCAACATCGTCGCGTGCCACCGCGACATCGCTGCCGGGAACTGGCACTACCTGTCGTCGGGCAGGCTCACCCGCCCCCGCGAGATGACCCTCGGGATCGTCGGTCTCGGTCGCATCGGCAAGCGGATGGCGCAGATCTCGCGCGATGTGTTTCGCCGTGTCGTCGCCTACGACCCGTACCTGATCGACGGCGACTTCCCGGTGTTCGTCGAGCGCGTGCCCACGCTACGACGCGCTGGCGCGCGTCGCCGAGGTGGTGTCGCTGCACACGCCGCTCACCAAGGAGACGCGCGGCATGATCGACGCGGCGTTCTTCGCGGCGATGCCTCGCGGCGGCTACGTCGTGAACACCGCGCGCGGCGCGGTCGTCGACGTGCCGTCGCTCGTCGACGCCCTCGACTCGGGGCACGTGGCAGGAGCCGGCCTCGACGTGCTGCCCGTCGAGCCGGTGCCGCGCGACTCCCGGCTGGTCGGGCATCCGCGCGTCGTGCTCACGCCGCACTCCGCGTTCTATTCCGTCGAGGGCGAGCAGGAGCTGCGCCGCAAGGCGGCACAGAACCTCGCGACGTGGCTCGCCATGGGGAGGCCCGAGTACGTGGTCAGCGCGGGCACGCGCGTGCCCCCGCGCTAGCGTCGATGTCGCGGATCCTTCGCGGTCGCATCACGCCGATTCGCTAGAATCTGCCGGACCGACACCGAGGAAAGACCCCATGGACGTCCAGGACAAGATTCGCGAGCAGGTGACGAAGCACCGCGTCGTGCTCTACATGAAGGGCCAGCCGGAATTCCCGATGTGCGGGTTCTCGGCGACGGCCGTCGAGATCCTCAAGCGCAGCGGCGTCGACGACTTCCTCGCGGTCGACGTGCTCGTCGACCCCGAGATCCGCCAGGGCATCAAGACCTACGCGAACTGGCCGACGATCCCGCAGCTCTACATCGACGGCGAGTTCGTCGGCGGTGCGGACATCATGCGCGAGATGTACCAGTCGGGCGAGTTGAAGCAGGTGCTCGAGAAGAAGCCGGCCTGATCCTTCGGGCGGTACCGTCGCGACGACGGGCGTAACGCGAGGCGGCGCGTCAGGTCCGCGCGCGCTGCACGCGGCGCACGTCCGCGATGCGCCGCAGGTTGCGCATCACGGCCGCCAGGTGGCGGCGGTCGCGCACCTGCACGCCGAAGAACATCGCGATCACCCCCGCCCCGTCCGGCTTCTCCATCGAGATCGCGTCGATGTTCGCCTCGGCGTCGGCGATTGCCGTGGCGAGGTCGGCGAGCAGCCCGCGGCGGTCGGAGACCAGCACGCGCACGCCCGCGTCGTACTCGCCCAGCACGTCCGTCGCCCACTCGACGTCCACCAGCTCGGCGGCGTCGACACGCTGCTTCTTCAGCGTCACGCACTCGCGCGTGTGGACCACCAGGCCCTGTCCCTTGCGGAACTGGCCGACGATCGCGTCGCCGGGAATCGGCCGGCAGCACTTCGCGTACTGGATCGCCACGCCCTCGACGCCACGCAGCGACAGCGCGCCCGGCTTCGCCGGTGCCTGCGCGCCGGCCTCGTCCGGGCGGTCGCCGAGGCGCGTCAGCGCCTGCGCGACGACGAACGACAGCCGCTTGCCGAGGCCGATGTCGGCGAGGATCTCGAGCTGGCTCTTCGCGCCGTACTCCTTCGCCAGCGCCTCCCAGCGCTCCCACGTGATCGCCTCGGGATCCACCTTCAGCGTCGCGAGCGCCTGGCCGAGCAGCCGCTCGCCGAGCGCCGCCGACTCCTTCTGCTGCAGCCCCTTGAGGTAGTGGCGGATGCGCGAACGCGCCTTGCCGGTGGCGACGAACGACAGCCACGACGGGTTGGGGCGCGCGGTTGGCGAGGTCAGGATCTCGACGTGGTCGCCGTTCTTCAACTCGGTGCGCAACGGCAGCAGCTCGTAGTTGATGCGCGCCGCGACGCAGTGGTGCCCGATGTCGGTGTGCACGCCGTAGGCGAAGTCGACCGCGGTCGCGCCGCGCGGCAGCGCCATGATCTTGCCCTTCGGCGTGAACACGTAGATCTCGTCGGGGAAGAGGTCGCCCTTGATGTTCTCGAGGAACTCCTTGCTGTCGCGCGACTCCGACTGGATCTCGAGCAGGCTCTGCAGCCAGCGTTGCATCTCGCGCTGCGCCTCGGCGAGGTCGACGCCCTCGCGCGTCTTGTACAGCCAGTGCGCCGCGACGCCGGCTTCGGCGACGCGGTGCATGTCGTGGGTGCGGATCTGCGCCTCGAGCGGCGTGCCGAAGGGGCCGAACAGCGTCGTGTGCAGCGACTGGTAGCCGTTGGCCTTCGGGATCGCGACGTAGTCCTTGAACTTGCCGGGAATGGGCTTGTAGAGGGAGTGCAGCACGCCGAGCGCGGCGTAGCACGCGGTCGGGTCGTTGACCAGCACGCGCACGCCGTAGATGTCGAACACCTGCGAGAACGTGTAGCGCTTCTCGCGCATCTTCTTGTACACCGAGTAGACGGTCTTCTCGCGGCCGGTCACCGAGGCGTGGATGCCGCCCTTGTGGAAGCCCTCGCGGATCGTCTCCAGCAGCCGGTTCATCACCTCGCGGCGGTTGCCGCGCGCGGCCTTGATCGCGTTGGCGAGCACCCGGTAGCGCATCGGGTTCAGGTGCTTGAACGACAGGTCCTGCAGCTCGAGGTACAGCGCGTTCAGGCCCAGGCGGTTGGCGATCGGCGCGTAGATGTCGACCGTCTCGCGGGCGATGCGCGAACGCTGCGCGGGCTTCATCGCGTCGAGCGTGCGCATGTTGTGCAGGCGGTCGGCGAGCTTGATCAGGATCACGCGCACGTCGCGCGCCATCGCGAGCAGCATCTTGCGGAAGCTCTCCGCCTGCGCCTCCTCCTGCGAGTTGAACTCGATCTGGTCGAGCTTGGAGACGCCGTCGACCATCTCGGCGACCGGACGGCCGAACGTCGATTCGATCTCGGTCTTGGTGACCGAGGTGTCCTCCATCACGTCGTGCAGGAGCGCGGCGGCGAGCCCCTGCGCGTCGATCCGCCACTGCGACAGGATCGAGGCGACGGCGAGGGGATGCGTGATGTACGGCTCGCCGGACTTGCGGAACTGCCCGCGGTGGGCGGACTCGGAGAACTCGAACGCGCGCTCGACGAGCTCGACCTCCGTCGGGGCGAGGTAGTGGCCCAGGTGGCGCGTGAACTCGGCAATCTCCGACATGCGCGGGAAGCGGGTCGGGTCGCAGGGCCTCGCCTCGCAGCGGCGGTCAGGTCGCGGGTTTCAGCAGCATCTCGATCCCGACCTTGCCGGCGGCGACTTCGCGCAGCGCGATCACGGTCGGCTTGTCGCGGTCGGTCTCGACCAGCGGCGAGGAGCCCGAGGTGATCTGGCGCGCACGGTTGGTCGCCGCGAGCGTCAGCTCGAAGCGGTTGGGGATCTTCTCCAGTGCGTCCTCGATGGTGATGCGTGCCATGGCGGTTCTCGTCGGGTTCAGGGGGAATCGGGTTCGGTCAGCGCCTGCAGCAATCGAGCGTGCCGGCCGCGCTGGCGCGCCACCTTGAGCCGGGCCGCGCGAACAATCGCGGCCAGGTCGTCGATGGCAGTCGCAAAGTCTTGATTGATAATAACATAGTCGAACTCGTGCCAGTGCCGCATCTCGTCGACCGCACCCGCGAGCCGGCGCGCGATCACCTCCGGCGCGTCCTGCCCGCGGCGTTCCAGCCGCTCCTGCAGCACCCCGAGCGACGGCGGCAGGATGAAGATGTGGACCGAGTCGGGCATCAGCCGGCGCACCTGCACGGCACCCTGCCAGTCGATCTCGAGCAGCACGTCCTGCCCCGCGGCGACCTGCGAGGCGAGCCACGTCGCCGAGGTCGCGTACCAGTGGCCGTGCACGTGCGCGTGCTCGAGGAACTCGCCCGCGTCCTGCAGCGCCCTGAACCGCGCATCGTCGACGAAGTGGTAGTGGACACCCTCGTGCTCGCCGGGACGGGGCGCGCGCGTCGTGTAGGAGACCGACAGCCGGATGCCCGGCTCGCGCGCGAGCAGCGCGTTGACGAGGCTGGTCTTGCCGCCACCCGAGGGGGCGGCGATCACGAACAGGCAGCCGGGGGCGGTGTCGGACATGTGGACGGGATGTGAGGGCGCGCGCCGGCAGCCTCATTGGTCTGTCGATGGTCGATGTTACGTTGCGTGTCGGCCGCGAGCGAGAGGCGCCTTGCCGTCGATCCCCGCTGCGCGGGGGCCCTCGCCGGGTGGCGCCCTCGCTCTACTCGAGATTCTGGACCTGCTCGCGCATCTGCTCGATCAGCACCTTGAGCTCGAGCGCCGCCTGCGAGAGCTCGGCGTCGACCGACTTCGAGCCCAGCGTGTTCGCCTCGCGGTGCAGCTCCTGCGCGAGGAAGTCGAGCCGCTTGCCGGCGCTGCCGCCCGCGGTCAGCACCCGGCGCACCTCGGCCACGTGCGTCGACAGGCGGGCGATCTCCTCGGCGACGTCGCTCTTGGTCGCGAACAGCGCGAGCTCCTGCTTCAGCCGGTCCTCGTTGGCGTCGAGCCCGGCTTCCTTGAGCCTCGCGCCGAGCTTCTCCACGAACGCCGCGTGGATCGCCGGTACGCGCGGGGCGACCCGGGCCACCTGGATTTCGACGTCGGCGCAGCGGGCGAGCAGCAAGGTCTTCAGCTTGTCCCCTTCGCGGGCACGGGCGGCGGCGAGATCCGACAGTGCCGCGTCGACCAGCGCGTGGACCCGTTCCGCAAGGCGGTCGGGCGGGAGCGACGACTCGACCATCACCCCCGGCCAGCGCAGGATATCCGCGGCGGTGAGCGGGGTCGCGTCGGGTACGACGCGCCGCACCTCCGCGGCAGCGCGGGCGAGCTCGCCGACGCGCTCGCGGTCGACGGTCACGGCGCCCGCGCCCGGCGTGCGGTTCATCGACACGCGGCATTCGACCTTGCCGCGCTTCAGTTCGGCCGCGACGCGCTCGCGGAGCGCCGGCTCGAGCTGGCGGAGCTCCTCCGGAAGCCGGACCGTGAGGTCGAGGTAGCGGTGGTTGACCGAGCGCAGCTCGACGGCGAGCGAGAGACCTGGCAGCTCCTCGGCAACCGCCGCGAAGCCGGTCATGCTGAGAATCATGGCCGTTTTGGACGTTTTTTGGCGGTTTTCCAGCGGCCGGGAGGCCCCTCGGCCGCCGGTTTTCTTTACTTCGCCCGGCGGGTTACCGAGAATGTAACGGTTCCGCGACCCCTGCGCAAACCGGTGCCGCGCCGCTTGGCACGCGAATTGCGGTAAGGCGTGGGATTCCCCGTGCGATAGCGTCGATGCCCGTCACCAACCAGCCTCTCCAGGGCGGCTACCAGCTCCTCAACTACCGGATCGACCGGCAAATCAGCCGCGGCGGCTTCTCGATCGTCTACCGGGCGTTCGACGAGGCCGGGCAGCCGGTGGCGATCAAGGAGTACCTGCCGTCCTCGCTCGTGCTGCGCACCGAGGGCGACATCGTGCGGGCGTCGTCGGCCGAGAACCTGACCTCGTTCCGCTACGGGATGAAGTGCTTCTTCGAGGAGGGCCGGGCGCTCGCGAAGATCAACCACCCGAACGTCGTGCGCGTGCTCAACTTCTTCCGCGCCAACGAGACCGTGTACATGGTGATGCGCTACGAGCGCGGGCGCACGCTGCAGCAGCAGATCCAGATGAAGCAGGACCAGATGTCCGAGCGCTTCGTGCGGCACGTGTTCATGCACCTGCTGAACGGCCTGCGCGAGGTCCACACCCACAAGATCCTGCACCTCGACATCAAGCCGGCGAACATCTACCTGCGCACCGACGGGGCGCCCGTGCTGCTCGACTTCGGCGCGGCGCGGCAGACGCTCACCAGCAACCGGCCCAAGCTCGCGCCGATGTACACGCCCGGATTCGCCGCGCCCGAGCAGTACCGCGAGCCGGACCGGCTCGGGCCGTGGACCGACGTCTACGGCATCGGCGCGTCGATGTTCGCCTGCCTTGCGGCGTTCGCGCCGCAGGCCGCCGACGCGCGCGTGCAGGAGGACCACCTCGTCTCGGCCAAGAAGATCTGGGCCGGGCAGTACTCGGACAACGTGCTCGAGGTGATCGACTGGTGCCTGCGGCTCGATCCGCTGGAGCGCCCGCAGAGCGTGTTCGCACTGCAGAAGGCGATCCGCGACATCGCGCCGAGGAAGCGCAAGCTCACCTTCATGGGCAACCTGAAGCGCGTGCTGTTCACGGAAATCGGCGCGTAGCGGTCGATGCGCTTCACGATCTTCCAGGAATCCCGCAAGGGCTCGCGCAAGGTCAACCAGGACCGGGTCGCGTACACCTACGGGCGCGACACGCTGCTGCTCGTCGTCGCCGACGGCATGGGCGGGCACGCCGGCGGCGAGATCGCCGCGCAGATCGCGGTGCGGCTGTTCATCGAGCGCTTCCAGCAGGAGGCGAAGCCCGTCCTCAAGAATCCGCTCAAGTTCCTGCAGGACACGCTGCTGCGCGCCCACGCCGCGCTCGGCTCGTACGCCAACCAGTTCTCGATGCTGGAAACCCCGCGCACCACCTGCGTCGCGGTGATCGTGCAGGCGGGCCACGCCTACTGGGCGCACGTCGGCGACTCGCGCTTCTACCTGTTCCGGCAGGGCGGGCTGATCGCCACGACCAAGGACCACTCGAAGGTCCAGTACCTGGTCGACCAGGGCGTGATCGGCGCGCACGAGGTCGCCGAGCATCCGGACCGCAACAAGATCTTCAGCTGTCTCGGCGGACTCGTCGACCCGGTGATCGACCTGTCGCGCCGCACGCCGCTGCGCGGCGGCGACATCCTCGTGCTCTGCACCGACGGGATGTGGAGCGTGATGCCGCCGTCCGAGATCGCCACCTACCTCACGTCGACGCCGATCCTCAAGACCGCGCCGCAGATGCTCCGCGAGGCGGAGAAGCGGGGCGGGCCCGACGGCGACAACCTGTCGCTGATCGCCGTGCGCTGGGGCGCGGAGACGCTGGCCGAGGAATCGTCGTCGACGATCACCGAGACGATGGGCCTTGGCGAGTTCCAGACCGAGCTCGACAAGACGGTGACGCTGACCGACCGCAAGGGCACGCAGCGCGACCTGACCGACGACGAGATCGAGCGCGCGATCGCCGAAATCCAGTCGACGATCCAGAAGTTCCGCCGGTAGCTGCCGGGTGCCGCCGCGCCGCTAGGCGGGCGCCCGTCCGATGTTGCGCGGCGGCATTGCGCCGGCCCGCGCAAACGTATACTGCAGCGGTGTCACGGGCCGGTCACAATGGCCTGTTCTGATCCCTGTTTCCCGATGCCTGATACCTGAATGCGTCAGATCATCCTCGACACCGAGACGACCGGCCTCGACCCGCGCCAGGGCCACCGCATCATCGAGATCGCGGGACTCGAGCTCGTCGACCGGCGCCCGACCGGCCGCCACGTGCACCTCTACGTGAATCCGGAGCGCGAGATCGATGCCGGCGCGACCGAGGTGCACGGCATGACCTGGGACGACCTGCGCGACAAGCCGCGCTTCCGCGACGTGGCCGACGCGCTGCTCGACTTCGTGCGCGGCGCCGAGTGGATCATCCACAACGCGCCGTTCGACGTCGCCTTCCTCGACGCCGAGCTCGCGCTGTGCGATCGCGGCGGCTGCGGTGCGCTGTACGCCAAGCTCACCGACACGCTCGCGCTCGCCCGCGAGCGCTTCCCCGGCAAGCGCAACAACCTCGACGCCCTCTGCGAGCGCTTCGGCGTCGACAACGCGGGGCGCAAGCTCCACGGCGCGCTGCTCGACGCGCAGCTTCTCGCCGAGGTCTACCTCGCGATGACCCGCGGGCAGGAGTCGCTCACGATCGACATCGCCGCCCCGGCGGCGTCGGGGGGCGGTTGCGGATCGCGCACTGGGCGGCGCGGCCGCGCGTGCCCCTCGCGGTGCCGGCGCCGAGCGAGGCGGAGCTGGCCGCGCACGCCGCCTATCTCGAGGCGCTCGACCGGGAGTCGAAAGGGCGCTGCGTCTGGCGCGCGCTCGGCGATGCCGCTGCCTGAACGGCGCGCCGTCCAGGCAGTGCCGCGGCGGCGCGCGTCCCAAGTGACGCCGGCCGACGGTGGCGGCGCCGCCGCCCCGGCGTCCGCGGTCGTCGCGGGCGGCGCGCCGGCGACGCTGATCAACCGCGAGCTGTCGTTGCTCGACTTCAACCGGCGCGTGCTCGCGCTGGCCGAGCGCGACGACGTCCCGTTGCTCGAGCGGCTGCGGTTCCTGTGCATCGTCGGCAGCAACCTCGACGAGTTCTTCGAGATCCGCGTCGCGGCCTTTCGCGGCGCGTTGCGCTCGAAGATCCCGCCGCCGGGCATGACGCTGCACGAGGTCCGTGTCGACTATGCGAGGATCGCGGACACCGCCCGCGCGCTCGTCGCCGACCAGTACCGGGTGCTGAACGGCCAGGTGCTGCCGGCGCTGGCCGCGCGCGGGATCCGGCTGCTGCGCGATGCCGACCGCACGCCCGCGGAGCGCGCGTGGGTGGCCGACTTCTTCGAGCGCGAGGTGCGGCCGCTGCTGACGCCGATCGGCCTCGATCCCGCGCACCCGTTCCCGCAGATCGGCAACAAGACGCTCAACTTCGTGGTCGAGCTGGCCGGCCGCGACGCGTTCGGACGCGACACGACGATCGCGATCGTCAAGGCGCCGCGCGTGCTGCCGCGGGTGATCAAGCTGCCGCCCGAGGTGGCCGGCAACGACAGTTCCTTCTTCCTGCTCTCCTCGGCGATCCACGCGCACCTCGGCGATCTCTTCCCGGGCCGCACGCTGGTCGGGTATTCGCAGTTCCGCGTGACCCGCGATGCCGACCTGTGGATCGACGAGGAGGAGGTGAAGAACCTGCGCCAGGCGCTGGCCGGCGAGCTCCGCGCGCGCCAGTTCGGTGCGCCGCTGCGGCTCGAGGTGGCGGCCGGTTGCCCGCCGCGCCTCGCGCAGTTCCTGCTCGCCCAGTTCGAGCTTCACGAGCAGGACCTCTACCGGTGCGACGGCCCGGTCAACCTGATGCGCCTCGCCTCGCTGATCGACCAGGTCGACGACGACGAGCTCGAGTACACCGCTTTCGAGCCGGGGCTGCCGGCGCGCATCCGCGGCGAGCCCGACATCCTGGCCGCGGTGCGCCGCCAGGACGTCCTGCTGCACCACCCCTACGAGTCGTTCGAGCCGGTGGTGGAGTTCATCCGCTGCGCGGCCACCGATCCCGACGTCGTCGCGATCAAGCAGACCGTCTACCGCACGGGCGCC
The DNA here is from genome assembly GCA_963705175.1 of uncultured beta proteobacterium. Lineage (GTDB taxonomy): Bacteria > Pseudomonadota > Gammaproteobacteria > Burkholderiales > Casimicrobiaceae > VBCG01. The sequence goes on along the minus strand of CAVPJE010000009.1, from coordinate 110,465 downwards.
AGCTCGGCGCTGATGGACGCGCTGATCGCGGCGGCGCGGGCGGGCAAGGAGGTCACCGTCGTCGTCGAGCTGATGGCGCGCTTCGACGAGGAGGCCAACATCAACTGGGCGGAGCGGCTGGAGCAGGAGGGCGCGCAGGTCGTCTACGGCGTGTTCGGCCTGAAGACCCACGCCAAGCTCGCGCTGCTGCTGCGCCGCGAGCGCGATCGCAGCGGCCGGACGCGGCTCGTCTCCTACGCGCACCTCGGCACCGGCAACTACCACCCGCGCACCACGCGGCTGTATTCGGACTTCGGGCTGCTCACCGCGGACCCGGACATCTGCGCGGACGTGAACGAGGTGTTCCTGCACATCACGAGCTACGCGAAGGCGTCGCGGATGAAGCGCCTGCTGCTTGCGCCGTTCGCGATGCACCGGCGCGTGATCGAGATGATCCGCCGCGAGGCGCGCCACGCGCAGCAGCGCAAGCCCGCCCGCATCGTCGCCAAGATGAACGGGTTGACCGAGGAGCAGGTGATCCGCGCCCTCTACGCGGCGTCGCAGGCCGGTGTCGAGATCGACCTCGTCGTGCGCGGCGCGTGCGCGCTTCGCCCCGGCGTGCCCGGGCTGTCCGAGAACATCCGCGTGCGCTCGATCCTCGGCCGCTTCCTCGAGCACCACCGCGTCTGGCTGTTCGAGAACGACGGCGCGAAAGACGTCTGGCTCACGTCGGCGGACTGGATGGGCCGCAACCTGTTCCGGCGCATCGAGGTGGCGTTTCCGGTGCTCGACCCGGCGCTGAAGGCACGCGTGATCGAGGAGGGGCTCGCCGTGTACCTTGCCGACAACTGCGACGCATGGGACCTCGCCGCCGACGGCACGTGGACGCGTGTCGTGCCCCGGCGCGGCGCGAGGCGCCGGTCGGCGCAGACGCAATTGCTGGAGCGGCTGCGCAAGCCCTCCCAGGACGACTAGGATGACACGACCCCCACGCTCTCTTCGCTCGCTGCCCCCAGCGGGCGGCGTCAGTCCCTCGGGGCGGCCCATCGGGACTGACATGGACCTGATCCTCTGGCGGCACGCCGAAGCCGAGCCGGGCGAGCCGGACCACGGGCGGCGTCTGACCCCGAAGGGCGTCAAGCAGGCCGCGCGCATGGCCGCGTGGCTCGAGCGCCACCTCCCGGACTACGTCCCGGGTGCTGGTGTCCCCGGCCGACCGGGCGCAGCAGACGGCTGCCGCGCTCGGCCGCAAGTTCCGCACGGTCGACGATCTCGCTCCCGGCGGGTCGGTCGCCGCGCTGCTCGCGGCCGCGAACTGGCCCGAGTCGCGCGAGCCGGTGCTGATCGTCGGGCACCAGCCGACGCTCGGTGCGGTCGCGTCGTTCCTGCTGTCCGGCGAGGAAGCGTACTGGTCGGTGAAGAAGGGCGCGGTGTGGTGGCTCACCAACCGCGACCGGATGGGCAGTGCCGCGGTCGTGCTGCGGGTCGCGATCGGTCCCGAGTTCGTCTGACCGGCCTCACTCGGTGGCGCGCCGGATCGGGTGGCCCGCCGCCGCCCACTCCGCGATTTCCTTCTCGAGCAGGTGCGCGGTGAGCGGGTGCGCCGCGAGCCACCGCTTGGACATGCCGAAGCGGATCGACTTGCCGACCTCGAGCAGGATGCGCGGCGGCGCGATCGGCCGCCGCGCGTGGTGGAGCAGCACGGCGAGGCGCAGCGCGAGCACCTGCGCGCGTGTGTCGGGATCCTCGAGCGCGGCCTGCACCTTGTCGAGGCCGCCGCGGCAGCCCAGCACGAGGAGCGAGAGGCGCGACTGTTCGCCGGCCGAGAACCCCGGCATGTCCGCGTACTGCAGGATGTAGGCGCCGTGCTTGTGGTAGCCGATGTGCGAGACGGTGAAGCCGACCTCGTGCAGCAACCCGGCCCAGGCGATGTTCTGCGCCGCGTCCGCGGACGGCTGCTTCGACGCCGCCTGGTAGAGCGCCCGCGCCATCGCCGCGACGCGCTCCGCGTGGGCGCGGTCGATGCGGTAGCGGTCGAGGAAGCGCTCGACGGTCACGACGCGCGCGTCGCGGTCGACCGTGCGCCCGAGCAGGTCGTAGAGGACGCCGAGCCGGAGCGCGCCGCCGACCGGGTTGATCCGCTCGACCGACAGTTCGGCGATCGCCGCGTGCATCACCGCGAATCCCCCGGCCAGCACCGGAGCGCGGGCCGGCTTCAGGCCCTCGAGCTTGAGGCGGCTGACGTGGCCCGCCCCGATCATGCGCTTGCGCAGGCGGGCGAGGCCTTCGGGGGTGATGCCGCCGGCGGACAGTCCGTTGCTTTCCAGGATCTCGGCCAGCGCGAGCGCGGTGCCCGAGGACGCGAACGCCTCGTGCCACTGCGAGCGGTCGAAGTCCCTGGCGATGGCCTCGATCTCGGCGCGCGCGTGCGTCTCGGCCGCGCGAAACGCGGTCGCCGAGAGCGCGCCGTCGGCGAAGAACCGCTGCGTCATGCCGACGCAGCCGACCTTGAGCGACTCCAGGCGCTCGGGTTCCAGGCCGCGGCCGATGATGAACTCGGTCGAGCCGCCGCCGATGTCGATCACGAGCCGCGGCGCGGCCGACGACGGCAGCACGTGGGCGACGCCGAGGTAGATCAGCCGCGCTTCCTCGTGGCCGCCGATGATGTCGATCGGAAAGCCGAGGGCGGCCTCGGCGCGCGGCAGGAACTCGTCCGCGTTGGTGGCGATGCGGAAGGTGTTGGTCGCCACGGCCCGCACTGCGCCCGGGTGCAGGCCGCGCAGCCGTTCGGCGAAGCGGGCGAGGCACGCGAGGGCGGTCCGCTGCGCGCTGGCCGTGAGGCGGCCCTTGCCGTCGATCCCCGCGCCGATGCGCAGCGTCTCGCGCCACGTGTCGAGGCGGAAGATCTGGTCGCCCTCGACGCGGCCGACCTCGAGCCGGAAGCTGTTGCTGCCCATGTCCACCACCGCGAGCATCCGTGGGGCATGGGCGACTTGTCGGTGGGGCATGGCGTGGCGGCGGGAGGGCGTGGCGGGGGGTGCGGGATCGCCGCGGCGGAAGTGCTACAGTCTAAAGCCCTGCGCGCGCCGTTGCCATGGCCATCGACTACCTCCAGAAGATCCTCACCGCGAAGGTCTACGACGTCGCGATCGAGACGCCGCTCGACCTCGCGCCCACGCTGTCGGCCCGCCTCGGCAGCCGCGTGCTGCTGAAGCGCGAGGACCAGCAGCCGGTGTTCTCGTTCAAGCTCCGCGGCGCGTACAACAAGATGGCGCACCTCTCCGCGGCCGAGCGCGCCCGGGGCGTGATCGCGGCGTCCGCCGGCAACCACGCGCAGGGCGTGGCGCTCGCCGCCGAGCGCCTCTCCTGCAAGGCGACGATCGTGATGCCGGTGACCACGCCCGCGGATCAAGGTCGACGCGGTGCGAGGGCGCGGCGCCGAGGTGGTGCTCTTCGGCGACTCCTACTCCGACGCCTACGCGCACGCGGTCGAGCTCGGGCGAACGCTGCACGCCACGTTCGTGCACCCCTACGACGACCCCGACGTGATCGCGGGACAGGGCACGATCGGCATGGAGATCCTGCGCCAGTGGCAGGGCCCGCTCGACGCGATCTTCGTGGCGATCGGCGGCGGCGGGTTGATCAGCGGCATTGCCGCCTACGTGAAGCGCGTGCGCCCGGACGTGAAGGTCATCGGCGTGCAGCCGGTGGACTCCGACGCGATGGCGCGCTCGCTCGCCGCGGGCCGGCGCGTCGTGCTGCCGCACGTCGGGCTCTTCGCCGACGGCGTCGCCGTGAAGCAGGTCGGCAAGGAGACGTTCCGCCTCGTGCGCCAGCTGGTCGACGACGTGATCCTGGTCGACACCGACGCCACCTGCGCGGCGCTGAAGGACGTCTTCGAGGACACGCGCTCGATCCTCGAGCCGGCCGGCGCGCTGGCGGTCGCCGGCGTCAAGGCCTGGGCCGAGCGGCACAAGAGCCGCGGCCACACCTGGGTCGCGATCGCCTGCGGCGCGAACATGAACTTCGACCGCCTGCGCTTCGTCGCCGAGCGTGCCGAGGTCGGCGAGCGCCGCGAGGCGATACTCGCCGTGACGATTCCCGAGCGGCCCGGCAGCTTCCGGGAGTTCATCGCGCTGGTGGGCAATCGCTCGATCACCGAGTTCAACTACCGTTACGCCGGCGCGGACGCCGCGCACATCTTCGTCGGCATCCAGGTGGCGGGCCGGCAGGAGACCGCCGAGATCCTCGCGGAGCTGAAGCGCCGCCGCATCGAGGCCTTCGACCTGACCGACAACGAGATGGCCAAGCTGCACGTGCGCCACCTGGTCGGCGGGCACGCGCCGGCGGCGGAGAACGAGATCGTCTATCGCTTCGAGTTCCCCGAGCGTCCGGGGGCGCTCGCCCGCTTCCTCGACAGCATGAGCGCCGGCTGGAACATCAGCCTGTTCCACTACCGCAACCACGGCGCCGACTACGGACGGGTGCTGGTCGGAATGCAGGTGCCCCCGGGCGACAAGGCGGAGTTCCGCCGCTTCCTCGACCGGCTGGGCTACGACTACGTCGACGAGACGCGCAACCCGGCCTATCGGATGTTCCTGGGGCGCTGACGCGTTGCCGGGCCGTTCACGGCACGTCGTGCCGTACTCCGCGCCCGGGGCCGCGTCGATCCGCGGCAACCCCTGCCGCGGAACGGCAGCCGCCTGTCGGGAAACTTGCCCGGCCGGCGCATTCGGGCGGTGTTTCGATCCCCGGAAGCGATTCAGGCAAGGTTTGTGCTCTAGGCATAGGGCTTGGGCCATGGCAGACTCGGCCCGGGGCGTGAGACGTGTGGGCTACAACTGGCCCACGGCCGGCGCCGCATGGGGCGGCGCCGGGACTTCGAAGGACCGAGATACCTTGGCCAACCAGACCCCGCTTCCGGGCGTGAAGGTGATGGTGATCGACGACTCGAACACCATTCGCCGCAGCGCCGAGATCTTCCTGCTGCAGGCCGGGTGCACGGTGATCCTCGCCGAGGACGGCTTCGACGCGCTCGCGAAGATCGCCGACCACCAGCCGGACCTCGTGTTCTGCGACATCATGATGCCGCGCCTGGACGGCTACCAGACCTGCGCGCTGATCAAGAAGAACGCGAAGTTCCACCGCACGCCGGTGATCATGCTCTCGTCCAAGGACGGCCTCTTCGACCGCGCTCGCGGCCGGATGGTCGGCTCGGACCAGTACCTCACCAAGCCGTTCACCAAGGAGAGCCTGCTGAAGGCCGTCGCCGCGCACGTCAAGGCCGCCGCGTGAGCTCGAAGGGCCGCCCCGAGGGCGAATCGGTCCCGAAGCGCGTCAGCGCGGAGGGTAGTCCAGTGACCCTCCCGGGCCGCCCCGAGTCGGGGCTTCGAGAACGACGAAGGAAACGAACACCCATGTCGATCCGCAAGATCCTGATAGTCGACGACTCGCCGACCGAGCGGCATGTGCTGAACGACATGCTGACCAAGGCCGGCTACGAGGTCGTGGCGTGCGACAACGGCGAGGACGCGATCCTCAAGGCGAAGTCGGTGCGTCCCGACCTGATCCTCATGGATGTCGTGATGCCCGGGTTGAACGGGTTCCAGGCGACGCGCGCGATCAGCCGTGACCCCGACACGCGCGCGATTCCGATCATCCTGTGCACGTCGAAGAGCCAGGAGACCGACAAGATCTGGGGCATGCGCCAGGGCGCGCGCGACTACATCGTCAAGCCGGTGAACCGCGAGGAACTGCTCGCGAAGATCGGCGCAGTGGCCTGACGCGCCGGACCGAAGACCATGGCGCGCGCAGCGAAGCTCGACCTCCGTACGTTCCAGCAGGAGCTTGCCGCCCGGCTCGCGAGCAAGACCGCCGCGCAGGTCGAGAGCTCGCGCCTCGGACTCTCCTGCGGTGGCGAGAACTGGCTCGTCCGGCTGGCCGACGCGGGCGAGGTGATCGCGGTGCCGCCCTGCGCCGACGTGCCGCTCACCAAGCCGTGGTTCCACGGTCTCGCCAACATCCGCGGCAATCTGTACAGCGTCATCGACTTCGCGGGGTTCCTCGGGCGCGGCAACGTCGCCCCGGCCTCGCACAACCGGCTCGTGCTGTTCGGGCCGCGCGCCGGCGAGCTTCACGCCGGCATCGTCGTGTCCCAGGTGCTCGGCCTGCGCAACCTCGCCGAGCTCGCGCCGGCGGCGGCGCCGTCCGGCGCGCACGCCTGGTACGCGCAGCGCTGGATCGACGCGGACGGCAACGCCTGGCAGGAGATCGACCTGGCCAGGCTCGCCCGCGAGCCCGAATTCCTGCAGGTCGGCGCTTGACGTCGCCGCTAAGAGAGAAAGTCCGGGAGGCAAAGATGGCCCTCAAGATGCCCAAGCTGTTCGGCGAACCGAAGCCGAAACTCGCCGCAGCCGAAGCGGAGCTCGACATGCCGACGACGCAGGTCAAGATGGGCGCGTCGGCCCCGAGCGGCTACGACCCGCTCGCCTCCGTCTCGGTGATGGAGCAGCTGCGCGCCGCCACCGCGAAGTCGATCGCGCCGTGGAAGCTGCCGCTGATCGGCGACATGCCGGTGGCCAAGCAGCTGTCGGTCCTCGGCACGGTGTTCGGCACCGCGCTCGTGCTGGCGCTGCTCATGATCATGCTCGACAACCGGGCCGCGTCGCAGGGCGCGGCGGCCACCGCGACCGCCACCGAGATGCAGATGCTCTCGCAGCGCCTCGCGCGGGGCTCGGCGCTCGCCGCGCAGGGGCAGGCCCCCGCGTTCGCCGCGGTGCGCGACAGCCGGGAGCGGTTCGCGGTGAACCTGAACGCGCTGCTGAACGGCGGCGAGGTGCGGGGCAAGTCGCTGGACGTCGTCCAGGACCCCGCCATCCTCGAGCACCTGAACGGCATCAAGGACCGCTGGGCGAAGGTCGACGTCGCCGCGGGCCGGCTCGTCGACAACGAGCAGAGCCTCACCACGCTCGCGAAGGGGCTCGAGAGCATCAACCAGGGCAACAACGCGGTCCTCGAGCTGTCGCAGCAGGCGGCGCAGCAGATCGGCCAGGGCGGCGGGACGCTGCGCGACGTCGAGTTCGCGAACCAGCTCGCGGTGCTCTCGCAGCGGATCGCCAAGAACGCCAACGCGATCGCCTCCGGCGACGAGGTGGACCCCGAGGTGGCGTTCCTGCTCGGCAAGGACACGGGGACGTTCCGCGACGTGCTGACGGGCCTGCAGCGCGGCAGCGAGCCGCTGCGGCTCGCGGCGGTGAGGAACGAGGACGCCCGCGCCACGCTCGGCGAGCTCGCGAAGCGGTTCGCGAGCTACGAGCAGGGCGTCAACGCGATCCTGCAGAACATGCAGCGCCTGACCATCGCCAAGCAGAGCGCGCGGTCGATCAACAACGAGTCCGAGCCGCTGCTCCAGGACGCGACCAAGCTCGCGTCGGTGTTCGAGGGCGGCGGGATCGAGCGCACGTTCACGTTCTGGACCGCGGTCCTGCTCGGGCTCGTCGCGCTGGCGAGCCTCGTCCTCGTCGGCAAGATCTACCTCGACGACTCGCGCGTGCGGGCGCAGGACAGCGAGCAGGAGAACAAGCGCAACCAGGAGGCGATCCTGCGGCTCCTGAACGAGATGGGCAACCTGGCCGACGGCGACCTGACGGTGCAGGCATCGGTGACGGAGGACGTGACCGGGGCGATCGCCGACTCGATCAACTTCACGATCGAGGAGCTGCGCACGCTGGTCAAGGGCATCAACTCGGCGACCGACCAGGTGACCAAGGCGACGCAGGAGACCCAGTCGATCTCGAACCGCCTGTTCGAGGCGTCGCAGCGGCAGAACCGCGAGATCCAGCAGGCCTCGAACTCGGTCCTGCAGATGGCGCAGTCGATCAGCGAGGTCGCGCAGACCGCGTCCGCTTCGGCGAAGGTCGCGCAGCAGTCGCTCGCGGCCGCCGAGAAGGGCGGCCACGCGGTGAAGAACCAGATCGACGGCATGAACGACATCCGCAAGCAGATCCAGGACACGTCGAAGCGGATCAAGCGGCTGGGCGAGTCGTCGCTCGAGATCGGCGAGATCGTGGAGCTCATCTCCGACATCACCGAGCAGACCAACGTGCTCGCGCTGAACGCCGCGATCCAGGCGGCGTCGGCCGGCGAGGCCGGCCGCGGGTTCACCGTCGTGGCCGAGGAAGTGCAGCGGCTCGCGGAGCGCTCCGCGGAGGCGACCAAGCAGATCGACGCGATCGTGAAGACCATTCAGGCCGACACCCAGGACGCGGTCGCGGCCATGGAGAAGTCGACGGTGGGCGTGGTCGAGGGCGCGAAGCTCTCCGACGCCGCCGGCCAGGCGCTCTCCGAGATCCAGAACGTGTCGCGCGACCTGGCCGAGCTGATCGCCCGGATCTCGTCGCAGACGCAGATGCAGTCGACGTCGGTGTCGGAGGTGACCAAGGGCATGCAGGGCATCCTGCGGATCACCGAGGAGACCACCGAGGGCACGAAGCAGACCAACGTGTCGATCGGGCAGCTGACCCGCCTCGCCGCCGAGCTTCGCTCCTCCGTAGCGGGCTTCAAAGTCTGACGCGCGCACGGGGAAGCAGGGACCCCGCGGCTTGCCGCGGGGATGCGACCCGGAGCGCGGCAGGGCGGCCGACGACGTGCGGCTGCGCATCGGGAGGCCGGTGCGTGGAAGGCCGCGCGCGTGGGCTCGCACAGGCGTAAACGAAACGCGCAAGGAACGACCGCCGTGGCCACGGAACTCGCTACCGATTTCGACCTCGGCCCGCTGTCGTGGGTCCAGCAGGAGATCGACCAGTCGCTCGCCCGGGGCCTCGACGCGCTCGCCGCGTTGCGTGCCAATCCGGACGACCGGTCGCACCTCAAGCACGCGCGCACGCACGTGCACCAGGCGGCCGGCGCGATCCAGATGGTCGGGCTCGACGCCGTCGTGGCGTTCACCGACGAGATCGAGCGGCACCTCGCGCGTCTCGAGGAGCTGCCCTCGGCATCGGTGCCCGCCGCCGTGGACGGCGTCGACCGCGCGTGCCGCAAGCTCAGGATCTTCCTCGACGAGATCGTCGGCGGCGTGGCCCCGGTGCCGCTGCGCCTCTTCCCCGAGTACGAGGCGCTGCAGCACGCCCGCGGCGTGCGCGCCGTCGCGCCTACCGACCTGTTCTACCCGGACCTGTCGGCGCGGGCGCCGCGCATCGCGTCGCGCGACAGCGTGCCGGCGAGCCGGTTGCCGTCGCTGCTGATCAAGCAGCGCCGGCAGTACCAGCGCGGGCTGCTCGCCTGGCTGCGCGGCGACGCGGGCGGCGCCAAGACGATGCGCGAGGCGATCGCCGGCATCGAGGACGTCGCGACGCAGTCGAGCCTGCGCACGTTCTGGTGGACGGCAGGCGCGTTGGTCGAGGCGCTGGCCGGCGACGGACTGGAAGTCGGTTTCGGCGTGAAGCAGCTCGCCGCGCGTATCGACCTGCAGATCCGTCGCGTCGCGGAAGGCTCGGCGAAGGTCGCCGACCGCTTGCGCCGCGAAGTGCTCTATCACGTGGCGATCGCCGCGCCCGTCGGGCCGCAGGTGCAGGCGGTGCAGCGCACCTACGGTCTCGCCGGTCTGATCCCGTCGCCGGAGACGATCGGGACGGACGTCGTGCTGCTGCAGCCGAAGATCCGCGAGGCGCGCGAGCAGCTCGCCGGCGCCAAGGACACCTGGCTCAAGTTCGCCTCGGGGCGCGCCGAGAACCTGCCCAAGCTCAAGCACACGCTGACGTCGGTGCACACCAAGGCCGCCGAGATGAAGCACGGCGCGCTGATGAAACTCACGTCGGCACTGGTCGAGCGCCTGGACAAGCTGCCTTCGGGAGGCGTGTCCGAGCCCGTGGCGATGGAGTTCGCGACCGCGCTGCTCCTGGCCGAGAGCGCCTTCGAGAACTACTCGAACCTCGCCGCGGACTTCCCGCGCCAGGTCGAGCAGATGATCGCGCGGCTCGACGCTGCGCGGGCCGGTCGCGTGGCGGCGGACGGCGGCGCGCCGGTGCTGGACGAGATGAGCCGCCGCGCGCAGGAGCGGGTGCTGATCGCGCAGGTCGGCCGCGAGATCCAGGCCAACCTCCGCCACATGGAGCAGGTGCTCGACGCCTTCTTCCGCGACAACGGCAAGCGCGCCGAGCTCGAGTCGCTGCGCAAGGACAGCGAGCAGGTGCGCGGGGCGCTCACGATCCTGGGCCTGGACGAGGCCGAGCGCCTCCTCGGCATGTGCCAGGCGCAGATCGAGACGTACCTCGATCCCGAGGTCCCGGTCAGCAACGACGAGCTGGAGCTCCTCGCCGAGTCGCTTTCCGGCCTCGGCTTCTACATCGAGGCCGTCGAGCAGCAGCGGCCCGAGCGCGACCGCCTGATCGCCCCGCTGATCGCGCGGCGGCTGGGCGAGGCGCCGAACGAGGCGCCGGGCGAACGCGACTCGGTCGAGCAGGCCGTCGAGGAACTGCGTGCCGCGCTGCCCCGGCTGCTCGACGAAGTGCAGAGCGCACCCGCCGACCGCGCGGCGCGCGAGGGCCTGCGCATCAAGCTCGCGGCACTGCGCGACGACGCCGAGCTGATCGGCGACGTCGAGCTCGTGCAGCAGGCCGGTGCCGCGCTCGCGGCGTTCGACGCGGGAGGTGCGGCGCACAACCTCGCCGCCGTGGTCGAGGCGATCGCCGACACGGGCGCGCCGCTGCCCGAGCTCTCGGAGGAGACGCAGCGTCTCCTCGAGGTCGACGCGAGCGGCCTCGATGCGGAGCTGCTCGAGATCTACCTCGAGGAGGCCGGCGAGGTCCTCGAAACGATTCGCACGAGCCTTGCGGTGCTCGACGCCAACCGGGGCGATCGCGAGGCGCTGGCGACCGTGCGGCGGGGCTTCCACACGCTCAAGGGGTCGGGACGGATGGTCGGTCTGGCCGACCTGGGCGAGTACGCGTACGACGTCGAGCAGATCCACAACCGGCTGCTCGAGGAACAGCGGCCGGTGACCGCCGCGGTGCTGGCGATGATCGGCACCGCGGAGGCGACGTACCGCGAGTGGGTCGTCGCGCTGTCGCAGCATGGGCGCGTGACGCCCGACCCGTCAGCGCTCCACGCCGCGATCCGTGCGGTCGAGGCCGAGTTGCCGGGCGGCGATTCGGTGATCGGCTCGGCGAAGGCCGGCCAGCAGCCACCGCCCGGCCACGCCTCGGGTTTCGCGATCGTGTCGCCTGAACCGGCGGCCGTCGAGATCGAGGTGACCGCCCTCCCGCACGACGTGCACGAAGGCGAGTCCGATCGCGCGGCGAACGCGCCGGCGCTCGACCCGGATGCGCCTGGCGGCATGCCGACGCAGGACGAGCTCCCGGAGCTCGGTGCCGCGGACGGCGTTGCATTGCCCTCGATCGAGGTCGAGGCCGGCGACGAGGGAGCAGAGGACGTCACGCTGCCCGCGGTGACGGAGGGCGAGCACAAGCCGCGGCCGTTCGAGACGCTGCCCGTGCACGGCGTCACGCTGAAGCTCGTCGCGGACAACACGAGGTCGGCGGCGTCGGTCCAGTCCGCGGACGAACCTCGCTTGGTCGAGCCGCCGCGTATCGTCGACGCCGCCGCGTGTCGTCGACCTGCCGCGTGTGGTCGAGCCGCCGACGTTGTCGAGCATCCCGTCGATCGAACTGCCTCCACTCGACGCTGCACGACGACGCAGCGCCGACGCCGCCGGTCGAGCGCGCGGAGACCGTGCCGGCGGAGCCGGAAGAGATCACCGTCGGCACCGTCACGCTGTCCGCGACGCTGTGGCGAATCCTCGCCGACGAGGCGGGGCAGCACCTCGCGTCGCTCGACCACGATCTCGCGCTCCTGCAGTTCGACCCGGCAGCGCAGCCCGCGCCGGCGATGATCCGCGCGGCACACACGCTGTGCGGCATTCATCGCACCGGCGGGTTCCACTCGGTTGCCGCGCTGGCGAAGTCGCTCGAGCTCGCGCTGATCGCGCTCGCGCAGATCGACGCGCGTCCGGCCACGGCGCTGCCGGTGCTCGCCCGCGCAGTCGAGGCGCTGCGGCGACTCGTCGCCTCGATCGAGGCGCGCCAGGCGTTCCGTCCGGGCGACGAGCAGGAAGCCCGCGAGAGCCAGGGCGAGCTCGATGCCCTTCGGCAGCACGCTGCCGACCTGGGCGAGCTCGATGCCGAGACTGCCGCGGCGCACGCCGCGCAGTCCGAGGAAGAGGCGGCAGCCCCTGCCGCAGGCCCCGACGCGGCCGCCGCCGCCGAGCTCGTGCTGCCGCAGCCGGCGGTGGATCCGCTCGCGGCGATCCGCGACGAGATCGAGGACCCGCAGGTGCTGTCGATCTTCCTGGAGGAGGCGGCGGAGCTCTTCCCCGCCGCGGGCGAGCAATTGCGCCGCTGGCAGCGTGCCCCGCACGACGGGGCCTCGGCGCAGGACCTGCGGCGCACGCTGCACACGTTCAAGGGCAGCTGCCCGCATGGCCGGCGCGATGCGTCTCGGCGAGCTCACGCACCTCATGGAGTCGCGTCTGATCGAGGGCGACGCCCTCGCCGAGGCGTCGCCGGAGCTGTTCGAGGCGCTCGAGACCGACCTCGACCGGATCGCCTACGTGCTCGACCGGCTGCGCGACGGCGAGAGCAACGTCGCGCTGCCCTGGGTCGCGGCGTCGGACGAAACTCCGGCCGCTGCCACGGCGGCGCCGGCGGAGGTCGCGGCGCCGGCGATGGACGAGGCGCTCCGAGCCGTCACGGTGGCGCCGCCAAGCGAAGCGGTCGAGCCGGAAGTCGCCGCGAGCGGCGTGGACGCGATCGCCCCTGCCGAACCGGCGGCGGTGACCCTCCCGCCCATGCCGCCGGTCTGAGCCGACGGTACCCGCCGAGGCGGCGGCGACCCCCGCCGTCCGTCACGCCCGAGACGCCTTCGACCCCGACTCCGGCGCACGCGCCGACGGCAACGACGACCGCTACCGCCGCGCGCGTCGACGTCGCCGAGGGTGAAGCAGGTCCGCGCGCGATGCTCCGCGTGCGTGCCGACACGATCGACCGCCTGGTGAACGAGGCGGGGGAAGTGGCGATCGCCCGTGCGCGCATCGACGGCGAGCTGCGCGCGCTCAAGGCGAACCTGCTCGAGCTCACCGGATCGGTGATCCGCCTGCGCGGCCAGGTGCGCGAGATCGAGATCCAGGCGGAATCGCAGATCCAGTCGCGCATGACGCAGATGCACGAGCACAGCGACGATTTCGATCCGCTCGAGTTCGACCGCTACACGCGCTTCCAGGAGCTGACGCGCTCGCTCGCCGAGGGCGTCAACGACGTGTCCACGGTGCAGCAGGCGCTGCTCAAGAACCTGGACGACGCCGACGCGGCGCTCCTCGCGCAGTCGCGCCTGTCGCGCGACATGCAGCAGCAGCTCTTCGCGATCCGCACCGTGCCCTTCTCGAGCCTGTCCGAGCGCCTCTACCGCATCGTGCGGCAGGTGGCGAAGGAGCTCGGCAAGCGCGTCAATCTCGAGATCGTCGGCGCGCAGACCGAGCTCGACCGCTCGGTGCTGGAAAAGCTCGCGGGCCCGCTGGAGCACCTGCTGCGCAACGCGCTCGACCACGGCATCGAAAGCCGGGAAGCGCGCCGCGCGGTCGGCAAGTCCGAGACCGGCGAGATCGCGCTGTCGGTGCGTCAGTCGGGCAACGAGATCGTGATCGAGCTCGTGGACGACGGGGCCGGCATCGACCTCGGTCGGGTGCGCGAGAAGGCGCTCGCGCTGGGACTCGTCCCCGGCGACGCGACGCCCACCGACCGGCAGCTCCTCGATTGCATCTTCCGGCCGGGCTTCTCGACCGCCACGCGGGTCACCGCGATCTCGGGGCGCGGCGTGGGCATGGACGTCGTGCGCACCGAGCTCGCCGCGCTGGGCGGGCGGGTCGAGGTCGAGACCGAGTCCGGCCGCGGGTCGCGCTTCACCCTTGCGCTGCCGCTGACGCTGGCCGTCGCCCAGGCCGTGCTGGTGCGCGCCGGCGGGCGCATGTGGGCGCTGCCCGCGCCGATGGTCGAGCAGGTGCAGCAGGTGCGCGAGGAGGCGCTGTTCAACCTCTACGTGACCCGCGAAGTCGAGTGGCTGGGCCGGCGCTATCCGTTCCACTACCTGCCGCGGCTCGTCGGCGACACCGCCCACCACCCCGAAACGCAGCGCTACAACTCCGTGCTGCTGCTGAAGAGCGGGCACGGGGCCTGCGCGATCCACGTCGACGAGATGGTGGGCAAGCAGGAAATCGTGGTGAAGAACATCGGCCCGCAGCTCGCGCGCGTCTCCGGCATCGCCGGCGCGACGGTGCTCGGCACCGGCGAGATCCTGCTGATCATCAACCCGGTGCAGCTCGCCGAACGCCCCGACGTCCCGGCGCTCGACCCCAACGGGGCGACGCGCGTGATCGCCAAGGCGGCGGCGACGCAGGGCCCGCCGCTGGTGATGATCGTCGACGACTCGCTCACGGTGCGCAAGATCACGAGCCGCCTGCTGGTCCGCGAGGGCTTCCGCGTCGCTACCGCGAAGGACGGTCTCGACGCGCTGCAGGCGCTCGCCGACGAGACGCCCGACCTGATCCTGCTCGACATCGAGATGCCGCGCATGGACGGCTTCGAGTTCACGAAGACGCTGAAGAGCGACCCCGCGAATGCGCGCATCCCGATCGTCATGATCACGTCGCGCACCGCGGACAAGCACCGCGCCCGCGCCGCCGAGCTCGGCGTCGACCTCTACCTCGGCAAGCCGTACCAGGAAGAGGAGCTGCTGCGCAACCTGCGGGAGATGCTGGGCGTCGCTGCGCCGGCTTGAGGCAGCGCGGACCGCGGCGGCGCCAGGCGGACCCGCATCGATTCGACACGCGCGCCGGGCGAACCCCGGCGCGCGGCGTTTCCGGGTCCGTGCAGGCGCTGTTGCCGCGACTTTCGCGTCGACGCGGCCGCGCGCAAAGCTTGACGCGCCGCAACACTTGCGCGTCCTTGCACCCCGCGTCGTCGTCGGGCTCCGGACTCGCAGGTTAAACTCCCTCCGAACGACGATCACCTATCGAGGGAGACGGGCATGGCGGAATACAGGACGGGTCAGCTTCGTACCGTAGCGTTGGTGGGTCATGGGGCTTCCGGCAAGACGACGCTCGCCGAGGCGCTCCTCGCACGCGCGGGCATGGTGGGTGCGGCGGGCAGCGTCGAGCGCGGCACGACCGCCTCCGACTTCGATCCGCTGGAGAAGACCTGGAAGCACTCGCTGCGCTCGTCGATCCTCCACGTCGACACGCCGGAAGCGCGCATCCACCTGATCGACACGCCCGGGTTCCCGGACTTCATCGGCCAGTCGATCGGCGCGCTCGACGCCGTCGAGACCGCCGCGATCGTCGTCAACGCCCAGGCCGGGCTCGAGATGATCACGACGCGCATGATGGAATGGACCGGCAAGCGCAAGCTCTGCCGGCTCGTCGTCGTCAACATGATCGACGCCGACAACGTCGACCTGCCGCGGCTCCTCGCCGAGATCCAGCAGGCCTACGGCAGGGAGTGCCTGCCGATCAACCTGCCCGCGGGGGGCGGCACGCGGGTCGTCGACTGTTTCTTCAATCCTTCCGGCGACGCCGACTTCTCCTCGGTCGCCGACGCCCACCAGGCGCTCGTCGACCAGGTGATCGAGGTCGACGAGGAGCTGATGGCGAAGTACCTGGAGCAGGGCGACGAGATCTCGCCGGAGCAGCTGCACGCGCCCTTCGAGAAGGCGCTGCGCGAAGGCCACCTCGTGCCGGTGTGCTTCGTCTCCGCGCGCACCGGGGCGGGCGTCGCCGAGCTGCTCGACGTGCTGGTGAAGCTCGCGCCGAATCCCACCGAAGCCAATCCGCCGCTGTTCTTCAAGGGCGAGGTCGGCGCGCCCGAGGAGGCGCGCGAGGAGTTCCGCTCCGAGCCCGACCCGGACCGCCACGTGCTCGCGCACGTGTTCAAGGTCGTCGTCGACCCGTTCGTCGGCAAGCTCGGCGTGTTCCGCGTGCACCAGGGCACGGTGACGAAGGACACGCAGCTCCTGATCGGCGACGGGCGCAAGCCGTTCAAGGTCGGCCACCTGTTCATGCTGCAGGGCGCGAAGAACGTCGAGATCGACCGCGCGTTCCCGGGCGACATCGCCGCGGTGGCGAAGGTCGACGAGATCGAGTTCGACTGCGTGCTGCACGACTCGCACGACGAGGACCAGATCCACATGCGGCCGCTCGAGTTCCCGCGGCCGATGCACGGCGTGGCGATCACGCCGAAGAAGCGCGGCGACGAGCAGCGCATCTCCGAGGTGCTGCACAAGCTGGTCGCCGAGGACCCGACGCTCGTCGTCGAGCAGGACCCGCACTACAACGAGACCGTGCTGCGCGCGCTCGGCGACCTGCACCTGCGCTCGGTGCTCGAGCGCATGTCCTCGCAGTACAAGCTGGAGATCGACACGCGCCCGCCGCGCATCCCGTATCGCGAGACGATCGGCGGCAGCGCGGAGGCCACGTATCGCCACAAGAAGCAGACGGGTGGCGCCGGCCAGTTCGGCGAGGTGGCGCTGCGCATCGAGCCGCTGCCGCGCGGCGGCGGCTTCGACTTCGTCGACGCGACCAAGGGCGGGGTGATCCCGCACAACCTGATGCCGGCGGTGAAGCAAGGGCGTCGAGCAGGTGCTCGCGCAAGGCGCGGTGGCCGGCTTCCCCCTGCAGGACGTCCGCGTCACCGTGTTCGACGGCAAGCACCACCCCGTCGACTCGAAGGAGATCGCGTTCGTCACCGCGGGGCGGAAGGCCTTCATCGAAGCCATCTCGAAGGCGAAGCCGATCCTCCTCGAGCCGATCGTCAAGGTCGAGATCGTCTGCCCCGAGGCGAACACCGGCGACATCACCGGCGACCTGTCGTCGCGGCGCGGCCAGGTCACGGGCACCAACGGCCTGACCGGCGGGGCGCTCGCGGTCTCGGGCCTCGCACCGCTGGTCGAGCTCGACGGCTACGCCGCGCGTCTCAAGTCGGTGACCGGCGGCCACGGCGCGTTCACGATGGAGCTGTCGCACTACGAGGCCGCGCCGCCGCAGCTGCAGCAGCAACTCGCCGCGGAGTACGACAAGCGTCGCAAGCACGAGGAGGACTGAGCCGTGCGCCACGCCCGGCGCGCGCCCTGCGCCTGCCCGCGCCGCCGTGACCGAAATCCTCCACGCGCTCGCGGGGCTCGCAGCGATCGTCGCCGTCGCGTGGGTCGCGTCCGAGGATCGCACGCGCGTGCCGTGGCGTACGGTGGCCGGCGGCATCGCGCTCGCGTTCGCGCTCGCGGCGTTGTGCCTCGAGCTGCCCCCCGCGGCCGCGGCCCTGGGGAGCCTGAATGCGGTGTCGACGCGCTCGACCGGGCGACGACGGCCGGCACCGCGATGGTCTTCGGCTACCTGGGCGGCGGGCCGATGCCATTCGCGCAGACCGACCCCGCCGCGAGCTTCGTGCTCGCCTTCCGCGCGCTGCCGATCGTGCTCGTCACCGCGGCGTTGTCGGCGCTGCTGTTCCACGTCGGCATCCTGCCGGCGGTCGTGCGGGCCTTCGCCCGCGTGCTCCGCGGGACGCTCGGGATCGGCGGGACGGTCGGCGTCGCTGCCGCGGCGAACGTGTTCGTGGGCATGGTCGAGGCGCCGCTCGTCGTGCGCCCCTATCTCGCGCGGCTGTCGCGCGGGGAGCTGTTCATCGTGATGGTGGGCGGCATGGCGACGATCGCGGGCACGGTGCTCGTGCTCTACGCGACGATCCTCGGCCCACGCGTGCCGGGGGCGCTCGCGCATCTGCTCGTCGCGTCGGTCGTGGCCACGCCGGTGTCGATCGCGATCGCTGCGCTGATGGTGCCGCCATCCGCCACCGACGATCGCGAGGTCCGCTTCGAGCTCGGGACGCGAACGCCGTCGCCGCGATTGCGCGCGGCACGGCCGAGGGGCTCGCGCTGCTGCTCAACATCGTCGCGATGCTGGTCGTCTTCGTCGCGCTGGTCGCGCTCGTCAACGGCGTGCTCGGCATGCTGCCGGCGCTCGGCGGAGCGCCGCTTTCGCTCGAGCGGCTCCTGGGCTACGCGTTCGCCCCGCTCGCCTGGGCCTGTGGCGTGCCGTGGAGCGAGGTGGCGGTGGCCGGGCAGCTCCTCGGCAAGAAGACCGTGCTGAACGAGCTCCTCGCCTACCTCGACCTCGCTGCGCTGCCCGACGCCGCGCTGTCGCCGCGAAGCCGCGTGCTGATGACCTACGCGCTCTGCGGCTTCGCGAACTTCGGCAGCCTCGGCATCATGCTCGGCGGGATGGGACGATGCTGCCGCGGCGCGCCGGGGCGAGCTCTCGGCGCTCGGCATGAAGTCGATCGTCGCCGGTCTGCCGTCGACGTGCGCCACCGAGGCGCGCGGCGGGATCTTCAACTAACGGCGGGCCGCCGGACGACGCCGAAGAGTTCGAGCGCCTGATGCGCGCGAGCGGCGTGGTCGACGATCGGCGGCGGATAGTCGCGGCCGATCACCACGCCCTTCGCCTGCTGGATCGCGGGCGGGACCGTCCACGGCGCGTGGATTTCGCGTGCGTCGAGCGGCGCGAGCTCGGGCACGTAGCGGCGGATGAACGCGCCCGCGGCATCGAAGCGTTCGCGACTGCGTCACCGGGTTGAAGATACGGAAGTAGGGCTGCGCGTCGCAGCCGGTCGACGCCGCCCACTGCCACCCGCCGTTGTTCGACGCGAGGTCGAAGTCGATCAGCCGGTCGGCGAACACCTGCTCACCCCGGCGCCAGTCGACGAGCAGGTCCTTGACGAGGAAGCTCGCCGCGATCATGCGCAGGCGGTTGTGCATGTAGCCGGTCGCGTTCAGCTGCCGCATCGCGGCGTCGACGATCGGGTAGCCGGTGCGCCCCTCGCACCAGGCGTCGAAGCGCACGCCGTCGTTGGGGAAGGCGAGCGCGTCGTACTCGGGCTTGAACGCCCTCGCGACGACATGCGGGTGGTGCCAGAGAATCTGCGCGTAGAACTCGCGCCAAATGAGCTCGGACAGCCAGGTGGCCGCACCGCTCGCCGCCGGCCCGCAGCGAGCACGCGTGGGCGTACGCGACGAGCTCGCGCACCGAGACCGTGCCGAAGCGCAGATGGACCGACAGGTACGACGGGCCCTTGACCGCCGGGAAGTCGCGGGACGCCTTGTAGTCCCCGATGCGCTCCCTGAAGTCCGCGAAGCGCGCGGCGCCGCCGGGCATCCCCGCCACGATCCCCAGCGCGGCGAGGTTCGTGCGTTCGAAGCCCATCGCCGCGAGCGCCGGGAGGCCGCGATCCTCCGCTCGGCGGCGGCGGTGCAAGTGCCGCAGCGTGCGCGTCGACGTCGTGCGGCGCGAGGAGCGATGGCGTGAGTGTCCGGAGCCACGCGTTCTTGTACGGTGTGAACACCGTGAACGGCCGGCCCGCCTGCGTCATCACTTCCGCGCGCTCGAAGACCACCTGGTCCTTGCTCGTGCGGAACGCGATGCCGCGATCGGCGAGCGCGTGCGCGACCGCGGCATCGCGGTCGAGCGCGGCGGGCTCGTAGTCGTGGTTCGCGTACACGGCGGCGACGCCGAGCGCGTCCGCCAGCCGCGGCATCTCGTCCACGGCGCGCGCGTGCCGCACGATCAGCCCGCCGCCGCGGCGGCGCAGCGCGGCGTCGAGCTCGCGCACGCTCTCCCAGATGAACTCGACGCGGCGGTCGGCGGGCGTTGGCAGCGTGTCGAGAATGTCGCGGTCGAAGACGAATGCCGCGTAAACAGGGGGTCCCGCGGCGACCGCCTGCGCGAGTGCGTGCTGGTCGTAGTCGCGCAGGTCGCGCCGGAACCAGACCAGCGCGCCGCGCCGCGCCGCGGCCCTCACGGCGCCGCCGGCTTGCGAGGATGCGATGCGCAGGTCGTTCGCGCCGAGCTCGTGGCGCCACAGCAGCGTGCCCGTCGCATCGTAGCTCTCGAGCGCGATGCGGCGTTCGTTGCCGGGCCCGGTGACGCGGATCAGCCCGAACTGGCGCCGCCCGACGAGCGTGCCCGGCACAACCTGCGGATTGTCGCGCTCGGCGGCGTCGGGCTTCGCCCAGGGACGCGAGGTGAGCGGGCTCGACGTGAACTCGTAGAGCGGGTAGGCGCCGGGACGATCGATGCGCAGGAGTTCGCCGAAGTGCCGGTCGCCGGAGAGGAAGATCAGGCCGTCGATGCGGGCGTCGAGCAGGAAGTCCGCCAGTCGCCGCTGCTCGGTTGGGTACTGGTACAGGCCCTCGTAGCGCGATGCGGCGTTCCAGAACTGGCTCCCGCCGGCGACGAGCTTGACGCGACCGCGTGCACCGAGCAGCACGTTTTCGAGCCACGCCATCTGCGCGCTCCCGTACATGCCCTTGCCGGGCCCGTCGGGAAGTTTCGGGTGCGAGCGGTGGTAGCGGCCGTCGAGCAGCACGAGATCCACGTCGCCATACGGCGCCACGCCGAAGACGCCGGGCAGCTCCGGGAGGCCGAACGAGGCGTTCGCCCAGTACAGCGTGAACAGGCGCAGCGTCTCCCCCTTCAGGGGAAAGGCGCCGCCCGCGTCGTTCGGGCCGAAGTCGTGGTCGTCCCAGATCGCGACGTGCGCCGTGGCGGTGAGGAGGCGCGCGAGCGGCTCGAAGCCGCGCTGCCGCTTGTACCGCGCGGCCATTGCTTCCGGGTCGAAGTAGTCGGGACGCCGCAGGTACACGTTGTCGCCGAGCCACAGCATGACGTCCGGCGCCTTTGCCGCGATCGCGTCGAAGATGCCGTACTCGCCGCCGGCGAGCGCGGTGCGGAACGACGGATCGTCGTCATCCAGGAAGAAGCAGCTGCCGATCGCGATCGTGATGTCGGGCGCGTCCTTCGCATCACGCCAGTGCGGCTGTGCCCGGACCGTGCCCTCGCGCCGGTCGCCGTCGCCCTCGATCCCATAGCGCGCCCGCTTGCCGGGCGCGAGACCGGTCAGGCGCGCGACCACCACGTTCTCGCGCGACGCGACCGCGTCGAGCGTGACCGCCTGCTCGCGGTCGGAGCCCTCCGCGCGCCAGCTCACGCGGATCGGCCCCGGCGCGTCGGCCTGGATCCAGACGAGGGCGCTCGTCACATCCGCGTAGCCGTGCATCACCGTCAGCTTCGCCATCGCCGCCGGCGCGAGCAACGCGAGCGCGAGGAGCCCGAGCGCGGCGGTGCAGCGCGCGAGCGGACGGGCGGGGCTCGGTTCCATGACGGCGGCAGTCGTTCGTGACGTTGCCGGCAGTTTAGCGTCGGGATGACGACCCCCGGGCCGGGGATTACAATCCGTCAACCCAATGGGTGCCACCGTCAACCTCACCCATCACTTCCTGATCGCCATGCCCGGCATGGTCGATCCGAATTTCGCTCACACGCTGACTTTCGTGTGCGAGCACTCGCCGGAAGGCGCGCTCGGCGTCGTGGTCAACCGGCCGATCGACATGACGCTCGCGGCGCTCTTCGAGCAGATCGACGTGCCGCTGCCGTCGCGGTCGCTCATCGACTCTCCCGTGATGTTCGGCGGCCCGGTGCAGGTGGATCGTGGCTTCGTGCTGCACCGTCCGCTCGGCAACTGGCAGTCCACGCTCGCGGTGAGCGACGACATCGGCCTCACGACGTCGAAGGACATCCTCGAGGCCGTGGCGCGCGGCGAGGGCCCGCAGAGCCTGCTGGTCACGCTGGGCTACGCGGGGTGGTCGGCCGGCCAGCTCGAGCGCGAGCTCGCCGCCAATGCCTGGCTCACGGTTGCCGCCGATCCCGACGTGGTGTTCGGCACGCCGGTCGAGCGGCGGCTGCCGGCCGCGATGCGGCTCCTCGGCATCGACCCGATGCAGCTGTCGGAAGACGCCGGGCACGCCTGATTGGCTTCCGACCGACCCGCCACCGTCCGAGACCACCGTGCTCGCCTTCGACTTCGGGACGCGCCGCATCGGCGTGGCGGTCGGCAACACGCTGGTGCGCGTCGCGCATCCGCTCGTCACGATCGACGACGAGGCGAGCACGCGGCGCTTCGCTGCGATCGCGGCGCTGGTCGACGAGTGGAAGCCCGGCATGCTGGTCGTGGGCGTTCCCGTGCATGCCGACGGCACGCCGCACGAGATGACCGCGCGGGCGCGTCGCTTCGCGCGGCAGTTGCACGGACGCCACGGGCTTCCGCGTGGTGGAGGCCGACGAGCGCGGGACGACGCAGGACGCGCAGTCCGCGCTCGACGCCGCGGGGCGCGGCGGCCGCCGCGGGCGCTCGGTGCGCGACGCGATCGCCGCGCAGGCGATCCTGCAAGGATACTTCGATGAGTCCGGGCAACGCTGACCTGCGGGACCTGCCGGCGCTCCCCGACGCCGAGGCGGCGCTCGCGGAGCTCGCCGCGCGCATGGCGCCGGCGGTGGCGCACGACGCCGCGTTCGTCGGCATCTACTCGGGCGGTGCCTGGGTTGCCGAGCGCCTCGCGCAGATGCTCCCCGGCGACCACCCCGTCGGATTCATCGACGTCGCGTTCTACCGCGACGACTACAAGCGCTCCGGCCTCAAGGCCAACACGCGGCGCACCGAGCTCCCGTTCGACGTCGAAGGGGCGACGATCGTGCTGGTCGACGACGTGCTCTTCACGGGCCGCAGCGTCCGGGCGGCGATCAACGAGCTGTTCGACTTCGGCCGGCCCGACGCGATCGAGCTCGCGGTGCTCGTCGACCGCGGCGGTCGCGAGCTGCCGATCGAGCCCACGTACACCGGTGCGAGCCTCGCCGTCGCGCGCGACCTGTCGATCGTGCTGTCGCGAGACGGCGAAGGCCGGCTCGCGCTCGCCGTCGAGCCGGCGACAGCGTCCTGACGCCGATGATCTCCCGCAATCCGCAGCTCAATGCCGAGGGCAAGCTCACCCACCTGCTCACGCTGGAGGGCCTGCCCGCGTCCGTGATCACCGAGATCCTCGACACGGCCCACCCGTTCGTCTCGGTGGGGGAGCGCGAGGTCAAGAAGGTGCCGCTGCTGCGCGGCAAGGCGATCTTCAACCTGTTCTTCGAGAACTCGACGCGCACGCGCACGACCTTCGAGATCGCCGCCAAGCGCCTGTCGGCCGACGTCATCAACCTCAACATCGGCGCGTCGTCGACGTCGAAGGGCGAGACGCTGCTCGACACGGTCGACAACCTGGTGGCGATGAATGCCGACATGTTCGTCGTCCGCCACGCGCAGTCCGGAGCCGCGCACCTGATCGCCTCGCACCTCGCGGCGACGGGCCGTCCGCACGTCCACGTGGTCAACGCGGGCGACGGCCGCCACGCGCACCCGTCGCAGGGACTGCTCGACCTCTACACGATCCGCCACTACAAGCGCGACTTCCGCGCGCTGTCGGTGGCGATCGTCGGCGACGTGCTGCACTCCCGTGTCGCGCGCTCGCTGATCCACGGCCTCTCCACGCTCGGCACGCCCGACATCCGCGTGATCGGCCCGTCGACGATCCTGCCCACCGGCATCGAGGCGCTGGGCGTGCGGCGCTGCCACGACATGCGCGCGGGGCTCGCGGGCTGCGACGTGGTCGTCATGTTGCGCCTGCAGAACGAGCGCATGCGTGGCGCGCTGCTGCCCTCGACCGGCGAGTTCTTCAAGCACTACGGGCTCACCACGGAGAAGCTGGCGCTCGCGAACCCGGACGCGATCGTCATGCATCCGGGCCCGATGAACCGCGGCGTCGAGATCGACTCGCCCGTGGCGGACGGCGCGCGCAGCGTGATCCTGCCGCAGGTGACGTTCGGCATCGCGGTGCGGATGGCCGTGATGAGCATCATCGCGGGGAACTGATGAGGACGGAGATTCGCGGTGGCCAGGTCGTCGATCCCGCGTCGGGGCTCGATCGGGTTGCTTCAGTATTCGTCG
Source organism: uncultured beta proteobacterium (assembly GCA_963705175.1). Lineage (GTDB taxonomy): Bacteria > Pseudomonadota > Gammaproteobacteria > Burkholderiales > Casimicrobiaceae > VBCG01. The sequence continues at coordinate 86,577 of CAVPJE010000009.1, read as the reverse complement.
CCGAAGGTCGGATCGCGGCGATCGGCGATGCGCCGGCGGGCTTTCGCGCCGATCGCGTCATCGACGCCACCGGTCTCGTGGTGGCGCCCGGCCTGGTCGATCTCTCCGCGCGGCTGCGCGAGCCCGGCCTCGAGCACAAGGCGACGCTCGAGTCGGAAATCCGCGCGGCGGTCGCCGGTGGCGTGACGAGCCTCGCGTGCCCGCCCGACACCGATCCGCCGCTCGACGAGCCCGGGCTGGTGGAGATGCTGACGCAGCGTGCCAGGATGCTGCACCAGGCCCGCGTCCATCCCGTCGGCGCGCTCACGCAAGCGGCTCGACGGCGCGGAGCTGGCGGAGATGGGCGAGCTCGCCGAAGCGGGTTGCGTCGCGTTCTCGCAGGCCGACCGGCCGCTCACCGACGTGCAGGTGCTGCTGCGGGCCATGCAGTACGCCGGGACGTTCGGTCACCGCGTCTGGCTGCGGCCGCAGGACGCGTACCTGTCGCGAGGCGGCGTGGCGCACGACGGCGAGGTGGCGACGCGCCTCGGCCTGCCGGCGATCCCGGTGATCGCCGAGACGGTCGCGCTCGCGACGATCCTGGTGGTCGTCCGCGCGACGGGGGTACCCGTGCACCTGTGCCGGCTGTCGTCGGCCGACGGCGTGGCGATGGTTCGTGCCGCGAAGGCCGAGGGCCTGCCGGTCACCGCGGACGTCGGCATCCACCACCTGCACCTCTGCGACGTCGACATCGGCTGGTTCGATCCGCTCGCCAACTTCGTGCCGCCGCTGCGTGCCACGCGCGACCGCGACGCGCTGCGCGCCGGGGTCGAGGACGGCACGATCGACGCGATCTGCTCGGACCATGCGCCGGTCGACGACGACGCGAAGCAGGTACCCTTCGCCGAGGCCGATCCGGGCGCCACGGGGCTCGAGCTCCTGCTTCCCCTCACGCTGAAGTGGGCATCCGAGGCCCGCGTGCCGCTCGTGCGGGCACTGGCACGGGTCACGAGCCTGCCCGCCGCGATCCTCGGCGTCGACGCCGGCACGATCCAGGTCGGCGCGCCGGCCGATGTCGTCGTGTTCGATCCCCGCCGGCCCTGGCGGGTCGAGCGCGGCGCGCTCGAAAGCCAGGGCAAGAACACGCCGTTCCTCGGCCTTGAGCTCGAGGGGCGGGTGCGCGCGACGCTCGTCGGCGGCGCCGTCGTCCACGAGTCGCTAGTTCCGCCGAGGGCCGTCCGGGAACCTGTCCACCCGGTCCCGCTGTCTCTTCGTTCGCACTTCCACGCACCGCCCAAGCCGTGGCGTGAACCCCAACCCGCAACAAGGAGCAACCCATGAATGACGTCGTCAAGCCCGAGCTGCGCAGCCTGCTCGGGGATCCCCGTCCGGTCGACCGCCGGACGTTCGTCGTGACGAGCCTTGGCGCCGGCTTCGCGGCCGCCGTGCTGCCCGTGTCCGCGCAAACGATCACCACCCCTGCCGACGGCCTCGTCGCCGGCGAGGTCAAGGTGCCCACGAAGGGTGGCGACATGGTCGCCTACCGTGCGATGCCGGCGACCGGCGGTCCCTTCCCGACGATCCTCGTGACCTCCGAGATCTTCGGTGTGCACGAGCACATCAAGGACGTCGTCCGCCGCTTCGCCAAGCTCGGCTACTTCGCGATCGCGCCGGAGCTCTTCGCGCGCCAGGGCGACGCGGGCAAGGTCACCGACACGCAGGCGCTGATCCGCGATATCGTCGCCAAGACGCCCGACGCCGACGTGATGGCCGACCTCGACGCCACCGTCGCCTACGCGAAGTCGAGCGGCAAGGCCGACACCGCGAGGCTCGGCATCACCGGCTTCTGCTGGGGCGGGCGCACGACGCTCATGTACGCCGCGCACAACGCGGGCGTGAAGGCCGCGGTGCCGTGGTACGGACCGGTCGCGCGCAACTACCACCCGGGCGACAAGACCCCGCTCGACGTCGCCCCGCAGATCAAGGCGGCGGTGCTGGGCCTCTACGGCGGCGACGATCCGGGCATCCCCAACGACACCGTCGAGAAGATGTTCGCCGCGCTCAAGGCCGCGGGCAACGCGCGCACCGAAGTCGTGATCTACCCGGGAACGCCGCACGCGTTCCACGCCGACTACCGCCCGAGCTACCGCAAGGACAAGGCGGAGGACGGCTGGAAGCGGGCCACCGACTGGTTCAAGCAGTACCTCTGAGTTCCGCGCGGGACCTCGCACGACGACGGGCAGCCTGCGGGCTGCCCGTGTTGCGTCGCGCCCTCAGGCCGGCTTGCTGCGCGGCAGCCGCCCGAGCAGGAAGAACTCGTCGTTGGGCCGCATGCTGATCAGGTTGGCCATGCGGTTCGACAGCGCGAAGAAGGCGGCGATCGCGCCGATGTCCCAGATGTCCTCGTCGCCGAAGCCGTGGGCACGCAGCGCGTCGAAATCCTCGTCGACGATCTCGCTCGAGCGCTGCGCGACCTTGAGCGCGAAGGCGAGCATCGCCTTCTGCCGCGGCGTGATGTCCGCCTTGCGGTAGTTCGCGGCGACCTGGTCGGCGACGTGCGGGTGCTTCGCGTACACGCGCAGGATCGCGCCGTGGGCGACGATGCAGTACACGCAGTCGTTCGCGCCCGAGGTGGCGACGACGATCATCTCCCGCTCCGCCTTGGAGAGGCCGCCCTGCTTCAGCATCAGCGCGTCGTGGTAGGCGAAGAACGCGCGGAACTCGTCGGGCCGATGCGCGAGCGTGAGGAACACGTTGGGCACGAAGCCGGCCTTCTCCTGCACCTCGACGATGCGCGCGCGGACGTCCTGCGGCAGGTCCTCGAGCCGGGGGACCGGGTAGCGCGAGATCGGGCGGGGTCGTCGCTCGCAGTCCAGGGCCGCCCCGAGGTATCGCTGCAGCGAGCGTGTCCTTCGGGCGGCACGTAGCCGGAGGGCACCTCGGCGCCGCCGCCGAAGAAGTGCTTCTCCATCTGCTCGGCGAGCCACTGCCGCGCGCGCGCGTCGGCGAGCGTGAGGCGGTTCTCGTTGACGAGCATCGTCTGGTGCCGCAGCCACTGCTGCCACGCCTCCTTGGAGACGTTCTCGTAGATGCGCTTGCCGAGCGCGCCGGGGTAGGGCGGGAAGTCGAGTCCCTCGGCCTCGCGGCCGAGCTTGACGCAGTTGACGGTGCGGGCCATGTTCAGGGGTCGGGTATCAGAGGTCGGGTAGCAGCGGTCGCTATCAGAGGGACTTCACGTACACCTGCGACTTGCGCTGCCAATTGTAGAGCGCCTGCTTCTGCTGCGGCAGGTCGGCGAGCGATCCGGGCCGGAATCCCCGCTCCTGGAACCAGTGCGCGGTGCGGGTGGTGAGCACGAACAGCTTGCCGAGCTTCAGCTTGCGCGCGCGGAGCTCGACCTCGCGCATCAGCGCCTCGCCGTAGCCCTCGCGGCGGAAATCCGGGTTCACGGCGAGCGCGGCGAGCTCGCCCACCTTCTCGTCGGGGAAGGCGTAGAGGGCCGCGCAGCCGACGATGTGGTTGTCGTACTCGGCGACGACGAAGCGCTCGATCTCGGCCTCGAGGCGCTCGCGCGAGCGCCGCACCAGCACGCCCTCCTCCTCGAGCGGCGCGATGATCGCGAGGATGCCGCCGACGTCGTCGATCGTCGCGCTGCGCAGGTGCGCGAGCGCGGTGGACGCGACCATCGTGCCCACGCCGTCGCGGGTGAAGAGCTCGAGCAGCAGCGCGCCGTCCAGGTGGCGCGAGATCAGGTGGGCACGCTTCACGCCGTTGTCGCAGGCGCGCACCGCGGCCGGGAGATAGACCCGCACGTCCGGGTGCAGGCGCTCGCGCTTGCCGGCGAGCAGCGCCTCGGCGTCCCGCGTCGAGAGCTCGGTCAGGAGCTGGCGCCGGCCGTTGCGCACGCCGTCGGCGTCGATCAGGTAGACGAGCTTCGTCGCCGCGACGCGGACCGCGACCTGCGTGGCCACCTCCTCGACCGTGAGATTGAAGATCTCGCCGGTGGGCGAGTAGCCGATCGGCGAGATCAGCACGATGTCGCCGTCCTCCAGCCGCTGCTGGATCGCCTCGCTGTCGACCCGGCGCACTTCGCCGGTGTGCTGCATGTCCGTGCCGTCGACGATGCCGAGCGGCTTCGCGGTGATGTAGTTGCCCGACGACACGCGATTGCGCGCACCCGCCATCGGCGAGTTGGCGAGCCCGAGCGAGAGCAGCGCCTCGATGCGCGCCCGCACCTGGCCGGCGGCCTCGAGGACGCAGTCCATCGCGTCGGCGTCGGTCACCCGGACACCGTGCGCGTAGGTGCTCTCGAAGCCCTGCTGGGCGAGGATCGCCTCGACCTGCGGCCGGCAGCCGTGCACGACGACGAGGTGGATGCCGAGGCTGTGCAGCAGGTTGAGGTCGTGCACGACGCCGAGGAACGACTCGTCGGCGACGACCTCGCCGCCGAAGGCGATCACGAAGGTCTTGCCGCGGAACGCGTGCACGTAGGGCGCCGCGGCGCGGATCCAGTGCACGAACGTGCGCATCGTCGCCGAGTTCGCGGGCGGCTGGGCTTCGGGCTTGGGCGCCATGGCGGGGCGGCTGTGTGCAGCCGCAGCAGATTGGGGCGCGCGGATTATAGCGCCGGCTCCGCGGCCGTCGGGATTCTTTACGGACGAGCATCCGGATCACGCGCATGAATCGTGTACATATGCGCATATCCAATCGGTTACGTGTCGTGGCGCACATTTCGCTACCGGAAAGCCGATCGTCGCCTTCTGCGGCGACGGGACACGAGGGGGGGAGGATGAAACGCTGGCTGGCAGCGGGCCTGGTGGCCCTCGGCGCGAATGCGGTCGCCGCGCCGATCAACTTGCAGCAGGACTTCGACAACCTCGCCACGAGCGGGTGGTCGATCGTCAACAACAGTTCGCCCGTGGGGTCGACGGGCTGGTTCCAGGGCAATGCCGGCGTCTTCGGCGCGCAGTCCGGTCCTGCCAGCAGCTACGCGGCCGCCAACTATCTCAACACCGCGCCGCAGGGTGGGACGATCAGCACCTGGCTCATCAGCCCGGAGATCGAGTTCGCGTCGCAGGTGCTCACGTTCTTCACGCGCACCGAGGCCGACCCGCTGCAGGTCTTCGGCGATGGGCTGCGGGTGCTCGCGTGCACGTCAGGCGCGTGTGGCGCGCCCGCGGACTTCTCGGAAATCCTCGGCATCAACACCGCGAACGCGGCCGCCGGCTTCCCGCAGGACTGGACCCAGTTCGTGGCCCAGCTCGCCGCGACCGGTACCGGCCGCATCGCCTTCGAGTACACGGTCGGACCGCGCGCGTTGGCGAACTACATCGGCGTCGACACGGTACGCGTGTTCGTCGCGGTTCCGGAGCCCGGCTCGCTCGCGCTGATCGCGGCGGGCCTGTTCGGCGCGCTGCTGCTGCGTCGTCGCGGTCGCGTGGCGGCACTGGCCACGGTCGGCCTGGTCGCCGCGGGCGCGGCGGGCGCGCAGGGCGCCGCCAGCGGTCCCAACGGCATCATGACGTTTCCCAACGTGCGGGTGATGGGCGCGCCGAATGCTCACGCGCTCCCTGAGCAGGTCTCGGCGGAGGGCTTCCGCGCCTACAAGGACGTGGAGACCGGGGAGTTCGTCGCCCCCTCGATCGAGGAAGCGAGCGCGCTCAGCGACGCGCTGCCCGCGGAGATGAAGAAGCCGCCACGCAAGGCGCTGTCCGTCACGCGCCACGCCAACGGCACGATCGAGATGCGCCTCGGTCGCCAGTCCCTCAACTATTCGGTCGCCCGTCGCGACACCACGGGCGCCGTCTCCCGAGCCTGCGTGCAGGGCGAGGACCTTGCGCTCGCGCTGGTCGCGTCGTCGGTCGCGTCGTCGGCCGCGTCGAGAGGGGATACGCAATGAGCCCCGGCACCGCATTCCGCCGCGCGGCGACGGTCGCCGCGACCGCGCTCCTGCTCGGCGCATCGTCGCTCGCGCTCGCCGCCGCGACCATCGTCATCGTCAACGGCGACGGCCCCGGCGAGGGCTTCAACGATCCGACGCCGGTCGCGCCGGTGGGCGGCAACCCCGGGACCACGCTCGGCGCGCAACGGCTCAACGCATTCCAGTACGCGGCGAACCTCTGGGGGGCGACCCTCACCAGCACGACGCCGATTGTCGTGTACGCCGTCTTCGACCCGTTGCCCTGCACCGCGACGTCCGCGGTGCTGGGCGCGGCCGGCACGTGGTCGGTGTTCGCGAACTTCCCGGGGGCGCCAGCGGCCAACACGTGGTACCACGGCGCGCTCGCCGACAAGATCTCGGGCGTGGACATCGATCCGGGCGAAATCGACATCATCGCCCAGTTCAACGTCAACCTCGGCCAGCCCGGGTGCTTCACGGGATCGTTCTTCTACCTCGGCCTCGACAACAACGCGCCAGCCGGGCAGCCGGATCTCGTCGCCGTCCTGCTGCACGAATTCGGCCACGGACTGGGCTTCTCCGCCGTGACGAGCGGCAACACGGGCGCGCGCATCGGCCCGCCGTTCTTTCCCACGGTGTGGGAAGGGAACGTGCTCGACACCACGACCGGCCTCACCTGGCTGCAGATGGACGACCTGCAGCGGGCGAGTTCGGCGCGCAAGCCGCGCAAGCTGGTCTGGACCGGCGCGAACACCACATCCTCGGCGCCGTCGGTGCTGCTCGCCGGAACCCCGCGTCTGGTGGTCGGCGGGGCCAATGCGGCGGCCGGCACGTACGACGTCGGCGCGGCGTCGTTCGGACCGGTGCTGACGTCGGCCGGCGTCACCGGGGACATCATGCCGGTGGTCGATCAGGTGAACGGCACGGGCCTCGCCTGCAATCCGCTCGACCCATTGAACGCACTGGCCGTCGCGGGCAACATCGCGCTGGTCGACCGGGGCGTCTGCGGATTCACCGTCAAGGTCAAGAACGCCCAGGATGCCGGGGCGAAGGCGGTGATCGTCGTCGAAAGCGTTGCCGGCGGCCCGCCGACGGGTCTGGGCGGAACCGATCCGACGGTCACGATCCCGTCGGTGCGGGTGACGCTGGACGACGGCAACCTGATCAAGGCGGCGCTGCAGTTCCGCTCGCGCACGCGCTCGGGCGTGATCGGCACGCTGAACCTCAACACGGCCCAGCTGGCCGGTGCGGACCCGCTCGGGCGCCTGCTGCTGTTCACGCCGAATCCGTTCCAGCAGGGCTCGTCGGTGTCGCACTGGGACACGAGCGCGATCCCCAACCTGCTGATGGAGCCGTCGATCAACCCCGACCTCTCGCACAGCGTGGTCCCGCCGCAGGACCTGACGTTCCGGCTGCTGCAGGACATCGGCTGGTAGTCTCGCATTGTTCTCACGCGAACGGCCCGGGCTTGCCCGGGCCGTTCGCGTTGCGCCGGCCGCGCGAGATCGCCGCCGCAGGTCGACGCGGGCGCGCGCCGTATAATCCGTGGCCCCGCACGCGCTGCGCACTTCGTCGCGCGCGCCGGTGCCGCCGGGGGAACGCCGTCGCCGCATGCCCTCATCGCTCCTCGCCGATCTCAACCCCGAGCAACTCGCCGCGGTCACGCTGCCGCACGCCTCGGCGCTGATCCTCGCCGGCGCGGGCAGCGGCAAGACGCGCGTGCTCACCACGCGCATCGCGTGGCTGCTGGCGACGGGCCAGGCGAGCCCGCTGTCGGTGCTCGCGGTGACGTTCACCAACAAGGCGGCGCGCGAGATGATGACGCGCCTCTCCGCGCTGACGCCGGTCAACACGCGCGGCATGTGGATCGGCACGTTCCACGGGCTCTGCAACCGCATGCTGCGCGCGCACCACCGGGAAGCGGAGTTGCCGCAGCTGTTCCAGATCCTCGACACGCAGGACCAGCTCTCCCTCCTGAAGCGCCTCTACCGCGCGCACGGCATCGACGACGAGCGCTATCCGGTGCGGCAGCTGCAGTACTTCATCGCCGACGCCAAGGAGGCGGGGCTGCGCCCGAACGCGGTCGAGGCCGGCGACGAGTTCGCGCGCGCCCAGGTCGAGCACTACGCGCTCTACGAGGCGATGTGCCAGCGGGAGGGCGTCGTCGACTTCGCGGAGCTGCTGCTGCGCAGCTACGAGCTCCTGACGAGGAGCGAGCCGATCCGCGAGCACTATCGGCGGCGCTTCTCGCACCTGCTCGTCGACGAGTTCCAGGACACCAACGTGCTGCAGTACCGGTGGCTGCGCACGCTCGCCGGCGAGCGCACCGCGGTCTTCGCCGTCGGCGACGACGACCAGTCGATCTACGCGTTCCGCGGCGCCAACGTCGCCAACATGCAGCACTTCGAGCGCGACTTCGCTGCCCCGGACGCGCCGGTGCGCCTCATCAAGCTCGAGCAGAACTACCGCTCGCACGGCACGATCCTCGACGCCGCGAACGCGCTGATCCGCCACAACCGGGCGCGGCTCGGCAAGAACCTGTGGACGAGCGAGGGCAAGGGCGAGCCGTTGCGCGCCTTCGTCGCGCCCTCCGACCTCGACGAGGCCGCGTTCGTCGTCGACATCGTGAGGAACCTCGGCGACGAAGGCGTGCCGCTGTCCGAGGTCGCGCTCCTGTACCGCAGCAACGCGCAATCGCGCGTGCTGGAGCACGCGCTGTTCGGCGCGGGGCTCCCCTACCGCGTCTACGGCGGGATGCGCTTCTTCGAGCGCGTCGAGGTCAAGCACGCGCTCGCCTACCTGCGCCTGATCGCAGCGCCCGACGACGACGGCGCGCTGCTGCGCGTGATCAACTTCCCGGCGCGGGGCGTGGGCGCCCGCTCGCTCGAGCAGCTGCAGGACCACGCCCGCGGCGCCGGAACCGCGCTGTGGCAGGCCGCATGCAGCGGGGTCGTCGGCGGCCGGGCCGGCGGCGGCGTCGCGGCGTTCGTCAAGCTGATCGAGCGGCTGCGGCACGAGACCGCCGCGCTGCCGCTCCCCGAGGCGGTCGCCCACGTGATCGAGCACGCCGGCCTCGCCGAGCACTATCGCCGGGAGAAGGACGGGCAGGACCGGCTGGAAAACCTGCAGGAGCTCGTCAACGCCGCCGAGAGCTTCGTGCGCGAGGCATCGATCGCCACCGACGCGCCGATGATCGGCGAGCGCGTGGAGGCGGGCGCGCCCTCCCCCGAGGACGGCCCGCAGGAGGGCGCGACCGACCCGCTGACCGCGTTTCTCGCGCACGCGGCACTCGAGGCGGGGGAGACGCAGGCGGCGGAAGGCCGCCCGGCGCTGCAGCTCATGACCGTGCACGCGGCGAAGGGCCTCGAGTTCCACACCGTGTTCGTCACCGGGCTCGAGGAAGGGCTGTTCCCGCACGAGAACAGCCTGTCCGAGTTCGCGGGCGTGGAGGAGGAGCGGCGGCTCATGTACGTCGCGCTCACCCGCGCCCGGCGCCGCCTGTACCTGACGCTTGCGCAGACGCGGATGCTGCACGGGCAGACCCGCTACAACATCCAGAGCCGTTTCGTCGACGAGATTCCGCGCGACCTCCTGCAGTGGCTCTCGCCTTCGCGCCGCCGCGCGGTGGACGTCGACCAGAGCGAGTGGGGCGCCCCTGCGGCGCCGGCGTCGTATCCGCAAGCCACGCCGCCGGCGCCGGCCTGGCGCGTCGGCCAGAGCGTGCGGCACGCCAAGTTCGGGCTGGGCGTCATCGTCGACGCCGAAGGACGCGGCAGCGATGCGCGAGTGCAGGTCAACTTCCGCGACGCCGGCGTGAAGTGGCTCGCGCTGGAGTACGCGAAGCTCGAGGCGGCGTAGCGGACACCCGCCGCGACCGCGATCAGCCCCGCGGCTGCCCGCCCGTCGCCGCAAGGAAGTCGTCGACGGCCGCGTGCGCGGAGGGGAAGAAGCGCTCGTGCGCGATCTCGTGGCCCTCGAGCCAGCGCGTCAGCTGCTCGCGCAGCGGCCGGTTGGCGCGCGCGAAGCGGACGTCGATGCCGGAGCCCTGCAGCTCGTCGTGCAGCGCGACCAGCACCTCGGCCGCGGTGACGTCGACGTGCGTCACCGCCTGCATGTCGAGCACGAGGCAGCGCAGCGGGGGATCGGCCCGCTCGACCAGGTCGCGCAGCCGCTCGGCCACGTGGCGCGCGTTGGCGAAGATGAGCGGCGCGTACAGCCGGTAGACGCGCACGCCCGGCGGCGACTCGCCCGCCTCGTCCTCGTCGAGGTCGTGGAAGTGCTTGTCGTTCGGTCGGCGGCGCAGGAACGCGTCGCGCGGGCGGGCGGTCTCGATCATCACGCGGGCGATCGAAAGCGCGATGCCGAGCAGCACGCCGGGCAGCACCCCGAGCACGAGCACGCCGGCCGAGACCGCAAGCGACAGCCACAGCGAGCGCCGGTCGAGCCGCGCGAGTCCACGCGCGTCGCGGCGACGTCGAGCATGCCGATGCCGGCGACGATCAGGATCGCCGCCAGCGCCACGCGTGGCAGCCGCCCGATCAGTGGTGCGAGCCACAGCATGAACGCCACCAGCAATGCGAGTGCGACCCACTGCGCGAGCTGCGAACGGCCGCCTGCGGCGTCGGCGGTGATCGAGCGGGAACCGCTGGCGCCGACGCTGTAGCCGCCGAAGGCGCCGGAGGCCAAATTGGCGATGCCGAGCGCGGTCAGCTCCGCGTTCGCGTCGACCGGCTCGCGGCGTTTCGCGGCGAGCGTCTGCGCGAGGACGACGCCCTCGGCGAAGATCAGGAACGCGAGCGCGATCGCCCCGGGCACGAGCGCACGGACGTCCGCGATCGCGACGTGCGGAAGCGCCGGCGCCGGCAACCCGGACGGCAGCGGCCGCAGCATCGCGAGACCTTGCTCGGCCAGTCCGAATGCGTGGGCGGCGGCGACGGCGGCGATCACGACGACGAGCGCCGCAGGCGCATCGCGGGGCGAGCGCTCGCAACGCGAGCAGCAGCGCGACCAGGCCGAGACCCAGCGCGAGCGTTGGCGCGTGGGCGTGCGGCAACGCGGCTGCGGCGTCGACGAGCTTGTGGAAGAAGCCATCGCCCGCGATCGGCACACCGAGCAGCGACGACAGTTGCGAGGCGACGAGGATCAGCGCGGCGCCGTTCGCATAGCCGACGAGCACGGGCCGGGAGAGAAGGTCGGCGGCCGAGCCCAGGTCGAAGCGCGACGCGATCACCAGCAGCGCGCCCGACATCATCGCGAGCGCCGCGGCGAGCGCGGCGGCCCGCACCGGGTCGCCGGCCGCGAGCGGTGCGATGGCGCTCGCGGCAAGCAGCGCCACCGTGGTGTCCGGTCCGACGATGCACTTGCGCGAGCTCGCGAAGACCGCGTAGCCGGCCATCGCGCCGAGCGCCGAGTACAGTCCGAGCTCGGGTGCGACGCCGAGCAGCTCGGAGTAGGCGAGCACCGACGGGATCATCACGATCGCGACCGCCGCGCCGGCGGCAATGTCGCGGCCGGGCGCGGCGTCGCGCCCATCGGCGAGCTGCGCAAGGCCCGGGAAGAACCGCGCGATCGGACTCCGCGGCGGCCGCCCGTCGTGCATCGGCTACCGCGGTGCGCCCGGAGTGGTCGGCGCGAGGGTCTCGCCGCTGTGGAACACGTCGCGGTAGCTCACGTAATCGGACACGTGGAGCGTCGCCGCGAACATGAGACCGTAGGCGAGCAGCAGGAAGCGCACCACCGCCAGCATCGTCTCGCTCGGCATCAGCATCAGCAGCATCTGGCCGGCGAGGAGCGGCAGCAGGACGCCGAAGGTCAGCACGCCGGCCGCGTAGACCAGGAGCGGCCGCCAGTTGGCGAGCGCCGCGCGCAGGCTCGCGCCGAGGGCCACGCCCGGACCGACGTCCTGGAAGACGACCAGCGCCGGCGCGAACCACAGCGCGAGCGTCACCGGGAGCGCGACCAGCGCGCCGAACAGGAGTCCCGCCTGCAGCCGCGAGTTCGACAGCGACTCGAGCGACGGCGGCTCGTCGCCGGCGACGAGCCCGAGGAACATGCCGCCGTCGACGATCGACGTGGAGAGCGCGGCGAGCGCCACGCCGGCGATGAACACGATGCCGAGGGGCAGCAGTGCGCGCACGTTGGCCTTGAAACCCTTGAAGAGATCGGCGGGACCGGGCGTGCCGCCTCGCTCCTGTGCCCACGCTGCCGCCAGCAGGCCGACGGCGAACACGGGTTTCAGGAGCGGCCACACCAGCTGCCCGACGATCGGCACGACGTTCACCAGCAACAGGATGACGTAGTAGATCGAGATGAGCACGAGCCACGGCATCCGGGCGCGCGAGAACATCGCCCACGATTCGAGGAGCCAGGCGAAGCCGCGCCGCGCGGGGTGGCGCGTGAACATGACGTCGCCGGTGCGCGCGGGCGCCGTCATGCGGCAGCGGGGGCGGTGCGGGCCCGCATCAGGCAGGTCGGCACGGCAACTCGGGCATGCGCGGCATCGCCGCGGCGCGGTTGCGGAGCAGGCGCTCGAACCGCGCCGGGTCGTGCGCGTGGGTGAGCTCGCCGGGACGCGGCAGGTAAAGGTCGTAGAGCCGCGACAGCCAGAAGCGCAGCGCGGCCGCGCGCAGCAGACCCGGCCACTGCTCGCGCTCCTCGTCGGTGAGCGGACGCACCGCGTGGTAGCCGGCGAGGAACGCGGCGGCAAGCTCCGCGTCGAGCACATCCTCCGCGTCGCACCAGTCGTTGACGGCGATCGCGACGTCGTAGGCGAGGAAGTCGGTCGCGGCGAAGCCGAAGTCGATGATGCCCGCGACGCGATCGCCAGCGAAGAGCACGTTGTCGACGAACAGGTCCGCGTGGATCGCGCCCTTCGGCAGCTTGAGCCGGCCCCATCCCTGCTGGAAGACAAGCTCGGCCTCGATCGTCGCGTTCTGGTCCGGCGTCAGGAAGGGCCGCACGGCACGCGCCGCCTGCCGCCACCAGGCGGGACCGCGGCGGTTGGTGAGCCGCGCCCGGTACCCCTGCGAGGCGACGTGCAGCCGACCGAGCGACGCTCCGACAGCGTGGCAGTGCGGTGCGTCCGGCGACGTGACCGGCGCACCATCGACGCGCGCGACGAGCCCTGCCGGCTTGCCGTTCAGGATCGAGAACAGCGCGCCGGTGCGGTCTGGCTCCGGCGCCGGGAACCTCGCAGCCGTTCCTCGCGAGGTGCGCCATCAGGTTGAGGTAGAACGGCAGGTCCTCGGCGGGGAGGCGCTCGTAGAGCGTGAGCACGTACCGTCCCCGGGTGGTGGTGACGAAGTAGTTGGTGTTCTCGATGCCGGAGGCGATCGGCGCGAGTTCGGCGAGCGTGCCCACGGCGTAGCGGGCGAGCCACGCATCCAAGTCTTCAGCCGAAACCGTGGTGTAGACCGACATCGGGAAACGCCCGCCACTTTGGCAGTGCGGACGACCGGGGAGTTCTCGCGCTTCAGCTCACCACGACAGCAGCACCCACAGCGGCACCTTGATCGAGATGTCGAGGCTGTCGCGCCGGATGAACTGCTGGCCGTTCGGATCGGGGACGAGATAATAGGGCACGCCGGTACGCGGCGTGACCTTGACGAACTTGAGATCCCCGCCGATGCGGACTTCCTCGAGCGTCTCGGTGTCGCGCCGGATGATCGTCACCTGCGGCTCGAGATCCGGGTCGGTGACGAGCGGCGGTGGCGGCGGCACGGCGCCTTCGACGGGAAGCGGCGGCGGCGGCGGCGCCGGCTGTGCCCGTGCGGCGGAGGAGGCAAGTGCTGCGGCAAACGCTGCGGCAAATGCTGCGGCAAGCGCTGCGGCAAGCAGCGTGGGGGCGGCGTTCGGAGTGAGGCGCGGGAGCGACATTCGGGTCCGCTGGGTGAGACTCGATTCTACCAGAGCGGATGCGCCGGACCGCAGCGTGCGCCGGGGTCGTTGCCCCGATCGCCGTCGCGCCGTCGCGGCGCGCACGAGCGACGGTTGGAGCCGCGAGATTCCTACAGGTTCAGCATCTTCTGCCGCTCGGCCTGCGTCGGCTGGAAGCCGCGGCCTTCGTAGAACGCGAAGATCGCCTCGACGACCGCCTCCGGCTCCTCGATCACCTGCACGAGGTTCATGTCCTCCGGGGCGATCATGCCCTCGCCGACCAGCCGTTCGCGCATCCAGTCGAGGAGTCCCGACCAGAACGCCGCCCCGGAGAGGATGATCGGAATCCTGCGCGACTTGCCGGTCTGCACGAGCGTCAGGCACTCGGACAGCTCGTCGAGCGTGCCGAAGCCGCCCGGGAGCACGACGTACGCGGAGGCGAAGCGCACGAACATCATCTTGCGCGCGAAGAAGTAACGGAAGTTGACGCTCACGTCCTGGTACGTATTGGAGAGCTGCTCCGCGGGCAGCAGGATGTTGAGGCCGATCGCCGGCGAACGTCCGGCGAACGCGCCGCGGTTCGCGGCCTCCATCAGCCCGGGCCCGCCGCCGGAGATCACCGCGAAGCCCGCGTCGGAGAGCCTGCGCGCGATGTCGCAGGTCTTCGCGTAGTAGGGGTGACCCTCGCCGATGCGCGCGCTGCCGAACATCGAGACCGCAGGGCGGATGCCGCGCAGCCGTTCGGTCGCGACGGTGAACTCTGACATAATCCCCAGCACCCGCCACGCCTCCTGTCCGTTGGAGGCATGGAGCGCCTGCGGGTCGATCAGCTCGGGAATCTTCTCGGAAAGCGACATGCCAACGCTCGTCCTGGTCGATGGGTCTTCGTACCTGTATCGCGCGTTCCACGCGCTGCCGGACCTGCGCACCTCGCAGGGCGAACCGACCGGCGCGCTGCGCGGGGTGCTCGCGATGTTGCGCCGAATGGTCGAGGACGGCAAGCCGGACTACTTCGCCGTCGTCTTCGACGCGCCGGGCAAGACGTTCCGCGACGACTGGTATCCGGAGTACAAGGCGCACCGGCCGCCGATGCCGGACGATCTCGTGCGCCAGCTCGAGCCGTTGCAGGAGCTCGTGCGCGCGAACGGCTGGCCGCTCCTCGTCGTCGACGGCGTCGAGGCCGACGACGTGATCGGCACGCTCGCCAAGGCGGCGAAGCGGGAAGGCATCGACACGCTGATCTCGACCTCCGACAAGGACCTGGCACAGCTGGTCGAGCCCGGCGTCACGTGCGTCAACACGATGAGCAGCGAGACGCTCGACCCCGAGGGCGTCGTCGCGAAGTTCGGTGTCCGTCCCGACCAGGTGCTCGATCTCCTCGCGCTCACCGGCGACGCCGTCGACAACGTGCCCGGCGTGCCGAAGGTCGGCCCGAAGACCGCCGCGAAGTGGCTCGCCCAGTACGGCTCGCTCGACAACATCGTCGCGCACGCCGCGGACATCGGCGGTGTCGTCGGCGAGAACCTGCGTGCATCGCTCGACTGGCTGCCGAAGGGGCGGCAGCTCCTCACGGTGAAGACCGACTGCGAGCTGCCGGTGGGTCCTCGCGACCTGGCGATCTCCGCGGTGGACAAGGCGAAGCTCGCGGAGCTCTATGGTCGCTTCGAGTTCAAGAGCTGGCTGCGCGACCTCGCCCCCGGTGCTGCGCCCGCGGCGTCCGCTGCCGACTCGATCGCCGCGAAGGCCGCGCGCGACGACACCGGCCGTCGTTTCGATCAGCCGGTGCATGCCGGCGGCGAGGGCAAGCCCGCCGACCTGGCCTACGAGGCCGTGCTGACGCAGGAGGCGCTCGAGCGCTGGATCGCGGACCTCGACGCCGCGGCGCTCGCCTGCTTCGACACCGAGACCACGAGCCTCGACCCGATGGGCAACGAGATCGTCGGCCTGTCGTTCTGCATCGAGCCGGGTCGGGCCTGCTACGTGCCGCTCGCACACCGCTACGCGGGCGCGCCGGACCAGCTCGAGCGCGCCGCGGTGCTCGCGCGACTCGCGCCGTGGTTCGCCAGCACGCGGCACGCCAAGGTCGGGCAGAACGTCAAGTTCGACCAGCACGCGCTCGCCAACCACGGCATCGCGCTCGCCGGCGTCGCGCACGACACGCTGCTCGAATCCTACGTGCTCGAGTCGCACAAGCCCCACGACATGGACAGCCTCGCGTGGCGGCACCTCGACTGGAAGACGATCGCCTACGCCGAGGTGTGCGGCAAGGGTGCCTCGCAGATCGGCTTCGACCAGGTGAGTGTCGAGCACGCGACCGGGTACTCCGCCGAGGACGCCGACGTCACGCTGCGCCTGCACCTTCATCTGCACCCGCAGCTCGCCGCCGACGCGAAGCTGGAGCGCCTCTACCGCGAGATCGAGATGCCGGTGCGCGAGGTGCTGTTCCGCATGGAGCGCCACGGTGTCCTCGTCGACGCGGCGCTGCTCGCGCGCCAGGGCGGCGAGCTCGCCGGCCGGATCCTGGCGCTCGAGCACCGGGCGCACGCGCTCGCCGGGCAGCCGTTCAACCTGGGCTCGCCCAAGCAGCTGGGCGAAATCCTGTTCACGCGCATGAAGCTGCCGGTGACGAAGAAGACCGCCACCGGGCAGCCGTCGACCGACGAGGAGGTCCTGCAGGAGCTCGCGGCGGACTACCCACTGCCGAAGGTGCTGCTCGAGCACCGCACGCTGTCGAAGCTCAAGAGCACCTATACCGACAAGCTGCCACAGATGGTCGACCGGCGCACCGGCCGCGTGCACACGACGTTCGCTCAGGCGACCGCCGTCACCGGGCGACTCGCGTCGAACGACCCGAACCTGCAGAACATTCCGGTACGAACGGCGGAAGGGCGGCGCATCCGCGAGGCGTTCGTCGCGCCCGCGGGCCACGTGATCGTGTCCGCCGACTACTCGCAGATCGAGCTGCGCATCATGGCGCACCTCTCCGGCGACCCGGCGCTCACGCGTGCCTTCCACGAGGGCGCCGACATCCATCGCGCGACCGCGGCCGAGATCTTCGGCGTGCCCGCCGCCGACGTGACGTCCGATCAGCGACGCTACATCAAGGCGGTCAACTTCGGCCTGATCTACGGCATGGGGGCGTTCGGCCTGGCGCAGCAGCTCGGCATCGAGCGGGGTGCTGCGCAGCAGTTCATCGACAAGTACTTCGCGCGCTACCCGGGTGTGGCCGACTACATGCAGCGCACCCGCGAGCTCGCGCGCGAGCAGGGTTACGTCGAGACGGTGTTCGGGCGCAGGCTGTGGCTGCCCGACATCAAGGCGGCGGGCGGGCCGCGCCGCGCCGGCGCCGAGCGCGCGGCGATCAACGCACCGATGCAGGGTACCGCCGCCGACCTGGTGAAGCTCGCGATGATCGCCGTGGACCGGTGGATCGCGGAGGGCCGGCTCGCGACGCGCCTCGTGCTGCAGGTCCACGACGAGCTGGTGCTCGAGGTGCCCGAGGGCGAGCTCCCACGCGTGAAGGCGGAACTGCCGTTGCACATGACCGGCGTGGCGAGCCTCGCCGTGCCGCTGATGGTCGACGTCGGTGCCGGGCCGAACTGGGAACGGGCCCACTGAACTCAGGGTCAGACTCGACTTTCGCCACGCGACCTTCGGGCCGGCCGTTGCGGAACGTCGAGTCTGACCCTGCTTTCTGGGGTCGAGCGCCGGAGGCGCCGAAGCCATGGACGCCATCCTCGAAGAGCTGCTTCGCCACGGCGTGGCGCTGGTCGGGCTGAACGTGTTGCTGCAGCAGCTCGGCCTGCCCATCCCGTCGGTGCCGACGATGATGGTCGCGGGCGCGCTTGCGCTCGATGGCCGTATCTCGGGCGTGGGCGCGTTCGCGTTCGCGGTGGCCGCGTCGGTGGTGGCCGACCTGCTGCGGTTCGCCGGCGGACGGCACTTCGGCTACCGTGTGCTGAAGCTGCTGTGCCGGATGTCGCTGTCGCCGGACGCCAGCGTGCGCCTTCAGGACCCGTGCCGGTCCATTCCCGTCGCGCGCGTTCCGGGAACGACGGGCGATGCCCGTACGAACCAGGTCTCCTGGCTGGTCTCGCGCGTCGCCGTGAAGCCGTGCACGTCGAGGAACCTCGCGACGGCCTCGGCGTAACGGCTCGAGCGGCGCACGCGCACGAAGCGCGTCGCGCGGCCCGTGGGGGTCTCGAACAGGGCCTTCAGCATCGCCTTGCCATGGCCCTTGCCGCGCAGCGCGCCCTCGAGCCCGGCGAGCCACAGCTCGAAGCCGCCCCCCCGTACCGCTCGGAAGAGCCCGAAGCCGACCGGCGGCTCGGCACCGATGTTCTCGTCGGCCCAGTAGACGTAGCCCGGCACGGCGACCGTGCTCATCTCGTGCGTCTCGCGGTCCTGCACGACGAAATAGCCGGACTTGAGCGCTTGCTTCAACTCGGCGAAGAAGCGCTCGGATTCGGCGGAGTCCCAGGCGAGCTCCGGCTGGAAGCTGCCATCGCGTGCGCCGTCGCGGATCAGCGAGCGGAGCATCGCGAGGTGGCCGATGTGGGCGGGACGGAGCATGGGTCGCGGCGGCAAGGTACGTACCGACTCATTAGAACGCGCGAAGGACTGGTGCGGGTGGACGACGTGCGGAGCGGGGCGCGCGGGGCGACGGGCGGTGCGGGGCAGAAACGCCGACCGATCGGCGGCCGTGCGCTGCCACCTCCGATGCCGACGATGGGCTATGGGTTGAAATCTGGCGCTGGACATCGCTATCATTAGCACTCGTATCGGGCGAGTGCTAACAACGTGGTTGATCGGCCCGATCGGCCCGAGATGCCGCGACGCGTCGCTTGCAGTCGTGCCCTCAGGCCCTAACCATCTGATTCAAAAGCTCAATCAACAGGAGTGAGTGCTAACATGAAGCTTCGTCCCTTGCATGATCGGATCATCGTCAAGCGGCTGGAAGAAGAACGGAAATCCGCCGGCGGCATCGTGATTCCGGATACGGCTGCCGAAAAGCCCTCGATGGGCGAAGTGATCGCCGCGGGCCCGGGCAAGACCGACGACAACGGCAAGCTGGTCCCGATGGGCGTCAAGGTCGGCGACAAGATCCTCTTCGGCAAGTACTCGGGCCAGGAATTCAAGATGGAAGGCGCCGACCTGCTGCACATGCGCGAAGACGACGTGATCGGCGTCATCGCCTGATCGCCGCAGCCGAATCCGACATTCCACGCATCAGGAGACACTAGACATGGCAGCCAAAGACGTCCGCTTCGGCGACAACGTCCGCAACAAGATGGTGAACGGCGTGAACATCCTGTCGAACGCCGTCAAGATCACGCTCGGCCCCAAGGGCCGCAACGTCGTGCTCGAGCGCAGCTTCGGCGCGCCGACGATCACGAAGGACGGCGTGTCCGTCGCGAAGGAAATCGAGCTCAAGGACAGGTTCGAGAACATGGGCGCGCAGATGGTGAAGGAAGTCGCGTCCAAGACCTCGGACGTGGCCGGCGACGGCACCACCACCGCCACCGTGCTCGCGCAGTCGATCATCTCCGAAGGCATGAAGTTCGTCGCCGCCGGCATGAACCCGATGGACCTGAAGCGCGGCATCGACAAGGCGGTCATCTCCGTCGTCGAGGAGCTGAAGAAGATCAGCAAGCCGTGCTCGACCTCGAAGGAAATCGCGCAGGTCGGCGCGATCTCGGCCAACGCCGACGAGTCGATCGGCAAGACGATCTCCGAGGCGATGGACAAGGTCGGCAAGGAAGGCGTGATCACCGTCGAGGACGGCAAGGGCCTCGAGAACGAGCTCGACCTGGTCGAGGGCATGCAGTTCGACCGCGGCTACATCTCGCCGTACTTCATCAACAACCCCGACAAGCAGGTCGCGGTCCTCGAAGACCCGTACATCCTGCTGCACGACAAGAAGATCTCGAACATCCGCGACCTGCTGCCGCTGCTCGAACAGGTCGCCAAGTCGGGCAAGCCGCTGGTCATCGTCGCCGAGGACGTCGACGGCGAGGCGCTCGCGACGCTGGTGGTCAACAACATCCGCGGCATCCTGAAGACCGTGGCCGTCAAGGCGCCGGGCTTCGGCGACCGCCGCAAGGCGATGCTCGAGGACATCGCGATCCTGAGCGGCGGCACGGTCATCGCCGAGGAGCTCGGGCTCAAGCTCGAGAACGCGACGCTGAAGGACCTCGGCCGCGCCAAGCGCATCGAGGCCGCCAAGGAAGACACGACGATCATCGACGGCCACGGCGAGAAGGCGGCGATCGAGGCGCGTGTCAAGACGATCCGCAGGCAGATCGAGGAAGCGACCTCCGATTACGACAAGGAGAAGCTGCAGGAGCGCGTGGCCAAGCTCGCCGGCGGCGTGGCGGTGATCAAGGTCGGCGCCGCGACCGAAGTCGAGATGAAGGAGAAGAAGGCCCGCGTCGAGGACGCGCTGCACGCGACCCGCGCGGCTGTCGAGGAAGGCATCGTCGCCGGCGGCGGCGTGGCCTACCTGCGCGCCCGCGCCAACATCAAGGGCCTGAAGGGCGACAACCCCGACCAGGAAGCCGGCATCAAGATCGTGCTGCGCGCGATCGAGGAGCCGCTGCGCCAGATCGTGCAGAACGCCGGCGACGAGCCGTCGGTCGTGGTCAACAAGGTCGTCGAGGGCAAGGGCAACTTCGGCTTCAACGCGGCCAGACCGGCGCAGTACGGCGACCTGGTGGAGATGGGCGTGGTCGATCCGACCAAGGTGACGCGTTTCGCGCTGCAGAACGCCGCGTCGGTCGCGTCGCTGATGCTCACCACCGAGGCGATGGTGGCCGAGTCGCCGAAGGACGAGAAGCCGATGGGCGGTGGCGGCGGCATGGGCGGCATGGGCGGCATGGGCGACATGGACATGTAGTCCAGGCATCGCCGATCAAGGTCGGCGTCATCGCCCGCGCACGCGGGGATCCAGCGTCAGCAGTGAACGAAGCCCGGCCTCGCGCCGGGCTTCGTGCGTTCCGGACCGCGGAACGCTACGCGCCCGCGCGTGCGACGCCGCGCAGCGTGAGCTCGCGCGCGCGGTGGCAGCGCACGAAGTGGTTGGGCGAGATCTCTTCCTGCACGGGCGACTCCTGCGAGCAGAGGGCGTCGCGTACTTGCACCGCGGATGGAAGTGGCAGCCCGAAGGCGTGTTCGCGGGGTCGGCCACCTCGCCCTGGAGGACGATCCGTTCCGAGCGCAGGCGCGGGTCCGGTATGGGTACCGCGGACATCAGCGCCTCGGTGTACGGATGCTTCGGGGCGGCGAAGAGCTCCTCGGTCGGCGCGGTCTCCACGATCCGTCCCACGTACATCACGGCGACGCGCTCGCTGATGTGCTTGACGACGGTGAAGTCGTGGGCGACGAAGAGCACGGTGAGCCCGAGCTGTTCCTGGAGCTCGAGGAGCAGGTTCAGGATCTGCGCCTGCACCGAGACGTCGAGCGCGGAGACCGGCTCGTCCGCGACGATCAGGCGGGGATTGAGGGCGAGCGCCCGGGCGATGCCGATGCGCTGGCGCTGACCGCCCGAGAAGGCGTGGGGATAGCGACGCATGTACTCGGGCCGCAGGCCCACGAGGCGGAGCAGCTCGACGACCCGGTCCGTCCGTTCCCGGGGATCGCCCACGCCGTGCACCAGCAGCGGTTCCCCGACGATGTCGAGGAGCGTCATCCGCGGGTTCAGCGACGAGAACGGATCCTGGAAGATCATCTGCATCTGGCGCCGCAGCAGCCGCAGGTCGCTCTTCGGAATTGTCGCCACGTCGACGACCTGGCCGCCCTCCGTGAGCAGGATCTGGCCGGCGGTCGGCGCGATCGCCCTCAGGATGCAGCGCGACGTCGTGGTCTTGCCGCAGCCGCTCTCGCCGACCAGCGACAGCGTCTCGCCCTCGTTGAGGAAGAACGTGACGTCGTCCACGGCCTTCACCTGGCCGACGGTCTTCTGCAGCAGTCCCCGGCGAATGGGGAAGTACTTCTTGAGCCCCTTCACGTCGAGGAGCACGGGCTTGCCGGAGCCGGCGTCGCCGTTCGTCATGCGCGTGCGTTCCCGGTCATTGGTACAGGAAGCAACTCGCCTTCCGTCCTGCCCCGACGTCCAGCAACTCCGGGTCGTCCTTGTCGCAGCGGCCGGGCTGGAACGCGGTGCACCGGGGATGGAACGGGCAGCCGGGCGGACGGTTGAACGGGTGGGGAATCGAGCCGGTGATCGTCGGCAGCTTCACCCGTGGCGCCGAGTCGATGCTCGGGATCGACTGCAGCAGCGCCTTGGTGTACGGATGCTTGGCATCGTGGAAGATCGCGTCGACCGGGCCTTCCTCGACCACGCGGCCGAGGTACATGACCACCACGTCGTCGGCCATCTCCGCGACCACGCCGAGGTTGTGCGTGATGAGCATGATGGCCATCTGGCGCTCCTGCTGGATCTTGCGCAGCAGGTCCAGGATCTGGGCCTGGGTCGTGACGTCCAGGGCGGTCGTCGGCTCGTCGGCGATGAGCAGGCGCGGGTTGCAGGACAGGGCCACCGCGATCATCGCGCGCTGGCGCAGGCCGCCCGAGAGCTCGAACGAGTACTCGTCGATGCGCCGCTCGGGCTTCGGAATGCCGACGCTGCGCAGCGCCTCGATGCCGCGCTGCCGCGCTTCGTGCTTGCTCACCGCCGCGTGGAGCCGAACCGCTTCGATGATCTGCGCGCCGACCGTGTGCACGGGACTGAACGACGTCATCGGCTCCTGGAAGATCAGCCCGATCTCGCCGCCGCGGATGGCGCGCATCTCGCGACTGTCCCGCTTCAGCCGGACGAGGTCGGTTACGCTGCCGTCGGGCCGCGTGAGCAGGATCTCGCCGGCCTCGATGCGCCCGGGATCGTCGACGATCCGCAGGATCGACTGCGCCGTGACGCTCTTGCCGCAGCCGCTCTCGCCGACGATGCCGAGCGTCTTGCCCGGGTAGAGCTCGAACGACGCCCCGTCGACGGCCTTGGTCGTCCCCTCGTCCTGGAAGAAGCTCGTGCGCAGGTCGCGGACGGTCAGCAGTGGCTTGGCGTCGGCGCTCATGCGCAGTGCTCCGACCGCCATGGACGAGGGCAGGCGAGCCACACAACGCCCGGTGTTTCGTTGCCTTTGCCGGAGGGCGCCCGCCGGGCCGCCCCAAGGGCGCCCGCGTGACTCCCTTCCCGATGAAAAAGGTGCAGCGCCGTCGTCACTTCAGCCACCGAACCCACGGACGCCTTTTTCATCGGTCATAGATACGGGTCCGCGGCGTCGCGGATGCCATCGCCCATGAAGTTGAAGGCGAGCACCGCGACGATCACGGCGAGCGCGGGGATCAGCAGCCACGGCGAGATCACCAGTGCCTGGATGTTCTGCGCATCCTGCAGCAGCACGCCCCAGCTGATCGCCGGCGGACGCAGGCCCAGGCCGAGGAACGACAGCGACGTCTCGCTGATGATGATCGCGGGAATCGCGAGCGTCGTCGCCGCGATGATGTGGCTCACGAACGACGGCACCATGTGGCGGAAGATGATCCGGGCCTTGCTGCAGCCGACCAGCTCGGCCGCCATGACGAAGTCCTCCTGCTTGAGCGAGATGAACCTGCCGCGCACGACGCGCGCGAGCTCGGTCCAGCCGATGAGGGAGATGATGATCGTGATGGCGAAGTAGATCTGGATCACGCTCCAGTCCGAGGGCAGCGCGGCGGCGAGGCCCATCCACAGCGGGATCGTCGGGATCGAGCGCAGGATCTCGATGACACGCTGGATGACCGTGTCGATGATCCCGCCGAAATAGCCCGAGACGCCGCCCAGCACGACGCCGAGGACCAGCGAGAGCGCCACGCTGACGAGGCCGATCGTCATCGACGTGCGCGTCGCGTGCATGAGCCGTGACCACAGGTCCCGTCCCTGCATGTCGGTGCCCATCAGGAACAGCGTCTCGCCCGCCTTCGCGCCCTCCACGGCGAACAGGCGCCGGTCCATCGGGATGAAGCCGAGGAAATTGTAGGGCTCGCCCCGGCCGAACAGCGTGATCGGGATCTTCCGACTCGTGTCGGGAACGTAGACCCGCTTGAAGGTCGTGGGGTCGCGCGTGCCCTGCAGCGCGTACACGAAGGGACTGAAGCGGCCGTCGTCGAACCAGTGGATCTGCTGCGGTGCCATCAGCGACCGCTGCGCGTCCGACTCCTGCGGATCGACGTAGGCGAAGAAGTCGGCGAACAGCGACACCACGTAGAACGCGACCAGCACGAGCGTCCCGCCGACCGCCAGCTTGTGCTTGCGGAAGCGCCACCACATCAACTGCCACTGCGTGGCGACGGCGACCCGCTGCTCGGCCTGGCCGCCGCTGTCCAGCGCGGCCGCATCCGGCGCGACAATGCGTTCGGTCATCACTGCCGTCCCAGCCGGATTCTCGGGTCGACCCACATGAGCAGCAGGTCCGAGATGAACGTCCCGATCACCGTCAGCACCCCGAGCAGCAGCACGATCGTGCCGGCGAGGAACATGTCCTGCGCGATCAGTGCCTTGAGGAGCAGGGGGCCGACCGTCGGCAGGCTCAGCACCAGCGAGACGATGATGCTGCCGGAGACGACGTACGGCAGCAGGTAGCCGATCGTGCTCACGAACGGGTTGAGCGCCACGCGCACCGGGTAGCGCATGATCACCCGGTACTCGGGCAGCCCGCGCGCCCTTGCGGTCGTGACGTAGGGCTTGCGCAGCTCGTCGAGCAGGTTCGAGCGCATGATGCGGATCAGCTGCGCGGTGCCGGAGACGCCGAGCACGATGGCCGGGATCGGCAGGTGCTTGGTCAGGTCCCAGACCTTCGCCCAGCTCCACTCCGCCTCGATGTAGTCGGGCGAGAAGAGCCCGCCGACGTTTGCCCCGAACCACGCGAAGCCGACGTACATGACGATCAGCGCGAGCAGGAACCCGGGGATCGCGAGCCCGACGAACCCGACGAAGGTGAAGACGTAGTCGAGGAACG
The DNA here is from genome assembly GCA_963705175.1 of uncultured beta proteobacterium. Classification (GTDB taxonomy): domain Bacteria; phylum Pseudomonadota; class Gammaproteobacteria; order Burkholderiales; family Casimicrobiaceae; genus VBCG01. Next base: position 61,833 of record CAVPJE010000009.1, on the reverse strand, counting down.
AGTAGCGGTACACGGCCGAGTAGATGCCGATCGGCAACGCGATGGCCCACGTGAAGATGATCGCCGCGACGGAAATCACGACGGTCAGCAGCAGGCGGTCGCCGATGACGTCCGCGACGGGCCGGCCCCATTCCATCGCCATGCCGAAGTTCCCCTGCAGCATCAGCGCCATCCACTTCATGTACTGCACGGTGATGGGCTGGTCGAGGCCGAGCTGCTCGCGCAGTGCCGCGGCCTCGCCTTCCGAGACCGCGCTGCCGGACGCCGACATCGACGAGATGTAGGACGTCACGTAGTCGCCGGGAGGCAGGTGGATGATGATGAACGACAGCACCGAGATGGCCAGCACCGTCAGCGCGGCGAGCAGCAGGCGGCGAACGATGTAGGACACCATGGCGAGTTCCCGGGACGCGGTCCTGCGCGGGTGTTGCGGAAGCGGCCGCCCGCGGGGCGGGCGGCCCTCATGCCGCTACTTGAAGTAGAACGTGATCGGCTGCGACGAGTACGGCGTGCGCACGTGCTGGGCGTTGACCTGCCGGTCGGGGATGTTGCCCATGTTGTTCTTGACGATGCGGACGCCCATGAACGCCGGCGACTGCCCGACCGTGCCGATGCTGTACACGTTGTCGACCAGGATCTTCCAGATCTCCTTGCCGTTCCTGATGCGGTCCTCCTCCTTGGCGCCGAACGAGGCGCGGAACAGGTCGAACGCGCGCAACAGCTCGGGATCCTCGGGCTTCTTGCCGGAGGCGCCCTTCGAGGCGTACCAGCGCGCGTAGGCCATGCCCATGTGGCTTTCCGCGGCGTCGACCGGGATCGCGTGCCGCGGGAACAGGAACAGCATCTCGGAACCGTCGTTCGCCCAGGTGATGATCTGGTTCTCGTTGTTGTTGTCGCGCGTGAACGCGAGGTTGCGCTCGAGCTCCTTGATGTCGACGTCGACGCCGATCTTGCGCCACTGCTGCTTGATCATCTCGGCGACCTGCGTGTACGGCACGAACTGCCCGCCCACCGTCACCATCTCGACGCGCAGCCGGCCCTTGCCGTCCAGGCGCTGGCGGTAGCCTTCCGAGTCCTTCTTCGTCACGCCGATCTTGTCGAGCAGCTCGTTGGCCTGCTTCAGGTCCAGCACGCCCCACTTCTTGTTCCACTCGGCGCCCGGGCTGAAGATCGTATCGGGCGAAGGCGCGATGTTGCCGGCCGTGCCCACGCCCAGCCAGAACGCCTCGTTCAGCTGGTCGCGGTCGATGCCGAGCGCGAGCGCACGGCGGAAGTCCCTGTTGCGCAGCAGCGTCATCATCTCGGGATCGCCTTCGTACGAGTTCCCGATGTGCAGGGCGACGTCCGCGCCGTTCATGCCCGGGTCGAGGCGCACCGTGTAGTTGCCCCTCTTCGCGTTCTCCAGGAACACCGGCAGCTTCGACAGATGCATGTGCCGCTCCTGGATGTCGTACTCGCCTGCGATAGCGCGCAGGTTCGCGACCTCGGTGTTCTCGGCGAGCGTCATCGTGATGCGGTCGATGTACGGCAGCTGGTTGCCGGCGGTGTCGACCGCCCAGAAGTACGGGTTGCGCTCCATCGACCAGGTCGGCGAGTTGATCGGCGACACGGTCTTCCACGGCGTCATCACCGGGAGCTCGGGGTTGAGCGCCCAGCTGTAGCGGTTGCGCAGCAGCGAGACCCAGTTGTCGAAGCCCAGCTCCTTCGCCTTCTTGTTGGCGGCATCCTCCGACGAGTACTTGGGCAGGAACTGCTTGAGGTAGTGGGCAGGGGCATACGCGCCGCCCCAGTTCTGGAACGCGCCGCGCGTCGCGAGGCCGGCACCGATCGCCGTACTGCCCGCGAGCTGGTAGACGAAGAACGCGTAGGGTTCGGGGAATTCGAAGGCGACGGTGTAGTCGTCGACCTTGCGCATCTTCCCGTCCTTGCCGTCGATCTGGAACTCGAAGAACGGCGTCGGCACGATGTTCTTGTTGAGGTAGATGTCCTCGTACCAGAAGATGAAGTCGTCGGCCGTGAACGGCTTGCCGTCCGACCACTTCGCGCCCTTGCGCAGGTAGATCGTGGTCGTCCTGCCGTCGTCGCTCACCTTCCAGTCGCGCGCGAGGCTGGGGCCGATCTTGGTGCCGGTGTAGTCGAACGTGAGAATCTTGTCCGCCGAGTTGATGCGGTTGCCGTTCTCGTGGTCGGCCGGACCCGTGAACGCGCGGCGCCAGTTGCCGCCGTACTTCCCGACTTCCCGAAGCGGCTTCACCACGAAGAGCTGCGACGGTTCGGGCAGGCGCTTGTCGACCGCCGGCAGCTTGCCGGCCTTGACCTGCTCGGCCAGCGCCGGCGCTTCCTTGAAGGCTTTGGGAAAGGCCTTGGCATCACGGACGACCTCCGGGCCCTCGAGCTTCCCGATCAGCGACGCGCCGATCTTCGGGGCGGCGGGAGCCGCCGTTTGCGCGGCCACCCACCCCGATCCGGTCGCAAGGGTGCCGACGAGTCCAAGACCCGCCAGCACACGAAGCACGCGCGTGAGTTTCATGCCCAACTCCTTTTCGTTCGCTGCCTGTTGTCGTCAGGGCGCCGGTCGCCCGGCATTCGTGCCCACCCGATGCTGCAGTGCACAACAAGACCGCGCCCAATCGACGCGGCCTCGCCCTTCCCGTGGCGTCATCTTCCGCTTTCCCCGGCGACGGGGATTGCCACAGATCAAGCCGGCTAACCGTCGACGGATGGGCGGAGATGCGATCGCGTGGAAGGCGCAGACAGCAAAACGGCCGCCCGAGGGCGGCCGTTCCGTTCGCAGCGGAGCCGAACGCGACGTCAGTCGTCGATCACGAACGTGACCTTGAGGATGACCTTGTAGCCGGTGACCTTCCCTTTTTCCACGTTCACTTCCATGTCCTTGACCCACGCGCCTTTCACGTTGCGCAATGTCTTGTTGGCACGCAGGATGCCTTCGCTGATCGCGTCCTCGAAACCCTTCTTGCTGACGCTTGAAATCTCGGTGATGCGTGCGACGGTCATGTCGTTTCCTCCTCGAGCGTTGATGAGCCGGGCCGGGATGCCGACCGCACGAGTATGCGCTCGCCACCGGACAGCCGCAATGCGGCGGCAGCTACCGGGAGGATGGCGCTGCCGTTTCGCGTGGCTGCCGCGCCGGCGCCGCCGGTCGCTATGAACTGCAGGACAGCATCGAGCATCCGGCCCGGTCGCGCGCCCAGTCGGGGCGCTTCGCGGCGAAGTGCTCGCGGCCCGGCTGGTCGTCGTACGGCCTGCGCATCACGTCGAGCAACTCCTCGATGCCGGCGAAGTCGCCCTGCTCGGCGCGGTCGATCGCCTCCTGCGCGAGGTAGTTGCGCAGCACATAGCGGGGATTGGCGCGTCGCATGCGCAGGCGGCGGGCTTCGGGAGCGAGCGTGTCGGCACGCACCCGCGCCGCGTGGCGCGCGAGCCACGCGGCGAGCGCGGCTTCGTGGGCGGTGCGCTTGCCCTCGTCGTAGAAGGCGTCCGCGAACGGCGCGATCGACGGCGCGTCGACAGTCGACGTCCGCGAGTGCGCGGAACGTGATCGTCATGTCCATCTCGGCCGCGTGCATCAGCCGGTTGAGCGCGTGCAGGTGCTCGAGGTCCTCGTCGGTGCACGCCGCGAGCCCGAGCTTCGCGCTCGCGTGCTCGCGGAACGTGTCCACGTAGACGGCCTCGTAGCGCGCGAGCCCCTCGTGCAGCGGATCGTGCGTGTCGAAGAGCGGTACCAGCGCGGACGCGAGCCGGGTCAGGTTCCAGTAGGCGATCTGCGCCTGGTGGCCGAAGCGGTAGCGACGCCCTTCGGCGTCGGTGGTGTTCGGCGTCCAGTCGAGATCGAAGTCGTCGATCCAGCCGTACGGGCCGTAGTCGATCGTGAGGCCGAGGATCGACATGTTGTCCGTGTTCATCACCCCGTGCACGAAGCCGACCCGCATCCAGTGCGCGACCATGACCGCGGTGCGCTCGCAGACCTCGGCGAACCAGCGGGCGCGCAATGCCGCGTCGACCGGCTGGCCGTCGGCGACGAGCTCCGGAAAGTCGCGCCGGATCGTGAATTCGACGAGACGCGCGAGCAGCGCGACGTCGCCCCGCGAGGCCGGCAGCTCGAAGTTGCCGAAGCGTATGAAGGAGGGCGCGACCCGGCAGACGATCGCCCCGGGCTCGGCCCGGGGCCGGCCGTCGTAGAACATGTCGCGGATCACGTCCTCGCCGGTGGCGACGAGGCAGAGCGCGCGCGTGGTCGGCACGCCGAGGTGGTGCATCGCCTCGCTCACCAGGAACTCCCGCACCGACGAGCGCAGCACCGCGCGGCCGTCGGCGCTGCGCGAGTAGGGCGTCGGCCCGGCGCCCTTGAGCTGCAGCTCGAGGCGCTGCCCGGCGGCGTTGACCGCCTCGCCCAGCGTGATCGCGCGGCCATCGCCCAGCTGGCCCGCCCAATGGCCGAACTGGTGGCCGCCGTAGTTCGCGGCATAGGGTTCGCTGCCCGGGACGAGCGTATTGCCGGCCATCGCCTGGGCGAACGCGGGTGATGCCACATCCGCCTCCGCAAGGCCGAGCAGGTCGGCGCACTCGCGCGACCAGGCGACGAGCCGCGGCGCGGCGACCGCGGTCGGCTGCACGCGGGAGTAGAGCGCGCCGTGCACCTGCCGCCGGCCAGGCTCGGTCGAGGGGTCGGCCGGCAGCTCGCGGACGAAGCGGTTGTCGAAGCGCAGTGGTGGCATGGGTCGCGGCATGGATGGGGTCACAGGATAGACGGGAAGGCGGACGCCGCGGTTCCGCGCGCGGGTTCTTCGGCACCGCGTCTGCGCCCCGCCGACCTGCCGTGGCGCCGGCGGCGGCCGTACGAGCGGTTGTGGCGCCGTTCGGACGCTTCCCGGGCGCGGCGACGCCAAAAGCCGCCGCGGGGACACCGACGCCCGGGGAATTGCTTTAGACTAGTTCAACTACGGCCGCTAACCCGCTAGAAATGCAGCGGATTTCCCGACTGAACGCTGTGTCGACCGCCCCCCAACATGACGTCCGGCATCGCCCTGTTCGCGCTCGCGATCGCCGCGCTCGGCATTGCCGTCGTGGTGGGACTGGTGCGGCGCCGTCGCGCCGAGAACCCGAACACGAAGGGCGGCCTCGATGCGCCCTCGGCCGCGCAGTGGACGGAGGGCGAGACGACCCGGCTCCTGTCGTCGGCGGAGCTGCCGGGGCTCTATCTCGTCCGTCCGCGATTCCTGTCCAAGGCCGAGGGCATGGTCTACCTGCTGCTGCGCGCCGCATTCCCGCGCCACGAGATCTTCGCGCGCGTGCGTCTCGCGGACGTGCTGCAGGTCAAGATCGGCCCGCAGGGGATGGAGCGGCTGCGCGCGTTCCGCAAGATCGCGAACCAGCACATCGGCTTCGTGATCGTCGACCGCGACATGACGATCGTCGCGATCGTGGACGCGAAGGAACCCGACACGATCGTCAATCCGCGCGACCAGAAGCTCGAGATCATCAAGCAGCGCTGCCTGCAGGCCGCGCAGGTGAAGTACATCTGCGTCTATCCGCCGCAACTGCCCCGCTACAAGGAGCTGCGCGAGCAGGTCCTCGGGTCCACCGCGGACGTGGTCGCCTAGCCACCCCGTCCGGCGCGCCGTTCCGCGCGCAACTCGCGTCGCACTCGCGGCGCGTACCATTCGAGTACAGGGACCGTGTCGCCTGCGCACGTGCGACGGGTGCGCACGGTCCTGCCCGGAGATGCCGCATGCCCTCGTTCAAGCTCACCTACTCGACGATGTTCGATCCGCCTGCCGAGCTGCACTCGCGCTTCGAGGAGGCGCTGACCACGGTGCGCACCTATGCCGGAGCCGAGCACGCGATGCTGATCGGCGGCCGCGACGTGCGCGCGGCCCGGCAGTTCGACGCGAAGAGCCCGATCGACCAGCGCATCGTGCTGGGCCGCTTCCAGGCGGGGGACGCCACGCATGCGGCGGCGGCGGTCGCGTCGGCGCAAGCGGCGTTCCCGGCATGGTCGGCGACACCCTGGACCGAGCGGGTCGCGGTGCTGCGTCGCGCGGTTGCGCACATCGAGGCGCGCGTCTACGAGCTCGGTGCCGTGCTCGCGCTCGAGGTCGGCAAGAACCGCATGGAGTCGCTCGGCGAGGCGCAGGAGACCGCCGACCTGATCGCCTGGTACTGCGACCAGATGGAAGCGAACGACGGCTACGTGCGGGCGATGCAGCGCGATCCGCTGCCGGGCTTCGTCTCCGAGAACACGAGCGTGCTGAAGCCCCACGGCGCGTGGCTGGTGATCGCGCCGTTCAACTTCCCGTTCGCGCTCGCCGGCGGCCCGGTCGGCGCGGCCCTCGTCGCCGGCAATACCGTGGTGCTGAAGCCCGCGAGCTCGACCCCCTGGAGTGCCCGGCTGCTCGCGCTCGCGCTGCGCGACGCCGGCGTTCCGCCCGGCGCATTCAACCTCGTCACCGGCCCGGGTGGAAGCCTCGGGCAGTCGCTGATCGAGCACCCGGACGTCGCGGGCGTCACGTTCACCGGGAGCTACGAGGTGGGCATGCACCTGTACCGCTCGATCGCCGCCGCGCCGTGGCCGCGGCCGTGCATCGCCGAGATGGGCGGCAAGAACGCCGCGATCGTCTCGCGCCACGCGGACCTGAAGGACGCGGTCACCGGCATCGTGCGCTCCGCGTTTGGCCTCTCCGGGCAGAAGTGCTCGGCCTGCTCGCGCGTCTACGTCGAGCACACGGTGTTCGCGGACTTCGTCGCCGCGCTGCACGGCGCGACCGCCAAGGTCGCGGTCGGCGACCCGACGCGGCGCGAGCACTGGATGGGGCCGGTGATCGACGCGACTGCCGTCGCGCGCTACGAGGACGCCGCCGCGCAGGTCCGGGCCCTCGGTCCGGACGGGGCGATCGTCGAGGGCGGGCTGCGACTCGACCGCAACGAGCTGGCGCACGGCCTTTCGTCGCGCCGACCGTGGCGCGCGCGCCGCTCGACTCACCCGCTGTGGTCGCGCGAGCTGTTCGCTCCGTTCGTGCTGGTGGCGCCGGTGGAGACCATCGAGGAAGGCATTGCGCGCGCCAACGACGGGCCCTTCGGCCTCACGGCCGGCTTCTACGGCAGCGCGGAGGAGACCGAGCGCTTCTTCGGGTCGATCGAGGCCGGCGTCACCTACGCGAACCGGCCGCAGGGCGCGACCACGGGCGCGTGGCCGGGCTTCCAGCCGTTCGGCGGCTGGAAGGGTTCCGGATCGACCGGCCGCGGCGGCGGGTCGCTGTACTACCTGCCGCAGTACCTCCGCGAGCAGTCGCAGACGCGCGTCCGCCGCGAGGGCTAGCGCACGGCTCGTCGAGGGCGGTGTAAGCGGCGCCTGGCCCGTCCCGGGCCGGCGGGCGACAATGGCGCCCCTTGCCCACGACCACGCACGCGAGGCGACCATGTCGCACCGTCCGATTCTGCGCACCGGTCCGCTCGGTGCCCCGCCGTGGGAGACCAGCGACCCGTTCCTGTTCTGCGTGCATCACGTCGACGACTATCCCGCCGGCAACGACGCGCTCGGGCCGGTGGCCTCGCTTGCCGGCCGCGCGATCGGCCAGGACTTCGAGGGTCGCGACGGATGGCGGATGTACCACGGCCGTACCGTGCCGGGCTTCCCGCAGCATCCGCACCGCGGCTTCGAGACGGTCACCGTGGTTCGGCGCGGCTTCGTCGACCACTCGGATTCGATGGGTGCGACGGCGCGCTACGGCGCCGGTGACGTGCAATGGCTCACCGCGGGGAGCGGCATCCAGCACGCCGAGATGTTCCCGCTCGTCGAGCGCGCCGCCGGCAATCCGCTCGAGCTGTTCCAGATCTGGCTCAACCTGCCGGCTGCCGACAAGATGGCCGCGCCGCACTTCGCCATGTTCTGGGATGGCGACGTGCCGCGCGCCGCGCCGGCCGCGGGCGTGACGGTGACGCTCGTCGCAGGCGCGCTGGACGGACACGCGCCGCCCGCACCGCCGCCGGCGTCGTGGGCCTCGCGCGCCGATGCCGACGTCGCGATCTGGACCGCGCATCTCGCGCCCGGCGCCCGCTGGACGCTGCCGCCCGCGCAACGCGGCTCCAACCGCCGCCTGTACCTGCATCGGGGTGCCGCGATGCGCATCGGCGACGAGGACGTCCCGGGCAACCGCTGGGTGGACCTCGATGCGGAAGCCGCGCCGTTGCTCGAGGCGCGTGACGGCGAGGTCGAGTTCCTGCTGCTGCAGGGGCGCCCGATCGGCGAGCCCGTCGCGCAGTACGGCCCGTTCGTGATGAACACCCGGGAAGAGGTCGCGCAGGCGTTCGCGGACTACCAGCGCACGCAGTTCGGCGGCTGGCCGTGGCCCTCGCTCGATCCGGTCCATCCCCGCGACGCGGGCCGCTTCGCACGGCACGTCGGCGGCGAAGTCGAGCGGCCCGCCTGAAGCACTGAACCGGGCGCGCTACGTGTCCGCGCGGTCGGCGAGCACCCGCGCGTAGAGCTCGCGGTCGACGTTGCCGCCGCAGAGGATCACCGCGACACGCTTGCCGGCGCGGTCGGTCGCGTTCATCAGCGCGGCGAGCGGTGCCGCGCCGGCGCCCTCGGCGACCTGGTGCGTGTCGTCGAAGTAGATGCGCATCGCCTCCTCGACGTCCGCGTCGCTCACCTCCACGACGCCGGCGGCCCCCTTCAGGATCGCCTCCAGCGCGGCCGGCACCGGCACGCGCACCGCCATGCCGTCGGCGATCGTGTTCGCGGTCGCGGTCTCGATCGCGCGCCCCGCGGCGAACGACTGCGCGTAGGCGTTCGCGTGAGTCGACACCACGCCGACGATCTCGGTCGCCAGCCCGAGCGCGTCGCGCGCGGCGATCAGGCCGCAGATGCCCGAGCCGCAGCCGATCGGCACGTAGACGCGATCGAGCGGCGGCGCGGCGCGGAAGAGCTCGAGCGCGTAGGTCGCGACACCCGCGACGAGCTCCCGGTCGAACGGCCCCACGAAGCGGAGACCGCGCTCGGCGGCGAGCGTGGCGGCGTGCACGCGCGCCTCGTCGAAGTCGTGGCCGTGTTCCACGAGTGCCGCACCCCATTCGCGCATCGCGCGGTTCTTGGCCGGCGAGTTGCCGTGCGGGACGACGATCGTGCAGGCGATGCCATGGCGACGCGCGGCGTAAGCGAGGCTCTGGCCGTGATTGCCGCGCGTCGCGCTGATCACGCCCTGCGGGAGGTCGCCGGCTGCAGCGAGTGCACCGAGCAGGTTGAGCCCGCCGCGAACCTTGAACGCGCCGGTCGGCGTGTGGTTCTCGTGCTTGACCCACACCTCGCAGCCGGCGCGCCGCGCGAGGAGCGGCCACGCGTACTGCGGCGTGGGCGCCATCGCCGCGTAGACACGCTGCGCGGCGGCCTCGAGCTCGGCGAGCCCGATCATCGGTCCCGTGTCACTGCATGAAATTGAGCCAGACCCACAGCACGATCACCGCGCCGACGATCGACATCACGAGCCCGGCGGGCTGGAAGCCGGCCTTGCCCTTCGAGAACAGCGAGCCGATGAAGCCGCCCACCAGCGAGCCGACGATGCCGAGCACGGTGGTCGCGATCCAGCCCATCGCCACGGCGCCGGGGTAGAAGAAGCGCGCCAGCGCGCCGATGATGAGACCGAGGATCACCATCCAGACGAAGTTCATGAGCGTCATGACGCCTCCTTGTTGTTGTCTCGACGAGCCCGCGGCCGCGCTGGCGATGCGGCAGGGCATGCTAGCACGCGCGAGCAACGCGGGTGACGGCCCGCCGGCATCGCGGAAGCGCCGACGCGAAACCTGCGAGAATGGTCGCCCGGCCGCGGCGGTCGCATGCGGCCGGACCGCGCCCCGGAGCGGGACGAGAACAGGGGAGCAGGGGAGCATGGGAGGTGCCAGCGGCAACGGCGCGACGCGCATCGGAGCGCCTCGTGGCGCTCTATCGCACGATGCTGCGCATCCGCGCGTTCGAGGACGCCGCCGAGGAAGCGAGCCGCGGCGGGGTCGCGGTGCTGGGCCAGCAGATGAATGCCACGCCCGCCCACGTCCGCGGCCCGCTGCATCTTTCCACGGGGCAGGAGGCGGTGGCCGCCGGCGTGTGCGCGAACCTCGAGCGCGCGGACTACCTCACGTCGACGCACCGCGGCCACGGCCACACGATCGCGAAGGGCGGCGACGTGACGCGCATGATGCTCGAGCTCTACGGCCGCGACGGCGGGCTGTGCGGCGGCCGCGGCGGCTCGATGCACATCGCCGACTTCGGCGTCGGCATGCTCGGCGCCAACGGCGTGGTCGCCGCGGGCCTGCCGATCGCCGTGGGTGCCGCGCACTCGATCCGCATCCGCGGCGCGCGCGAAATCGTCGCGTGCTTCTTCGGCGACGGCGCGATCAACCGGGGCCCGTTCGGCGAGTCGCTCAACTGGGCGCAGGTCTGGAAGCTGCCGGTGCTGTTCGTCTGCGAGGACAACCGCTGGTCGGCGACGACGGCGACCGGTCCGCTGACCGCGGGCGAGGGCGCGGCGGCGCGGGCGCGCGCCTACGGCATCGAAGCGCGTGGCCGTCGACGGCAACGACGTCGAGGCCGTGGACGCCGCGGCTGGCCGCGCTCGTCAGCGGACGTTCGCGGCGGCGCGGGCCCCCGCCTGCTGCACGCCGTCACCTACCGCGTGAAAGGCCACGTGTCGGTCGACCCGGCGGCGTACCGCGATCCGGTCGCGCATCAGGCGGCGATCGCGGACGATCCGATCGCGCGCGCGCGCGAGCGGCTGCGCGAGCTGGGCGTCGCCGATTGGACGCGCTCGACGACCGTCGAGCGCGATGCGCGCGCGGAGATCGCCGCGGCGACCGCCGCGGCGGCTGCGGCGCTGCCCCCGCCGTCGCAGCGGGCCTATCTCGGAAATCCAGGACTGCGGCGCCGGCCGCTGGCGCTCGTGACGACGACGACCTACGCCCAGGCTGCCGCGGACGCGCTGGCGCGCGCGATGCGCGCGGATCCGCGCGTCGTCGCGCTCGGCGAGGATCTTGGACGCGGCGGCATCTTCGGCCAGTACCGCGGCCTCGCCGCCGAGTTCGGTGCCGAGCGCGTGATCGACACGCCGATCTCCGAGTCGACGATCATGGGCGCTGCCGTCGGCATGGCGCTCACAGGCTTGCGTCCCGTGGTCGAGATGCGCGTCGTCGACTTCGCGCTGTGCGCGATCGACGAGATCGTCAACCAGGCCGCGAAGAACCGCTTCATGTTCGGCGGGCAGGGACGCGTGCCGCTGGTTGCGCGCCTGCCGTCCGGCATCTGGACGGCTTCCGCCGCGCAGCACTCGCAGTCGCTGGAAGCGTGGTTCGCGCACATTCCGGGGCTCGTCGTCGTCGCCCCCGCCACGCCGCAGGACAACGCCTCGATGCTGCAGGCGGCGATCGCCTGCGACGACCCGGTGATCTACCTCGAGCACAAGGAGCTGTGGGGCGAGTCCGGCGACGTCGATCCCGGCGCGCAGGTCGAGCTCGGACGCGCATGCGTTCGCCGCACGGGGAGCGACGTGACGCTCGTGACCTGGAGCAAGGCCGTGCACTGGTCGCTCGCGGCGGCTGCGGAGGCCGCGACGCGCGGGATCGACGTCGAGGTGATCGACCTCTGCACACTCTGGCCCTGGGATCGCGACACCGTGCTCGCCTCGGCCGCGCGCACGAAGCGCCTGCTGGTCGTGCACGAAGCGGTGGAGGTCGCCGGGTTCGGCGCGGAGATCGCGGCGACGGTCGCCGAAGCGCTCGGCATCCGCGTCGCCCGCCTCGGCGCGCCGCGCATACCCGGTGGGCTACGCGGCGACGCTCGAGGCCGAGGCGCGCCTCACGCCCGGCGCCATCCTGCGCAAGCTAGAATCGCTGACCGACCGGGCACGCCCTGCGATGCCCGGCAACCCCTGAACGCCCTCAAGGAGAGAGACCCCATGCGCCGTCCCGCCCTCAAGACACTCGCCCTCGCGCTCGTCGCGCTGGCGCTGCCGACGTCGTCCGCGCTCGCGCAGACGGCCTACAAGCCGGAGTACAAGCTCTCCACCGTCGTCGGCCCGGCGTTCCCGTGGGGCAAGGGCGGCGAGATCTGGGCGGACCTCGTGCGCGAGCGCACCAAGGGTCGCATCAACATCAAGATGTACCCGGGCGCCGCGCTGGTGGGCGGCGACCAGACGCGCGAGTTCACCGCGGTGCGCCAGGGTGCGATCGACCTCGCGATCGGCTCGACGATCAACTGGTCGCCGCAGATCAAGGAGCTCAACCTGTTTTCGATGCCGTTCCTCGCCCAGGACCACGCGGGGCTCGACGCGCTCACCCAGGGTGCGGTCGGCAAGGAGGTGTTCGCCCTCGTCGACAAGGCCGGCGTCGTGCCGCTGGCGTGGGGCGAAAACGGCTTCCGCGAGGTCACCAACAGCAAGCGCGAGATCCGCAAGCCGGACGACATGAAGGGCCTCAAGTTCCGCGTCGTCGGCTCGCCGATCTTCAACGACACCTTCACGGCACTCGGCGCCAACCCGACGCAGATGAGCTGGGCCGACGCGCAGCCGGCGCTCGCCTCGGGTGCCGTCGACGGCCAGGAGAACCCGCTGCACATCTTCACCGCGGCGAAACTCAACACCGTCGGGCAGAAGTTCGTCACCGTGTGGGGCTACCTGGCCGACCCGCTGATCTTCGTCGTCAACCGCGAGGTGTGGAACTCGTGGACGCCCGAGGACCGCGAGATCGTCCGGCAGGCGGCCATCGACGCCGGCAAGCAGGAGATCGCGATTGCGCGCAAGGGGCTCACCGCCGCCGACGACGCGATGTTCAAGGAAGTCGCGGCGATGGGCGTCACCGTGACGCGGCTCTCGCCCGCGGAGAAGGACGCGTTCGTCAAGGCCACGCGCCCGGTCTACGACAAGTGGGCGCAGACGATCGGCCCGGACCTCGTCAAGCAGGCCGAAGGCGCCGTCGCCGCGCGTCGCAAGTGACGCGGCAATCCGGAACGCCGGCCGGGACCGGGGACTCCGGGCCGGTCGGTCCCGTTTCGGAAGCGGGCGAGTTCGTCCCGGCGGTGTCGGCGCCGCCGGAGGATCGCCCGCGCATCGGCACCGGCGTCGAGGAAGGGATCGCCGCGATCGCGATGGCGCTGGTCTGCCTGATCACCTTCGGCAACGTGCTCGTCCGCTACTTCACCAACGCATCGTTCGCGTTCACCGAGGAGTTCTCCGTCTTCCTGCTGGTGGTGATGACGCTCGCAGGCGCGTCGGCCGCATTCGCGCGCAACCGCCACATCCGGATGGAGTACTTCGTCGGCAAGCTCTCGCCGCGCGCGCACCGTGCCGTCGAGGTATTCGTCACCGCGTGCGGCGTCGCGCTCTTCGCGTTGATCGCCTGGTACGGGGTGAGGCTGTTTCTCGACGACTGGCAGTACGGAACGACGTCGCCGGGGATCGGCGTGCCGCAGTGGATCTACACGATCTGGCTGCCGGTATTCGCCGCGATCATCGCGCTGCGCATCGTCGGCCGGCTGGTGCGCCTGATGCTGCCGGGCCGCTGATCGGTTCTTCGCCCGTGCCTGCCTGCGTCGCCGCAACCTGCCAGCCATGCTCGCCGAAGGCAGCCTGATCCTCCTCGGCGGGTTCGCGCTGCTCCTGCTGCTCGGGGCGCCGCTCGCCGTCGGGCTCGGCTTCGTCGGCACGCTCGTCATCCTGCGGGAAGGGCTCGGCATCATGTCGGTGCCGACCAACGTCTACACCGGCATCGCCAAGTACCCGCTGCTCGCGCTGCCGGTGTTCATCCTCGCCGGCATGATCTTCGAGCGCGCCGGCGTCGCCGAGCGCCTCGTGCGCTTCGTGTCCGTGTGCGTGGGCAATCGTGCGGGCGCGCCCGCGATCGTCGCGATCCTGGTCTGCATGTTCCTCGGCGGCATCTCCGGGTCGGGTCCGGCCGACGCCGCCGCCGTCGCCATGGTGATGATCCCCGGCATGGCGGCGCAAGGCTATCCGCGCGCGTTCTCGGCGAGCCTGATCGCGGCCGCCGGCTCCACGGCGATCCTGATCCCGCCGTCGCTCGCGTTCATCGTCTACAACATCCTCGTGCCGCAGGCGTCGATTCCGGCACTGTTCGCCGCCGGCTTGATCCCGGGCATCCTCGCGGGACTGTCGCTGCTCGTGCCGGTGCTCTGGTTGTCGGTCCGCCACGGCTGGGGCCGGGAAGCGGCGCGCGCGGAAGGCGGGTTCTGGCGCACGTTCCGCGAAGCGGTGTGGGGCCTGATCGCGCCGGTCATCATCCTCGGCGGCCTGCGCCTCGGCCTGTTCACGCCCACCGAGGCGGCGGTCGTCGCCGCGTTCTACGGGCTCTTCGTCGGCTTCGTCGTCTACCGCACGCTCGACCTCGCCAAGCTCTACAGGGTGCTCGTCGAATCCGCCGAGATCTCGGCGGTGGTGATGATCATCGTCGCGCTCGCCAGCGTGTTCGCCCACGCGGGGTCGACGCTCGGCGCGTTCGACGCCTTCGCCAAGCTGCTGCTCGGCTTCACGACGAGCGAGGCGATGATGCTGGCGATGATCATGGTCATGCTGCTGATCGCCGGGATGCTGCTCGACGCCATCTCGATCTTCCTCGTGTTCCTGCCGATCCTCGTGCCGATCATGAGCACGTTCGGCTGGGACCCGGTCTGGTTCGGCGTGCTGTTGACGATGAACATGGCGATCGGCCAGTTCACGCCGCCGATGGCCGTCAACCTGATGGTGACGAGCCGGATCGCCGGCGTCTCCATCGAGTCGACCGTGCGCTGGGTGATCTGGATGGTCGCGGCGATGCTGATCGCGATGGTGGCGGTCGCGGCCTTCCCCGGTCTCGCGACGTGGCTGCCGCGCAGGCTCGGCTACTGACGGCCGCCATGCCGGAAACCACGACGGCGCCCGTGGGCGCCGTCGTCACGTGCGGCGAACATCGACTACTTCACCAGTTGTGCGAGCTCGCCCGTCTGGTACTTGCGTGCCACCGCGTCGAGCGCCAGCGGCTTGATCTTCGAGGCCATGCCGGCGCAGCCGAACTGCTGGTAGCGCTCCTTGCAGATCGCCTTGGCGGCCAGCATCGCCGGCTTCAGGTAGTCGCGCGGGTCGAACTTCGACGGGTTCTCGCGCAGGAACTTGCGGATCGCCGCGGTCATCGCGAGCCGGATGTCGGTGTCGATATTTATCTTGCGCACGCCGTGCTTGATGCCTTCCTGGATCTCCTCGACGGGCACGCCGTAGGTCTCCTTCATGTCGCCGCCGTTGTCGCGGATGATCTGGAGCAGGTCCTGCGGCACGCTGGAACTGCCGTGCATCACCAGGTGCGTGTTGGGGATGCGCTTGTTGATCTGCTTGATCCGCTCGATCGCCAGGATGTCGCCGGTCGGCTTGCGGGTGAACTTGTAGGCGCCGTGCGAGGTGCCGATCGCGATCGCCAGCGCATCCAGCTGCGTGCGCTTGACGAAGTCGGCGGCCTGGTCGGGGTCGGTCAGCAGCATCTCGCGGGTCATCTTGCCTTCCGCGCCGTGGCCGTCCTCCTTGTCGCCCTGCATCGTCTCGAGCGAGCCGAGGCAGCCCAGCTCGCCCTCGACGGTGACGCCGCGCGCGTGGGCCAGCTCGACCACCTTGCGCGTCACGTCGACGTTGTAGTCGTAGTCGGCGATGGTCTTGCCGTCCTCCTTGAGCGAGCCGTCCATCATCACGCTGGAGAAGCCCAGCTTGATCGCCGATTCGCACACGGCGGGCGACTGGCCGTGGTCCTGGTGCATCACCACCGGGATGTTCGGGTAGCTCTCCACGGCGGCCTCGATCAGGTGGCGCAGGAAGATCTCGCCGGCGTACTTCCGCGCGCCGGCGGAGGCCTGCATGATCACCGGGCTGTCGGTCTCGGCGGCCGCGGACATGATCGCCTGCACCTGCTCGAGATTGTTGACGTTGAACGCGGGCAGGCCGTAGCCGTGGTCGGCCGCGTGGTCGAGAAGCTGGCGCATCGAAACGAGGGGCATGGCGATCCTCCGGTGACGTTGACGCAAGGCGGCCACCACGAGCGCGGCGCCGCCGGTTACGAAGAATTCTAGCGCGCGTCAAGCGCGCCGACCCGGACCTAGGTCACATCCCGGTACCGGCGAACGCAGGTGTCCAGAACAACGTCGGGGTCGGTCTTCCACCAGCGGTTCGAGAAGATCTCGACCTCGTGGAAGCCCCGGTAGCCGGCCGCCTCCATCCACTGCCGGATTCGCGGCAGGTCGATGACGCCGTCGCCCATCATGCCGCGGTCGTTCAAGAGGTCGGTGGTCGGCACCAGCCAGTCGCAGAGATGGTGCGCGAGCAGGCGCTTGTGGGCGCCGGCGCGGGCGATCTCGCGCGCGAGGTGCGGGTCCCACCAGACGTGGTAGACGTCGATGACGACGCCGAGGGAGCCGTCGTCTTCAGGCGCGATCTCGTCGCAGACGTCGTTGGCCTGCGCCAGCGTGTTGATGCAGGCGCGGTCCGCCGCGTACATCGGGTGCAGCGGCTCGATCGCGAGCGGCATGCCGGCGGGGCGCGCGTATTCGAGCAGCTCGGCGATGCCGTCGCGCACCATCGCGCGCGCGCCGGCCAGGTCCTTCGACACCGGTCGCCCGGCGGCGTCCTTCGGCAGCCCGCCGACGACCAGCACCAGGCACCGCGCCCCGAGCGCCAGTGCCTCGTCGACGGCGCGGCGATTGTCGTCGCGGGCGGCGCGCCGACCGGCGGCATCGACGGCGGGAAACATGCCGCCGCGACAGTACCCCGTGACGACGAGTCCGTTCTCGCGGACGCGCTGCGCGGTGGCGATCAGGCCCGCTTTGGCCACCTGGTCGCGCCACGGCGAGATGCCGCGGATGCCGTGGCGGACGCACCCTTCGACGATCTGGTCCATCGTCCACTGCGCGCGCACCGTCGCCGTGTTGAGCGACAGCAGCAACGGATCGGGAGTCGTCATCGCGGGCCTTCGACGGGCGGCACGTCCACCCACCTGCGTTCGACCCAGCTCTGTTGGCCGAGTTCGGCGAGCTGCACGCCCTTCGCGCCCTCGAGCAGGTTCCAGGGGAACGGCGTGCCGGCCACGACGTGGGCGAGGAAGAGCTCCCACTGCGCCTTGAACGCGTTGTCGTAGCTCCGGTTCGACGGCATCTTCTGCCACGAGGCGAAGAAGTCGAGCGTCTGCGCGACGTCCGGGTTCCAGACGGGCTTGGGCGTGGCCGCGCGCGGCTGGATCCAGCAGTCGGAGAGCCCGGCGACGGCCGAACCGAGCGTGCCGTCGACGTGGAACGTCGCCAGGTCGTCGCGACGCACGCGCGTCGTCCAGCTGCTGTTGATCTGGGCGATCACACCCCCTTCGAGCTCGAACGTCGCGTAGGCCGCGTCGTCGGCGGTCGCGGCGTAGGGCCGGCCGCGCTCGTCGACGCGCTGCGGGATGTGCGTCGCGCCGAGGCACGACACCGCCTTCACGTCGCCGAAGAGGTTGTCGAGCACGTAGCGCCAGTGGCACAGCATGTCGACGATGATCCCGCCGTCGTCCTCCTTGCGGTAGTTCCACGACGGCCGCTGCGCGGCCTGCCAGTCGCCCTCGAACACCCAGTAACCGAACTCACCGCGCACCGAGAGGATGCGACCGAAGAAGCCGGAGTCGATCAGCAGCTTGAGCTTCATCAGCCCCGGCAGCCACAGCTTGTCCTGCACGACGCCGTGCTTCACGCCGGCGGCTTCGGCGCGGCGATGGAGATCGAGCGCATCCTGCAGCGTCGTCGCCGGCGGCTTCTCGACGTAGACGTGCTTGCCCGCTTCGATCGCTTTCCGCGTCAGCACGGCGCGCAGGCCCGTCGACGCGGAGTCGAAGTAGACGTGGTTCTGCCGGTCGGCGAGCGCGGTGTCGAGGTCCGTGGTCCAGCGCAGGTCGCCGTGGGCCTTCGCGAGCGCCGCGACCTTGTCGGCATTGCGCCCGACGAGGACCGGGTCGGGCACGATGACGCGACCGTCGGGCAGCGGCACGCCACCCTGCGCGCGGATCGCGCAGATCGACCGCACGAGGTGCTGGTTGGTGCCCATGCGCCCCGTGACGCCGTTCATCACGATGCCTATGCGGACGGTGTCCATCGATGCTCCATGCATTCAGCGGGAAGGGGAGAGCGCCTCGAGGAGACCCCGGACGTAGCCTGCGGCGCGTGCCGCGCAGGCCGGGCCGTCGGGGATGTACTCGAAGGGCTCGATCGCGATGTCGCCGCGGTAGCTACCGGCGATCAGCGCCGCGACGATCGGCGCGATGCGGTCGCTGCCCTGGCCGGGTCCGCGGCGATTGCGGTCGTTCAGCTGCACGTGGCGGATCACGCCTTCCGGGAGCCAGCGGGCGAGGAGCTCGGGTGCGCTCGCGGTTTCGGTGAGCGCCGCGGACTTTGCGTCGAGCATCGTCGCGAGCGCAGGCGAGCCGACCTACGCGCACCAGCGCGACCGCCTCGTCGAGCGTGTTGACCTGGTCGGTCTCGTCGCGAGGCAGCGGCTCGAGGAGATACATCACGCCGGCCTGCTGCGCGGCGCGTGCCGCTGCGGCGAGTGCCTCGGCGATCCACGCACGCGCGGTCCCGCGATCGACGCCGGGTGGCGTGCGCCGCTGTGCCGGCGAGCCGTGGACGAGATAGCGCCCGCCCAGCGCCGCGCACAGGTCGACGATCCGGCGGATTGCGTCGATCGTGCGGGCGCGCACCGCGGGGTCCGGGCTCGTGATCGAGAGCCCGTCGGGCTTCACGAGCAGCCAGTGCAGCCCGGTGATCGCCACGCCGGCGTCGGCGGCCGCGCTGCGCACGTCGGCGATGCGCGCAGCGGTGAGGGTCAGCGGGTCGTCCGCGAGCGTGAACGGCGCGACCTCGAGGCCGTCGTAACCGACCGCGGCCGCGAACGCGCACTGCGCGGCGAACTCGCGCTCGCGCAGCACCTCGTTGCAGAGCGCGAGCCTCATCGGGGTCCGGCCCCGGCGCTGCGGCTGAACAGGCGACGCGAGAGGCTGCGCATCCACTCGAAGCGGAACAGCACGACCAGCACGATCGTGGCGAACAGGACCGCCGAGATCGGGCCGGGTCACGAAGGGCGTCAAGTCGCCGTCGGAGAGCACGAGCCCGCGCCGCAGGTTCTTCTCGAGCAGGTCGCCGAGCACGATGCCCAGCACCAGCGGCGCCATCGGATAGTTGAACTGCCGCAGCACGAAGCCGATCAGCCCGAACGCCACCATCACGTAGATGTCGAACAGGCGCCCGGCGAGCGCGAACGTGCCGATCGTGCACAGCACGAGGATGATCGGCACGATGACCGTCTTGGGCACCTGCAGCACGCGGATCATGAAGCGCGTCAGCGTCAGCCCATAGAACAGGATGCCGATCGTCGCGAACATCATCATCGCCACGACGTCGTAGACGAACTTCGGCGCCTCGACCATGATCAGCGGGCCCGGGCGCACGCCGTGGATCAGCATCGCGGCGAGCAGCACGGCGGCCGGTGCCGAGCCGGGAATCGCGAGCGTCAGCACCGGGATCACCGCCCCGGGCACGGCGGCGTTGTCGCCGGTTTCGGCGGCCATCAGGCCGTCGATCGAGCCCTTGCCGAACTTCTCCGGCTCCTTGCTTGCGCGTTTCGCCGCCGCGTACGACGACCACGCCGCGACGTCCTCGCCCACGCCGGGGATGATGCCGATGAACGTGCCGATGCAGCCCGAGCGCACGATCGTCTTCCAGTAGCCGGTGATGTCCTTGATCTTCGGGATCACCGAGTCGAACGGGTTGATCTCGACCGGTCCCTGCCGGTCCTTGATCGACACGAGCAGCTCGGCGAGTCCGAACGCCCCGACGAGCGCCGGCACGAGCCCGATGCCGCCGGCCAAGTCGCGATTGTCGAACGTGAAGCGCTCGTAGGCGTACTGGGCTTCCTGCCCGATGCCCGCGACGAACAGGCCGACGATGCCGGCGATCCAGCCCTTCAGCGGGTCGTTGCCGGTGAGGGTGCCCGAGATCACGACGCCGAACAGTGCGAGCCAGAAGAACTCGTAGGCGCCGAACTTGAGCGCCATCTCGCCCAGGATCGGCGTGAACCAGGCGAGGAAGAACATGCCGATCAGCGTGCCGAGCACGGAGCCGGACGTGGCGATGCCCATCGCGCGGCCGGCGAGTCCCTGGCGCGCGAGCTGATGGCCGTCGATGCACGCCGCCGCGGAGGCCGGCGTGCCCGGGATGTTGAGCAGGATCGCGGAGCGCGAACCGCCGTAGATCGCGCCGACGTAGGTGCAGATGAGGATCAGGAGCGCGAGGTTCGACTCGAGCTTCAACGTCATCGTCGTCATCAGCGTCAGGCCCATCGTGGCCGTGAGGCCGGGCAGCGCGCCGATGACGAGGCCGACCAGCGTCGACGTCGCCACCCAGAACAGCGACTCGGGCGTCAGGAACGACGCGATCGACTGGCCGAAGGCGACGAGACCGTCGAACATCTCAGTCCCGAAGGCCGTCCCGAGGGACTGATCCCCCCCGGGGGCAGCGAACGAAGTGAGGTGGGGTCGTTTCACGCTAGGGCATCCGCACGAGGAACACGCGCTCGAACATCAGCGTGACGACCGCCGAGGTCGCCACGGCGACGATCGCAGCGATCAGTACGCCGCGTGCCGACTCTCCGCGCGCGCGGCGCTCGGGCAGGTCGAAGAGCAGCATGAACACGAACACGAAGATTGCCGTGACGAGCCAGAAGGGCAGGCCGTGGCCGACGAGGACCAGCGTGTAGACGAGCGTGATCGCGATCGCCAGCGTGGCGCGCGCCGCCATGCCGCGCGCCCCCGCGTCGAGCAGCCAAGGCTCGCCGAAGCCGGCGACAGCCCCGCGCCGCACCGATCGCAGAAGCAGTACGCTGCCGAGAAACGCGATCAGTCGCGCCGAGGATGCCCGGGACGAGCCCTGGCGCCGTGTAGGCCTTGGCACCGAAGCGCTCGAGACGGTCCATCGCCAGCGCGCCGGCCACGATGGCGAGGCCCAGCGCGATCCAGACGAGCGCAGCGACGAAGTCGGCACGTGCCGAGGCACCCTGCGCGGGCTGGGTCATCGGGCTTCGGGTCGGGAACGGGCTGCGGAAGACCGCGGCCGGCCCGCGCGGGCGGACCGGCCGGCGGTCGGGTGCGTCACGGCTTGGGGATGCCGATCGTGTCGGGCGAGACCTTCGCCTTGCCGGCGTCGAACTGCGTCCAGGCGTAGGACTGCACCGCCGGGAACACGGCGGCCTGCGCCGCGTCGCCCGCCATCGGCGCGAACAGCGCGCCGCGCGAGACCGCGTACTTCTTCAGCGCGTCGGACTTGGCGATGTCGTTGGCCCAGATGCGGTCGAGCGTCTGCGTCACCTCCGCCGGCACGCCCTTCGGCACGAAGATCCCGAAGTAGTTGATCGGGTCCTTGAAGCCGGGGACGAACTGCGACAGCGGCGGGATGACGCCGACGCCCTCGATCTCGAGCGCCTTGTCGCCGACCACGGCGAGCGGGCGGATGCGCTTGGCGCGCATCATCTCGGTCTGCTCGGCGGCGAGCTGCGTCGTGACCTCGACTTCACCCGAGACCGTCGCGACGACCGCGGGGTTGCCGCCGTCGTAGGTGACGTGCTTGTACTTGATGCCGGTGGCCTTGGCGATCGCCTCGATCGCGGAATGGCCGCTCGAGTTGACGCCGGCGGTGGCCACGCCGATCGCGCCCGGCTTGGCCTTCATCGCCGCCAGCAGCTCGTTCATGTCCTTGTACGGTGCGTTGGCGTTGACGCCGACGACCGCGATGTGCGCGACGTTGGTGTAGACGTTCCAATCCTTGACGCTGGTGTCGAGCATGCCGAGCGTGCGGTAGGTGCCGAGGTCCTTCGCGGCGCCCGCGGTCCACGTGTAGCCGTCCTTCGGCGCCTCGAGCGCGTTCTTC
Source organism: uncultured beta proteobacterium (assembly GCA_963705175.1). Classification (GTDB taxonomy): domain Bacteria; phylum Pseudomonadota; class Gammaproteobacteria; order Burkholderiales; family Casimicrobiaceae; genus VBCG01. The sequence goes on along the minus strand of CAVPJE010000009.1, from coordinate 39,869 downwards.
GTGCCGATCGAGCCGGACGCGCCGGGCTGGTTCAGGATCACGACCTTCTGGTTCAGCGCCTTCTCGAGTCTCGGCGGCGGTGACGCGTGTCACCTGGTCCGTCGAGCCGCCGGCCGCCCAGGGCACGATGATCGTGATGGGCTTCTCGGGCTTCCACTGCGCCGCGGCCGGGGCCGCGACGACGAGCGCCAGGCCGGCAGCGATGCTGGCGGCGATGAGCCCGAAGGGCCGCCCCGAGGGCGAATCAGGCCCGAAGCGCGTCAGCGCGAAGGGCAGTCCAGCGAGCGAGCGTTTGCTGCGGTTCATCTTGAGACCTCCTTGGGGGCGGGTTTCCCGGAACGGCGCGATGCCCGCGCCGCCCGGCCGTTGCTAACCGACTGGTTAAGTATGCCAGCGCCGTGCCCGCAGGGCGCCGTCGCGGGCGGGCGCAGCGCATCGAGGATCAGCGCCGTGACGTGGGCGAGGCGCTTCGCCTTCGCCGCGGGTGCGAGCAGGTCGCGTCCGAAGATCGTGGACAGCGTGTGCGCGTTCGACAGGTAGAAGTAGCCGAGTGCCGCGATCGACACGTAGAGCTGCACCGGGTCGACGTCGCCGCGGAACACGCCGGCGCGCGCGCCCCGTGCGAGCAGGTCGCCGAGCATCCCGACCAGCGGGGAATGCAACGCCCGCACCTTGGTCGAGCGCCCGAGGTACCGGGCGCGGTGCAGGTTCTCCGTGTTGAGCAGCGACAGGAACTCGGGATGCGCGATGAAGTAGCGCCAGGTGAACGCCACCAGTTCGCTCATGCCCTGCTCCGGCGGCAGGTGCTCGAGGTCGAGATCGCGCTCCGCGGTGCGGATGCGCTCGTACGCGCCCTCCAGCACGGCGAGGTAGAGCGCTTCCTTGCCGCCGAAGTAGTAGTACAGCATCCGCTTGTTGGACTTCGCCCGCGTGGCGATCCGGTCCACCCGGGCGCCGGACAGACCGTGCGCGGAGAACTCCTCGGTGGCGGCGGCGAGGATCGCGGTGCGGGTGCGATCGGCGTCGCGCAGCGGAACCCGGCCGGCGTCCGCGGGGGCACGTCGGGCTCGGGCCATGGCGGCGTCGCGCGGCATGCGCGGATGGTAACCAGCCGGTTACTTGCCCGCAACGCGGCAGGTTGACGCCGGTCAAGGGTCCTGCGGCGATCGTAGCGCCCGGGCGCCGTGGAATCGGCAGCGTTCGCCGAGATCCTCAGGCTCGGCTTTCGCCGACCCTGACGATCTTGGCGACCGCCGGTTGCTCCCGCAACCTTGACCTGCCGGCGCTACGCTTGGCAGGTCAGCGTTCGCCGAGATCCTCAGGCTCGGCTCTCGCCGACCCTGACGATCTTCATCGTGTTGGTGCCGCCGGACTTGCCGAGCGGCTCGCCGATCGTGATGACGATGAGGTCGCCGGGCGTCACCTTGCCGCCATCGATCAGCACCTGCTCCGCCGCGTCGAGCACCCGGTCCCGGTCGCCGGACTGCTCGAGGTACAACGGCCGCACGTTGCGGTAGATCGCCATCTTGCGCAGCGACGCCCGCTCGGGCGTGAGGGCGTAGATCGGGCAGCCGACGTTCAGCCGCGACATCCACAGCGCGGTCGAGCCCGATTGCGTCAGTGCGACGATCGCCTTCACCTTGAGGTGGTGCGCGGCGAAGAGCGTCGCCATCGCCACCGACTGGTCGATGCGCGTGAACGTGCGGTTGAGGAAGTCGCGGTCCAGCTCGATCGTGCTCGACTTCTCCGCCTCGGTGCAGATCTGCGCCATCGCCTCCACGGTCTCCAGCGGGTAGCGTCCGGCCGCCGTCTCCGCGGAGAGCATCACCGCATCGGTGCCGTCGAGCACCGCGTTGGCGACGTCCGACACCTCGGCGCGCGTGGGCACCGGGTTCTGGATCATCGACTCCATCATCTGCGTCGCGGTGATCGTGAACTTGTGGCGCTCGCGGGCGAGCTTGAGCATGCGCTTCTGCATGCCCGGCACCGCAGCGTTGCCGACCTCCACCGCGAGGTCCCCGCGCGCGACCATGATGCCGTCGGAGGCGTCGATGATGTCCTCGAGCGCCACGATCGCCTCGGCGCGCTCGATCTTCGCCACGAGCTGGGCCCGCCCGCCGGCCGCGCGCAGCAGCTGCCGCGCCATGTACATGTCCTCGCGGCTCTTGGGAAACGACACCGCGAGGTAGTCGGCTTCGATCTCGACCGCGGTCTTGATGTCGTCCATGTCCTTCGCCGTGAGTGCCGGCGCCGACAGGCCGCCACCCTGGCGGTTGATGCCCTTGCTGTTGGAGAGCACGCCGCCGACCTCCACCCGGGTCGTGATCCGCGGCCCGTCCACCCCCTCGACGGCGAGCCGGATCAGGCCGTCGTCGAGGAGCAGGATCGCTCCGCGGCGCCACGTCCCGTGGCAGCTCCGGATAGTCGAGGCCGACGCGCGTCGCGTCGCCCAGCGTGCACTCCGCGTCGAGCACGAACGCCTGGCCCGTCTCGAGCGTGACGCGCCCGTCGGCGAACTTGCCGATGCGGATCTTCGGCCCCTGCAGGTCGGCCATGATCCCCACTTCGGACCCGAGCACCTGCGCCGCGGCGCGCACGTCGCGCGCCCGCTTCACGTGGTCCTCCTTCGCGCCATGCGAGAAGTTGAGGCGAACCACGTCGACGCCCGCGGCGAGCATGCGGGACAGGATTCCGGGATCGCTCGACGCCGGGCCGAGGGTGGCGACGATCTTGGTGTTGCGGGACATGGGGCAAGGCGCGGCGCGCCGCGCGGTGAACGCGATGCGGCCGATGGTACGGGATTGCGGCAGCCGGCGTCATGCGGCACTGCGGCCCGGACGCGCCGGCGGCCCGTCCGGGCGGCACGGACGCAACGGTGGCGCCGCGGCCGCGGCAGCCGAATGCCTCCGCGGCACGTCGCGCGGCGGCGTGCTACCCGCCGCGGGACTCGAGCATCGCGAGGGCGGGCAGCTGCTTGCCCTCGAGGAACTCGAGGAACGCCCCGCCGGCGGTCGACATGTAGGAGATGCGGTCGGTGAGGCCGAACTTGTTGATCGCCGCGATCGTGTCGCCGCCGCCCGCGATCGAGAAGGCGGTCGAGCTCGCGATCGCCTCGCCGATCGCCTTCGTGCCGCCGGCGAACGCGTCGAACTCGAACACGCCGACCGGCCCGTTCCAGACCACCGTCCCGGCCTTCGCGAGCGCGGTCTTCAGGTAGGCGACGCTCTGCGGGCCGAGGTCGAGGATCATGTCGTCCGGCGCGAGGTTCTCGATCGCCTTCAACTCCGGCGTGGCCTCCGCGGAGAACGACTTCGCGACGACCGCGTCGATCGGGATCGGCACCTTGCCGGGGAACTCGTCCATGATCGCCTTGGCTTCGCCCACGAGGTCGGCCTCGACCAGCGACTTGCCCACGTGCCCGTGCACCGCGAGGATGAACGTGTTGGCGATGCCGCCGCCCACGATCAGCAGGTCGACCTTCGCCGCCAGCGCGCGCAGGATCGTGAGCTTGGTCGAGACCTTCGAGCCGGCGACGATCGCGATGAGCGGCCGCTTCGGGTTCGCGAGCGCCTTGGTGAGCGCGTCGACCTCCGCGGCCATCAGCGGGCCGGCGCACGCGACGGGGGCCGCGAGTCCGATGCCGTGCGTCGTCGCCTCGGCGCGGTGCGCGGTACCGAAGGCGTCGTTGACGTAGACGTCGCAGAGCTTCGCCATCCGCCGCGCGAGCTCCGGATCGTTCTTCTTCTCGCCCTTGTTGAAGCGGCAGTTCTCGAGCAGCACGACGTCGCCCGGCTTCATCGATGCGTGCCACGCGCCGCCGTCCACCCAGTCGCGGACCAGCGGCACGGGCTTGCCCAGCAGCTCGGCGAGGCGCTTGGCGACCGGGGCCATCGAGTCGGCCTCGGAGAACTGGCCCTCGGTGGGCCGGCCGAGGTGAGAGGTCACCATGACCGCGGCGCCGCGCGCGAGCGCGTCACGGATGCCCGGTCACGCTCGCGCGGATGCGCGTGTCGTCGGTGATGTTGCCGGCGTCGTCCTGCGGGACGTTCAGGTCGGCGCGAATGAAGACGCGCTTGCCGGCGACGTCGACGTCGGAGAGGCGCTTGATGCTCATGGCGAATCCTCGCTGCGATACGGGTGGCAGGGGCGAGGGGCCCGGGCGGGTCCCTCGATCGGCGGTCCGGCTACTTGGCGATGACGCGGACCATCTCCAGCACCTTGCAGGAGTACCCCCACTCGTTGTCGTACCAGGCGACGACCTTGACGAACGTGTCGTCGAGCGCGATGCCGGCGTCGGCGTCGAACACCGACGTGCAGCTCTCGCCGCGGAAGTCGGTGGCGACGACCTTGTCCTCGGTGTAGCCGAGCACGCCCTTCATCGCGCCCTCGGACGCGGTCTTCATCGCCGCGCAGATCTCCTTGTACGTCGCGGGCTTCGCGAGCTCGACGGTGAGGTCGACGACGGAGACGTCGGACGTCGGCACGCGAAACGCCATGCCGGTGAGCTTCTTGTTGAGCTCGGGGATGACCTTGCCGACCGCCTTCGCGGCGCCGGTCGAGGACGGGATGATGTTCTCGAGGATGCCGCGGCCGCCGCGCCAGTCCTTGTTCGAGGGGCCGTCGACCGTCTTCTGCGTCGCCGTCGCGGCGTGCACCGTGGTCATCAGGCCGCGCTTGATGCCCCAGGTGTCGTTCAGCACCTTGGCCACCGGCGCGAGGCAGTTGGTCGTGCAGGAGGCGTTGGAGATGATCGCCTCGCCCTTGTAGGTCTTGTGGTTGACGCCGTAGACGAACATCGGCGTCTCGTCCTTCGAGGGCGCCGACATGATCACCTTCTTCGCCCCCGCCGCGAGGTGCTTCTCGCCGGTCTCCTTGGTGAGGAAGAGGCCGGTGGACTCGACGACGACGTCGGCGCCGACGTCCTTCCACTTCAGCTCGGCCGGGTCCTTGACCGCGGTCAAGCGGATCTTCTTCCCGTTGACGACCAGCGTGCTGCCGTCGACGGCGATCGTGCCCTTGAAGCGGCCGTGCACCGAGTCGTACTGCAGCATGTAGGCGAGGTAGTCCGGCTCGAGCAGGTCGTTCACGCCGACGATCTCGATGTCGGGAAAGTCCCGCACGGCGGCGCGGAACACCATGCGGCCGATGCGGCCGAACCCGTTGATGCCAACCTTGATCGTCATCATTTCTCTCCGGAGTTGCGAGTGGAAGTGCGGTGGTCGGTCGCGTCGTTGCGGACGCGGATTCAGTGCAACGCCGCAAGGCCGCCGCAGGCGGCGACCAGGCGGTCGAGGTCGCGAAAGGCGTAGCCCGCTTCGACGAGATCGATGCCGTCCCACTGGAACGGCTGTTCGACGACGAGCTCGCGCCCAATGCCTCATAGAATGCACGCGCGGGGCGGTTGCCCGCGATGACCCACGTCAAAAGGGCCGTCGCTCCGTGGTTGCGTTGCGCGGCCGCGACCGTTCCGGCAAGCTGCCGCCCGATTCCGGTGCGTCGGCGGTCGGCGCGCAGGTAGATCGCGGTCAGCTCGGCGTCGCAGTCGTGCTTGCGCGGGTCGAGCGTGAGGCCGGCGGCGAAGCCGACCACCTCTTCGCCCTCCGCGGCAACGAATACCGAGAACCGGCCCGGCGGAGCCTCGAGGATGCGGCGCCAGTGCGCCTCGCTCGCCTCGACGGTCATGCCGTCGAGGTAGGCGTCCGGGATCATGCCTCGGTACGTCGACCGCCAGGCGTCGATGCGCACCCGCGCGATCCCCGCGGCGTCCGCGGGCGCCGCGGCACGGACGATCGGCGGGCACGTTCGTTCCGCGCGTCAGGCAAGACCACGGGCATCGGCGGGCTTCACGCGCCCGACACGCGCCGCACGACGTCGGCGACGTGCTCGGCCGTGAAGCCGAAGTGCCGGAACAGCACGCCCGCGGGCGCGGACTCGCCGAAGCGATCGATGCCGACGACGCCCGCGCGCGGGTCGTCGATGGCGCCCACGTACTTGCGCCAGTAGTCGGACACGCCGGTCTCGACCGCGACGCGCGGCACGCCGTGCGGCAGCACGTTTGCGCGCCAGGCCGCGTCCTGCCGGTCGAAGGCGCTCGTGCAGGGCATCGACACCACGCGCACCGCAATGCCTTCGGTGGCGAGCGACGCCCTTGCAGCGAGCGCGAGCGGCACCTCGGAGCCGGTCGCGATCACCACCGCGCGACGCGACGCGGCGTCGGGGAAGTCGGCGAGCACGTAGCCGCCTCGCACGATGTCGTCCCGTGCCTGCGCGGTGCGCGGCGCGAACGCGACGTTCTGGCGCGACAGCAGGAGCGCGCTGGGGCCGTCGCGCCGGGCGATCGCGGCGCCCCAGGCGACCGCAGTCTCGACCGTGTCGCAGGGGCGCCACACGTCGAGGCCGGGGATCAGGCGCAGCGAGGACGCGTGCTCGACCGCCTGGTGCGTCGGGCCGTCCTCGCCCAGCCCGATCGAGTCGTGCGTGAACACGAGGACGTGGCGCACCTTCATCAGCGCGGCCATGCGCACGGCGTTGCGCGCATAGTCGCTGAACACGAGGAACGTGCCGCCGTAGGGCAGGAAGCCGCCGTGCAGCGCGAGTCCGTTGCCGATCGCGACCATCGCGAACTCGCGCACGCCGTAGTTCACGTAGTTGCCGGGCGCGTCCCGCGACACGGCCACGCTGCCCGACCAGTTGGTGAAGACGGAACCCGTCAGGTCGGCGGAGCCGCCGATCATTTCGGGGAGGTGCGGTGCCAGCGCCTCGATCGCCTGCTGCGACGCCTTGCGGGTCGCGACGGTCTCGGCCTTCGCCGCCTGGGCCTCGACGAACGCGCGCGCCCGCGTCGCGAAGTCGGACGGCAGGTCGCCGTCCATCCGGCGGGCGAACTCGGCGGCGAGTTCGGGGTACGCGGCACGGTAGGCGGCGAAGCGGGCCTGCCACGCGGCCTCGCGCCGTGCGCCGGCCTCGCGCTCGTCCCACGCGGCGCGCACGTACTCGGGGATCTCGAATGGGGGGTGCGGCCAGCCGATCGCCTCGCGGGTCGCCGCCACCTCCTTGTCGCCGAGCGCCGCGCCGTGCGTGTCGGCGGTGCCGGCCTTGGTCGGCGCGCCCTTGCCGATCACCGTGCGACAGCAGACGAGCGTTGGCCGCGCATGCTCGCGCACGGCGCCCCCGAGCGCGCGGCGCACCGCCTCGACGTCGTGACCGTCGACGTCGCGGATCACGTTCCAGCCGTAGGCCTCGAAGCGTGCCGGCGTGTCGTCGGTGAACCAGCCCGCGACCGGTCCGTCGATCGAGATGCCGTTGTCGTCGTAGACGACCGCGAGCTTGGCGAGGCCCAGCGTGCCGGCGAGCGAGCACACCTCGTGCGAAAGTCCCTCCATCAGGCAGCCGTCGCCCGCGAACACCCACGTTCGGTGATCGACGATCGCGTGCCCCGGGCGGTTGTAGGTGGCGGCGAGCAACTTCTCCGCGAGCGCCATGCCGACCGCATTGGCGAGTCCCTGCGACAGCGGGCCGGTGGTGGTCTCGACGCCGGGCGTGAGGCCGACTTCGGGGTGTCCCGGTGTCTTCGAGTGGAGTTGCCGGAACTGCCGCAGTTCGGCGAGCGGAAGGTCGTACCCTGTCAGGTGCAGCAGCGCGTACAGCAGCATCGAGCCGTGCCCGTTGGACAGCACGAAGCGATCGCGGTCGGGCCAGCGCGGATTGGCGGGGTGGTGCGACAAGCGGCCCTTCCACAGCGCGACGGCGATCTCGGCCATGCCCATCGGCATGCCTGGATGTCCGCTCTTCGCGGCCTCGACTGCGTCCATCGCGAGGGCGCGGATGGCGTTGGCGAGGTCGGCATCGCTCGCACGGCGCGCGGCACCTGCGCGGGTCGGAGAGTTCGGCATGGGCGCGGAGGATGGGGGAAAGGCGCCGCGCGCCGGGGTGGCGGCGACAAAGCTTGAAATTATGGCGATCGCCACCATTTTGTGCAATAATTCAAGACTTTTCCGGTGCTTTGCGGCCACTCCGGCATCGCGTCGCCGCGCTTCAGCGGCGCGGTGTTGCCGGCGGTCCGATACGCGCGGAAAAGTGCTTGGCTTGGGGGCCTTCCGTTTTCGGCGGGCCGTTTCCTTGGTGGGGTTGCCCTGTTTCCGGTGGCATCGAGCAACGAGCCGGGATGGGGCTTTTCCTTTTGGGGAGACGTCTGATGGACGGAATCCATCTGCTGGGCGAGTGGTACGGGTGCTCGGTCGACGCGCCGGAGATGACGCGTGCGGAGGACCTGCGCCGGGCGTGCGTCGAGGCCGTCGAGGAAGTCGGCCTCACCATCGTCGGCGATCGCTTCCATCAGTTCGAGCCGCAGGGCGTGACGGGCGCGGTCATCCTCGCCGAATCGCACCTCGCGATCCACACCTGGCCGGAGATGGGCTCGGTGACGATCGACGTGTACGTCTGCAACTACACGACGGACAACACGGCGAAGGCCGAGCGACTGTTCCGACTGCTCGAGCAGAAGCTGCGCCCGTCGCGCACGCACATCCAGGCGGTCCACCGCGGTGGCGTGAGCAGCTGACGAGCGTGGCCGACGAGCGCGACGCGCCGGGTCCCGACATCGCGCCCGGCGCGATGACCGAGTACCTCACCGACGAATGGGCGTTTTTCGTCCGCTCGGCGCGCGAGCTCGAGCGTTTCCGCTCGCCGTTCCAGTCCGTCGAGGTCCACGACAGCGTGCCGTTCGGCAGGCTGTTCCGGCTCGACGGCCACTTCATGACGTCCGAGCGCGACGAGTTCTTCTATCACGAGATGCTGGTGCACATGCCCGGCATCGCGCACCCGGCGCCGGAACGCGCGCTGATCGTGGGCGGAGGCGACGGCGGCTCGGCCGAGGAGCTCCTCAAGTACCCGACGATCAGGTCGGTGACTCTCTGCGAGATCGATCTCGCCGTCGTCGACATTGCGCGCAAGCACCTTGCGAGCGTGCACAAGGGCGCGTTCGACGACCCGCGGCTCGACCTCTCCATCGGCGACGGCTTCGCGTTCGTGCGCGAGACGACCGAGCAGTTCGACCTCATCGTGCTCGACCTCACCGATCCGGGCGGTCCGTCGACGCTCCTCTACACGCCGGAGTTCTACCGCGCCTGTGCGGCGCGCCTCCGCCCGATGGGCGCGATGACGCTCCACATCGCGAGCCCCGTGGCCCACCCGTCGCGGGTCCGCGACGGCCTCGCGGCGCTGCGCGAGGCGTTCCCGATCGTCACGCCGTACCTCGCTTCGATCCCGCTCTACGGCGGCATGTGGATGATGGCGTGCTGCAGCGCCGGCCTCGACCCGCGCAGGATCACCGCCCACGAGGTCGACCGGCGCCTGGCCCAGCGCGGCGTCGGCGACCTGCAGTACTACAACGGCGAAATGCACCGGGCGTCGCTCGCGCTGCCGAACTTCGTCCGCGGCCTGGTCGGCGCCAGCCGGGCAGCCGCCGGCGGACGCTGAGCGCCGGCGGGGACGGGCGCTTGAACGCCCCGCCGCCGCCCGCATCTAACCGCACATGGACACCACTCGCCCGCTTGCCGAAGCACTGGACGGCGCCGACTTCGTGCTGTGGAATGGCGAAGTCTTCGCCACGGAGTACGCACGCGTGCCCGACGAGGACACCCGCGACGACGACGTCGTGCTCGAGGCGCGCCGGGGCGAGGACGAACTGTCCCTCACGCTCGCCGACATCGACCATGCCGAGGCGCTCGGCGAGGGCGTCTTCCGCCTGAAGAGCGGCGAATTGCTGCGACTCCTCTCCCAGGCGACCCTTCACTAGCGCACGCGCAGCACGAAATCGTAGGTCGCGGCGAGCGCGCCGCCCTCGCGGCCGGTCGCCGGAGTTGGCGCGAACTCGAGGCGCGAGCGCGTTTCGCGACCCGGCAGCCCGAAGCCCGCCGACCGCTCCGAGGATTCGCGGCGCGGATAGATCTGCGTGGTCAGCGGCTGCGCCGCGGCGTGCGAGAGCTTGAAGTGCAGGTGCGGCGGCCGTCCGCCGTAGGGGACCGGCCGGATCGTCTTGAATTCGTAGCGCCCGTCGGCATCGGTGGTCGCGACCCCATAACCCTGGAAGTCCGGGTCGCGCGTGCCCGGGTCGCCGTCGACGTGGTGATAGCGCCCGAGCGCATCGCACTGCCACAGCTCGACGCGCGCGCCGGGGAGCGGCCGGCCATCGACGGCCAGCACGCGTCCCGACAGGTACAGCACCGTGCCCTGTGCAGGCGCCGTGCGTCCCTGGACGCGAGTGAGGTCCCCGTCGACATCGGCAGGGAAGCGCTGCGGGTAGAACGGTCCCTCGGCGTCGGCGGGCGTCGGTTGCAATTCCGAACGCGCCTGGGCGTGCGCCGGGGTCGCGGCGGCGGCCGCCAGGGCGCCGAGCATCGCGAGGGCACGGCGGCGAGGCGGGACGGACGTGGATCGCATCGTTCGGCTCCTTGCCGAGGCGTGGGTTGCGGTGTGCCGTTGGAGTGCGGGCATGTGCCCGGAGGTTCGCCGCGGCACCCATCGCGACCCCCGACCGGGTTCGGGACCGCCGGCCCGCATGCCGCAACGTTGCCGAAATGCATGTTGACGTGCGCGATGATATGCGCATATGCTCATGACACCATGCGAAAGAAACGTGAAACCCCGATCAAGGTCGCTCCGTTGCGCGTCGCGCTCGCCGTCCCGGCGACCGTGGGGCCCGAAGCACTGGATGACGTATTCGACTCGGTCGCGCGCTACTTCAGCCTGCTCGCCGAGCCGACCCGCCTCAAGATCCTGCACACGATCTGCCACGACGAGCGCTCGGTGTCGAGCATCGTCGCCGCCACCGGCGCGACGCAGACCAACGTGTCCCGGCACCTGTCGCTCATGCACCAGGCCGGCGTGGTCTCGCGACGGCGCGACGGCAGCACCGTCTTCTACAAGGTGCTCGACCCCGAGTTCGCCGAGATCTGCCGCACCGTCTGCGTGCGCATCGCGGGCCGCATCGAGGCCGGCGAGCCGTTGAAGCGCGAATTGCTCGATTTCGCCGCCGCGCGCTAGCGGCGCGGCTCACCGCTGGAGAAATCAGGATGTCGGTCAACGGCATGCCGGGGCGGATCGTCCCGGCCCCCGAGCATCACCTCGAGCTGCCCCCGTCGGCGGCCCGCCGCGGCTTCCTGCGCCGTGCCGCGGCGCTCTCCGGCGGTGCGCTGGCGGCCGGCGCGGCCGGCAGTGCCGTCGCGCAGGGCGGCGACCTCGCGAAGAACCTGCCGCCGAACGTACCCGACTACAGCAAGACGCTCGGCGCGCCGGTCCTCGCCTCGCCCTACGGCATGCCGTCGAAGTACGAGAAGAACGTGCAGCGGCGCGAGAGCCCCGGGCTCACCCGCACGCCGCATTCGTCGGTCGGGTTCACGCCGCTGCAGAGCCTGTTCGGCATCATCACGCCGTCGGGACTGCACTTCGAGCGCCACCACGGCGGCATTCCGGACATCGATCCGCACCAGCACCGCCTGATGATCCACGGGATGTGCCGCAACCCGCGCATCTTCACGATCGACGACCTGATGCGCTTCCCCTCGGTGTCGCGCGTCCACTTCATCGAGTGCGGCGCCAACACCGGCATGGAGTGGGGCAACGTCGCCGTGCCCACGGTGCAGTACTCGCACGGCATGCTCGGCTGCTCGGAGTGGACCGGCGTGCTGCTGTCCACGTTGCTCGAGGAGGTGGGCTACGACAAGAAGGCGAAGTTCGCGCTGGCCGAAGGCGCCGACGCCGCGGGCCTCACCCGCACCGTGTCGATGGAGATGGCGCTCGACGACGTGATGGTCGTGTACGGGCAGAACGGCGAGATGCTGCGCCCCGAGCAGGGCTATCCGCTGCGCCTGCTCGTGCCCGGCGTGCAGGGCGTGTCCAGCGTCAAGTGCTGCGCCGCATCGAGCTCGGCGACCAGCCGTGGAACACGCGCGAGGAGGCGATCCACTACATCGACCTGATGCCGGGCGGCAAGCATCGCCAGTACACGTGGATCCAGGAGGCGAAGAGCGTGATCACCTCGCCCTCCGGTGGCCAGGTGCTCCTCGACAAGGGCTACCACGAGATCACCGGCCTCGCCTGGTCGGGGCGGGGCCGGATCAAGCGCGTCGACGTCTCGACCGACGGCGGGCGCAACTGGCGCACGGCCAGGCTGCAGGAGCCGGTGCACACCAAGGCGCTGACCCGCTTCCGCATCGACTGGAACTGGGACGGCGGACCGGCGCTGCTGCAGTCGCGCGCGATCGACGACACCGGCTACGTGCAGCCGGACTACCGGCAGCTGCGCGCCGTGCGCGGAACGCGCTCGATCTACCACAACAACGCGATCCAGACCTGGCGCGTGGCGACTTCCGGCGAGGTGGGCAATGTCCACGTGCTCTGACCTCATGCGGAAGCTCCCCGTGGCGCTCGTCGCGGCCTCGCTCGCGACGGCCTCGTTCGCGCTTTACGCGGCGACCGGCGCCGCAGGCAAGGCCGCGCCGCGGTTCGGCTTCGGCAAGCCCGCCACGCCGGCCGAGATCGCCGGCTGGGACATCGACGTGCGCCCCGACGGCACGGGCCTGCCGCCGGGCAAGGGCTCGGTCGCGATGGGCCAGGACGTCTACGACGCGCAGTGCGCAAGCTGCCACGGCACGTTCGGCGAGAGCAACGACTACATGGTGCTCGCCGGCGGCATCGGCTCGCTCGCGACCAACGAGCCGGTGCGCACGCTGGGCAGCAAATTGAACCACGCGACACGCTGTGGGATTACATCAATCGCGCGATGCCGTTCAACGCGCCGAAGACGCTCACCCCCGACCAGGTGTACGCGGTCACCGCCTACGTGCTGCACCTGAACGACATCCTGCCCGCCGATGCCTCGCTCGACCGCGAGTCGATCCTGAAGGTGAAGATGCCCAACCGGGACGGCTTCACCACCGACCACGGCTTCATGACCCGCGGCGGCAAGCCGACGTCAAGGCCGTTGCCTGCATGCAGAACTGCGTCGACAAGGTGACGTTGTCCTCCGAGATGCCCGACTTCGCGCGCGCCTCGCACGGCAACCTCGCCGAGCAGGTGCGCCCGTCGGCCCGACCACGGGCGCCACGACCGTCGTGGCGTCGCTGGCCGCGCCGCAGCGAAGGCGCCGACGCGGCGACCTCGTCAAGGCGAGCGGCTGCACTGCCTGCCACGGAGTGACCAACAAGATCGTCGGCCCGGCGTTCCGCACATCGCGCGAAGTATGCGAAACGCCAACGCCGCGCACCCTTCGCAAGTGAAGCAGGCGCGTCGCGCTACAGATTCCGATGCCCCGCAGCCGCAGTGAAACGCCCACGTGCAGGCGATCGTGCGCTATCGTCGCCGCGAAGTAGAGCGAGCGCTGCGGTCGGCGCTCCCTCTGTCGCGTGTTGTGCGGTGCAGTATGCGCGGGGAATCTCTGCGCGTATATTCGCAGTTTCTTTCAGCCCCCACTACTGATGGAGGAGGACGCTCCACGATGAACACCGGACGCAGGGAAGTGCTGAAGTCGGGTGGCGGGCTGTCGCTGCTCGCGCTCCTGGGCGCCGCGGGATGGCTCACGCCGGAAGCCGCGCACGCCGACTGGAACAAGGCCGCTTTCGAGGCCAAGACGATGGACGAGACGATGAAGGCCTTCGGCGGCTCGGCGCCGGCGCAGAGCAAGGACATCGCGTTCGTCTCGACGCCGGACATCGCCGAGAACGGCGCCGTGGTGCCGATCGGCGTCACCAGCACCATCCCCAAGACCGAGCGGATCGCGATCCTGGTCGAGAAGAATCCCAACATGCTGGCCGCCTCGTTCGACCTGCCGGCCGGTACCGAGCCCACGGTGACGACCCGCGTCAAGATGGGGCAGAGCTCCAACGTGTACGCGCTGGTCAAGGCCGACGGCAAGTACTACGTCGCGCAGAAGGAAGTCAAGGTCACGCTGGGCGGTTGCGGCGGCTGACGTCGACCCGTCCCGACCCCCCTTCAGACCCCAGCGATCAGAGGAAGCCATGGCAGATCCGATGCGAATCCGTGCCAACGTCGACGCGAGCGGCGTGACCGAGGTGAAGGTGTTGATGAGCCACGAGATGGAGACCGGCCAGCGCAAGGACGCGCAGGGCAAGACCATCCCGGCGTGGTTCATCCAGAACGTGACCGCGACCCACAACGGCAAGACGGTGCTCGCCGCCGAGTGGGGTCCCGCGGTGTCGAAGAACCCCTTCCTGTCCTTCAAGTTCAAGGGCGCGCAGAAGGGCGACAAGGTGCAGGTCACCTGGATCGACAACAAGGGCGACAAGCGCACCGACGAGGCCACGGTCGCCTGACCGGGGTCGCGGCAGCAGCAGGCGAGGGCGCCCGAGAAGCGCCCCGGAATCGAACGGCAAGACGGCCGCGGGGCCGCGCATGCGGACCAGCGCGGCGCACTGTTCTTCGTCTGGCTGGAGGAGGCAGACGATGCGCAAGGCAATGGCAGTGTGCGCGCTCGCGGCAGCGCTCGCCGTGGGCGGGGCCCCGCCCGCGCTCGCGGCGGGCGAGGGCGCCGTCAAGGTGGTCTACCACGTCAACGAAGGCAACGCGCAGGCGCTGAACGCGCTGCGCAACATCCGCAACCACCTGACCGCCGATCCTTCGGCGAAGATCGTCGTCGTCACCCACGCCGGAGGCATCAACTTCCTGCTCGACGGCGCGCAGGACGCGAACGGCGCGCCGTTCGAGGCCACCGTGCAGGAGCTGAAGTCGAAGGGCGTCGACTTCCGCGTCTGCCAGTTCACGCTGCAGCGGAACAACATCGACCCGAAGAAGGTCATCCCGGAGGCCTCGCTGGTGCCGTCGGGCGTCGCCGAGGTGTCGCGCCTGCAGTTCAAGGAAGGCTTCGCCTACCTGCGTCCCTGAACACGCCGGAGAGCGAAGTCCACGCATTCGTCCCGCGCGAAACTCGCGCGCCACTTCGCCTTGGAGGATGAACGTGGGTAAACGCATCTTGGGCGCGGCTGCCGCTGCGCTGGCGACGTCGCTCGCCGTCCCGCTCGCCTTCGGCCAGGAAGACCCGGCCAAGGAAATCGAGAAGTACCGGCAGGCGCTCGTCGACGGCAACCCCGCCGAACTGTGGGAGGCGCGCGGCGAGGACCTGTGGAAGAAGCCCGCCGGACCGAAGAACGTCTCGCTCGAGAAGTGCGACCTCGGCCTCGGCCCGGGCGTGGTCAAGGGCGCCTACGCGAGGCTGCCGCGCTTCTTCGCCGACGCCGACCGCGTGATGGACCTCGAGACGCGCCTCGTCCACTGCCGGATGACGCTGCAGGGCCTGACCTTCGCGGAGGCCACGAAGCAGCCGTTCGGCGCCGGCAACGAACGCAAGTCCGACAACGACGCGCTGGTGGCCTTCATCACCGCCGAGTCGAAGGGCGTGAAGATGGACGTGCCGTTGGCGCACCCGAAGGAGAAGGAGTCCTACGCGCTCGGCGAGAAGATCTTCTACTTCCGCGGCGGCCCGTACGACTTCTCGTGCGCGACCTGCCACGCCACCGACAACACCCGCATCCGCCTGCAGGACCTGCCCAACCTGACCAAGCAGGCCGGCGCCCAGCTCGCCTACACGACCTGGCCCGCCTACCGCGTCTCGCAGGGCGAGCTGCGCACGTTCCAGTGGCGGTTGAACGACTGCTTCCGCCAGCAGCGCTTCCCGGAGCTCAAGTTCACGTCCGACGCGTCGATCGCGCTGACGGCGTTCCTGGCGCGCAACGCCAACGGCGCCGAGTTCAAGGCGCCGACGATCAAGCGCTAGCGCGGAGACCGACACCATGCTGAATCGCAACGTCAAGATCGCCCTCTCGAGCACGGCCGTCGCCGTGGCGCTCGCCGGCTGTGCCGGCTCGATGACCCCCGGCCCGAGCGACGCCGAGGCGCGCGCCAAGGCGCTGGAGCTGATGAAGGCCGGGTTCAACGAGAAGGGCATCGCGAAGCTCGACCGCCTGAACCAGGACGAGACGCAGGCGCTGTGCACGCAGTACGCCGGCGGGCGCGATCCCGAAGGACGTCGCCGCGAAGATCGAGAAGGCCAACATGGCCGCGATCAAGCCGCCGTCCGACGGCAAGTACCTGGGCGACTGGAAGCGCGGCGAGCAGATCGCCCAGCGCGGCACCGGCTTCCAGTACAGCGACACCAAGGACACGCCGGTCGGCGGCAACTGCTACGCCTGCCACCAGCTCACCAAGGAGGAGATCTCCTACGGCACGATCGGCCCGTCGCTGTACAACTTCGGCAAGATCCGCGGCTTCACGCCCGAGATGCAGCAGTACGCGTGGGGCAAGGTGTGGAACACGCAGGCCTATTCGGCCTGCTCGTTCATGCCGCGCTTCGGGCACGCGGGCATCCTCACCGAGGCGCAGATCAAGGACGTGGTCGCGCTGCTGATGGACCCGAGCTCGCCGGTCAACAAGTAACGGCCGTCATCCTCCCGGAGCCACGCGCCGGTGGCGCCGGACCGCGCTATCCGTCGGCCGCCGGCGACGTGCTCGAACCGATGCGACGCGCCGCCGACGCCGAACCCGCGCCCGCGAAGCATGTCGCAGCCATTCGTCAAAGCCCGGTACGGCCCGCCATGCGGTGGGCCGGCCCGGGGTCCCTGTTTCCAACGTACCCGAGCGTCGCACGATGAATCGACGCGAGTTCCTGAATCTCCTCGCGGCGGCCGCCGCCGCGGGCCTGCCCATCTCCGCGCGCGCCGCGCTCGACCAGAAGGCGGGGGCGAAGCTCTACGACGACGTCAAGCCGTTCGGGCAGGTCAGCTTCCTGCACTTCACCGACTGCCACGCGCAACTCATGCCCGTGCACTTCCGCGAGCCGTCGGTGAACCTCGGCATCGGCGACGCCAAGGGCCAGCCGCCGCACCTCGTCGGCAACGCATTCCTGAAGCACTTCGGGGTCAAGCCGGGCACGCCCGAGGCGCACGCGTTCACCTTCCTCGACTTCACGGCGGCGGCCCGCGCCTACGGCAAGGTCGGTGGCTTCGCCCACATGGCCACGCTGGTGAAGCAGCTCCGTGCGTCGCGCCCCCATGCGCTGCTGCTCGACGGCGGCGACACCTGGCAGGGCTCCGGCACGGCGCTGTGGACCAACGGTCAGGACATGGTCGACGCCTGCAAGCTCCTCGGCGTCGACGCGATGGCGCCGCACTGGGAGTTCACGCTCGGCGCGGATCGGGTGAAGCAGATCGTCGAGAAGGACTTCGCGGGGAAGATCGACTTCGTCGCGCAGAACGTGAAGACCACGGACTTCGGCGACCAGGTCTTCTCGCCCGTACGTGATCAGGAACCTGGGCGGCGTGCCGGTCGCGGTGATCGGCCAGGCGTTCCCGTACACGCCGATCGCCAACCCGCGCTACATGGTGCCGGACTGGACGTTCGGCATCCAGGACGAGAACCTGCAGAAGGTGATCGACGAGGCGCGCGGCAAGGGCGCGCAGGTCGTGGTGCTGCTGTCGCACAACGGCATGGACGTCGACCTGAAGCTCGCCTCGCGCGTGACCGGCCTCGACGCGATCCTCGGCGGCCACACGCACGACGGCGTGCCGCAGCCGACGGTGGTGGCCAACCGCAACGGCCGCACGCTGGTCACCAACGCGGGCAGCAACACCAAGTTCCTCGGCGTGCTCGACTTCGAGGTCAAGGGCGGCAAGGTCGCGGACTTCCGCTACCGCCTGCTGCCGGTGTTCGCGAATTTCCTGCCGGCGGACCGCGAGATGGCCGCCTACATCGAGAAGGTCCGCGCGCCCTACAAGGCGAAGCTCGAGGAGAAGCTCGCGGTCGCCGGCGAGCTGCTCTACCGCCGCGGCAACTTCAACGGCACGTTCGACCAGGTGATCCTCGACGCGCTGATGGCCGAGAAGAACGCCGAGATCGCGTTCTCGCCGGGCTTCCGCTGGGGCACGAGCGTGCTTCCCGGCCAGGCGATCACGATGGAGCACGTGCTCGACCAGACGGCGATCACCTATCCGTACACGACGGTGAGCGACATCTCGGGCGAGATGCTGAAGACGATCCTCGAGGACGTCGCCGACAATCTCTTCAACCCCGACCCCTACTACCAGCAGGGCGGGGACATGGTGCGCGTCGGCGGGCTGCGCTACGCGATCGACCCCAACGCGGCGCAGGGCAGGCGCATCACGAAGATGGCGCTCGCGGGCAAGTCGATCGAGCCGGCGAAGACGTACAAGGTCGCGGGCTGGGCCCCGGTGTCCGAGGAAGCGAAGGCCGCGGGCGGCGAGCCGGTGTGGGATGTCGTCGCGCGCTACCTGCGCGCGCAACGCACCGTCAAGCCGCGCGGCCTCAATCTCCCCGAGCTGCAGGGTGTCGCGGGCAATCCGGGCATCGCCTGAAGCGGTTCCACACTGCGCAACGCGCGATCCACATGAAGGGTGCAACCATGAAGTCTCTCGCCATCGGGTTCGTGACGATGCTGCTCGCGGGCGCGCTCGCCGTGCCTGCGGCGCACGCGCAGAAGCTCCTCGCCAGCTACCCGTCGCTCACCACTGCCGCCGCGCTGCAGGCGGCGCAAGCCGCGCTCGCCCGCTGCGACAAGGACGGCTTCACCACGGCGGTCGCCGTGGTCGACCGCGGCGGGCACGCGCTCGCCGTGCTTCGCAATGGCCTTGCCGGCGCACACACGGTACAGACCGCGACCAACAAGGCCGCGTCGGCGCTGTCGTTTCGCACCGACACGACCGAGCTTGCGTCGACGACGCAGCCGGGACGCCCCAACAGCGGCATTCGCAGCCTGCCCGGCGTGGTCGCCGTCGGCGGCGGCATGATGATTCGCGCCAAGGGCTCGCTGGTGGGCGCGATCGGCGTCTCCGGCGCGCCGGGGGGCGACGCCGACGACGTCTGCGCGAAGGCGGGCATCGCGGCGATCAGCGACGCGCTCGAGCTCGAGTAGCCTGCTACCGGGCGCGGACCCGACCGCTGCAATCGGGGTCTGCAATCGGGGTCAGACCCCATGGCCTCCTGGGGTCGACCCCAGGCCTCCCACGATCCGGCCCCCGGCCGCGAACGCCACAGCGACTGCCTAGCGCTTCGGCACCCGCCAGAAGTGCACCGACCGTGAGCCGACCTTGACGGTCTGCTCGGGCTTCCAGTCGCCCATGTCGAACTCGTGCGACACGATGCGCGTGCCCGGCTTGAGCTTCCAGAGCGTCGGGCGCAGCTTCAGGTTGAGCTGTGGCAGCAGGTAGAGGGTGATCACCGTCGCCGGCGAGAGGTCGAGCTCGAACAGGTCGCCGAGCACGAACTTCACCTTGTCGGTGACGCCCGCCGCGCGCGCGTTCGCGTTCGCCTCCTCGACGCGCTGCGGGTCGATGTCGATGCCGAGCCCCCGCGTCCCGAAGCGCGTCGCGGCGGTGACCGGGATGCGGCCGTCGCCCGACCCCAGGTCGTAGAGCACGTCCTTGCCCGTGACCCGTGCGAGCCGCAGCATTTCGTCGACGACTTCCGGCGGCGTGGGCACGTAGACGACGTCCGGCGCACGCGCGGGCGCAGGCTGCGCGTGCGCGCGCAGGGATGCGAGGGGCAGGAGCAGGGTGGCGAGCGCAAGCGTGCGGCGGGTGTGGTCCAAGCGATCCTCCGGTTCGGGGCTGCGACCGCGAACGAAGATACCTGAAAGCGGACCGGGCGTGGCGGCCGCCATGGCGCGGTCAGCGCACGAAGACGCGCGCGAACCGTCGCTTGCCGGCCTGCACGACGACCGTCGTGCCGGCCGCGACGAGGCGCGACCGGTCGGCGACGACGTCGCCGTCGACCTTGAGTCCGCGCTGCGCGATCAGCCGCAGCGCCTCCGAGGTCGAATCGACGACCCCGGCCTGCTTCGCGAGGTTGGCGATCGCGATGCCGGTGCCGGCGGTCTCGATCGTGACCTCGGGCATGCTCTCGGGCATCGCGCCGCCGCGAAAGCGCGCGTCGAACTCGGCCTCGGCGGCGTCCGCGGCCGTCGCGGAATGGAACCGCGCGACGATCTCCTTCGCGAGCGCCACCTTGGCCTCGCGCGGGTTGCGCCCCGCCGCAGTCTCCTCCTGCAGCCGCTCGATCGCGGCGGGCGCGCGGAACGAGACCAGCGGGTACCAGCGCCACATGAGGTCGTCCGAGATCGACATCACCTTGCCGAACATCTCGCCGGCCGGGTCGTTGATGCCGACGTAGTTGCCCTTCGACTTCGACATCTTCTCGACGCCGTCGAGGCCCTCGAGCAGCGGCATCGTCAGGATGCACTGCGGCTCCTGGCCGAAGTCCTTCTGCATCTCGCGCCCGACCAGCAGGTTGAACTTCTGGTCGGTACCGCCGAGCTCGAGGTCGGCCTCGAGCGCCACCGAGTCGTAGCCCTGCATCAGCGGGTACAGGAACTCGTGCACGGCGATCGGCTGGCTCGCGCGGAAGCGCTTGGCGAAGTCGTCGCGTTCGAGCATGCGCGCCACGGTGTAGTGCGACGCGAGGCGGATCATGCCCGCCGCGCCGAGTGGCTCGCACCACTCGGAGTTGTAGCGGATTTCGGTGCGCGCGGGATCGAGCACCTTCGACGCCTGCGCGTGGTAGGTCTTCGCGTTCTCGACGATCTGCTCGCGGGTGAGCGGCGGGCGCGTGGCGTTGCGGCCGGAGGGGTCGCCGATCATCGACGTGAAGTCGCCGATCAGGAAGATCACCTGGTGGCCGAGGTCCTGCGCCTGGCGCAGCTTGTTCAGCACCACGGTGTGCCCGAGGTGGATGTCGGGCGCGGTCGGGTCGAGGCCAAGCTTGATGCGCAACGGCTTGCCGCGGGCGAGCTTCTGCGCGAGCTCCGCCTCGACGAGGAGCTCGTCCGCACCGCGCCGGAAGACGTCGAGGTGCCGCGCGACGTCGTCCGCGGCGGACGTCATCGGGTCTCCCGGAGCGCTACGGCACGCTGCGCGGCGGGCCGCGCGTAGCAGCGCCGGTGCCAGTCCGCGATCCGCGGCCACTGTTCGAGCCCGAACGCCGGCGCCCGGTAGGTGACGGCGGCCACGTTGAGGTCGGCGATACCGAATGCCTCGCCGGCGAGCCAGGGGGACTGCGCGAGCGCACCCTCCAGCACGTCGAAGCGGCGCGGCAGCTTCGCCGCCGCATCGTGCGCGATTTCGGGCTTGCGTTCCGCCTCGGGCAGGAAGCGCGTGTGGTAGAACCAGCCGCCCAGCGCGCCCTCGACCTCGGTCGCCGCCCACATCGTCCACTGGAAGGCGATGCCCTCGCCCCGGACGTCGTTCGGCCACAGCTTGCCGGATTTGCGTGAAAGATAGAGGGTGATCGCCAGCGACTCGAACAGCGCGAAGCCGTCGTCGACGATCGCGGGGATCGTCCCATTGGGGTTGATCGCGAGGTAGGCCGGCGCCTTGATCGCCGGATCCTTGAAGGACAACGGCTCGTTGGCGTAGGGGAGGCCGGTTTCCTCGGCGGCCCACAGCACGCGGAACGCGCGCGAGGCCGGCATGCCGTAGATGGTGAGGCTCATGAGGGTCCTGGGCAGATGGGGATGCGGTGACGGCGGCGCGCCCCGGCACGGCGCCTGCTTTGGTAAACTCCGGGGCTTGGAAACCGGACCCCCCACCCGTGCCGGACGCCGCAAAACGTCGAATTCTAGCGCAGCACGAGACCCCCGCCGCCCGGGCGGGCGGACGTTTTCGCCTGCCGCACGTGCTCGCGATTGCGGTGCTTGCGCTCACCGGCGTCGCGGCCTTCGGCATCGCGCCCGACACGACGCTGGATCTGCCGTCGGGCCGCCTGGTCGAGCGGGCCCTGCCGGCACCGGAATTCGTTCCGATCGCGGACGACGCCGGACCCTACTGGCGCGAGGAGCGCGTCCGGCGCGGCGACACGATCGGCAGCCTGCTGGCGCGCGCCGGCGTCGACGACCCGTCGGCGATGGCGTTCGTGCGCACGAATCCCGACGCGCGTCCGCTCTACCAGCTGAAGCCCGGCCGACCGCTGCAGGTGGCGACCGACGGCGCAGGCGGCCTGGTCGCGCTGCGCTTTCGCACCGGCGACGGTGAGCGCCTGACGGTGGCTCGCGAAGCCGGCGCGCTGGTCGCGACGCGCGCACCGGGCGGCGAGACGGTGCGGCTGACGCTCAAGTCGGGCGAGATCAACACGTCGCTCTTTGGTGCCGCCGACGCGATCGGGCTCCCCGACGCGGTGACGATCGCGCTCGCCGAACTCTTCGCCGGCGACATCGACTTCCTCCAGGACCTTCGCTTCGGCGATCGCTTCAGCGTCCTCTACGAATCCCGTTACGTCGACGGCGAGTCGGTCGGCGTCGGTCGCATCGTCGCCGCGGAGTTCGAGAACCGCGGCCAGCGACTGAGCGCCTTCCTGTGGCGCGATGCCGACGGGCAGGATGCGTGGTACACGCACGATGGGCGCAGCACCCGCAGCGCGTTCCTGCGTTCGCCGATGGAGTTCTCGCGCATGACCTCCGGGTTCTCGCTCGCGCGGCTCCACCCGATCCTGCAGACGTGGCGCGCCCATCGGGGCGTCGACTACGGCGCGCCGACCGGCACGCCGGTGCGGGCCACCGCCGACGGCGTCGTCACGCTCGCCGGCGTGAATGGCGGGTACGGCAACGTGGTCACGTTGCGCCACACCGGCACCTACTCGACGCTCTACGCACACCTGTCGCGCTTCGCGGCGGGGATTCGCAACGGGGTGCGCGTGCGGCAGGGCGACACGATCGGCTACGTCGGCGCCACCGGCTGGGCGACCGGTCCGCACCTGCACTACGAGTTCCGGGTCAACGACGAGCCGCGCAATCCGCTGACCGTCGCGCTGCCCACCGCGGGACCGCTGCCCCCCGAGACCCGCGGCGCCTTCCTCGCGCACATCGGGCCGATCGCGCGGCAACTCGCGTTCGCCCGCGAGCTGCCCGTCGCGCGCTTCGCCGCCCTCGAATAGTCTTTGCCGCGCGAACTCTACGCCGGCGTGATGTCCGGCACGAGCCTCGACGGCGTCGACGCCGTCGTCGCCGACTTCGCGCCGGGCGAGGGTCTCTGCAAGACGCTCGGTGCAGCGCATGCGCCGATGCCCGAGTTGCTTCGCGACGAGCTCCTCGAGCTGCAGGCGCCCTGCGACGACGAGCTCGCGCGCGCGGCGCGGGCGAGCCTCGCGCTCGCCGACCTGTACGCCGGGTCGATCACCGATGCCTGCCGCGCCGCGGGCATCGCGGCGAGCGACCTCGTGGCCGCGGGCGTGCACGGGCAGACGGTGCGGCACCGACCCGACGAGGCGTGGACGGCGCAATTGAACGATCCTGCGCGCGTCGTCGAGCGTGCCGGCGTCGCGGTCGTCGCCGACTTCCGGCGTCGCGATATGGCGGCCGGCGGCCAGGGGGCGCCGCTGGTGCCGGCATTCCACGCCGCACTCTTCGGTCGTCCCGACCGCGCCAGGGCGGTGCTGAACGTCGGCGGCGTGGCGAACGTGACGCTGCTCGTTCCCGGCGAACCTGTGCGCGGCTTCGACACCGGTCCCGGCAACTCGCTGCTCGACCTCTGGTTCGGTCGCCACGGCGACGGGCTCTTCGACGCCGGCGGCGCGTGGGCTGCATCGGGCCGCGTCGATCATGCGTTGCTCTCGATCCTGCTCGCCGACCCGTATTTCGCGCTGCAGCCGCCGAAGAGCACGGGCCGCGACCACTTCAATGCAGCGTGGCTGGACGACGCGCTGGCGCGCCACGGCGGGGCCTTCCACCCGGCGGACGTGCAGGCGACGCTGACCGCGCTCACGGCTCGCGCCGTGGCGGACGCGCTGGGGCGCGAGGCCCCGGGCGTTGCCGAGCTCCTGGTGTGCGGCGGTGGTGCCTACAACGCCACGCTGCTGCGCGCGCTCGCGCGCGACCTGCGGCCGTGCAGCGTGCTGCCGACCTCCGAGCGGGGGATTGCCGTCGAGCACGTCGAGGCGCTGGCGTTTGCCTGGCTCGCGCGCGAGGCACTCGCCGGTCGCACCGCCAGCCTGCCGAGGGTCACCGGAGCACGCGGCCCGCGCGTGCTCGGCGCGATCTACCCGCGCTGAACGCCGTCGCCCGCTGCCGGCGGCGGCGACCCGTTGCCACAAACGCAAACGGCAGCCGAAGCTGCCGTTCGCGTACCGCAGGAGAACTGTCAGTGCCGCAGGGCCGCCCCGCTGACCCGCCCCCTGGGGGGCAGCGAGCGGGGGGGCGGCTTTCAGCTCAGGCCGAGAAGCTCGACCCGCAGCCGCAGGTGGTGGTTGCGTTCGGGTTCTTGATCACGAACTGCGCGCCTTCGAGGCCTTCCTGGTAGTCGATCTCGGCGCCGACCAGGTACTGGTAGCTCATCGGGTCGATGAGCAGCGTGACGCCGTTCTTCTCCATGGCCGTGTCGTCTTCGTTGACGACCTCGTCGAACGTGAAGCCGTACTGGAAGCCGGAGCAGCCGCCGCCGCTGACGAACACGCGGAGCTTGAGCTCGGGGTTGCCCTCTTCCTCGATCAGCGCGCGCACCTTGAGCGCTGCGGAATCGGTGAAGACGAGCGGGGTGGGCATGTCGGTCATGTCGTTCATTTCGGGGGGCTCCTTGGCGCTCCGTGTCGATCGCAATTATCGAGGCGCGCTGGCAGCACGTCAAACCACGCGCCGTGTCAGGGTCACTCGGGCGCGCCGGCGCGGCCCGCTCCCGCACGCTTCAATTCGACCACGCTGGCCGTGCCGGGTTCGGCCTCGACCGGATCGAGACGCCCCTGGACGAACGCACCGACGTGCATCTCCAGCGTCCGGTAGGCCACGTCGCCGACGATGCGGGCCTTGCCCTGCAGCTCCAGCGAGTCGCGCGCCGTGACCGGGCCGTTCACCGTGCCGTTGACGACGACGTGTGCGACGTCCACCCGCCCGTCGATCCTGGCGTGCTCGCTCACGACCAGCGTACCTGCCTTGCCGTCGCC
This sequence comes from uncultured beta proteobacterium, assembly GCA_963705175.1. GTDB lineage: Bacteria > Pseudomonadota > Gammaproteobacteria > Burkholderiales > Casimicrobiaceae > VBCG01. Next base: position 14,924 of record CAVPJE010000009.1, on the reverse strand, counting down.
CGCCGTGACGTTGCCGAGCACCGTGCCGTCGATGCGCAGACCGCCTTCGAACACGACGTCGCCCCGCACCGTCGTGCCGGCGCCGATCAGGCTGTCGATGCGCTTCTGCGCCAGCGTCTTCCTGCCGAACATGGGGACCTCCTACGGCAAAGTCAACGTGCGGATCGCACGGACGCCGGCGGTGCCGGACTCGTAGGCGCGCACGGTGATCGTCCGGACTGCGTATCCCGCCGGAATGCGGAACGACCCTTCGATCCGCTGATAGTACTTGAACCGCAGCTTGAGGGGCGCTGCGGCCTCCGGGTCGTCGTCCGGCAGCGCGACCGTGAGCGTCCGGCTGCCCGGGGGCGCCGCGTCGCCGGGCACGAGGTCGGCCGAGATCGTCAGGTGCCCCTCGAAGTCGGACTTGGCGCTGCCGCCCCGCACCACGAGCGCACTGTAGCGTACCCGCTCGCCGGCGTTGGCATCGGCGGACAGTCTCGGGATCGTCACGCCGGGCTTGCTCGAGTCGGCGAAGAACCCCTGCAGGAACGCAAGCTCCTCCTTGAGCTGGGCGTTTTCCTGCGCGGCCTCCTCCCGCTGCTTCTTGAGCGAGTCCTGCAGCCCGCGGCTCATCGCGAGCTCGCTTTCGAGCTCGCTGTTCCTCGCGCGGAGCCCGGACGCCTCGCGCTGCGCGGTGGCGGTGTCCGCCTCCAGTGTCGCGATGCGCTGGTCGATCTCCTTGCGGTTGAAGCCGCCGAGGATCTGCCCGAAGTCGAATCCCAGCCACCACATGCCGCCGACCAGCAGTACGAGCCCGATGGCCAGCGCGGCCTTCCAGGGCCAGCCGAGATGCGTGCGCACCGCCATCCGCGGCGCGCTGATCGAGAAGTGCCGGGCAAGTCGGCGCAGGATGTCGGGCGCGGGCACGGGGAGTCAGGGACGGACCGGCGTCGCGGCTAGCGCCGGTAGGCTTCGCGCAGGGCGGGGCGCTCGGCGCCAGCCTCGGCTCCGCCGTAGCCGTGTATCGCCGATGCCGCTGCGCCGCGCCAAGCATGCCCTCGTCATGAAAACGATTGTAGCAGCCGCGCTTTCGGCGGCATCGCCGCCCCGGGACCCTGCCGTCACCCGGGCGGGCTCGCCGGCGCCGGCCGAAACGAACAGGGCCGCCTCGCGGCGGCCCTGCCTTCGTGGCGTACCGTGCGCTGACTAGCGCTTGCTGAACTGCTTGCGGCGCCGCGCCTTGTGGAAGCCGACCTTCTTGCGCTCGACCTCGCGGGCGTCGCGCGTCACGAGACCCGCCTTCGACAGCGTGGGCTTGAGCTGCGCGTCGTAGTCGATCAGCGCGCGGGTGATGCCGTGGCGCACGGCGCCGGCCTGGCCCGACTCGCCGCCGCCGGTGACGTTGACCATGATGTCGAAGGTCTGCTCGTGGCCGGTCAGGACCAGCGGCTGGCGCACGACCATGCGGCCGGTGTCGCGCGAGAAGAACGTGTCGACCGGCTTGTCGTTGACGACGATCCTGCCGGTGCCCTGCTTGATGAAGACGCGCGCGACCGAGGTCTTGCGGCGGCCGGTGCCGTAGTAGTAGTTGCCGATCATGGTCAGATGTCGAGGGTCTGGGGTTGCTGCGCTGCGTGGGGGTGCGCGCCGCCGGCGTAGCACTTGAGCTTCTTGATCATCTTGTAGCCGAGCGGGCCCTTGGGCAGCATGCCCTTGACGGCCTTCTCGAGCGCGCGACCGGGGAAGCGTGCCTGCATCTGCGCGAAGTTGGTCGTCGAGATCCCGCCCGGGTAGCCGGAGTGCCGGTGGTAGAGCTTGTCCTCGGCCTTGTTGCCGGTGACGCGGATCTTCTCGACGTTGGTGACGACGATGAAGTCGCCGGTGTCCATGTGCGGCGTGTAGATGGCCTTGTGCTTGCCGCGCAGCCGCAGCGCGATCTGGCTCGCGAGACGGCCCAGGACCTTGTCCGTCGCGTCGACGACGTACCATTCCTGGCGGATGTCCCGGGGCTTGGCCGAAAAGGTCTTCATCGCTTGAAACTCGTGTTCGTGGGGTGGGGCGGGCCGCGCCGATGCTGAAACCTTCGGTTCGGCAAAGTCTTGCATCATATACCGATTTCGCTGCCGGGGTCAACGCGATGGCGGGCGGCACGCCGGGGCGACGCGCCGAAACGGGATCGCTCGACCTCCCCTGCGTACCGAGTCCGGCGCGGACGCCGTCCCGCGGCAGTCGCAGGCCACCCGCAGAAAAAGGGGGCGCGGAGTTGCGACTCCGCGCCCCGCGAGGATTCCACCATAGGAGGAGAATGGAGGAATGCGACCGCGCTCTGGGGACACGTCCCCAAGCAGCGCGGTCAAGAAAAGTCTCCCATACCGCAATGCAGCATGCAATGGGGATGCGGCATTGCGTCATTGGACAAATGGGCATTTTCATGACAATGCGATGAAAGCCGCAGGCCGGAACGCGAAATCGGCAGAACTCTGCCGCAGGACGGAAACGGCGGTCGGAAGGGAATCATGAAGGCGACAATCCGATGGATCGAAGGCGTGAGTTTTGCGGCCGAGACCGGCAGCGGTCACGCGGTGGTGGTCGACGGCGCGCCGGAAGCCGGCGGGCGCAACCTGGGGCCGCGGCCCATGGAGCTCGTGCTTGCCGGCGCCGCGGCGTGCACGGCGTTCGACGTCGTGTGGATCCTGAACAAGGCACGCCAGCCGGTGACCGACTGCGTGGTCGAGGCGGAGGCCGATCGCGCCGCGGTCGAGCCGAAGGTGTTCACCGCGATCCGGCTCACCTACCGGGTCGCCGGGCGCGGACTCGACGCGCGTCAGGTCGAGCGCGCCGTGCAGCTCTCCAAGGAAAAGTACTGCTCCGCGACGATCATGCTCGGCCGGACTGCCGACGTGACCGCCCGCGTCGAGATCATCGAGGGCGACCGCGTGCCGGCACCGGCGCCCGGTTGAACGGGAACCTGCGGCCTCGGGTCCGGGGCCCGGCGTTGTTCAGTTCGCCTTCGGGCGCCCGCCGGCCGCCGGGTCGGTTGTGACCCCTGCCGGCGGCGCGGTTGCAGGCACGGGTTCGCGGGCATCCTCCGGCCGCCGCGGGACGATGCCGCGCACCAGCGCCTCGGCGGCGACGGTGCGTCGCTTGCCGGTCGCATCGGCAAACGTGAACTCGACGGGGATGCGCATGCCGGGCACGAGGTCGACGGTCACGCCGGTCAGGCGGACGTGGCTGCCGAGGTAGGCGAGCCGGGTCTCGCGGTCCGCCGCGACCGGGATCTTGGCGACGACCCGGCGTGCCGCGGGATCGGGGTCGGGCGGGTCGACCCGTACCAGCTCGGCGCCGCGGGCGGCCGGCGAGCGGGCGCCGACCAGCTCCAGCACCTCGGTCGAGCGGATATCGACGTACACCGCCGCCTCGGCGGCGCCGGCAGGCGCGGGCCGCAGCCAGGCGTTGGCGAGGGTGACCTCCGCCATCGCGCTGCCCGCCGCGAATGCCGCAACGCAGGCGAGAGCCGCTTGCCGCAACCGGCACACTGGACTTCCCTCCGCACTGACGCGCTTCGGGGCAGATTCGCCCTCGGGGCGGCCCTTCGGGCTCAGTGGACTACCCTCCGCGCTGACGCGCTTCGGGGCAGATTCGCCCTCGGGGCGGCCCTTCGGGCTCATGCCTTGTCGGCGCGCAGCGCCCGCAGCAGGCTCGAGGTGTCCCAGCGCCCGCCGCCCATCTGCTGCACCCGCGCGTAGAACTGGTCGACGATCGCGGTGACGGGCAGCGTGGTGCCGTTGCGCCGCGCCTCGGCGAGGCAGATGCCGAGGTCCTTGCGCATCCAGTCGACCGCGAAGCCGAAGTCGTACTTGCCGGCGATCATCGTCTTCGCACGGTTCTCCATCTGCCAGGATTGCGCGGCGCCCTTGCTGATGACGTCGATCACGCGCTCGGCGTCGAGGCCCGAGCGCGTCGCGAAATCGATGCCCTCGGCGAGTGCCTGCACGAGCCCGGCGATGCAGATCTGGTTGACCATCTTGGTGAGCTGGCCGCTGCCGGGGCCGCCCATCAGCGTCACCGCGCGCGCGTAGTGCGCGAGCAGCGGCTCGGCGCGCGTGTAGGCACCCGCCTCCCCCCCGACCATGATCGTGAGCTTGCCGTTCTCAGCACCGGCCTGCCCGCCCGAGACGGGCGCGTCGAGGAAGCCGACGCCGCGCGTCTTTGCTTGCGCGTGCACCTCGCGGGCGACTTCCGCGGACGCCGTCGTGTGGTCGACGAGGGTCGTGCCGGCCCGCATCGTCACCAGCGCGCGACCCGCGACGCTGCGCACGTCGTCGTCGTTGCCGACGCACATCATGACGGCCTCCGCGGCGGCGGCGGCCTCCTCCGGCGTGCGGGCGAGGTGGCCGCCGTACTGCGCGACCCACTGCTCGGCCTTCACGACGGTGCGGTTGTAGACGGTCACGTCGTGCCCGGCGCGGGCCAGGTGGCCCGCCATCGGGTAGCCCATGACGCCGAGGCCGAGGAACGCGAGCTTCTTGCCTGACATGGATTGGCTCCGTTGCGGAACGTCGATGGAACGGCGCGGCGCGCCCCGGCGCTCAGCGCCCGGGCCCGACCGCGTCGCGGCCGTAGCGCCACTTGAGGACCAGGATCAACGCGAGCAGCGCCAGCGTGACCACGTTCGCCGCGATGACCGGGGTGGCCCCGGTGGCGATGCCCCAGACCAGCCACAGCGATGCGCCGACGGTCATGATGCCGAACATCCACCACGAGATGTCGTGTGCCGAGCGGGTTGCAATGATCCGGCGAATCTGCGGAACGTAGGCGACGGTGGTGAGCGTCGCCGCGACGAGGCCGACCGCATCGTGGTTCACGATGGGTGCGTCGCCGCCGCGGGGGGAAGGCTCGCGCGCGCCGCGGCGATCGCCGCGCGTACCTGCGCGGGCGCGGTGCCCCCCGGATGGGCACGGCTCGCCACCGACCCCTCGAGGGTCAGCGCCGCGCCCACGTCGTCGCCGGCCTGCGGCGCGAACTCGCGCAGTTCGGCAAGCGACAGGTCCTCGAGCCCGACGCCCCGTGCTTCCGCGTGGCGGACCGCGCGCGCCACCGCCTCGTGCGCGTCGCGGAACGGCACGCCGCGCCGCACCAGGTGGTCGGCGAGGTCGGTCGCGGTCGCGAAGCCCTCGCGCGCCGCCTCGCGCATCCGCTCGGCGTGCACGCTGATGCCCCCCGCGACCAGGTCGGCCACGATCGCCAGCGTATCGGCGAGCGTGTCGACGGTGTCGAACAGCGGCTCCTTGTCTTCCTGGTTGTCCTTGTTGTAGGCGAGCGGCTGCGCCTTCATCAGCACGATCAGCGCCATCAGGTGGCCGACGACGCGGCCCGACTTGCCGCGCACGAGCTCGGGGACGTCCGGGTTCTTCTTCTGCGGCATGATCGAGCTGCCGGTGCAGAAGCGGTCGGCGAGCGTCACGAACCCGTAGCGCGGCGTCGACCACAGCACGAGCTCCTCCGCGAAGCGCGACAGGTGCACCATGACGAGGCTTGCCGCCGCGGCGAACTCGATCGCGAAGTCGCGATCGGAGACCGCGTCGAGCGAATTGGGGCACAGTGCCTCGAAGCCCAGCTCCCGGGCGACGCGCTCGCGGTCGATCGGGAACGGCGTGCCGGCGAGCGCGGCACTGCCGAGCGGCAGCCGGTTGACGCGACGGCGGCAGTCGGCAAGCCGCTCGAGGTCGCGCGCGAACATCGCGTCGTAGGCCATCAGGTGGTGGCCGAAGGTCACCGGCTGCGCCACCTGCAGGTGCGTGAAGCCCGGCATGATCGTGGCGGCGTGCTGCTCGGCGAGGTCGATCAGCGCCCGCCGCAGCGCCACCAGCAGGTCGGCGAGCCGGTCGATCTCGCCGCGCAGCCACAGGCGCACGTCGGTGGCGACCTGGTCGTTGCGCGAGCGCGCGGTGTGGAGGCGCTTGCCGGCGTCGCCGACCAGCGCCGTCAGGCGCCGCTCGACGTTGAAGTGCACGTCCTCGAGGTCGCGCGACCACTCGAAGCGGCCGGCCTCGATGTCGGCGGCGATCTCGGCGAGCCCGCGCTCGATCGCGGCGAGGTCGTCCTGGCCGATCACGCCCTGCGCGGCGAGCATGCGGGCGTGGGCGAGCGACCCCGCGATGTCGGCCGCGGCGAGGCGCCGGTCGAAGTCGACCGAGGCGGTGTAGCGCTTGACGCGCTCGGTCATCGGCTCCGAGAAGCGGCCCGACCACGCGCCGGCGGCGGGGATGGTGTTGCTTTCGTGGGCGGGGCGTTCGGACATGGCGGCAATCGGCTTGCGTCGTCCGGGGCGCTTGTCGAAAATGGTCGGGATTCGCCGCCCAGCGTTCGGATCCGGCAAAAGAGGCGCGTTTCGGCGCGCACCTGGCAATTTGGCCGATCGCACCGGGCGGCAGGCATGATGCTTGCATGCCGTACCGAATATGCGGTCGATTATAAGGCATAACGGCTCCGCGCCGACGCTACCGGACCTGCGCAACCTGGGCACGACGGTACGTATCCTGCTCGCCGTCAGCGGCGCGGCGGCGCTCGCCGCGTTCGTGCGGGAATCGCGTTGGGAGGTGCTGCCGGCGGCGGTCGTGGAGACCGCCGGCGCGGTCGCGCCCGCGCTGATCCTGGCACTCGCCCTGCTCTGGGTGGCGGCGCCCTGGATCGCGCGCCAGCCCTATCGGGTCGGTGCGATCGCCATCGCGGGCATCGCGTTCGGCGCCACGCTCGCCGCACACGCGCTCGGCTCGTTCATCGCGCCGCGCGCGGACGATTCGCTGCTGCGCGAGCTCGGCTTCGCGCTGCTCGTGGTCGCCGGCCTGCTCTACTACTTCCAGCTGCGCGCCCGCGCGCTCTCGCCGGCGATCGTCGAGGCGCGGCTGCAGGCGCTGCAGGCGCGCATCCGCCCGCACTTCCTGTTCAACAGCATCAATGGCGTGCTGTCGTTGATCCGCAGCGACCCGCGCCGCGCCGAGGAGGCGCTGCACGACCTCGCGGACCTGTTCCGGGTGCTGATGCGCGACAACCGCGACCTCGCCCCGCTCGCCGACGAGGTCCACCTGTGCCGCCAGTACCTCGACCTCGAAAAGCTGCGGCTGGGCGAGCGCCTCATCGTCGACTGGAACGTGAAGAGCATGCCCGAGGACGCGCTGGTGCCGCCGCTCGTGCTGCAGCCGCTGCTCGAGAACGCCGTGTACCACGGCATCGAGCCGTCGCCGGTGCCCGCCACCCTCACGATCAACATCTTCCTCTCGCGCGGCGAGGTCCACGCGATCATGCGCAATCCGTACCGCGACGACGGCGGGCGCCACCATCGCGGCAACAGGATGGCGATCGCCAACATCCGCGAGCGCCTTGCGCTGCACTTCGACGCCGAGGCCGCCCTCGAGTCGCGGGTCACCAAGGATACGTACGAGGTGCACATCCGCATGCCCTACCGCAACGTCGCCCCGCCGAAGGCCCGCGACGCGTGGGGCGCGCAGGCGCCGGGCAACGTCGTCGACCTTTCCGCAGAGCGCGCGAAGCCGCGCGCGAGAACATCCATACCAACGCCTGGAGGCCGCCCGTGGCTGAAGTCCCGCTCCGTGTCCTGATCGTCGACGACGAGGCGCCCGCGCGCCGCCGTCTGCGCGAACTTCTCGATGACTGCGCCTCGGCGCTGCCGCTGGCCGTCGTCGGCGAGGCGCAGAACGGCCGCGAGGCGGTCGAGCTCCTGCAGTCGATCCCCGTCGACCTCGTGCTGACCGACATCCACATGCCCGACATGGACGGGCTCGAGCTCGCCCGCCACGTGCTCAAGGTGCCGCACACGCCGCTCGTCGTGTTCACGACGGCGTTCCACGAGCACGCGCTGCAGGCCTTCGAGGTCAACGCGGTCGACTACCTGGTGAAGCCGGTGCGCGTGCAGCGCCTGCTCTCCGCGCTGCAGAAGGTGCCGAAGCTGCGCCCGCTCACCCCCGAGAAGCTCTCCGAGCTGCCGCAGTCGGCGCGCCGCTTCCTGTCGGTGACCGAGCGCTCCCGCGTCGTGCTGGTGCCGATCGAGGAGGTCGTGTATCTCAAGGCCGAGCTCAAGTACATCACGATCCGCACCGCGCAGCGCGAGCACCTGCTCGAAGAGTCGCTGACGCGGCTCGAGCAGGAGTTCGGCAACCGGTTCGTGCGCATCCACCGCAACTGCCTTGTGTCCCGGGACTTCGTCCGCGGCTTCGAACGGCGCGTCAGCGACGACGGCGACGCGCACTGGGAGGTGCTGCTGAACGGCGTCACCGAGACGCTGCCCGTGTCGCGGCGCCAGCAGTTCGTCGTCCGGGAGGTCGGCCGCGAGCTCGCCGCCTGACCACGGGTACAATGGCGCCTGCGGTCGCGAGGCGCCACCGTCAAGTCGAGGCCGCGGATTACCGCGGCCTCGTCGTTTTGGGGGCCACGCGCGGCGCCTCCCCGCGAATCCCGCGTTCCGCGCGTCCCGTCCAACTCCACACGACCAGGCTCAAGGCATGCGCACGCTGATCTGCGGCTCGCTCGCTTACGACACGATCATGGTGTTCCGGGACCGCTTCGGGCGCCACATCCTGCCCGACAAGACCCACATGATCTCGGTGTCGTTCACCGTCGGCGACATGCGCCGCGAGTGGGGCGGCTGCGCCGGCAACATCGCCTACAATCTGAAGGCCCTGGGCGGCGACCCGGTGGTGATGGCGACGATCGGCGACGACGGCGCGCCCTATCGCGAGCGGCTCGCAGCACTCGGCGTGGCGGCGGACGGCGTGCGCTCGGTGGCGGGGTCGTTCACCGCGCAGGCCTACATCATCACCGACCTCGAGGACAACCAGATCACCGCGTTCCACCCGGGCGCGATGGGGCACTCGCACGAGAGCCGGGTCGGCGACGTCGACGGCGTGCGGCTCGGCATCGTCGCGCCGGACGGCCGCGACGGCATGCTGAAGCACGCGGCGGAGTTCCGCGCGGCGAAGATCCCGTTCGTGCTCGACCCGGGCCAGGCGATGACGCTGTTCTCGGGTGACGAGCTGGTCGACATGATCGACGCGGCGACCGTCGTCGCGGTCAACGACTACGAGGCGCGGCTCATCGCGGAGCGCACCGGGCTCACGGTCGAGGAGATCGCGCGTCGCGTCGAGGCACTGGTGGTCACGCTGGGTGCCGAGGGCTCGCGCATCCACGTCGGCAGCGCGACGATCCACGTGCCCGCGGTGCGCCCGAGCGCGCTCGTCGACCCGACCGGCTGCGGCGACGCGCACCGCGCCGCGCTGCTGTACGGGATGGCGCAGGGGTGGGACTGGCAGAAGACCGGCCGGTTGGGGTCGCTGCTGGGCTCGATCAAGATCGCGGCGCGGGGTGGGCAGAACCACGCCGTCGACCGCGACCTCGTCGCCGCGATGTACGCGAAGGAGTACGGGGCGAACCCGTGGTGACGACCGCCTGACATGGACGGCATCGGCACGACACCGTGAGCGAGGCGCCGCTTCCGTTGCCGCACCAGGCGTTGCGTGCGACGCGCGTGGTCGTGCACGTGCTGGGCGGCATCGCCCTCACGATGCTCGTGTTCCCCGTGGTGCGGCCGACGCGGCGGCAGGCGCTGGTGCAGCGCTGGAGCCGCAGGCTGCTGCATCTGTTGCGCGTCGAGGCGCGGCTCCACGGCGCGATCGACGTGCACGGCGGCAACGTGCTGCTCGTCGCGAATCACATCTCGTGGCTCGACATCTTCGTGCTCAACGCCCACCGCCCGGCGCGCTTCGTCGCCAAGACGGAGCTCGCCGGCTGGCCGCTCGCGGGCCGTCTGATCCGCGGCGCCGGGACGATCTTCGTCGACCGCGAGCGGCGCCACGACACGCGGCGCGTCAACCACCACGCGGCGCAGGCGCTCGCGGCGGGCGACGTGGTCGCGGTGTTCCCGGAGGGCACGACCACCGACGGCGCGACGCTGCTCAAGTTCCACGCGTCGCTGCTGCAGCCGATCGTCGAGGCGCAGGGCCACGTGGTGCCCGTGGCGATCCGCTATCGCGGCGCGGACGGCGCGCACTCGACCGTGCCGGCGTACGTCGGCGACGAGTCGTTTGCGACGTCGTTCTGGCGCGTCTGCGGCGCGCGGCGGCTGGTCGTCGAGCTGCACGCCGCCGATGCGCTGCCCGCGCACGGCGCGAACCGGCGCGATCTCGCGCGCGCGGCCGAGGAGGCTATCCGAACGGCTTTGGGACTATCGGGTGCCGGGACGGCACCTGGAAGATCCGGCGGTCCGGGAGGCTGACGCCCGTCAGCGTGCCGCCCCAGAGGCAGCCCGAGTCGAGCATCAGCACGTTCGGCGCGAGCTCGAGGTCGAGCGTCGACCAGTGCCCGCAGACGACGAGCGCATGCGCGCTGCGCCGGTGATCGTGGGCGAACCATGGCCGGAAGCCCGCCGGCGTGTGCTCGCGGCCGCGCTTCTCGCGGAACTCCATGCGTCCGTCGGCGGCGCAGAAGCGCAGGCGCGTGAACGCGTTGACGATCGCGCGCAGCCGATCGTCGCCGTCGAGGTCGTCGCGCCAGGTCGACGGCTCGTCGCCGTAGAGAACCGACAGGAAGCGGTCGCGGTCCGCGCTCGCGAGCTTCGCTTCCACCTCGCGCGAGAGCATGAGGGCGGTCGCCGGCGTCCACCCGGGCAGGAGCCCCGCATGCACGAGCAGACGGTCGCCCTCGATGGCGACGAGCGGTCGGCGTGCCAGCCAGTCGATCAGCTCGTCGCGGTCCGGGGCCGCGAGGATCGCGCCGAGCGTGTCGTCGCGATGCGGCCGGCGATGGCCGGCCGCGACCGTGAGCAGGTGCAGGTCGTGGTTGCCGAGCACGGTGACCGCGGCGTCGCCCAGCGCGCGCACCTCGCGCAGCACCTCGAGCGACGCGGGTCCGCGGTTCACCAGGTCGCCGACCAGCCAGAGCCGGTCGGCGGACACGGAGAAGCCGATGAGGTCGAGCAACTCGCAGAACTCGGCGTGGCAGCCCTGGATGTCGCCGATCGCGTAGTGCGCCATTAGGGCCTGTTCACACTATGCCTGCAGAACGCGTTGCGAGGGAAAAGGGGCGCTCGCAAGGCGCGTGACCGAAGGCGGGTAGGGAACCCGGCGAGGGAACGCAACGAAGCGAGCGCCCCTTTTCGCCGCAACCCGTAGGGAACGGGCGTCCCGGCGCGCCACTCTGCGTTGCGCTCCTCGGCAAGACGCCCGGTCTTGCTTTCGTCGCGCGCCTTGATTGGCGCGCCGGACCACCCGTTCGCGTTCGCAGGCATAGTGTGAACAGGCCCTAGTGGAAACGGGACGCGCGATTCGCGCGTCCGTCAAGTCTGTTCGCGCACGGCGCACCCCAATAGAATCGGCCCCGATTCTACCAACCCGCGCACCCCGGCACGATGTCGTTCCCGTTGAACCCGCCACAGCGCGAGGCCGTCCGCCACCTCGACGGCCCGCTGCTCGTGCTCGCCGGCGCCGGGAGCGGCAAGACGCGCGTCATCACCGCGAAGATCGCGCACCTGATCGAGCGCGGCACCGCGCCGTCGCGCATCGCCGCGATCACGTTCACCAACAAGGCGGCACGGGAGATGCGCGAGCGCGCGGCGAAGCTCCTCGGCGCGCAGGGCCGTCCCGACGCGGCGGCCGAGTGCGCGATCTCGACGTTCCACTCGCTCGGCCTCTCCATCGTGCGCGAGGAAGCCGGCGCGCTGGGGCTGCCCCGCGGGTTCTCGATCCTCGACCCGTCGGACCTCGAGGGCATCGTCGCCGAGCTCGTCGCCACCGCCGACCGCGGCCGCGCGCGTGCCGCGCAGTGGCGGATCAGCGCGTGGAAGAACGCGCTCGTCGCGCCGCAGGCGGCGCTCGCCGCCGCGAAGGACGACGCCGAGGCCGCCGCCGCGCGTGCCTACGTGCGCTACGGCGATGCGCTCGCCGCCTATCGTGCGGTGGACTTCGACGACCTGATCGCGCTGCCCGTGACCCTGTTCGACCGCGACGCCGAGGCGCGCGAGCGCTGGCAGGCGCGCTTCGACCACGTGCTGGTCGACGAGTACCAGGACACGAACCCGGCGCAGTACCGTCTGTTCCGCCACCTGGTGGGCGCGCGCGCGCGCTTCACCGCCGTGGGCGACGACGACCAGGCGATCTACGGCTGGCGCGGCGCCACGCTGGAGAACCTCGCGCAGCTGCCGCGCGACTACCCGGCGCTCGCCGTGGTGAAGCTCGAGCAGAACTACCGTTCCTGCGTGCGCATCCTGAAGAGTGCCAACGCGCTGATCGCGAACAACCCGAAGCTCTTCGAGAAGCGGCTGTGGAGCGCGCTCGGCCACGGCGACGCGATCCGCGTGCTGCCCGCCGGCGACGACGAGGCCGAGGCGGAGCTCGTCGTCGCGCGGCTCCTCGCGCACAAGTTCGAGCACCGCGGCCGCTTCGGCGACTACGCGATCCTCTACCGCGGCAACCACCAGGCGCGCGTGTTCGAGACGGCGCTCCGCGCGCACGACGTGCCGTACGCGATCTCGGGCGGGCAGTCGTACTTCGAGCGCGCCGAGATCAAGGACATCGTCGCCTACCTGCGCCTCGTCGCCAACGACGCCGACGACCCCGCGTTCATCCGCGCGGTGTCCGTGCCGAAGCGCGGCGTCGGCGAGACCACGCTCTCCAAGCTGTCGGAGGTCGCGACCGCGCGGCACGAAAGCCTGTTCGCCGCGGTCTTCTCCCCCGAGTTCCGGGCCGTGGCGCACGCGAAGGCCCGCGCGGAGCTCGAGCAGTTCTGCACGCTGGTGAACGACCTCGCCCACCGCGCGCCGCGCGAGCCGGCCGCGCGCCTCCTCGCGGACCTCGTGCGGCGCATCGGCTACGACGACTGGCTCTCGGCCACGTTCGACAAGCGCGACGCCGAGGCGAAGGGCAAGAGCGTCGCCGACTTCGTCGGCTGGCTGTCGCGCAAGGGCGAGGCCGACCGCAAGACCCTGCTCGAGCTCACGCAGATGATCGCGCTCGTCACCATGCTCGAGGGCCGCGACGCGGACGAGTCGGACGCGGTGCGGCTGTCCACGCTGCACGCGGCGAAGGGTCTCGAGTTCCCGCACGTGACCATCGTCGGGCTCGAGGAGGGCGTGCTGCCGCACCGCGAGTCGATCGACGCCGGCAACATCGACGAGGAGCGGCGGCTGTTCTACGTCGGCATCACGCGCGCGCAGCGTTCGCTCGTCCTGACCTACTGCCGGACGCGCAAGCGGGCCGGCGGGCGCATCGACACGATGCCGTCGCGCTTCATTGCGGAGCTCGTGCAGGAGGACCTGCGCTTCGCCGACGCGCCGCTGCCGCCGGAGGAAGCGGCGCGCGAGCGCGCCGCGGGCTCGGAGCGGCTGAAGGCGTTGAAGGCGCTGGTGGCGCGCGGATGACCGCGGTGCGAGCCGCGCGGCCCGCGCAATGACTACTTCGACCCGGCCACCATGTAGTCGACCGCCGCCTTGACGTCGGCGTCGGAGAGCGACGTGTTGCCGCCCTTCGCGGGCATCACGCCGGCCTTGCCCTGGAAGCCCTTGATCGCGTGGTCGTAGAGCACGTTCGCCCCCTGCGCGATGCGCGGGGCCCACGCGGCCTTGTCGCCGCTCTTCGGCGCGCCGGCGATGCCCGCGGCGTGGCACGCGGTGCACGCGGTGTCGTAGACCTTCTTGCCGTCGACGGCGGCCGGCGCGGCCGGCGCCGCCACGGTGGTGGCGGCGGCAACGGCGGCACCCGCGGCACCGGAATTCATCATGAAGTCGACGGCGCGTCTGACCTCGGCGTCGTTCAGGTCGGCCATGCCGCCGCGCGCGGGCATGCCCGCGTGGCCGCGCAACGCGGATTGGTGCAGGGCGGCGAGGCCGCGCTTCTCGCGCTGGATCCAGGCCGCACGGTCGCCGATCTTCGGCGCGCCGCCTTCGCCGGTCTGGTGGCACTTGCCGCAGGCCGCGCGCGACGACCTGCTCGCCGGTGCGCTCGGCGCCGACCGCCGCCGTCGCGGCGGGCGCGGCCACCGCAGCAGGGGCCTTCCAGTTCGCGCCGCCGGCATTGACCATGTGCACGACCGCCGCCTGCACCTCGACATCGGTCAGGTCGGGGTTGCCGCCCTTCGCCGGCATCGCGCGGATGCCCTTGATCGCGTGCTCGAAGGTGAGCTTGTCGCCCTGGGCGATCACCTTCGCCCACGCGGCCTTGTCGCCCATCTTGTGGGCACCCGCGACGCCGGCCTCGTGGCAGACCTTGCAGACCTGCGCATAGACCTGCTCGCCGGAGAGCGCCACGCGGGGCCCCGTGGCCTTGGCGAACTCGACGGTGCCGACCGGGCGGATGCGCGCGAGGATCTCGTTTTCGTCGGCACTGACCGAGCGCTTGGCGCCGCCCGAGACCAGCGCGGCGAGCATCGCGATCACGATCACCGGCACGATCAACGCGGCGGCGACGACGACGACCAGCTGTTGCCAAGTCTTGATCGGGGACGAATGCTCTTCGCTCATGGCATCGGGGAAGGGATCGATTGGGGACGGGCGCGCGCGGACCGCGCTCCGCCGAACGTCGCATTATACCGTCGCTGCCCGGGTCCGCGGTACCGCGCTGGACGGTGCCCTGCCTTGAAGGCTAGAATGATCGGCTACGCGCCCGTAGCTCAGTTGGATAGAGTGTTGGTTTCCGAAGCCAAAGGTCACAGGTTCGACTCCTGTCGGGCGCGCCAGTCTCCAAGAGCCGCGCGGGCTTGAGCCGCCCCATGGGGCCGACCCGCCGGCACAGCGCCGAGTACTGCAGCCGACTCGCGGCTGTCGGCGTGACGCTCGCGCTGTCCGGGTGCGCGACGACGCATCCGATGATGCCGACCCGCCGTTCGTACACGGGGCCGCAGGCCAAGCCGCTGTTCACGGCCGCACCCGCGGACGTCCG
>CAVPJE010000008.1:0-110426 GCA_963705175.1 uncultured beta proteobacterium | reverse complement strand
CACACCGATAGGCGGTGGAGCCACAGCGTTCATGCTAATGTCATACTGTCGCCGGCGCGCTCCGTGATGGGACCGCGTCGCACCACGGAGGATTCCGCCATGCTACGTCCGCTCGCAGCACTCGCCTTCGCCGCCGTCAGCCTGCCGGCTCTCGCGACCAACGTCGGCGTCTCGATCACCGTCGGCGACCCGGCCTACTACGGCCGCATCGACATCGGCAACCTGCCGCCGCCCGCGCTCGTGTACGCCGCACCGATCCAGGTCTGGCCGGCGCCCATCGGTACGGTCCCCGCGCCCGTCTACCTGCGGGTGCCGCCGGGGCATGCGAAGCAATGGCGCAAGCACTGCGGGAAGTACGGCGCGTGCGGGCAGCCGGTCTACTTCGTGCAGGACCGCTGGTACAGCGACGTCTACGTCGCGCGCCACCACCCGCGCGGCGCGGCGACCGTGCTTGCCCCGGCGGTCCCCGCGCCGCACTACCAGGTCCCGGTCACGTCGGTGCGCGCGGTCGTGGGCCCGCCCGACAGGCGCTGCTGGATCGAGCGCCAGCAGGTCGTCCAGGAGGGAAGCAACGCGATCAACGTTCCCGGAGCGGTGGTCGGCGCCGTCATCGGCGGCGTGCTCGGGCACCAGGTCGGGGGCGGCCGCGGCAAGGACATCGCGACGGCGGGCGGCGCGGTCGCGGGCGCCGTGGTCGGTGCGAACGTCGGTCGCGGCGGCACGCAGGTCGTGAGCCGCGACGTGGAGCGATGCGCGTACGTCCCCAACGACGCCCGCCCGGCCTATTGGGACGTCACGTACGCGTTTCGCGGCGTCGTGCATCGCGTCCAGCTCTCGGCTCCGCCCGGCCGCACCATCCTCGTCGACGCCAACGGCGCACCGCAGGGATAGTGATCGCGGCGGGGTCTCCCCGCCGGCACGTGTTGCACGCGGCTTCGCGTCCGTGCGCCGAACGCGCGGACGACCCGCGCACGCGTGCGTGAGTACATCGTTCCTTGCTATGCTTTGACTCGCTGCGCCGGTGCAGGAATGCACGATGGGCGCTGCAGTCCGAGGGACGCGGCAACGATCGCCCCGGGAACGTCGAGTCATCGATATCCAGACAGGAGCAACAGGCATGGCTGAAGAGAAGACCCTTCTGAACAAGATCGGCGACGCCGTCGAGGCGGCGAAGGAAAAGGTCCAGGAAGTGGGCGCGTCGATCGCGAAAAAGACCGGCGAGGTCGCCACCGACGCCAAGCGCGAAGCCGGCAAGGCTGCCACGGCGGTCGAGCGCAAGGCGCGCTCGGCGAAGCGGACGGTCGAGCGGAAGGCGCGTGCCGCCAAGGTCGACACCGAGAAGGCGCTCGGCAAGGCGAAGCGCACCGTGACCAGCAAGGCCAGGGCCGCCAAGGCGGGCACCGAGAAGGCGCTGGGCAAGGCCGAGCGCGCGGTCAAGCGCAAGGTGAAGG
This sequence comes from uncultured beta proteobacterium, assembly GCA_963705175.1. Classification (GTDB taxonomy): domain Bacteria; phylum Pseudomonadota; class Gammaproteobacteria; order Burkholderiales; family Casimicrobiaceae; genus VBCG01. The sequence continues at coordinate 108,975 of CAVPJE010000008.1, read as the reverse complement.
CCGCAGCGACCGGCGCGAAGAAGGCGGCCGGCAAGGTCGAGCGCGCGATGGCGCCGAAAAAGCCCGTGGCGAGGAAGGCCGTGAAGCGGAAGACCTCGACGGCCGGGGCCGCGCTGAAGAGGGGCGTGGCCGCCGCGAAGAAGGCGGTGAAGAAGACCGCCAAGAAGGCCGCGACGACCGCTCGCAAGGTCACGAAGGCCCCGGTGAAGACGACCGCGAAGAAGGCGACGAAGAAACCGGTCAAGCGCACCGGCAGGAAGTAATGACGCGATGGCCGGACGGGTGCGTCCGGCCGTCGCCACCGCCATCGCGGCAGCATCGGCTCGGGATGGCGCTCGTCGCGCTCGGCATTTGCCTGGCGGCGTCCTGGCTCGCGGCGCCCGCCGCGGCCGCGGTCGACACAGCCCCTACGTTCGCACCTGTCGTCGCGGCGACGGCATATCCGCGCGAGGCAGCGCGCCTGCGCGATCCGACGTGGCTCGCGCAGATCTACCCGCCCTCCGGCGCCGGCCCCGTGTGGTTCACGCCGGAAGGTCCCCGTCCTGCTGTATCGACTGCGCTGCGGGCGCTGCGTTCCGCCGCAGACCGGGGGCTGCGCCCCGCCGATTACGACGCCGAGGCGCTCGACCGTGCATTCCGCGATGCCACGACTTCGGGCGCGGGCGCGGACGCGCTCGCTCGTGCCGACGTCGCGCTCACGGCCACCGTGCTGCGCTTGCTCTCCGACCTGCGGTTCGGCCGCGTGCGCCCGCAAGACGTCGAGCCGCACTACCGCGCCAAGGCCAGGGATGCGTGGTTCGTCGCCGGTCTGCGCGAGGTCGCCGCGCAGGATCGCCTCGATGCGCTGATCGACGCCGCCGAGCCGGCGTTCCCCGTCTACGCGCAGCTCAAGCAGCTGTTGCCGCGCTACCGCACGCTGGCCACAGTGCCCTCCACTGCGCTGCCCGCGCTCGCATCGGCGCGTGCGAAAGTCGTCCCCGGCGACCACTACGTGGGCGTACCGGCGCTCTACGACGTGCTGGTGCGGCTCGGCGACCTGCCGCCCGAAACGCCGCGTCCGCTCGACGACCTCTACTCCGAAGCGCTCGCGGCGGGCGTCACCCGGTTCCAGGCACGACACGGGCTCGCGCAGGACGGCGTGCTCGGCCGTCAGACGATCGCGGCGCTGAACGAGCCGCTCGCGACACGCGTCACGCAGGTCGAGCTCGCGCTGGAACGCATGCGCTGGCTGCCGGAGTTCGCCGCGGGCCCGGCGATCGCGATCAACGTCCCGTCATTCCAGCTGTGGGCGTTCGCGGACGCGCGCGACACGGCGAGCGCGACGCTGACGATGCCCGTGATCGTCGGCAAGGCGGTGAAGCACGAGACGCCGATCTTCATCGGCGAGATGCGCGCGGTGGAGTTCTCGCCCTACTGGAACGTGCCCCGCAACATCCTGCGCAACGAAACGCTGCCGCGGCTCGCCCGCGATCCCGACTACCTCGGCCGCGAGGACATGGAGCTGGTGAGCACGCGCGGCGACGGCCGCGTGCTGACGAGCATCGACGCTGCGAGCCTCGAGGCGCTGCACGCGGGCGAGATGCGGGTGCGGCAGCGGCCCGGCGCGAAGAACGCGCTCGGCGGCGTCAAGTTCGTGCTGCCGAACACGATGGAGATCTACCTGCACGGCACGCCGGCGCGCGAGCTGTTCGAGCGCACGCGGCGCGACTTCAGTCACGGCTGCATCCGCGTGCGGGACCCCGGCGCACTTGCCGCGTTCGTGCTGCGGGGCAAGCCCGAGTGGACGGCCGCGGCGATCGACGCCGCGATGGGCTCCGGCAGGAACCGGACCGTGGCGCTCGAGGCGCCGCTCCCGGTGGTGGTGTTCTACACGACCGCGATCGTCGACGCGGGCGGCCGGGCGACCTTCCTGCCCGACGTCTACGGGCACGACCGGAGGCTGCTCGCCGCGCTGGGAAAGTAGGGTCAGACTCGACTAATCGGAAAGTAGGGTCAGACTCGACTTTTCCCTCGCCCCGGCCCGGACCCGGCGACGCCGGCAAAAAGTCGAGTCTGACCCTACTTTCGAGCTACCAGCGCCGCACGCGCCCCGTGTCGAGGTGCACGAAGCGGGACTCGGCGTAGTAGCCGACTCCGCCGGCCTTGAGCGACAGCGCCGCGTCGCGCAGATCGGCGAGCGGAACGTCGGGAAGACGCACGTCGATCGCGCGCCCTTCGAGGTGGAGGCTCTTCGTGGCCACGCCCCGGCTCTTGCGATGCAGCGCCTCGTTGGTGGCAGGCGAACGGTAGCCCGAGATCACCTCGAACGGTGCGCTGCTGCCGGTCAGGCGCGCGACCGCGTGCAGCTGGTCGAGGAGCTGCGGGTCGATGGGCTGCACTTCGCCGTTGCGGAAGTCGCGCAGCAGCCAGTTCACCCGCGCGAGCGCCTCGACAACGTAGCGCTCGCCCTGCGCAAACGCGATCGACAGCGCCTCGCCCGTGTGCGTGTGGCGGAAGGAAAGCGTGCGCGGAGACGCCGTCGACGCGGAGGAGCGCCGCGAGAAGACCAGGAGCGGCGCGGCCGCCACCGCGGCGCTCGCCGTCAGCAGCCGGCGGCGCGAGGGCTGGTGCGCAATGGAAGCGCCGGCGTGTGCTCGATGCTTGGGATGCGAAGACATGCGCGTGCGCGACCTGTGTGTGAACAGCCGGCGGTCATCATACCGGCGCATCGCGTGCTGTCCAGCGCCGCCGCCGGCAATTCGGCAGCGACCTCCGGCTCGTCCCCGCTCTCCGCGGAAACGTTGCCGGTAATCGCGCGACGATGACGGCGGGCCTAGTAGCGCGCGCTGCCGGGCGTGCGCGGGAACGGGATGACGTCGCGCACGTTGGCGAGCCCGGTCACGTAGGCGACGGTGCGCTCGAAGCCCAGCCCGAAGCCCGCGTGCGGCACGGTGCCGTAGCGGCGCAGGTCGCGGTACCAGCCGTAGTGGTCGCGGTCGAGCCCGCTCGCGGCCATGCGCTCGTCGAGGACCGCGAGGCGCTCCTCGCGCTGGCTGCCGCCGATGATCTCGCCGATGCCCGGCGCGAGCACGTCCATCGCCGCGACCGTCTTCCCGTCGTCGTTCATGCGCATGTAGAACGCCTTGATCTCCTTCGGGTAGTTCATCAGGATCACGGGCTTGCCGACGTGCTTCTCGGAGAGGTAGCGCTCGTGCTCGCTCGACAGGTCGATGCCCCACTGCACGGGGTACTCGAACTTCTGCTTCGCGCGCTCGAGCACGGCGATCGCCTCGGTGTAGTCCATGCGCACGAACTCCGAATCGACGATGCCTGTGAGCTTCGCGATCACGCCCTTCTCGATGCGCTCCTCGAAGAACGCCATGTCGTCGGCGCGCTCGGCGAGCACCGTGCGGAACACGTGCTTCAGCAGCGCCTCGGCGAGCGTCGCGTCGTCGGAGAGGTCCGCGAAGGCGATCTCCGGCTCGATCATCCAGAACTCGGCGAGATGCCGGCTGGTGTTCGAGTTCTCGGCGCGGAAGGTCGGGCCGAACGTGTACACCTTCGACAGCGCCATGCAGTAGGTCTCGACGTTCAGCTGCCCGGAGACCGTGAGGAAGGTCTCGCGCCCGAAGAAGTCCTGCGCGTAGTCGACCTTGCCGCTGGCGTCGCGCGGCAGGTTGACGAGGTCGAGCGTCGACACGCGGAACAGCTCGCCCGCCCCTTCCGCGTCGGACGACGTGATGATCGGCGTGTTCACCCAGCAGAAGCCGCGTTCGTGGAAGAAGCGGTGGATCGCCTGCGCGATCGAGTGCCGCACGCGCGTCACGGCGCCGATCACGTTGGTGCGCGGGCGCAGGTGCGCGACCTCGCGCAGGTACTCGAGCGTGTGCGGCTTGGGCTGGATCGGGTACGTGTCCGGGTCCTCGACCCAGCCGATCACCTCGACCGCATCGGCCTGCATCTCGAACGGCTGGCCCTTCGCGGGCGACGGCACGATCTTCCCGGTCGCCGCGACCGCGCAGCCGGCGGTGAGGTGCAGCACCTCGCTGTCGTAGTTCGCGAGCGCGTTCGGAGCGACCACCTGCACCGGATGGAAGCAGGAGCCGTCGGAGACGTGCAGGAACGAAATGCCGGCCTTGGAGTCGCGGCGGGTGCGGATCCAGCCCTTGACGGTGACGGGCTGGTCGGTGGGCGCCTTGCCGGCGAGGATGTCTGCGCAGGTGAGGGACGTCATGTTCGAAACTCGCGGTGTGCGGAGGCGCCGGTGCCGGCGCGGCGACATTCTAGCGGGGTGGGGAGGTCTCGGAAGCCTATCGGTCGAGCAGCGCGTCGGCGTGCGAGATCGGATCCTCCTGCGGCTCGAGGTGCGTGGTCACGTTCGCGTGGGGCACCGCGCCGCGAATGTCGCCCTCGATGCGCTCCGACCAGTCGTGGCCCTTCTGCACGGTCCAGTCGCCGGGGACCAGCACGTGCAGCGTGACGAACGCCCGCGTGCCGGCCTGCCGGGTGCGCAGCGCGTGGAATTCGAGGCCCTGCGCCCGGTAGCGGTCGAGCACGGCGTCGATCGCGTGGCGCTCTTCCTCCGGCAGCGCGATGTCCATGAGGCCCGCGGTCGAGCGGCGCATCAGCTGCCAGCCCGTCCACAGAATGTTCACCGCCACGGCGAGCGCGATTACCGGATCGAGCCACAGCCATCCCGTCAGCCACACGAGGCCGACACCGATGATCACGCCGACCGAGGTGATCACGTCGGTCATCAGGTGCTGCGCATCGGCCTCGAGCGTGATGGACCGGAACCTGCGGCCGACGTTCATCAGCGTGCGCGCGGTGACGAGATTCACCGCCGACGCCACGACCGAGACCGCGAGGCCCACGCCCACCGCCTCGAGCGGCTGCGGCGCAAGCAGCCGCTCGATCGCCTGCCACGCGATCAGCACGGCCGCCACCGCGATCAGGAACCCCTCGAACGCGCTCGAGAAGTACTCCGCCTTGCCGTGGCCGTACGCGTGGTTGTCGTCCGCCGGCTGCGCAGCGAGCGACAGCATCGCGAGCGCCATCAGCGCGCCCGCGAGGTTCACGAACGACTCGAGCGCGTCGGAGAGCAGGCCGACCGAGCCGGTGATCCACCATGCCACGCCCTTGAGCAGGATCGTGGCGACGGCCGCCGCGATCGACAGCCAGGCGTAGCGCTTGAGAGCGGCGGGGAGCATCGCGCCTGCAATTCTAATCGCCGGTCGCTTCCTCGCGAACCGGTCACGCGCCGAGGCGGGCGCGACGCGCCATCCGAGGGTGACCTGCGAGCTGCGCCCCGCGACCGACGCCCTCACGCCGCCGACTGGCCGCGATGCGCCCAGCCGGTCATGCGCCGCTCGAAGTGGGCGAAGAGCTCGTACATCGCCATCGCCATCGCGCCGATCACGAACAGCCCCGCGAACACGAGCGGCATCCGCATCGACGATCCGGCGGACATCATCAGGTAGCCGATGCCGTCGTTCGACGCCACGGTCTCGGAGACGACGGTACCGACGAACGCCAGCGTGATCGCCACCTTGAGCGAGGCAAAGAAGTACGGGAGCGAGCGCGGCAGCCCGACCTTGAACAGCACGTCGCGCCGCGTCGCGCCGAGCGAACGCAGCACGTCCTCGAGCTCAGGCTCGAGCGTCGCCAGGCCGGTAGCGACGTTGACGACGATCGGAAAGAAGCAGATCAGGAACGCGGTGAGGATCGCCGGGATCGTGCCGATGCCGAACCACACGACGAGGATCGGCACGAACGCGGCCTTCGGGATGCTGTTGAAGCCCACCAGCAGCGGGTAAAGCGCGTTGTAGACGAAGCGCGAGCTCCCGACGAGGAAGCCGAGCGCGAGACCCACGGCCACGCCGATCGCGAAGCCCGCCATCGTCGTCCAGTACGTCTTCCACGCGTGCCCGGCGATCGGCCCGGCGAACTCGACGAGTGCCCTCGCGATCGCGGTCGGCGCCGGAAAGATGAACTCGGACACGGCGAACAGGCGGCAAGTCGCCTCCCACGCGACCAGGATCGCGGCCGCCAGCAACCACGGTGCGGCGCGGTCCATCGGGCGCTTCGCGAGGGCCATCCCCTCAGCCCTTGCGGATCACGCCGATGCGCTCGCGCAACTCGTGCACGATCGAGATGAACGCGTCGGTGTAGGTGACCTCGAGGTCGCGCGGCCGCGGCAGCCCCACCTCGCGGCGCGCGACGATGCGACCCGGGCGCTTGCTCATCACGTAGACGGTGTCGGCGAGGAACACCGCCTCGCGCAGGTCGTGAGTGACCAGGATCACGGTGAAGCGCTGCTCTCGCCACAGGTCGGAGAGCACGCCCCACAGTTCCTCGCGCGTGAAGGCGTCGAGCGCGCCGAACGGCTCATCGAGCAGCAGCATCTCGGGCTGGTGGACCAGCGCGCGGCAGATCGACGCGCGTTGCTGCATGCCGCCGGAGAGCTGCCACGGGTACTTGTCCCCAAAGCCCGCGAGCCCGACCGCGGCGAGCAGCGCCTGCGCGCGCGCGGCGTAGGCTTCGCGCTCACGCTTGAACCGCGAGCGATACGGCTCGACGATCTCGAGCGGCAGCAGCACGTTGTCCTGCGTCGTGCGCCACGGCAGCAGCGTTGGCGCCTGGAACGCCATGCCGACGATCTTGAGGGGTCCCGTGACCGGCGCGCCGTCGACGATCACCTTGCCTCGTGTGGGAGGCTTCAACCCGGTGGCGAGCTTCATGAACGTCGACTTGCCGCATCCGGAGGGCCCGACGATGGCGACGAACTCGCCGGGCCGGATCGAGAGCGTGACGTCCTCGACGGCGAACTCGTCGTGGCCCTCGTAGGCGAGGAAGACGTGCTCGAACTCGACCCGGCCGCGGCCGGCCTCCGCAACGGCGCTCACCGATGCTTCCATCGCGCGGCAACGCGTGTCGCGGTCACTTCCCGAAGATCATGCGCTCGGCCTTCGCGGGCAGGTAGCTCTCGTTCCACACCTGCTCAGGCTTGACGGCGCTCTTGAGCTCGAAGGCCTGCGACACCTGGGTCACCATGTCGGCCAGCCGTGCAGGCTGCACACCGCCGAAACCGTCGGCGCGTGCCGCGGGGGTCGCGATCACGCTGGTGATCGCGAGCCGAAGCCGGCGCTTCTCGAGCGTCTCGTCGACGAGCGCGTCGCGCTCCTTGACGTAGCGGATCGCGGCGTCCGGGTCGGCGATCACGTCGCGGACCGCCTTGTTGACCGCGCGCAGGAACCCGCGCACGGCCTCCGGCTTCTCCTTGATGAACTGCTCCGAGGCGATGATCGCGTTGCCGTAGAGCGCGACGCCGTGCTGCGAGTAGGGCATGACGTCGACCTCATCGTCCTTCACGCCGCGGGCGTTGAGGTTGAGCAGGCTCGTGAAGTAGAAGCCGGTGATAGCGTCGACGTCGCCGCGGACGAGCATCGTCTCGCGCAGCGGCGGGTCCATCGAGGTCCAGGCGACCTTCGACGTGTCGAGGCCGTTCGCCTTGGCGAAGATCGGGAACGCGCGGCGGCCCGCGTCGAACACCGGCGCCCCCAGCTTCTTCCCGACAAGGTCCGCAGGCTTGCGAATTCCCGTCTTCTTGAGCGAGAACACGGCGGCCGGCGTCGCGTCGTAGACCATCATCACCGCCACCGGCTTGTTCGGTGCCGTCGGATTGTTGCCGACGAACTCGATCAAGGCCGCGAGGTCGGCGAAGCCCATCGGATAGGTGCCCGACGCGACGCGGTTGACCGCGTTGCCCGAGCCGTTGCCGGCGTCGATGGTGACGTCGAGCTTCTCCTGCGCAAAGTAGCCCTTGGCCTTGGCGAGGAGGAACAGCGCGGACGGGCCCTCGAAGCGCCAGTCGAGCTGGAACGCGATCTTCGTGTCCTGTGCCAGCGCGGACGACGACGCGACGACGAGCACGACCGCGGTGATGGCCCGCGCGACGCGTCGGGCCCAGTCAGCTGCAACCATCGGAGACTCCTCGAAAATGACCGCGTTTGGGGAGGCCGCACGCCTTTGTGCACCGACTCGGCGCACGCCGGGCCGGCGAACCGCTGCCACAGCGCCGCCGGTCCTCCTTCAGCGAATCGCGTGCCAGGGAGAGCAGGGTTGGAAAGGGTCAGACTCGACATTCACAGCGGTTGCGGAATGCGAGCTCCGCCACGACGCAAGAAGTCGAGTCTGACCCTACTTTGCGCAAGAAGTCGAGTCTGACCCTACTTTCCGGCCTGGTTCGCCTCGACCACCGTCAGCGCCGTCATGTTGACGATGCGGCGCACGGTCGCCGACGGCGTGAGGATGTGCACGGGCTTCGCGGCGCCGAGCAGGATCGGGCCCAGCGTGACCCCGCCGCCGACCGCCACCTTGAGCAGGTTGAACGAGATGTTCGCGGCGTCCGCCGTCGGCATCACGAGCAGGTTGGCCGCGCCCTTGAGCCGCGAGTTCGGGAACGCCGCCACGCGCACCGACTCGTCGAGCGCGGCGTCGCCGTGCATCTCGCCCTCGACCTCGAGGCCGGGGCTCCGTGCGTTGATCCGCGCGAGCGCATCGCGCATCTTCCGCGCCGCCGGGTCGTCGCTGGTGCCGAAGCTCGAATGCGAGAGGAGCGCGACCCGGGGCTCGATGCCGAAGCGCCGGATCACGTCGGCGGCGAGCTCTGTGATGTCGGCGATCTGCTCGGCCGTGGGGTCGACGTTGACGTAGGTGTCGGCGATGAACACCGTGTGGTTGGGCAGCATCACCGCGTTCATCGCTGCGTACTGCCTCGCGCCGGGCTTCATGCCCAGCACCTGGTCGACGTACGTGAGGTGCAGGCTGTGCGTGCCGAAGGTGCCGCAGATCATGCCGTCGGCCTCGCCCCGGTGCACCATCATCGCGCCGATCAGCGTGAGCCGCCGGCGCATCTCGATCTTCGCGTACTGCTGCGAGACGCCCTTGCGCTCGACCAGGCGGAAGTACTCGGTCCAGTACTCGCGGTAGCGCGTATCGTGCTCGGGATTGGTGACCTCGAAGTCCGCGCCGGGACGGATGCGCAGGCCGAGGCGCGCAAGGCGCCGCTCGATCACCGCCGGCCGGCCGACCAGGATCGGCGTGGCCAGCCCCTCGTCGACGACCACCTGCGTCGCACGCAGCACGCGCTCGTCCTCGCCCTCGGCGTAGACGATCCGCCGCGGCGCCTTCTTGGCCGCCTGGAAGATCGGCTTCATCAGGAAGCCCGAGTGATAGACGAACGTCGTGAGGCGTTCGCGATAGGCCTCGAAGTCGGTGATCGGGCGCGTGGCCACGCCCGAGTCCATCGCCGCCTTGGCGACCGCCGGGGCGATCGTCACGATGAGGCGCGGATCGAAGGGCTTCGGGATCAGGTAATCGGCGCCGAACGCGAGGTCCTGCGCCCCGTAGGCGTGCGCGACGATCTCCGACTGCTCGGCCCTCGCGAGGTCGGCGATCGCCCGCACGGCCGCGAGCTTCATCGGCTCGCTGATCTGCGTCGCGCCGACGTCGAGCGCGCCGCGGAAGATGAACGGGAAGCAGAGGACGTTGTTGACCTGGTTGGGAAAGTCGGAGCGGCCGGTCGCGATCACCGCGTCGGGCCGCGCCGCCTTGGCGAGGTCCGGCATGATCTCGGGCTCCGGGTTCGCGAGCGCGAAGACCAGCGGCCGCGCGGCCATCGACGGCAGCCACTCGGGCTTCAGCACCCGCGCCGCCGACAGGCCCAGGAACACGTCGGCCCCCGGCAGGATCTCCGCGAGCGTGCGCGCGTGCGTGTCCTTGGCGTAGCGCGCCTTGTGCTCGTCCATCTCCTCGGTGCGGCCGGCGTACACCACGCCCTTGATGTCCGACACCCACACGTTCTCGCGCTTCACGCCGAGCGCCACGAGCAGGTCGAGGCACGCCAGCGCCGCCGCGCCCGCCCCCGAGCAGACGAGCTTCACCTCGCCGATGGCCTTGCCGACGACGGTGAGGCCGTTCAGCAGCGCCGCGCCGACGATGATCGCGGTGCCGTGCTGGTCGTCGTGGAACACCGGGATCTTCATCCGCTCCCGGCACTTGCGCTCGATGGTGAAGCACTCGGGCGCCTTGATGTCCTCGAGGTTGATGCCGCCGAACGTGGGCTCGAGCGCGCAGATCATGTCGACCAGCCGGTCGGGATCGCGCTCGTCGATCTCGAGGTCGAAGCAGTCGATGCCCGCGAACTTCTTGAACAGCACCGCCTTGCCTTCCATCACCGGCTTCGCGGCGAGCGGTCCGATCGGCCCGAGGCCGAGCACCGCGGTGCCGTTGGTGATGACGCCGATCAGGTTGGCGCGGGAGGTGAGCGTCGACACCTCGGCCGGGTCGCGCACGATCTCGTCGCAGGCGGCCGCCACGCCGGGCGAATAGGCGAGCGCCAGGTCGCGCTGGTTGGTGAGCTGCTTGGTCGGCGCCAGGGCGATCTTTCCCGGCGGGAACTGGCGGTGGTACTCGAGCGAGGCTTCGCGAAGGTTCGGGTCGGTCATCGGGCAATGATAATGCGACGGCGGGTTCGGCCACAGGGGCGGGTTTTCACGCGAATGGCGGCACGATCGGGGTGCAAATCGCGTGCGTTCGAGACGAATTCGTCGATTCCGGGAACGACGTCCCGTCGCGGCCGGAACCGCAGGGCACCCCCATATTGACATGCCGCAAATCCGGCAAGACAGCCCTCCGTATAATTCGCCCACCGCAAGCGGCTCCGGGGCAACGTCCCGGCGCGACCCACACGGCCCCGCCATCCACTCCCTCGATGCTCGAAGCGCAGAATCTCGCCGCGCGCCGCGGCTTCGCGGAACTGTTCAAGGACGTCGGATTCCGCGTGAAGTCGGGCGACGCGCTGGTCGTCACCGGGCCGAACGGCACGGGCAAGACGACGATGCTGCGCATGCTCGCCGGCCTGTCCGCGCCGGCGGCGGGCGAGATCCGCTGGAACGGACGCCGCGTCGAACCGTTCTCGGCCGAGCTGCGCGCGGTCGTCGCCTATGCGGGCCATCTTCCGGCGCTCAAGGACGAGTTGACCGCCGAGGAGAACCTGGTCTCGCTGGTCGAGCTCTCGGGCACGTCGGCGCCACGGGCGGACATCGATCGCGCGCTCGACAGCGTCGCGCTGTCGCATCGCCGGTCGCTGCCGTCGCGCGTGCTGTCCGCCGGACAGCGCAGGCGCATCGGCCTCGCCCGGCTGCTCGTCTCGCGCCGCCCGCTCTGGATCCTCGACGAGCCGGTCACCGCGCTCGATGCCGCGGGCGCTGCGCTCCTCGCGCGCCTGGTCCACGACCACCTCGATCGCGGGGGCATCGTCGTCGCCGCCACGCACCAGTCGCTCGGCCTCGAGCCCTCGCGCGTGCAGTCGCTCGTCCTCGGCGAGACCGTGCCGGCCTGAGGAGCGCGCGATGAACGCGCCGGCCCCATCGACCGCCACCGTCCTGGCGCCCGTGCCGTCGGACGGCGCGCTCGCCGGTGTGCGCTGGGCGCTTGCACGGGACCTGAAGCTCGCCTTCCGCTCCCGCGCGGAACTTGGCGTCCAACTGCTGTTCTATGTGATCGTCGTGACGCTGTTCCCGCTCGCGACCACCCCGGAGCGCAACCTGCTGTCGACGATGGGGCCGGGTGTCCTGTGGGTAGCCGCGCTGCTCGCCTCGCTGTTGTCCCTGCCCCGCCTTTTCGCCACCGACCATGCCGACGGAACGCTCGAACAGATCGCGCTCTCGCCCTACGCGCTCGAAGCGCTCGTGTCCGGTAAAATCGCGGCGCACTGGCTCACCACCGGACTGCCCGTCGTCCTGCTCGCCCCGATGCTGGGTCTGCAGTACTACATGGACGGGGAGAGCCTGACCGTGCTGGCGGCAGGGTTGCTGATCGGCACGCCGATCCTCTCGCTCCTCGGGGCGATCGGCGCGGCGTTGACGCTGGGGCTGAAGGGCGGCGGCGGGCTGCTCGCGCTGCTGATCCTGCCCCTGTACGTGCCGGTGCTGATTTTCGGCGCCGGCGCCGTGGATGCGGTGCGGGCCGGGTTGGGCGCGACGGCCAACCTCTCGCTCCTCGGTGCGGGGCTCGCCCTCGCGGTGGTCGGTGCGCCGTTCGCAGCGGCCGCGGCGGTGCGCATTGCGCTCGATTGACGAAACCTCCATGTCCCTTCAACTGGTTCAAGCTGTCGTCGCCCGCGAGTTTCTACCCCGTCGCGGGCACGCTGATCCCGTGGTTCGCCTGGGGCGCGGCGATCCTCGCGGCGATCGGGCTGTGGCTCGGCTTCGGCGTCGCCCCCACCGACTTCCAGCAGGGCGAGGTCTACCGGATCATCTTCATCCACGTCCCCTCCGCGTGGCTGTCGATGTTCCTCTACGTCGTCATGGCCTTCTGGGGCGCGCTCGCGCTGGGCTTCGGCACGCGGCTCTCGGGGATGATGGCGCAGGCGATCGCCCCGACCGGCGCGCTGATGACCTTCATCGCGTTGTGGACCGGCGCGCTGTGGGGCCGCCCGACGTGGGGCACCTACTGGGCCTGGGACGCGCGCATGACCTCCGAGCTGATCCTGCTCTTCCTCTACCTCGGCATCATCGCGCTGCGGCAGGCGATCGGCGACCCGCGCCGCGCCGACCGCGCCTGCGCGGTGCTGTCGATCGTCGGCGTGGTGAACATCCCGATCATCTACTTCTCGGTCAAGTGGTGGAACACGCTGCACCAGGGCGCGTCCGTCAAGTTGACCGGATCGTCGATGGAGACGACGATGCTCGCCGGCATGCTGGTGATGAGCTTCGCGTTCTGGTTCTACTCGATCGCGGTGGTGCTGGCGCGCCTGCGCGCGATCGTCCTCGAGCGGGAGCGCGATGCCGCCTGGGTGGGCGCGCTGCCCGACGTCCGCGCCCATGCGGGAGCCCTGCGATGAACCACTGGCACTTCATCATCGGCGCGTACGGCGTCACGCTGGTGCTGTTCGTCGTCGAGATGCTCGCGGTCCGCGCGCGACGCCGCGCCGCCGTCCGCACCGCCGCGGCATCGGCACCGTCGCCCGGCGCCAACGCCTCCGGGGGCGCGCGCTAGCGCCCCGTCAACGCTGCAAGGTCCCCCCATGAAACCTCGCCACCGCCGCTTCGCCTGGATCGCCGCCGGACTCGCCGTGCTCGGCGTCGCCGTCGCGCTCGTGCTGAACGCCTTCCAGTCGAACCTCGTGTTCTTCTTCTCCCCCACGGACGTCGTGGAGAACAAGGCGCCGCAGGGACGCACGTTCCGCGTCGGCGGGCTGGTCGAGGACAAGAGCGTGAAGCGCGAGGGTGTCGTCGTGCGCTTCAACGTCACCGACACCGCGAAGACGATTCCCGTGGTCTACACGGGCATCCTTCCCGACCTGTTCAAGGAGGGCAAGGGTGTGGTCGCGCAGGGCAAGCTCGGTCCCGACGGCGTGTTCACCGCGAGCGAAGTGCTCGCCAAGCACGACGAGAACTACATGCCGCCGGAGGCCGCCGAGGCCGTCAACCGGGCGCACATCGACGCGGCCGAGAAGCGCGCCGCGCAGACGCTGGTGAAGTGACCCCGCAACGAGGCCCCCGATGATCCCCGAACTCGGCCATTTCGCCCTGATCCTCGCCCTGCTGCTCGCCATCGTGCAGGGCACGCTGCCCCTGGTCGGCGCACAGCGGCGCATCCCGGCGTGGATGGCGCTCGCGCGCCCGGCCGCCACCGGCCAGTTCCTGTTCGTCCTGTTCGCGTGGATCTGCCTCGCGCTGTCGTTCGTCGGCAACGACTTCTCGGTGCTGAACGTCGCGACCAACTCGAACTCGCAGCTGCCGCTGCAGTACCGGATCGCCGCCAGCTGGGGCTCGCACGAGGGCTCGATGCTGCTGTGGGTGCTGATGCTCTCGGGCTGGGGCGTCGCGGTGGCGATGTGGAGCCGCCACCTGCCCGACGAGATGGTCGCGCGCGTGCTGGGCGTGATGGGCATCGTCGCCGTCGGCTTCCTGCTGTTCATGCTGGTCACGTCCGACCCGTTCGACCGCCTGTTCCCGATCCCCGCCGACGGGCGCGACCTGAACCCGCTGCTGCAGGACCCGGGCATGGTGATCCACCCGCCGCTCCTCTACATGGGCTACGTCGGCTTCTCGGTCGCCTTCGCCTTCGCCATCGCCGCGCTCCTCGGCGGCCGGCTCGACGCCACGTGGGCGCGCTGGTCGCGGCCGTGGACCACGCTCGCGTGGATGTTCCTCACGCTCGGCATCATGGTCGGCAGCTGGTGGGCCTATTACGAGCTCGGCTGGGGCGGCTGGTGGTTCTGGGATCCGGTCGAGAACGCCTCGTTCATGCCCTGGCTCGTCGGCACCGCGCTGATCCACTCCCTCGCCGTCACCGAGAAGCGCGGCACGTTCAAGGCCTGGACGGTGCTGCTCGCGATCGCCGCGTTCTCGCTGTCGCTGCTCGGCACGTTCCTCGTGCGCTCCGGCGTGCTCACCTCGGTGCACGCGTTCGCGACCGACCCGAAGCGCGGCGTGTTCATCCTGCTGTTCCTCGCGCTGGTGATCGGCGGCTCGCTGCTGCTCTTCGCGCTGCGCGCGCCCAAGGTCGGCACCGGCGGGCGCTTCGAGCCGGTATCGCGCGAGTCGCTGCTGCTCGCGAACAACGTCCTGCTGATCGTGGCGTGCGGCACGGTGCTGCTCGGCACGCTCTACCCGCTGTTCCTCGACGCGCTGAACCTCGGCAAGATCTCCGTCGGCCCGCCGTATTTCGACGCCGTGTTCGTGCCGGTGATGGCGCCGCTCGTGTTCCTGATGGGCGTGGGCCCGCTCGCGCGCTGGAAGAAGGCCGAGTTGCCCGACCTCTTCACGCGCGTCAAGTGGGCCTTCGTCGTCTCGCTGATCCTCGCGATCGGGCTGCCGTTCCTCGGCGGCAAGTGGTCGCCGATGGTCGCGTTCGGCCTGCTGCTCGCGCTGTGGATCGTCACGACCAGCGTGGTGAACGTGCGCGAGCGCATCGCCGGCGCGCAGGGCGGCGCGATGGCGCGGTTGGCGAAGCAGCCCCGCGGCTACTGGGGGATGCTGCTCGCGCATCTCGGGGTGGCCGTGTTCATCGTCGGCGTCACGATGGTGAAGGGCTACGAGACCGAGCGCGACGTGCGGATGGTGCCCGGAGAGTCCGTCTCGGTCGGCGCGTACACGTTCCGGTTCGAGGGCACCGCCGAGCGCATCGGCCCGAACTACCGCGCGGCACGCGGCACGTTCGACGTCGCGAAGAACGGCGTCTCGTTCGAGAAGCTCCACCCGGAGAAGCGCGTCTACAACGCGCAGGGCATGCCGATGACCGAGGCCGCGATCGACAGCGGCATCTTCGGCGACCTGTACGTGTCGCTGGGCGAGCCGGTCGACGGCGCCGCCTGGACGGTGCGCGTCTACCGCAAGCCGTTCGTGACGTGGATCTGGGGTGGATGCGTGCTGATGGCGCTTGGCGGCCTCCTCGCGATCACCGACCGCCGCTACCGTCTCGCGGCACGCCGCGAGGACGCCGCTGCCCGCCGGCGCCGCCACGGCCCGATAGGCAGCGGCGCCGCCACCATGAACCGCAAGCTCCTGATCCCGCTCGGCGTCTTCGCCGTGCTCTTCGCCTTCCTGCTGGTGGGCCTGGGCTTGAATCCGCGCGAGGTGCCGTCGCCGCTGATCGGCAAGCCGGCACCCGCGTTCGTGCGCAACCAGCTGCATGCCCCCGACAAGACCATGGGCACGGCCGACATGAAGGGCCAGGTGTGGCTGCTCAACGTGTGGGCGTCGTGGTGCGTCGCCTGCCGCGAGGAGCATCCGCTGCTGGTCGAGCTCGGCAAGGCGAAGCTCGTTCCGCTCGTCGGCCTGAACTACAAGGACGAGCCTGCCGCCGGCAAGCGCTGGCTCGCGCAGCACGGCGACCCGTACACGCTCTCCGTCGTCGACCGCGACGGCGCCGTGGGCCTCGACTTCGGCGTCTACGGCGTGCCGGAGACGTTCGTGATCGACAAGGCCGGCGTGATCCGCTACAAGCAGATCGGCCCGGTCACCGTCGAGGCGCTCGAGAAGAAGATCCTGCCGCTCGTGCGCGAACTGCAGAAATCATGACGAACCGATCCACGATCGTCGCCCTCGCGGCCGCGCTCGCGATGGCGCTGGCGCTCGCCGTCCCGCCGGCGTTCGCCACGGATGCGGCGCCGACCGAGAAGGACCCTGTCGCGCAGGCGCGCGCGGTGAAGCTCTCCGAGACGCTGCGCTGCCTCGTCTGCCAGAACCAGACGATCGCCGACTCCAACGCCGAGCTCGCCGTCGACCTGCGCCGGCAGGTGCGCGATCAGATTGCCGCCGGGAAGTCCGACGACGAGATCATCACGTACATGACCGACCGCTACGGCGACTTCGTGCTCTATCGCCCGCCGGTCAGGGCGACGACGGTGCTGCTCTGGGGCGGGCCGGCGCTGCTCCTCGCCATCGGCGCCTTCGTGCTGATGCGGATCATGCGCGAGCGCCGGGCGGCGCCCGAGGCCCCGCCCCTCACCGCCGAGGAGCGCGCGCGTGCCGACGCGCTGCTCGCGTCAACGACGAAGAAGGACCCCGCGTGACCACGTTCGTCCTGATCGCGGCGGCCATGCTCGCCGCCGCCTGCGCATGGGTGCTCGTGCCGCTGCTCACGCGCCGGCACGTCGCCTCGATCGACCGCGAGTCGTCGAACCTCGCGGTCCTGCGCGACCAGCGCGCCGAGCTCGAGGCGGACCTCGGCAATGGTGTCGTCTCGGCCGAGCAGTACGAGATCACCCGCGCCGAGCTCGACCGCCGCGTGCTCGACGAGACGCACCGGTCCGAGCCGGACGTGGCGGCGACGCCGCGTCGTTCGGGCGCGTGGACCGCCGCGGGGATTGGCGCGCTGTTCCCGATCGCGGCGGTAGCGCTCTACCTCGTGCTGGGCACGCCGGCGGCGCTCTCCCCCGACGCCGCGAAGATGGCCGCGTCGGCGGACGGCGGCGACCACGCGATGTCGCCGGATCAGATCGAAACGATGATCGGGCAGGTGAAGCAGAAGCTCGCGCAGGACCCGTCCAACATCGACGGCTGGGTCGTGCTCGCGCGCACCTATTACGTGACCGGCCGCGCGAGCGAAGCGGCGAGTCGCCTTCGAGCGCGCGGTGGCGCTCGCGCCGAACGACGCCGACCTGATCGCCGACTGGGCCGATACGCTCGGCGTCGCGCAGGGCCGCTCGCTCGAGGGCAAGCCCGCCGAATTGATCGAGCGCGCACTCAAGGCCAATCCCTCGCAGTGGAAGGCCAACGCGCTCGCCGGGACGATCGCCTTCAACCGCAAGCAGTACGTGAAGGCCGCGGAGTACTGGGAGCGTGCGCGCGCCAACGTCGACCCCGGCTCGCCGATCGCCCAGTCGATCGAAGGCAGCATCGCGGAGGCCCGCCAGCTCGCCGGCATGCCGCCGGCAGCGCCCCGCGCCGCCACGACCCCGCCTGCGCCTGCCGCCGCGCCGGCAGCAGGCGCTACGGCTCCCGCGAAGGCCGGCAGCACCTCGCCGATCGCCGCCGGCGGCACGGTCGGCGGCATGGTGCGGATCGCGCCGACGTTCGCCGCCAACGTCTCCCCCGACGACGCCGTCTACATCTTCGCGCGGCCCGCCGACGGCTCGCGCATGCCGCTCGCGCTGGTGAAGAAGCAGGTGAGGGACCTGCCGATCACGTTCACGCTCGACGACTCGATGGCGATGTCGCCCACGGCCAAGCTTTCCGACCACGGCGAGGTGATCGTCGGCGCGCGCATCTCGCGCTCGGGCAGCCCGATGCCGCAGTCCGGCGACCTCGAGGCGCTGTCCCCGCCGGTGAAGCTCGGCTCCTCGGGTCACACGCTGGTCATCGACCGCCGGCTTCCGTAGCGTCGGGCCGGTTCGATGCGGGCGCGTCGAAGGACGCCGCTCGACCTCTCGCGCCCGCACTCCGCAGGGCATTTGCTGCGCCGCAACAAGTATTCGGCAAAGCGGTTTGACCTGCATTAAGGAACGGCTGCGAGCGCATGAGGCGTCGCGCATGCGGCGCTAGACTCCCTTGCGACGAGTCGAGAATCGTCGTGTCCCCAAGGGAGAATCATGCGTAGCCTGACCCGCGCCCTCGCGCGCCTCGCCAGCCTTGCATGCGCAGCCGCCGCCTTGGCGGTCGTGCCCGCGCATGCGCAAACCGCCGCACCGGTGAAGACCGCCGCGCCGGCCGCCAAGCCTGCGGCGAAGCCGGCCGCGTTCGACGCGTCGGCCTGCTATGCGTGCCACGCGCCGATCAAGGACTTCCACGTCGCCGGCAAGCACAAGGCCGTGGGCTGCAACGCGTGCCACGACGGCCTCGACGCGCACCTCGCCAACGTGAAGTCGCGGCCGGTGACGAAGATGGATCCGGCGGTCTGCGGCGCGTGCCACCAGAACCAGTTCACGACGATGTACCACGATGAACTTCGAGAAGCCGGCGCGCAAGTCGAAGTCGCTCGCGACCGGGCCCTCGCCCAATCCGGCGTTCGACAAGCTGATGAGCCCGCACGGCTTCACGCGCGAGCACAACGAGCCGCGCTCGCACGCGTTCATGCTCTACGACCAGTTCGTCGTCGACCGCGCGTTCGGCGGTCGCTTCGAGAACAAGGAAGGCTGGCGCGGGCTCGCCAAGGCCGGCGGCAACTTCAAGGTCTGGGACGCCCTCGAGGACAAGTATCCCGGGCGAGGACCACAAGGTGTTCAAGCCCGGCACCGCCGCCGCGGCCAACCCGGTGTGCATGTCGTGCAAGACCGCCGACCACATCCTCGACTGGGCCTACCTCGGCGACCCGGTGCCGGGCGCGAAGTGGAGCCGCACGTCGAAGGTGCAGGAGTTCGTCAAGGACACCAACCACGCGCTCAACTGCTTCTTCTGCCACGACCCGCACTCGGCGCAGCCGCGCGTGATCCGCGACGGCCTGATCCAGGCGCTGACGCGGCCGGAGAAGGACACGCTGTGGCACAAGGACCCGCGCGCCGGGAAGATCGAGGTCAAGGACCTCGGCGTGCGCGGCTTCACGCGCAAGATCGCGACGCTCGACCGCTACGACATGAACCTGCAGTGCGGCCAGTGCCACGTCGAGTACAACTGCAACCCGGGCACCGACCCGACCACGGGCAAGCCGATCGGCATGACGGACGCGCGCACCAACCACTTCCCGTTCAAGAAGGTCGACGAGATCGGCAAGCACTACACCGACCTCAAGTTCGGCGACTTCCGCCACGGCATCACCGGCGCCCTCTTGTGGAAGGCGCAGCACCCGGACGTCGAGAACTACTACGGCTCGAAGCATCAGAAGGCCGGCGTCGAGTGCTCGAGCTGCCACATGCCGAAGGTCAAGGACAAGAAGACCGGCAAGACCTTCACGTCGCACTGGCAGACCTCGCCGAAGCACTACATCAAGGAAACCTGCCTGACGTGCCACAGCGACTGGACCGAGAAGCAGGCCGTGTACGTGATCGACTCGATGAAGAGCCGCCACCAGGGCAAGCTGCGCCAGGCCGAGTACGCGTTGACGCGCTTCGTCGACAAGTTCGAGGAGGCGAAGAACCTCGGCGTCGACGATGCGACGCTCAACAAGGCCCGCGAGATCCACTACAACGCGCACATCCACTGGGAATGGTGGACCGCCTCCAACGGCGCCGCCTTCCACGCCCCCGACGAGTCGAACACGTCGATCAACAAGGGCATCGCCTACTCGCAGGAGGGCATCAAGCTCCTCGACGAGGCGATGGGCGAAGCGCCGCGGCGAATTCATGAAGACGGCGGCCCGCCACCCCCGCGGCGGCGCCGGCACCCGCGCCGGCGCCTGCTGCGGCACCCGCGAAGTAGCACGTCTGACATCGATCAAAGGCGGGGCTGCGGTCCCGCCTTTTTTTTCGGCAACGGCGGATAATTCACGTCGTTGTCCACGTGCGCCATGAGTGAATCCGACACGCCTGCGTTCTGGCTCGCGGTCGCCGCGATGATCGCCGTCGCGCTGGCTTTCGTGCTGCCGCGTCTCGTCTCGCGCAAGGCACCCGGGCGCGGTGCGTCGCGTGCGGCGCTGAACGCCGACGTCTATCGCGGGCAACTCGCCGACCTCGATCACGAGCGGGCCTCTGGGCGCGCTCGCACCAGCCGACTACGATGCCGCCCGCGCCGAGCTGCAGCGCCGATTGCTCGCCGACGTGACGCCGGAGGAGCGCCCGGCGGGTCGCGGCAGCGGCCGCGTCGCGTCGGCGGTGGTCGCGCTACTGCTGCCGCTTGCC
The DNA here is from genome assembly GCA_963705175.1 of uncultured beta proteobacterium. GTDB lineage: Bacteria > Pseudomonadota > Gammaproteobacteria > Burkholderiales > Casimicrobiaceae > VBCG01. The sequence continues at coordinate 88,712 of CAVPJE010000008.1, read as the reverse complement.
GCCATCGGTCTCTACTTCGTCTTCGGCAATCCCGATGCGATCAACGTGTCGCCGGCGACGGTTCAGGCTTCCGACCTGTCCCCTGCTTCGGATCCGGCTGCCTTCCGGCGGCAGCTCGACGCCCATCTCGCGGCCAATCCGCGCGACGGGCGCGCCTTGGTGGCGCTTGCGCGCCTCGACATGGCTGAGGATCGCTTCACCGAGGCCGCGGCCAACTTCGCCAAGGCGCTCGAGGTTGCGCCGAAGGTCGCCCGTGATGCCGACGTCTGGTGCGAGTACGCCGACGCGCTCGGCATGGCGCAGGGCGGCGCGCTCGCCGGCAAGCCGACCGAGCTGATCGGCCGTGCGCTGTCGATCGATGGACGCAACGCGAAGGCGCTCGAGATGGCCGGCAGCGCCGCGTACGAGCGCCGTGACTTCCGCATGGCGGCGACGTACTGGAAGGACCTGCTCGCGCAGATGCCCCCGGGCACGCCGACTTACGCCGAGCTCGCCACCGCGATCCAGCGCGCGGAGCGACGCGCCGCCTTGTCGCTTCCGCCCTCCGCGGCAGCGACGCCCGGCGGCTGATCGCTCCCGTCCCTCCCTTCCCTCACTTCAACGGCCCCTCGCCATGAACGCGACACCCCATTCATTCGACGTACTCGTCCTCGGCGGCGGCCTGTCCGGCCTCGTCGCCGCGTTCGAGTTGCAGAAGCGAGGCCTGGTCGTGGGCGTCGTCGATGCGAACGACGCGCCCGGCGGCGTGATCGGCACGCGCGCGCGCGACGGCTTCCTCTACGAGACCGGCGCGAACAGCGCGCTCGACACGACGCCGCTCCTGAACGAGCTCTTCGCGGAGGTCGGCGTCGCCGAGGCCCGCCGCGATGCGAGCGCGGTCGCGAACACGCGCTACGTGGTGAAGAATGGCGCGCTGGTCGCGCTGCCGACGTCTCCCGGCGCGTTCCTGACCACCGGCGCGTTCACGCTGGGTGCGAAGCTGCGCCTGTTCCGCGAGCCCTTCATCGCCGCCGCGCCACCGCAGGCCGAGGAGTCGATCGCCGCGTTCGTGCGCCGCCGTCTCGGCAACGAGTTCCTCGACTACGCGATCGATCCGTTCGTCTCGGGCATCTACGCGGGCGACCCGGAGCAGATCTCGGTGCCGGCCGCGTTCCCGAGGCTGCACGCGCTCGAGCAGAAGTACGGCAGCCTGATCCGCGGCCAGATCATGGGAGCGCGCGAGCGCACGGAAGAACCCGGAGAAGGCGAAGAACGCCGCCAGCAGCTTCAGCTTCGACCGCGGCATGCAGGTGTTTCCTCGCGCGCTCGCCGGGCGCCTCGCCCACTATCTTCCGGGCACGCGCGTCGAGTCGATCGCGCGCCGTCCCGGCGGCGACTACGAGGTGCGCGCGCTCCGCGCCGGCGCGCCGGTCGCTTTCGCCGCACGCACCCTCGTCGTCGCCGCCCCGGCCTACCGTGCCGCGGCGTTCCTGGAGCCGCTGTCGGCACCGCTCGCCCGCGCGCTCGAGGCGATCCGCTACGCGCCGGTCGCCGTCGTCGCCTCGGCCTACCGCCGCGAGGACGTTGGTCACGACCTCGCCGGCTTCGGCTTCCTGGTGCCGAAGAAGGAGCGCCGGCGCATCCTCGGCTCGCTGTTCTCGAGCAGCATGTTCGAGGGCCGCGCGCCGGCGGGACACGTGCTGCTCACGACGTTCGTGGGCGGCCTGCGCAATCCCGAGATGACGACGCTTGCCGACGGCGAGCTGACCGGTGCCGTCGAAGGCGAGCTCGCGGCGCTGGTCGGCGCGGGCAAGCCGCTGTGGCACGAGATCGTGCGCTGGACGCACGCGATCCCGCAGTACACGATCGGGCACCTCGAGCGGATCGCGGCGGTCGATCGCGCGGCCGCGGCATTCCCCGGGCTGTTCTGGTGCGCGAACTGGCGCGGCGGCGTGTCGGTGAGCGACTGCGTGAAGAACGGCCACGCGATGGCCGGGACGGTGCAGGCGTTTGCCGCCCCACCCGCACGCGCCGCCTGACGCGCTCCTGCCTCGCTACGCGAGCTGGCGCCCGCAGTTCCAGCAGAGGTCGAAGTTCGACGGCGAGTCCTCGCCGCAGGCCGCGCAGTGCGTGGTGCCGCTGCGCGCCGCCTCCTCGGTGAGCCGGGCGAGCAGGATTTCGGCCCGCTCGCGATCTGCTTCGCGCTCGAGCCAGACCTGCGGCTGCGCGACGTCGGGCGGGACATCGCCGACGATGCTCGACGCGTGCTGGTTGAAGACGTGGGCGCGGATGCCTGCCTGGTTCAGCCGGTCGGCCACCAGGAAGGCGTCGAAGCGCGCCCGCGCGACATAGAAGCGGAACATGCGTGCCCGTGCAGTAGCGAAAACCAGGGTCCGAAAAGTAGGGTCAGACTCGACTTTCGCGGCGTCCGAGAACCCGGCCGCGACTTGGCGTAGCGTAGCGAAAGTCGAGTCTGACCCTACTTTTCTGCGAAAGTCGAGTCTGACCCTACTTTTCGTAGCGGCCGCCGGCCTGCTGCCAGCGCCAGGCGTCGGTGCAGATCGTGTCGAGGTCGCGCTCGGCGCGCCAACCGAGGAGTTCGTTCGCGCGCCCGGGATCCGCGTAGACGCACGCGACGTCGCCAGCCCGGCGCGGAGCGAAGCGCCGCGTGACGCGCCGTCCGCACGCGCGCTCGAAGGCCTCGATCACCTCGAGCACCGAGTAGCCGCGCCCGAGCCCCAGGTTGATCGTCGCGGCGCCCGGATTCCGCGCGAGCCACGCCAACGCCGCCACGTGGCCCTCGGCGAGGTCCTCCACGTGGATGTAGTCGCGCACCCCGGTGCCGTCGGGCGTGGGCCAGTCGGTGCCGTAGATCGAGAGCTCGGCGTAATCCCCGGCCACCGTCCGGCACAGCAGCGGGACCAGGTTGTTGGGCCGCCCGCGCGGAGCCTCGCCGATCAGCGCCGACGGATGGGCGCCGGCCGGGTTGAAGTAGCGCAGGATGGCGATGCGCCAGTTCTCGTTGCCATGCGCGAGGTCGCGCAGGAAGTCCTCGACGGTGCGCTTGGTGCGCCCGTAGACGTTCTGCGGCCTGACGGGCGCGTCCTCGGCGACCGGAAGCACGTCCGGCTGGCCGTAGACGGTCGCCGACGAGCTGAACACGAGCGTGGCCACGCCCGCCTCGCCCATCACCTGCGCCAGCGCGAACGTGCCGCCGACGTTGACGTCCCAGTAGGCCAGCGGCCGCTCCGCGGACTCGCCGACCGCCTTCAGCCCGGCACAGTGCACGACCGCGGTGATCGGATGGGCGGCGAACGTGGCGTGCAGCGCGCCCGCGTCACGGACGTCGGCCTCGACGAACGGTACGTCGGCGCCGGTGACCTCGGCCAGCCGGTCGATGGCGCCGCGCGAGCTGTTGGACAGATCGTCGAGGACGATCGCCTTCGTCCCCGCGCGCGCGAGTGCGGCGACGACGTGCGAGCCGATGTAGCCTGCGCCGCCGGTGACGAGTACCGAGCCGTTCATGTCGGATCATGCTACACGAACGCCTCGGCGGCGTCGGCCGCGGTGACGAACGCGCGACGAGGAGGTCCCGAAACGACGAAGGCCGGGCGAGCACCCGGCCTTCTCCGCACTACGGGGACGGCGGTGTCAGGCCTTCGCGGCTTCCGCCTCGGCAGCGGCCGCGGCCGGCTCGGGCCGGTCGACCAGCTCCACCAGGGCCATCGGCGCGGCATCGCCCTGCCGGAAGCCGAACTTGAGGATCCGGATGTAGCCGCCCGGGCGCGCCTGGTAGCGCGGGCCGAGCTCGTTGAAGAGCTTGGTCACGACGTCGCGGTCGCGCAGGCGGTTGAAGGCGAGCCGGCGATTCGCGAGCGTCGCCTCCTTCCCGAGCGTGATCAGCGGCTCGGCGACGCGGCGCAGCTCCTTCGCCTTCGGCAGCGTCGTGCGGATCGCCTCGTGGGTGAAGAGCGAGTTGGTCATGTTGCGCAGCATCGCGAGGCGGTGCGCGCTCGTGCGGTTCAGCTTCCGCAATCCGTGGCGGTGACGCATGTCTTCAGTCCTTCACTTTCGTGGCGCAGCTTTCCACCGCGCTCGTTTCTTGGTCTCTAGCAGCTGGGGGTTGTCGCTACGGCCGGTCGAGCCCCGCGGGGGGCCAGTTCTCGAGCTTCATGCCGAGCGACAGGCCGCGCGAGGCCAGCACTTCCTTGATCTCGTTCAGCGACTTGCGCCCGAGATTGGGCGTCTTCAGGAGCTCGGTCTCGGTGCGCTGGATCAGGTCGCCGATGTAGTAGATGTTCTCGGCCTTGAGGCAGTTCGCCGAGCGCACCGTGAGCTCCAGGTCGTCGACCGGGCGCAGCAGCACCGGGTCGACCTGAGGCGACGGGATGTGCGCGGTGTCCGACTGCGTGCCCTTGAGGTCGGCGAACACCGACAGCTGCTCGACCAGCACCGACGCCGCGTAGCGTACCGCCTGCTCGGGTTCGACGACGCCGTTGGTCTCGATGTCGAGGACGAGCTTGTCGAGGTCGGTGCGCTGCTCGACGCGGGCGCTCTCGACCGCGTAGCTCACGCGGCGCACCGGCGAGAACGAGGCGTCGAGGAGGATCGAGCCGATCGCGCGGCCGCCCTCGGGCTTCGCGCGCGTGGTCGCCGGCTGGTAGCCGCGACCCTTCTCGACGCGGATCTCCATCTCGACCTTGCCGCCCGCGGTCAGGTGGGCGATCACGTGGTCGGGATTGATGATCTCGACGTCGTGGTTGGGCTCGATGTCGGCGGCGGTGACCGGGCCCTCGCCGCTCTTCGCGAGCCGCAGCATCACGTGGTCGCGGTTGTGCAGCTTGAGCACGACGCCCTTGAGGTTCAGCAGCACGTCGACCACGTCCTCCTGGACGCCGTCGAGCGCCGAGTACTCGTGCAGCACGCCCGTGATCTTGACTTCGGTTGGCGCGTAGCCGGGCATCGACGAGAGCAGCACGCGGCGAAGCGCGTTGCCCAGCGTGTGCCCGTAGCCGCGCTCGAACGGCTCCATCACCACCTTTGCGTGGAATGGGGACATGCTCTGCACGTCGATGATGCGCGGTTTCAACAGTGCGTTGCTTTGCATGCGGGACCCTTTTCCGGAAGACATCCAATGGAAACGTCGGCCGCAACGCCGCTTCGCGGCGCGGCCGACCTCTCCGGGCTTTACTTGCTGTACAGCTCGACGACGAGGCTCTCGTTGATGTCCTGGCCGAAGTCGGTGCGCTCGGGTGCACCCTTGAACGTGCCGATCATCTTCTTGGCGTCGACCTCGACCCACGCCGGGAAGCCGACCTTCTCGGCGAGCTGCAGCGCGTCGACGATGCGCAGCTGCGCCTTCGCGCGGTCGGCGATCGAGACGACGTCGCCGGCCCCGAGCAGCGCCGAGGGCACGTTGAGCCGCTTGCCGTTCACCATGATCGAGCCGTGCGTGACGAGCTGCCGCGCCTCGGCGCGCGTCGAGCCGAAGCCCATCCGGTAGACGACGTTGTCGAGCCGCGACTCGAGCAGCTTCAGCAGGTTCTCGCCGGTCGAGCCCTTGCGGCGGGACGCCTCGGCGAAGTAGCGGCGGAACTGGCGCTCGAGCAGTCCGTAGATGCGGCGCATCTTCTGCTTCTCGCGCAGCTGCTTGCCGTAGTCCGAGGTGCGCAGGCCGGACTTCTGGCCGTGCTGCCCCGGTTTGGCATCCAGCTTGCACTTGGAGTCGAGCGATCGACGCGCGCTTTTCAGGAAGAGGTCGGTCCCCTCCCGTCGCGCCAGCTTGCATTTGGGTCCGGTGTATCGAGCCACGTTGCTGTCCTAAGGTCTCAGAGTGTCGGTCGAGCGCCGTTCTGGCCCGACCGACGTCTAATCGGTTGGTTCAGATCCGGCGGCGCTTCGGCGGCCGGCACCCGTTGTGCGGGATCGGCGTCACGTCGGCGATCTGCGAGATCTTGATGCCGAGCGCGTTCAGCGCGCGCACCGCGGACTCGCGGCCGGGGCCGGGGCCCTTGATGCGGACCTCGAGGTTCTTGATGCCGCACTCGATCGCGGCGCGGCCCGCCGCCTCGGAGGCGACCTGCGCGGCGAACGGCGTCGACTTGCGCGAGCCCTTGAAGCCCGCGCCACCCGAGGTCGCCCACGACAGCACGTTGCCCTGCCGGTCGGTGATCGTGATGATCGTGTTGTTGAACGACGCGTGGATGTGCGCGATGCCGTCGGAGACGTGCTTCTTGACCTTCTTGCGCGCGCGCGCCGCGGCGGCCTGCTTCTGCGAGGATTGCTGTGCCATTCTCGGTTCCTGAGGTTACTTCGCGGCGCCCTTGCCGAGCGCAACGGTACGGCCCTTCTTCGGGCCCTTGCGCGTGCGGGCGTTCGTGCGCGTGCGCTGGCCGCGGACCGGCAGGCCCTTGCGGTGCCGCACGCCGCGGTAGCAGCCGAGGTCCATCAGCCGCTTGATGCTCATCGTCATCTCGCGGCGCAGGTCGCCCTCGACGGTGAACTTCGCCACGTGCTCGCGCAGCTTGTCCATCTCGGTGTCGGAGAGGTCCTTGATCTTGGTCGACGGCTTGACGCCGGTGGCGACGCAGATCGCCTGCGCGCGCGTCGGGCCGATGCCATAGATCGCCTGCAGCGCGATGACCGCGTGCTGGTGGTTCGGGATGTTGACGCCTGCGATACGTGCCATTTCGCTCGTTCCTCGTTCTCAGGTATCCGGAGTCAGGGATCAGGGATCAGAGATCAGTCGCGCGATCCGCCGCCTCTGCCGATACCTGATACCTGTTGCCTGATACCTGTTACCTGCTAGCCCTGCCGCTGCTTGTGGCGCGGGTCGGCGCAGATGACGCGCACGACGCCGTTGCGGCGGATGATCTTGCACTTGCGGCAGATCTTCTTGACGGATGCCAGTACTTTCATTGTCCTTCTCCTCGCCGTCCGCCCCGCCGCGCCGGGATGGCGCGCCACGCGGAACGCCGCGGCTTCTGATTCCTGTTACCTGTTGCCTGATCCCTGAATCCCGCTCACTTCGCCCTGAACACGATCCGGGCGCGCGAGAGGTCGTACGGGGTCAGTTCGACCGTGACCTTGTCGCCGGGCAGGATCTTGATGTAGTGCATCCGCATCTTTCCCGAGATGTGGCTGAGGACGACGTGGTCGTTCTCGAGCTTCACCCGGAAGGTCGCGTTGGGCAGCATCTCGATCACCTCGCCCTGCATCTGGATCGTGTCTTCTTTCGCCATGCATCGACCGGATGCGAAGCAGCCCCGAGCCCTTCCCCCGCGCGCGCAGGGGCTGCGGCGTGGCCTCTAGCGCGTCGGCAACCCCCCCTTGAAGTTCGCCTTCTTGAGGAGACTCTCGTACTGCTGCGACATCATGTAGGCCTGCACCTGGGTCATGAAGTCCATCGTCACGACCACGATGATCAGGAGCGACGTTCCGCCGAAGTAGAACGGGACGTTCTTCCAGGCGATCAGGAAGTTCGGGATGAAGCAGACGGTGACCAGGTACAGCGAGCCCAGCAGCGTCAGCCGCAGCGTGATCTTCTCGATGTACTTCGCCGTCTGGTCGCCCGGCCGGTAGCCCGGGATGAACGCGCCCGACTTCTTCAGGTTTTCCGCCGTCTCCTTCGGGTTGTACTGCAGCGCCGTGTAGAAGAAGCAGAAGAAGACGATCGCCGCCGCGTAGAGGAGCTCGTGCACCGGCTGCCCCGGGGCGAGCGACGCCGCGAGGTCGCGCAGCCAGACCGTGCCCTCGCCCGAGCCGAACCACTGCGCGAGCGTCGCCGGGAACAGGATGATCGACGAGGCGAAGATCGGCGGGATCACGCCGGCCATGTTCAACTTGAGCGGCAGGTGCGAGCTCTGCCCCTGGTAGACCTTGTTGCCGACCTGGCGCTTCGCGTAGTTGACCAGGATCTTGCGCAACGCACGCTCGACGAACACGACGAACGCGGTGACCGCGACGACCAGCGCGCCGATGCCGAGCACCAGCGGAATCGAGTACGCGCCGGTGCGCGCCTGCTCGAGGGTGAGGCCGATCGCGGACGGCAGGCCCGCGGCGATGCCGGCGAAGATCAGGAGCGAGATGCCGTTGCCGAGGCCGCGCTCGGTGATCTGCTCGCCGAGCCACATCAGGAACATCGTGCCGGTGACGAGGGTGATCGCGGTCACGATGCGGAACCACGGGCCGGGCTCGACCACGAGGCCGGCCTGCGCCTCGAGCGCGATCGCGATGCCGAGCGCCTGGAAGAACGCGAGGCCGACGGTCGCGTAGCGCGTGTACTGCGTGATCTTGCGGCGCCCGGCCTCGCCTTCCTTCTTCAGCGCCTCGAGCGAGGGGATGACCACCGTGCAGAGCTGCATGATGATCGACGCCGAGATGTAGGGCATGATGCCCAGCGCCAGGATCGAGAAGCGCGACAGCGCGCCGCCCGAGAACACGTTGAACAGGCCGAGGATGCCGCCCTGCTGCGAGCGGAACAGCTCGTCCAGCACGGACGCGTTGATGCCCGGCACCGGGATGTGCGTCCCGATCCGGTAGACGATGAGGGCGCCGAGCAGGAACCACAGCCGCCGCTTGAGGTCGGCGTACTTCGTTCCCGTCTTCAGTGCCGGATTGACCGTCGCCACGCGCTTACCTGACTTTCTTCCCCGTCGCCGCCGTCTTGTGCCGCCGTCAGGCGACGCTGCCGCCGGCGGCTTCGATGGCCGCCTTGGCACCCTTGGTCGCGAGCACGCCCGAGAGCTTGACCGCACGCTCGAGCTTGCCCGTCTTGATCACCTTCGCGGTCTTCGCCGTCGGCGGGACGAGGCCCGCCGCCTTCAGCGCGAGGAGGTCGACGTCGGCGACCGGCAGCTTCGCCAGGTCGGACATGCGCACCTCGGCCGTGTCGTCGCGCGAGCGCGAGACGAAGCCGCGCTTCGGCAGCCGGCGCTGCAGCGGCATCTGGCCGCCCTCGAAGCCGACCTTGTGGAAACCGCCCGAGCGCGACTTCTGGCCCTTGTGCCCGCGGCCCGCGGTCTTGCCGAGGCCCGAGCCGATGCCGCGCCCGACGCGACGCTTCGCCTTCTTGCTGCCCGCGGCGGGCTTGATCGTGTTGAGACGCATTGCCTCGGCTCCTTCAGTCAGCGACCTTGAGCAGGTAGCTCACCTTGTTGATCATCCCGCGCACCGAGGGGGTGTCGACGACTTCGACCGTGTGGTTGGTCCACTTGAGGCCGAGGCCGCGCACCGTCTCGCGGTGCCCCTTGGTCGTGCGCGACACGCCCTTGACCAGCGTGACCTTGATTTTCTTGGCGTCCGCCATCTCGCTACCCCAGGATTTCCTCGACCGACTTGCCGCGCTTCGCGGCGATGTCGGCCGGCGCGTTCTGCGCGAGCAGCCCGTTGAGGGTTGCGCGCACCACGTTGTACGGGTTGGTCGGGCCGTGCGTCTTGGCGAGCACGTTGGTCACGCCGACCACGTCGAACACCGCGCGCGCGGCACCGCCGGCGATGATGCCCGTGCCGTCGGCCGCCGGCTGCATGAACACCGTCGTCGAGCCGTGCTTGCCGATCGACGAGTGGTGCAGCGTGCCCTTCTTCAGGCGCACCTTGACCAGGCGGCGGCGGGCTTCCTCCATCGCCTTCTGGACCGCGACCGGGACTTCCTTGGCCTTGCCCTTGCCCATGCCGACGCCGCCGTCGCCGTCGCCGACGACCGTCAGCGCCGCGAAGCCGAGGATGCGACCGCCCTTCACCACCTTGGTGACGCGGTTGATGCTGATCATCTTCTCGCGCAGGCCGTCGCCGCGGTCTTCCTGCTGCTGCGGCTGGCGTGAACTACGACGTTGCTCTGCCATGGAATCCCTCAGAACTTGAGGCCGCCCTCGCGGGCCGCTTCAGCCAGCGCCTTGACGCGGCCGTGGAAACGGAAACCCGAGCGGTCGAACGCGACCGTCTCGACGCCGATCGCCTTCGCCCTCTCGGCGATGCGCTTGCCGATCACCGCCGCCGCGGCCTTGTTGCCGCCGTTGGCGACGTCCTTGCGGACCTCGGCCTCGAGCGTCGACGCGCTCGCGAGCACCTTGTCGCCGCCGACGGCGACGATCTGCGCGTAGATGTGCAGGTTGGACCGGTTCACCACCAGCCGCGCCGCACGCTGCTCGGCAATGCGCACCCGGGTCTTGCGGGCGCGGCGAACGCGAGCTTGCTTCTTGTTCATTGCCATATCCTGCCTCTTCTGCCTCGTGCCGCGGGGCGTCGTTGCCCTCGCGGCCAGGTGCCTGGCCCCGCCCGGAGCGTCGCCCCGGGCCGCGCGATTACTTCTTCTTCGTCTCCTTGAGCGCCACGTGCTCGCCGTGGTAGCGCACGCCCTTGCCCTTGTACGGCTCCGGCGGGCGATAGCCGCGGATCTGCGCCGCGACCTGGCCGACGGCCTGCTTGTCGATGCCCTTGACCACGATCTCGGTCTGCACCGGCGTCGCCACCGAGACACCCTTGGGCATCTGGTGCACGACCGGGTGCGAGAAGCCGAGCGAGAGGTTCAGCTTGTCGCCCGCGGCCGCTGCGCGGTAGCCGACGCCCACCAGCGTGAGCTTGCGCTCGTAGCCCTCGGTGACGCCCTTGACCATGTTCGCGACGAGCGCGCGCAGCGTGCCGTGCATCGGGCCCGCCTCGGGCGAGGCGGCCTTGAACACGAGCTCGTCGCCGTTCTTCTCGATCGAGACGTCGGAGCCGAACGTGCGCGACAGCGCGCCGAGCGGACCCTTGACGGTGATCTCGCCGCCGGCGAGCGCCACCTCGACCTTCGGCGGCAGCTTGACCGGGTTGTTGCCGATGCGGGACATGTCGTCGTTCTCCCCGTCAGGCCACGATGCAGAGGACCTCGCCGCCCACGCCGGAGGCGCGGGCCTTGCGGTCGGTCATCACGCCGCGCGAGGTCGACACGATGGCGATGCCGAGCCCGTTCATCACGCGCGGGATGTCGTCCTTGCCGCGGTAGATGCGCAGTCCGGGCTTGGACACGCGCTCGATCTTCTCGATCACGGGCCGTCCGCCGTGGTAGCGCAGCGCGATCTCCAGCACGGGCTTCGCCTCTTCCGTGACCCGGAAGCCGTCGATGTAGCCCTCGTCCTTGAGGACGCCGGCGATCGCCACCTTGACCCGGGAGCTCGGCATCTCGACCGTCGCCTTCTCCACCATCTGCGCGTTGCGGATGCGGGTCAGCATGTCGGCGATGGGATCAGTCATGCTCATCTGTCACCTCTTACCAGCTCGCCTTGACCATGCCCGGAACCTCGCCGCGCATCGCGTACTCCCGCAGCTTGTTGCGGCCGAGGCCGAACTTGCGGAAGACGCCGCGCGGGCGGCCGGTGATCGCGCACCGGTTGCGCAGGCGGGTGGGGTTGGCATTGCGGGGCAGCGCCTGCAGCGCGAGCCGGGCTGCGTACTTGTCGTCGTCCGAGGCCTTCGGATTGTCGATGACGGACTGCAGCGACGCGCGCCGCTTCGCGAACTTCGCGACCAGCTTCTCGCGCTTGTGCTGCCGGTTGATCAGGGACAGTTTCGCCATGACGGCCTCAGTTCTTGAACGGGAACTTGAACGCGGCGAGCAGCGCCTTGCATTCGGCGTCGGTCTTCGCGCTCGTGGTGATCGTGATGTTCATGCCCCGCAGCGTGTCGATCTTGTCGTACTCGATCTCGGGGAAGATGATCTGCTCCTTGACGCCCATGTTGTAGTTGCCCCGGCCGTCGAAGCCCTTGCCCGACACGCCGCGGAAGTCGCGAACGCGCGGCAGCGCCACCGAGATCAGGCGGTCGAGGAACTCGAACATGCGGTCGTGCCGCAGCGTCACCATGCAGCCGATCGGGTACCCCTCGCGGATCTTGAAGCCGGCGATCGCCTTGCGCGCCTTGGTGATCACCGGCTTCTGGCCGGAGACCTTCTGCATGTCGCCGATCGCGTTGTCGAGCAGCTTCTTGTCGGAAGTGGCCTCGCCGACGCCCATGTTGAGGACGATCTTCTCGATGCGCGGCACTTCCATCACCGACTTGTACCCGAACTGCTTGACCAGCGCGGGCGCGATGTCGTTGCGGTAGATTTCCTTCAGGCGAGCCATCTCGCGTATCTCCTCTTCGCGCCGGTCAGATGCCGACCTGCTCGCCGTTGGACTTGAAGAAGCGGACCCTGCGGCCGTCTTCGAGCACGCGCACGCCGACGCGGTCCGGCCTGCCCGTCACCGGGTTCCAGATCGCGACGTTCGAGATGTGGATCGGCATGTCCTTGCTGACGATGCCGCCCGGCTGGTTCTTCAGCGGGTTCGGCCGCGTGTGGCGCTTCACCGAGTTGATGCCGCTGACGATCACGTGCTCGGCGTCGACGACGCGCGCGACGTCGCCGCGCTTGCCCTTGTCCCGCCCCGCGATGACGACGACGTTGTCGCCCTTCCTGATCTTGCGCATCGCCGGTCTCCCTAGAGGACCTCGGGCGCCAGCGACACGATCTTCATGAACCGCTCGGTGCGGAGCTCCCGCGTGACCGGTCCGAAGATGCGCGTGCCGATCGGCTCGAGCTTGGGGTTCAGAAGCACCGCGGCGTTCGTGTCGAAGCGGATCAGCGCGCCGTCCGGACGGCGCACGCCATGGCGGGTGCGCACGACGACGGCGTTGTAGATCTCGCCCTTCTTCACGCGCCCGCGCGGCGCGGCGTCCTTGATCGACACCTTGATCACGTCGCCGATGTGCGCGTAGCGGCGCTTGCTGCCGCCGAGCACCTTAATGCACATGACCGAACGCGCGCCCGTGTTGTCGGCGACGTCCAGCACCGTCTGCATCTGGATCATGACTTCCTGCTCTCCAACTTGATTCCGCCGCCGGTGCGGAGGTCGCCCTCGGCACCGGCCGCTGGCGGCCCCGTCGCGCTACCACGTTCGCGCGGGAACGGCGGTCAGTTTTGGATCCCGTTGGCGCTGGCCCGGTCGACCCTCCGACCGCGCTCGCGCGGGTTTGCCCCTCGCAGCCCCCGGCACACCCCGGCGACGGCGGACCGTCTGCGAAAGGTGCCACCCGAACGTTTGCGGGAAGCGAATTTGCAATTATGGCAGGCTTCTTGCCCTCACGCAACCCCTGCCGCCGTTGCCCCGGCGGGCCGCCCTCAAACCACGGCCGCCTTCTGCAAGAGCTTCGACACCCGCCACGCCTTGGACCGCGAGAGCTTGCGCGTGGCGACGATCTCGACCAGGTCGCCCGCCTTGCACTCGTTGTTCTCGTCGTGCGCGTGGTACTTCGCCGACCGCGTCACCACCTTGCCGTACAGCGCGTGCTTGACGCGGCGCTCGACCAGCACGGTGACCGTCTTGTTCATCTTGTCGCTGACCACGCGCCCGACCAGCGTGGCGATCAGCGGCTTGCGCTCGGGCACGCCCTGCGCCTCGACCTTCTCCGTCATGCCTCACCCGCCTTCCGGTGCATCAGCGTGCGCACGCGCGCGATGCTGCGCCGCACCGACTTCATCTTCGACGTGTCCTGGAGCTGCTGCGTGGCCTTCTGCATGCGCAGGCCGAACTGCTCCCTGAGCAGCGCGTCGAGCTCCGTCTTGAGCTCGGCCGGCGACTTGCCGACGAGCGCCTTCTTCGCTTCCGATCGCTTCATCACTCGTGCTCCCGTCAGCCGACCATGCGATGCACGAACGTCGTGCGGATCGGCAGCTTCGCCGCGGCGAGGGCGAACGCCTCGCGGGCGATCGTCTCCTCGACGCCGTCCATCTCGTAGAGCACCTTGCCCGGCTGGATCTCCGCGACGTAGTACTCGGGGTTGCCCTTGCCGTTGCCCATGCGGACCTCGGCCGGCTTCTGCGAGATCGGCTTGTCGGGGAAGATGCGGATCCAGATCCGCCCGCCGCGCTTGATGTGGCGCGTCATCGCCCGCCGCGCCGACTCGATCTGGCGGGCGGTGAGCCGGCCGCGCCCGACCGCCTTCAGGCCGAAGTCACCGAACGACACCTTGTTGCCGACGCTGGCGACGCCCTTGTTGCGGCCCTTCTGCTCCTTGCGGTACTTCCTTCTAGCTGGCTGCAGCATTCTTCGCTCCTGCGCGGCGCGGCCGCTTCGGCGCATCGGCCGCCGGCGCCGGCGCGGTCGCCGGCTCGGCGTTGTGCGCAAGCACCTCGCCCTTGAAGATCCAGACCTTGACGCCGATCACGCCGTAGGTGGTGCGGGCCTCGGAGAACCCGTAGTCGATGTCGGCGCGCAGCGTGTGCAGCGGCACGCGTCCCTCGCGGTACCACTCGGAGCGCGCGATCTCGGCGCCGTTGAGGCGCCCGGCGCTCATCACCTTGATGCCCTGCGCGCCGAGCCGCATCGCGTTCTGCATCGCGCGCTTCATCGCGCGGCGGAACATGATCCGCTTCTCGAGCTGCTGGGCGATCGAGTCCGCGACGAGCTGGGCGTCGACCTCGGGCTTGCGGATCTCCTCGATGTTGAGGCCCACCTCGCCGCCCATCATCCGGCGCAGGTCGGCGCGCAGCGTCTCGATGTCCTCGCCCTTCTTGCCGATGACCACGCCCGGGCGGGCGCTGTGGATCGTGATCCTGGCGTTGCGCGCCGGGCGCTCGATCGAGATCTTCGCCACGGACGCGTGCGAGAGCTTCCTGCGCAGGTACTCGCGCACCCGGATGTCCTCGTTCAGCACGTCCGCGTAGTGCTTGCTGTTCGCGAACCACTTCGAGGTCCAGTTGCGGTTGACGGCCAGGCGGAACCCGGTCGGATGGATCTTCTGTCCCATGCTCGTTCCTATCTGCTTCCCGCTTTCGCGGGAACGGGGCTCTTGCCGTCGCCGACCACGATGCGGATGTGGCAGCTCTGCTTGCCGATCGTGTTGCCTCGGCCCTTGGCGCGCGCGCTCATGCGCTTCAGCGTCGTGCCCTTGTCGACGTAGATCGTCGTCACCTTGAGCTCGTCGATGTCGGCGCCGTCGTTGTGCTCGGCGTTGGCGATCGCGCTCTCCAGGACCTTGCGGATGATGCGTGCGCCCTTCTTCGGGCTGAAGGCCAGCACGTCGAGCGCGCGGCCGACGGGCATGCCGCGCACCATGTCGGCGACCAGCCGGCCCTTCTGGGCCGACAGGCGCACGCCGCGCAGCGTTGCGGTGGTTTCCATCGCTTTCTCCTTACTTCCTCTTCGCCGCCGGCGCCGCGACCTTCTTGTCGCCCGGGTGGCCCTTGAAGGTACGGGTCAGCGCGAATTCGCCGAGCTTGTGGCCGACCATGTTCTCGGTCACGTACACGGGGATGTGCTGCTTGCCGTTGTGGACGGCGATCGTCAGCCCCACGAAATCCGGGGTGATCGTCGAGCGCCGCGACCAGGTCTTGATCGGCTTCTTGTCCGAGATCGCGCGCGCCGCTTCCACCTTCGCTACCAGGTGGCCATCGACGAACGGGCCCTTCTTGATAGAGCGTGCCATGCGTTATCCCTTCTGAGCGTGCCGGCGCCGGACGATCATCACGTCCGTCCGCTTGTTCTTGCGCGTCTTGTAGCCCTTGGCCGGCGTGCCCCACGGCGAGCACGGGTGGCTGCCGCCGTTGGTGCGCCCGCCCATCGGGTGGTCGACCGGGTTCATCGCCCAGGCGCGGACCGTCGGACGCCAGCCGCGCCAACGGTTGGCGCCGGCCTTGCCGATCGAGCGCAGGTTGTGCTCCTCGTTGCCCACCTCGCCGATCGTGGCGCGGCAGTCGACGTGCACCTTGCGGATTTCGCCGGAGCGCAGCCGCAGCTGCGCGTACATGCCCTCGCGCGCGAGGAGCTGCACGGCCGCGCCCGCCGAGCGGGCGAGCTGCGCGCCCGCGCCGGGCTTCATCTCGATGCAGTGGATCGTCGTACCGACCGGGATGTTGCGCAGCGGCAGCGTGTTGCCGGCCTTGATCGGAGCCTCGGCGCCGGACATGAGCTCCGCGCCCACCGCGACGCCGCGCGGCGCGATGACGTAGCGGCGCTCGCCGTCCTTGTAGAGCAGCAGCGCGAGGTGCGCGCTGCGGTTCGGGTCGTACTCGAGCCGCTCCACCTTCGCCGGGATCCCGTCCTTGTTGCGGCGGAAGTCGACGATGCGGTAGTGGTGCTTGTGACCGCCGCCGCGGTGGCGCGTCGTGATGTGGCCGTTGTTGTTGCGGCCGGAGCCGCGCTTCTGGCTCTCGGTGAGCGCGTCGACGGGCCGCCCCTTGTGCAGGGCGGGGTTGACGACCTTGACCAGCGCGCGCCGACCGGCGGACGTGGGCTTGACCTTGACGAGTGGCATGTCAGGCCTCCTGCGCGAAGTTGATTTCCTGGCCCGGCTTCAGGCACACGTAAGCCTTCTTCCAGTTGCGCCGGCGACCCGTGAAGCGGCCGAAGCGCTTTTCCTTGCCGTGCACGTTCGAGATCTGCACGCTCTCGACCTGCACCTTGAACAGGAGCTCGACCGCGGCCTTGACCTCGGGCTTGGTCGCGTCCTGCACGACGCGGAAGATCACCTGCTCGTGCTTGTCGGCGATGAAGGTGGCCTTCTCCGAGATCACGGGTGCGAGCAGCACGTTCATCAGGCGCTCGCTGTCGAACCTGATGGGCGTGGCGACGGTGGCGTTGACGTGGCGTTCATCCCAGCATCTCCTCGAATTCGGAGACGGCCGCCTTGGTCAGCAGCACGTTCTCGAAGCGGACCAGGCTGACCGGGTCGACCTCGCGGGTCTCGAGCACCAGCACGTCCGGCAGGTTGCGCGAGGCGAGGAACACGTTGTCGTCGAGCTTGTCCGTGACGACCAGCACCGAGCCGGTGAGGCCCATCGCGCGGATCTTCTGCGCGAAGAGCTTGGTCTTCGGCGCGTCCACGGCGAGGCCGTCGACCACCGCAAGGCGGTTCTCGCGCACCAGCTGCGAGAGGATCGACGCCATGCCGGCGCGGTACATCTTGCGGTTGACCTTGTGCGAGAAGTTCTCGTCGGGCGAGCTCGGGAAGATCTTGCCGCCGCCGCGCCACAGCGGGCTGTTGGCCTGGCCCGCGCGGGCGCGGCCGGTGCCCTTCTGCTTCCACGGCTTCTTGTGGGACTTGTTGATGTCGCTGCGCCCCTTCTGCGCGCGCGTGCCCTGCCGGGCGTTCGCCTGGTAGGCGGTGACGACCTGGTGGATCAGGGCCTCGTTGTAGTCGCGGCCGAACAGCGCGTCGGAGCCCGCGACCGTCGCGGCGGCGCCGCTGTCGTTGATGAGCTTGAGGTCCATCGTCAGGCCCCCTTCTTCGCAGGCGTCTTGACCGACGGGCGCACGATCACCGCGCCGCCGTCGGCGCCGGGAACGGCGCCCTTGACCAGCAGCAGGCCGCGCTCCGTGTCGACACGAACCACCTTGAGTGTCTGCACCGTGCGCGTGACGTTGCCGTACTGGCCCGGCAGCTTCTTGCCGGGGAACACGCGGCCCGGGTCCTGCGCCATCGAGATCGAGCCCGGGGTGTTGTGCGAGCGCGAGTTGCCGTGCGAGGCGCGGTTCGAGCTGAAGTTGTGGCGGCGGATCACGCCCGAGAAGCCGCGACCCTTGGTCGTGCCGGTCACGTCGACCAGCTGGCCTTCGGCGAACGTGTCCACGCCGACGACGTCGCCCGGCTTGAACTTCGCGAGGTCGTCGGCACCGACGTGGAACTCCTTCAGCATCGTGCCGGACTCGACGCCGGCCTTCGCGAGGTGGCCGGCCTGCGGCTTGCCGACCCGCGAGGGGCGGCGCTTGCCGTACGTGACCTGCACGGCCGCGTAGCCGTCGGCCTCGGGGGTCTTGATCTGGGTCACGCGGTTGTTGGCGACGTCCAGCACCGTCACCGGCACGGCCGTGCCGTCGTCGGCGAAGACGCGGGTCATGCCAATCTTGCGACCGACAAGTCCGAGTGTCATAGGAACCTCTCTCTTCGTATTGGCCCGGATGCTGCGCCGGGTGCCGGCTGCAATTGGCCGGCGGTTCGTCTCGGGCCGCGCGCTACGGCGCGACGGCCTTGCTGCATCGCTCCGTTACTGGAGCTTGATCTCCACGTCCACGCCGGCGGGCAGGTCGAGCTTCATCAGCTGGTCGACCGTCTTGTCCGTCGGATCGATGATGTCCATCAGCCGCAGGTGCGTGCGGATCTCGAACTGGTCGCGCGACGTCTTGTTGACGTGGGGCGAGCGCAGCACGTTGTACCGCTCGATCTTCGTCGGCAGGGGCACCGGCCCCTTGACGACGGCGCCGGAGCGCTTGGCCGTCTCCACGATCTCCAGCGCCGACTGGTCGATCAGCTTGTAGTCGAACGCCTTGAGGCGGATGCGGATACGTTGGTTTTGCATTCGTCTGCCCTTGGCACAACCGCTCGCAAGGCGCTCGGTTCTGCGTTGCCTTCGCACTGCCCCGGACGCCTCATTGAAGCGCTCGGGTCTTCGTTGTCTTCACCGCACGGAAGGCGCCGGGCCGCCCCAAGCCTTCCGCGCTGACTTGCCGTTCCCGCGAAAAGCAGGTTTGTACTTTTCGCGGATCTATTCAATGATCTTGGCGACGACGCCGGCGCCGACGGTGCGGCCACCCTCGCGGATCGCGAAGCGCAGCCCCTCCTCCATCGCGATCGGCGCAATCAGCGCCACGTCCATCGCAATGTTGTCCCCAGGCATCACCATCTCCGTCCCCGCCGGCAGCGCAATCGACCCCGTCACGTCCGTCGTCCGGAAATAAAACTGCGGCCGGTACCCGTTGAAGAACGGCGTATGCCGCCACCCTCCTCCTTCGACAGCACGTACACCTCCGCCTTGAACTTCGTGTGCGGCGTGATCGACCCCGGCTTCGCCAGCACCTGACCACGCTCCACTTCCTCGCGCTTCGTGCCGCGCAGCAGCACACCCACGTTGTCCCCCGCCTGCCCCTGGTCCAACAGCTTGCGGAACATCTCCACGCCCGTGCACACCGTCTTCAGCGTCGGGCGCAGGCCGACAATCTCGATCTCCTCGCCCACCTTCACCACCCCGCGCTCCACCCGCCCCGTCACCACCGTGCCACGTCCCGAAATCGAGAACACGTCCTCCACCGGCATCAGGAACGGACCGTCGATCGCGCGCTTCGGCGTCGGAATGTAGCTGTCCAGCGCCTCCGCCAGCCGGAAGATCGACTTCACCCCCAGCTCGCTGTCCTCCCCCTCCAGCGCCAGCTTCGCCGACCCCGTCACGATCGGCGTCTTGTCCCCCGGAAACTCGTACTTCGACAACAGCTCCCGCACCTCCATCTCCACCAGCTCCAGCAACTCCTTGTCGTCCACCATGTCCGCCTTGTTCAGGTAGACCACGATGTACGGCACCCCCACCTGCCGCGCCAGCAGAATGTGCTCCCGCGTCTGCGGCATCGGCCCGTCCGCCGCCGACACCACCAGGATCGCCCCATCCATCTGCGCCGCCCCGGTGATCATGTTCTTGATGTAGTCCGCGTGCCCAGGACAGTCCACGTGCGCATAGTGACGGTTCGCCGTCTCGTACTCCACGTGCGCCGTGTTGATCGTGATCCCCCGCGCCTTCTCCTCCGGCGCCGCATCAATCTGGTCGTACGCCTTCGCCTCCCCACCAAACTTCTTCGACAGCACCGTCGTGATCGCCGCCGTCAGCGTCGTCTTGCCATGATCCACGTGACCGATCGTCCCCACGTTCACGTGCGGCTTCGTACGTTGAAACTTGCCCTTGGCCATGATTCGGTTCCTCTGGAGTGCTTGCCTTAAGTCAGGCCTTCTTGGAAATGATGGCCTCGGCGACGTTCTTCGGCGCCTCGGTGTAGTGCTTGAATTCCATCGTGTAGGTCGCGCGGCCCTGCGACAGCGAGCGCAGCGTGGTCGAATACCCGAACATCTCGGCGAGCGGCACCTCGGCCTTGATCACCTTGCCGGTCGGGTTGTCGTCCATGCCCTGGACGATGCCGCGACGCGACGACAGGTCGCCCATCACGTTGCCCATGAAGTCCTCGGGCGTCTCGACCTCGACTGCCATCATCGGCTCGAGCAACATCGGGCTGGCCTTGCGCATGCCGTCCTTGAAGGCGATCGACGCGGCCATCTTGAAGGCGTTCTCGTTCGAGTCGACGTCGTGGTAGCTGCCGTCGAACAGCGTCACCTTGACGTCGACGACCGGGAAGCCGGCGAGCACGCCGTTCGGCAGCGTCTCGCGCAGGCCCTTCTCCACCGCCGGGATGTACTCGCGGGGCACGGTGCCGCCCTTGATCGCGTCGACGAACTCGAAGCCCTTGCCGGCCTCGTTCGGCTCCAGCTTGACCCAGACGTGGCCGTACTGGCCGCGGCCACCGGACTGCTTGACGAACTTGCCTTCCTGCTCGACCTGCTTGCGGATGGCCTCGCGGTACGCGACCTGCGGCGCGCCGACGTTGGCCTCGACGCCGAACTCGCGCTTCATTCGGTCGACCAGGATCTCGAGGTGCAGCTCGCCCATGCCGGAGATGATCGTCTGGCCCGACTCCTCGTCGGTGCGCACGCGGAAGGACGGGTCCTCCTGCGCCAGGCGATTGAGCGCGATGCCCATCTTCTCCTGGTCGGCCTTGGTCTTGGGCTCGACCGCGACGTGGATCACCGGCTCCGGGAAGATCATCTTCTCGAGCGTGATCACGTGATCGGGCACGCACAGCGTGTCGCCGGTCGTGGCCTCCCTCAAGCCCACCGCCGCGGCGATGTCGCCGGCGTAGACTTCCTTGATCTCCTCGCGCTGGTTGGCGTGCATCTGCAGGATGCGCCCGAGCCGCTCCTTGCGTCCCTTGGTCGGGTTGTAGACCGTCTCGCCCGACTTGATGACGCCCGAGTACACGCGGAAGAAGATCAGCTGGCCCACGTAGGGGTCGGTCATGATCTTGAACGCGAGCGCCGCGAACGGCTCGTCGTCGGCGGCCCGGCGCGAGCCCTCGTGGCCGTTCTCGAGCTCGCCGGTGACCGGCGGGATGTCCGTGGGCGCGGGCAGGTAGTCGATCACCGCGTCGAGCATTGCCTGGACGCCCTTGTTCTTGAACGCCGAGCCGCAGAGCATCGGCACGATCTCGCTCGCGACGGTGCGCAGGCGCAGGCCCTTCTTGATGTCCTCGACCGACAGCTCGCCGGACTCGAGGTACTTGTTCATCAGCTCCTCGTTGGCCTCGGCGGCGCTCTCGACCATCCGCTCGCGCCACTCCTTGCTGGTGTCGACGAGCTCGGCCGGGATCTCGCGCAGGTCGAACTTCATGCCCTGCGACGACTCGTCCCAGTAGATCGCCTTCATGAGCACGAGGTCGACCACGCCCTGGAACTTCTCCTCGGCGCCGATCGGCACCTGGATCGCGACCGGGTTCGCCTTGAGGCGCTGCTTCATCTGGTCGTAGACCTTGAAGAAGTTCGCGCCCTGGCGGTCCATCTTGTTGACGAACGCGAGCCGGGGGACCTTGTACTTGTTCGCCTGCCGCCACACGGTCTCGGACTGCGGCTGCACGCCGCCGACCGCGCAGTACACCATGCACGCGCCGTCGAGCACGCGCATGCTGCGCTCGACCTCGATCGTGAAGTCGACGTGGCCCGGCGTGTCGATGATGTTGATGCGGTGCTCGGGGTGGCTCGCGTCCATCCCCTTCCAGAAGCAGGTGACCGCGGCCGACGTGATCGTGATGCCGCGCTCGCGCTCCTGCTCCATCCAGTCGGTCGTCGCCGCGCCGTCGTGCACCTCGCCCATCTTGTGCGACACCCCCGTGTAGAACAGGATGCGCTCGGTGGTCGTGGTCTTGCCGGCGTCGATGTGCGCGCTGATGCCGATGTTTCGGTAGCGGTCGATGGGCGTAATTCGGGGCACGGTATTGCCTTTGAGATCGTTGCGGCGGGCCGGCGGTCATCCCGGCCGCGGCCGGTCTCTTCGTGTTGCGTATCGTCGTGTTCGCTGCGCGCTGGTCCCGCGCGATCAGAAGCGGAAGTGCGAGAAGGCCTTGTTGGCCTCCGCCATGCGGTGCACTTCCTCGCGCTTCTTCACCGCGCCGCCGCGGCCTTCGGAGGCGTCCATCAGTTCGCCGGCGAGCCGCTGGCCCATCGACTTCTCGCCGCGCTTGCGGGCGGCCTCGCGCAGCCAGCGCATCGCGAGCGCCATGCGGCGCACCGGGCGCACCTCGACCGGCACCTGGAAGTTCGCGCCGCCGACGCGGCGGCTCTTCACCTCGACCATCGGCCGGGCGTTCTGCAGCGCCTGCGTGAACACCTCGAGCGGGTCCTTGCCGCCCTTCTTCGAGATCGACTCGAAGGCGCCGTAGACGATGCGCTCGGCGACCGACTTCTTGCCGGCTTCCATGAGAACGTTCATGAACTTCGCGACCTCGACCGACTTGTACTTCGGGTCGGGCAGGATCTCGCGCTTCGGTACTTCGCGGCGACGGGGCATGTTCGCTCCATTCGACGCGGGGCGGCCGTGCCGCCCCCGCGCCGGTTTGTCTGGCGTGGATCCGTGGGCCCTAAGGCCCCGGCGGATCCCCGCGGTCGGTTCACGTGGGGGTCGGGGTCAGGCCTTCTTCGGACGCTTCGCGCCGTACTTCGAGCGGGACTGCTTGCGGTCCTTGACGCCGGCGGTGTCGAGCGAGCCGCGCACCATGTGGTAGCGCACGCCGGGGAGGTCCTTGACGCGGCCGCCGCGGATCAGCACCACCGAGTGCTCCTGCAGGTTGTGGCCTTCGCCGCCGATGTAGCTGATCACCTCGAAGCCGTTGGTGAGGCGCACCTTGGCGACCTTCCGCAGCGCGGAGTTCGGCTTCTTGGGCGTCGTCGTGTACACGCGCGTGCACACGCCGCGCTTCTGCGGGCTCTGCTGCAGCGCCGGGACCTTGCTCTTCGACACGACGGGCTCGCGGCCCTTGCGCACCAGTTGATTGATCGTTGGCATGACTCTTCCGCGTTGTGCTTTACGCTGCTTTCGTGAACCCGCCGGATTGTCCCGAGTTGCGGTGCCCGCGCGTGCCGTCCGCGCATCGTCCTGCACACCGCAGCGCTCGTCGCCCGGACGGTCGACCGACCGGGTCTTCCGCTGCCTTGCTGCTTCCGAAATCGAAATGGCCCAAGCGTGGAAGCTGCACCCGCCCGGGCCACCCTTGTCGCGCCTCGATCGACATCGCGACCGGGTACGCCCGGCGCCGTCTCGCATCGCCCTTGGATTCGGGGCTGGAGTCGCCGCAGGAAAGACTTGGAATTTTAAGGAGAAAGCGAGAGCGTGTCAACGTGCCTGTTGCACTGCGATGCACCTTTGTGCCGTGGCATCGCGCGACGCCGATCCGCGGGTGGCGCGGGCGGTGGGGTGACGCCGGCACACGGGCCCATGGACACGCGTTGGCGTTCTACCCCGTCGAGCATCGGGCGGCGGGGCGTCACCAGTCCACGTTCGACGGCACTTGGCGCCGCCACCGGTCACGGCCGCGCATGGGCGGCGTTCGCCATCCAGCGCGTCGCCGACGCCGGCTGCCGGTATTCCGCTACCCGACGGGCGCTAGTAGTAGTACGGGAACAACTGATACGTCCGTGCCTCGATCGTCGCCTCCTCGGGCAACTCGGCGGCGGGCGCGTCAGGCTCGGCACCGAGTGTCTGCCCGAAGGCCGCCAGGGACTCGAAGCGCTCGAGGAATGTGAGGTGTTCCGCTTCCCGGATGGCCGTTGCTGGAACGGTGGACACCGGTGCGCCCGATGCGGGCTCGACGAGGGAGGAAAGAGATGCGACGAAGGGGTTGTGGCGGTTGAGGCTCATGTTTCCGTTCCTGTGGGCCGATCGGCCCCGAATTGCCGTGCACCCGGGATTGCCGCAGTGCACAATGCCAATGATACGTGCGGACCTCGCGGATTGCCAATCGAACGTTTGGATCGGCCATATCGCCCCCACTTATCTATCGGACGGTCCTTGTTGCGGCACAGCAATTGCTCCGCTAGGATGGCACCGCAAGTAGCCGACCATGGAACTCTACCAACTGCGCAGCTTCGCGACCGTTGCCGAAATGGGCCATCTGACCCGGGCCTCGGAGCGCCTGCACGTCAGCCAGCCCGCGCTTTCGGCACAGATTCGTGCGCTGGAAGAAGAACTTGGCGTCGCGCTGTTCGAGCGCGGGACCACCGGCATGTCGCTGACGGCCGCAGGCCGGCAGCTCCTGCCCGCGGCCCGGGAGATCGTCGAGCGGGCCGTCGCCCTGCGCGGCCTCGCCCAGTCGATGCGCGGCCAGGTGGCCGAACGCGTGCGCGTCGGCACCGTATCGGACCCCGACCTGCTCCGGCTCGGTGCGCTGCTGTCGGCCGCGGTCGACCGGCATCCGCTGCTGGAGATCGAGCTCCACCACGAGGTGTCCGGCGCCGCGTTCGAGAAGGTGCGTGACGGCGAGCTCGACGCGAGCTTCTACTACGGCCCGCTCGCGCACGCCTCCGTGGCCTCGCTCGCGCTGCGGCCGGTTGTCTACCGCGTGGCCGGCCCGGCCGCCTGGGCCAACCGCATCGCCGCTGCCGACGACGCCGGTGCCGCGGCCCTGCCCTGGGTGATGACGCCGCCGATCAGTACGCACCACGCCCTCGCGACGCACTTCTTTGCGCAACGCGGTCTCTCCCCCACCACCGTCGTCGAGGCAGACAACGAGGCGGTGATCCGCTCGCTGGTCGTCGCCGGCGTGGGCGTGTCGCTGATCCGCGAGGACGTGGCGCTCGACGCCGAGGCCGCGGGCGAGGTGTGCCTGTGGCCCCGCGCGCGGATCGAGACCTCGCTGCGCTTCCTGTGGCCGCGCGCACGCAGCGCCGAGCCCGCGCTCGTCGGCGCTGGTCGGTCTGGTCGAGAGCGTCTGGCCCGAGGCGTCCGGCCTGCCCGAGGACGAGGCCGCTGCGCTCGCTGCCTGAGTCGTTGCACGCCGTGACCGCCGCCTGCACCTCGCGGCGGACCAGTCCCGCCGTGTCCTACAGCACCAGCAAGTGCCTGGGCTGTGCGCCAGGAACGGCCTCGAGCCCGACCGACGCGTCAAACGTGACGAAGCGGCCCCCTCGACGCACCGCAAGGGCAAGCAGGTAGACGTCCGTCAACTGTCGCGGGCCGTGGACGCGCGCCGTGTCGACGGCCCGCCCGTCCAGCAGGCTGAGTTCGTCTGGCCAGAACTCGTGCAGCGGATGGGACGCCGCCTCGCCAAGGCGCCGAGCCACCGCGTGCACGGGCAGCGGGTTCGGATAGCCCGGGTGCGCCATGATCCTCACGCACCCGTTCTCCGTGATCGGGCACGACGCCCACCCTTTCGTCGCGTTCCGGGCCAACCACGCGGCAGCGCGGGCGTGGAGCGTGTGATCGGCGTCGAGCAGGGCGATCAGCACGTTGACATCGAGAAGTGCCTGCATCAGGCGGCTTCGTCCTCGCGAAGGGCGTCGATCGTCTCGTTGGTGACGATGCCGCCCCGGCTCGGGAACGGCCTGAAGCCGTAGACGGCTTCGGGCTCGCGAGCCGACGTCCCCTCGGGCGTCGCGTTCAGTGCGCGCCGCGCCAGGTCCGACACGGCCTCACCGATCGTCTTGCGCTCCCGCCGGGCCAGTTCCCGGGCAGCGCGGAGGACGTCGTCGGCGATGTCGAGCGTGGTGCGCATGCATCAGATGCTAATGCATCACCATCTCTGACGCAATCGGCCCTTTGGCTGCACCTTCGTCAGCCTCCTCTCCGCAAACCAGCGCCGAAACCGCCGATGCGTCAACGACGATGTCGTCGGGCGTGTTCTTGACGGACAGGGTGATGGGCATGGCTGCGGCCCGGGGCAGGCGCAACGACTCCATTTCGCCCCCCCTATTGACACCACCGGCAAGTAACCCGGTGTGCGGCAATGTTGACCCGTCGGCGCCAGTCCGGCACTCGGCCGTTCGGCCGACCTCCTGCGGGCGCGCCTCAGCAGCTGCAACATTGCAACGTACAGCGGGTAACTCGGCACCAAGGCACGGTGACAAGCCCTCGGGGCGCACGCCGAAGCGCAACGGGCCGGCAGTCGCCTGCCGGCCCGTTGCGATGACGCTCCGCCGGCGCGCACGCCGGCAGTGATGCGCGCGGTGCCTTAAGCCGCGTCCGCCGGCTGCTCGGTGGTCGCAGGTGCTGCCGCCGCGGGTGCCCCCGCTTCCACACCCGCTTCCGCCAGCTCCGCCTGCAGCGCCGCTTCCGGACCCATCGCCTTCGCCTTCTTGCGGGCGTTGTGGTGCGCGAGCCCCGTGCCCGCCGGGATCAGCCGCCCGACGATCACGTTCTCCTTCAAGCCTCGCAGATCGTCCTTCTTGCCCATGATCGCCGCCTCGGTCAGCACCCGCGTCGTCTCCTGGAACGACGCCGCCGAGATGAACGAGTCCGTCGACAGCGACGCCTTGGTGATGCCGAGCAGCATGTGCTCGTACGTCGCGGCACTCTTGCCGTCCCCGGTCGCCTTGTCGTTCTCGTCCAGGATGTCCGAGCGCTCCGCCTGCTCGCCCAGGATGAAGCGCGTGTCGCCCGGATCCGTCACCTGCACCCGGCGCAGCATCTGCCGCACGATCACCTCGATGTGCTTGTCGTTGATCTTCACGCCCTGCAGGCGGTACACGTCCTGCACCTCGTCGGTGATGTAGCGCGCCAGCGCCTCCATCCCCAAGAGACGCAGGATGTCGTGCGGGTCCGCCGGGCCGTCGACGATCGTCTCGCCCTTGTTCACCACCTGCCCGTCGTGCACCGTGACGTGCTTGTCCTTGGCGATCAGGAACTCGTGCGCGACACCGTCGAGGTCGGTGATCACCAGCCGCTGCTTGCCCTTGGTGTCCTTGCCGAACGACACCGTGCCGGTGACCTCCGCCAGCATGCCCGCGTCCTTCGGCGAGCGCGCCTCGAACAGCTCCGCCACCCGCGGCAGGCCGCCGGTGATGTCGCGCGTCTTCGACGTCTCCTGCGGGATCCGCGCCAGCACCTCGCCGACGCTCACCTGCTGGCCGTCCTTCACCGTGATGATGCAGCCGACCTGGAAGGTGATCTGCACCGGCAGGTCCGAACCCGCCAGCTTGATCTCGTCGCCCTTGGCGTCGAGCAGCTTCACCTGCGGCCGCACGCCCTTCGCGGCACTGCCGGTGCGGCGCTTCGGGTCGATCACCACCAGCGTGGAGAGGCCGGTGACTTCGTCGACCTGCTTCGCCACCGTCACGCCGTCCTCGACGTGCTCGAACCGCACCGTGCCCGCGTACTCGGTGATGATCGGACGCGCGGTCGCGTCCCAGGTCGCCAGCACCTTGCCGGCCTTGATGACGTCGCCGTCCTTCACCTGCAGCGTCGCGCCGTACGGCACCTTGTGGCGCTCGCGCTCGCGGCCGGCGTCGTCGTGGATCGTGACTTCGCCGGAACGGCCGATCGCCACCGGCTCGCCCTTGGCGTTGGTGACGTAGCGCATCAAGGCGGAGAAGCGCACCGTGCCCGCCGACTTCGAATCGACCTGCGAGGCCGCCGCCGTCCGCGACGCCGCACCGCCGATGTGGAACGTGCGCATCGTGAGCTGCGTGCCCGGCTCGCCGATCGACTGCGCGGCGATGACGCCCACCGCCTCGCCGACGTTCACCAGGTGCCCGCGGCCGAGGTCGCGGCCGTAGCACCTGGCGCACAGCCCGTAGCGCGTGTCGCAGGTGAGCGGCGTGCGCACCTTGACCTCGTCGATGCCGAGGACCTCGACCTGCTCGACCTCGTCCTCGCCGAGCAGCGTGCCGGCCTCGTAGAGGGTCGCCTGCGTCTCGGGATTGACGACGTCCGCGGCCGCGACGCGGCCGAGGATGCGCTCGCGCAGCGCCTCGACCACTTCGCCGCCCTCGACCAGCGCCTTCATCGCCACGCCGTTGCGGGTGCCGCAGTCGTCCTCGGTGACCACGAGATCCTGCGTCACGTCGACGAGACGACGGGTGAGGTAGCCCGAATTCGCCGTCTTCAACGCCGTGTCGGCCAGGCCCTTGCGCGCGCCGTGCGTGCTGATGAAGTACTGCAGCACGTTCAGGCCCTCGCGGAAGTTCGCGGTGATCGGCGTCTCGATGATCGAGCCGTCGGGCTTCGCCATCAGGCCGCGCATGCCGGCGAGCTGCCGGATCTGCGCCGCCGAGCCGCGCGCGCCGGAGTCGGCCATCATGAAGATCGAGTTGAACGAGTCCTGCTTCACCTTCTGGCCCTTGCTGTCGGTGACTTCCATCGAGCCGAGCTGCAGCATCATCGCCTTGGCGATGTCGTCGCCGGCGCGGCCCCAGATGTCGACCACCTTGTTGTAGCGCTCGCCCTGCGTGACGAGGCCCGACGTGTACTGGGCCTCGATCTCCTTCACTTCCTTCTCGGCCTTCTCGATGATGCCCTTCTTCTCGGCCGGCACCAGCATGTCGTCGGCGGCGAACGAGATGCCGCCGCGCGTGGCGAGCGCGTAGCCCGCCTGCATCAGCTTGTCGGCGAAGATCACCGTCTCGCGCAGGCTGCAGCGGCGGAAGCTCGCGTTGATGAGGCGCGAGATCTCCTTCTTCTTGAGCGGCTTGTTGATGAACGAGAACGGCAGCCCCGGCGGCAGGATCTCGGACAGGATCGAGCGGCCCACGGTGGTCTCGTAGCGGGAGATCTTCTCGACCTTCTCGCCGTTCTTCTTCTCGACCTCGCGGATGCGCACCGTGATGCGGGCGTGCAGCTCGACCTGCCGCGACTCGTAGGCGCGCAGCACTTCGGCGACGTCGGAGAACATCATGTTCTCGCCGGCGGCGCCGATCTTTTCGCGGGTCGCGTAGTACAGGCCGAGCACGATGTCCTGCGACGGCACGATCGACGGCTCGCCGTTCGACGGCATCAGCACGTTGTTCGAGGCGAGCATCAGCGTGCGCGCCTCCATCTGCGCCTCGAGCGACAGCGGCACGTGCACGGCCATCTGGTCGCCGTCGAAGTCGGCGTTGAACGCCGTGCAGACCAGCGGGTGGAGCTGGATCGCCTTGCCCTCGATCAGCACCGGCTCGAAGGCCTGGATGCCGAGGCGGTGCAGCGTCGGCGCGCGGTTCAGCATCACCGGGTGCTCGCGGATCACCTCTTCCAGGATGTCCCAGACCACCGGCTCCTGGCCCTCGACCATCTTCTTCGCGGCCTTGATCGTGGTGGCGAGGCCCATCGTCTCCAGCTTGTTGAAGATGAAGGGCTTGAACAGCTCGAGCGCCATCAGCTTGGGCAGCCCGCACTGGTGGAGCTTCAGCTGCGGGCCGACGACGATCACCGAGCGGCCCGAGTAGTCGACGCGCTTGCCGAGCAGGTTCTGGCGGAAGCGGCCGCCCTTGCCCTTGATCATGTCGGCGAGCGACTTCAGCGGCCGCTTGTTGGCGCCGGTCATCGCCTTGCCGCGACGGCCGTTGTCGAGCAGCGAGTCCACCGCCTCCTGCAGCATCCGCTTCTCGTTGCGGACGATGATGTCCGGCGCCTTCAGCTCGAGCAGGCGCTTCAGGCGGTTGTTGCGGTTGATGACGCGGCGGTACAGGTCATTCAGGTCGGAGGTCGCGAAGCGGCCGCCGTCGAGCGGCACGAGCGGGCGGAGCTCCGGCGGCAGCACCGGCAGCACCTCGAGGATCATCCACTCGGGCTTGATGCCCGACTTGTTGAACGCCTCCAGCACCTTGAGGCGCTTGGCGATCTTCTTGATCTTGGTGTCCGACCCCGTGGTCTCGAGCTCCTTCCTGAGCTTCTCGATCTCGTGGTTGACGTCGAGGCCCTTGAGGAGCTCGCGGATGCCCTCCGCGCCCATCGTCGCCTGGAAGTCGTCGCCGTGCTGCTCGAGCTTCGCGAGGTAGTCGTCCTCGGTCAGGAGCTGGGCGCGGTTCAGCGGCGTCAGGCCCGGGTCGGTGACGACGTACGCCTCGAAGTAGAGCACGCGCTCGATGTCGCGCAGCGTCATGTCGAGCACCATGCCCATGCGCGAGGGCAGGCTCTTCAGGAACCAGATGTGCGCGACCGGGCTCGCGAGCTCGATGTGGCCCATGCGTTCGCGGCGCACCTTGGCGAGCGTCACCTCGACGCCGCACTTCTCGCAGATCACGCCGCGGTGCTTCAGGCGCTTGTACTTGCCGCACAGGCACTCGTAGTCCTTGACCGGCCCGAAGATCTTGGCGCAGAAGAGGCCGTCGCGCTCCGGCTTGAACGTGCGGTAGTTGATCGTCTCCGGCTTCTTGACCTCGCCGTACGACCACGAGCGGATCTTCTCGGGCGAGGCGAGCCCGATGCGGATCGCGTCGAATTCCTCTTCCTGCGTGACCTGCTTGAAAAGATCGAGCAGTGCTTTCATTCCGTCTGTCTCCAGGTTCTCGCCCGCCGCTTTGCGTCGGCCGGCGGTCCTTCGTTGCCTTTGCCGCGGTCGAATCGACTGGCTTTGCCAGCGATTCGAGCGGATGCTCACATCGGCGAAAAGTAGGGTTCTACTTTTCGCCGCCTAATACCGCTCCATGTCGATGTCGATGGCGAGCGACCGGATTTCCTTCACCAGCACGTTGAACGACTCCGGCATGCCGGCCTCGATCTTGTGCTCGCCCTTGACGATGTTCTCGTAGACCTTGGTCCGCCCGTTGACGTCGTCGGACTTGACCGTGAGCATCTCCTGCAGCGTGTACGCCGCGCCGTAGGCCTCCAGCGCCCAGACTTCCATCTCGCCGAAGCGCTGGCCGCCGAACTGCGCCTTGCCGCCGAGCGGCTGCTGCGTGACGAGGCTGTACGGGCCGGTCGAGCGCGCGTGCATCTTGTCGTCGACCAGGTGGTGCAGCTTCAGCATGTGCATGAAGCCCACGGTCACCGGGCGGTCGAAGGCGTCGCCGGTGCGCCCGTCGTGCAGCTGCACCTGGCCCGACGTGGGCAGCCCGGCGAGCTCCAGCATCGCCTTGATCTCCTCCTCGGTCGCGCCGTCGAACACCGGCGTCGCGAACGGCACGCCGCCGCGCAGGTTGCCGGCCAGCCGCACGATCTCGGCGTCGTCCAGCTTGTCCAGTTCCTCCGGACGGCCGCGCGAGTTGTAGACCTGCTCGAGGAACTTCCGCACCTCGCCGACCTTCGCCTGCGCCTTCAGCATCGCGTCGATCTTCTGGCCCAGGCCCTTCGCGGCCCAGCCGAGGTGCACCTCGAGGATCTGGCCGACGTTCATCCGCGACGGCACGCCGAGCGGGTTCAGCACGATGTCGACGGGGGTGCCGTCGGCCATGTAGGGCATGTCCTCGACCGGCACGATCTTGGACACCACACCCTTGTTGCCGTGGCGGCCGGCCATCTTGTCGCCGGGCTGCAGGCGGCGCTTCACCGCGACGTACACCTTGACCATCTTCTGCACGCCCGGCGGCAGCTCGTCGCCCTGCGTCAGCTTCTTCTTCTTGAGCTCGTACATCGCGTCGAAGTCGGCGCGCTTCTTCGCGAGCGCGTCCTTCATCGCCTCGAGATCCGCGGCCGCGTCCTCGTCGGCGAGACGGATCTCGAACCAGTCGTGCCGGCTTAAGCCCTCGAGGTAGTCCTTCGTCACCTTCGCGCCCTTGGCGAGGCGCTTCGGGCCGCCGTTGGCGACGCGGCCGGTGATCGACTTCTCGATGCGGTCGAAGGCGTCGTTCTCGACGATGCGGAGCTGGTCGTTCAGGTCCTTGCGGTAGCCCTTCAGCTCGTCCTCGATGATCTGCTGCGCGCGCTTGTCGCGCTCGATGCCCTCGCGCGTGAACACCTGGACGTCGATCACCGTGCCGCTGATGCCCGAGGGCACGCGCAGCGAGGTGTCCTTCACGTCCGAGGCCTTCTCGCCGAAGATCGCGCGGAGCAGCTTCTCCTCCGGCGTCAGCTGGGTCTCGCCCTTCGGCGTGACCTTGCCGACCAGCACGTCGCCCGCCTCGACCTCGGCGCCGATGTAGACGATGCCGGAGTCGTCGAGACGGCCGAGCTGCGCCTCGCCCAGGCTCGAGATGTCGCGCGTGATCTCCTCGGGCCCGAGCTTGGTGTCGCGGGCGACGACCGAGAGCTCCTCGATGTGGATCGACGTGTAGCGGTCGTCGCCGACGACGCGCTCCGAGATCAGGATCGAGTCCTCGTAGTTGTAGCCGTTCCAGGGCATGAACGCGACCAGCATGTTCTGCCCGAGCGCCAGCTCGCCCATGTCGGTCGACGCGCCGTCGGCGATGACGTCGCCGCGGGCGATGCCGTCGCCCACCTTGACCAGCGGGCGCTGGTTGATGTTGGTGTTCTGGTTGGAACGCTTGTACTTGACCAGGTTGTAGATGTCGACGCCGACCTCGCCCGCCGCCGTCTCGGCGTCGTGCACGCGCACGACGATGCGCGACGCGTCGACGTAGTCGACCAGGCCGCCCCGGCGCGCCATCACCGCGGTGCCGGAGTCGACGGCCGCCGTGCGCTCCACGCCGGTGCCGACCAGCGGCTTCTCCGGACGCAGGCACGGCACCGCCTGGCGCTGCATGTTCGAGCCCATCAGCGCGCGGTTCGCGTCGTCGTGCTCGAGGAACGGGATCAGCGACGCGGCGACGGAGACGATCTGCGCCGGCGCGACGTCCATGTACTGGACCTTGTCGGCGGTCGCGAGCATGAACTCGTTGCGGCTGCGGCAGGAGACCAGTTCGTCCGCCAGCTCGCCCTTCGCGTCGACCTTGGCGTTCGCCTGCGCGATCACGTACTGGCCTTCCTCGATCGCCGAGAGGTAGTGGATCTCGTCGGACGACGCGGCTGTCGACGACCTTGCGGTACGGCGTCTCGAGGAAGCCGTACTCGTTGGTGCGCGCGTACAGCGCGAGCGAGTTGATGAGGCCGATGTTCGGGCCTTCCGGCGTCTCGATCGGGCACACGCGGCCGTAGTGCGTCGGGTGCACGTCGCGGACCTCGAAGCCCGCGCGCTCGCGCGTGAGGCCGCCCGGGCCCAGCGCCGAGACGCGCCGCTTGTGCGTGATCTCGGACAGCGGGTTGGTCTGGTCCATGAACTGCGACAGCTGCGAGCTGCCGAAGAACTCCTTGATCGCCGCCGAGATCGGCTTGGCGTTGATCAGGTCGTGCGGCAGCAGGTTCTCGCTCTCGGCCTGGCCCAGGCGCTCCTTGACCGCGCGCTCGACGCGCACGAGGCCGGAGCGGAACTGGTTCTCGGCGAGCTCGCCGACCGAGCGCACGCGGCGGTTGCCGAGGTGGTCGATGTCGTCGATCTCGCCGCGGCCGTTGCGCAGCTCGACGAGGATGCGGATGACCGCGATGATGTCCTCGTTGGTCAGCGTGCCGGTGCCCTTCAGCTCCTCGCGGCCGACGCGGCGGTTGAACTTCATCCGGCCGACCGCCGACAGGTCGTAGCGCTCCTCGGAGAAGAACAGGCCGTGGAACAGCGACTCGACGGCGTCCTCGGTCGGCGGCTCGCCCGGGCGCATCATGCGGTAGATCGCCACCTTGGCCGCGTACTGGTCGGGCGTGTCGTCGCTCTTCAGCGTCTGCGAGATGTACGGACCCTGGTCGAGGTCGTTCGTGTACAGCGTGCTGAACTCCGCGACCGCGCCGGCCTGCAGATTCTTCAGCAGTTCCTCGGTGATCTCGTCGTTCGCCTTGGCGATCACCTCGCCGGTCGACTTGTCGACGACGTTGGTGGCGAGCGTGCGGCCGACCACGTACTCGGCCGGGACCGCGATCTTCTTCACGCCGCCGTCGGCGAGCTCGCGCACGTGGCGCGCGGTGATGCGCTTGTCCTTGCCGACGATGACCTTGCCGTCCTTGCCGACGATGTCGAACTTCGCCATCTCGCCGCGCAGCCGCTCGGGCACGAGCGCGAGCTCGAGGCCGGCCTTGCCGGAGTGGAACGTGTCGAACTGGAAGAACTCGGCGAGGATCTGCTCGTTGGTGAGGCCGATCGCCTTGAGCAGCGTCGTCACCGGCATCTTGCGGCGCCGGTCGACGCGGAAGAACAGGAAGTCCTTCGGGTCGAACTCGAAGTCGAGCCAGCTGCCGCGGTAGGGGATCACCCGCGCCGAGAACAGGAGCTTGCCGGAGCTGTGCGTCTTGCCGCGGTCGTGCTCGAAGAACACGCCCGGCGAGCGGTGCAGCTGCGAGACGATCACGCGTTCGGTGCCGTTGATGATGAACGAGCCGTTGTCGGTCATGAGCGGGATCTCGCCCATGTAGACCTCCTGCTCCTTCACCTCCTTCACCGTCTCCTTCGGCGCCTCCTTGTCCATCAGGATCAGGCGCACGCGCGCGCGCAGCGCGGAGCAGTAGGTGAGCCCGCGCTGCTGGCACTCGACGACGTCGAACGCCGGCGGCAGCAGCGAGAAGCTGACGAACTCGAGCCGCGCGTTGCCGGAGTGCGACGAGATCGGGAAGATCGACGAGAACGCCGCCTGCAGGCCCTCGCTCTTGCGCTGCTCGGGCGGCGCGTCCGCCTGCAGGAACGCCCGGTAGGAGGCGAGCTGCGTCTCGAGCAGGAAGGGGACCGGCAGCACGCTCGCGCGCTTCGCGAAGCTCTTCCGGATGCGCTTCTTCTCGGTGAAGGTGTAATTCGTCACGTGGGACTCTCCGCATCGATGCGCCCCCCGGGACCCGGGGGGATCGCAAGCCGTCCCAAACGGGCCGGCGTACATCGACTGAGGGAGCGTTGCACTCCCGGGAGCGTGGTGGTTGGCCTCTACCAACCGCTGGCGGACGACAGCCCGATGCACCGGACTGCCCGACCAAGCCCGTCTCCTGCAGTCGCTTCAGAAGACGAAAAGCAGCGGACTCGTCGAATCCGCTGGTTTTCGGCCTCGGCCCCCGCACCCTCCCGCGCGAGGCGGGAGAGCGTGGGGAACGAGAGACGAGGGCGAGTCGTTACTTGATCTCGGCCTTCGCGCCGGCTTCCTCGAGCTTCTTCTTCGCGGCTTCGGCGTCGGCCTTCGGAATGGCTTCCTTGACCGGCTTCGGGGCGCCGTCGACCAGGTCCTTCGCTTCCTTGAGGCCGAGGCCCGTCAGTTCGCGAACGGCCTTGATGACGTTGACCTTGTTCTCGCCGAACGACGTGAGGATGACGGTGAACTCGGTCTGCTCCTCGGCCGCGGCGGCCGGGGCGGCGGCGGCGGCCGGGGCGGCGGCCACGGCAGCGGCGGCGGAGACGCCGAACTTCTCTTCCATCGCCTTGATGAGCTCGGAGAGCTCGAGGACGGTCATCGACGAGATCTTGTCGAGGATTTCGGTCTGCACTGCGGACATGTCAGTTGCTCCTGGATGAATGCGTTCAGTGTTGGGTAGCCGCGAGCGGTCAGGCCGCCTGCCTGCTGTCGCGAACGGCCGCGACGGTGCGCACGAACTTCGACGGCACCTCGTTCAGCGTGCGGACGAACTTGACGATCGGCGCCTGCATCGTGCCGACCAGCATCGCGAGCAGTTGCTCGCGCGACGGGAGCGAGGCGAGCGCGACGACGTCCTTGGCGGACATCAGCTGCCCGGGAATCGCGCCCCCTGCGATCACGAACTTCTCGTGGGCCTTGGCGAAGTCGTTCAGGACCTTCGCCACCGCCACGGGGTCGGCGCCGATGCCGTACGCGAGCGGGCCGGACATCTTGTCGGCCAGCGTTGCGAACGGCGTGTCGACGACGGCCCGGCGCACCAGGGTGTTCTTGACCACCCTGAAGTAGATGCCCGAAGCGCGTGCCTTCGCGCGAAGCTGCGTCATGGCGGCAACGGGCAAGCCCCGGTTCTCGGCCAGGATGATGGCCTGCGCACCGGCGATCTGCTTCGCGACCTCCGCGACTACCGCTTCCTTCTGCTGAAGATTGAGACTCAAGCTCACCTCCGTTTCAGGGATCAGAGGGCAGGGATCGGGGATCAGAACCGATCCCAGATTCCCGACGACCGCCAGTCCCGGCCAATGCTTCGGCTCGTGCACCGGCTCTCTGATACCTGACTTCTGTTGCCTGTTGCCTGAAATGCGGTGACCTTGCGTCCAGGAGCGATCCTGTACGAGGGCACCATCTGCGCCGGGTCAGGCATCAGGTATCTGGGAACGGGGATCAGCTTCCGCGCCCGATACCGCTTACCTGTTTTGAGCCATTTGCCCCGGCGGTCTTTGACGGCTCGCGGGACGATGCTGCCGCCCCGCGCTCCCTCAATTCCTTCGGCACCGGACATCCGCGGCCCCACCGGGCCACTGATACCTGATGCCTGATACCTGATTACTGTTTCGTCGCCGCCGCCTGCGCGAACGCGGCCGTGTCGATGCGCACACCCGCGCCCATCGTGCTCGAGACGCTCACCTTCTTGAGGTAGATGCCCTTGGAGTTCGCGGGCTTCGCCTTGTTGAGGGCGTCGATCAGCGCGGTGAGGTTGGTCTTCAACTGGTCGGGCGTGAACGACGCGCGACCGATCGTGCACTGCACGATGCCCGCCTTGTCCGTCCGGTACTGCACCTGGCCGGCCTTGGCGTTCCTGACGGCGCCGCGCGACGTCGGCGGACACGGTGCCGACCTTGGGGTTCGGCATCAGGCCGCGCGGACCGAGGATCTGGCCGAGCTGGCCGACGACCTTCATCGCGTCCGGCGAGGCGATCACCACGTCGAACTCCATGAAGCCTTCCTTGATCTTCGCGGCGAGGTCGTCGAAGCCGACGATATCGGCGCCGGCGTCCTGCGCCTGCTTCGCCTTGTCGCCCTGGGCGAACACCGCCACGCGCACCTTCTTGCCGGTGCCCGCGGGCAGCACCACCGAGCCGCGCACCGTCTGGTCCGACTTCTTCGCGTCGACGCCGAGGTTCACCGCGACGTCCACCGACTCGTCGAACTTCGCGACCGCGGTCTCCTTCACCAGCGCGAGCGCGTCGTCGACCGTGTAGAACTTGCCGTGGTCCACCTTCGCGCGGACCGTCTTCATGCGCTTGGAGAGGCGCGGGCTCTTC
This sequence comes from uncultured beta proteobacterium, assembly GCA_963705175.1. GTDB lineage: Bacteria > Pseudomonadota > Gammaproteobacteria > Burkholderiales > Casimicrobiaceae > VBCG01. Next base: position 51,876 of record CAVPJE010000008.1, on the reverse strand, counting down.
TGTTCGGCAGCCATGATCACTTCACCCCTTCGACGGTGATGCCCATGCTGCGGGCGCTGCCGGCGATCGTGCGTACCGCGGCGTCCAGGTCGGCGGCGGTGAGGTCCGGCTGCTTGGTCTTCGCGATTTCCTCGGCCTGCGCGCGCGTCAGCTTGCCGACCTTGTCGGTGTGCGGCTTCGCGCTGCCCTTCTCGACCTTCGCGGCCTTCTTGATCAGCACGGTCGCGGGCGGCGTCTTCATCACGAACGTGAAGCTCTTGTCCGCGTACGCCGTGATCACGACCGGGATCGGCAGGCCCGGCTCCAGCTTCTGCGTCTGGGCGTTGAACGCCTTGCAGAATTCCATGATGTTGAGGCCGCGCTGGCCGAGCGCGGGACCGATCGGCGGCGAGGGGTTCGCCTTGCCGGCCGGCACCTGCAACTTGATGAAGCCGACGACTTTCTTTGCCATCTCGTTCTCCTGTGGGTGCTAGCGGACCGACCGGCGGCCCTCCCCGTCCGTGCAACCCCTCCGCGACCGCGGAGGTCCCTTACGCCTTCTCGACCTGCGAGAAGTCGAGCTCCACGGGCGTCGAGCGACCGAAGATCGTCACCGACACGCGCAGCTTGCTCTTCTCGTAGTTCACGTCCTCGACGTTGCCGTGGAAGTCGGTGAACGGCCCTTCCTTGACGCGCACCGCCTCGCCCATCTCGAACAGCACCTTGGGGCGGGGCTTCTCGACGCCTTCCTGCACCTGCTGCAGGATCGCGTCGACCTCCTTCTGGGAGATCGGCGTCGGCTTGTTGGCCGTGCCGCCGACGAAACCGGTCACCTTCGGCGTGCTCTTCACCAGGTGCCACGTGTCGTCGGTCATCTCCATCTCGACGAGCACGTAGCCCGGGAAGAACTTGCGCTCGGAGATCGCCTTCTGGCCGCTCTTCATCTCGACCACTTCCTCGACCGGCACCAGGATCTGGCCGAACTGCTCCTCCATCCCGGAGCGGCGGATGCGCTCCTGCAGCGCGCGCATCACGCTCTTCTCGAAGCCCGAGTAGGCGTGCACCACGAACCACTTCTTGCTCATCGCTTCACCCCCGCGGTCGCATCCGGGCCACGAGCGCCTCGGGACGTTCCGGCGGCGTTCACGATGCACCCCGCCCGGTCATGAGCTTCACGATCGCCGCGAGCGACGCGTCGACCGAGAAGAGGAACAGCGCCATCAGGGCGACGAACACGAACACGATGCCGGTGGTCTGCAGCGTCTCCTTGCGGGACGGCCACGACACGCGGCCGGCTTCGGCCCAGGCTTCCTGCGCGAACACGTAGAAGTCCTTGCCGGGCTGCGACAGCCACGCGACGAACGCGCCGGCGGCGAGGCCGCCCAGCACCATCAGCACGCGCAGCACCACGGCGAGTTCGGCGAAGTAGTAGTACGCGGCGACGCCTGCGACGACGCAGGCGATGGCGAGCGCGAGCTTGACTTTGTCCATTTCAGGTATCAGGAATCAGAGGACGGGAATCAGCGCCTCTGCCCGACTGCCCTTTCATTGCGTTGCACTGTCGTCAATTCGCCACCGGGATCGTTCGCGGATGGGTCAGGGGTTGGTCGGCCGTGCGCGAATCGCATCGCGCCACCGGAAACGCCGCCGCCTCTGCTCCCTGTCCTCTGATGCCTGATCCCTGGAAGTGGCAGGCCAGGAGGGAATCGAACCCCCAACCTGCGGTTTTGGAGACCGCCGCTCTGCCAATTGAGCTACTGGCCTGCTGAACCTGTATCTGTCGCTACTCGATGATCTTGGCGACGACGCCGGCGCCGACGGTGCGGCCACCCTCGCGAATCGCGAAGCGCAGCCCCTCCTCCATCGCGATCGGCGCAATCAGCGCCACGTCCATCGCAATGTTGTCCCCAGGCATCACCATCTCCGTCCCCGCCGGCAGCGCAATCGACCCCGTCACGTCCGTCGTCCGGAAATAAAACTGCGGCCGGTACCCGTTGAAGAACGGCGTATGCCGACCACCCTCCTCCTTCGACAGCACGTACACCTCCGCCTTGAACTTCGTGTGCGGCGTGATCGACCCCGGCTTCGCCAGCACCTGACCACGCTCCACTTCCTCGCGCTTCGTGCCGCGCAGCAGCACACCCACGTTGTCCCCCGCCTGCCCCTGGTCCAACAGCTTGCGGAACATCTCCACGCCCGTGCACACCGTCTTCAGCGTCGGGCGCAGGCCGACAATCTCGATCTCCTCGCCCACCTTCACCACCCCGCGCTCCACCCGCCCCGTCACCACCGTGCCACGTCCCGAAATCGAGAACACGTCCTCCACCGGCATCAGGAACGGACCGTCGATCGCGCGCTTCGGCGTCGGAATGTAGCTGTCCAGCGCCTCCGCCAGCCGGAAGATCGACTTCACCCCCAGCTCGCTGTCCTCCCCCTCCAGCGCCAGCTTCGCCGACCCCGTCACGATCGGCGTCTTGTCCCCCGGAAACTCGTACTTCGACAACAGCTCCCGCACCTCCATCTCCACCAGCTCCAGCAACTCCTTGTCGTCCACCATGTCCGCCTTGTTCAGGTAGACCACGATGTACGGCACCCCCACCTGCCGCGCCAGCAGAATGTGCTCCCGCGTCTGCGGCATCGGCCCGTCCGCCGCCGACACCACCAGGATCGCCCCATCCATCTGCGCCGCCCCGGTGATCATGTTCTTGATGTAGTCCGCGTGCCCAGGACAGTCCACGTGCGCATAGTGACGGTTCGCCGTCTCGTACTCCACGTGCGCCGTGTTGATCGTGATCCCCCGCGCCTTCTCCTCCGGCGCCGCATCAATCTGGTCGTACGCCTTCGCCTCCCCACCAAACTTCTTCGACAGCACCGTCGTGATCGCCGCCGTCAGCGTCGTCTTGCCATGATCCACGTGACCGATCGTCCCCACGTTCACGTGCGGCTTCGTACGTTGAAACTTGCCCTTGGCCATCGCTGCCTCGCCTCTTCGTTGACGTTTCCACCCGGATCGACTGCTCAGTTACGTCACCGAGCCAGCGCTCCGGGTCTTGCCTCAATCGGCCGCAAGCAGGGGTTCGCTTTCGGCCGCCTACGCCTTGGTGCCCATGGAGCGGATTGAACGCTCGACCTCTCCCTTACCAAGGGAGTGCTCTACCACTGAGCTACATGGGCGATCTGTGCGTCGCGCCCCGTGCTGCGCCTGTCCTCGTCCACCGGCATCGCACCTCTCGACCGGTGCGCCGCCGCCTCGTTCATGCCTCGATCCGGTTCACGCGATCTTCTGGAGCGGGTGAAGGGAATCGAACCCTCGTCGTAAGCTTGGAAGGCTTCTGCTCTACCATTGAGCTACACCCGCATTCAGGCATCAGAGGACAGGGATCAGGGATCAGTGGCCGCGACGACCGATGCGATGGCGCGCTCCTTGCTGATTCCTGAGCTCTGATACCTGATGCCTGAATGGTGGAGGGGGAAGGATTCGAACCTTCGAAGGCAGAGCCGGCAGATTTACAGTCTGCTCCCTTTGACCGCTCGGGAACCCCTCCGACGAAACGATCGATTTTAGCAGTGGGGCCGGGTCGAGCGTCAAACCGGGCCTTGCAGTGCAGCGCCGGCGCAGCTCCTTCCACCGCGCGCCTGCCGAATCAACGACTTGCCGTTCGATGCGACCCGAATAGCCTGTTCACCTGCCGGGCGGGGCGGGGATCGTCGATTCCCGTCGGCATGCCTGCATCGGTCGGTTCGCCCGAACCCGGGACATTTCCGGCAGCCCGGCAAGCAATTTCCCCAGTGTCCCGCCACCCTGGCGCTCGCGCCTAGAGCCAGCGGTAGAGGCGATAGAACCAGTTGCCGGCGCGGCTCGACAGAAACCGTCGGCGGGCCGACTCAACGACGCGCAGCCGGTCCGGACGCCAGGTGTAGGGCTGGATCTGCGAGGCCCTCGCCGTGGCCGGGTCCTCGTGGACGCAAGCCGGCTGCACGACGCCGATGCGGGGCTTCGGACGGCGCCGCCGCGACCGCCGAGGAAGTGATCGATCGGCATGTGATCGCGAACACCGGACGTGTGAACAGGCGGGCGATCCAGGCCGCACTGACGACGTATCCCCAGGTGTTGAGGACGAGCCCGACCGGCGCGTGGATGCGCAGCCCCCCGATCGCCTTCGCGCGCCGCCGCGACAGATTGCGCGACGAGGTTCCGAGGTAGACGAGGTCGAAGTCCCCGAGGTCGCGCTCCAGTTCACCGACGCATCCGGCGAAGTCCGGAGCGAGCACGAGGTCGTCCTCGAGCACCGTGCCCGCGGCCTCGCCCGAGGCGAGGATGCACGCCCACGCCGAGAGATGCGAGGCCCAGCAGCCCAGTTCGGCGCCCGACAACGTGTACGCCGGCGGTCGAATCGCCGGGAAGCGGGCGGCACGACCGGAATGGGATCGAAGGGTGTCATCGCGCGGACGCGCAACGTCAACCATTCCGTAACGCCTCGGTCATCGCGGCGTCGTCGCCGGCCGACACGATGCGCGCACTGCCCTTCGGATCAAGAGCCTGCCGATGCTTCTTTCGCTGGATTCAGAGCTCCGCCCGACGCCTCGCGCGCATGGCCTGCAAGTCGCGTTCGCCCGGACGCCGGGCGAAGTCGAGTCGGCACAACGGCTGCGGCACGCCGTGTTCGTCGGAGAGATGGGCGCGAGCACGCCCTGCCGGCGGCCCGGCATCGAGGAGGACATGTTCGACGCCTGGTGCGAACACCTCGATCGTCCGCGATCCTGTGAGCGAGGATGTCGTCGGCACCTACCGGATCCTGACGCCGGAGAAGGCGCGGCGGCTCGGCACGTACTATGCGGAGACCGAGTTCGACCTGACGCGGCTGCAGCTCTTGAGCGATGGCCTCTGCGAGGTCGGCCGGGCGTGCATCCACCCCGACTGCCGCAATGGCGCCGTGATCGCCAGGCTCTGGCAGGGCATCGCCTTGCTCATGCTCGCAGCGGAGCTACCGGTTCCTGATCGGTTGCGCGTCGATGGGCATGGCCGACGGCGGCGCGGCCGCGCGGCAGGTCGCCGATCATGTCATGCCGTCCTACCTCGCGCCCATCGAGTACCGCGTCTTCCCGCGATCCCCGCTGGCCGCCGCCGATCCCGAGGGCGACACGCCGCAGCACGATGCGGCAGCGCTCGTGCCGCCGCTGCTGCGGGCCTACCTGCGGCTCGGGGCGTGGGTGGGCGGCGATCCCGCCTGGGATCCCGATTTCAACACGGCGGATTTCTTCGTGTTCCTGCCGCTTGCCCGGGTGACGCCCCGGTACGCGCGCCACTTCCTCAAGGCCGCCTGAGCCCGTCGTGCCGACACGCGCCGACCGGTCCGACGATCGCGACGGCGCGCTGCGCTTCCGCACCATCTGGATCTCGGATGTCCACCTCGGCACCCCTGGCTGCCAGGCGGCCTGCCCTGCTCGACTTCCTGCGCAACACGGAGTCGCAGCGCCTCTACCTCGTCGGCGACATCGTCGACGGCTGGCAGCTGAGACGGCGGTGGTTCTGGCCGGGCAGCCACAACGACGTGGTCCAGAAGCTGCTCCGCAAGGCGCGCAAGGGGACGGAAGTCGTCTACATCCTCGGCAACCACGACGAGTTCGGTCGCCACTTCACGCCCGTCTCCTTCGGCGGGATCGACGTGCGCGAGGACGACGTGCACGTCACCGCCGACGGGCGCCGGTTGCTCGTCACGCACGGCGACCTCTTCGACGGCGTCGTGCAGTGCGCGCGCTGGCTCGCCTTTGTCGGCGATCGCGCGTACCTCGCGACGCTGCACCTCAACCGGTGGCTGAACGCCGCGCGGGCGCGCCTCGGCTTTCCCTACTGGAGCCTGTCGCAATACCTGAAGCAGCGCGTGAAGAACGCGGTGAGCTACATCACGGACTTCGAGATCGCGCTGGCGGATGCCGCGCGGCGCCGTGGCGTCGACGGCGTGGTGTGCGGCCACATCCACAAGGCCGAGATACGTCGGATCGAAGGGACGCTCTACTGCAACTGCGGGGACTGGGTCGAGAGCCTCACCGCGCTGGTGGAATACGACGACGGCCGGTTGTCGATCCTGAGCTGGAAGGAGATCGCGCAGCATGCCCGACAGGCGGTGGCCGAAGCCGCGCTCACGGATTTCGAGCACGATGCGCATCCTGCTTGCCACTGACGCCTGGACGCCGCAGGTCAACGGGGTCGTGATCACGCTCGGGCGCACGGTGCGCGAACTGCACGCAGCCGGGCATCCGGTGGAGGTGATCGGCCCGGACCGCTTCCGGACGCTCCCGTGCCCCAGCTACCCGGAGATCCGCCTCGCAATCGCACCGTTCCGGCGCTTCGCCACGCTCGCGAGCGCGTTCGTTCCGGACACCGTGCACATCGCCACGGAGGGTCCCGTCGGGCAGGCCGCGCGCCGCTGGTGCCTGTCCCGGGGACTTGCCTTCACGACCGCGTATCACACCCGGTTCCCCGAGTACGTGCACGCGCGGGTTCGGCTGCCGGTCGCGCTCACCTACGGCTGGCTGCGGCGCTTCCACGCGCCGGCCGGCGCGGTGATGGTGGCGACGCGATCGATCCACGACGACCTCCGCACGCGCGGGTTTCGCAATCTCGCGATGTGGTCCCGAGGCGTCGACACCGACGTGTTCCGGCCCGGACCGCGCCTCGCCAATGCCTGGCGTGCTCCCGTGTTCATGTACGTCGGCCGCGTGGCGGTCGAAAAGAACCTCGACGCGTTCCTCCGCCTCGACCTGCCGGGCACCAAGGTGGTCGTCGGCGACGGGCCGCAGCGGGCCGAGCTGCAGTCGCGCCACCCGCACGCCGTGTTCACGGGCGCGAAGCACGGCGAGGAGCTCGCCGCGCACTTCCGCAGTGCCGACGTGTTCGTGTTTCCGAGCCGGACCGATACGTTCGGGCTCGTGCTGCTCGAGGCGATGGCGAGCGGCACGCCCGTCGCCGCCTACCCCGTGGCCGGACCGATCGACGTCGTCCTGCCCGGACGGAGTGGCGTGCTGGATAACGACCTTCGAGGCGGCGGCGCTCGCCGCCCGGGCACTCGACCGCGGCGTCGTGCGCGGCTGCGCGCTCGAGTACTCGTGGCAACGGGCGACCGCCCAGTTCCTGCGCAACCTCCGGCCCAACCATGCCACCGCCGCGTGACGCTGCCGAAAGCCCGCACAAGGGCCAGCGGGGCCTGCGCCGCCTTGTCAACGCGTTCTTCTTCTCGCTCTCTGGCCTTGCGCTCGCCTTCCGACACGAGAGCGCGTTCCGCCAGGAGATCGCGCTCGCGGCCGTGCTGCTGCCGATCGCGTTGCTCCTGCCCGTCGCACCGGCCGAGCGGGTGCTGCTCGCCGGGTCGGTACTGCTCGTGCTGGTCGTCGAGCTGCTGAATTCGAGCGTCGAGGCGGCGATCGACCGCATCGGCTTCGACACCCACAGGCTCTCGAAGCGAGCCAAGGACCTGGGCAGCGCGGCGGTGCTGGTTGCGCTCGCGCTGCTGCTGCTCACCTGGGCGATGCTCGCGGGGCCGACGCTTGCCGCCTGGATCGCTCCACCGCGCCCGTCCTGAACGCGGCTCCAAGGCGCCTGCCAACGCTCTACCGCGGCGAACCGGAGGGCTGTCACGCCATCGTCATCCGCGGTGTCGCACCATCGATGCTGCGCAGCATCGAAAGCCAGCCTTGCCTCGCCCCGAACGGCGCTCGCTGCCCGCGAGCGCCCGCGTCACTTCCCAGGACATCCGCCGCGACGTCGCTGCCACGAGCGCCTTGCGCGCTGTCGAGGAGCTGCGCCGGTCGGCGCTCGTCTTCGAGACCGAGTTCGCCGAAGCACTGTCCCGTTCCCCGCAGGTGCGCCGCGAGAGCCTGCGCAACCTGCTCCACTACCTCTCCGTGCGGCGGCACGACGTGCGCGACGTGCAGTACGCGCTCGCGCGCCTGGGGCTCTCGTCGCTCGGGCGGATGGAGTCGCACGTCCTCGCGTCGCTCAATGCGGTGCTGGACGTGCTCTACCGCCTCGCGGGCCGGCCGGTTCCGCCGGACGTCCGCGAGCCGCCACCGATCGACTTCGACACCGGACGGGCCGTGCTGGCGGAGCAGGCCGTCGCCGTCCTCGGCCCGCCGTCCCGGCACGGCCCGACGCGCATCATGGTCACGCTGCCCTCGGAGGCCGCCGCCGATGCCGGACTGGTCAGGGATCTCGTCGACGGCGGCATGCAGCTCGCGCGCATCAACGGCGCGCACGACGATCGCGACGCATGGGCCGCGATGGTCAGGAACGTCCATGCCGCCGCGCGGCGCGAGGGCAAGCGATGCCTCGTCTCGTTCGACCTCGCGGGCCCGAAGCTGCGCATCAACGCGATCGAGCCCGGTCCGGCCGCGGCGCGGTGGCATCCGCGGCGCAATGCGTTCGGCGATGTGATCGAGCCCGCCACGGTGGTGCTGGCGGCGGCGGCCGCGGACGCCCCCGACGGGGCCGTGCCGATCGACGCCGCGCTCGCGCGCCGCGCGCGGGCCGGCGACGCGATCGACCTCACCGACAATCGCGGGCGCGAACGCTCGCTCGCCGTCAGCGAGTCGTCCGGCAACGTGCTGGTGTGCCTGGCCGATGCCACCGCGTTCGTGAAACCAGGCGTCGTCCTCACGCTGCGCCGCCACGGCAAGCGACTGCTTCGCGGCGCGATCGGCGACATGGCGCCGCAGCCGGGCACGATCACGTTGTCGCCGGGCGACATGCTCGATGTGGTGCTGGGCGACCGGCCTGGTCGCGACGCCGTTCGCGACGACGGCGGAACGGTCCGCGAACCGGCGTTCGTGAGCTGCGCGTTGCCGGAGGTCTTCCGCGCCGTGCGCGTCGGCGACCGCGTGATGTTCGACGACGGCAAGGTGATGGGCACCGTGCACGAGGTGACCGAGGACCGGATGCGCGTCCACGTCGTCCACTGCGCGAGCGGCCGCGTCCGCCTCCGCGGCGAGAAGGGCATCAATTTCCCCGATTCGGAGCTCGCGCTGCCGGCACTGACCGAGAAGGACCGCACCGATCTCGCCTTTGCCGCACGCCACGCCAACCTCGTCGCCCTCTCGTTCGTGCAACGCCCCGAGGACGTCGAGATGCTGCTCGCGGAGCTCGCGCGCCTGAAGGCCGGGCACCTCGGGGTGGTACTGAAGATCGAGACCCAGCGCGCCTTCCGTGACCTGCCGCGGCTCCTGATCGCGGCGATGCGGCACCCGACCGTCGCCGTCATGGTCGCGCGCGGGGACCTGGGCGTCGAGGTCGGCTTCGAGCGGCTCTCGGAGGTGCAGGAGGAGATCCTGTGGCTTTGCGAGGCTGCGCACATGCCCGTGATCTGGGCCACGCAGGTGCTGGAGTCGTTGTCGAAAGGCGGCATGCCGTCGCGCGCCGAGGTCACCGACGCCGCCATGGCAGCGCGCGCGGAATGCGTGATGCTGAACAAGGGGCCGTACATCCGCGAGACGCTGCGCTTCCTGAACGACGTGCTGGGGCGCATGCAGGCGCACCACGACAAGAAGACGGCGCTGCTGCGCAAGCTCAGCATCTCGGACATCCCGACCGCGGCCCCGCGCAGCCGCTCCCGGCGCGCCACGCCGGCGGCGAATCGATAGTTCCGGAGTGCCGGGCGACGCCCCGTCGACGCGCGGCGCGACGGGTTCAGGCTGCCCGGTCGGGCGCGGTTTCGCTGCCGGCTGGCGCACCGCCCGGGGCCGCGGCATCGTCACGCGCCGTCGGACGCCGGCGCGTGGTGCACGCGTCGCGCCGGGATCCGCACCGCGAACGTGCTGCCGACGCCGGGATCGCTGCGGATGTCGAGCTCGGCCTGGTGGCGGATCAGCACGTGCTTGACGATCGCAAGGCCGAGGCCGGTGCCGCCGGTATTGCGCGAGCGGCCCCGGTCGACGCGGTAGAAGCGCTCGGTGAGCCGCGGAATGTGCTCGGGCGCGATGCCGATCCCGGTGTCCGTCACGGCGAACACGCCCGTACCGTCGGGCTCGACGCGCCATCCGAGGCGGATCGCACCACCGGGCGCGGTGTACCGCACGGCGTTCGAGACGAGGTTGCCGAACGCGCTCGCGATCTCCCCACGATCGCCGGTGATGTTCGCCGCCTCGCCGATGTCGAGCGTCACCTCGTGCTCGCCCTTGGAGAGCGCCTTGGCGTCCGCGGAGAGCTGCAGGAGCAGCGGCACCACCGCGAACTCGCCGTCGTGCGGCGGATTGTGCTCGCTCTCCAGCGCCGACAGCGCGAGCAGGTCGTCGACCAGGCGATGCATGTTGCGCGCTTGCTCAGCCATCAGCCCGAGGTAGCGCGCGCGCTGGCGCGGCTCCAGGTCGATGTCCTGCATCGTCTCGACGAAGCCCGACACGACGGTCAGCGGCGTCTTGAGCTCGTGCGAGACGTTGGCGATGAAGTCGCGACGCATGCGGGCGACGCGACTCGGCCTGCGTGACGTCGCGGCACAGCAGGAGCTTGTCGTCCGCGCCGAAGGGCACGATCTGCATCGACAGCATCGACGGCTCGCGGGACTGGTGCACGATCACCGGCTCGCGAAAGTCGCCCGACTCGACATAGCGCTGGAAGTCGGGGCTCCGCACGAGGTTGGTGATCGGCTGGCGGCGGTCGCCTTGCGGATCGAGCGCGAGCAGCACGACCGCGCGCTCGTTCATCCACTCGATGCGGTGCGCGGCATCGAGCACGATCACGCCGTCGGGGATCGCCTCCGCGGCTTGCCGAAAGCGGTCGATGATCTGCCGGAGGTCCCGCTGATGGGCACGTCGCACGCGCACGCGCCGGTAGATCGCCGAGAACGTCGCGGCCCACGTGCCGCGGCCGGCCGGGACCGGATCGTCCGGGGACCCGGCGGCCCAATCGGTGACGAGCTGGATGTGGTGCAGGTGAAACAGGACGATGCCGAGCGCGCCGGCGGCGAGGACGCCGAGCGCCCAGTAGGGCCCGCCGACCGCGAGCGTCAGGAGCGTGACGACGGCGACGATCCCGGGGGCGACGAGCCCCTTGCGGAAGGCCGGCTTCATCTCGGGCGCGGCGAGGCGGTAGCCGCTTCCCCTGACGGTTTCGATCATCCGGTCGGCACCGAACGGCTCGAGCGCGAGCCGCAGCCGCCGGATGTGCACGTCGACGGTCCGCTCCTCGATGTAGACGTGGTCGCCCCAGACCTGGTCGAGGAGCTGCGCGCGCGTATGCACGCGCTCCGGCCGGGCGAGAAAGAAGCGCAGCAGCCGGAACTCGGTGGGACCGAGGTGAACGGGCGCGCCGTCCATCGTGACGCGATGCGTCGTCGGGTCGAGCTTCAGCATGCCCGCGGCGAGCATCTCCTGCGCCGCCTCGGGAGCGCGCCGGCGCAACACGGCCTTGATGCGCGCCTTGAGCTCGCGCGGCGAGAACGGCTTGGTGACGTAGTCGTCGACCCAGGCCTCGAGGCCGGCGATCTTGTCCGACTCCTCGCCCCGGGCGGTCACCATGATGATCGGCAGCTCGCGCGTGCGGGCGTCCGCGCGCAGCTCCTTCGCCAGTGCGAGCCCGGACTTGCCCGGCAGCATCCAGTCGAGCAGCAGCAGGTCCGGCAACCGCTCGCGGAGCATCGCCTGCCCGGACTCGGCGTCCGGTGCAGCGCGGACCTCGTACCCCGCGTCGACGAGGTTGATCCTGAGCAGCTCGAGGATCGACGGCTCGTCCTCGACGACGAGGATGGTCGGGCTCACTCGCCCGCCACTTCCGCCCGGATCTGTTCGGCGCTGGCGTGGCGCACGTCCTTGCCCATCACCACCTGGACAACGGACTCGGAAATGTTCTTCGAATGGTCGCCGATGCGCTCGATCGACTTGGCGATGAACACCACCTCGAGCGCGGCGCCGATCGTCCGCGGGTCCTCCATCATGAAACTGATCAGCTGGCGCATCACCGCGTTGAAGGCGACGTCGATGTCGTCGTCCTCCTCGACCACCCTGGCCGCCGCGTTGATGTCGAGGCGCGCAAACGCATCGAGCGACTCGCGCAGCATCTTCTGCGTGCCGCCGGCCATCCGCACGACGTCGTGGTAGCGGATGCGGGTCAGCCGGTCGTTGCCGCGCACGGCAGCCGACTTGTAGGCGATCTTCTTCGCCTCGTCGCCGATGCGCTCGAGGTCGTTGACGATCTTGGTGACCATCATGATCAGGCGCAGGTCGACCGCCGTCGGCTGACGGCGCGCGATGACCTGCGTGCACTGCTGGTCGATCGTCACCTGCCATCTGGTTGATTTCGCGCTCGTCGGCGCCGACCGCGTCGATCAGCCGGGAGTCCTCGTCCTCCCCGAGCGCCTCGATCGCCCGCCTGACCTGGCGCTCGACGAGCCCTCCCATGGAGAGCACGCCGCTGCGGATCGCTTCCATTTCGGCGTCGAACTGCTTCGAGGTATGGTCGCTCATCGCTGTCTCCCGTGCCCGCCGGTCAGCCGAAGCGGCCGGTGATGTAGTCCTCGGTCTCCTTGCGGCGCGGCTTGAAGAAGATCGTGTCGGTCTTGTCGAACTCGATCAGCTCGCCGATGTACATGTAGGCGGTGTAGTCCGACACGCGCGCCGCCTGCTGCATGTTGTGCGTGACGATCACGATCGTGACCTTCTTCTTGAGCTCGGAGATCAGCTCCTCGATGCTCGCGGTGGCGATCGGGTCGAGCGCGGAGGTCGGCTCGTCGAAGAGCAAGATCTCCGGGTCGGTGGCGAGCGCGCGGGCGATGCACAGCCGCTGCTGCTGGCCGCCCGAGAGGTTCGAGCCCACCTCGTGCAGGCGGCTCTTCACCTCGTCCCACAGCGCCGCGCCGCGCAGCGACGTCTCGACCTTCTCGTCGAGCAGGTTCTTGTTGGACACGCCGCGCACGCGCAGGCCGTAGGCGACGTTCTCGTAGATCGACTTCGGGAACGGGTTCGGCTTCTGGAACACCATGCTGACGCGCATGCGGACCTCGATCGGGTCGACGTCGTCGCGCGAGCAGGTTGGTGTTGTCCGGGTGCAGCACGATCTCGCCCTCGTAGCGGTTGCCCGGGTAGAGGTCGTGCATGCGGTTGAAGCAGCGCAGGATACGTCGACTTGCCGCAGCCGGACGGTCCGATCAGCGCGGTGACCTAGTACTCGTGCACCGGCATCGTGATGCCCTTCAGTGCCTGGAACTTGTTGCCGTAGTAGAAGGACAGGTTGCGGCTCTCGGCCTTGAGCGGCGGCGGCGGCGCCTCGGAGGCGACGGGCGCGCTCGCGCCCGCCCGGGCGCTGCCGAGCATCGTGGCGTGGGTCGTGGTCTGGGTGCGGGCTTCCATCGGGGTCACCATTTGATGTTCTTGCGCAGGCGGTAGCGCAGCCAGATCGCCAGGCCGTTCATCGCCAGCGTCATGAAGACGAGGATCGTGCCGGCGGCCGCGGCGTTGGCGTGGAACGCCTCGTCCGGCCGGCTGGTCCAGTTGAACATCTGGATCGGCATCACCGTGAACGGCGCCTTCAGCCACTCGAACGACAGGAACGGGAAGTCGGTCGTGACCGGCGACGGCGGCAGGAACGCGATGAAGGTGAGCGCGCCGATCGTGATGATCGGCGCGGTCTCGCCGATCGCGCGCGACATGCCGATGATCACGCCGGTCAGGATGCCCGGCAGCGAGTAGGGAATGATGTGGTCCTTCGTCGTCTGCCACTTGGTGGCGCCGACCGCGTAGGCGCCTTCGCGGATCATCCCCGGAATCGAGCGAATCGCCTCGCGGGTCGCGACGATCACCACCGGCAGGATCAGCAGCGCGAGCGTCAGGCCGGCCGTCTGGATGCTCTGGCCGAGGCCGAACGCGTAGACGAACAGGCCCAGCGCGAGCAGGCCGTAGACGATCGACGGCACGCCGGCGAGGTTGGTGATGTTGATCTCGATGATGTCGGTGACCCAGTTCTTCGGCGCGTACTCCTCGAGGTAGACGCCCGCGGCGACGCCGAGCGGCACCGCCACCGCCGCGGTGACGAGCATCACCAGCATCGTGCCGACCCAGGCCGAGAGGATGCCCGCCTGCCCGGCGCGTCGCGACGGGAACTGGGTGAAGAACTCCGGCCGCAGCCGCGCCCAGCCGTCGATGAGCATGTCGACGAACAGCGCGACGAAGGTGAGGAGACCGATGCCGAGCGCGATGATGCCGAGCACGACGAAGATCACGTCCCAGCGCTTGGCCTTGGCGATCAGGCCGCGGATCTGCTCCGGGGTTTGCGCAATGTAGGTCATGCCCGTCCCTCTGGAGGCGGCGAACGCAGTGGGCGAGGCGATCGTGTCATGCTAGTACGCCTCCCGGAAGCGCTTGCGCATCCACAGCCCGATCAGGTTGAACACCAGCGTCAGCAGGAACAGCGTGAGGCCAGCCGCGAAGATCGTCTGGTAGCCGATCGAGCCGTGCGGCAGGTCGCCGAGCGCCACCTGGACGATGAACGCGGTGATCGTGGCAGCGGGCTCGAGCGGGTTGAACGTCAGGTTGGGCTGCATGCCCGCGGCGACGGCGAGGATCATCGTCTCGCCGACGGCGCGGGAGATGCCGAGGATGTAGGCCGCGGCGATGCCCGAGATCGCGGCCGGGACGACGACATTGATGGCGGTCTGCAGGCGCGTCGCGCCCATCGCGAAGCTGCCTTCGCGCAGCGACATCGGCACGGCGCGCATCGCGTCCTCGGAAATCGAGGCGACGAGGGGCACGATCATGATGCCCATCACGATGCCGGCCGACAGCAGATTGAAGCCGGGAAGGCCGGGGATCAGCTTCTGCAGCATCGGCGTGACGAAGAGCAGCGCGAAGTAGCCGTAGACGATCGTCGGCACGCCGGCGAGGAGCTCGAGGATCGGCTTGGCAATCTCGCGCGCCCGCGGCGTCGCGAACTCGGACAGGTAGATCGCGATCGTCGTGCCGAGCGGGACGGCGACCAGAAGAGCGACCGCGGAGCTGGTGATCGTGCCCGACAGCAGCACCATGATGCCGAAGTGCGCATCGTCGAACAGCGGCGTCCACTGCGTGTCGGTGAGGAAGTCCCAGAGCGGCACGTGGCTGAAGAAGAGCGACGCTCTCCTTCACCAGGACGTAGACGATGCCCACGGTCGTGAGCACCGACACGAACGCCGCGAAGAAGAGCGCCGCCTCGATGGCGCGCTCCTTCAGGTTGCGGGAGAATTTCTTCGCGAGGCGCTCGCTGACCATGGTCGGCAGGCGCGCGCCGACCGGCGCGCCCAAGGCTGACGCGGCATCCATTATAGGCTCCCAGTCGGAACGGCGCGGCGCGCCGGGCCGTGCGAGCCCAGACGCGCCGGAGGGCGAGACGTGCAAGACGGCGGGGCCGTTGCGACGACCCGCCGCCGTGAATCACATCTTGGCTTCGCGCGCCATCAGGTCGTCGATCTTGACGCCGACCTCGGCCACGCCGCCGAACACCGTGCCCTTCTTGCCCTTGGCGAGGTGCTCCTTGTTGAGCGTGTAGGCCTTGTCGGGCAGCGGCACGTACTTCACTTCGCGGGCGAGCTTCGAGCCGTGCGTCATGTAGTACTCGACGAACTTCTTCACCTCGGGACGCTCGAGCGACTTGGCGTTCACGTAGATGAAGATCGGACGGGCCAGCGGCTGGTAGCTGCCGTCCAGCACCGTCTCCATCGACGGCTTGACCCCCGGCTTGCCCGCCTTCTCGATGATCGGCACGCTCTTCAGCTTGCCCTGGTTCTCGGCGTAGTACGCGTAGCCGAAGTAGCCGATCGCGTTGACGTCGCGCTGCACGCCCTGCACGAGCACGTTGTCGTCTTCCGACGCCGTGTAGTCGCCGCGCGAGGACTTGGCCTTGCCGACGATCGCCTCGGTGAAGTAGTCGAACGTTCCGGAATCGGCGCCGGCACCGAACAGCGTGATCGGGGCGTCGGGCCAGGACGGGTCGACCTGGTTCCACCGGGTGATCTTGCCCTGCGCGCCCGGCTCCCACATCTTCTTCAGCTGCTCGACGGTGACGCCCTTGTCGAGGAACGTGTTCTTCGGGTTGACGACGACCGTCAGCGCGTCGAAGGCGACCGGCAGCTCGTAATAGGTGATGCCGAGCTTCGCGCACTCGTCCATCTCGGACTTGAGGATCGGGCGCGAGGCGCCGCTGATGTCGGTCTCGCCGCGGCAGAACTTCTTGAAGCCGCCGCCGGTGCCGGAAATGCCGACCGTGACCTTGATCGCGTTCTTCTCGGCCTTCTGGAATTCCTCGGCAACCGCCTCGGTCACCGGGTAGACGGTCGACGAGCCGTCGACCTTGACCAGCACGCCCTGGGCGAAGGCGGCCGACGACAGGGCCGACGCGAGTGCGGCGGCGAGAATGGGTTTGCTGAATCGCATGGGGTCCCCCGTGGTGCGCAAGTGACAGAAGCCGCGAGCTTAGGCGCGATGTGTGACAGGTCGATGACGCCACCGTGACGCAATATGACAGTCGCCCGGCGTCTGCAAGATCGTTACGAATCAAGCGGTTAGCGAATGCTGCGTCGCCACTCGGCGCGTCCTCGGAATGCGCCGGGCGGGTGAGACGACGATCGTCCCGTCCGTCGTGCACAATCCCCAAGAGCGCCACGATCCCGCACGCGATCCCGCCATGCCCAAGCCGAACACGACTGCGCGCCGCGCTTTTCTCCACGTCCTCGCGACAGTCCTCGCCGTGACGCTCGGCGGCTGCGCGGCGTTCTCCGGGCAGCGTGCTCAAGGAGACGCGCGGCACGTTGAACGAGACCGCGGCCCAGACCAACGCCGAGCAGATGCTGCGCAACATCGTGCGGCTGCGCTACGGCGACACGCCCTACTTCCTCGAGGTGAGCAGCGTCTCGACCAGCGCCACGGTGAGCGCCAGCGTGGCCGCGAGTGCGCTGGGCGCGTCCGGTATCGACCCGACGCTGGGGGCGAGCGCGGGGATGGCGCTGTCGCAGACGCCCTCGTTCGTGTTCCAGCCGCTCGCCGGCGAGAAGTTCGCGAAGCAGCTCTTGCGACCGCTCGACCTGCGCACGCTGGCGCTGCTGCGGGCCGCGGGCTTCGGCCTGCGCGAGATCCTGCTCGTGTTCGCCGACGCGATCAACGGCGTGCCCAACGCGCCGGCGGCAACGCTCTATGCGCCGCGGGAGATCCCGGACTGGACTTCATTCCGCCGGGTCGCCGACCTGGTCGAGCGTCTCGAGGCACGGGGCTTCCTGCAGCTCGGCGTCGACTCGACCGGCGCTCCGCCGGCGCCGGGCAGCGACCTCGTGCTGTCGGTCTCGATCGACCGGGCCGCGGTCGGGACCGCCGAGTTCGAGGAGTTCGCGCGGATTCTCGGCCTCGATCCGCAGGCCCTCACCTACCGCGTGGTGGCGGCAGCGGGTGGCGGCGGGGGCCGCAACATCGCGTTGCGGCCGCGCTCGATCCTCGCGGCGATGCGCTTCCTGTCCAAGGGCGTCGCCGTGCCCGCGGCAGACGTCGCGGCAGGACAGGTGCCGGTGCTGGGCGGCGAGGCGGGAGCGCCGTTCGACTGGAGCCGGATGCTGGGGGGCGTCATCCACATCGGCTCCCGCGACGACGCCCCGGCGACGCCTACGTGCGCGTGCGCGCCCACGAGCGCTGGTTCTACATCGACGCCCGCGACATCGCCTCCAAGCAGACGTTCGCGCTGCTCGAGACCGCCTACGCGCTGCAGGCGGGCGACGTGCCGCCGGTGACCACGATCCTCACGCTGCCGATCGCGCGCTAGCCGCGCGCGGGCCGGCACGCGCTAGGAGAGCACGGCGGCCGCCGGCACGTACGCATAGCCGAGCGCCTGCGCCACCGGCTCGCACGTCACCTTGCCGAAGGCGATGTTGAGGCCGTTGCGCAGGTGCGGATCGTCGGCGAGCGCCCGCTCCCACCCCTTCCCGGCCAGCGCGAGCACGAACGGCAGCGTCGCGTTGTTGAGCGCGAACGTCGAGGTGCGCGGCACGCCGCCGGGCATGTTGGCCACGCAGTAGTGCGTGACGCCGTCGACCACGTAGACCGGGTCCGCGTGCGTGGTCGGACGCGAGGTCTCGAAGCAGCCGCCCTGGTCGATCGCGACGTCGACCACGACCGAGCCCGGCTTCATCCGCGACACCAGCTCGCGCGAGACGAGCTTGGGCGCCGACGCGCCGGGGATCAGCACGCCGCCGACGACGAGGTCCGCGGCGAGTGACGTGGCGCTCGATCGCGTCGCTGCGTCGAGAACACGGTATTGAGCGGCCGCCCGAACTGCGCCCACAGGCGGCGCAGCACGTCGACGCTGCGGTCGAGCACCCAGACGTCCGCGCCCATGCCGAGCGCGATGTCGATCGCGTGCGTGCCGACGACGCCGCCGCCCAGCACGACGACCTTGGCCGGATCGACGCCGGGCACGCCGCCGATCAGCACGCCGAGACCCCCGTGCGGCTTCTCGAGATAGTAGGCGCCCGCCTGCACCGCCATGCGTCCCGCCACCTCGGACATCGGCGCGAGCAGCGGCAGCCCGCCCGCAGGCGACGTCACCGTCTCGTAGGCGATGCACACGGCTTCGCTCTTCACGAGGTCGCGCGCCTGCTCGGGATCGGGCGCGAGGTGCAGGTAGGTGAACAGCACCTGGCCGGGCCGCAGCATCGCGCGCTCGGCCGCCTGCGGCTCCTTCACCTTGACGATCATCTCGGCGGCCGCGAACACGTCGGCAGCGGCGCCGACCACCTTCGCCCCCGCCTTCACGTAGGCGGCATCGTCCATGCCGATGCCCTGCCCCGCGTTGTGCTCGACGATCACCTCGTGGCCGTGGGCGACGACCTCGCGCACGGACTCGGTGGTGAGCCCGACACGGTTCTCGAGGACCTTGATCTCCTTCGGCACGCCGATCTTCACGCTCGCTCCCGATTCGTTTGGGGACAGCGCGAAAGGTAGCCGAAACGCGTCGCGCCCGCCACAGGACGCGCCCCTGCCGCACGCCGGCTTCGCGCGCGGCCGCCGGTCGTCACCGCGACCTCACTCCCGCGCGACCTCCCGCGTCTCGAGCACCTGCGCGAGCTCGATGAAGTCCGGGTGGATCGCCTCGCGCACCGAGACGATGCCGAGCGGGCGGCCGTCCTCGACGACGGGCACGTGGCGGAAGCGCCCCTCGTACATGAGCCGCAACGCCTCCTCGAACGGCTTGTCGGGGTGGATCGTCTGCGGATCGCGGGTCATCACCTGGCCGACCGGCGTCGTGCGCGGATCGCGGGCGCCGGCGAGGACGCGAAACAGTGCGTCGCGCTCGGTGAAGATGCCGACCAGGCGCGCACCATCGGCCACGAGCGCGGCGCCGGTGCGCAACTCGTGCATGCGCCTCGCCACCTCGGCAACGGCGAGACTCTCGGCGACGATCAGCGGGCGCTGCCCCGCGATCATCGAGCGCAGCGAACGGATGGCCATGCTGTATCTCCCAGCGGCAGGCCCGGGTGGCCTCTCGCCGCCATTTGGCGCCCGTGCGCGCGCCCCCGTCAAGGCATTGCCGGCAAGGCGCCGCGAGCGATGCCGGCTCCGCTCCCCGGGTGTACGATCCCCCTGTCATCGCGCGCCAGCGACGCCGTCGTCGCCGCGCCCTCCCCGGAGCATCCCGATGGGCCATGCCGAATTCAAGCTCGAGAGCGACCGCGCCGCGCGAGCGATCTCGATGGACGAGTACTGGATGCCGTTCACGCCGAACCGCGACTTCCGGCACGAGCCGAAGATGGTGGTGCGGGCCGAGGGCATGTTCGTCTGGAACGAGCGCGGCGAGAAGCTGATCGACGCGTCGTCGGGCCTGTTCTGCGTCAACGCGGGCCACTGCCGCCGCGAGATTGCCGACGCCGTGTCCGCGCAACTGCGCGAACTCGATTTCATCGCCCCCTTCACGCGCGGGCACCCGAAGCAGTTCGAGCTCGCGACGCGCGTCGCGGCGCTGACGCCGGGCGACCTCGACCGCATCTTCTTCGTCAACTCGGGCTCCGAGGCGATCGACACCGCGATGAAGGTGGCGCTCGCCTACTGGCACGCGAAGGGCCAGGGCGGGCGCACGATGTTCGTCTCGCGCGAGCGCGCCTATCACGGCGTCAACTTCGGCGGCACGTCGCTCGCGGGCCTCGTCAACAATCGGCGCAAGTTCGGGCTCGCGCTCCCCGGCATCGCCCACATGCGGCACACGCACCTGCCCGAGAACCGCCTCGTGCCCGGCCAGGGCGCCCACGGTGCCGAGCTCGCCGACGACCTCGCGCGCTTCGTCAACCTGTATGGCGCCGAGAACATCGCCGCCTGCTTCGTCGAACCGATCGCGGGCTCGACCGGCTGCCTCGTGCCACCGCGGGGCTACCTCGAGCGCCTGCGCGAGATCTGCGACCAGCACGGCATCCTGCTCGTGTTCGACGAGGTGATCACCGGCTTTGGCCGCACCGGCGCCGCGTTCGGCGCGCAGAGCTTCGGCGTGGTGCCCGACCTGATGACGATGGCGAAGGGCCTCACCAACGGCGCGCAGCCGATGGGCGCCGTCGCGGTCTCGCGGCGCGTCCACGACGCGATCGTCGACGCCGCCGCCGACGGCGCGATCGAATTCTTCCACGGCTACACCTACTCGGGTCACCCGGCCGCGTGCGCGGCGGGCATCGCCACGCTCGACATCTACCGCGACGAAGGCCTGTTCGAGCGCGCCAAAGCGCTGTCGCCCTACTTCCTCGAGGGACTGTTCTCGCTGCGGGACGTTCCGATCGTCGCCGACCTGCGCGGCTACGGGATGATGGGCGCGATCGAGGTACATCCGGACGGCACGCCCGGGAAGCGCGGCCACCAGTTCCAGAAGCGGCTGTTCGACCACGGCCTGCACCTCAAGGCGACCGGCGACGCGGCGATCGTCGCGCCGCCGCTGATCGCCGAGCGGGCGCACGTGGACACGATCATCGACGTCCTGCGCCGCACGTTGATATCGCTCTAGGACGCGCCACGTGCCCCGTCGGCCGGTCGTGGCCGCCGGGCGGCGGCCGTGCGTACCCGCCCGCCGCCCTTCCATCGGGTTCGATTGACACTGCAGGGGGGCTCTTGCGAGCCTAGGGGGCGATGATGCCCCGCCCGCACCTGTCGAAGCTCGCCGAGCGCGCCCGGACCGAGCCCGCGCTGCCCGCCGCGGTCGTGTTCCCGGTCGACCGCGACAGCCTGCAACTCGCGCTGTCCGGCGCCTTTGCCGGGTACGTCGCGCCGACGCTGTTCGGCCCCGAGCAACGCATCCGCGACGCCGCGATCCGCGCCGGCCTGGACATCTCGCGCCTGCCGCTCGTCGACACGCCGGACGAGCCCCGGGCAGCCAGCCAGCGCGCGGCGCTCGCCGCGCAGGATGGCACGACGAGCGCGCTGATCCGCGGCAGCCTGTCGGTCGAGGACCTGCTCGCACCGGTGGTGGCCGCCGATTCGGGCCTGCGCACCGGGCGACGGCTGTCCCACGCGACGTTCCTCGACCTGCCGGGCGTGCCGCGCCCGCTGCTGATCGCGGACGCGATGCTGAACGTCGCGCCCAACCTCGCCGCCAAGCGCGACATCGTCGCCTGCACGGTCCTGCTCGCGCAGGCGCTCGGCATCGCCGAACCGAACGTGGCGCTGCTCGCGGCGAAAGGCACGGTCGCGCCGGCCTTCCCCTCGACCAGCGAGGCGGCAGCGCTGAAGTCGATGGCGCTCCAGGGGGCCTTCCCGGGCGCCGTCGTCGACGGTCCGATGACCCCGGACGTCGCGCTGTCGGCGCAAGCCGCGCGGGCGCACGGCTACAAGTCCGCGGTCGCCGGGCACGCCGACGTGCTGGTCGCCCCGTCGATGGAAGCCGCGACGATGGTATTGCGCACGCTGACGGGCGTCACCGGCGGACTCGCCGCCGGCATCGTCCTCGGTGCGCGCGTGCCGATCGTGCTGCCGCAGCAGCACGACGCGATGGATGCGCGCATCGCCTCGTGCGTGCTCGCCAGACTCGTGGCCCTCGCCGGGGCAAACGCGCCCCGCGCCGGCACGGCGACGCCCGTCCCGCGGGCCGCCGAGTCCGGCACGCCGGTCGAAGCGTAGCCGCTACGACTTCCGCACCGCGCGCACGCGCGGCACCGACGGCACCGCGGCGATCACCTTCGCGCCCGCCACGCAGTCGACGAAATAGCGGCGGCGCCCGCCGATCTCCTCCTCGACCAGCCCGTGGATGTCGGTGTCGAAGCCGGGGAAGCGTTCGTTGAAGTCCCGCGCGAACTGCAGGTACTTGACGATCTGGCGGTTGAAGCGCTCGCCGGGGATGAGCAGCGGGATGCCCGGCGGGTAGGGCGTGAGCAGCGCGCTGGTGACGCGCCCCTCGAGGTCGTCGATCTCCACCCGCTCGATCTCCCGGTGCGCCATGCGCGCGAAGGCGTCGGCCGGCTTCATCGCCGGCTCGAGGTTCGAGACGTACATCTCCGTGGTCAGGCGCCCGATGTCGTTGGCCTTGTAGATGCCGTGGATCGAGTCGGAGAGCTCGCGCAGGCCGATCTTCTCGTAGCGGGGATGGGCCTGCACGAACTCCGGCAGCACCTTCCAGAGCGGGTTGTTGGCGTCGTAGTCGGCCTTGAACTGCTGCAGCGCCGTCAGCATCGTGTTCCAGCGGCCCTTGGTGATGCCGATCGTGAACATGATGAAGAACGAGTAGAGCCCGGTCTTCTCGACGATCACGCCGTGCTCGGCGAGGTACTTGGTGACGATCGACGCCGGGATGCCGTGCTCGGCGAACTCGCCGGCGACGTCGAGGCCGGGCGTGAGCACCGTCGCCTTGATCGGGTCGAGCATGTTGAAGCCGGGGGCGATCTCGCCGAAGCCGTGCCACTTGTCGTTGGTGCCGAGCATCCAGTCCTCGCGGCTGCCGATGCCTTCCTCCGCGAGGCGGTCGGGCCCCCAGACCTTGAACCACCACGAGTCGCCGAACTCCTCGTCGACCTTGCGCATCGCGCGCCGGAAGTCGAGCGCCTCCATGATCGACTCCTCGACGAGCGCCGGCCCGCCGGGGGACTCCATCATCGCCGCCGCGACGTCGCACGAGGCGATGATCGCGTACTGCGGCGACGTCGAGCTGTGCATCAGGTACGCCTCGTTGAACCGGTGCCGGTCGAGCTGCCGGTTCTCGCTGTACTGCACCAGGATCTGCGAGGCCTGCGACAGCCCGGCGAGCAGCTTGTGCGTCGACTGCGTCGAGAACACCAGCGCGTCGCGGCTCCGCGGCCGGTCGCGGCCGATCGCGTGCATGCCGCGGTAGAAGTCGTGGAACGAGGCGTGCGGCAGCCAGGCCTCGTCGAAGTGCAGCGTGTCGATGTGGCTGCCGAGCATGTCCTTGATCGCGTCGACGTTGTAGAGGATGCCGTCGTAGGTGCTCTGCGTGATCGTGAGGATGCGCGGCTTCGACTTCACGTCCTTCGCGAACGGGTGCGCGCGGATCTTGCGCTCGATGTTCTCCCAGCGGAACTCGCTCTGCGGGATCGGCCCGATGATGCCGACGTGGTTGCGCGTCGGCGTCAGGAACACGGGGATCGCGCCCGTCATCGTGATCGCGTGCAGGATCGACTTGTGGCAGTTGCGGTCGACGACGACGACGTCCCCGGGCGCGACCGTCGCGTGCCAGACCATCTTGTTCGACGACGACGTGCCGTTGGTGACGAAGAACAGCTCGTCGGCGTTGAAGATGCGCGCGGCGTTGCGCTCGGAGGCCGCGACCGGCCCGGAGTGGTCGAGGAGCTGGCCCAGCTCGTCCACCGAGTTGCACACGTCCGCGCGCAGCATGTTCTCGCCGAAGAACTGGTGGAACATCTGCCCGACCGGGCTCTTCAGGAAGGCGACGCCGCCGGAGTGGCCGGGACAGTGCCACGAGTAGCTGCCGTCGTTCGCGTAGTGCACGAGCGCGCGGAAGAACGGCGGCGCGAGGCCGCCGAGGTACGCGCGGGCCTCCCGGCCGATGTAGCGCGCGACGAACTCGGGCGTGTCCTCGTTCATGTGGATGAAGCCGTTCAGCTGCCGCAGGATGTCGTTCGGGATGTGGCGCGAGGTGCGCGTCTCGCCGTGCAGGAACACCGGGATCTCGGCGTTGCGGAAGCGGATCTCCTCGACGAACGCGCGCAGGTTGGCGAGCGCCGCCCGCGCCTCCTCGGGCGTGCGGAACTCCTCGTCGTCGATCGACAGCACGAAGGCGCTCGCGCGGCTCTGCTGCTGCGCGAAGCTCGTCAGGTCGCCGTAGCTCGTGACGCCGAGCACCTCGAGCCCCTCGGCCTCGATCGCGCGGGCGAGCGCGCGGATGCCGAGGCCGCTCGCGTTCTCGGAGCGGAAATCCTCGTCGATGATGATGACCGGAAAGCGGAACTTCATCGGCAACTCCTGCGGCGGACGCCGCGCTGCGTTTCGTGAGCGCCGGGACGGCGGCGCCGCCCGGCGAATCGTGGCAATTCTGCGCCGGTGCGGCGGCGGACGCGAGGCCCGCGATGCCGCGCGGCGGGCCCGCGGCACCGCGCCTTGGCGCCGGCGCAACAGTCGGCGCTCCCCGACCGGGCGGTCGGCGGCGGGGGCGCGGCGCCCCCGGCGGTGGTGGCCGCGCGGACCTACATTCTCGGCAGGGTGACGCCCTGCTGGCCCTGGTACTTGCCGCCCCGGTCCTTGTAGGAGGTCTCGCAGACCTCGTCGGACTCGAAGAAGATCACCTGCGCCACGCCCTCGTTGGCGTAGATCTTCGCCGGCAGCGGGGTCGTGTTCGAGAACTCGAGCGTCACGTAGCCCTCCCACTCGGGCTCGAACGGGGTCACGTTGACGATGATGCCGCAGCGGGCGTAGGTGCTCTTGCCGAGGCAGATCGTGAGCACGTTCCTCGGGATGCGGAAGTACTCGACGGTGCGCGCGAGGGCGAACGAGTTCGGCGGGATGATGCAGACGTCGCCCGTGAAGTCGACGAACGAGCCGGCGTCGAAGGCCTTCGGGTCGACGATCGTCGAGTTGATGTTGGTGAAGATCTTGAATTCGGCTGCTGCAGCGGATGTCGTAGCCGTAGCTCGACGTGCCGTAGGAGACGATGCGCCGGCCGTTCACCTCGCGCACCTGGCCGGGCTCGAACGGCTCGATCATGCGGTGCTCGGCCGCCATGCGGCGGATCCACTTGTCCGACTTGATCACTTTGCGCGACCTCGCATGTTCTCGGCGTCGTTCCCGCGAAAGCGGGAATCCAGTGTCGTCCGGAGCAACCCGCGACGCTGGGCCCCGCCTTCGCGGGGGCGACGGACCTACGTGTTCTGGATGACGATGCTCGGGAACTTCGCGCTGAAGTCCTCGGCCTTGCGCGCCACCGCGACCGCCGTCTTGCGCGCGATCTCGCGGTACATCTCGGCGACCTTGCCGTCGGGGTCCGCGACCACCGTCGGGCGTCCGGAGTCGGCCTGCTCGCGGATGCGGATGTCGAGCGGCAGGCTGCCGAGGAACGGCACGTCGTAGTCCTTGCACATCGTCTCGGCGCCGCCGGTGCCGAAGATGTGCTCGGCGTGGCCGCACTTGCTGCAGACGTGGATGCTCATGTTCTCGACGATGCCGACGATCGGCACGCCGACCTTGTCGAACATCTTGAGCCCCTTGCGCGCGTCGATCAGCGCGATGTCCTGCGGCGTGGTGACGATGACGGCGCCGGTCACCGGCACCTTCTGCGACAGCGTGAGCTGGATGTCGCCCGTGCCGGGCGGCATGTCGACGATCAGGTAGTCGAGGTCGCGCCAGCGGGTGTCCTTGAGCAGCTGCTCGAGCGCCTGCGTCACCATCGGTCCGCGCCAGACCATCGGGGTGTCGACGTCGATCAGGAAGCCGATCGACATCGCCTGGATGCCGTAGGCCTCCATCGGCTCGATCGTCTTGCCGTCGACGGACTCCGGACGGCCGCTGATGCCGAGCATCGTCGGCTGCGAGGGGCCGTAGATGTCGGCGTCGAGGATGCCGACCTTCGCCCCCTCCGCGGCGAGCGCGAGCGCGAGGTTCACGGCGGTGGTCGACTTGCCGACGCCGCCCTTGCCGCTCGCGATCGCGACGATGTTCTTGACGCCCGGCACGAGCTTGACGCCGCGCTGCACGGCGTGCGCGGTGATCTTCTGCGTGACGTTGACGGTGATGCGACCAACGCCGGGAATCGCGGCGATCGCGTCCGTGGCCAGCTTGCGCATGGCGGCGTGCTGGCTCTTCGCGGGATAGCCGAGCTGGATGTCGACGGTGACGTCGCCGCCGTCGACCCTGATCGCGCGAACCAGCTTGCCTGCGACGAGGTCCTTGCCGAGGTTGGGGTCGACGACCGTGGCGAGCCGGGCCGAGACGTCGCCTTCGGTAATGGCCATGGAATGCTCCGGGAAATCGGTGGGGCGCCGGCGGCGCGCCAAAGCTGCGCATTCTACCCGCTTCCCCCGGCACGGCCACGGGAGCAAAACCCCGCTTTGCTAGAATGGGTTACCTACCCGCCCGCAGGATTCGCCCGATGAGTTCGCAGCACCGGAAACTGTTCGTCACCACGGCGCTGCCGTACGCGAACGGCCCGTTCCACATCGGGCACATCATGGAGTACATCCAGGCCGACATCTGGGTGCGCTTCCAGCGGCTGCAGGGGCACGAGGTGCACTTCGTCTGCGCCGACGACGCGCACGGCGCGCCGATCATGCTGAAGGCGGAGAGCGAGGGGGTGACGCCGCAGGCGCTGGTCGCGCGCATCGCCGCGACGCGCCCGAAGCACCTCGACGGCTTCCACGTCAGCTTCGACCACTGGCACTCGACGGACTCGCCCGAGAACGTCGCGCTGTCGCAGGACGTCTACCGCAAGCTCAACGCGGCGGGCCTGGTCGACGTGCGCACGATCGAGCAGTACTTCGACCCGGTGAAGGCGATGTTCCTGCCGGACCGCTACATCAAGGGCGAGTGCCCGAAGTGCGGGGCGAAGGACCAGTACGGCGACGCCTGCGAGAACTGCAGCTCCGTCTACGCGCCCACCGACTTCAAGCACCCCTACTCGACGCTGTCGGGCGCGGTGCCGGTGCTGAAGTCGTCGGAACACTACTTCTTCAGGCTGTCCGACCCGGCGTGCGTCGCCTTCCTGCGCGAGTGGGCGCTCGGCGGGCGCCTGCAGGCCGAGGTCGCGAACAAGGCGCGCGAGTGGCTCGACGCCGACGGCGGCAAGGGGCTCGTCGACTGGGACATCTCGCGCGACGCGCCGTACTTCGGCATCCGGATACCGGACTTGCCGCCCGAAGCGCCGGCCAAGTACTTCTACGTCTGGCTCGACGCGCCGATCGGCTACCTCGCGAGCCTGAAGGCGCACCTCGACCGTCGCGGCGTCGACTTCGCCGCCTTCCTCGCCGATCCCGCGCTCGAGCAGGTGCACTTCATCGGCAAGGACATCGTCTACCACCACACGCTGTTCTGGCCGGCGATGCTCAAGTTCGCCGGCGCGCCGTACAAGGTGCCGGACCGCGTGCACGTGCACGGCTTCATCACCTTTTCCGGCGAGAAGATGTCGAAGTCGCGGGGCACGGGCATCAGTCCCGACGTCTACCTCGACCTCGGGCTCGACCCGGAGTGGCTGCGCTACTACCTCGCGGCCAAGCTCAACTCGCGCGTCGAGGACCTCGACTTCAATCCCGACGACTTCCTCGCGCGGGTCAACAGCGACCTGATCGGCAAGTACGTGAACATCGCGAGCCGCGCGGCGCCGTTCCTCACGCGCCACTTCGACGGCAGGCTCGGCACGCCCGCCGAGTCCGCGAGCGATCGCGCGAACCGGCTCACGATCGCGCAGACCGACGCGGAGCTTGCCCGCGCGAACTACGAGGTGCGCGAATTCGGGCGCGTGCTGCGGGACGCGATGCGCATCGCCGACCGCCTCAACGAGGCCTTCGACGCCGCGGAGCCGTGGGTGCTCGCGAAGGACCCGTCGGCGCGCGACCGGCTGCAGACCGTCTGCTCGCAGGCGCTGCACGGCTTCCAGCTCCTCACCGTGATGCTCGCGCCGGTGCTGCCGCGCATCGCGAGCCGCGTCGCGCGGGAGCTGTTCGGCCTCGACCGCGAGCTCGCGTGGAGCGACGCCTGGCGCGAGCCGCAGGCCGTGCGTCCGTTCAAGCACCTGATGCAGCGCATCGACCCGAAGCAGATCGACGCGCTGCTCGAAGGGCCCGAAGGCGACGGTCCGGTCGGCGGCCGGCAAGGCGCTGACCGCGCACTCGGCGGGCAGTGCGAAGCCCGTGGTGTCTGGCCACCACGCCACCGTCCGCATCGGCCTCCGTGTCGCGGGCGCGAGGGACGAGGCAGGCACGCCGGCGACGATCGGCATCGACGACTTCGCCAGGGTGGACCTGCGCATCGCGCGGATCGTCGCGGCCGAGGCGGTCGAGGGCGCCGACAAGCTGGTGCGGCTCACGCTCGACGTCGGCGAGGAGCCGCCACCGCAACGTGTTCGCCGGCATCAAGTCCGCGTACCGGCCCGAGGACCTCGTCGGCCGGCTGACGCCGATGGTGGCGAATCTCGCGCCGCGCAAGATGAAATTCGGCGTCTCCGAGGGCATGGTGCTCGCCGCCAGCGGCGATGGCCCGGGCGTCTTCCTGCTCGCGCCGGACGCGGGCGCGACGCCCGGCATGCGCGTCAAATGACCCGTACGCGGCGGACCGCGCGACGGGCGCAGGCCGCCAAGAGGTGAACGCGGCCTTGCCCACGTTTCCCCTCTACGCTGCCCTCGGCGCGATCGTCGCGTGGCTCGCGATCGGCACCCTGGGCCTCGCCGCGCCCCGGCAGCTCCGCTTCGTCAGCCGCGTGCTGTTCCCGCTGGGCTCGGCCGTCGGTGCTCGGCCTCGCGATCGTCGCCTTCCTCGCGCTCGGCGACGCCCCCTCGACGCTCGTCCTGCCGCTCGGCCTGCCGGACCTGCCGTTCCACGTGCGGCTCGATCCCCTGTCGGCGTTCTTCCTGCTGATCCTCGGAGCCGCGGGAGCGGCGATCTCGCTGTTCTCGGTGGGCTACTTCCGCTCGAGCGAGGGCACGGCGCCGGGGCTCATCTGCTTCCTGTACCACGCGTTCCTCGCGGCCATGGCGGCGGTGCTGGTGGCCGACGACGCCTACCTGTTCATGGTCGCGTGGGAGACGATGGCGTTGGCGTCCTACTTCCTCGTCACCACCGAGCACCGCATCCCGGAGATCCGGCGGGCGGGCTTCCTCTACCTGCTGATCGCGCACGTCGGCGCGATCGGCATCCTGCTCTGCTTCGGCGTCCTGCAGGGCGGAACCGGCGACTACTCGTTCGACGGCATGCGCTCGGCGACACTGCACGGCGCGTGGCCGAGCGCGGCGTTCCTGCTGGCGCTGTTCGGGTTCGGCGCGAAGGCCGGTCTGCTGCCCCTGCACGTGTGGCTCCCGGAGGCCCATCCGGCGGCGCCCTCGCCGGTTTCGGCGCTGATGAGCGGCGTGATGCTGAAGACCGCGATCTACGGCCTGCTTCGCGTCACCTTCGACCTGCTCGGCAACCCGCTCTGGTGGTGGGGTGTCGTGGCGCTCTCGCTCGGCCTCGTCACCGCGCTCTTCGGCGTCATCTTCGCCGCGGTCCAGACCGACATGAAGCGCCTGCTCGCGTACTCGTCGATCGAGAACATCGGCATCATCGTCGCCGGCATCGGGCTCGCGGTGCTGTTCTCGGCCTACGGGAAGGGCCTGCTGTCGGCGATCGCCATGATCGCGGTGCTCTACCACGTGCTCAACCACGCGTTCTTCAAGAGCCTGCTGTTCCTCGCCACGGGCTCGGTGCTGCACTCGACCCGCGAGCGCAGCCTCGGCAAGCTCGGCGGCCTGATCCACCGCATGCCCTGGGTGGCGTGGCTCGCGCTGGTCGGCACGCTGGCGATCGCCGGACTGCCGCCGTTGAACGGCTTCGTGTCGGAGTGGCTGCTGCTGCAGGCATTCCTGTTCACGCCCAGCCTGCCGCAGTCGTTCGTCAACATGCTGGTGCCGCTCGCCGCCGCCGCGCTCGTGCTCGCCGCCGCGCTGGCCGCCTACGTCATGGTCAAGTTCTACGGCGTCATCTTCCTCGGGCAGCCGCGTGAGCCCAATCTCGCCAACGCGCACGACGCCGGCCCGTTCGAGCGCGTCGCGCTCTCCTACCTCGCGGCGGGCTGCGTCCTGCTGGGCGTCTTCCCCACGGCGGTGATCGAGCTGCTCGATCCCGTCAGCAGGATGCTGGTCGGCGCGAGCGCCGTTCCCGCCGGCGGCGGCAGCTGGCTCGTGCTCGCCCCGATCAGCGAGGATCGCGCGAGCTACAGCCCGATGGTCATGCTCCTCGCGATCGTCGTCGTCGTGCTCGTCACCGTCTGGATCGTGCATCGCCTGTACCACGGCCGCGTCCGTCGCGCGCCGCCGTGGGACTGCGGCTTCCCGCTGCAGACCTCTCGCATGCAGGACACGGCCGAGGGCTTCGGGCAGCCCATCCGGCAGGTGTTCGAGCCGTTCTTCCGCATGGAACGCGAGCTGCCGTCGCCGTTCGACGCCGCGCCCCGCTACTCGGTGCGGATCGCGGATCGCTTCTGGCACGCGCTGTACCTGCCCGTCGCGAAGGCAGCGGACGTGCTGGCCCGGCTCGTCGGATTCATCCAGCAGGGACGGATTTCGGTGTACCTCACCTACAGCTTCGTCACGCTGCTGGCGCTGCTGGCGCTTCGTCCGATGACGCTCGCCGGCCTCCTGTCGCAGGTCCTGCAGGTCGCGCTCGCACTGGCGCTCGCTCCGCTCCTGGTCGGCTGGATCAACCAGTGCCGCGCGTGGCTGCAGAACCGCAGCGCCCCGTCGATGTTCCTGCCCTACCGCACGATCCGCAAGCTGTTCATGAAGGACGCGGTGGTCGCCGAGAACGCGTCGCCGATCTTCCGCACGATGCCGTACGTCGTGTTCGGCGCGATGTGCTGCGCGGCGGCGATCGTCCCGTCGCTGGCGACGGACCTGCCGTTCGCGCGCGCCGCCGACGCGATCGCGCTGGTCGGCCTGTTCGCGCTCGCCCGCGTCTTCATCTCCCTCGCTGCGATGGACATCGGCACGTCGTTCGGCTCGCTCGGCGCGCGGCGCGAGATGTTCATCGGCTTCCTCGCCGAACCCGCGCTGCTCATGGTGCTCTTCACGGCGTCGCTCATCTCGGGCTCGACGTCGCTGCCGACGATCGTGCGAGACCCTCGCGCACCGCGAGTTCGCGATCTATCCGAGCCTCGCGCTCGCCGGCGTCGCGTTCACGATGGTGTCGCTCGCCGAGAACGCGCGCATCCCGGTCGACAATCCCGCGACCCACCTCGAGCTCACCATGATCCACGAGGCGATGGTGCTCGAGTACTCGGCACGCCACCTCGCGCTGATCGAGTGGGCGTCGGCGCTGAAGCTGTTCAACTACTCCTGCATCGGCCTTGCGATCTTCATGCCGGTCGGCATCGCCGAGGGCAGCACGAACTGGATCGCCATCATGGCCGCGGTGCCGATCCTCGTCGCCAAGCTCATGGTCGGCGGCTTCGCGCTCGCCTTGATCGAGACGCTGTCGGCGAAGATGCGGATCTTCCGCGCCCCCGAGTTCCTCGGCACGGCGTTCCTGCTCGCCGTGCTGGCGATGCTCGTGAACCTCCTGCTCGGCAGCTAGCTGGCGCGTGACCACCCTCCCCCTCTACGCGCAGTTCATCAACCTGCTGGCGGCGATCCTGCTGCTGCTGTCGTTCGCGATGCTCTCGCAGCGACGCGTGCTCTCGCTGATCGACCTCTTCGCCGCGCAGGGACTGGCGCTCGCCGCGTCCACCGCGATCGTCGCCTACGGCACCGGACAGACGCATCTCTACGCCTCCGCCGGGCTGACGCTGGTCCTGAAGGTGTTCCTGCTGCCCTGGATCCTCTACCGCCTGATGCGGCGCCTGGACGTCCGCTGGGACGTCGAGGGACTGATCAACATCCCGTCGACGATGCTGATCGGCATCGTGCTCGTCGTGTTCTCCTTCAATCTGGCGTTCCCGATCTCGCAGCTCGCCAGCACGATCACGCGCTCGACGCTCGGCATCGCGATGGCCTGCGTGATGCTCTCGTTCCTGATGATGATCACGCGGCGCAAGGCGATCCCCCAGGTGATCGGCTTCCTGTCGATGGAGAACGGGCTGTTCTTCGCCGCCACCAGCGCCACGTATGGCATGCCGATGGTCGTCGAGCTCGGCATCGCGCTCGACGTGCTGGTGGGGATGCTGATCCTCGGCGTGTTCTTCTTCCAGATCCGCGAGCAGTTCGACAGCCTCGACCTCAAGCACCTCGAGAAGTTGAAGGAGGACGGGTGATCGAGATCCTCGCGGTGCTGGGCATACCGCTCGCGGGGGGCGTCGTGCTGGCCGTGATCGGCGAGCGCGACGAGGCGCCCGCGGTGAACGTCCTCGCGAGCCTCTTCACGCTGCTCGCCGCCGCCGCGCTGACGGTGCGCGTGATCGCCGACGGTCCGATCCTCGTGATGGACCGGCAGTTCTTCGTCGACTCGTTCAACGTGTTCCTCGTCGCGCTGACCGCGTTCGTGGGCTTCACGACGGCGATCTTCTCGCGCCCCTACATGCGCATCGAGCAGCAGCACGGCAGGCTCTCCGCCGCGCGCCTCAAGCTCTACCACAGCATGTACCAGCTGTTCAATTTCACGATGCTGCTGGCGCTGCTCACCAACAACATGGGCATCCTCTGGGTCGCGATGGAGGCCGCCACGCTGACCACGGTGCTGCTGGTCTCGCTGTACCGCACGCCGGCGAGCCTCGAGGCCGCCTGGAAGTACTTCATCCTGTGCGGCGTCGGCATCGCGCAGGCGCTGTTCGGGACGATCCTGCTGTTCTTCGCCGCCGAGAAGCTGCTGGGCGCCGAGGGCGGCGCGCTCCTGTGGACCGAGCTCAACCACGTCAAGGGCCAGCTCGAGCCGACGGTGCTGTCGATCGCGTTCGTGTTCCTGCTCGTGGGCTACGGCACGAAGGTGGGGCTCGTGCCGCTGCACAACTGGCTGCCCGATGCCCACGCCGAGGGCCCCACGCCGGTGTCGGCGGTGCTCTCGGGCCTGCTGCTCAACGTCGCGCTCTACGCGGTCATCCGCTGCAAGGTGCTGGTCGACGGCGCGCTGCCGACCGCGTTCGCGAAGAACCTGATGATGGGCTTCGGGCTCCTGTCGGTGGTCGTTGCCGCGTTCCTGCTGTCGCGGCAGAAGGACATCAAGCGCCTGTTCGCGTATTCCTCGATCGAGCACATGGGCATCATCACGTTCGCCTTCGGCATGGGCGGGCCGATCGCGAACTTCGCGGGCCTGCTGCACATGACGGTGCACTCGCTCACCAAGTCCGCGATCTTCTTCGCGGTCGGCCACGCGACGCAGAAGGCCGGCACGCAGATGATCGACGGCATCCGCGGTCTCGTCACGCAGAGCCCGATGATCGGCTGGGGCCTCGCGTTCGGCACGCTCGCGATCCTCGGCATGCCGCCCTTCGGCGTGTTCGCGAGCGAGTTCCTGATCCTGACCACGGCGATGCGCGACCAGCCCTGGGCGACGCCGTTCCTGCTCGTCGCGCTGGGCGTCGCGTTCGCCGCCGTGTTCTCGCGCGTGCAGCCGATGGTGTTCGGCGAGACGACGGTGCAGCGCCTGCCCTACCGGCCGGCGATGATCCCGGTGTTCGTCCACCTGCTGCTCGTGCTGATGCTGGGCCTGTGGATTCCGCCGGCGCTCGCCGACTGGTACCGCGAAGCGGCCCGGCTGATCGGTTGAGGCGTCGATGGACCTCTCGCCGCTCGGCCTCACGCTCGCCAAGGTCCCCGCCGCGCTCCCCGCGCGGCGGGCCGACGTGAGTGCCTCGGAGTTGCTCGCCGCGTGCCGCGCCGCGGCCGACCGGGGCGCGCGGCTGGTCGCGCTGTGGGCGACGGACGACCGCGACCTCGAGCGCGGCTTCCGGCTTTGCACGCTCCTCGCCGACGCCGATGGCCTGCTGCTGCTCCAGCACCGGCTGCCGAACGACGAAGCCCGCTATCCCGATCTCGCCGGGATCTTCCCCGCCGCGAACCGCATGCAGCGTGCCGCGTTCGACCTGACCGGCGTCGCCTCGGATGGCGACGACCGCCGGCCGTGGCTGTGGCTCGCGAGCTGGCCGATCGACCAATTCCCGCTGCGCCGCGACTTCGAGGCCTCGCCCAAGTGGGAGCCGGGTCAGGAGGAGTACGCGTTCGTCCGTGTCGAGGGCGACGGCGTGCACGAGATTCCCGTCGGGCCCGTGCACGCCGGGATCATCGAGCCCGGACACTTCCGCTTCCAGGTCGTCGGCGAAAAGGTGCTGCGGCTCGAGGAGCGCCTGGGTTACGTGCACAAGGGCATCGAGAAGCGCTTCGAAACGCTGTCGCTCGCCGAAGGCTACCGCTTGGCAGGGCGCGTGTCGGGCGACAGCACCGTCGCCTACGCCTGGGCGTACGCGCAGGCCGTGGAGGCGATCGCAGGCATCGCCGTGCCGCCGCGCGCGGCGTGGCTGCGGGCGCTCGCGCTCGAACGCGAGCGCATCGCCAATCACCTCGGCGATCTCGGCTATCTCGGCAACGACGGCGGGTTCGCGTTCGGCCTGTCGCAGTTCTCGCGCCTCAAGGAGGACGTGCTGCGCGCGAATCTCGCGGCGTTCGGCCATCGGATGGCGATGGACTTCGTCCGTCCGGGCGGCGTCGCGCGCGACGTCGGCGCCGCGACGTTGCGGGCGCTGGCCGACCAGTCGCTGGCGCTGGAGCGCGAGATCCGCACGATTGCGGGCCATCTACGACGAGCACGCCGGGCTGCAGGACCGGTTTCGCGCCTGCGGCCGGGTGTCGCCGGAGCTCGCGGCACGGCTCGGGCTCGCCGGCATGGCCGGCCGCGCGAGCGGGCGCGCGCACGATCTTCGCTGCGACCATCCGGTGGCGCCCTACGACCAGCTCGGCGTAGGCAAGGTCGTGCGCGAGGACGGCGACGTCGCCGCGCGCGTGGCCGTGCGCTTCGACGAGCTCGCGGAGTCGCTGCGGCTCGTGCGGGCCATCGTCGATGGGGCGCCGGCCGCCGATCTCACCGGCGACGTGCAGCTGCCGTTGCCGGCGCATCCGGCGCAGCGCCTCGGCCTCGGCTTCGTCGAAGGGTGGCGCGGTCCGGTGCTGGTGGCCCTCGAGAGCGGACCGGACGGCTCGATCCGCCGCTGCCACCCGCACGACGTGTCGTGGTCGAACTGGCCGGTGCTCGAGCACGCGGTGATCGGCAACATCGTTCCCGACTTCCCGCTGATCAACAAGTCGTTCAACCTCTCCTACAGCGGCCACGACCTTTAGCATGAAACTGCCCCCACGCTCACTGCGTTCGCTGCCCCCCAAGGGGGCGGGTCAGTCCCTCGGGGCGGCCCGTCGGGACTGACATGCTGACGATCCTGAAGCAGATCGCGAGGACCGGCATCCGCACCGAGCCGGCGCCGGCACCCGCGGCAGCGGAGGGCATCTCCCGCCTGCACGAGAGCATCCTGCGCACGCTCGGCCGCGCGCTCACCATCAGGCAGGTCGACGCCGGCTCGTGCAACGGCTGCGAGCTCGAGATCCACGCGCTCGGCAATCCGTACTACAACCTCGAGGGGCTCGGCATCCGCTTCGTCGCCAGCCCGCGCCACGCCGACATGCTGCTCGTCACCGGCCCGGTATCGAAGCACATGGCGGTCGCGCTGCAGCGCACCTACGACGCCACGCCCGAGCCCAAGCTGGTCGTCGCCGTCGGCGACTGCGGCTGCACCGGCGGCATCTTCGGCGAGAGCTATGCGTCGCTCGGTCGCGTGGCGAACGTGATTCCGGTCGACGTCACGGTGCCCGGCTGTCCGCCGACGCCCACCGCGCTGCTGCAGGGCATCCTGGCGGCCGTCACCGCGCGAGGCGTGAGCGAGGCATCGCCGCCGCCTCGCGCCTGATCGTCGCCGGACCGGCCTCGCCCGGCACCTCGCGGTCCGACGTCAGCCGAGCAGGTCGCCCGTGACCTTGCGCGCGCGCGGCGTCTTCGCCGCGGGCTTCGGCGCCGGATGTTCGGCGAGCACCGGCGAAAGGTAATGCCCGGTGTGGCTCTCCGGCGACTTCGCGACGGCCTCGGGCGTGCCTTCCGCGATGATGCGCCCGCCGCCGGCGCCGCCTTCGGGACCGAGGTCGATCACCCAGTCGGCGGTCTTGATGACGTCGAGGTTGTGCTCGATCACGACGACGGTGTTGCCGTGGTCGCGCAGCCGGTGCAGCACGGTGAGCAGGAGCTCGATGTCGTGGAAGTGCAGCCCCGTGGTCGGCTCGTCGAGGATGTAGAGCGTGCGGCCGGTGTCGCGCTTCGAGAGTTCCAATGCGAGCTTCACGCGCTGCGCCTCGCCGCCGGAGAGCGTGGTCGCGGACTGGCCCAGCGTGATGTAGCCCAGCCCCACGTCGAGCAGCGTGGCGAGCTTGCGCGCGACCGCCGGCACCGGCTCGAAGAACGCGTGCGCCTGCTCGACGGTCATCGCCAGCACCTCGTGGATGTTCTTCCCCTTGTAGCGGACCTCGAGCGTCTCGCGGTTGTAGCGCTGCCCGTGACAGACGTCGCAGGGCACGTAGACGTCGGGCAGGAAGTGCATCTCGACCTTGATCAGGCCGTCGCCCTGGCAGGCCTCGCAGCGGCCGCCCTTGACGTTGAACGAGAACCGTCCCGGGCCGTAGCCGCGCTCGCGCGCTTCCTTCACCTGCGCGAACAGCTCGCGGATCGGCGTGAACAGGCCCGTGTACGTCGCCGGGTTGCTGCGCGGCGTGCGCCCGATCGGGCTCTGGTCGACGCTGATCACCTTGTCGAAGTGCTCGAGCCCCTCGACCTCGTCGTGCGGCGCCGGCTCGGAGGCGGAGTCGTAGAGATGCCGCGCCACGGCCTGGTAGAGCGTGTCGTTGATGAGCGTCGACTTGCCCGAGCCCGAGACGCCGGTGACGCAGATGAACAGGCCGAGCGGCAGCCGCAGCGTGACGTCCTTCAGGTTGTTGCCGCGGGCGCCGGTGACGACCAGCTCGCGCGTCGCGTCGGCGCGACGCCGCCGCTCGGGCAGCGGGATCATGCGCCGCCCCGACAGGTACTGGCCGGTGAGCGATTCGCTGGCGAGCCGGATCTCGTGCGGCGTGCCCTGCGCGACGACCTGTCCGCCGTGCTCGCCCGCGCCCGGCCCCATGTCGACGACCCAGTCCGCCGACAGGATGGCGTCGCGGTCGTGCTCGACGACGATCACGCTGTTGCCGAGGTCGCGCAGGTGCTTCAGCGTGGCGAGCAGCCGGTCGTTGTCGCGCTGGTGCAGGCCGATCGACGGCTCGTCGAGGACGTACATCACGCCCGTCAGCCCCGAGCCGATCTGGCTCGCGAGGCGGATGCGCTGCGCCTCGCCGCCGGACAGCGTCTCCGCGGACCGGTCGAGCGAGAGGTAGTCGAGGCCGACGTTGTTCAGGAACGCGAGACGCGACACGATCTCCTTGACGATCTTGTCGGCGATCGCCGCCTTGTGGCCCTCGAGCGCGAGGCCCGCGAAGAAGCCCGCCGTCTGCTTCAGCGGCCAGCCCGAGATCTCGAAGATCGCCCGGGCGTCGGCGCCGGCGCCCACCTTGACGTGCCGCGCCTCGCGCTTCAGCCGCGTGCCGTTGCACTCCGGGCACGGCTTGTCGTTCAGGTACTTGGCGAGCTCCTCGCGCACCATCATCGAGTCGGTCTCGCGGTAGCGACGCTCGAGGTTGGGGATGATGCCCTCGAACGCGTGCTCCTTGACGATCGTGCGGCCGCGGTCGTTGAGGTAGGTGAACGGGATCTTCTCGCCGCCCGAGCCGTGCAGCACGAGGCTCTGGACGCGCTCGGGCAGCTTCGCGAACGGCCGGTCGAGATCGAAGCCCGCGTGCTTGGCGAGGCCCTGCAGCATCTGGAAGTAGAACTGGTTGCGGCGGTCCCAGCCCTTGATCGCGCCCGAGGCGAGCGACAGCTGCGGGAAGGCGACGACGCGCTTGGGATCGAAGAAGCTGATCGAGCCCAGGCCGTCGCAGCGCGGGCAGGCGCCGACCGGATTGTTGAACGAGAACAGCCGCGGCTCGAGCTCGGCGAGCGAGTAGTTGCACACCGGGCAGGCGAACTTCGCCGAGAACAGGTGCTCGACGCCCGTGTCCATCTCGACCGCGATCGCGCGGCCGTCGCCGTGCCGCAGCGCGGTCTCGTAGGACTCGGCGAGGCGCTGCTTCATGTCGGCGCGCACCTTGATGCGGTCGACGACCACCTCGATCGTGTGCTTCGTGGTCTTGGCGAGCTTCGGCACGGCGTCGATCTCGACCACCTTGCCGTCGACGCGCAGCCGCACGAAGCCCTGCGCGCGGAGCTCCGCGACGAGTTCGAGGTGCTCGCCCTTGCGGTTCACCACCACCGGCGCGAGGATCGCGAGCTTCGTGTCCGAGGGGCATCGCGAGCGTCACGTCGACCATCTGCGAGATCGTCATCGCCGCGAGCTTCTGCTCCGGGTGGTCGGGGCAGTACGGATCGCCGACGCGGGCGTAGAGCAGGCGCAGGTAGTCGTGGATCTCGGTGACCGTGCCGACCGTCGAGCGCGGGTTGTGCGAGGTCGCCTTCTGCTCGATCGAGATCGCCGGCGACAGCCCCTCGATCAGGTCGACGTCGGGCTTCTCCATCAGCTGCAGGAACTGCCGCGCGTAGGCCGACAGCGACTCGACGTAGCGGCGCTGGCCCTCGGCGTAGAGCGTGTCGAACGCGAGCGAGCTCTTGCCCGATCCCGAGAGCCCGGTGATCACGATGAGCCGCAGCCGCGGCAGGTCGAGGCTCAGGTTCTTGAGGTTGTGCGTGCGTGCGCCGCGGATGCGGATCGATTCCATGGGGGATTCGCGGGTCGGCGGCCTCGGTTGGCCATCCGGCCTAAGGCGAGCGAGGCCAACCTGTTACTATACTGCGTTTCGATTGCCCGATCACAGCACTGGTTCGTCACGATGCACGACAAGTCCGCGCCCGATCGCTCCGCGGTGCGGACCGACGCCGCCGAACCTGCCGCCGGCCGTCCCGTCCGCGAGCGCATGACCGCGCTCGAGCGGCGCGCCACGGCGTCGCTCGCCGGCATCTACGGGCTGCGCATGCTGGGCATGTTCATCATCCTGCCGGTGTTCGCGCTGTACGCCGAGACGCTCCCCGGCGGCCGCGACCACACGCTGGTCGGCATCGCGCTCGGCGCCTACGGCCTCACGCAGGCGATCCTGCAGATCCCCTTCGGCTGGGCCTCCGATCGCTTCGGCCGCAAGCCGACGATCGTCGTCGGCCTGCTGCTCTTCGCGTTCGGCAGCTTCGTTGCCGCGTGGGCGCCGAACATCTGGTGGACGATCGCCGGGCGATCGATACAGGGCGCCGGCGCGATCTCCGCCGCGGTGATCGCGCTCACCGCCGACCTGACGCGCCACGAGGTCCGCACCCGTGCGATGGCCGCGATCGGCATGACGATCGGCGCGACGTTCGCGCTCTCGCTGATCCTCGGTCCCGTGCTGAAGGCCTGGATCGGCGTGCCGGGGATCTTCGTGCTCACCGGCGTGCTCGCGCTCGGCGCGATCGTCGTGCTGAAGCGCCGCGTGCCCGGACCCCGACCCCGCGCACGTGCATCCGCGCGAGCCCGGCCTCGCGGCGTTCGGCAAGGTGCTCGCCGACGGCCAGCTGCTGCGCCTCAACTACGGCATCTTCGCGCTGCACGCGCTCTTGATGGCGCTGTTCGTGCAGGTGCCGTTCGCGCTGCGCGACGCCGGCCTGGTCGCCGAGGCGCACTGGAAGGTCTACCTGCCGGTGATGGTCGGCTCGGTGCTGCTCATGCTGCCGCTGCTGCGCGCCGCCGATCGGCCCGCGCGCAGCAAGGCGGTGTTCATGGGCGCCGTGCTGATTCTCCTCGTCGGCCAGGTCGTGCTCGCGCTCGCCGGGTCGTCGCTGCCCCTGCTGGCGCTGGGCCTGGTGGTCTTCTTCGCCGCGTTCAACCTGCTCGAGGCGACGCTGCCGTCCCTCGTGTCCAAGTTCGCGCCGCCGGCGCAGAAGGGCACGGCCACCGGTGTCTATTCGAGCGTGCAGTTCCTGGGCGCGTTCCTCGGCGCCGCGGCCGGCGGCTTTCTCGCCCAGCACGCCGGCCCTGCCGCCGTGTTCGGGCTCGGGATCGCACTGACTGCCGTGTGGCTCGTGGTCAGCGCCTCGATGAGCGCCCCGCCCACCTATCCCTCCACCTATTCGATGGGAGAAACCTGATGGCCTCGGTCAACAAAGTGATTCTGCTCGGCAACCTGGGCCGCGACCCGGAGACGCGCTACACGACCGGCGGCGATGCCGTCACCAACCTGCGCATCGCGACTTCCGAGCAGTGGAAGGACAAGAGCGGCGAGAAGCAGGAGCGCACCGAGTGGCACACCGTCGTGCTGTTCGGACGCCAGGCCGAGATCGCCGGCGAGTACCTGAAGAAGGGCCGCTCGGTCTACATCGAGGGCCGGCTGCAGACGCGCAAGTACACGGACAAGGAAGGCGTCGAGAAGTACTCGACCGAGATCGTCGCCGATCGCATGCAGCTGATCGGCAGCGCGCGTGACGCCGGGGGTGGCGGCGGTGGCGGCGATGCCGAGTTCGGCGCCGGCGACGCGGGCGGCGGCCGGCGCTCCGGTGGCGCTGCAGGCGGCGGCGGTGGCGGCGGTGGCGGCGGCGGGTCCGGTGCGAGCCGAGGCGGCGCCGCCCCCAGCAAGAAGAACACCGACGACTTCGACGACGACATTCCGTTCTGACGACACGGAGTCCCGGGCCCCAGCGCGAGGGCCCGGGGATGCGGCGCACCTACGTTGCGACGGCCGCCTCGACGCGACTGCCGGAAACGCTGCCGCCCCGATCGACGAT
The DNA here is from genome assembly GCA_963705175.1 of uncultured beta proteobacterium. GTDB lineage: Bacteria > Pseudomonadota > Gammaproteobacteria > Burkholderiales > Casimicrobiaceae > VBCG01. The sequence goes on along the minus strand of CAVPJE010000008.1, from coordinate 10,938 downwards.
CACGGCCCCGCCGAGGCACGTGTCGCCGTCGTAGAGCACGAGATACTGGCCGGGTGTCGGCGCCCACTGCGGCGCGTCGAAGTTCGCGCGCATGACGCCGTCGGTCGTGCCCACCGTCGTGTCCACGTCGTACCGCACGCGGCATCCGGCATGCGGTAGCGCGTCTTCGCGCCGAGCCGCGCTGGCATCGACAGGCGCTGCGCCCGCGATCCAGTGCGCCTCCTGTGCGTCGACCGTTTCGCGGTAGAGCAGCGGGTGATCGTGCCCCTGCACGACGATCAACGCATTGCGCGCGCGGTCCTTGCCCGCGACGAACCACGGCGCATCGCTCGCGCCGCGCGTGCCGCCGATGCCGCAGGCCCTGGCGCTGGCCCAGCGTGTAGTAAGCGAGCCCCGTGTGTCGGCCCACCTCGCGCCCCTCCGGCGTGACGATCGGGCCGGGCTCGCGCGGCAGGTAGCGCGCGAGGAAGTCCCGGAACGGCCGCTCGCCGATGAAGCAGATGCCGGTCGAGTCCTTCTTCGCCCACGTCGGGATGCCGACCCGCTTCGCGATCGCGCGCACCTCGCGCTTGGGCGTGTCGCCCAGGGGGAACAGCACCGGCGCGAGCTGCGCCTGCGTGAGGCGATGCAGGAAGTAGCTCTGGTCCTTGGTCGCGTCGACGGCCTTCAGCAATTCGACCGGGCCGCCCTCCCCCGCGGGCCGTCGTACGCGCGCGTAGTGGCCGGTGGCGATCCAGTCGGCGCCGAGCGTGCGCGCGTGCTCGAGGAACGCCGCGAACTTGATCTCGCTGTTGCACAGCACGTCGGGATTCGGCGTGCGCCCCGCCTGGTACTCGCGCAGGAAATGCGCGAACACGCGCTCGCGGTACTCCGCCGCGAAGTTGACCGCCTCGAGGTCGATGCCGATCACGTCGGCGACGCTCGCCGCGTCGACCAGATCCTCGCGCGACGTGCAGTACGCCTCGGTGTCGTCGTCCTCCCAGTTCTTCATGAACACGCCGACGACGTCGTAGCCCTGCTCCTTCAGCAGCCACGCCGCGACCGACGAGTCGACGCCGCCGGACATGCCGACGATCACGCGCGCGCGTCGAGTCATGCCGGCCTCCTTGCAAGCTGGCGTCGTGCGCAAGGTCGCGTGTCGGCCGCGTATCCGTTCGCCCGGCGACGGGCCCTTCGGGCCTGGGCTGCGCCCGCCGCGCTCACGGCAGCCCCGCCCCCGGCCCGATCACGTCCTGCACGAAGTCGAGCGGGAAGCGCCTCCCGGCGCGGTAGTCGTCGATGCAGCGGATCACGAGCGGGCTGCGGTGCTCGTCGCGGCGCGCCGCGAGCTCGTCGTAGGTGAGCCACAGCGCGTCGACGATGCCGTGGTCGAACGGCTGTCCGCGCGCATGGCCGAGCGGCCGCGCGGCGTAGGCGAAGCGCACGAAGGTCGCGCCGGTGTCGGGCGCTTCCCAACGGTAGACGCCGACCAGCGCGAACGGCTCGACGTGCCACGCCGACTCCTCGAGCGTCTCGCGCGCCGCGCCCTGCGCCGGCGTCTCGCCCGGCTCGAGATGGCCGGCGGGCTGATTCAGGCGCAGCCCCGCCTTGGTCCGCTCGCGCACGAGCAGGAACGCACCGTCGCGCTCGACGATCGCGGCGACGGTGACGGCGGGACGGACGATGGGCTCCTCGTGCATGCCACTATTCTGACAGCACAGGACACCGGGCTGCACCGACCGTGGCGCACACGCACGCGACCCGCGCCCCCGCGGAAACGCAAGAGACCCCCGGGGTGCGCCGAGGGTCTCTCGGAGTGGCGGTCGCGTCCCGCGACGGCGACGATCGCGGGACGCGAGTCGAGTGCGCGCTACTTGCGGATATGTTCCTTCGCGGCCTTGGCGTCGCCGGTCTTGGCGATCGCCACTGGGACGACAGCCTCCATCGCAGCCCTGTAGTCGGCCTTGTTCGCGTCGGTGAAGCCGGGCGCGTTGATCGTCGCTGCACCCTTGGGCTTGCCGGTCTCGATCGTGAACGCGACGGGCTTGACGTCCTTCGGCCAGCCGAAGTAGCTGTTGCCCCACGGCGACTGTACCGCGATCGAACGGGCGCCCTTGCCGGGCGTCGCGGTGATCTTCTGGATGCCGGCGGCGACGACTTCGTTGACGCGGGGGCCGGCCACTTCGAGCAGCCCGGGCTGAACCGCCTTGACGGTCGTGGGCGCCGCGGCGGCGGCGGTGGCGGCCGCGCCCGTGCCTTGGGTAGCGGTCGTCCGGCCGGTGGGCGGCGGAGGGGCGGCAGGCGCCTTGGCGGCCGGAGCCGGTGCAGGCGTCGTGGCGGGTGCGGCAGTCTGGGCGAAGGCACTCGACGAGGCGGCGAAGAGGCCGGCGACGAGCGTGGCGACGAGCTTGTTCATGGCAGTGGCTTTCCTGGGTGGTCTGCGTTGCGGGCGGGGCCGGCCTGTGGCGCCTTGCATCACCCGCAATCCGGCAAACCCATTCCCCCGGATGCGAGACTGCGACGCTCTCGGCATGCTCCGACCCCACAACGTCCCGAGCCGCGGGCGCGTTGACACGCAACGGTCAGACGGGCGGCGCCGGGTTGCCGAGGCCGATGTCCCGCTGCAGCCAGTCGCGAATCAAAGGGACGGTGATCGGCCGCCGCAGCGCGAGCGAATGCGCGTCGAGCGCAGCGAGCGTGCGCACCAGTGACGCCATGTCGCGCCGGCCGTGGGCGAGCAGGTACGCGATGACGTCGTCCGGCAACGTGAAGCCACGCTCGCGGGCATAGGCAGCGAGTGCCATCGGCTTCTCCGCGTCCGAGAGCGGGCGCACCTCGTAGACCAGGCCCCAGCCGAGACGGGTGCGCAGGTCGTCGCGCAGGGCGAGGCTCGCCGGCGGCGCCGCGGCGGCTGCCAGGAACCGTCCTCCCTGCGCGGCAAGCGCGTTGAACAGCGTGAAGAGCTTCGCCTGCGCCGACGCGTCGGCGCGGTCCACGTCGTCGATCGCGACCAGCGCCGACGCCTCGACGGTCGCGTCGCCGAGCGACGCGGGCGTGGCGACGTACGACGCCGCGCGGCCGGCGGTCCGCGCCGCATCGACCGCCGCCTGCAGCAGGTGCGACTTGCCGGCACCCGGCGCACCCCAGAGCACCACCACGGCCGCCGCGTCGCCGCCCGCGACGCTCGCGCAGCGCTTCAGCGTCGCCACCGCCTCGGCATTCGGGCCGGTGACGAAGTTCGCGAACGTCGGCGCCGCCGGTGGTGCGAGCGCGAAGGTGAGTTGCCGGGCCTCTTCAGTCATCGTAGAGCGGCGAGGCCATGTACACGGCCTTGATCTGCCGAAGCCCCACCAGGAGCGCCGCCGACACCGGCAGCGCCAGCAGGACGCCGGCGAATCCGAACAGCTGTCCGAACGCGAGCAGCGCGAAGATCACCGCCAGCGGATGGAGGCCGATGCGGTCGCCGACGAGCCAGGGAATCAGCACGTAGTTCTCGAGCAGCTGGCCGACCAGGTACACGCCGAGCACCGCGAGGAAGAACGGCCAGCCGGTCCACTGCAGCAGCGCCGCGATCAGGCCGAGCGTCAGGCCGAGGCCGTAGCCCACGTACGGGATGAACACCAGGAGGCCGGTGAGGATGCCGATCGCGAACGCGTGCTCGAGCCCGACCACCCACAGCGCGATCGCGTAGTAGACGGCGAGCACCAGCATCACCGAGAGCTGGCCGCGCAGGAACTCCGCCAGCACCGAGTCGATCTCGCGCGCGATCTCGCGGATCTTGTGCTCGAACTGGCGCGGCAGCAGGTCGTCGATGCGCCGCACGATGACGTTCCAGTCGCGCAGCAGGTACCACATCACCACCGGGATCAGCGCGAGGTTGATCAATATCGCGAGCAGCAGCAGCCCGCCGCTCTTCACGCCGGAGAGCACGCGCAGGCCCACGTCGCGCACGCTCTCCAGGTTGTCGGCGATCACGGCCTTCACCGTCGCGAGGTCGAGCGCGAGCGTGACGCCGAAGGTCCGCTCGACCCAGGGCACGAGCCGCGCGCCTGCCTGCGCGAAGAGATCCGGCAGGCGCTTGCTCGCGAGCGCCACCTCGGCCTGCACGAGCGGGATCAGCACGAGCAGGAGCCCCGCGATCGCGATGCCGAACGCGACGATCGTGAGCGTCGTGCCGATCGCGCGGTGCACGCCGCGACGCTCCATCGCGTCGACGATCGGCGTGCCGAGGTAGGCGAGGATCGCCCCGACCAGGAAGGGCGTCAGCACGGGGCCGAGCTGGTGCAGCAGCGCGAAGAAGATCGCCGCGGCGACGCGCGATCGCGACGTAGTGGCGCGTGGTGAGCGGCCGGTGGTGGCGCGGCTACGGGTCTCGCCGCCGCGACGGGCACACCGATCGATTCGTCGTCGGGCGAGGGCAGCGGGTCGGTGGGCGGCATCGGGTCGTTGGCGAGGAGTCGGGCGTGCCGCCGATGGCGAGTCTGCCATTTCGGCTAGAATCGACGGTGTTCCCGGCAGCGCGGCAAGCCCGGCAGAATACCGCGCCCCGCTCCCGTACCACAACGCCAACCCGGGCGGCATCCCGCGCCGCGCCTGACGTGACCACCCACGCCTCCCCGCTGTCCTACCGGGACGCCGGCGTCGACATCGACGCGGGCGACGCGCTCGTCGAGCGCATCAAGCCGTTCGCCAAGCGCACGATGCGCCCCGAGGTGCTGGCCGGCATCGGCGGCTTCGGCGCGCTGGTCGAGATCGGCAAGCGCTTCCGCGAGCCGGTGCTGGTCGCGGGCACCGACGGCGTGGGCACGAAGCTCAAGCTCGCGTTCACGCTCGGGCGCCACGACTCCGTGGGCATCGACCTCGTCGCGATGAGCGTCAACGACATCCTGGTCCAGGGCGCCGAGCCGCTGTTCTTCCTCGACTACTTCGCGTGCGGGAAGCTCGACGTCGACGTCGCCGCGCAGGTGATCCGCGGCATTGCCGCCGGCTGCGAGCAGGCGGGATGCGCGCTGATCGGCGGCGAGACCGCCGAGATGCCGGGCATGTATCCCGAGGGCGAGTACGACCTCGCCGGGTTCGCGGTCGGCGTCGTCGAGAAGAGCGCGGTGATCAACGGGCGGAGCATCGCTCCGGGCGACGTGGTGCTCGGACTCGCGTCGAGCGGCCCGCACAGCAACGGCTATTCGCTGATCCGGCGCATCGTCGAGCGTTCGGGCGCGGATCTCGGCGGCGCCCTATGCCGACGCCGCCGGCGCGACGACGCTCGGCGAAGCGTTGCTCGCGCCGACGCGCATCTACGTGAAGCCCCTGCTCGCGCTGATGCGCGACCTGCCGGTCAAGGGCATGGCGCACATCACCGGCGGCGGGCTCACCGAAAACGTGCCCCGCGTGCTGCCGGAAGGCGTGCAGGCGCGGCTCGACAAGTCGCGCTGGCCGCGGCCCGCGGTCTTCTCGTGGCTGCAGGCCCAGGGTGGCGTCGACGAGGACGAGATGCACCGCGTGTTCAACTGCGGCATCGGCATGGTCGTGATCGTCGCGCCCGAGCACGCCGACCGCGCCTGCCTGCTGCTCGCTGCCGCGGGCGAGACCGTGCATCGCATCGGCACGATCGTGCCGCGCGAAGCCGGCGCCGCGGCGACCGTCGTCGCCTGACGGTCGCACGCGCAACCCGGCCCTTCGCAACACGGGCGGCACGCTCCAACGCGATGAGGGGGTAGTCCAGTGGGCCTGCGACGCATCACGGTGCTGGTTTCCGGCCGCGGCAGCAACCTGGCGGCGCTCGCCGACGCATCGCTGCAGCCCGGCTTCGCGGGCGCGGTGACGCACGTGGTGAGCAACCGGCCGCACGCGGCCGGGCTCGAGATCGCGCGCCAGCGCGGCATCGCGACCAGCCGTCGTCGACCACAGCCGCTTCGCTTCGCGCGAGGCCTTCGACGCCGAGCTCGCGCGCGTCGTCGATCGCGGCGAGCCGGACCTCGTCGTGCTCGCGGGCTTCATGCGCGTCCTCACCGATGCGTTCGTCGCGCGCTACGAGGGACGGCTGCTCAACATCCACCCGTCGCTCCTGCCCGCGTACCCGGGCCTCCACACGCATCGCCGGGCGCTCGCCGATGGCGTGAAGGTGCACGGCTGCACCGTGCACTTCGTGACGCCGGCGGTCGACGTCGGTCCGATCGTCGTGCAGGCCGCGGTGCCGGTGCTGCCCGGCGACGACGAGGCCACGCTCGCCGCCCGCGTCCTCGAGCAGGAGCACCGCGTGCTGCCGGCCGCCGTGCGCTGGTTCTGCGCGGGCCGGCTCGTGCTCGACGCAGGGCACGTCTCGGTGCAGGATGCGGCGGTGACGGTCGGCGCCTTGTTGTGCCCGCCGCCCGACCCCATATAAGAAGGATGTTTTCGGTCTCCACCGACGCTGCGACGCTGCCCGACGGGCTTTCCGCCGCCGGCGAGGCGCGGCCGCCCTGGTGGCGCGCGCGGCGCGGCCTGCTGTTCGCGCTCGCGCTGTCGGTCGCGATCCACGCTGCGGTGAGCCTCGCGCCGCAGTCTCTCCCCGCGACACGCGACACCACGCCACTCACGGTGTCCGTCAAGGAACTGCCGCCGCCCCCCGTCCCTGCGGCCGCCACGCCGCGGCCGCCGCCGCCGAAGGCCCGGCCCGCGGCCGCCACGCAGCGCGCCGCCGACCGCGCCCGCGCCGATCGAAGCGCCCGCCGAACCCGAAGTCGCGCAACCTGCTGTGGAAGGCGAAACCGTCGCGACCGGGGAACCTGCGACCGAAGGCGAGTCCGCGCCGACGGCGGAAACCGCGCCGCCACCGGTGCTCGCGGAGGAGGTCCCCGCGCCGGAGGCGCCGGCCATCCCGGCGAAGACCCTGCCGCCGCGCGTCGACCTCGCCTACAAGGTGTTCTTCGGCACCCAGGCCTTCCACGTCGGCAGCGCGACCTACCGCTTCGAGCACGCTGCCGGAACCTACCGCGTGTTCACGATCGCGGAGGCGCACGGTCTCGCGGCGCTGTTCGTGCGTGGCCAGGGACGGGTCGAGAGCCGTGGCGTCATCAATGGCGACGGCCTGCAGCCGCTCGAGCTCGTCGTCGACAAGTTCAACAAGCGCGGCACCGAGCGCGCGTCGTTCGACTGGGAGGCCGGCATCGCGACGCTGCACGAGGGCAAGACTTCGCCGATCGAGCTGCCGACCTTCGATCCGCTGACGCTGATCTGGCAGTTCTACTTCAAGCCGCCGACGGCCGAAAGCCACAGCTTCGCCATCGCGACCACGCGGCGCGTCAATCGCGTCACGGTGACGCGCGTGCGCACCGAGACGATCGAGTGGACGCACGGCCCGGTCGAGGCCGAGGTCTGGCACCGCACGAGCGAGGACGGCAGGACCGAGGCCTACTTCTGGCTCGCGCCGGCGCTCAACTACATCCCGGTGAAGATCCGCACCGAGCACGCCACCCGCGGCACGCTGATCGCCCTGCTCGATGCGATCCACATCGACGAACCGGGCACGACGGCAACCCAATGACCCTGAGGCCACACCACGTCGCGGGACTCGCCGCGGCGATCGAGCGCGTGCGCGCGTTCGCCGCCCCCGCCGACGCGGTGCTGCGCGCCTATTTCAACGAGCACAAGGCGATGGGGCAGCAGGACCGCGCGCTCGTTGCCGAGGGCGTGTTCGCGTTCCTGCGCCGGATGCGCTCGCTCGACGCGCTCGCGCAGACCAGCGAGCCGCGCAAGCTGGCACTGGCCGTGCTGGTGCGCGATCTCGGCCACTCGGTGCGCGAGCTCGAGTCCGTCACGCGCGAAGCGGAGCGCGAGTGGCTCGCCGGGTTCAAGGGTCGCCTCGCCACGCCGCTTGCGCCCGCGGTCGCGGCCGACCTGCCCGACTGGCTCTGGGACCGGCTGGGCGCCGCCTACGGCGAGGCGCGCCGCGAGGCGCTCGCCAAGGCGCTCGTCGTGCCTGCGCCGTTCGACCTCCGCGCGAACGTGCTCAAGACCTCGCGCGACGACGCGCTCGCGGCACTGACCGCCGAGTCCTTCCGCGTGGCGCCGACACCCTACGCGCCGCACGGCCTGCGCATCGCCGGGCGGCCGATGCTCGCGCGCCACCCGTGGCTCGCCGACGGCCGTCTCGAGGTCCAGGACGAGGGCAGCCAGCTCGTCGCCTACCTGGTCGCGCCGAAGCGCACCGACCTCGTCGTCGACTTCTGCGCCGGCGCGGGCGGCAAGACGCTCGCACTCGGCGCACTGATGCGCTCGCAGGGGCGCCTCTACGCGCTCGACGTCGACGCGAAGCGCCTCGCCAATCTCAAGCCGCGCCTCGCCCGCTCGGGACTGTCGAACGTGCAGCCGGAGGAGATCGCCCACGAGCGCGACTCGCGCGTGAAGCGGCTCGCCGGCAAGGCCGATCGCGTGCTGGTCGACGCGCCCTGCACCGGCACGGGCACGCTGCGGCGCAATCCGGACCTCAAGTGGCGTCACGACGAGGCGGCGCTGGCCGAGCTGACCGCGAAGCAGGCCTCGATCCTCGAGGCGGCCGCGAAGCTCGTGAAACCGACGGGCCGGCTGGTCTACGCGACGTGCAGCCTGCTCCCCGAGGAGAACGAGCGCATCGTCGAAGCGTTCCTCGCCGCGCATCCGGACTTTCACACGGTCGACGCCGCGAAGGAGCTCGCGCGGGCGAAGATTCCCCTCGACACCGGGCCGATGCTGAAGCTCGCGCCCGACACGCACGGCTGCGACGGGTTCTTCGCCGCGGTCGTCGAGCGCGACTAGCGACTCCCCAACCTCGTCGTTCCTGCGAACGCGGGCTCGACGAGAGGTGTCGGGCTGCCTCGATGCCCGCCGCGTTCGGGTAGACTTCGCGCGTGCTCGCCCCGATCAGCTTCGAACGCGTCGAGAAGGCGCTGTCGACCCCGTCCGGATGGGTCGAGCTCGCCCTCGTGCTCCTGTGCTTCGCCGCCGGCTGGGCGGTCGACCGGGCGATCGTCGCCCGCAAGCGCGAAGGCGTCGTGCCCTCGGAGCTCGCCAAGGGCGCGTTCCGCATCGTGATGCCGGTGGTCGCGCTGCTGCTGCTCTACTTCGGGCGCGCAATCTGGCGCACCTACGGCACGCCGCTGTTCTTCGATGCCGGGGTCGTGCTGGCGCTGGCGCTCGCCGCCATCCGCATCCTCGTCTACATGCTGCGGCGCCTGGTCCCCAACGCGCAGTGGCTCAAGTCGTCCGAGCGCACGGTGAGCCTCGTCGTGTGGGCGCTGGTGGCGCTGCACGTCCTCGGCGTGACGCCGCAGCTCGCAGAGGAGCTGGACTCGGTCACGCTGCCGCTCGGCGCCTCCAGGTTCACGCTGCTCGCGCTGGTCAAGGGCGTCGTCGCCGTGCTGCTGACGATCGCGATCACGCTGTGGTTCGCGGGCCTGATCGAGTCGCGGCTCATGAAGACCGACCTCGACCTCTCGCACAAGGCGCTGGCGTCGAAGTTCATCAAGGCGGTGCTGGTCATCATCGGCGTGCTGATCGCGCTGCAGTCGATCGGCCTCGACCTCACCGTGCTGTCGGTGTTCGGCGGGGCGCTCGGCGTGGGCATCGGCCTCGGCCTGCAGAAGCTCGCGTCGAACTACATCGCCGGCTTCGTGATCCTGCTCGACCGCTCGATCCGGCTGGGCGACCTCGTCACCGTCGGCGACCGCTACGGGGCAGTCACCAAGGTCACGTCGCGCTACGTGGTCGTGCGCAGCCTCGACAGCGTCGAGGCGATCGTGCCCAACGAGACGATGGTCACGACCACCGTGCTCAACCACTCGCTGTCGGCGCGGGACGCGCGGGTCGCGATCCAGATCCAGGTCGCCTACGGGACCGACCTCGAAGGGGCGCTGGCGCTGCTGATCCAGGTCGCCCGCGCCAACCCCCGGGTCGAGACCGCCGACGGTCGGGCGCCCGCGGCGTTCGTGCTGCGCTTCGCCGAGAGCGGCATCGACCTCGAACTGGGCGTGTGGATCCGCGACCCCGAGAACGGCCAGCTCAACTTGAGAAGCGACCTCAACCTCGCCCTGTGGAAGGCGTTCCAGCAGAACGGGATCGGCGTGCCGTTCCCGCAGCGCGAGGTGCGGATCGTGGGCATGCCTGCCGATTCCCGACCGGCACCGGTTTGACGCAAATAAACGGGGGCCTAGACACCCCTCGCGTACAATGCGCCACCGGCCGCTGCCCGCGCGGGCGCGGCACCGCTGCCTATCCTGCTGGAGTATTTTTACAAATCAATGAGTTACGATCCGATTGCACTCCTGTCGCACGGCCTGATCGACTTGCCCTGGTGGGGCTACGTCGTGGTGGCGCTCGCCCTCACCCACGTCACCATCGCCTCGGTCACGATCTTCCTGCACCGCGCCCAGGCGCACCGTGCGCTCGACCTGCACCCGGTCGTCTCCCACTTCTTCCGCTTCTGGCTGTGGCTCACGACCGGCATGGTCACCAAGGAGTGGGTGGCGATCCACCGCAAGCACCACGCCAAGGTCGAGACCGAGGAAGACCCGCACAGCCCGCAGACGCGCGGCATCAGCAAGGTGATGTGGCAAGGCGCGGAGCTCTACCGGGCGGAATCGAAGAACCTCGAGACGCTGGAGAAGTACGGGCGCGGCACGCCCGACGACTGGCTCGAGCGCAACGTCTACACCCGGTTCTCGTGGCAGGGCGTCGGGCTGATGCTCGCGGTCAACCTCGCGCTGTTCGGCCCGCTCGGCATGACGATCTGGGCGGTGCAGATGATGTGGATCCCGATCTGGGCCGCCGGCGTGATCAACGGCTATCGGCCACTACTGGGGCTACCGCAACTTCGCCTGGCCGACACGTCGACCAACCTCGTCCCCTGGGGCATCCTGGTCGGTGGCGAGGAACTGCACAACAACCACCACGCGTACGGCTCGTCGGCCAAGTTCTCGTCGCGCTGGTGGGAGTTCGACCTGGGCT
>CAVPJE010000007.1:0-126162 GCA_963705175.1 uncultured beta proteobacterium | reverse complement strand
CGTGATACGGGAACCCGCCAGTCGGCGGCGACCTTCAGTTTGGGGAGGGCGCGCTTGACGCAGAACGTCGCACCGGCGAGCTCGACGCGATAGATGTCCGACGAGACCCCTCCCGCCAACGGCTGAACCGCTATTTCAGAGTGAGTGTTTGCTTTCAACATACTCGTCAACAGGCCTGCCATCCAGTCCGGCGGAGCAGTACCTGTCGACGACAGTTTCGGCCTTTGGTCTGGACTCATCGAATCGTCGTCCACAAACGGAACGAACCTTGCATGCCGGCGAAGCCTCCAGACTGTTCGAGAAGCGCCACGGGCGGTTCGAGGAACAGCGGGACGGCACCAAGGGAACGGGGGGAGAGCATGATCCGGTTCGGGTTCCAGATCCGTACGAAGACGGGCCAGCGCATCGACAACATCTCGATCATCGCGGCCACGCAGCCCGATGCGGAGCGCCGGCTGCGCCAGATGTACCACCACTGCGAGATCATCGACTGCCACGAGCAGGCGGTGCCGCGCCGCATCGACACGCTGGATGTCGAAGGCGTGATCGGCCTGATCAGCGGGGCGGCGGCCAACATGCCGACGATGTCAGTCCCGATGGGCCGCCCCGAGGGACTGACCCGCCCCTCGGGGGGCTGCGAGCGAAGCGAGCGTGGGGGCCGTTTCACCTTAGTCGAGAAAACCGGCACGCTCTAGCTCATCGATCAGGGCGCGGTAGTCGTGCGCTCCGTGGCTCCCCGGCGCGTGACGGAAGACGTCGAGTGCGAGCGCCGGGCTTTCGGCCAGCTTCACGCTTTCGCGAACGCGCGTCGCGCAGATCTCCTCGGGTCGCAGCATCTCGGCCATCCGGTCCGCCACCTCGCCGCTCATGCGGCGGCGGCCGTCGTAGCGGGTCAGCAGGTAGCGCCTCGGCAGTCGGCGCTTGAACACCGGCTCGAGCGCGTCGAGCGCGCGATCGACCGCCTTCGCCCCCTGCAGTGCCAGGAAATCGGCCGACACCGGCACGAGCAGCAGGTCGCACGCGAACACCGCGTTGAGCGACAGCACGTTGAGCAGCGGGCAGCAGTCGATCACCACCGGTCCCTCGGGCCGCCCGCTCCCGTGCAGCGCCGAGCGCAGCCGGGTCACCACGTTGACGCCCTTGCCGAGCAGCGAGTCGAGCTTGGCGAGCTCGAGGTGCGCCGGACAGATCGGCACGCCGCTCCGCGTGATCACCGCGACGTCGGCGAGCGGCCGCTGGCGCACGAAGAAGCTGTACACGGAGTCGTCGGCCAGGCGCGGCTGCACACCGAAGACGTGCGACAGGTGCGCCTGGGGATCGAAGTCGATCCCGAGTGGCCGTGCCCCGGCCTGCGCGATCCCGGCGAGGAGGTTGAGCGCGGTCGTGGTCTTGCCCACCCCGCCCTTCTGGTTGAACACGGCGATCGTCGCCATCGCGTTGAAGCATACAGCAGCGAGGACGCAGGGCTGCGGCGCAGTCCCCACAGGGCGTCGCGCGCCCGTCGCCGCAAGGTCAGATCATCCGCTTGCGCACCTGCGTGACGATCAGCTCGGCGGCGATCACGATCGCGAAGATCGCGACGAGCACGACGGCGACACGATCCCACTGGAAGAGATTGAGCGCGGCGTCGAGCGCCATGCCGATGCCTCCGGCACCGACCAACCCCAGAACCGCGGACTCGCGCACGTTGATGTCCCAGCGAAACAGCGCGATCGACCAAAACGCCGGCTTCACCTGCGGCCAATAGCCGAAGGCGAAGCGCGACGCCCAGGGCGCCCCGGCGGCCGTCAGCGCCTCCACCGGTCCGGGCTGCGCCTCCTCGAGCGCCTCGCCGAAGAGCTTGCCGACGAAGCCGATCGAGCGGAACGCGATCGCGAGCGTGCCGGCAAGTGCCCCCGGCCCGAAGATCCCGACGAAGAGCAGCGCCCACACGAGCGAGTTGACCGACCGCGAGGAGACCAGGACGAGCTTCGCCGCCAGGTTCACCGGCGTGAACGGCACCAGGTTGTGCGCGGCGAGCACCCCCACCGGCAGTGCGAGGACGAGCGAGAGCAGCGTGCCGAGCGACGCGATGTGCAGCGTCTCGACGAGCGAGGCGTGGACCTCGGTCCGGTAGGCCGCCCAGTCGATCGGCCACATGCGGGTGAGCAGGTCGCCGACCTGCTCCGGGGCGTCATAGAGGAACTCCGGGATGATCTCGATGTGACGCAGCGACACGACGATCGCCGCGACGATCGTGAGGTACACGGTGAAGCGCGCGAGCCGCTGCGACGGCGTGAACCGGCGCCAGATGCGCTCCCCGACGGACGCGACGGCGGCCACCGAGTCTGCCACGTCAGCCCTCTTCCGCGTGCCGGACGCGGCGCAGCGAGTCGCGCCGGAACAGGTCGCGCAACGTGGCGTTGTCGATGAACACCGCGCGGACCGCGGTGGCGAGGATCTCCCCGGCCATGATCACCGCGATGATCGCGATCAGGATCGCGCAGACGAAGTCGTAGTCGAAGCGCTGGAACGCTGCGAACAGCGTGCCGCCGATGCCGCCGGCGCCGACGATGCCCACCATCGTCGAGTTGCGCAGGTTCGAGTCGAGCTGGTAGGTCGCGAAGCCGATGAAGCGGCTGAAGACCTGCGGCACCACGCCGAAGGCGAGCACGGACGCGAACGGCGCACCGGTCGCGCGCACGGCCTCGACCGGCTTCGCCGAGATCTCCTCGATCGCCTCGGTGATCAGCTTGCCGATGAAGCCGATCGAGGCCACGGTCAGCGCGAGGATCCCGGCGAGCGCGCCGAAGCCGACCGCCTTGACGAACAGGATCGCGACGATCACCGGGTGGAACGACCGCGCGAGCACGATCACGAGTCGCGCGGGCCAGGTCACCCAGGGCGGCATCAGGTTGCGGGCGGCGAGGAGCCCGATCGGCATCGCGAGGACGATGCCGAGGGTCGAGGCGAGCACGGCGATCTCGAGGCTCTCCTTCAGGCCCTTCCACAAGAGCTCGCCGCGGCTGAAGTTGGGCGGGAACAGGCGGTCGAAGAAGCGTGCCGCGTTGGCGAGGCCGATCTGCACGCGCTCCCAGGAAATCTCCATCTGCGCGCAGGCGTAGATCACGTAGGCGACCAGCGCGACCGCGGCGACCCGGCTCCAGGGGCTCCTCGGGAACGGATTGTCGCGCGTGGCCGGTGTCGCCATGGCAGAGCCGTCAGTGCATCCAGTTGCGGCCGCCGTAGATGCCCGTCAGGGCCTCCTCGGTGAGGGCAGGCGGCGGGCCGTCGAACACGATCCGGCCGGCCGCCATGCCGACGATGCGGTCGGCGAAGCGGCGGGCCAGTTCGACGTCGTGCATGTTGATGATCACCGGAATCGTGCGCGCGCGCGCGATCCCGGCGAGGAGTTCCATGATCTCGACCGAGGTCCGCGGATCGAGCGAGGATGTCGGTTCGTCGGCGAGCAACAGCTTCGGCGTCTGCATGACCGCGCGGGCGATGCCGACCCGCTGGCGCTGTCCGCCGGAGAGCGCGTCCGCCCGCCGGTTCGCGAACTCGGTGAGTCCCACCGTGTCGAGCACGTCGAACGCCCGCGCGATGTCCTCCGGCGCGAACTTGCGTCGCCATGCGCGCCACGGCGAGACGAACCCCAGCCGGCCGCAGAGCAGGTTCTCCATCACCGTCAGCCGTTCGACGAGGTTGTACTCCTGGAACACCATGCCGATGTGCCGCCGGGCATGACGGAGCGCGCGCCCGGAGAGCTGCGCGAGGTCGGCGCCCTCGAAGAGGATCGAGCCGCCCGTCGGCTCGACCAGGCGGTTGATGCAGCGGATCAGCGTCGACTTGCCGGTGCCGGACGGGCCGATGATCGCGGTGATGCCGCGCGGGGCGATCTCGAGGTTGACGTCCACGAGCACCGGCTTGCCCGGCACGTAGGACTTGTCGAGATTCTTGAGGGTCAGCATCCAGGCGCCGGCGTCAAAGGGGGGCGACGCAGGTCGCCCCCCGGGGTCATCACGCGAACGGTCCGCTTACTTCTTGCCGGCCGCCTTCGCGGCCGCGGCGTCGGCCTCGCGCTTGGTTTCCTTCTCGTACGAGGAGCGGTCGAACCCCTGGCCCGAGCCCTTGGCGACGTCGCGAACGACGGCCCAGGTCGTCCGGTAGTTGATCGGGAAAAAGCGGTCGGCACCGTCGAAGGCCTTCTTCATCTCGGCCGGGAAGCGGTACTCGTAGAAGCAGCCCAGCATGCGGTCGACGAGCTTCGGGTCGAGGTCGTGCGCGTAGGCGAACGACGAGGTCGGGAACTTCTGGCTGCGGTAGATCACGCGGAAGTCCGACTCCTTGATCTGCCCGCGCACCGCCATGCGGTGGAACACGTCGGAGGCGACGGCACCGGCGTCGTAGTCGCCCGAATTGACGCCCATCACCGACTGGTCGTGCTTGCCCGAGAACAGGATCTTGTAGTCCTTGTCGGGAACGAGCCCTTCGTTCGGGAACAGCGCGAGCGGAGCGAGGTGGCCGGAGTTCGACGAGGGCGCGGTGTGCGCGACCTTCTTGCCCTTGAGGTCGGCGAGCTTCTGGTAGGGCGAGCTCGCCTTGACGACGACGATCAGGTTGTAGCCCTGGAAGTCCTTCTCGTAGCCCTTGACCGCGAAGGGAATCGCGCCCGCGAGATTGACCGCGAACGCGGTCGGGCCGGTCGAGAAGCCGCCGACGTGCAGGCGCCCGGACCGCATCGCCTCGATCTCCGCCGCGTTCGACTGCACCTGGTAGAACACGACGCGCTTGTCGATGCACTTCGACAGGTGGTCGGTGAACGGCTTGAAGACGTTCTCGTAGACCGCGGGATCCTCGACCGGGGTGTAGGTGAAGACGATCGTCGAGGGGTTCTTCCAGCGCTTCGAGTCCTTGGGCACGTCGGCAACCAGGTCGCCGTTGTCGTCGCAGTACAAATTGTCCAGTTCACCGCGATTCTTGCAGGCGCCCTGCGCCAGCGCGGCGGGAACGAGCAGCGTGGCGGCGACGAAAGCCGCGACCACGGCAGCAATATGGGCGATACGCATGACGGCTCCTCGGTGTACGCCCGGCTGTGGCCGGACGCGATGTTGTCGCAAAACTGTAACATTTTCGCGAGCGACCCGCACCGAACGGCCGCTCGTCCGATGCGTGCCGGATGAGGCAACGTCCAGGCGCTATCATTGACGTCCACCTCCGCGAATCCGAACGCATCAAGTGAGCACCGCACTCGACGTCGTCATTCTCGCCGCCGGCCAGGGCAAGCGGATGCATTCCGCGCTGCCCAAGGTGCTGCACCCGCTCGCGGGCAAGCCGATCGTCGGCCACGTGATCGACGCCGTGCAGACGCTTGTCGCCGCGCACGATCTGCGTGGTCTACGGCCACGGCGGCGAACCGGTGCGCGAGGCGCTGCACCGGCCGGGACTCGTGTTCGCGCTGCAGGACCCGCCGCGCGGCACCGGCGACGCCGTGCGGGCCGCGCTGCCATCGCTGCCGCACGACGGCGTGACGATGGTGGTGCTGGGCGACGTGCCGCTGGTGCGGGCGGACGAGCTCGCGCAACTCGCCGAGGCCGCGCGCCGCGGCCACGTCGGTCTCCTGACCGCCCGGGTTCCAGACCCGCGCGGGCTCGGACGCGTCCTGCGCGATGCGGCCGGGCAGGTGCGCGCGATCGTCGAGGAGCGCGACGCCACGCCGGCACAGCGTGCGATCGACGAGATCAACACCGGCGTGATGGCGATGCCGACGGGCCACCTCGCGCGCTGGGTCGGGGCGCTCCGCGCGGACAACGCGCAGGGCGAGTACTACCTGACCGACGCGATCGCGATGGCGGTCGCCGAGGGCATCGCGGTCGAGGCACGGCTCGCTGCCGACGAGCGCGACGTGCGCGGCATCAACGACCGGCTGCAACTCGCCGAATGCGAGCGCATCCTGCAGCGCCGCCGCGCCGAGGCGCTGCTGCGCGCAGGTACGTGGATCGCCGACCCCGACCGCTTCGACCTGCGCGGCACGCTCGACCTGCGGGCGCGACGTGCGCATCGACGTCGGCTGCGTGTTCGAGGGCGACGTGACGCTGGGCGACGGCGTCAGCGTCGGCGCGTACTGCGTGCTGCGGAACATGACGATCGGCGCGGGCACCGAGATCCTGCCGTTCTCGCACCTCGAGGACTCCGCGGCCGGCGCGCATTGCCGCATCGGGCCGTTCTCGCACTTCCGCCCCGGTGCGAAGCTCGCCGACGAGGTGCACGTCGGCAACTTCGTCGAAATCAAGGCGAGCACGCTCGGGCACGGCGCCAAGGCCAACCACCTCGCCTACGTCGGCGACGCCACGCTCGGCGCCCGCGTCAATTTCGGCGCGGGCGCGATCGTCGCCAACTACGACGGCGCGAACAAGCACCGCACGGTGATCGGCGACGACGCGCACATCGGCAGCAATTGCGTGCTGGTCGCGCCGGTGACGATCGGCGCGGGTGCGACGATCGGCGGCGGCAGCACGATCGCGCGCGACGCCCCGCCCGACGCGCTGACGTTCGCGCGCCCGCCGCAGGTCACGAAGCCCGGCTGGAAGCGGCCGGTGAAGCAATCCACAAGAAGGACTGAAGCGACCATGTGCGGCATCGTCGGCGCGGTAAGCGCGCGTAACGTCGTCCCGATCCTGATCGACGGCATTCGCCGCCTCGAGTATCGCGGCTACGACTCCTCGGGGCTGTGCGTGATCGCCGGCGCGTCGCCGACGCTCGACCGGCTAGTCAGCACCGCGCGCGTCGCCGACTTGGCCGCGCAGGCCGACCGGCGTTCGCTGGCGGGCACCACGGGCATCTCGCACACGCGCTGGGCAACGCACGGCGCACCCACCGAGGACAACGCGCACCCGCACACCTCCGGGGGCGAGATCGCGGTGGTGCACAACGGCATCATCGAGAACTTCGAGGAGCTGCGGGACCAGTTGAAGGCGCGGGGCTACACGTTCGTCACGCAGACCGACACCGAGGTGATCGCGCACCTCGTCCACGCGCACTGGCACGCCGCCGGTGGCGGCGACCTGCTGCGCGCCGTGCGGGCGGCGGTCGCCGAGTTCAGGGGCGCGTACGCGATCGCGGTGATCTCGACCCGCGAGCCGGGCCGGGTCGTCGGCGCGCGCGCGGGAAGCCCTCTGGTAGTGGGCCTCGGCGAGGACGATCACTTCCTCGCCTCGGACGCCTCGGCGCTCCTCCCGGTTACGCGGCGCGTGATCTATCTCGAGGAGGGCGATCTCGCCGACGTGCGCCGGGAGGCGTTCACGATCCACGACGCGCGCGGCGAGCGCGTCGAACGGCCCGTGACGATGGTGGAGGCGAGCGGCGCGACCGCGGAACTCGGGCCGTACCGCCACTTCATGCAGAAGGAGATCTTCGAGCAGCCGCGGGCGGTCGCGGACACGCTCGAGGCCGTAGGTGACATCGACCCGACGCTGTTCGGCGCCGCCGCACCGCAGGTGTTGACCAGGATCGACAGCGTGCTGGTGCTTGCCTGCGGCACCAGCTACTACGCCGGGTCGGTGGCGAAGTACTGGATCGAGAGCCTCGCGCGCATCCCCTGCCAGGTCGAGATCGCGAGCGAGTACCGCTACCGCGACAGCGTGCCCAATCCGAACGCGCTGGTCGTCGTCGTCTCGCAGTCGGGCGAGACGGCCGACACGCTGGCGGCGTTGAAGCACGCGAAGGAGCTCGGCCACCCGCACACGCTCGCGATCTGCAACGTCGGCACGTCGACGATGGTGCGGCAGACGGAGCTCGTCTATCTCACCCGCGCCGGCACCGAGATCGGCGTCGCGTCGACCAAGGCGTTCACGACGCAGCTGGTCTCGCTGTTCCTGCTCGCGGCGTCGCTCGCCAAGGTGCGCGGCCGGCTGACGCCGGAAGAGGAGGCCTACTGGCTGCGCGGCCTGCGCCACCTGCCCGCGGCGCTGCAGGCGGCGCTCGCGCTGGAGCCATCGATCATCGCCTGGGCCGAGGCCTTCGCGCGGAAGCAGGACGCGCTGTTCCTGGGCCGCGGCATGCACTACCCGATCGCCCTCGAAGGCGCGCTGAAGCTGAAGGAGATCTCCTACATCCACGCCGAGGCCTATCCGGCCGGCGAGCTGAAGCATGGTCCCCTCGCACTGGTCGACAGCGAGATGCCGGTGGTGGCGATCGCCCCCAACGACGCCCTGCTCGAGAAGCTGAAGAGCAACCTGCAGGAGGTGCGCGCGCGCGGCGGCGAGCTCTACGTGGTCGCCGACCTCGACAGCCACCTCACCGCCGGTGAAGGCGTCCATCTCATTCGCCTGCCGGAGCACGCCGGGCTGCTGTCGCCGATCGTGCACGTCGTGCCGCTGCAGCTCCTCGCCTACCACACGGCGGTGATCCGCGGCACCGACGTCGACAAGCCGCGCAACCTCGCGAAGTGGTGACGGTCGAGTAGCGCGGCGAACTCGGCGCAACCACGTGTCGAGAGCGAAAAAGGGTTTGTCCCTGACAAACGAGGATTGTCTCTGCCGGCAATAGTTTGTCCCCCTGACCCAAGGCCGTGACCGCCCCATAGGTTGCGAGAGGTAGCGGGGTAGGCCAAACCTGCCCCAGTTGAATTGCAAGGGGGTGCGACAGGGCCTTGCCGCATGCGGGGCAATGTGGCGCCCGCGCCGACCGCTCTGGGTTGGGTTTGCACTTGGCGTCAGCCTTGGGGCCTCCTGCACTTGCGCATCGATATCCACGGAACCGGTATCTTTCCGCTGGCTTGGCTCTAACCCGATGCGGGGCGAAGCGGCAATCGGGCAAGAACTCGTATCGGTGTGCCGCGGCCTTGTAGTGGTACTCCGTTTGTCGCGGGACATCGGCAGCAGCCTTTCGTGCCTGGTCCCAACTTGCATCTAAAAGGCGATACCTTTGCCGGTGGAGGGTGAGGACCACAAATGAGCGACCAATTCTTTGAGCGCCCCGTAATCAACTCGCCCTACGCGTATCCGGCCCGCCATTGCGAACTGGACGAACAGGGCCAGCCGACGCAGCGGATCATCGAATCCCGCCGCCGTGCCGACTTCATTACTCCAATCCCGAAGTGCGAGGCGACCGGGCGTTGCGTGCGACCGAGCCGACTACGGGAATCGGCCGCGGAGAGGAAGGTCCGGGTACGCCCATCAGTTGACGTTGGCCGACGCCGACTGGGCGTCGGCTTCAGACTGTCTGCCGCCGGTCACGTTTGCACGCTGAACGTCAGCTGCTGCCGAGACCTGACGTTGACGTTCTCGGGATGCGACTGTCCGCTGCGCTCAGGAACCTGACCTTCATTGCGGTCCGGCGCCGACGCAGTCCAGTGACTGCTCGCGCCCCGGGCGAACTAGCACTCCCGACCCACAGCAGCCCTTCGTTCTTCCCTAAAGCGGACGAATCAGGGTCACCCGACGCCCGCGGGGGAACGCACGAACTCCGCAATCAATGCGCAACGAACGATCACTCTATCAACTCAGCCTGCACCTGTAGCGACTTCGGAATTGTGAGGCCGAGCGCCTTCGCTGTCTTGACGTTAATGACCAGATCGATTTTCCTCGGCTGCTCGATCGCCAGATCGCCGGGTTTTGCACCTTTGAGAATGCGGTCGACGTAGCTGGCCGCGTGCCGCGACAATTCCACAAAGTCCGGTCCGAACGACATCAACCCACCTGCCTCTGCTTGAGTGCGCAAGAAGTAGATCGCCGGGAGGCCCGTGCGCGCCACGATCTGTGGAAGTCGCTCAGGTGGGTTGTTAAACACCGGATCGCCTTGGATGAACAGGGCCTCGGCTCCTTTGCCGATCGCGGCTTTGATCGCGGGCTCGATCTCGTCTGCCGTGCGCGCCTCGATGGTAATTATCTGCACGCCCAGTCGCCGCGCTGCATCCGGGATCTCCAGCGGGACGCGGATTCGATGGATTTCGTTGGTCGGATTGACCAGCATGCCGATGCGAGTCGCCTTCGGTGCGACCTGATGCAACAGTTCGAGAGACTTCGCCATAATGCCGCCCGCAACGACGGTGGTCACACCCGTCAGGTTTCCACCGGGCCGGGCGAGATCCGTGACGAGCCCGGCTGTGACCGGGTCGGCAACGGCAACCATCACGATGGGAATAGTCGACGTCGCCTCCTTGATGGCGCGATTGGGTTGCGGCCCAAACGCGACGATCAGGTCAGGCCGAAGCGCGACCAGCTCCATGGCAAGCGCAGGCAACTGGTCAGTCTGACGATTTGCGTTACGGCGCTCGATGCTTAGGTTCTGGCCCTCGACGTAGCCACGCTGACGCAGTTCCTCGTAGAAGGCCATCTGATTTGGCGAGCGAAGGTCGGGGGGCGACGTTTCAAGTACGCCGATCCGATAGACTTTCGCCGACGATTGCGCTGATGCGTCGAGTGGCAGCAGCAGAATGCCGGCGGAGAGGGCGAGCACGATACGCAACGGGTGGCGCTTCATCGCGAAGCTCCGCATGCCATTTGCGGAAGCGGCATCACTGAACCACCCCATCGGCGAGAGTAAATCCAGCTATCGTACGCCTACAGCGGGAATTGGGCGTCGCCAACAAGGGGCTGCTCCTGGCCGGTCAGCGACCTTGACGTCTGAACGCGAGTGGCCTGATCGTCGACGGTCGCAGAACGACCCCTTGCCCACATTGCTGGTGAATGGAAGCGGTGATTCACGGATGCGCACGGCACAATCACGGTTCGCCCGGAATGAAAAACGGGCGCCGAGGCGCCCGTCGAAGGTGTTCTGGTACTGCGATCAGGGCTGCAACTCGATTTTGCCCGGCCGCCACGTCTTGTTGAACCACGGCTCCAGCGGACCGTACAGGCGCAGGATCATGAACCAGCCCTTGCCTGGTATCGTCTGCACCCAGTTGTTCTCCATGCCCGCCGGCGACTTGGGCCCGAAGTAGACGTCGACCGAGCCGTCCGCATTCGTCTTCACGCCCTTGTTCTGGCTGCTGACGCTCGGGGCCTTCTGGTCGGCTTGCACCATCGAGCGGGTCTGGTTGTCGTAGACGATCACCGACCAGAAATCCTTGACCGGAACGTTCGGCGGCAGGCGCAGCTTGTAGGTCTTGCCGCCATCGAAGGGATTGCCCTTGGCATCCTGCACCGACCAGGGGTACTGCGACCCCCGGCCGACCATCTTCTCCTCCATCGCAGGCGTGACGCCGGTGGCGAAGTAGTAGTAGAAGGCCGCGCCGTCCAGGTTGCTGACACCGGGCGACACCTCGAACCGGTAGCCGCCGAAGAAGGGCAGGCGCCACGCACTGTCGGGATAGAAGTACGCCTCCTTCGAGCGGATCTTGAAGGCGATGCTGCGCGCCGTCACGGCACCGATGTTCGCGGCGTCGGTCAGGATCTTCTGCATCCGCTCGTCGGGGTTGAAGGGCTGGCCCTTGACGATGCCGATGGAGGCGAACAGGCCCAGCGTGGTGGGGTCCGACCCTTGCGGCGGCTCTTCCTGGATGACCTGGTTCAGCAGGCCCCAGAACGAATAGTCACCCGGTGCTACGAAGTTCGCCGGAACGCCCGAGGCGTTGACGAACTTCATCGGCGGCGGGTTGGCGGCGTCGGCCAGGCGGTAGATCCGCAGGTTTTTCTTGACCGACTCCACGCCGGGCTTCGTCGACCCGTTGACGAGGAAGGCGCGGAAGACGAGCCAGTTGCCGAAGGTGTTGGGCCGAACGACCTGATACCCGGGCGGGATGTTGCCCTTGAATCCAGGCGGCAGCACGAGGTACTTGCCGCCCTTGCCCTTGTCGGCGCCGGTGATGCCGACGTCGGCCACCCACTTGTACCAGAAGTCGTTGAAGAGCCCCAGCACCTTGGGCGGGATCTCGGCCACCACCGGCCCCTTGCTGGTGTCGACCCAGATGAAATTGTAGATGGTGTTGTCGTTGGCGGTCAGCTCGACGGTCCGCGGATCGACCAGGTCTTCCCAGATCACGTCGGTCTGGTTGTCGGGACCGAACTTGCGGATCGAGTCGCGCATGCCCGCCTGGTTGACGATGGGGAGCGCCAGCAGATAGGCTTGCAGCGCGCGCGAGCGGTCGAGGTTGTCGTAGATCTTGTCGACGGTATCGGCTGACGGGTAGCCGTAGTCCAGGTTCAAGGTCCCGATCGAGGACTCGATCTTGTCCGGCACGGCGACACCCGGCGCGAAAGGCGTCGTCATCTTGAAAGTCTGTGCGGAAGCTACCGTGGCGAACGCGACGGCGAGAATCGCGCCCAGCAGTGCGTGTCTCGTCATGTTCATGTCTCCTTGTGCGCAGTGGGTCCGCGCGGTATCGGCGAAAAGCGGGCCGCTAGGCTAGCAGAGCTTTGCCGATCGTACTTTGCAAATCCGGCCCTGCCATTGACTTGTCCAAAGGCGCCCACCTAGGATCATCAGACTCGCTCCTGCCCCGCACGGCTTGATCCGGTCGGGAGCCTGGAGGTTGTCGGATGGCCAGATCAACCAAGCCCGTCGCCGACGGGTCCTTCGCCGGGAAGCCCAGCCGCGCGCGCGACCCCGCGCGACATGTCGCTGGCCCGAAGACGGCCCCGCGCAGCGACCTACCCGCTGCGGCCGCCGGCGAAGTCAGGATCGGTCCTGTCGCTGCGATTCCAGACGTTCTGAGAAAGCTAGGGGTCACACCGAGTCTTCCGTTTGCACGGGCCGGCGTCCCTCTTGCCACGTTCAGGAATCCCGAGAACCGGATCGCCTTCGAGGCTCTTGGCCGCTTGTTCTCCGAATGCTCGACGTTGACGGGCTGTGGCCATTTCGGCCTGCTCGTCGGCGAGAGCTTCGAGTTGAACGGGCTCGGCGCCATCGGATACCTGATGCGCAACTCGCCTACCGTTGGCGAGGCCCTGCGGGCACTTCTTCTGCATCTTTACCTGCATGATCGCGGGGCCGTCCCGATATTGATCAATCTGGAGACGTCCCATGTGCTGCTTGGCTACTCCATCTACCGGCACGGGACACCCGGCGCCGAACACCTTTACGACGTGGCCATTGCCATTGGGTACAGGGCACTGAAGGAAATCTGTGGAGCCCCTTGGAAGCCGGTGCGCGTCCAGTTCTCGCATGCGCAACCGAAGGATTCACGTCCCTACCGGCGCCTATTTGGTCCGCATGTTCGATTCGATGCCGAGGTGTCCGGCATCGCGTTCGAGGCGTCGTGGCTCGACCACGCCATCGCCGGCGCGGACCCCAACCTCCGTGAGCTGGTCATGCGGGCCATCCAGCAGACGCAGGTCAATAGCACGATGAGCTTCGCCGACGTAGTACTGGGCGCGCTTCACCAGATGGTACTGAGCGGCACGTCGTCTGCCGAGAACGTGGCCCTCCTGTTCGGCATGCACGAACGGACGCTGCGCAAACGGCTGACGGCCGAGCGGACCAGCTTGCACCAGCTCGTCAGTCAAACGCGCTTCGAGCTTGCGAAGCAGCTTCTGGAGAACACAAAACTACCGTTGTCGGAAATCGCTTCGGCGCTGCGCTATGCGGACGCGGCGGTATTTTCCCGGGCATTCCGTGGCTGGTCAAAGACGAGTCCCAGGGAATGGCGCGCCCGATGTGACCACAAGGCCGTTCCTCACGCCGATAGACTCTGAGAAGGGGCGAAGCAACGACCGGTTTGAAGCGAGTACGTCGATGGCCGCTCCTGGCCGGTTGCCGAGATTGACCCAGTTCACCCAAAGCGGAGGTTGGCAGACGAGGCGCTTGCCGCGAAGGTCAACTCTCGGGCCGGATCGCGAAGGCGAACAACCGGCCAGAAGCGGCCCTAGAGCCCGGTAGCCAGGAGCAGTCACTCAGCAGCGCCACGCCTTGCGGGCAACCGAGCCAGCACGATTGCGTTACCGTATCTTGCCGCGGGCAAACGCCCCGCGTCTCGCCCGCTGCGGTTTCCCGCGCGCTCGTCCGGGTTTGGCCGAGTCATGGTGCGCATTGCCGGGTCGAAACCAGCGCTCGCGGAGTCGCTCCTCCTCACGAAGAACTTCGCGATGGGTCCGCTCCAGTTCCTCGACAAACGCGGTCATGGCGGGGGACATCGTTCGTTTGCGCAGGCGAACGATGGCCCATTCGCTATGCATCCAGGGTTCATGCAGCAGCGGCACGACCCGGCGCTGTTCCAGTTCGGCGCGCAACATTCCCAGCGTTGCAAAAGTGAACGCATCCGAGCTCGCCACGATGTCGGTTGCCAGGCGCAGCGTTGGGCACTCAACGGCCGGAAACGGCACTGACGGCGTCCCGGACCGGGGCGCAGCGAGGCGCCGTGAGGCGAGGATGGGCTTCAGAAGGCGGGGTGGGAGCATCACGACCTGGGCGAACGGATACTCGAGCGCATTCGCAAGGTTGATCGGTACTCTGGTCGTCAATGGGTGCCCTGCTCGCACCACGATGTAACCTGGAATGGGTGCGAGCTTGGCAACGACCTCCAGGTTGTCATCGCTTTCCAGCACGCTCGCTTCGGCGATCCCGAGATCGAGGGCTCGTGTGCGAACAAGCCGGGCCAGCGTTGACGGCGAGTCCATCAGGATTCGCAGGCGCACGCCCGGATGTGCGGCGACGAATGCCGGTACACAGGTGGGCGCGAGCGTTTCCATCACGTAGGGGCCCGCACCGGCCGAGAGTTCGCCAGTCGCAAGGCCCTTGGCGAGGGCGACCTCGCGCTCGAGGTCGGCCGCCCCCGCGACCAACTCTTCCGCGTGCTGCATGAACACGCGGCCGAAGTCCGTCAGCTCGAGGCCGGATCGGCTGCGAACGAACAGCTGCAACCCGACTTGCTCCTCCAGTTCCTTGATGCCCTGACTCAGGGCCGGCTGCGAAAGGTGCAGTGCCGCGGCGGCGCGGCTGAAGGTGCCGTGCGCCATGAGGGCCTGAGCCTGGCGCAAGAGGTGAAGCTTGATCTTCATTACGAGACCTCGTCTGACCACGCACAGTCGGACTATAACTAAATCGAATGCTTCGGATTCGAAATCCGACTTTGCCTTATTTTTAAATGATTCTCAGACTCCTATCGCTTGACCCGCGAGCAGAGCAGACCTGGGCTCACCAGATCACCCACAAGAGCACGTAAACCATGAAGTCCGTCCTTGCGCAAAGCATGCTAGCCGCCACGCTCGTCGCAGGGCTGACGTCCACCTCCGCATGGGCGCAGCAGTTGCCGACCACCGGTACGGTCAATTCGCGCCTCGGAAAGCTCGAGATCAATAACGGCTTCCCGACCGAAGCCACGGTCAAGAAGCTTTACGACGACATCGATTTCCAGCGCGCCAGCCAGGCGTACCTATGGGGGTTGCCGCTCATCGCGATGGTGCAATGGCAAGGCGAACAGCGCGACAAATTCGGGGCGGGAAATCTCGATTACGTGGATTACCTGACGTTCAAGGACAAGCTCGGGCTGCTGACGGCCAACGCCACCACCCCGTACGTCATGGCGTTTCCAAACATGAAAGACACGGGCCCACTCGTGGTGGAAGTCCCGGCCGGCGCGATGGCCGGCGGTATCGTGGACTTCTGGCAGCGCCCGCTCACGGATACCGGACAGACCGGTCCGGACAAGGGCGCAGGCGGCAAATACCTCGTACTCGGCCCGGACGATCCCGACATGAAGCCCGAGGGTTACTACGTCGTGCGCTCGCCCACAGTAAACATCTGGTCCGGACATCGCGCGCTGGATCCGGACCCGGCAAAGGCCAAGGCGGCCATTGCCGGCTTGAGGATCTATGCATACAGCCAACGCGACAACCCGCCGCCGACTCGCCATGTGTCGCCCGATGGCCGCAAATGGAGCGGCGAGCAGCCGCGTGGGCTCGCTTACTGGGAGGCCCTTGCCCGGGTTATCGACGAGGAGCCCGTGCTCGAGCGCGACCGCATCATGCTCGGCATGCTGCAGCCGCTCGGCATCGAGAAAGGCAAGCCATTTCTTCCGTCGGAGCGGCAGAAGCAGATACTGATCGAAGCGTCCCAGGTCGGTGAACTCATGGCGCGCACGATCAGCCTGGAGAAGCGCTTCGAAGGCGCGCGAGTCTGGCCCGGCAGGCAGTGGGAGTTTTCGCTGTTCCTGCAGGAGACATCGCAGGAAGCACCGCACCACACGCAGTTCGACGAACGCACGTCGTGGTTCTACGAGGCCGTCGGCGTATCCGTCGGCATGATGGGACGCACCGTGGGCTTCGGGCAGGTCTATCTCGAAGCGTCGAAGGACGCGGCAGGTCACTGGCTCGAAGGCGGCAGGACCTATCGTCTGCGTGTGCCGCCCAGTGCCCCGGTGGCACAGTTCTGGTCATTTACCGTCTACGACAATGAGACTTGCTGTTTCGTGGACACGGGCGTGCAGCCCGATCGTTCATCACGCGACGACATCGTGAAGAACGCCGACGGTTCGGTGGATCTCTACTTCGGACCGCAAGCGCCGGTCGGAAAGCCAGCGACGAACTGGATCAAGACGATCCCCGGCAGAGGCTGGTTCACGTACTTCCGTCTGTACGGCCCAACCCAGCCGTTTTTCGATCGCAGCTGGGTGCTGCCGGACATCGAGCTGGTCGAATGAACAGAAGGGGAACAAACATGAAACACGCACCATGCCGGGTTGCTGGCTGGCCGCCGCCTGTGCAGCGGCTTTCTCGTCGATCGCGCCGCAGGCGATCGCCGAGCCCAGCCGCTTCGACGAACTGGCAAATGCTCCGTTCGTCGAAAACCGTCCCACGCCCGAAACGGCTCGAACGCTTCGCGAAGAGTTGCTCTTCCAGCGCGCGACGCAGTCCTACCTGTGGGCATTGCCGCTGATCAACACGCTCGGCATGAAGGTCGGCTCGGAGTCGATCTTCGGCGCCGGCTACAACGTGCTGCCGATCTGGAAAAAGCGGCTCGATGCGAAAACGCTGGTGACGACGCCGAATTCCGACGTCATCTACGCGATGAGCTACCTGGATCTCGGCAAGGACGGTCCGCTGGTGTTCGAAGCGCCGCCCAACCTGCAAGGCATCCTGCTCGATTTCTGGCAGCGGCCGATTCCCGTCGATGGCGGGAAGTTCTACGGCGACGTCGGGCTGCCCGGTCCCGACGGCGGCAAGGGTGGCAATTTCCTGCTGCTGCCGCCCGGCTACCAGGGCGACGTGCCCGCTGGTCATTACGTCTATCGCTCTGGAACCAACAACGTCTTCGTCTTCCTCCGCTCCTTCTACAAGGACCCGACAGATCTCGGGCCGGCGGTGGCGCTGATCGAACAATCGAAGATCTATCCGCTGCATGGCAAGGCGACCGCCAAGGCGATGCAGTTTCCCGACGCCTCGGGCGTACCCGCCAACATGTTGCCCCGCTATGACGCCACCGCTTTCGACCAACTGAAGCAGTTGCTGGATAGCGAGGGTCCCCATTTTACCGTTGCCGATTCGCATTTATTACACGCGGGCCATTGGTATCATGCCGGGACGTATTTTATTTAATGATGCTTATTTACGGTGATTTATCGTTTTTTTTGCGAATACATACAACAATTTATATCCGCGTTAGATCAGCTTTTTGGCTAGATTGCTGATAAATTATTATATGCGGGGCTTCGCCGATGGCCGGTTGTTTTTTTACAGCGTTTTCGATAGGCCGCTCGAGTTCGTGCGCTTTACGCGTCTTTTTTTTCCCCCCCCCCCCCCCCCCCCCCCCCCCCCCCCCCCCCCCCTTTTTTTTTTTTTTTTTTTATATTACCGTCAGGTCAACGCGGACGTTCCCTTCTTATTACGGCGCGGCGGCGTCTTATTGATGTCTATCTCGGCGACGGTGAGGGTGTTGCTTTGCTATTGCGTCAGCTACGATCGGCGGGGGATATGCTTAATGACAACGCGACGGCCTTTTTCTGGTCGCTGACTTTTTACGATACCGCGTACGTATCTTTTTTTTCCAATGCGCAAATATTACCTTCGCATGCTTTGCACGACATGCTTTTTTTTTAAAAAAAAAAAAAAAAAAAAAAAAAAAAAAAAAAAAAAAAAAAAAAAAAAAAAAAAAAAAAAAAAAAAAAAAAAAAAAAAAAAAAAAAAAAAAAAAAAAAAAAAAAAAAAAAAAAAAAAAAAAAAAAAAAAAAAAAAAAAAAAAAAAAAAAAAAAAAAAAAAAAAAAAAAAAAAAAAAAAAAAAAAAAAAAAAAAAAAAAAAAAAAAAAAAAAAAAAAAAAAAAAAAAAAAAAA
Organism: uncultured beta proteobacterium; assembly: GCA_963705175.1. Lineage (GTDB taxonomy): Bacteria > Pseudomonadota > Gammaproteobacteria > Burkholderiales > Casimicrobiaceae > VBCG01. Next base: position 107,979 of record CAVPJE010000007.1, on the reverse strand, counting down.
AAAAAAAAAAAAAAAAAAAAAAAAAAAAAAAAAAAAAAAAAAAAAAAAAAAAAAAAAAAAAAAAAAAAAAAAAAAAAAAAAAAAAAAAAAAAAAAAAAAAAAAAAAAAAAAAAAAAAAAAAAAAAAAAAAAAAAAAAAAAAAAAAAAAAAAAAAAAAAAAAAAAAAAAAAAAAAAAAAAAAAAAAAAAAAAAAAAAAAAAAAAAAAAAAAAAAAAAAAAAAATGCTATGGGTCGGGATTACCAGTTCGCCGATGGAGGAAGCGGTCGTTCGAGCTTCGTCAGTCGGCCTTGACGCTCGCGAGGTCAGCTGCACATCCATGAACGGTCATTGAGCAGGTGCGATCGGCGCCGGGCCGATGACTGCTGCGTGGCAGACACCGAGCGTCGAGGCCGCGGCGACGACCGGCAGCAACCGCTGCATTGCGGAAGTTGACGACGCTGCGCTAAACGTTGGTAAGGGGTCGGAAGGAGCCACCTGGGACCGGGCTGTTCTGCCGAACTGGCGGCTAGCCCGTTACAGTTTTCATTTCAAGAGGTCATTCAAGCGGAGGAAAACTCGGGGACATTACACTTCTTGAAAATGCCTGTGTGTCTGGGGCCCGGTGTTACGTTTTTTCATTTTTCCATCAACCCAGCGTGTGTTGATGCGCCGCAACGCGCGGCGCGACCCCCGCGTGTCGTCGGCGCACGGCGGGACCTCCGGGGTGCTTCGGGTTCTTTCCGCCCGAGATGGATTAGGATGGCGGCCACGAGTGCCGCCGGCCTTGCCCGGAGAGCGCCTGCGCGCATGATCCGCGGATGTCACCCGCTCTGCCGTTTCGTGCGACGCGGGTCGCGCGGGGTGTCCCGAGCGCTCGATGGAGGCTTCGGGTAGGCGATGGCGACGCGCAAAGGGACACAGGCACCGACCGGGCGACGAGCGACGCGCAAGCGAGCCGCCGCGTCGCGCGGCGTGACGGAGCGGGTCGCGGAACTGGCGCAGGCCGGGCGGCAGAAGCAGGCGAACGCCGGGGCCACTGACGTGGGTAGCAGCGAAGGCGTGGTCGACCTCGCCTGCGCCGGCCGGCACGATGAAGCTCTGCAGGCAGCCACCGAAGCGCTGACCGACGAGGGCCTGAGCGCGGAGCAGCAGGTCGCACTGCTGGAGTTGCGTGCCGAAAGCCACATTGCCGTCGGCGCGCTGGACCGCGCCGACGCGGATGCGCAAGCCATGCACGCCTTGGCGCGTCGCAGTCCCGCCCTGCGTGCGCGGGCCTGCAACTGCGAATCGCTAGTGGCCGCGCGTCGGGGCGACGCGAATGCCGCCGTCGCTGCCGCCACCACCGCCCTGGCGGCGGCACGGCGGTGCCGCGACCCCGCGCTCGAAGGCCTCAGCCTGGTACGGCTGGCCGAAGCCCAGTACCGCACGTTCGACGGCCACCAGGGCGCGCTCGACAACGCGACGCGCGCGGCGGCGATCTTCGAGCGCCTGGGCGATCGTGCCCGTCAGGGCCAGGCGATCTGCGTGCAGGGCTTCGCCTATTCGCGCCAGAGCCGGGTGGCGGAGTCCCGGCAAGCGGCCGCCGAGGCGCTTGCGCTGGCCGAGGCCAGTGGCGACCTGCAGGGGCAGGGCAATGCCCTCAACCTGCTTACTTACCACATGCCCGACCTCGCCTTGCGCCTGAAGCGGCTGAACCAGGCTCTGGCGGTGTACAAGGCGGCGGGCCTCGTTCTGGGCCAGGCCGCCGTCATCAACAACCTGGGCAATGCCTACATGGCCCTGGGCCTGTACCGGCGTGCGCGGCGCCTGTATCGGGAGGCGGTCGCGATCGGTCGCCGCACCGGCGCGCCCATCCACGTCCCGACGTGGAACCTGGCCCAGATCGAGATCGAGTTGGCCCACCCCGAGGCCGCGGCGGCCCACGCCGCCGACTGGGAGGGGCAGCTGCGCACCCTCGGCTTGACGGCAGCGAAGCCCTACGAGTCCTTCATCCGCGGGCAACTCGCCTTGCGCCAAGGGCAGGCGGCGCAGGCCCTGCCCCACTTCGCACGCGCACTGCGCCAGCTCGGCGCGGGCAACGTCGAGGGCCGCATGCTGTTCCTGGCCTACTCGGCACGCGCCCACCTTGCGGCGGGCGACCCGGCGCGGGCCCTGGCCGCGACGCGGCGCGCCTGCAAGTTGCACCGCGCTGCGGGCCTTGCGTCCATCGACGCCATCGAGCGCAGTGAGCTCTGGTGGCGCCACTGCCAGGCGCTGCGCGCCTGTGGGCACGAGGCGGAGGCGCAGGAGGCGTTGGCGCAGGCCTGGCGCTTCGTGCTCGCAAGCCTCGAGAGCCTCGGCGACGAAGGCCTGCGCCGCAACGTCCTCAACAAGCCTGAGGCCACTCGCGAGATCGTCCAGGCATGGATCGCCCACGCCCGCCAGCGCAAGCTGTCGCGCGAGGAGCGCGAAGCCCACCTTGCCGGCACCGCAAACGTCGGCGAGCCCTTCGAGCGTCTGGTCGACACCGGGTTGCGGCTGAACGAGCTCAAGAGCGAGGCCGAGCTGCGCGAGTTCCTCGTCGACGAGGTGACCGAGCTCTCGGGCGCCGAGCGCGTGCTGCTGGTGCTGGAGACTCCGGGAGGCGTCGAGATCGCCGGCGCGGAGCTGCCGTTCGGCGAGAAGCCGGCCGGCGTGCTGGCCGCCATCGATCCCTGGATCGACGAGGCGCGCCGCACCCGTGCCGTGAGTCTGCGTCACGTTCCCGGCCGCAAGAAGCCCATCGACCAGCGTTCGTCCATCGTCGCGCCGCTGATCGCGCAGCGTGAGCTGCTGGGCTTCCTGTATGCGACATCGATGGCGCCTTCGGACGCTTCCACGACAGCGACCGCGACTTGCTGGCGATGCTCGCTTCGCAGGCGGCGGTGGCGCTGGCCAACCTGCGCACGCAGGAGGGACTGGAGCGCAAGGTCGACGAGCGCACCGCCGAGGCGCGCGAGGCGCAGGAGCAGGCCGAGAGCCGTGCCGGCGAACTGGCGCTGATCAACAGCATCCAGCAGGGCATGGCCGCCAAGCTCGACTTCCAGGCCATCGTCGACCTGGTGGGCGACAAGCTGCGTGAGGTGCTGCGCAGCAGCGACATCCAGATCGTGCTCTGGAACCCGACGAGCGCCACTGCGCACGTCTTGTATGCGTTGGAGCGCGGGGTGCGAATCCAGGTGCCACCGCATCGGCCCAACGTCGACGGAGCCATGTTCAAGGCCCTCCAGGCAAACCGCCCGGTGGTCGCGAACAACCGCTCCGAGATGACCGCCTGGGGCTTGCGCACCGTCGATGGCACTCGGCCCAGCCTTGCCACGGCCATCGTGCCGATCTTCGCGGTAGACCGCTACATCGGGGCGATCGTGCTCGAGGACCACGAGCGCGAGAACGCCTTCGGCGAATCCGAGGTGCGGCTGGTCGGCACGATCGCCGCGAGCATGGGCGTGGCTCTGGAGAACGCGCGCCTGTTCGACGAGACGCAGCGGCTGCTGAAGGAAACCGAAGCCCGCAACGCCGAGCTGGCGGTGATCAACAGCATCCAGCAGGGCATGGCCGAGGAGATGACTTCCAGGCCATCGTCGACACCGTCGGCGACAAGCTGCGCGAGGTGTTCGCCACGGCGACCTCGGCATCTGCGTGGTACGACGCCGAGCAGCCGCCAGCTGCGCATCGCCAGCTACCTCTTCGAGCGCGGCGAGCGCTATCATCGTCGAGCCGTGCGGTCAGCCCTGGCGAGCTGCTGCGCGCCGCATGTTCGCACGACCGCGCGCCGCTGCTCATCAACACCCGCATGGCCGAAGCGATCGCGCTGAGTACGCGACGTCGCTTGGCAAGGCACCGACGCCGAGCAGCTCGGCCATCTGTGCATGCCGCTGCTCGGCGGCAGACCGCGTGCTCGCCATCGTCGTGCATCGAGCACTACGAGCGCGAGCACGCCTTCAGCCGGACCGACGGTGCGGCTGCTCGAGCACGCTCGCCGCCAGCATGGGCGTGGCGCTCGAGAACGCCCGCCTGTTCGACGAGACGCAGCGACTGCTGAAGGAAACCGAGCAGCGCAACGCCGAACTGGCGGTGATCAGCCAGCATCCAGCAGGGCATGGCTCGGCCGAGCTCAACTTCCAGGCCATCGTCGACCTCGTCGGCGACAAGCTGCGCGAGGTGTTCGCCACCGGCGACATTGGCATCTGGTGGTGGGACGCTGAGCGCCGCCAGGGGCACGCGAGCTACGTGTTCGAACACGGCGTGCGCCAACACCACGAGCCGTACCAGGTCAAGCCCGGCGAGGTGTGGGAGCGGCTGTTCGACGGCCGCGAGACCTTGCACGTGAACAACCGCGCCGAATCGATCGCGCTGGGCATGCACGCGCTGGAGGGTACCGACCAGAGCATCTCGGCACTGTGCATGCCGATCATCGGCGGCGACCGCGTGCTCGGCAGCGTGGTGATCGAGGACTACGCGCGCGAGAATGCCTTCGGGCCGGACGCGGTGCGGCTGCTTTCCACGGTCGCCGCAGCCATGGGCACGGCGCTGGAGAACGCACGGCTATTCGTCGAGACGCAGCGCCTGCTCAAGGAAACTGAGCAGCGCAATGCCGAGCTGGCGGTGATCAGCAGCATCCAGCAGGGCATGGCCGGGGAGATGCACTTCCAGGCCATCGTCGACCTCGTCGGCGACAAGCTGCGCGTGGTCTTCGCACCGGCGACCTGCTGATCACCTGGCGCGACGACGCAGCCGGGCTGCGTCACATCCTCTATTCGTACGAGCACGGCGTGCGGCTCGAGCGCGCCGCCAGACGGCTGTGGACATCGACCGGGCCTGGTGCTGCGCAAGCCGGTGATCGTGCCCGACCGTGCCTCCGCGGCGCGACTCGGCCTGCACCACTTCGCGGGCACCGACGAGGCGCAGTCGTTGGTTTTCGCACCGATGTTCTCCGGCGAGCGCTTCCTCGGCACGATCGTCCTCGAGAACTACGAGCGCGAGCGGGCCTTTGACGAGGCCGACGCGCGCCTGCTGTCGACGATTGCGGCGAGCATGGGCGTGGCGCTGGAGAACGCGCGCCTGCTCGAGGACACGCAACGGCGGGAGCGCGAGTCGACGGCGCTGTCCGAGGTCGGCCGCGACCTGTCGTCCACGCTCGACCTGGCGACGGTGATGGACCGCATCGCCGGCCACGCCAAGGACCTGCTCGCGGCGCAGAACTCGGCGATCTTCCTGCCCGATGCGGCCACCGGCCGCTTCCGTGCCATCGTCGCCAAGGGCGATATGGCCGAGGCGCTGAAAGCCACGGTCTCATCATCCACCTCTCAAGCCAATTAATTCATCGAGCCCGGCCAAGGCATCATCGGCAGCCTGCTGCAGAGTGGCCAGGCCGAGTTTATCAACAGCTCGGCCGCCGACCCGCGCGCGCTGCAGATCCGGGGCACCGAGACGCGCAGCGACGAGCGGCTGATGGTCATGCCGCTGCTCGCCGGCGAGACGACGGTGCTCGGCGCGATGGCGGTATGGCGCAGCGGCGGCAGCCCGTTCGAGGCGCGCGACCTCGCGTTCCTCGAGGGCTTGTCTCGCCAGGCGACGATCGCTCTGCAGAACGCGCGACTCTTCGACGAGACGAAGGAGGCGCTGGAGCGTCAGACCGCCACCGCCGAGGTGCTGCAGGTGATCAGCGGCTCGGTGGCCGACACGCAGCCGGTGTTCGAGCGCATCCTGGCCAGCTCGGCGCGGCTGTTCGGCGCCGACGAAGTGATGCTGCTGACGCTCGACGACGACGGCGAGCGGCTGCACCTGCGCGGCCACCGCGGCGCCATGACGGAAGCTGCGAAGGCGCTGTTCCCGATGCCGCTGGCCGGCACGGGTACCGAGGTCTGCCTCCGGGAGCGCCGTGTCGTGCGCTTCGACGATGCGATGGATGGTGCCGACAGCCCGCCGGCCATGCGTAGCTACGCCCGACGGCTTGGCTTCAGCTGGTCCGAGATCGGGGCGCCGATGATCAGCGACGGACGCGGCATCGGCTCGATCATGGTAGGCCGTCGTGACCTGCGCCCGTTCACCGAGGCCGAAGCGAGGATGCTGCAGACCTTCGCCGACCAGGCGGTGATCGCGATCCAGAACGCGCGGCTGTTCAACGACACGAAGGAGGCGCTGGAGCGGCAGACCGCCACGGCCCAGATACTCTCCGCAATGAGCGGGTCGATCACGGATGCGCGCCCGGTGTTCGAAGCGATCGTCGCAAGCTGCCGGTCGTTGTTCTCGGGCAGCGTCGTCGCGCTGCGCCTGCTTCGCGACGGGGTCCTTCACGTCGAGGCCAACGTGGGCATGGACAGCGGCCCCGTGCCGCTCGACTTGAGCAGCGCCGTGGGTACTTGCGTACTCGAAGCGCGCACGATCCACGTCGCGGACCTGGAGGGGGTGGTGGCGCAGTTTCCGCGCACGCGGCAGATGGCGCTCAAGCAGGGCTATCGCTCGGCGATCTTCGCGCCACTGCTTCGCGAAGGCGCGGCGCTGGGTACGATCGCAGTGTTTCGGCGCCAGCCGAGCAGCTTCAGCGACCAGGACGTGGCGCTGCTCAACACGTTTGCCGACCAGGCGGTGATCGCCATCGAGAACGTGCGGCTGTTCAACGAGACGCAAGAGGCGCTGGCGCACCAGACCGCCAGCGCCGACATCCTGCGGGTCATCAGCAGTTCCCCCGCCGACGTGCAGCCGGTGTTCGATGCCATCGTCACTGCCGCGGTCAAGCACCTGGGCTGCGACATCGCCATCGTGCAGATCTGCAGCGGCGACACCTACTCGCCGAAGGCCATGGCCACCCCGGTCGGCCTGACGGTGGTGCCGGGGTCGACGGTGATGCCGGTGGACCCGAAGGCCAACTTCCCGTCGCGCGCGATCGTGAGCAAGACCATGCTTCACGTGCGCGACTGGTCGATGGTCGAGCTTCCCGCCCACGAGCAGGCGCGGCACGAGCAGCTGGGCCTCAACTCGACGCTGTACCTGCCGCTGCTGCGCGGCGACGCGTGCGTCGGCGTGCTGGTGCTGGGCAACAAGCGGGCGAACGCGTTCAACGACAAGGCGATCGCGCTGGCGGAGTCGTTCCGCGACCAGGCGGTGATCGCCATCGAGAACGTGCGCCTGTTCAACGACACCCGCGAGGCGCTGGAGCGCCAGACCGCGACGGCCGAGATCCTGAAGGTCATCAGCGGCTCGCCGACCAGCACGCAGCCGGTGTTCGACGCCATCGTCGCCAGCCTGCTGCGGCTGTTCGGCACGCAGTTCGCGGCCGTGCAGCTTCTGCACGAGGGTCAGATCGAGATGGCTGCAGTTGGCGGCAAGGAGGGCATCGAGAGGCTGGTCGAGAACTACCCCCGGCCGCTGGACGACGCAACCATCGGCGGCTTCGTCATGCTGTCGCGGCAAACGCGGCAGTGCATGGCGCTCGACGATCCGGCGGCGCCGCCGGCAACCCGGGACTTTGCGCGAGAGTTCGGCTTCGACTCCGTGCTCTTCACGCCGATGATCCGCGACGGCCAGGTCATCGGCGCCATCGGTACGACACGCCCGGACGCCAAGGCCTTCGACGACAAGGAGGTCGCGCTCATCCGGTCGTTCGCCGACCAGGCGGTGATCGCCATCGAGAACGTCCGGCTGTTCAACGAAACGCAGGAGGCGCTGGAGCGGCAGACGGCCACCGCGGAAGTGTTGCAGGTGATCAGCGGCTCGGTGGCCGACGCCAAGCCGGTGTTCGAGAAGATTATGGACAGCTGCAGGCGGCTGATCACGTGCGACGGCGGCGCCGTCCTGGTGGTCGACGACCAGCAGCGGGTCGAGGTCGGCGCGGTGCACGGCGATCACGACGGCGCATTCGCGCGCGGCTATCCGCGCCCGATCGAAAGGACGGTGCTCGGACTGGCGTTCGACTCGCGCCGGCCGTTGCATTATCCGGCGGCCCGGACCGGCGAGGGCGTGCCCGACCTCGTCCGGCGCTTCGCGCACAAGGCAGGCTGTGACTCGCTGCTGATCGCGCCGATGACCTGGGAGGGCCGGCGCGTTGGCAGCATTTCGATCGCCCGCCAGGCCCCTTCGGCTTTCTCGCCGAAGGACATCGACCTGCTGCAGACCTTCGCCGACCAGGGCGTGATCGCGATCCAGAACGCGCGCCTGTTCCGCGAGACCAACGAGGCGCTGGCGAGCCAGACTGCGAGCGCCGAGATCCTGCGCGTGATGAGCCGCTCGCCCACCGACGTGCGACCGGTGTTCGAGGCGATCGTCGCCAACGCGGTGAAGCTCCTGATGTGCGACTCCGCGTTCGTCATGCGCCGCGACGGCAACACGTTCTCGGCGGTGGCGGCGGCCACGCCCGAGGGGCCGCTCGAAGGCCTGCCCTCGGGCCTGCCGATCGACCCGCAGCTCAACTTCCCTTCGCGCGTGATCGTCGAGAAGCGGATGCTGCACCTGCCGGATTGGTCCGCGATCGACCTCCCCGACTTCGAGCGCGCGGTTGGCGAGCAGTTCGGCATCAGGGCCGCGCTCTATCTCCCGATGCTGCGCGACGGCGAGTGCGTCGGCCTGCTCTCCTTCGCGAGCCGCAAGGCGGGCGCGTTCACCGACAAGGAGATCGCGCTGGCCGAGTCGTTCCGCGACCAGGCGCTGATCGCCATCGAAAACGTGCGGCTGTTCAATGAGACGAAGGAGGCGCTGGAGCGGCAGACCGCCACCGCCGAGGTGCTGCAGGTCATCAGCAGCTCGGTGGCCGACACCCACCCGGTGTTCGAGAAGATTCTCGACAGCTGCCAGCGCCTGATCGCATGCAGCGACCTGGCAGTCTTGACCGTCGACGAGGACTCCATGGTGCACCTGGGCCTGACGCGCGGACCGGGCGGCCGGCGGGCCGCGCAGAACTTCAAGCCGACTCCCATCGCCCGGACGATCATCGTGGAGGCGGTGCTGAAGCGCCGCGTGATGCATTATCCCGACGCATTGTCGGGGGACGGGGTTCCCGAGGCGATACGTCGCATGGCGGGCAAGATCGGCAATTTTTCCTGCCTGGTCGCCCCGATGATGTGGCAGGACAGTGGTGTCGGCGCCTTCTTCGTCGTCCGCACGTTCGCGGACCGCCAGTGGACGACGTTCACGGCGCAGGAGATCGCCCTGCTGGAGACCTTCGCCGACCAGGCGGTGATCGCGATCCAGAACGCCCGCCTGTTCAAGGATGCCCAGGAAGCCCGCGCCGCCGCCGAAGCCGCGAACGAGGCGAAGAGCGCGTTCCTCGCGACGATGAGCCACGAGATCCGCACGCCGATGAACGCGGTGATCGGCATGAGCGGCCTCCTGCTCGACACGCCGCTCGACGCCGAGCAGCGCGACTTCGCCGCCACGATCCGCGATTCGGGCGACGCGCTGCTCACGATCATCAACGACATCCTCGACTTCTCCAAGATCGAGGCCGGGCGGATGGACATCGAGGCGCAGCCGTTCGACCTGCGCGAGTGCGTCGAGTCGGCGCTCGACCTCGTCGCCGCGCGCGCGGTCGAGAAGCACCTCGACACCGCGTACCTCTTCGAGGGCGACGTGCCGCGCGCGATCCGGGGCGACGTGACGCGGCTGCGCCAGATCCTGCTCAACCTGCTCGCCAACGCCGTGAAGTTCACGGAGGCCGGCGAAGTGGTGCTCACGGTGAGCGCACAGCCCGCGGCCGAAGAGCGGGTGCTGCTGACTTTCGCGGTCCGTGACACCGGCATCGGCCTCTCGCCCGAGGGCATGGGGCGGCTCTTCCAGTCGTTCTCGCAGGCGGACTCGTCGACCACGCGCAAGTACGGCGGCACGGGCCTCGGGCTCGCGATCAGCCGGCGCCTCGCCGAGCTGATGGGCGGGCGCATGTGGGCCGAGAGTGAAGGGCCCGGCAAGGGATCGACGTTCCTGTTCACGGTCGATGCGCCGATCGCCGAGCTTCCGGCCGCGCCGCGGCGCGATTTCGTGGGCGTGCAGCCCGAGCTCCGGGGCCGGCGGGTGCTCGCCGTCGACGACAACGCCACCAACCGGCGCGTGCTGTTGCTGCAGGCCGGCAAGTGGGGCATGCAGTGCCGGCCCACGGGATCGCCTGCCGAGGCGCTGCGGTGGCTCGACGACGGCGAGGCGTTCGATCTCGCCATCCTCGACATGCACATGCCGGAGATGGACGGCACGGCGCTCGCGCGGCGCATCCGGGCGAAGCATCCGAACCTGCCGCTGGTGCTGTTCAGCTCGCTCGGCCGGCGCGAGGCCGGGGACACCGAGGGGCTCTTCAGCGCCTACCTCGCGAAGCCGCTGCGCCAGTCGCAGCTCTTCGACACGCTGGTCGGCCTCGTTGCGCACGACGAGACGCCGAGGGAGCAGGCGCCGGCCCGGCCCCAGATCGATCCCGGCATGGCGACACGGCACCCGCTGCGCATCCTGCTCGCCGAGGACAACGTGGTGAACCAGAAGCTGGCGCTGCGGCTGCTGCAGCAGATGGGCTACCGCGCGGACCTCGCGTCGAACGGCATCGAGGCGATCGAGTCCGTGCAGCGCCAGGCCTACGACGTCGTGCTGATGGACGTGCAGATGCCGGAGATGGATGGGCTGGAGGCGTCGCGGCAGATCTGCGCGCGCTTCGGTCCGCGCGAGCGGCCGCGCATCGTCGCGATGACCGCCAACGCGATGGCCGGCGACCGCGAGATGTGCCTGGCCGCCGGCATGGACGACTACCTGACCAAGCCGATCCGCGTCGAGCGGCTGGTCGAGGCGCTGAACGATGTGCCCGCGCAGGGAGGGAAGACGCGATGAGTGACAGCCCGATCGATCTCGACACCTTCCGGGCGCTGGAGGACACCGCCGGTGCGGAGTTCGTCGCCGAGCTGGTCGACACGTTTCTCGCGGAAGCACCGCTGATGCTCGCCGAGATGCGCAGCGCACGGGCGGACGGGGATGCCGAGCGCTTCCGGCGCGCGGCGCACTCGCTCAAGTCGAACTGCAACACCTTCGGTGCCCTGGCGCTCGGCGCGGAGGCGCGCAAGCTGGAGCTCCAGGGCCTGGACGCCGATCCCGCGCGCGACGCGTCCGCGATCGACGCCATCGAGGCGGGCTGCGGCCGGGTCGCGGTCGCGCTCAAGGGGCTCGCCCGTGGCTGAGTCCGGCGCCCGGCTGCTCGTCGTCGACGACAACAAGGTCAACCGCCTGCTGCTGATCCGCGCGCTGGAGCTGCAGGGCCACCGCGGCGTCGGCGCAGAGAACGGCCGCGTCGCGCTGGAGATGCTGGAGCGCGAGGCGTTCGACCTCGTGCTGCTCGACATCGCGATGCCGGAGATGGACGGCTTCCAGGTGCTCGAGCGGCTGCTCGCGAACTCGCGGCTGCGCGACCTGCCGGTGATCGTCACCTCGGCGGTCGAGGGCCTCGACAGCGTCGTGCGCTGCATCGAGCTCGGGGCCGAGGACTACTTGGCCAAGCCCGTCAACCCGGTGCTGCTCAAGGCCCGCATCGGCGCGGGCCTCGAGAAGAAGCGCCTGCGCGACCAGCAGAAGGAGCTCGTGCGGCGCTTCGCGACGCGCGAGGTGGCGCAGGACCTGCAGGAATCGGGCTTCGCCCTCGGCGGCAAGCGCGTCAACGCCACGGTGATGTTCACCGACATACGCGGCTTCACCTCGCTCGCGGAGTCGCAACCCCCCGAGGAGACGATCGAGCTCCTCAACACCTGGTACACGCTGATGTTCGACGCGATCGGTGCCCACGGCGGTGTCGTCAGCCTGATGGTCGGCGACGGGCTGATGGCGATCTTCGGGGCCCCGTTGCCGCTACCCGACCACTGCGCGTGCGCGGTGCGTTCGGCGCTGGAGATGCAGGAGACGATGGCGCTGTTCAACGTCGAGCGCCGCGTCGCCGGCAAGCCCGAGATCCGCATCGGCATCGGCATCGCCTCCGGCGACATGGTGGCGGGCTACGCCGGCACCAACGAACGCGCGACCTACACCTGCATCGGCGACACCGTCAACCTCGCGGCCCGGCTCGAGGCGCACACCAAGGTCGCCCAGCGCGCCATCCTTACCGACGGCGCGACGCGCGCCGGACTGGGCGACGGGTTCGCCGTCGAGGCGCTCGGCGTCGTGCCGATCCGGGGCAAGGCCGCTGCCGTCGACGTGTTCGCCGTGAGCGCCGCGCCCAAGCGCTGATGTGCGCCGGATCGACACGGCACGTAGCCGCGGCGACGGCGATCGATACGACATGATCCATCCCCGCCGCCATCGATGTCCGTCTTCGACCGCCTGACTGCGTTGCTCGACGAGGCCCGCGTGCCCTACGCGGTGACGCGCCACGCGCCGGTGCGCACCAGTGAGGAGGCGGCGCAGATCCGCGGCACGCCGCTTGCGAGCGGCGCGAAGGCGCTGGTGTGCAAGGCCGGCGAGCGCTTCGTGCTGTTCGTGATGCCGGCCGATCGCCGTCTCGACAGCGCTGCCGTGCGGCGGACGCTCGGCATCAGGAGCCTGCGCTTCGCGAGCTCCCGAGGAGGTCGCACAGCAGACAGGGCTGCCGCCCGGCGCGATCCCGCCGTTCGGCGGGCTGTTCGGCCTGCCGACCTATTGCGACCGGGAACTTGCGGGCGAGCCGACGATCAACTTCAACGCGGGCGACCGCGCGATCAGCGTCGCGATGGCGTTCGCCGACTATGCCGCACTGGAACGCCCCACGCTCGGCACCTTCGCCCGCGTTGCCGCTCCGGAGTAGAGTGCGCGTGATCCGCACGGAGGGGTGACGATGGCTGATGGGGCGCTACCGCGCGTCGCGGTGCTCGGCGCCGGCGCGGTCGGCTGCTACTACGGCGGCATGCTCGCGCGCGCCGGCGTGGCGGTGACGCTGATCGGCCGCGCGACGCACGTCGAGGCGATCCGGCGCGACGGGCTCGTGATCGCGTGGTCCGATCGACGCGAGACGATCCGGGTGGGCGCGTCGACCGACGTCGCGAACGTGCGCGATGCGGAAGTCGTGCTCGTGTGCGTGAAGTCGCCCGATACGGACGCGGCGGCCCGGAGCCTCTCGCCGCACCTCGCGGCCGACGCCGTCGTGGCCAGCCTGCAGAACGGCGTCGACAACGCCGAGCGCCTGCGGGCCGTGCTGTCCCAGCCCGTGTTCGCTGCGGTGGTGTACGTCGGTGCCTACATGGACGGCCCGGGCATCGTGCGGCACACCGGCCGCGGCGATCTCGTGCTCGGCGCATCGCGCGCGGACGCCGCGCGTCCGGGGATCGCGCCACGCCTCGCCGCGGTCGCGGCGCTGTTCGAGGCGGCGGGAATCGCGTGCCCGCTCTCGGACGACATCGATGCGGCGCTGTGGACCAAGCTCGTGATCAACTGCGCGTTCAACGCGGTCTCGGCGCTCGGCCGCGCCCGCTACGGGCGCATGGCGCGGGAGCCGGGGATACGCGCACTGATGGAGGGCACGGTGCGCGAGTCGGTCGCGGTGGCGCGGGCCGCCGGCGTGGCGCTCGACGAGCGCAAGCTGGTCGACGCCGTCTGGGGCGTGGCCGACGCGCTGGCGCAGCAGTACTCGTCGACGGCGCAGGACATCCTGCGCGGCAAGCGCACGGAGATCGACGCGCTCAACGGGCTCGTCGCGGCGCGAGGGGCGGCGCTCGGCGTCGACGTCCCGATCAATCGCACGCTGCACGCGCTGGTGAGGCTGCGCGAGGCCGGCGACGACCTCGCTTGACATTCCCCTCCCCGCCTCCTTCAATGGGCGGTCGTCCGTCACGAAAGCCCCGCGCCTTGCCGTCCACCGTCGTCCGGTCCACCACGCACATCCTGCCGCTGCACCGGGTCTCCAACGAGGAGATCGCCGAGCGGCTGATCGAGGGCTCGGCCGACCGCATCGGCGAGTCGGACCGCACCCACATCCGCTCCCGGGCACGCGACATCCGGCGCAAGACGGGGCTCGTGGAGCGGCGCTTCTTCGGTCCCGACGAGAATCCGGTCGACGTCGCCTACGCCGCGCTCAAGCAGCTGCTCGACCGGGCGCGCGCGCCGTGGTCGACGCTCGACGGGATCATCGTCTCGTCGTCCAGCATCCACGGCTTTCCGGGCGTGTCGCAGCAGGTGGTCGCGAAGGCGCGCAGCGACCACCCGGACCTCGGCAACCCGTTCGTGCTGGACATCGGCAGCAACGCCTGCACGAGCTTCATGTACGGCGTGGGGATCGCGCAGTCGCTGATCGCGGCGCAGGGCTATCGGCACGTCGCCTGCATCGCCGTCGAGTTCTCGTCGCGCTGCATCGAATACTCGACGGCCGCGTTCGGCACGAGCACCCTGTTCGGCGACGCGGTCGCGGGCCTGCTGCTCGCGCCGGAGGGCGACGGGCCGGCGCGGCTCGCGTCGGTGCGGATGACCTCGTGGATCGACGCCGAACGGATCCGCCACATCCGCGGCGCGGGCACTGCGGCCTGCAACCCGGCGGCCACCGTTCCCGACGTCGAGCGCTGGTACATGTCCGGGCCGCCGGTGGCGATCGGCGCGATCGAGATCCTCACCTCGGAGGTGCGGCGCTACCAGGAGGCCGGGGTGAGCGTCGACTGGCTGATCCCGCACCAGGCGAACCTGACCCGGATCCTCTATCCGGCGTGCGACACGCTGGGCATTCCCCGCGAGCGGCTGTGCGCATCCTTCGAGCGCACCGGGAACACGTCGAGCGCGAGCATTCCGCTGCTCCTCGACGAGCTTCGTGCAAGCGGGCGGGCGAAGCCCGGCGACAACGTCGTGATGGTGGGCTTCGGCGCGAGCTTCTCGGTCGGCTCGGCGCTGCTCGTCGTCGCGTAGCTCAGCGGCGCGCGTCGAGCCAGTCGGCGACCCGCGCGACCACCTTGTCGGCGGTGAGCCCGAAGTAGTCGTACAGCGCGCCGGCCGGCGCCGACTCGCCGAAGCGGTCGATGCCGATCGCGAGCCCGTCGCGGCCGACGTACTGCCGCCAGAAGCCGGTGACCCCCGCCTCGATCGACACGCACGGCACGTCCGGGCGGCAGCACGCGGTTGCGCCACTCGGCGGGTTGGCGGTCGAAGACCGTGGTCGACGGCATCGACACGACGCGCACGCCGATGCCGCGCGCCGCGAGCTTCGCCTGCGCGTCGAGCGCGACGCCCACCTCCGAGCCGGTCGCGATCAGTATCGGCGCGCGGCGTGCCGCCCGTGGCCTCGGCGAGCACGTAGCCGCCGCGGCGCATCGCCTCGACCGCGTCGTCGGGCCGCGGCGGAATGGGCAGGTTCTGCCGCGACAGCAGCAGGCAGGAACGGCCCGTCGGTGCGCTCGATGGCGGCGACCCACGCCGCGGCCGTCTCGAGCGGGTCGCAGGGGCGCCAGACGTCGACGTTGGGAATGACGCGCAGCGCTGTCGCGTGCTCGACCGGCTGGTGCGTCGGGCCGTCCTCGCCGAGTCCGATCGAGTCGTGCGTCAGCACGTAGACGACGCGCTGGTGCATCAGCGCGCTCATGCGGATGGCGTTGCGCATGTAGTCGGAGAAGACGAGGAAGGTGCCGCCGTAGGGCACGAGGCCCCCGTGCAGCGCCATGCCGTTCATCGCGGCCGCCATGCCGAACTCGCGCACGCCGTAGTGCGCGTAGTTGCCGCGCGCGCTGCCGTCGATCGGCTGCGAGCCCTTGGCGAAGGTGAGGTTCGACCAGGTGAGGTCGGCGGAGCCGCCGAACAGCTCGGGAATCGCCGCGACCAGGTCGTCGAGCACGTCCTGCGAGGCCTTGCGCGTCGCGCGGGTCGTCGCCGCGCGCGCCTTGGCGTAGAGCGCGTCCACCGTGGCGTGTCCACTGCGCCGGCAATGCGCGCGAGGTTACGCGCAGGAACTCCGCGGCGAGCTCGGGATGATCGGCGGCGTAGGCGTCGAAGCGCTTCCGCCAGTCCGCCTCGAGCGCCGCGCCGCGCGGGCGGCCGTCCCATGCCGCCGCGATCCCGGTAGGCACTTCGAACGGCGGGTGCGGCCAGCCGAGTGCCGCGCGAAGCTCGGCCAGCTCCTGCGCGCCGAGCGGCGCACCGTGCACGTCGTGCGTGCCGGCCTTGTTCGGCGCGCCCTTGCCGATCACGGTGCGGCAGCAGACCAGCGTCGGCCGGTCGGCGGACGTCGCCGCGCGCACCGCGCGATCCACCGCCTCCGCATCGTGGCCGTCGACGGCGCGGATCACGTTCCAGCCGTAGGCCTCGAAGCGCTTCGGCGTGTCGTCGCGGAACCAGCCGGCGACGTGGCCGTCGATCGAGATGCCGTTGTCGTCGTAGAGCACGACGAGCTTGCCCAGCCCGAGCGTGCCGGCGAGCGAGCACGCTTCGTGCGACACGCCCTCCATCAGGCAGCCGTCGCCGACGAACACGAACGTGCGGTGATCGACGATCGCGTGGCCGTCGCGGTTGAAGCGCGCGGCCAGGAGCTTCTCGGCGAGCGCCATGCCGACCGCGTTGGCGAGGCCCTGGCCGAGCGGGCCCGTCGTGGTCTCGATGCCGGGGGTGAGCCCCACCTCGGGGTGTCCCGGCGTCTTCGAGTGCAGCTGGCGGAAGCGCTTCAGCTCGCCGATCGGCAGGTCGTAGCCGGTCAGGTGCAGCAGTGCGTAGAGCAGCATCGAGCCGTGGCCGTTCGACAGCACGAAGCGGTCGCGGTCCGGCCACGACGGATTGCCCGGGTTGTGGCGCAGGTGCCGGCGCCACACGACCTCGGCGATTTCCGCCATGCCGAGCGGCATGCCGGGGTGTCCGGACTTGGCGGCCTCGACGGCGTCGGCGGCGAGCATGCGGAGCGCGTTCGCGAGCTGGGCCGGCGTGACGTCCGGCGGCGAGAACTTGGGCGTGGCGGTCATGGTGTGGGGGCCGGTCCGGGTGGAGGCGGTGAGCGGGCGGTCAGGCGAGGGCGGTGGCGCGGAGCCCGTCGGCCGCGCGGCGCTTGATGTCCATCAGGCGCAGGATCATCGGCGTGAAGATCAGCTGCATCGCGAGCGGCATCTTGCCGCCCGGCACGACCAGCGTGTTCGGGCGCGACATGAACGAGTCGTGCAGCATCGACAGCAGGTACGGGAAGTCGATGCCCTTGGGGTTGGCGAAGCGGATCACCAGGATGCTCTCGTCCACCGTCGGGATGTCGCGTGCGATGAACGGATTCGACGTGTCCACGATCGGCACGCGCTGGAAGTTGACGTGCGTGCGCCCGAACTGCGGCACGATGTAGTTCATGTAGTCGGGCATGCGGCGCAGGATCGTGTCGACCACCGCCTCCTGCGAGTAGCCGCGCATCACCTTGTCGCGGTGCAGCTTCTGGATCCACTCGAGGTTGATGATCGGCACGACGCCGACCAGCAGGTCCGCGTGGCGGCCGACGTCGACGGCTTCCGTCTTCGCGGCGCCGTGCAGGCCTTCGTAGAACAGCAGGTCCGAGCCCTCGGCGAGATCGGTCCACGGCGTGAACGTGCCCGGCTCCTGCTTGAAGGGCGCGGCCTCCTCGGCGTCGTGCAGGTACTTGCGCACCTTGCCCGTGCCGGTCTCCGCGTAGGCGCGGAACAGCGCCTCGAGCTCCGCGAGCAGGTTCGCGTCGGCGCCGAAGTGGCTGAAGTTGGGATTGCCCGCGTCCGCCTGACGCTTCATCTCCTCGCGCATCGACTTGCGGTCGTGGCGGTGGAACGAGTCGCCCTCGACGAACGCCGCGGCGATGCCCTCGCGGCGGAAGATGTGCTGGAAGGTGCGCATCACGGTCGTCGTGCCTGCGCCCGACGAGCCGGTGATCGCGATGATGGGATGGCGTGCCGACATGACGATCTCCGACGTTAGGCGGCGCCGCGGTAGAGCGAGCGCGTGTTGAACAGCGGCGAGGAGAACGGCTGGTCCTCGCCCCGGTCGTACTCGGCGTGGTAGCGCGCGAGGCGCTCCACCTCGTTCCTCGAGCCCAGGATCACCGGCACGCGCTGGTGCAGTTCGGTCGGCACGACTTCGAGGATGCGTCCGCGTCCCGTGGACGCGGCACCGCCCGCCTGCTCGACCAGCCAGCCGATCGGGCTCGCCTCGTAGAGGAGGCGCAGGCGGCCGGGCTTGCTCGGGTCCTTGGTGTCGCGCGGGTACATGAACAGCCCGCCGCGCATGAGGATCCGGTGCACCTCGGCAACCATCGAGGCGATCCAGCGCATGTTGAAGTCCTTGCCGCGCACGCCGCTCTTGCCGGCGATGCATTCCTCGACGTAGCGCTTGACCGGCGGCTCCCAGAACCGCTGGTTGCTCGTGTTGACCGCGAACTCCTGCGTGTCCGCGGGAATCTGCAGGTTCGGGTGGGTGAGGAGGTACGCGCCGATCTCCGGGTCGAGCGTGAAGCCGTGCACGCCGGTGCCGAGCGTGAGCACGATCATCGCCGACGGTCCGTACAGCGCGTAGCCGGCGCAAACCTGTGCGGTGCCAGGCTGCAGGAAGTCCTGCACGGTCGGGGCCGTCACGCCCTCGGGCGCGCGCAGCACGGAGAAGATCGTGCCGACGGTGACGTTGACGTCGAGGTTCGAGGAGCCGTCGAGCGGGTCGAACACCAGCAGGTAGTTGCCGCGCGGATGCGCCGCAGGAATCTCGTAGGGAGCGTCCATCTCCTCGGACGCCATGCCCGCGAGGTAGCCGCCCCACTCGCAGCTCTTCAGCATGATGTCGTTGGCGATGAGGTCGAGCGGCTTCTGCTCCTCGCCCTGGACGTTGATCGCGCCGGTGCCGCTGCGCGTCCCCGTGAGCGGTCCCTTGGCGACGGCGCTCGCGATGTACTTGCAGGCGGTCTGGATGTCGTTGACCAGCGCGATCAGCTCCGCGCCGCAGGCGAGCCGGCGCTGCTCCTCGATGATGAACTTGGACAGCGTGGTGCGGCGGTAGGGCATCGTGATTTCCTCAGCCGCCGAACACCCGGCTTGCGCGGATGTCGGCTGCGGTGATCGTCGACAGGTCGTCGCGGCCGACGGGCGACTCGCGCGAGAACAGCCGGTTGGCCTGGCGCAGCCGGGCGCGGTCGAGCGCGTTGCGGATCGAGCGCGCGTTGGCGAAGTGCGGCTGCTGCCGGCGCAGCGTCACGTACTCGGCGAGCGCGGCCTGCGCTCCCTCGTCGAGCCGGTAATGGTCCTTCTCCAGCATGATCGCCGCGATCCGGTAGAGCTCGTCGTCGCTGTAGTCGGGGAAGTCGATGTGGTGGGCGATGCGCGACTTGAACCCGGGGTTGCTCTGGAAGAACGTGTCCATGCGGTCCTTGTAGCCCGCGAGGATCACCACCAGGTCGTCGCGCTGGTTCTCCATCACCTGCAGCAGGATCTCGATCGCCTCCTGCCCGTAGTCGCGCTCGTTCTCGGGGCGGTAGAGGTAGTAGGCCTCGTCGATGAAGAGCACGCCGCCCATCGCGCGCTTCAGCACTTCCTTGGTCTTCGGCGCCGTGTGGCCGATGTACTGGCCGACCAGGTCGTCGCGCGTGACCGAGACCAGGTGCCCCTTCCGCACGTAGCCCAGGCGGTGCAGGATCTCCGCCATGCGCTGCGCCACCGTGGTCTTGCCCGTGCCGGGGTTGCCGGTGAAGCTCATGTGCAGCGTCGGCGTTCCCCCGGCGAGGCCGAGCGCGGCGCGCGCCTTCGACACCGCGAGGAACGCGGCGATCTCGCGGATGCGCTGCTTGACCGGCGCGAGGCCGATCAGCTCGCGGTCGAGACCCTCCAGGACCTCGCCCACGTTGGCGTCACGGAGCAGCGCCTGGAGGTCGATCGTCGCGGGCGTGTCGTTCATGGCGTTGCGCTAGCCGAAAGTAGGGTCAGACTCGACTTTTCAGGCAGGGTGCAGGGCGATCGAAGAGTGGCAGCATTGAAAAGTCGAGTCTGACCCTACTTTCGCGTCGTTACGCCTTGTAGCGCTCGCCCGCGGGCTCGTCGGCCGAGTAGGCGCGCGTCGTGTAGCGGATCCCGCGTCCGGCGGTCTCCTGCCGCTCCAGCGCGAAGCCGGGCTCCTCCTTCGGGCGGTTGACGATGAACGACAGCGCGATCGACTCCACGCCGCGCGTCGAGTCGAAGGCGTTGACCTTGATGTAGTGCTCGGGATGCGCCTTGCGGCAGGCGTTCACCTCGAGCATCACGCCCGCGGCATCCTTGAGGTTGAACATGGGCACGCCCCACATGTCCCAGTACACGTTGCGCGGATGCGGGTCGTCGGTGTGCTCGACCGAGCAGGCCCAGTCCTTCGACAGCGCGTAGTTGATCTGCGCGCGGATCTCGGCCTCCGTGAGGTCGGGCAGGAACGAGAAGGCGCCTTGGGTGATTCGCATGACGGTTCCTTTCAGGCGGAAGCGGAGGGCGTGGCGACGAAGTCCGGCGTGTCGGTCGACGTGTAGTTGAACGACACGTCCTTCCAGGTCTCGAGCGCGGCCTCGAGCGGCTTGCACCACTTGGCGGCGGCGCGCAGGACGTCCGGCCCCTCGTTCTTGATGTCGCGGCCCTCGTTGCGGGCCTTCACCATCGCTTCGAGCGCGACGCGGTTCGCGATGGCGCCCGACTGCACGCCCATCGGGTGGCCGATCGTGCCGCCGCCGAACTGCAGCACCACGTCGTCGCCGAAGAGGTCGAGCAGCTGGTGCATCTGGCCGGCGTGGATGCCGCCGGAGGCGACCGGCAACACCTTGCGCAGGTCGGCCCAGTCCTGGTCGAAGAACAGGCCGCGCGACAGGTCCTGCTTCGTGTAGGCGTCGCGGCAGACGTTGTAGAAGCCCTGCACCGTCAGCGGGTCGCCCTCGAGCTTGCCGACCGCGGTGCCGCAGTGCAGGTGGTCGACGCCGGCGAGCCGCAGCCACTTGGCGATGACCCGGAACGACACGCCGTGGTTCTTCTGGCGCGTGTAGGTGCCGTGGCCGGCGCGGTGCATGTGCAGGATCATGTCGTTCTTGCGGGACCAGTTCGACATCGACTGGATCGCCGTCCAGCCGATCACGAGGTCGATCATCAGGATGTTCGAGCCGAGCTCCTTCGCGAACTCCGCGCGCTCGTACATGTCCTCCATCGTCGCCGCGGTGACGTTGAGGTAGTGGCCCTTGATCTCGCCCGAGTTGGCCTGCGCGCGGTTCACCGCTTCCATGCAGAACAGGAAGCGATCGCGCCAGTGCATGAACGGCTGCGAGTTGATGTTCTCGTCGTCCTTGGTGAAGTCGAGGCCGCCGGTCAGCCCCTCGTAGACCACGCGGCCGTAGTTCTTGCCGGAGAGGCCGAGCTTCGGCTTCATCGTCGCGCCGAGCAGGGGCCGGCCGAACTTGTCGAGCCGCTCGCGCTCGACGATGATCCCCGTCGGCGGGCCCTTGAACGTCTTCACGTACGCGACCGGCACGCGGATGTCCTCGAGGCGGCCTGCCTTCAGCGGCTTGAAGCTGAACACGTTGCCGATCAGCGACGCGGTGACGTTGGCGATCGAGCCTTCCTCGAACAGGATCAGGTCGTAGGCGACGAAGGCGAAGTACTGCTGCTCGGTCTTCGTGCCCGGGCCGGTGTTGGGCACCGGGTCCACGCGGTAGGCCTTGGCGCGGTAGCTGTCCGCGGCGGTGAGGAGGTCGGTCCAGACCACCGTCCAGGTCGCGGTCGAGGATTCGCCCGCCACGGCGGCGGCCGCCTCCTCGGCATCGACGCCCTCCTGCGGCGTGATGCGGAAGACGCAGATGAAGTCGGTGTCCTTCGGCTCGTAGTCCGGCCGCCAGTAGCCCATCTCCTTGTACTTCAGCACGCCCGCCTTGTAGCGGGCCTTGGGGTCGGTGATCGCGGGATTGTCGAGCGGCTTGTTCACGGGGGCGCTCCTCGAATGGGCAGGTCGGTGGTCAGGGACTTTAGGCCCGCCGATCATTAAGCGGAAAGTCAATGTTTCTGACTATTCAGTTAAGCTATTGCTTATGTTGAACGTGTCGATCCGCCAGCTTCGCGTGTTCACGACGGTGGCCCGCCACCTCTCGTTCGCGCGCGCCGCGGAGGAACTGCACCTGACGCCGCCGGCGGTCTCGATGCAGGTCCGCGATCTCGAGGACGCAGTCGGATTGCCGCTTTTCGATCGCGGCGGGCGCCAGATCACGCTCACGACCGGTGGCGAGTACATGCTTCTGCACGCCCGCCGCGTGCTGGGCTCGCTCAAGGATGCCGAAGACACGATCGCGCGCCTCAAGGGCGTGCGCGCCGGGCGCGTCACGATCGGCATGGTCAGCACGGCCAAGTTCTTCGTGCCGCGCATCCTCGGGGGCTTCCTGCGGGACCACCCCGGCGTCGAGGTCGACCTCGCGGAGGCCAACCGGGAGGGGCTGATCGACCTCCTCCGCCGCAACGAGGTCGACATGGCGGTGATGGGCACGCCACCGCGCGAGCTCGAGACGCGCTCGGAGCCGTTCGCCGCGCATCCGCTCGGCGTGATCGCGGCGCCGGATCATCCCTACGCCGTCCTCGCCGAAGTGCCGCCCGCGCTGCTCGCGCGCGAGCGCTTCCTGGTGCGGGAGCCGGGCGCGGGGACCCGCGCCGCGATGGACCGCTACTTCCGGTCGCAGCGCATCGATCCGGTGTTCGCGATGGAGATGCGCAGCAACGAGACGATCAAGCAGGCGGTGATCGCCGGCATGGGGCTCGCCTTCCTGTCGCTGCACACGACCGCGCTCGAAGTCGCGAGCGGGCTCATCAAGGTGCTCGACGTGCCCGGACTGCCCATGGTGCGCCGCTGGCAGCTCGTGCAGTTGTCGTCGAAGCTGCTGTCGCCGCCCGCGGAAGCGTTGCGCTACTACGTGCTCGAGGAGGGCGAGTCGCTGCTCGCGCGGCTGTTCCCCGGGCTGGTCGACGTCGGAGCCGGAGCGCGGCGCGGCAACCCGGTCGCGGTCCGTCGACGCCTAGACGCTGCCCACGCGCGGGCCGACTTGCGCTCGCCTCCGCGGCAGCGCCGCGTGTTCGGCTAACATCCCCGGATGCGCCTCGTCCCGATGCTCTTCGCCGTCCTCGCGCTGCTGCCACCCGCGGCGGCGCAGACGCCCAGCGAAGCCGACCGCGTGGCGCCGTTCGCGGTGACGCCGGAGTCGGTCGTGACCGCGATGCTGGAGGTCGCCCGCGTGGGCCCGGGCGACACCGTCGTCGACCTGGGCTCCGGCGACGGGCGGCTGGTGATCGCGGCCGCGCGGGAGTTCGGCGCGCGCGGCTTCGGCGTCGACATCGACCCGGTGCTCGTCGCGTACGCCACGCGCAAGGCGGAGGAGGCCGGGGTGTCGGAGCGGGCCAGGTTCTACCTGCGCGACCTGTTCAAGACCGACGTCGCCGGCGCGAGCGTGGTCACGATCTACCTCCTGCCGACGATCATGGACCGCGTGGCGGCGAAGCTCGCCGCCGAGCTGAAGCCGGGCACCCGCGTGGTGACGCACGACTACATCCTCCCGGGGTGGCGCGTCGATCGCGTGCGCGTGGTGCAGGCCCCGGAGAAGGACGAGATCATCGGGACGCGGCAGGCGAGCATCTATCTCTTCGTCGTGCCGCCGCGCGCCGCGCCCTAGCCCGCGCCGCCATGGACTTCGCGTTCGTCGTCGATCCGCTGCCGTCGCTCAAGGCCTACAAGGACTCGAGCGTGGCGATGATGCGCGCGCTGGCGCAGCGCGGGCATCGGATCTTCGCGCTCGGGCAGGGCGACATCGTCTGGGACCGCGGCACGGTGCGCGCGCGCGCGCGTCCGCTGGAGGTCCGCGACGACGACCACGACTGGTACCGCGAGGGCGAGGCCGTCTCGCGCCGGCTCGCGGACTTCGCGGCGGTGACGATGCGCAAGGACCCGCCGTTCGACATGGAGTACCTGTACTCGACCTACCTGCTCGAGGCCGCCGAACGCGAGGGCGCGCGGGTCTTCAACCGGCCGCGCGCGATCCGCGACCACAACGAGAAGCTCGCGATCGGCAGGTTCGCGCAGTTCATCGCGCCCAGCCTCGTGACGCGGGAGCCCGCCGAGCTGCAGGCGTTCGTCGATGCCGAGGGCGACGTCATCGTGAAGCCGCTCGACGGCATGGGCGGCACGTCGATCTTCCGGGTGCGTCGCGACGATCCGAACCGCAACGCGATCCTCGAGGCCGTCGGGCAACAGGGCGCGCGCACCGTGATGGTCCAGCGCTACCTGCCCGAGATCGCCGAGGGCGACAAGCGCGTGCTGCTGATCGCCGGCGAACCGGTGCCGTATTCGCTCGCGCGGATCCCCAAGGCCGGCGAGACCCGCGGCAACCTCGCCGCCGGCGGCCGCGGGGTCGCGCGCGAGCTTTCCGCCCGCGACCGCGAGATCGCCGAGACGCTCGGCCCCGCGCTGTGGGCGGACGGGCTGCTGCTCGTGGGGCTCGACGTGATCGGCGCGTGCCTCACCGAGGTCAACGTCACGTCGCCGACGTGCTTCGTCGAGATCGCCGAACAGACCGGTTTCGACGTCGCGGGGATGTTCGCCGACGCGCTGGTCCGCGAGGCGTCGAAGCGCTAGTCCGGCGGGCCGGCGTGCCGCGGGCGGCGCGGGTCGCGGTGTATCATCGGCCCCCATGATCGGCGTGCTTCTCATCGGCCACGACACACTGCCCGACAGCCTCGTGCAGGCGGCGAGCCACGTGCTCGGCGCACGGCCGCCGCAGCTCGAGACGCTCTCGGTCTGCTGCACGGACGACCCGCTCGATCTGCTGCCGCGCGCCCGCGCGGCGCTCGCGCGGCTGGACACCGGCGACGGCGTGCTGGTGTTCTCGGACATCTACGGCGCGACGCCCTGCAACCTGGTGTGCAAGCTGGTCGAGCCCGGCCGCGTCGAGGCGGTGGCCGGCGTCAACCTGCCGATGCTCGTGCGCGCGTTCACCTATCGCGCGAAGGGCATGGACACGATGATCAAGAAGGCGGTCTCCGGCGGCTGCGAAGGCGTGCTGCGTCTCGAGGTCGACCCGCGCTATGCCACGGCGCGAGGTTGAGATCGTCAACAAGCTGGGGTTGCACGCGCGGGCTTCGGCGAAGCTCACGCAGCTCGCCGCGAAGTTCCCTTGCGAGGTGATGATCGAGCGCAACGGCCGCAGGGTCAACGCCAAGAGCATCATGGGCGTGATGATGCTCGCCGCGGGCAAGGGCGCGACGGTGGCGCTGGAGACGACCGGCGCGCAGGAGGACGAGGCGATGGAGGCGATGGTCGCGCTGATCGCGGACTACTTCGGCGAGGGCGGTTGACCGTGCAGGCGGACCGCGCCGCGGCGTGCCAGGGGCGCCTGCCGCCGGCGGCCGTGCCCGGCGCGGCGCCCATGAGAGCCGCGCCGTGGTGAGCTTCACCATCCACGGCATCGGGGTGTCGGGCGGCATCGCGATCGGCCGCGCCCAGCTCGTCTCCCACGCGACGCTCGAGGTCGCGCACTACGCGATTCCCGCCGCGAAGGTCCGCGCCGAGGTGGCGCGCTTCGAGGCCGCGGTCAACGAGGTGCAGAAGGAGCTGGAGACGCTGCACGGGTCGATGTCCGGCGAGGACGTCCCCGGCGAGTTCGGCGCGTTCCTCGACGTGCACTGGATGATCCTCAACGACGCCACGCTCGCCGAGGCGCCGAAGAAGATCATCACCGAGCAGCGCTGCAACGCCGAGTGGGCGCTGACCCAGCAGATGGCGGTGCTGGTCGAGCAGTTCGACGAGATCGAGGATCCGTACCTGCGCGAGCGTCGCTCGGACGTCGTGCAGGTGGTCGAGCGCGTGCTGAAGCGGCTGATGGGCCGTCCGGGCGCGCTGCCCGCGGCGTCCTCCGAGGAACAGACGATCCTCGTCGCCCACGATCTGTCGCCCGCCGACGTCATCCAGTTCAAGTCGCACCGCTACGGCGCGTTCCTGACCGACCTCGGCGGGCCGACGTCGCACACCGCGATCGTCGCGCGCGGGCTCAACGTGCCGGCCGTGGTGGCGACGCACAACGCGCGCGGGATGATCCGCGACGGCGAGATCCTGATCGTCGATGGCGACGCGAACGTCGTCATCGTCAATCCCGACCGGGCGGTGCTCGCCGAGTACCGGCTGAAGCAGACCGCAGCTCGAGCTCGAGCGCCAGAAGCTGAAGCGCCTGCGCCTGAAGCCGGCGGACACGCTCGACGGCTGCCACGTCGAGCTCCACGCCAACATCGAGCTTCCCGAGGACCTCGAGCAGGCGATGGAGGCCGGCGCGAACGGCGTGGGGCTGTTCCGCTCCGAGTTCCTGTTCCTCAACCGGCCCGGACTCCCCTCCGAAGACGAGCAGTTCGAGGCCTACCGGAGCGTCGCCGCCGGACTCGAGGGCAGGCCGTTGGTGATCCGGACGTTCGACCTGGGGGCGGACAAGACCAAGGAAGGGCTGGGCGGGCTCGTGCGCGTCGCACCGAATCCGGCGCTGGGCCTGCGCGCGGTGCGCTTCTGCCTGGCCGAGCCGCGCCTTTTCCTCACGCAGCTGCGCGCGATCCTGCGGGCGTCGCACTACGGCAACGTACGCATCCTGATCCCGATGCTCGCCTCCGCCGGCGAGATCGACCAGGCGCTCGCGATGATCGCGCAGGCCAAGGAGTCGCTGCGCGAGCAGGGCATCCCTTTCGACCCGAACGTGCCGGTCGGCGGCATGATCGAGATCCCGGCCGCGGTGCTCGCGATCGGCGCGTTCCTGACGCGCCTCGACTTCCTGTCGATCGGCACCAACGATCTCATCCAGTACACGCTCGCGGTCGACCGCGCCGACGAGGCCGTGTCGCACCTCTACGACCCGCTGCACCCGGCGGTGCTGAAGCTGATCGGCACGGCGATCCAGAGCGCGGCGAAGGCGCGTGTGCCGATCGCGGTGTGCGGAGAGATGGCGGGCGACCTGCGGCTGACGCGGCTCCTGCTCGGCATGGGCCTCACCGAATTCTCGATGCATCCGGCGCACATCCTCGCGGTGAAGCAGCGGGTGCTCACCACCGACGTCGCCACGATCCGGCCGATCGTCGACCGCATGCGGCGCACCGACGACCCGGTCAAGGTCGTGGCGCTGCTCGACAGGCTCAACAACTGAACGGGGTCAGACCACGGTTACCCCGATCGCGGCGTACGCCGGGCTCGCCGTCGCGGATCACGGTCGGAACACGTTAGACGCCGTCGCGTGACCGCGTCGACGGCTGTCCGCCATCGGCATCCGGCCATCGCTCCGCGCCCGACGTCCGCGACCTCGCGCGCACCGTTCGTCGGCACCCCCGTCGACCCGGCGCCCGGTCGCAGGCACAATGCCAACGTCATGAAACGCCGGCTCTTTCTCGCCGCTCTCTCGCTCGTGCTGCCGCTGTCGGTGCACGCGACCGCTCCGGGTTCGCCGGCGCCGGCGCTCGTCCTGCCGGATGCCGCGGGACAGAGCGTCGCGCTCGAGTCGCTGCGCGGCAAGGTGGTCTACGTCGACTTCTGGGCGTCCTGGTGCGGGCCGTGCAAGCGCTCGTTCCCGTGGATGAACGAGATGGCGCAGAAGTACCGCGCGAAGGGGTTCGCGATCGTCGCGGTCAACCTGGACCGCAAGCGCGAGGATGCCGACCGCTTCCTCAAGGCCACGCCCGCCGATTTCACCATCGTGTTCGATCCGGCGGGGACCACCCCCGCGGCGTGGCAGGTCAAGGGCATGCCGAGCTCCTATCTCGTCGATGCGACGGGCAAGGTGCTGATGGTCGAGAGCGGCTTCCGCGACGACCGCAAGGCCGAGGTCGAGGAGCGCATCCGCGCGGCGGTCGGCGCGCGGTGATGCGGAGCGCCCCGATGCGACGCACGCGCCTCGCCGTTTCGCTCGCGCTCTTCGCCCTCCTGCCCGGCTGCGCATCGTTCGCGCCGCCGCAGCCCTGGGAGAAGCAGTACCTCGCGACGCCGGCGATGCAGTTCGACGCCGACAAGCTCGACGTTCGCAACACCCAGCACATCTACTACAGCAAGGAGGGTGCGGCGGGCGGCTACGGCATCGGCGGCGGCGGCTGTGGCTGCAACTGACCGGACCGCGCCGCCGGTGCGTGCCCTCCTCGCGGCGGCACTCGCGCTGCCGGGCATCGTTCCGGCGACCGCGGCGGCGCAGACCCTGCCCGACGCCGGGTTCATCCAGTTCAAGTACCTCGACTATCGCGACTGGCAGCCGGGCGCGCGCCGCATGCGCGTCGACAACCCCGGCCTCTACGTGATGAGCCCGTTCGCGGATGCCTGGGTCGTCGAGGGCGCGCTGGTCTACGACGGCATGTCGGGGGCCTCGCCCATGTGGCACGACACGCTGTCCGGTGCGTCGGGCGAGGGCATCCACGACCGCCGCGCCGCGGGGGACGTCAAGCTGACCCGGTACTTCGAGCGCTTCTCGGTGGGCGCCGGCGTCGCCTACTCGCACGAGAACGACTACATCTCGCGTGGCGCCTCGATCGACGTGCGCTTCTGGACCGCCGACAAGAACCGCACGTTCGCGTTCAGCTACGCGGGCGCGGCCGACCGCATCGACGCGCCGGACGGCGCCGCCGACCACGAGCGCAAGTACGTCAACGACTTCCTGTTCGGCGTCACGCAGGTGCTGTCGCAGACCGCGATCGTGCAGTCGAACCTCACGTACACGCGCGGGCACGGGTACTTCGACGATCCCTACAAGACCTTCGATGCGCGCCCGGACAACCGCCGTGTCCTCGCGTGGCTGACGCGCCTCAACCAGCACTTCCCGGACCACAACGGCACGCTGCAGCTCGCCTACCGCTACATCGACGACTCGTGGGACGCGAACTCCCACATGGTCGAGGCGGCGTGGGTGCAGCCGCTGCCGCACGCCTTCAGCGTGCGGCCCAACCTGCGCTACTACACGCAGCGCGCCGCCTACTTCTACTTCGATCCGCCGTTTCCGACCGGCCTGGTGTTCGGGCAGCCCTACACCGCCGACACGCGCCTGTCGGCGTTCGGGGCGTTCACGCTCGGCCTCCTGCTCGCGAAGGACTTCGGCGGCGGCTGGAGCGGGGACCTCAAGGTCGAGTACTACCGCCAGAAGTCCGACTGGCGCGCGGGCGGCAACGGCAGCCCCGACATCCTGCCGTTCTCCGCGCGCTGGATCCAGGTCGGCGTCGGCAAGGCGTTCTGACCCGGCCGGGACGATGCCGCGGCGGCGAGCGAGCTTCCGCGCGATGGCGTCGGACCACGCGATCGTCGTGGACGGCGCCCCGGACGCGCTTGCCGATGGCGCGATCGCCGCGGCGATCGCGGACGTGCGCCGCATCGAGGCGAAGTACTCGCGCTATCGCGACGACTCCGTGACGGCCGCGGTCAACCGCGCCGCCGGCGGCGCGCCGGTGGCGATCGACGCGGAGACCGCGGCGCTGCTCGCCTACGCCGACCAGTGCCATCGCCTTTCCGGCGGCCGCTTCGACGTCACCTCGGGCGTGCTGCGCCGCGCCTGGGACTTCCGTCGCTCGCCGCCGTGCCTTCCGGACGGCTGCCACGCTCGCCGCGCTGTGCGCGCTGGTCGGCTGGCGGGAGGTCGAGTGGGACGAGCGGTCCATCCGGCTGCCGCGTTCCGGCATGGAGATCGACTTCGGCGGCATCGGCAAGGAGTACGCGGCGGATCGCGCCGCGGCGATCCTCGCGGAGCGCGGAGTCGCCCACGCCCTCGTCAACCTGGGCGGCGACGTGCGCGCGCTCGGCGGACAGGCCGACGGGACGCCCTGGCGTGTCGGTGTGCGGCACCCGCGTGCGACCGGCAGCCGGCACGGCCATCGCGTCGGTCGAGATCGCGGACGGCGCGGTGGCGACGTCGGGCGACTACGAGCGGTACATCGAGGTCGACGGCCGCCGCTATTGCCACCTGCTCGATCCGCGCACCGGGCTGGCCGGTGCGGGCGTGGCAGTCGATCAGCGTGGTGGCGCCGCTCGCGGTGGTCGCGGGGAGCGTCGCGACGATCGCGATGCTGCTCGCCGACGACGCACCGGACTTCCTCGCGTCCCAGGGCCTGCCGTGGCTCGGCGTCGACGCGGCAGGCGAAGTGCGCGGCACGCTCGGAAAGTAGGGTCCGGAACGCAGGGTCAGACTCGGAAAGTGGGGTCAGACTCGACTTTCCTCGGGCAGACAGTCGCCTAAGCAGTTCGCGGGAAAGTCGAGTCTGTGGAAAGTCCGAGTCTGACCCTACTTTCCGGCGCAGAAGAAAACGCCCGCCACGACACGGCGGGCGCAAGGTACGTCAGAGGTGAATCGTTAGCACCGACGCCTCCGCGACGGGATCCGGCTAGTTCGGCGAGCAGAACCCCACGCCCTCGGGACCGAAGCCCTCGGGGATCCAGCCCTTGCCCATCATTTCGATGCGCACCGCCGGGTCGGTCGTGTAGCGGTGGTTCGGCGCACCGCCCTGGCCGTCGTTGTAGAGACGATAGACCGCCCGGTAACCGGTGGGGCAGCTGCCGGTCTGCTCGTTCGCCTGCTGCACGTAGAAGGCCTCGGCCTCGAACGTCCAGACCTTGCTGCTTGCCTGGAGGCCACGGCACTCGGCGGAATTGGACGTGTAGAAGTGCGAGCTCTTCGGCGGGAAGGCCACCGTGAAGAAGCGACACACGGCCGTCACGTAGCCATTGGACGACGTGTGCGCGTCGAACGAGCGCCCGGTGCGGGCCCAGCCGGCGAACTTGCCGCTGTCGAGTGCGGAGATCTCCGCCGGCGATGTTGGTGATGAAGTAGTGCCCGAACGCGGCGTGGTAGTACTCGACGACCGTCGAGGTCGGCGGCAGCGGCGTGGGGCTGGGCTCGGGGGGCGGCGTCGGTGTGGGCGTCGGCGTAGGAGTCGGCGTCGGGGTAGGCGTCGGCGGAGGAGGCGGGCGGCGGAGATCGCGATTGGTGACAGCGACAGCAGGTCCGCGATCAACTGGAGTTGCGCGTCGTTGTACTGGGTGATCGCGGCAGCCATGCCTTGATCCTTCGACGCGCCCGTGTAGATCGCCGATACAGCTCCCGGCGGCATTCATCACTCCACTGGAGATTGTTCAGCGGGTCCGCGCCATGGCACGTGCCTTGTCCGCAGCGGGCGGATCCGGCCCCGGGCGGGCCGTTCGTGTACAGGCTCTGCCCGGTCTGCGCGCTCGCCTCCCCGAAGGGGGCAAGCCACGCGAGAAGGGTCGCGGCCAGTGCCGCGGCGAGATGGCGAGACATGCGCATGCTCCGTTCCGGCGCCAGCCGGGGTTCCCTGCAGACGAAAACGCGGGCGAGCCGCCCGCGAACACGGTCACGATGGTATGTCAGCGTCATGGCGATGCCAACGTCATGGGTTGGCCGTTGGTCGGGCGAAACCCGCAGGACACGGGGCCGGCCGACGAACGGCGGTCCCGGACCAGGCGATCCGGCGCTCCGGAACGAGCATTGCGTCAGTGACCCGGTCGCATTCCCGGGCACCGGGTGTTGCGGAACCCCGGCGACCGGCTACACTCGCGGGCATCGCGCCGATTTGGGCCAGCTTGCGGGCGCGGCGGACCGGCTGCCGGTCCCGAACAAATACGGCTAAAGCGGAGCGGCCTCACGGATCCGACCCGATTAGCGCAAGGCTGGTCGGGTTCTTTGTCGCCCCCGCGACGGGCGCCGAACGCCGCACCGACGATGCCTTCCTTTTCCGAGACGACCGCAGGATCCGACAGTGCGCGCGGCAGCGGCCGCTCGGTCGGGCCGGTCGTCGCGCACACCGCCCACTTCACCGAGTCGCTGAAGCTCGCCTGCGGGCGCGCCCTCGACTCGTTCGACCTGGCCTACGAAACCTACGGCACGCTCAACGCCGACCGCAGCAATGCGGTCCTGGTCTGCCATGCGTTGAACGCTTCCCACCACGTCGCCGGGTTCTACGAAGGCGACGAGGGCAACGTCGGCTGGTGGGACAACATGGTCGGTCCGGGCAAGCCGCTCGACACCGATCGCTTCTACGTCGTCGGGGTCAACAACCTCGGCAGCTGCTTCGGCTCGTCCGGACCGACGACCACCAATCCGGCCACCGGCAAGCCGTGGGGCGCGGACTTCCCCATGGTCACGGTCGAGGACTGGGTCGACGCCCAGGCGCGCCTTGCCGATCGCCTCGGCATCGAGCGCTGGGCCGCGGTGATGGGAGGGAGCCTCGGCGGCATGCAGGCGCTCGACTGGGCGATCCGCTATCCGGGCCGCGTTCGCCACGCGATCGTCATTGCCGCGGCACCGAACCTGTCGGCCGAGAACATCGCGTTCAACGAAGTGGCCCGGCAGGCGATCCTGTCGGATCCCGACTTCCACGAGGGGCACTTCGCGGCCGCTGGAACGAAGCCGCGGCGGGGCCTGCGCGTCGCGCGGATGGTCGGGCACATCACCTACCTGTCCGACGAGCAGATGGACGCGAAGTTCGGCCGACAGCTGCGCGACGGCCTGCTGTTCAGCTTCGCGCCCGAATTCCAGATCGAGTCCTACCTGCGCCACCAGGGGGACAAGTTCGCCGAGTACTACGACGCGAACACCTACCTGCGCATCACCAAGGCGCTCGACTACTTCGACCCGGCGCGCGAGACCGGCGGCGACCTCGCGCGCGCGCTCGCGCCCGCGCGCTGCAAGTTCCTCGTGATCTCGTTCACCACCGACTGGCGCTTCTCGCCGGCCCGCTCGCGCGAGATCGTCAAGGCGCTGGTCGACAACCGGCACGACGTCTCCTCCGCCGAGATCGTGGCACCGCACGGGCACGACGCGTTCCTGCTCGACGACCCGCAGTACCACGCGGTCGTCGGGGCGTACCTGGACCGCGCGGCACGCGATCTCAAGGACTACTCGACCTTCCGCCTCGGGCCCGAGATCACCAAGGCCGTGCGCGAGCGCATGGCGGCCGGCGAGCGCCCCGACTACGCGGCCATCGCGAGCTGGGTGCCCGACAAGGCGCGGGTGCTCGACCTGGGCTGCGGCGACGGCAGCCTGCTCGCCTTCCTCGGCCGCGAGCGCAACGTCAGCGGCTACGGCGTCGAGATCACGCCGGCCGGCGTGCGCGCGAGCCTCGCGAACAGCGTCAACGTGATCCAGCGCGACCTCGAGGGCGGGCTCGCCGGCATCGAGGACCACTCCTTCGACGTCGTGATCCTCTCGCAGACGCTGCAGGCGATGCGCCACATCGAGGAGATCGTCGACGAGATGCTGCGCGTCGGCCGCTACGCGGTGGTGTCCTTCCCCAACTTCGGCCACTGGTCGCACCGGGCGCAGATCCTGCGCGGACGCATGCCCGTCTCCGAGTCGCTGCCCTACCAGTGGTACGACACGCCGAACATCCACCTCTGCACCGTCGCGGACTTCGACGCCTTCCTGGCCCGGCGCGGCTGCGAGGTCGAGGACCGCGTCGTGCTCGCCGGCGGCCGGCCCGTCGGCATGCTGCCGAACCTGTTCGGCGAGCTCGCGATCTACCGGTTCACGCGCAGCCGCTAGCCCGCCGGGGAGCACGCGGCGAAGCGGCGCGCACCGATACAATCGCCGCTCGCCCGCGAAGCCCGCCGCCTTGCCGTCCTCCACGCCGCTGTTGTCGAACAAGCTGTTCTGGGTCGGCCTGCTCTATTTCGCGGAGGGCTTTCCGCTCGGCGTCTTCTACGAGATCTTCCCGGTCTACTTCCGGCAGCAGGGCGTCGAGCTCCGGCAGATCGGCGTGCTGTCGCTGCTCGGGCTCGCGTGGACGCTCAAGTTCCTGTGGGCGCCGGCGATCGACCACTACCGCCACCATCGCCGCTGGATGGCCGCGGCGGACGTGGGCATGGGCGCGGTGATGATCTACTTCGCGATGCAGGCCGGGTTCGGTCCCGCGGTCTGGCTCGCGATCGGCATCTTCACCGTGCTGTCCGCGACCAACGACGTCGCGATCGACGGCTACACGATCGAGTTCCTCGACCGGCGGGAGCTCGGTCTCGCCAATGGCATCCGCATCGGCCTCTACCGCGTGGGCATGCTCGCGTCGGGGTTCCTGCTGATGGCCTCCGACTGGATTTCCTGGCACGGCGCGTTCGTGCTGGCGGCGGTGGTGTTCCTCGCGACTCGCGGCGGCCAGCCTCGCCGCGCCGCGCGAGAGGAAGATCGTCGTCGCGACCGCACGGCTGCGCGAGGAGCTCGCGGCGCTCGCGCGCTCGCCGTTCGCGCTCGCGGTGCTCGCCGCGTTCGCGCTCGGCGTCGTGTGGCTGGTCGATGGCGCTACCCGGTGGTCGTCGCGCGTCCCGGGGTTCTGGGGCTACGCGGCGGCGGGCGTGGCGCTCCTCGTCGCGCTCGCGGCCGTGGCCGGACGGACGTCGCCGCCGCCGTCGCGCGATGCGACGACGGGCGCCGATCCGCTGACCCGCGGGCCGATGTTCGGCGCGCTGATGGAGCTCCTGTCGCGCCCCGGCATCCTGCCGGTGCTGCTGTTCATCCTGATCTTCAAGCTGCCCGACGCCGCGATGGGCTTCATGGTGAAGCCGTTCTGGGTCGACTCGGGCTTCACCGCCGCCCAGATCGGCCTGGTCTCGGTGAACATCGGACTCGTGCTGTCGATCGCGGGCGGTGTCGCCGGCGGCTGGATCACCGACCGCATCGGCATCTTCAGCGCGCTGTGGATCCTGGGCCTCGCGCAGGCGCTGTCGAACCTCGGCTACTGGGTCGCCGCCAGCATCATCCCGCTCGCGACGGTCGGTGCCGAGATCCCGTTCGAGCACAAGGCGATCCTGTACGCGGCGAGCGCGACCGAGTCGTTCACCGGCGGACTCGGCACGGCCGCCTTCCTGGCCTTCCTGATGGCGATCGTCGAGAAGGAGCGCGCCGCCACCGAGTACGCGCTGCTGTCGTCGGTATTCGCGCTGTCGCGCTCGGTGGCGGGCTGGGTCGGCGGGCTGGGGGCGCAGTCGATGGGCTACGGCAACTGGTTCCTGCTCACCGTGTTCCTCGCGATCCCGGCCTACCTGCTGCTGCCGTGGGTACGGCGGATGCTGCGCGCGAGCGCCGAGAAGGCCGGTCGGGAGGCGTTGCCCAGGCTGACGAGCGGCGGCGCCGCCGCCGGTACGCAAATTGCGTGCGACCCCGGCATGAGCCCCTCGGCCCTGTCCGCGGAACGCGCCCCGTCGCGCCCGCACGCGATGAACCAGCACAAGTACATTGCGGTCGCGCACCGCGATCACGACTACTGCAACCCGCTGTCGGCGGCGAAGTTCGAGCGACTGCTCGACCTGCTGCCGCTCGAGGCGACCTCGCGCGTGCTCGACCTGGGCTGCGGGCGGGCGGAGCTCGCGCTCCGCATCATCGAGCGCTTCGGCTCGACCGTGATCGCGCTCGACCATTCGCCGTACATGCTCGACGCCGCGCGCGAGCGGGCCGAGTGGACCGGCGCGCTCGGCCGGCTGCACCTCGACGACACCGACATCCGCGACTTCCGCGCCGATCCCGAGACCTTCCACCTGTCGGTGATGCTCGACGCGGGCGGCATCGCCGGCGGCATGGCCGGCATCTGCCGGCAGCTGCGCGCCTGGACGCGCTCCGGCGGCTACGTCCTCGTCGGCATCGGCTACTGGAAGAAGAAGCCGCCGGGCGAGCTCGTCGCGCTCCTCGGCGGACGCGAGCGCGAGCTCCTCGACCACCCCGGCAACGTGCAGGCGGGCATCGACGCGGGGCTCGTCCCGATGCACGCGGTCACGGCCACGGAGGACGAGTGGGACGAGTACGAGTGGAAGTTCTGCCGCTCGGTCGAGCGCCACGCGCGCGAGCAGCCGGACGATCCCGACGTGCCCGCGATGCTCGACCGCGCGCGGCGCTGGCGCGACGCCTACCTCAAGTGGGGCCGCGAGGCGCTGGGCTTCGCGGCCTACCTGTTCTACCGGCCCGGCGCGAGGGTCGGCTAGCCGCGGGGTCGTTGCCGCCAGCTACGTCCCGCCGGCGTCGATCCGCTCGATCGCCTCGGCGAGCTCGAGCCACTCGGCCTCGAGCCGCGCGAGTCGGCTGCCGACATCGCCCTGCCGCACGATCGTCTCCTTGAGTCGATCGCGGTTCGCGTCGGCGTAGGCGTCCGCGCCCGCGAGCCAGGCGTCGGCGTCGGCCTTCTCGCGGGTCAGCCGGGCCATCTCGGCATCCAGCGTGGCGAGGCGGTCGGCGTACGGCTTGCGGCGGGCGTGTCGAGCCTGTCGGGCCTCGGCCTCCGCCCGCTTCTGTGCCTGCCGCGACCCGAACGTGGCGAAAGTAGGGTCAGACTCGACTTTTCCGTTATCGATACCGGCATCGCCGCCGGGGCGAGGAAAAGTCGAGTCTGACCCTACTTTCGCGTCGCGGCGATTGGTGGCGAGCGCCCAGTCCCGGTAGTCGTCGAGGTCGCCGTCGAACGGCGCGACGCGGCCGTCGTGCACGAGCCAGAACGCATCGGTGGTCGCGGTCAGCAGGTGACGGTCGTGGGCGACGACGACGAGCGCGCCGTCGAAGTCCTGCAGCGCCTCGGCGAGCGCCTCGCGCATCTCGATGTCGAGGTGGTTGGTCGGCTCGTCGAGGATCAGGAGCTGCGGCTTCGCGCGCACGATCATCGCCAGCACGAGCCGCGCCTTCTCCCCTCCCGAGAATCGCGCGACTTCCGCGGTGACCATGTCGCCGCGGAAGTCGAAGCCGCCGAGGAAGTCGCGCAACTCCTGCTCGCGCGCGCCCGGATCGATCCGGGCGAGGTGCAGCAGCGGGCTCGCGGCCGGATCGAGCTGCTCCAGCTGGTGCTGGGCGAAGTAGCCGACCGACAGGTTCTGGGCGATGCAGCGCTGGCCCGCGGCGAGCGGCAGCGTGCCGGCGAGGGCCTTGGCGAGCGTCGACTTGCCGGCGCCGTTGCGGCCCAGGAGCCCGATGCGGTCGCCGGCGAGCAGGCTCGCGTCGAGCCGTTCGAACACCGGCGGCGCGTCGCCGTAGCCGAGCGTGGCCTCGTCGAGGCGGACGAGCTGCCTCGCGGCGACGCGTGCCGGCGCGAAGGCGAACGAGAACGGGCTGTCGACGTGCGCGGCGGCGATCACCTCCATCCGCTCGAGCGCCTTCAGGCGGCTCTGTGCCTGCTTGGCCTTGGTCGCCTTGGCACGGAAGCGGTCGACGAACGCCTTCAGGTGGGCGATCGTGCGCTGCTGCTTCTCGTAGGCGGCCTGCTGCACCGCAGAGCTCTCCCGCACGCTCGCGCTCGAAGTCGCTGTAGTTGCCCGCGTAGCTCTTCAGGCGCTGGCCGTCGAAGTGCACGATGCCGTCGACGACGTGGTCGAGGAAGTCGCGGTCGTGCGTGATGAGGAGCAGCGTCCCCGGATAGCGCGCGAGCCACTCCTCGAGCCACATCACCGCGTCCAGGTCGAGGTGGTTGGTCGGCTCGTCGAGGAGCAGCAGGTCCGAGCGGGCCATCAGCGCCTGCGCGAGGTTCAGGCGCATGCGCCAGCCGCCGGAGAAGCTCGCCACGGGGTCCGTGTGCCGCGCGTCCGCAAAGCCCAGCCCCGCGAGCAGCGTCGCGGCACGCGCGCGCGCCGCATAGCCGTCGATGGCCTCGAGGCGGTGGT
This sequence comes from uncultured beta proteobacterium, assembly GCA_963705175.1. Classification (GTDB taxonomy): domain Bacteria; phylum Pseudomonadota; class Gammaproteobacteria; order Burkholderiales; family Casimicrobiaceae; genus VBCG01. The sequence goes on along the minus strand of CAVPJE010000007.1, from coordinate 70,502 downwards.
GCAGCTCGGCAATGGCATGTCCGTCGACCGCATGCCCGTCGGCCGCGTGGTCCTGCTCGGCCTCCCGCAGCGCGCGCTCGACCGCGCGGAGCTCGGCGTCGCCGTCCATCACGAACTCGATCGCCGGGCGCCTCGACGGCCGGAGTTTCCTGCGCGACGTGCGCGATCGTCCAGCGGGGCGGCATCGCGACGTCGCCCGACTCCGGGTGGAGCTCGCCGCGCAGCAGGGCGAACAGCGTCGACTTGCCGCAGCCGTTCGGGCCGACGATGCCGACCTTGTGCCCGACGTGGACGGTGAGCGACGCGTCCTCGAGCAGCCGGTTCGCGCCGCGGGCGAGCGTGACGTGGTCGAGGCGGAGCATCGGCTCAACCCCCGATGGCGAAGTCGTAGTCGATGATCAGCGGAGCGTGGTCGGAGAACCGTTTCGCCGTGTAGATCGACGCGGCGCGCGCCCGCGACGGCGATGCCCGGCGTGGCGATCTGGTAGTCGATGCGCCAGCCGACGTTCTTCGCCCACGCCTCCCCGCGGTTCGACCACCACGTGTACTGCTCCGGGCGCGGATCGATGCGCCGGAACACGTCGACGAAGCCGATCTCGTCGAACACGCGCGACAGCCACGCGCGCTCCTCGGGCAGGAACCCGGAGTTCTTCTGGTTGCTGCGCCAATTGCGCAGGTCGATCGGCTGGTGCGCGATGTTCCAGTCGCCGCACAGGATGATCTCCTTGCCGCGCCGGCGCAGGGTCTCGAGGTGCGGCAGGAATGCTTCGAGGAAGCGGAACTTCGAGGCCTGCCGGTGCGGGCCCGCGGAACCCGACGGCAGGTAGACGCTGGCGATCGCGAGCGCGCCGAAGTCGGCCTCGACGTAGCGGCCCTCGCGGTCGAACTCGTCGTCGCCGAAGCCCCTCACCACGGCGCCGGGGGCGCGGGCGTACAGCGCGACGCCCGCGTAGCCCTTGCGCTCGGCCGGGTGGAACGCCGAGTACGCGCGCCGCGGCGCGCGCATGCGTGCGGGCACGTCGTCGAGGTCGGCCTTGATCTCCTGCAGGCACACGACGTCCCAAGGCGTGCCGCGGGCGAGCCAGTGCGACAGGCCGCGCCGCTCGGCCGAGCGGATGCCGTTGACGTTGAGCGAGATGACGCGCATGGCGGAGAGGGCAAGAGGCGCCGCAGTGTACCGCTTCGGCCTCGGGGCGACGGGCGAGCGCGGTCGGCTGCCGCGCTCGCGCATCCCGCTATACTCGTGATTCGATTGGGAAAAGGAATCACGGATGGCCGACTTCCGGCAGGCGTTTCTCGGGTTCTCGTTGGCACGTGAAGTGCTTCGCTTCGGGGAATTCGTCACCAAGGCGGGGCGCCGGAGTCCTTACTTCTTCAACGCGGGTTTGTTCGACGACGGCGAGAGCCTGCGACAGGCTCGGGCAGTTCTACGCCGACGCGCTGCTCGCCTCGGGCATCGCCTTCGACCAGCTGTTCGGACCGGCGTACAAGGGCATCACCCTGGCGGCGGCGACGGCGATCGCCCTGGCCGAGAAAGGTCACAATGTGCCGTTCTGCTTCAACCGCAAGGAGGCCAAGGACCACGGCGAAGGCGGGCAGATCGTCGGCGCGCCGCTGGCCGGCCGTGTGGTGATCGTCGACGACGTCATCACCGACGGCGCGGCGAAGCGCGAGGCGATCGAACTGATCCGGGCGCACGGTGCCGAACCCGTGGCGGTGCTGATCGCGCTGGACCGCATGGAGCGCGGGCAGGGCGAGGCCTCGGCGGTGCAGGAGTTGCAGGCGCGATTCGGCGTGCCGGTGGTGGCGATCGCGACGCTCGACGACCTGATGACGTTCATCGGGGGACGCGAGGAGCTGAAGGCGCACGCGCCGCGCGTGGCCGCCTACCGCGCACAATACGGTGTCGCGGCAGGTGCCGGCGACAGGGTGCGGCAGCAGTAGGCGGCAGGTTTCCCGGGGCAACCGAGCAGGCGGAAGCGATGGCAGGCACGACGACTCGACCGACGACCAGCGCGCATGCGCCGCGGCATCCCTGGCCGCGGGCCATGCTGGCGGCCGTCGGGGCGGCGAGCCTCGTCGTCGCGTTCGGCTTCGCCGGCGCCGCACGGGGCACCACGTACAAGTGGGTCGACGAGAAGGGCGTGATCCACTATACGGACAAGATTCCGCCCGAGGCCTCCGACAAGGGCCGCACGGTCCTCGACAAGCAGGCGCGCCCGGTGAAGCGCATCGACCCCGCGCTCACCCCCGAGCAGCGGCGCGCGCGCGAAGTCGAGGAGGAGCAGAAGCGGGCCGCGGCGAAGGTGCAGGAGGAGGTCGCCCGGCGCGACCGCGCGCTCGTCTCGTCGTACACGAACGAGGCCGAGATCGACCTCGCGCGGAGCCGGGCGCTCGCGACGATCGACGCGCAGATCGAGTCCTCGCGCAGCTACGTGGCGCAGCTCGACAAGCGCAAGGCGGAGCTGGACAAGCGGCGCGAGGCGCTGGGCGACAAGCCCGTTCCCCATGCGCTCGAGAGCGAGCTCGCCGGCAACCGGAACGAGATCGCCAAGACGACGCAGCTGATCGAGCAGAAGCAGAAGGAGCGCGCGGTGACGGTCGCGCGGTACGACGCCGACAAGGTGCGCTGGCGCGAGCTGAAGGCGGTCGCGGAGGCCAACGCGGCGTCCGCCCTGCGCAGGCCGCGGCAGCCGGTACCGCGCCCGTGCGCGCAGGCCCGGCCTCGACCAACGGCGGGAGCAGGATGTAGCTCGACGCCGGAAATCGATTCCCGATCGATGGGGCGGCCTGGCCGCCCCTTTTCGTTGCGGCGGGGGCGGAGCGGGGCAGCGGCCGGGCGCGGGCGATCTCGTACAATCGTCCTCTTTTCCCGAATCCGGACCCAAGCCTCATGGCCCAGTACGTCTTCACGATGAACCGCGTGGGCAAGATCGTCCCGCCCAAGCGGCAGATCCTCAAGGACATCTCGCTGTCGTTCTTTCCCGGCGCCAAGATCGGCGTGCTGGGCATCAACGGCTCGGGCAAGTCGAGCCTGCTGCGCATCATGGCCGGCGTCGACCGCGAGATCGAGGGCGAGGCGACGCCGATGCCGGGTCTCAAGATCGGCTTCCTGCAGCAGGAGCCGCAGCTCGACCCCGCCAAGACCGTGCGCGAGGCGGTCGAGGAAGGCATGAGCGAGGTGCTCGGCGCGCAGAAGCGCCTCGACGAGGTGTACGCCGCCTATGCCGAGGACGGCGCGGACTTCGACGCGCTCGCCGCCGAGCAGGCGAAGCTCGAGGCGATCATTGCCACGTCCGGCGCCGATTCGAACGTGCAGATGGAGATCGCCGCCGACGCGCTGCGGCTGCCGCCCTGGGATGCGAAGGTCGCGGACCTCTCCGGCGGCGAGAAGCGCCGCGTGGCGCTGTGCCGGATGCTGCTGTCGCAGGCCCGACATGCTGCTGCTCGACGAGCCGACCAACCACCTCGACGCCGAGAGCGTCGACTGGCTGGAGCAGTTCCTGCAGCGCTTCCCCGGCACCGTGGTGGCCGTCACCCACGACCGCTACTTCCTCGACAATGCCGCCGAGTGGATCCTCGAGCTCGATCGCGGCTCCGGCATCCCGTGGAAGGGCAACTACTCGTCGTGGCTCGACCAGAAGGAGCAGCGCCTCGAGGTCGAGTCGAAGCAGGAGCAGGCGCGCATCCGGGCGATGAAGCAGGAGCTCGAGTGGGTGCGCAAGAACCCGAAGGGCCGGCAGGCGAAGAGCAAGGCGCGCATTGCCCGCTTCGACGAGCTCGCCTCCTACGAGCACCAGCAGCGCAACGAGACCAACGAGATCTTCATCCCCGTCGCCGAGCGGCTCGGCAACGAGGTGATCGAGTTCGAGAACGTCACCAAGGGCTTCGGCGACCGGCTGCTGGTCGATGACCTGTCGCTCAAGATCCCGCCGGGCGCGATCGTCGGCGTCATCGGGCCCAACGGCGCGGGCAAGACGACGCTGTTCCGCATGATCACCGGCAAGGAGAAGCCCGACAGCGGCAAGGTCACGATCGGCCACACCGTGCAGATGGCGGTCGTCGACCAGACGCGCGAGTCGCTCCCCAACGACAAGACGGCGTGGGAGGCGATCAGCAACGGCCAGGACATCCTGCAGGTGGGCCGCTTCGAGATGCCCTCGCGCGCCTACCTCGGACGCTTCAACTTCAAGGGGCAGGACCAGCAGAAGCTCGTCGGGGCGCTGTCGGGCGGCGAGCGCGGGCGGCTGCACCTCGCCGCGACGCTGTTGAAGGGCGGCAACGTGCTGCTGCTCGACGAGCCGTCGAACGATCTCGACGTCGAGACGCTGCGCGCGCTCGAGGACGCGCTGCTCGAATTCGCCGGCACCGTGCTGGTGATCTCGCACGACCGCTGGTTCCTCGACCGCATCGCCACGCACATCCTCGCCGTCGAGGACGACTCGAAGTGGGTGTTCTACGAGGGCAACTACCGCGACTACGAGGAGGACAAGCGGCGGCGCCTGGGCGAGGATGGCGCGCGGCCGCACCGGCTGCGCTTCAAGCCGCTGATGCATTAGTCAGGACAAGCCCGGCGCTCCGCGACGGTCCGGCGGCACGAAACCCCGGGCGCCATCCAACGGCTGGAGAGGGACGGGGCCGGGCACGACGGACGCGACGTTGCCGCGAGTCGCACCGCGTACCGTGGGCTCAGGCGAGCCCGGCAGCCTGCTTCACCTCGGTGATGAACGCGTGCTCGGCGTCGCGAGACGCGCACGCCGCCGAAGCCGAGGAAGCCGCCCTCCTTCGACGCTTCCGCGGCCTTCTGCGCGACGCCGACGAGCATCGCCTTGTAGGCTTCCGCCTCGGCGGGCGAGGCCTTCTTCGCGACGAGGTCGACCGCCGACTTCACGCGCGTCAGCACGTTCGACTTGAAGTTCGCCATCTGCTGCTCGCGCGTGCCTTCGCCGAGCAGCGTCTTCGGGTCGGGCATGCCGGGGATGCTGCGGTCGGCGGCGAGCGACGAGAACAGTTCGAGCGCGCTGTTCGACTTGAACGCCTCGGCCATGCCGGCGGCGCCGGCGGTGGCTTCCTTGATCGACGAGAAGATGCCCGACGGCTCGGCGGCCGACGTGCCGCCGGAGACGAGCGAGGGGGCGAGGCGGAGCAGCGTCCATTCCTCGGCGGTGAATGCGTCTTGCTTGGCCATGGTGTGTCCTGGATGGGTGCGAATCGTGAAGGGTAAGCGGGACCCCAGACGAACACGGCGGCCCCCGAGGGCCGCCGTGTGTGGCTTGGAGGGCCGGTCGAAGCGTGCTGCTTACAGCTTGTTGATCTCGACGCGGCGAGCTTCCTGGTCCGGGCCGCCGGCGCCGACCTCGACGAACACCGGGGGACGCAGCTCGATGTTGCCCTCGGCGATGCCCGCGGCCTTGAGCGCGTCACGCACGGCTGTCGCGCGGTCCTTGGCGAGCTTCTCGTTCGCCGCCATGTCGCCGGTCCTGTCGGTGTAGCCGGTGATCGCAACCTTGGCGGAGTCCTTCTTGATCGCCTCGGCGGCGGCCGTGACGGTCGCGCTCGCAACCGGGCCGACCACGGCCGAGCCGGTTTCGAAGTACACCTTGAACGGGTAGCCGGCGGCTGCCACCGGAGCCGGCGTGGGAGCCGGCGCCGGCACCGCGGCAGCCTTCGGCGCCGGGGGCGCGGGCGCCGGCGGCGTCGGCTTGCTCGAGAACATGTTCCACAACGCGAGCAGGATCGCCGCGCCGATCAGCCATGGCAGCCAGCGCATCAGGCCGGACTTGGTGGCGGTCGTCGCCGCGGCCGCGGTGCTCGCCGCCGCGCCTGCGCCGCTCGCCACGGCTGCGCCGGCACGCTTGGCGGTATCCGCCGCCGCGCCGCCGAGGCCGGACAGCATCGCCGCGGGGCTCGCGTAGCCCAGCGCGCCGGTGAGGCGGCTGTCGAGCGACTTCGACAGGTGCGCGCCCTGGCCCTTGAGCAGCGACGACGAGCGACGGCCGGCGCTCAGGTTGTTCTTGCTGATGTACTTCTTCAGGAACGTGAAGATCAGCGGCACGGCCATCGCGAGCAGGTTCGTCGCCGACGAGCTCTTGATGCCCGCCGCGCCGGCGAGCGCGTTGACGAGGCCGCCGGCCTTGTCGCCGAAGAGCGCCGGCACGAGCGTCGACGTGCCGAGCTTCATCAGCGAGGATCATCGCTTGTTGCCGGAGCCGAACAGGCCCGGCGACGTTGTCGAGGATGCCGGTGTCGAGGCTCGAGCCGTTGATCAGCGACAGCAGGCTCGACAGCGCCCTCGCGGCGTCGCGCCTTTCTGCGCGACGCCGCCGAGCACGGCCGGGAGCAGGCTCGACAGCGCGGATTGCGTCGAGGGCACCGACTCGCCGAGGAACTGGCCGGCGAGCTTCGCGAAGTCACCTCCCAGTGCGGTTTGGACGAGGGACAGCAGGTTGTCGGTCATGAGGTCTTCCTTCTCGAGGGGGGTGGTACGGCGCGAAACGGCGCCGCGGGTTCAGCGCTTCTTGGGAGCGGGTGCTGCAACGACGGTCATCTCGGCGTCGATGACGCCGGCGCTTGACCATGCCGAGGCGCTTCGCGGCGGCGTGCGAGACGTCGCCGATCCGGTCGGCCTGCGTCGGTCCGCGGTCGTTCACGCGCAGCTCGACGCTGCGCTTGTTCGCGAGGTTCGTGACCTTGACCTTGGTGCCGAACGGCAGCGTCTTGTGCGCCATCGTCAGCGCGTTCGGATCGTAGCGCTGGCCGCTGGCGGTCTTGCGCCCGGCGAATTTGCTGCCGTACCAGGCGAGCTTGCCGTGTTCCGTCCCGGCGGCCGGCGTGACCGCGGCCTTGGGCGCGGGTGCCGCTGCCGGGGCCGGGGCTGCGGGCGCAGCGGCAGGGGCCGCGGCCGACCTGGCGGCCGCGGGCGGCCGCGGCGGGCGCGGGTGTCGGGGGGCGGTCTGGGCGATGCGTGGTGCTGGATCACGCCGCAAGGGCAGCGAGTACGGCGAACGACGCAAAGGGGCGACGGATCATGTTGTTCTTCATGAAGGTTCGGCGGGGGGTGGAGGGGAATACGGGGCGCATCGCGCGACGCAACCGCGACCCGGATATTATCGCCAACTGCAGGGGAAATGTGTCGCGGTATGCGACAATTCGTGCTGGACAATTCGGGGTCGCGCGACACCTTTCCGCACGCGCACGCCGACAGATCCATGCGCGGGCTCGCCTCCGACGCGGGCCGGAGCGGGATCGTTCGGCCGCGGAGGCCCGCGCGGCCGGGCGTCAGCCGCCGAGCCTGCTGCTTCAGGACGGCGTTGACCTGCGCCGGGTTGGCCTTGCCCTTCGACGCGGCCATCGCCTTGCCGACGAGCGAGTTGAAGGCCTTTTCCTTGCCGGCGCGGAACTCGGCGACGATCGCGGGGTTCGCGGCGAGGACGTCGTCGACGAGCTTCTCGATCGCGCCTTCGTCCGAGATCTGCCTCAGGCCCCGCTTCGCGATGATCGCGTCGGCAACGCCTTCGCCCGTCCACATCGCGTCGAAGACGTCCTTGGCGATCTTGGTCGAGATGGTGCCGTCGGCGACGCGCTGCAGCAGCCCGGCGAGCGCGGCGGGGCCGACCGGCGCTGCGCCGATGTCGACTTCGGTCCGGTTCAGCGCCGCCGACACCTCGCCGAGCATCCAATTGGCGACGATCTTCGCCTCGCCGCCGAAGGCGCGCACCGCGTCCTCGAAGTACCCGGCCATCTCGCGGCTCTGCGTGAGCATCGTCGCGTCGTAGGCGGGCAGCGCGTACTGGCGTCTCGAAGCGCGCCTTCATCGCCGCCGGGAGCTCGGGCAGCTCCGCCGCGACGCGGTCGATCCACGCGCGGTCGATGACGAGCGGCGGCAGGTCCGGGTCGGGGAAGTAGCGGTAGTCCTGCGCGTCCTCCTTGCTGCGCATCGCCCGCGTCTGGTTGCGCTCCGGGTCGTAGAGGCGCGTCTCCTGCCGCACGGTGCCGCCGTCCTCGATCAGCTCGACCTGCCGGCGCACCTCGAACTCGATCGCGCGCTCGATGAAGCGGAAGCTGTTCAGGTTCTTGATCTCGCAGCGCGTGCCGAGCGGGGCGCCCGGGCGCCGCACCGAGACGTTGGCGTCGCAGCGGAAGCTGCCTTCCTGCATGTTGCCGTCGCAGATGCCGATCCAGCGCACGAGCCCGTGCAGCGCCTTCGCGTAGGCGACGGCCTCCGCGGCGCTGCGCAGGTCGGGTTCCGAGACGATCTCGAGCAGCGGCGTGCCGGCGCGATTCAGGTCGATGCCGGTCATGCCGTGGAAATCCTCGTGCAGGCTCTTGCCCGCGTCCTCCTCGAGGTGGGCGCGCGTGAGCCGCACGACGATCTCGCCGCGGGTGGGCGAGACGATGAGGATCTCGCCGCCCTGCACCACGGGAATCTCGAACTGCGAGATCTGGTAGCCCTTCGGCAGGTCGGGATAGAAGTAGTTCTTGCGCGCGAACACGCTGCGGGGCGCGATCGTCGCGCCGACGGCGAGGCCGAAGCGGATTGCCCGCTCGACGGCACCGCGATTCAACACCGGCAGCACGCCGGGCAGCGCGATGTCGACGGCGGAGGCCTGCGTGTTGGGCGCGGCGCCGAACGCCGTCGAGGCGCCGGAGAAGATCTTGGACGCGGTCGAGAGCTGCGCGTGCGTCTCGAGGCCGATGACGACTTCCCACTCACCCATGGCGCCCGACTCCCGGCGGGGCACGCAGGTGCCAGTCGGTGGCCTGCTGGTAACGATGCGCGATCTCGAGCAGGCGCGCCTCGCCGAAGTGATCGGCGTGGAGCTGCAGCCCGACCGGCAGGCCGCCGCGTGTGAACCCGCAAGGGATCGACATCGCGGGCAGACCGGTCAGGTTGGCCGCGACGGTGAAGATGTCGTTCAGGTACATCTCTACCGGATCGTCCGACTTGTCGCCCAGCCGGAACGCGGGCGTTGGCGAAGTCGGGCCCGCGATCACGTCGCAAGCCCCGAGCGCGCGCCGGAAGTCCTCGGCGATCAGGCGCCGCACCTGCTGCGCCTTGAGGTAGTAGGCGTCGTAGTAGCCGTGCGAGAGCACGTAGGTGCCGACCAGGATGCGCCGCTTGACCTCGGCGCCGAAGCCCTCCGCCCGCGACTTGCGGTACATGTCGCCGAGGTCGTCGTAGACGGCGGCGCGGTGGCCGTAGCGCACGCCGTCGAAGCGCGACAGGTTCGACGAGGCCTCGGCGGGGGCGATCACGTAGTACACCGGGATCGACAGCCGCACGGCCGGCAGGCTCACCGGGACGGTCGTCGCGCCGAGCCGGCGCAGCGCCTCGAGGGCGCCGTCCACCGCGGCAGCGACGTCGCCGTCGATGCCGTCGCCGAAGTACTGCTCGGGCAGCCCGATGCGCAGGCCCGCGAGCGGCCGCGCCGGGTCCGCCGGCGGCCCGGCCAGGCTGCGTCGATAGTCTTCCTTCGGGCGGTCGATCGAGGTCGAGTCGCGGGGGTCGTGCCCCGCCATCGCGTCGAGCAGGAGCGCGCAGTCCTCCGCGGTCTGCGCGAACGGCCCGGGCGTGTCGAGCGACGAGGCGAACGCGACCAGCCCGTACCGGGAGCACAGGCCGTAGGTGGGCTTCAGCCCGCAGATGCCGGTCAGCGCGGCGGGCTGGCGGATCGAGCCGCCGGTGTCGGTGCCGGTCGCCCCGGCGACGAGGCGCGCGGCGACGGCCGCGGCGGAGCCGCCCGAGCTGCCTCCCGGAACGCGCTCGGGATCCCAGGGATTGCGCACCGGACCGAAGAAGCTGCTCTCGTTGGACGAGCCCATCGCGAACTCGTCCATGTTGGTCTTGCCGACGAGCACGGCGCCGGCGCGCCGCAGGCCCTCGACGACGAACGCGTCGTAGGGCGCGACGAAGTTCGCCAGCATGCGCGAGCCGCAGGTGGTCGTGCAGGCCCGCGGTCATCAGCACGTCCTTGTGCGCGATCGGGATGCCCGCCAGCGGGCCAGCTTCGCCCTTCGCGCGCGCCGCGTCGGCAGCCTGCGCCTGGGCCAGGGCGCCGGCCTCGTCGACGCTGACGAAGGCGTTGAGCGTGCCGTTGGCCTGCGCGATGCGGTCGAGCGCGGCGCGGGTCAGCTCGACCGCGGAGACCTCGCGGGCGTCGAGGCGCCGCAGCAGGGCGGCGATGGTGTCGGTAGCCGTCATCACTCGACGACGCGGGGCACGAGGTAGAGGCCGTCCTCGACGGACGGGGCCACGGACTGGTAGAGCGCGTGCCGGTCGGGCTCGGTGACCGTGTCCTCGCGCAACGGCAGCACCGCATCGAGCACGTGCGCCATCGGCTCGATGCCGGTGGTGTCGACCGCGGCGAGCTCGTCGATCAGGCCGAAGATCGCGGCAAGCTTGCCGTGGACCGCGTCGACTTCCTCGGCGGTCACCTCGAGGCGGGCGAGGTCGGCGATCCGGCGGACGTCGTCGTGGCTGATCATCGGGCGGCTGCGGGGCGGACGGCGAGGGCGGCGGTACGCGCGGAACGGCGGACCGCCTGGACGGGAAAATCGCACTTTCGCGACCGCCGCGCGGCGCCAGAACAACGTCATAGAGGGTATCATAGCGCCCCATTCCGGACCGGCGCGGCCCTCGATCCCCGAAACGTCGCGCTCGCTCCCGCAGGCTCCCCGCATGTTCGAATTCTTCAAAGGCTACTTTTCCAGCGATCTCGCGATCGACCTCGGCACCGCGAACACGCTGATCTACGTGCGCGGCAAGGGCATCGTGCTCGACGAGCCCTCGGTCGTCGCCATCCGCCAGGAAGGCGGGCCGAACGGCAAGAAGGTGATCCAGGAGGTCGGGCTCGCGGCCAAGCAGATGCTGGGCCGCACGCCGGGCAACATCACCGCGATCCGGCCGATGAAGGACGGCGTCATCGCCGACTTCACGGTGACGGAGCAGATGCTGAAGCAGTTCATCAAGAAGGTCCTCGACTCGCGGCTGTTCTCGCCGTCGCCCCGCATCATCATCTGCGTGCCGTGCGGCTCGACGCAGGTGGAGCGCCGCGCGATCCGCGAGTCGGCGCTCGGCGCCGGCGCGTCGAAGGTCTACCTGATCGAGGAGCCGATGGCGGCCGCGATCGGGGCCGACCTGCCGGTGGGCGATGCGACCGGATCGATGGTCGTCGACATCGGCGGCGGCACCACCGAGGTCGGCGTGATCTCGCTGGGCGGCATGGTGTACGCGGGCAGCGTGCGCGTCGGCGGCGACAAGTTCGACGAGGCGATCGTCAACTACATCCGCCGCAACTACGGCATGCTGATCGGCGAGACCACGGCGGAGCAGATCAAGAAGACCATCGGCAGCGCGTTCCCGGGCTCCGAGGTGAAGGAGATGGAGGTCAAGGGACGCAACCTCGCCGAAGGCATCCCGCGCAGCTTCACGGTCTCGTCGAACGAGATCCTCGAGGCGCTGACCGACCCGCTGAACAGCATCGTGTCCGCGGTGAAGAGCGCGCTCGAGCGCACGCCGCCCGAGCTCGGCGCCGACATCGCCGACCGGGGGATGGTGCTCACCGGCGGCGGCGCGCTGCTGCGCGACCTCGACCGCCTGCTGATGGAAGAGACGGGGCTTCCGGTGATCGTGGCCGAGGACCCGCTCACCTGCGTGGTGCGCGGCTGCGGCAAGGCGCTCGAGAACATGGAGAAGCTGCAGACGATCTTCACGACGGACTGACGGGACCGGGATCGATCCTCGGTCCTCGACGCTCCGCAGCGATGGTTTCCCACCTCCCCGTCGACACGCCGGCGTTCTTTCACCGTGGCCCGTCGCCGGCGGCGAGGCTCGTGTTCTTCGGCCTCGTCTCGATCGCGCTCTTGTTCCTCGACGCGCGGTACCGCTACCTGGAGCAGGTGCGCCAGGTGGTCGCGGTCGTGCTCCATCCCGTGCAGCGCGCGGCGGCACTGCCCGGCGCGGTGATCGCGGGTGTTGGCGACTACTTCGCGTCGAAGCAGGCGCTCGCCGAGGAGAACGAGGCGCTGAAGCAGCGCCTGGCCGAAACCGGCGCGAAGGCGCAGGGGGCCGCCACGCTCGCGCAGGAAAACGAGCGGCTGAAGTCGCTGCTCGAGACCCGTGCGCGGCTCGACAGCGGCGCGACTGCCGTCACGGTGCTCTACACGGGGCGCGACGCGTTCCAGCAGAAGCTCGTCGTCGACAAGGGCCGGGACGCGGGCGTCGTCGCGGGTGCGGCGGTCGTCGACGCCGACGGCATCGTCGGCCAGGTGACGCGCACCTATCCGTACGTCGCGGAGGTCACGCTGCTCACCGACAAGGACCACGTGATCCCGGTCAAGCTCGAGCGCAACGGCGTGCGCGCCGTCATGGCCGGCGCGGGAGCAGGCCGTGCGCCGGAGCTGCGCTTCATGTCGCCGACGGCCGACGTGCGGGTCGGCGACCTGCTGGTCACGTCGGGTCTCGACGGCACGTATCCGCAGGGGCTTGCCGTCGCGCGCATCGCGACCGTCGAGCGCGACACGGGGCAGATGTTCGCCCGCATCACGGTCACGCCGGTCGGCGGTGTCGACCGCAGCGAGCAGCTGCTCGTGCTCGCGCGGTCGGAGGCGCTGCCGCCGCGTCCCGAGGACCCGGTCGAGGCCGAGGCGGCCAAGAAGCCGGGGCGCGGCCGCACGGCGCGCGGAGGCTAGCGGCGTGTCGTTCCGACTGCCCTCGCTCGCGCCGGCCGACCCCAACGAGGTGCTGCGGCCCGTCAAGCCGCTGTTCGTCGCGCTGACGCTCGCCGCCGCGCTGTTCGGCAACCTGCTGCCGCCCGCCGACGCGGGGCTCGCGCTGCGCCCGGACTTCCTCGCCGTCACGCTGCTCTACTGGTGCATCCAGGCGCCGCGCTACGTCGGCGTCGGCGTCGCGTGGGCGATGGGGCTGCTGATGGACGTGGGCGACGGCACGCTGTTCGGGCAGCACGCCCTCGCCTACACGGTGCTCGCCTACGCGGCGGAGTACTTCCGCCGGCGCGTGCTGCGCTTCCCGCTGTGGCAGCAGGCGGTCCAGGTCGCGGCGCTGCTCGTGTTCTGCGCCGGGCTCGTGCTGTTCGTGCGCGTGTTCGGCGGCGCGCCGATGCCGCGCCTCACCTACTTCGTGCCGGCGCTGGTCGGCGCGCTCCTGTGGCCGGCGTTCTCGGTGCTGCTGCAGTTGCCGCAGCGCCCGGTGCGCTCCACGGCCACGCTGTAGACGGCCGCCCCGCGATCGATGGCACGGCGCTCCCTCTTCTCCCGCACGCGGCGCGCGGAACAACGGGTTCGGCGGCTACGAGGTGCGCAACCCGGAACGCGAGCAGTTCTGGTTCCGCCGCCGCCTGGCCATCGCCGGCGTGCTCGTGCTCGCGGCGTTCGGCGGGCTGGTGGCGCGTTTCGTCTACCTGCAGGTCACGCAGCACGGCCACTACCGGACGCTCGCCGAGTCGAACCGCATCGCCGTCGTGCCGATCCCGCCGAACCGCGGCGTGATCACCGATCGCAACGGCGTCGTGCTCGCGCAGAGCGACTCGGCGTATACGCTGGAGATCCAGCCCTCGCGCGTGAAGGACCTCGACCGGGTGATCGACGAGCTGGCCGAGATCGTCGAGGTCACGCCGCGCGACCGCAAGCGCTTCCGCAAGCTCATCGAGGAGTCGAAGAACTTCGAGAGCCTGCCGCTGCGCACGCGCCTCACCGACGAGGAGGTGGCCCGGTTCGCGGTCAACCGCTACCGCTTTCCCGGCGTCGAGATCAAGGCCCGGCTGTTCCGCACCTACCCGCTCGGCGAGGTCGGCTCGCACTTCCTCGGCCACATCGGCCGCATCAACGACCGCGACCTCGAGAAGATCGCCGAGTGGGAAGCGACCGCGAACTACAAGGGCACCGACTACATCGGCAAGCTCGGCGTCGAGTTCACCTACGAGCGCGAGCTGCACGGCACGACCGGCGTCGAGGAGGTCGAGGTGGACGCCGGGGGCCGCGCGGTGCGCACGCTGTCCCGCGTGCCGCCGATCGCCGGCAACAACCTGCGGCTGTCGATCGACATCAAGCTGCAGCAGGCGGCCGAGGCGGCGTTCGGCACGCGCCGCGGCGCGCTGGTGGCGATCGACCCGGCGACGGGCGAGGTGCTCGCGTTCGTGAGCCGGCCGGGGTTCGACCCGAACCTGTTCGTCGACGGCATCGATCCTGCGAGCTGGAAGGAGCTGAACGAGTCGCCCGACCGGCCGATGCTCAACCGGCCGCTCAAGGGGGCCTATCCGCCGGGTTCGACGATCAAGCCGTTCCTCGCGCTCGGGGCGCTCGCCTCGGGACGGCGCACCGCCGCGCAGACGATCTCGGACCCCGGCTACTTCCAGATTGCCGGTCACTCGCATCGCTTCCGCGACGACAAGCCGGGCGGGCACGGCGTCGTCGACATGTACAAGTCGATCGTCGTCTCGTGCGACACGTACTACTACCAGCTCGCCGCCGAGAGCGACATCGACGAGACGCACGCGTTCATGTCGACGCTGGGGTTCGGGCGCCTGTCCGGCGTCGACCTCGAGGGCGAGAGCGCGGGGGTGCTGCCGTCGCGCGAGTGGAAGCGCAAGCGCTTCGCCGGCGCGAACTACCGCGAGGACCACCGCAAGTGGTACCTCGGCGACTCGGTCTCCGCCGGGATCGGCCAGGGCTACACCGCATTCACGCCGCTGCAGCTCGCGCACGCGACGGCGACGGTCGCCAACGACGGCGTCGCGTTCCGGCCGCACCTCGTGAAGCAGGTCGAGAACCTGCGCACGGGCGAGGTGACGCGGATCGCCGCCGAGTCGACGCACACGCTGGCCGTGTCGAAGGAGCACATCGAGGTGATCCGCAACGCGCTGGTGGGCGTCAACAAGGAAGGCACGAGCCGCCGCGCGTTCGACGGCGCGAAGTACGTCGCCGGTGGCAAGACCGGCACCGCGCAGGTGTACTCGCTCAAGGGCGAGAAGTACGACGCGAGCAAGATCGACGAGCGGCTGCGCGACCACGCCTGGTTCATGGCCTACGCGCCCGCCGACCGCCCGCGCATCGCCGTCGCGGTGCTGGTCGAGAACGGCGGCTTCGGCGCGCAGGCCGCGGCGCCGATCGCGCGGCAGGTGTTCGACTTCTTCCTGCTGGGCGATCAGGCGCCCAGTCCCGCGCCGCTCGCGCCCGGCGCGCCCGATCCCGACGACCAGAGCGACTGATGCTCGAGTTTGCCGCCCGCTTCTGGGAGTTCCTGGTCCGCCGCATCGACCGGTCCCTGTTCGGGATCGTGATGGCGCTCGTCGTCGTCGGCTTCGTCACGCTGTTCTCCGCGGCGGACCAGAGCGTCGCCCGCGTCGGCAACCAGCTCGCGAGCCTCGCCGTGGCGCTGGTGGCGATGTGGGTGGTCGCGAACATCCCGCCGCAGACGCTCGCGCGCGCCGCGGTGCCGCTCTACGTGCTGGCGGTCGTGCTGCTGGTCGGCGTGGCGCTGTTCGGCGTCGTCGTGAACGGCTCGCGGCGGTGGCTGAACCTCGGCATCACGCGCATCCAGCCCTCCGAGCTCATGAAGATCGCGCTGCCGCTGATGCTCGCCTGGTATTTCCAGAAGTTCGAGGGACGCATCGGCTGGAAGGACTTCATGCTCGCCGCGGTGCTGATCGCGATTCCCGCGATCCTCGTCAAGCGCCAGCCCGACCTCGGCACCGCGCTGCTCCTCATCTCCTCCGGCTTCTTCGTGCTCTACCTCGCGGGGCTGTCGTGGAAGATCATCGCCGGTCTGTTCGTGGCCGTCGGGGCCGCGGCGCCGGTGCTGTGGACCCTGCTCCACGACTACCAGCGCCGGCGCATTCTCACGTTCATCGACCCGACGCAGGACCCTCTCGGCGCCGGCTACCACACCACGCAGGCGTCGATCGCGATCGGCTCCGGGGGCGTGGTCGGCAAGGGCTGGCTGAACGGCACGCAGACGCACCTCGACTTCCTGCCCGAGCGCCACACCGACTTCATCTTCGCCGTGTTCGGCGAGGAGTTCGGCCTGATCGGCAACGTGCTGCTCGTCTTCCTGTACCTGCTGCTGGTCGGGCGCGGGATGATGATCGCGGCCGACGCGTCGACGCTGTTCGGGCGCCTGATGGCCGGCGCGGTGACGCTGATGCTGTTCACCTACGCGTTCGTCAACATGGGCATGGTGAGCGGCGTGCTGCCCGTCGTGGGCGTGCCGCTGCCGTTCATCTCCTACGGCGGCACGGCGCTGCTGTCGCTGTTCATCGGCATCGGCATCCTGATGAGCGTGCAGGCGCACCGCAAGCTCGTCCACTCCTAGAAAGTAGGGTCAGACTCGACTTTCCTGTCGCGGCGGCGGCGCGCGTCGGGAAAGTCGAGTCTGACCCTACTTCTAGGCGATGGCGTTCGCGCCCGCCAGGATGACCTGCGTCTCGGGGAAGATCGGGCTGGCGAGTCCGGTCGCGGAGCGGGCGCGGTTCCCCTTGCGGGCGCGGAGTGCGTTGACGAGGTCGAGCGCGGTCTCGCCGCAGGGCGGCAGCTCGACGTCGGCCACGTCCAGCGGCGTGACCCGTTCGCCGAAGCGCACGAGGTGCGCGCACCAGGTGAGCCCGCCGCCGAACGCCGGCATCAGCATCAGCGCATGCGGGGGCACGCGCCCTTCCTCGAGCGCCTCGACCAGCGCCACCGGCACCGTGGCGGCGGACATGTTGCCGTACTTGTTGATGGTCAGGAACACGCGCTCCATCGGTATGCCCGCGCGCTTCGCGACGAACTCGATGATGCGCAGGTTGGCCTGGTGCGGGACGACGAGGTGCACGTCGGCCGGCTTCACGCCGGCCTTGGCGAGCACGTGCGCCGAGGCCTCGCTCATGCCGCGCACCGCGCGCTTGAAGATCTCCTGCCCGTCGAAGTCCCACTGCGTGTCGCCGTAGCTCACGTCGCGGTTGGCGTAGGTCGTGCCGTGGCCGCGCACGCGCAGGATGTGGCGCGCGTCGGCGTAGCAGCCGAGCTTGTCGGCGACGATGCCGCTGTCGTCGTCGGAGGCCTGCAGCACGACGGCCGCGCAGCCGTCGCCGAACAGCATGGAGACGTTGCGGTTGTCCCAGTCCATGAATGGCGAGATGGTCTCGACGCCGACGACGAGCGCGTTCTTCACGGTGCCTGCGCGGATCAGCGCGCTGGCGGTCGAGAGCCCGTAGAGGAAGCTCGTGCACGCGGTGTTGACGTCCATCGCGCCGGCGTTCCACGCGCCGAGCCGGAACTGCAGCCCCGAGGCGGTGTTGGGCACCGCCTCCTCGCTGCTGCAGCTGCCGTAGACGATCAGGTCGAGGTCGGAGGCGGCGAGGCCCGCGCACGCGAGCGCACGCCGACCTGCGACGTAGGAGAGCTCCGAACCCACGACGTGGGTGACGCGGCGCTCGCGGATGCCGGTACGCTGGACGATCCAGGCGTCGTCGGTGTCGAGAAACGTCGCCAGGTCGGCGTTGGTGAGCACGGCGGGGGGCATGGCCTTGCCCCAGCCCGTGATCGCGGCGTTGGTCATGCGGTTCCCCCGGGGGCGCGCGTTCTGGTTGTCGAGTGCCGCGGTTGGCGCGACGCGACCTGCGGCTTGTCGGGAATTCTACGGGAACCGTGCCGCCGGTCGGTTTCTGACAGACCCTAGCTGCAGCGCCGAACGCGGCGGCGACGCACTCCTTGCGCTCGAGGCTGCCCGCCTGCCCCTTGCGGCTGCAGGCGATCGCCCCCTCGTACTGCCTGCCGTGCGCCCGCGTCATCGCCGCGACCACGAGCGCGGCCGCGGCGACGAGGCGATGGGCGCCGCTCATCCGCGCTTCTTGGCCTTCGCGCGAGTCCTGGTTGCCCCCGGAGTCTCCGTCGGCGGCGGCTCCTTGGGCTGGTCGCCGATGACGGTCTTCACGGGGCAGACGCGAAACGCGGGGCACTTCCTGCATCCGACGACGACGGCGATGGGGCAGATCGTCATGGCGCGTTTCCTCTCGGGGTCGAAACCACCGATGCTACGCCGGTTTGCGGCGTCGCGCGGCGCAGCCGGCGCGCGCGGCGGATCGCGAGTGCGTAAGCGATGACATTGACGGCGACGACGAACGCGCCGATCCAGCGCTGATGCCCGGTGTGAGGCCGGCGGGATAGAGCAGCGGGATCAGGTAGTGCTCGATGAAGCCGCCCTCGTAGCCGGTCTCGCCGGCGCGGCGCCGCAGTGCGTTCTCGAGCGGCGTCAGCGGGCAGATCGTGGCGGTGAGCTCCGCCCACGCGCCCCACAGCGCCGCGGGTACGTGCAGCCAGGCGATGCGCGGCCAGCGAATCGCGAGGAAGCCGCCGACGACCACGAACACGACGAACGCGAGGTGCACGAGCACGACCGCGTCGGCGGCGAGGCGCGCGCTCACTGGACTGCCCTTCGCGCTGCGCGCTCCGGGCCTGATTCGCCCTCGGGGCGGCCCTTCGGGCTCATCGGCCGTCCGCCGCGCCGCGCGCGCTGGCCGACATTGCCGCGGTGGCTGCCGCACAGCGCGACTGCCACAAGGCGTCGAGCGCCTCGGCGAGCGGGCCCGGCACGCGCACGCCCGACTGGCGAATGCCCCAGCGGAAGCCCGCGAACGGCGGTTGCGCGAGGTCGTCGAACGTGACGATCGGCATCTCGAACAGCGCATCGAGGCGCAGCATCACGTAGCCGGTCTTCGCACCGGCAGCGGCCTTGTCCTTGCGCCAGTGCCGGCGCTCGACCGGCGCGGTCATCACCGTGCCGGCGCCGAACAGGCCCTTCGGCGGCACGCCCAGTCGCACGAGAAACGCCCGGCTGCCCGGCTCGAGGTTGCGCGTGCGGCCCGCACTCCAGTCGGTGTCGAGATGGCCGCGCTTCGCGAGCGCGCGGATGTCGTCCGGCAGCTCGGGCCAGTTCCACAGCGCCGGATTCCAGGCGAAGAGGTGCGTGTCGACGAGCATCGCCGGCCATTGTGGGCCTGCGCGAAGCGCGCGGGCAAGGCGCGCCGGCGCGGATCGATGCTAGAGTGCGTCGCCGTGTCGTTCCGCTCCCTCGTCCTCATCGTCGCGGCCGCGCTCGCCGCGTGCACGATCGCGCCGAAGCCTCCGGCCGCCCCCGCGCCCGCCCCGACGCAGCCCGCTGCGGCAACGCCGTCGTCGAAGTATTACAGCGACGACGGACCGCCGCTCGCCGTGACGATCGACCTCGATGCGGTGCCCAACGCGGTGCCGAGGCACGAGCCGCTGCACCGCTTCGCCAACCGGCCCTACACGGTACTCGGGCGCGACTACGTGCCCGCGACTTCGCCGCGGCCGTACCGCGAGCGCGGCGTGGCGAGCTGGTACGGGCGCAAGTTCCACGGCCAGAAGACCTCGATCGGCGAGGTCTACGACATGTTCGCGATGACCGCGGCGCACCCGACGCTGCCGCTGCCGTCCTACGCCAGGGTGACGAGCCTGGCGAGCGGCAAGAGCGTGGTGGTGCGGGTCAACGATCGCGGACCGTTCCTGCACGGCCGCGTCATGGACCTCTCGTACGCGGCCGCGCACCGGCTCGGCATCGCCCAGAAGGGGAGCGGCGAGGTCGAGGTCGAGGCGATCCTGCCGACCGAAACGTACGCCGCCGCCGCGCCGCTGCCTCCGGTGGCGCCGGCCGTTGCGAGCGGCCCGCGGCAGGCCATGCTGCCGCCGGTCGCGGAGCCGGCCGCCGCGGACGCGAAGGAAGGTTTCGTCGTGCAGCTCGGCGCGTTCGCCAACCACGCCAACGCGCAGGTGTTTCTCGCGCACGTGCAGAACCAGATGGCAACCGCCGAGGTCGAACCCCGCGTGCGGCAGCAGAAGGGGCTGTGGCGCGTGTACGTCGGACCCTACGCGAATCGCGACGACGCGCGCCGCGCGGCGGCACGCATCGCCGAGGCGTTCGGGGTGCCGACGTCGGTCACCGCCCACTGAGCAAGCGCGGCGGGTTTCGCGGAGGTTCACGATTTGCGCGCCGCGCGAACCCCGCACGCGATATGACAACGTTATAATCCGCAAGCCCGCTGCGGTCCGTGTGCGATTCGATGTCGTCCGATGGCGACATTCACGCGGACGCGCTGCAGCGGCCCTCCCGCCGATGCGAAGCCTCCTCCGGACCTTTCTCCTCCTCCTCTCCTTCACGCTCCTGCCTGCGCTGCCGGCGCGGGCGCAGTTGACGATCGAGATCGTCGGCGGCGCCGGGACGACGATCCCCATCTCGATCGTCCCGTTCGAGAGCGAGGCCACCTGGCCGCTCGGCATCACCGGCATCGTCGGTGCCGACCTCGCCCGCTCGGGCCTGTTCCGCCTGGTCGACTATGCCGGCATCACGCCGCGGCCGGCGCGGCCCGAGGAAGTGCGGGTCGCCGACTGGCGCGCGCGCGGCGCGGATGCGGTCGTCGTGGGGTCGATGCGCGCCCTCCAGGACGGGCGGGTCGAGGTGCGCTTCGCGCTGGTCGACGCGACCAAGGCGTCGGTGCTCGCGAGCCAGGTCGTACACGGTCGACGCCGGCGCAGTTCCGCGCCACCGCGCACCGCATCGCCGACGTGATCTACGAGAAGCTGACCGGCGCGCCGGGCGTGTTCTCGACGCGCATCGCCTACATCACCAAGCAGGGCTCGCGCTTCTCGCTGCAGGTCGCCGACGCCGACGGCCACGATCCGCAGACGATCGTCTCCTCGAATGAACCGATCCTGTCGCCGCGCTGGGCGCCCGACGGCTCGCGCATCGCCTACGTGTCGCTCGAGCAGAAGAAGCCGGTGGTCTACGTGCAGTCGCTCGCCACGGGCGGACGGCAGGCGGTCGCGAACTTCCGCGGCAGCAACAGCGCGCCTGCCTGGTCGCCGGATGGCCGCACGCTGGCCGTCACGCTGACCCGCGACGGCGGCTCGCAGCTCTACCTGATGAACGCCGACGGCGGCAACGTGCGCCGCGTCACGCAGAGCGCCGCGATCGACACCGAGGCGTACTTCATGCCCGACGGCCAGTCGCTGCTCTTCACCTCCGACCGCGGCGGCAGCCCGCAGATCTACCGGATGTCGGTCGGCTCCGGCTCCGTCGAGCGCGTTACCTTCGAAGGCAGCTACAACGTGTCGCCCCGCCCGCTGCCCGATGGCAAGGGCATGGTGTTCGTCCGCCGCGAGGGCGGCCGCTTCCAGGTCGCGACGATGGACTTCGCCACGCGCCAGGTCCAGGTGCTGACGCAGGGCCCGCTCGACGAGAGCCCGAGCATCGCGCCCAACGGCAAGATGGTGATCTACGCCAACGAGCAGGGCGGGCGCGGCGTGCTCGCCGCGGTGTCGACCGACGGGCGCGTCAAGCAGCGCCTGTCGTCGACCGCGACCGACGTCCGCGAGCCTGCCTGGGGACCGCTCGCGCGGCCCTGAACGACAACCCGACAACCCCGGCGTCCGCCACCGGACGCCGTCACCCGCAGGAGGCTTCATGCGCAAATTCTTTGTCGCCGCGATCGCCGCGGTCTTCCTCGCCGGTTGTGCGAGCCAGGAAACCCAACCCGAAGCGCCGATCGACGACAAGGGTGCCGCGACCGCGTCCGCAGGCGGCGCGACGACCTCCGGTATGGGCGGGACGGGCGTGGGCGGCACGACCGCTTCCGGCAGCGCCGTCGGCACCGGGGCAGGCGGGAGCCCGCTGCGCGATCCGGCGAACATCCTGTCGAAGCGCACCGTGTACTTCGATTACGACAGCTTCGTGGTCAAGGACGAGTTCCGGCCGCTCGTCGAGGCGCATGCGCGCTACCTGGTGGCCAATCGCGGCACGCGCATGATCATCCAGGGCAACACCGACGAGCGCGGCTCGCGCGAGTACAACATCGCGCTGGGACAGAAGCGTGCCGATGCGGTCAAGCGCATGATGACGCTGCTCGGCGCGCAGGAAACGCAGATCGAGTCGGTGAGCTTCGGCAAGGAGAAGCCGAAGAACCCGGGACACGACGAGTCGGCCTGGGCCGAGAATCGTCGCGGCGACATCGTCTACGCGGGCGAATGACGCCGAAAGGATCGAGCGTGCCGCGATCGCAGCGCAACGGCGCCCCCTGCTGCGGAGGGTGGAGCGCCACGATGACCGGCCGCAGGCTGGTCGCGACCCTCGCGGTCGCGGCGTTCGCCCACACGGCGTCGGCGGCGCTCTTCGACGACGACGAGGCGCGCAAGCGCATCGCCGAGACCAACCAGCGGCTCGCGCAGGTGCAGAAGCAGCTCGAGGACCGCATCGCCGCGATCGAGACCCGGACGGCGGGCATCGTCGAGGTCTCGCGCGAAATCGAGCTCTTCAAGGCCGACATGGCGAAGCTTCGCGGCCAGATCGAGGTGCTGGTGCACGAGCTCGCCGAGGCGCAGAAGCGCCAGCGCGACCTCTACGTCGATCTCGACTCGCGATTGCGGCGCATCGAGTCCGCGCAGGCGGCCGCCCCTGCCGCTGCGGCCGGCGCGCCGACGGCACCGGGTGGCGACGCGGCCGCGCCGGGGAGTGCGGCGTCGCCCGGTGGCGCGGTCGCTGCCAGGCGCAGCCCCGGGGGCCGCGGGAACGCTTCCGCCGGCGACCGGCGCGGCCGCGGGCGCCGCGCGTCCCGCCGATGCGGCGGCGGAGCAGCGCATCTACGACGGCGCGCTCGAGCTCTTCAAGCGGGGCGACTATCCGGGCTCGATCGCCGGGTTCACGTCGTTCGTGCGCGCCTATCCGAAGAGCGCGCTCGCCCCCTCGGCGCAGTACTGGATCGGCAACGCGCACTTCGCCCGCCGCGACTACCGCGCGGCGATCAACGCGCAGCGCACGCTGATCGCCAATTACCCGGACAGCAACAAGGTACCCGACGCGCTCCTCAACATCGCCTCGGCGCAGGCCGAGCTCGGCGACAACGCCGGCGCCCGGCGCACGCACGAGGAGATCGTCACCAAGCACCCGCAGTCGGAGGCGGCGGCGAAGGCGAAGCAGCGGCTGTCCGGGCGCTCGTAGGCGGCGTGTCGCGATGAGGGCCGCGACCGCGCCGCCGCGGCCGTTCGCCGCACGCATCGTCGCCTGGCAGCGCAGGCACGGCCGCCACGACCTGCCGTGGCAGCAGAGCCGCGATCCGTATCGGATCTGGCTCTCCGAGATCATGCTGCAGCAGACGCAGGTCGCGACCGTGCTGCCCTACTACGAGCGGTTCCTCGCGACGTTTCCCGACGTTCGCTCACTCGCCGCGGCGCCGATCGGCCGCGTGCTGGAGCTTTGGGCCGGACTCGGCTACTACCGGCGGGCGCACCACCTGCACGCCGCCGCACGCACGGTCGTCGATCGGCATGGCGGATCGTTTCCCCGGAACAACGGAAGATCTCGCGGCGCTTCCCGGCGTCGGCCGTTCGACCGCGGCGGCGATCGCCGCCTTCGCGTTCGGCGTGCGCGGCGCGATCCTCGACGGCAACGTGAAGCGCGTGCTGGCGCGTCACTGTGGCATCGAGGGATTTCCGGGAGCGGCCGCGGTCGAGAAGGTGCTCTGGGTCGCTGCCGAGACATTGCTGCCGGCGCGCCACATCGAGAGCTACACCCAAGGATTGATGGACCTTGGCGCGACAGTGTGCACTCGCTCCGCGCCACGCTGCGACGCCTGCCCGGTCGCGGGCGACTGCGTCGCGCGCATCCAGGGACGCGTCGACCGGCTGCCCTCGCCGCGTCCGCGCGAGCCGGTGCCGAAGCGCGAACTCAAGGTGCTGCTGATCGAGCGCGCCGGCGAGTTCCTGTTCGAGCGCCGTCCGGCGACCGGCATCTGGTCCGGCTTGTGGAGTCTGCCGGAGCTTCCGGTCGACGCCGACGTTGCGCAGGCGTTGCGCGGGCGCTTCGGCATCGAAGCGGCCGCGATCGAGGCGCTCGCGCCGGTCGTGCACGGCTTCACGCACTTCACGCTGACGCTCCATCCGTTGCGCATCGCGGCGCGACGCTGGCGCCCGCGCGCCGAGTCACCCGAATGCGTCTGGCTCGCTCGCGACGACGCGATTTCCGCCGCGTTGCCGGCACCGATCAAGCGGCTGGTACGCGACCTCCCCCGAAACTAGGGTCAGACTCGACTTTCCGCCAAAAGTAGGGTCAGACTCGACTTTCCGTGGACGCGCGTCGATTTGGCGGATGTCCGGCGTGGAAAGTCGAGTCTGACCCTACTTTTGGACCGTGGCGGCCCAGGCCCGCAGCGCCGGTGGCAGCTTCGCGTCGGCGTCGGGATAAGCGTTCCGGAACGCGACGAGCTCGCGAGCCGCTTCGTCGAGGCGGCCGGCCTCGTGCAGCTCGCGGATGCGCAGCACGAACGACTCGGGCGTGCGCAGCGCCGCGCCGCGACCCTCGACGCTCGCGCTCGCGCCGAGACCTCCGGCGGCGTCGGCAGATGGCGCGACACGCTTCGCCATCGAACCGTCTGCGCGCTCGGTGCCGGGCGCGGAAGCCACCGCGGCGGGTGCGACGGCCTCCTGCTTCGCGGTCGGGCTGCTTGCCGGCGGCGCGGCCGGCTCCGGCGCTGCGACCATCGGGAAAGGTCGTGGCGTTTGCGGGGGTGGTGGCGCGTCACGTTCGGCAGATGCGAGCGCTGGTGTCTCGGCGCGCTGCGGCGTGCCGGCAGGCGGTGGCGCGGATGCCGGCCCGACCTTCGCGGCAGGCGCCGGCTCGGGCGCACGCGCCATGTGCGCCTGCTCGCGTGCAGGCGCCTCGGTGCGAGCAATCCCGGCGGACGCCGCCGATGAGTCTTGCGGCTTCATGGGCGCTGTTTCTGCGGCGGTGACGGGCGCGGCGGGTACGTTCGCCGGTCGTGCGGTGCGCTCGGCGGACGGCATGTCGGTGGCCCGCGTGGGATCGTGTGCCCCGAACGGCGCGAGCTGCACGACCCCGAAGGCGATGGCCCCGATCGTCGCCGCCGCGGCGAGCCCCCACCACCAGCGCGACGGCTCGCGCGCTTCCGCGAGCGTGTCGTCGTCGCCGGCTGCGCGTGGACGCGACGCGACCTCGCGATGCGCGGCGGCGAGGATCGACGCGTCGACCGACGGCGGCGGCAGTTCGGTCGACTGCGCGCGCCACGCGGCGTCGAGGGCGGGATCGCGTTCGGGCGGCGGCGGACGAAGCGGCTCGCTCATCCGGGCCTCCTTGTACGGGCGTGCAAGGTACGCCTCGCGCGTCGGCCCGCATCGATCGCGCGGCGACGCGCCCTTCGGGCCTTGCCTGCGACCGCCGCGCTCATCGCATGTCCCCGAGCGCCTCGCGCAGTTTCGCCGTCGCATACCGCAGCCGGCTCTTCACGGTCTCGTCGCCGGCGCCGGTCAGCTCGGCGATTTCCGCGAGCGACAATCCCGCCTCCTGTTGCAGAAGGAACGCATCGCGCTGTGCGGCTGGCAGTTCCGCGAGCGCGCGCACGAGCCGCACGCCGATCTGCTTGGACGCGACGCGCGTCTCCGGCTCGTCGACGCGCGAGCCGTGGATGGCATGCACGCGCTCGCGCGGCGATGCGTCGTCGTCGTCGTCGATCGACACGAAGCCCGCCTGGCCCGACACGCGCCAGTGGTCGACCACCTTGTGGTGCGCGAGCGTGTAGAGCCACGTCGTGAACTTCGCGGTCGGAACGTAGGTCGCGCGGGCACGGATCACGTTGGTCCAGACATCCTGGAACAGTTCGTCGGCGGTCGCCGCATTGCCGCAGTGACGCAGCAGGTATCGGTACACGGGTCCCTTGTGCCGCGCGTAAAGGCGATCGAACGACGCGGCCGAGCCGCCGGCATAGGCCAGCATCAGGTCCTCGTCGCTCGCGTCGTCGGAGGGGCGGCCCTGGGCGGGCATGGCCCGTCCAGTATGCGGGCCCTGCCCGACGGCCGCAACGCGCGCGCCCACGCCTTGCAACACCAATCGCTAACGCGGATCCGGCACGAACCGCATGCCCGGGAATGGCCGCGGCGCCTGGCGGGCGACATGGGCCGGACGATGCGGCACGACGCCGAGCGCGGCGAGGTTCTCGTAACGGTCGTACTGGACCGCCAGCACCTGTGCTGGCTCGATGGTCGCGCGCACGAAGTTGACCTGCCGTGCCGACGACGACTCGGTGCGGCCGTGGCCCGTGCCGAGCTTCGCGAGCGGCACCACCCCTGCCGGTGCCATGGCTTCGTTGGCCGCGCGCTCTGCCGACGAAGCGTCCGCCTCGGCGGGTGCCGACGCTGGCATCGACCCGAGCCGCCCGGCGTGGTCGGCGCTTTCCTCCCGCGAACCCCCGGCGATGCGCTGGCGGCGCGTGACCACCGGCTCCGCGCGCTCGGCGAACACGGCGACGCCGATCACGCCGACGTCGAACGGCCGGCCGGTGCGCGCCGCGTAGCTGTCGCCCAGGTTCGTGAAGTAGAACGCGGCCGTGTGCGACATGCTCTTGCGCCAGCCGGCGATCTCGACGCTGCCCCAGGGCTCGATCACGTAGCCGGACTGGTCGGGCGAGGCAGTGTCCCCGGTAATCACGTTGACGCCGTCGACGCTCGTCACCGCGAGGATGCGGCTGCCGGTGCAATTGCGAATGCGCACTGCATATTCGTTGCCGGGCGCGCCCACGACGTAGCGACGGCCGTCCTTCTCGTACATCGTGAGCGCGCTGCCGGTGGTGCGGTCGTAGACGTCGACCGCGGCGAGCGGCGACGCCGGCGGCGCCCAGTAGGCGAGGGCCGGCGCGGCGAGCGCGGCAGCGAGGAGCGCGGCGCCGGCGCGGAGCGCCATGCGGCGGGAGATCGGGCGATTCGGGGCCATCGTTTCCTCCGTTCCTTCGGCCGGGCCGGTGCGATGCGCGCCGGTCTGATCCTGTGAACGGCTGGCCGGCCGCGGTGGGGTGAACCGTTCGTCGGCCGCGCAAGGGTGCGTGCCATAATCCAGCGACGGTCAACGGGCAGAGCCCGCCTGCCGTTCAAGCCAAGATGATCATCTTCGACCTCGCCTGCACGCGCGGACATCGCTTCGAGGGCTGGTTCGCCTCGGGCGAGGCTTTCGATCGGCAGAAGGCCGGTGGCCACGTGCGCTGCCCCGTCTGCGACGCCGCCGAAGTCGCGCGGCTGCCTTCCGCGCACGTCGCAGTGTCGAAGGGCGGAAAGGCCACGGTTCCGGCGCCCGCCGCGTCGCCAGCGCCACCTCCCGCGCTCACGCAGGATGCGACCGCCGGCGTGCCTGCGGAGATGATCGCCAAGCTGCGCGAGATCGTCCGCGGCACCGAGAACGTGGGGCCCCGCTTTCCCGAGGAAGCGCGCCGCATCCACTACAACGAGGCGCCGGCGCGGGCCATCCGCGGCCAGGCCTCGCCCGAAGAGGCCGATTCGCTGCGCGAGGAAGGCATCGACTTCGCGCCGCTGCCACCGTTTCTCACCGAGGACCGGCACTGATTCTCGCCGGGCCGGCGATTTGGCCGGCCCCGGCCCATCCGCTATAATGCGCGACTCGACGGCGGGCCGTTAGCTCAGTCGGTAGAGCAGCGGACTTTTAATCCGTTGGTCGCTGGTTCGATCCCAGCACGGCCTACCAACAGTCCCGGTCGGCCGCGCCGGATCGGCAAAGCGGCACAGCATTGACCCGCAGTCTCCGGGCCGTTAGCTCAGCTGGTAGAGCAGCGGACTCTTAATCCGTTGGTCGTAGGTTCAAATCCTACACGGCCTACCAACATATTGACCTGACATGGAAATCGAACGCGTCCGAACAGTCCGCCGGTAAACGGCGGGCTTCAACGCGGGAGGTTTCGATGGAAGCTGTCAGGTTGCAGTCCGTCGGTGGCGACATGCCCCCGACGTCCGTCGGTATGGGCGCGCCCGCGCCCCTGCCCCGGCGCGACGCGTCGATCACGATTGCGTCGCTGGTGGACCTCTACATGGCCCGTTACGCCGGTCGCGATGTCACGCGGGGGCAACGGCTGGGCGTCTGGGCTGCCAAGCTCGGGCACCTCACGCTGGGCGAACTGGACGACGACCACGTTTTTGCGGCCCTGCGGGAGATCGAGAGTAGCCCGCCGCTCTACTTCTGCGGCAAGGATCACGCGGGCCAGCCGATCTACAAGCGCAAGAAGGGTGCGCTGTCTGCGGCGACGTCCAACAGATACAGGGCGGCGTTGAGCGGACTCCTCGCGTGGGCTATCGCGGAGCGCATCACCGCGAAGCAGTACGTCAATCCAGTGCGTTCTGTGCAGGCGAAGAAGGAAGACAACGAGAAGACACGGTTTCTTTCTGCCGCCGAAGCCGTGGCGCTTCTGGAGGCGTGCGGGCGCTCGCGCTGGTCGTTGCTGCGGACGCTGGTGCGCATGGCGCTGGTCACGGGTGCCCGCCGGGGCGAGTTGATGGGCTTGAGGTGGCGTGACCTTGATCTCGACGCTGATCCTCCTGTTGCGCTGGTCGCCCGGTCAAAGAACAACGACCCGAAGAAGTTGGTGCTGACCGCGCCCATCGTCGACGAACTGCGCCCGCTCGTGGGGCGTCCCGAACGGCTCATCTTCGCCAGTACGCGCAGGCCCGACGCGGCATTCAATTTCGACTACGCGTGGAAGGAAGCGCTGCGCGACGCGAAGATCAAGCAGGGCGAGCAGCGCGTGACGTTCCACACGCTGCGGCACTCCTGCGCCAGCTTCATGGCGATGGGCGGCGTCAACATGCTGGTCATCGCTGAAACGCTCGGTCACCGCTCCATGGCGATGACGAAGCGCTATGCCCACATCGCGACGGGGCACCGCGCGGTGGTGGTCAACGACGTCTTCGCGGACCTCGTCAAGTGAAGCGGGAGCTGGTGCTCCGGGTGATGTCCGGCACGAAGTAGTTGCGATGGACCATCGCGAGCGCACCAGTCGGTTGCGCCGGATCGCGGAGGCCTACGGGCAGGAGTACGCGCGCCTGCTCGCGTCCGAGGCTAGGGGCGGCATGCCCTACGTCCCCGGGCGCGGTCGCGTCAACCCGGTGCTCGTGGCCGAAATCGCGGTGCGCTTTGCTGTCGACGCGCGCACGGTGCGGCGGGCCATAGACCGCTACCAAACCGATACCGGGTTCGGCAGATTTCACTCGCCGACCCGTTGCCGGTGATCGTGGCGCGCAGTAAAACATGCTCACACACCCGCAACTGGAGCATGCCGACAAATGACCACGCCTACCGCCCTTGACCGCCTCGTGCCGCTCAAAGACTTCGCCACGCACTACCCCGCGCTCTTTCCGAGCGCGACGTCCGCGCGCTGGTTCATTCGCCAGCATCGCGAAGCGCTACGGAAGGCGGGCGCGCTCGACAAGATCTCTGACCGCGTCCACGTCGACCCGGTGATCTTCGCCACGGTGGTCCGCGACATCGGTCGCAAGGCTGCCTGACCGACGGATGATCTGTCCGTTGACGACCATGACCCTCGAAGCGCACCCCCTCGCAAAGCTCATCCCCGACATGCTCGATGTCGAGCTTGCCGAGCTTGAGCGCGACATTGAGGTGAACGGACAGCAGCAGCCGATCATGCTGTTCGAGGGGAAGATACTCGACGGCAGGCACCGCTACGCCGTCTGCCAGAAGCTCGGCATCGAGCCGAAGATCAAACCATTCCCCGGCACCGAGGCCGAGGCGCGCGCGCTGGTGATCTCGCTCAACGTGCACCGTCGGCACCTCTCCTCCGAGCAGAAGCAGAAGTTGATCGAGACCGAGTTGCAGCGCGACCCGGGACAGTCGGACCGCGTGATCGCCGCGAAGGCGAAGGTGTCCCCGACGACCGTCGGCAAGGCCCGGGCGAAGGCCGAGGCCACCGGCAAGGCGTCCACCGTTGCCAGTTCAAAGGGCAAGGACGGCAAGACCCGCAAGCGCAAGACCCGCACACGCAAGCCCGCCGCTCAACTGTCCACCGTGGACAGTTCAACCGGTCCCGACGACAAGGATGATCCGGTCGCGCGCACCGACCGCGAACAGGCGGCGATTAACGCGGAGGCAACTGCAACGCTCTCCAAGACGGCCAAGGCGCGATTCGACAGGCTCGTGGAGAAGATGTTTGTGGCGCTGAACAAGTCATTTGGCGCACAGGTCGCTGCGGCGGTAGAGGCGAGGGTAGAGAAGGCCGTTGAGGACGAGCGCGCCACCATGAAGGAGTTGCAGAAGCACTACCGCGACGAACTTGAGTCGGTACGGGTCCGCTCACGCAATTTGAATGCGTGGATGGACGAAGGCGAATTCAAGCTCGTCTTGCGCTGCCTGCATCCTGACCTGCAACCGGACGACATGAAGGTTCGGTACACGCAGGCTTTCCAGATCTTCAAGCGCTTGGAAACCTACATGGACCCGAAGAAAGAACCGAGGCGCGAAAACCCGTTCAAGCGGGCCGCTGCCTGACCGACGGAGTGTGCATCCGTTGAAAACGAACGAGGGTCGAACCACCAGAACCACGACGTAGCAGTACCAAGCCGGACGGGGGTTGCTCTCCGTCTGCCGCGCTCCGGGGACCGGCGCGCGGTCCCGGGGTCCGGGACTAAATTTCCGCCGGTGGTGGTCGCTGATGTCGGCGTCCCCTCGGCTTTTTTTTGCCTGCGGTGGCGCGAACGAGGCCACCACATGCACGACGACGACCTGCACTACCTGCCCGTGATCGAACGCTTCCATGGTCCCGTTTCCGCCGAGCGCTGCCGCTGGGCGCTGCCTGGGCGCGTGTCGTCGGCGCTGATCCTGATGTTGCCGTGGATGTTGCTCTGGTGCAGTTGGACCTCGAACGCTATGTCGACGACTGACGCCCCAGCGATTCCGTCGCCGGACATCGGCCACCACCGGTTGCCGTGCTCCATCTGCGGCAAGGGCGAGCGGGACACCGCGTTGAGTGTCACCGTGGAATCCGACCGCGTCGTGTGGATCTGCTTCCGGTGCGGCAGCAAGGGCGCTCGGGGCCGCGACGGTATCTCCGGACCGTTGGCCCGTCCCATCGCGTAGAGCGTCCCGTAGGGCCGTCTGACGCGCGGGAGCGCGCCCTGCGCATCTGGAGCCAGTGCGTCCCACTGCGCGGCACGCTGGGCGCGGAGTACCTCCACCTGCGGCACTGCGCCCTGCCGCCCGTCGACGGCGATCTCCGGTTTTGCCCTGCACTGAAATTCGAGGATCGCACCCTTCCTGCGCTGGTGGGGCGCGTGACCACGGTCATCGGGAACGAGGCAATCGGGGTGCATCGCATCTGGATTGAGCCGGGATCGCCGAAGGCTATCGCGAAGCGCAGGCTGGGCGGCAGTGACCAGCCGGTGTGCATCCGACTGTGGCCTGACGAGGATGTCGAGCAGGGTCTCGCGGTCGCCGAGGGCGTCGAGTCTGCACTCGCGGTCGCGTTGAGGTTCCGGCCCGTCTGGGCGACCGTTGACGGGGCCAGATGGCGAAGTTTCCGATCCTGCCCGGGCTGTCCGAGCTGACGATCTTCGCGGACCACGATCCCGTCGGAATCGCCGCCGCGCAGGACCTGCGCGAGCGCTACCAGCTCGCCGGTGCTCGCGCTCGGGCGGTGTACCCGAGGAGCCGGGTGCCGACATCAACGACGTGGCACAGATGGAGCGGTCCGCATGACCAGCGCGGTGGAGTTTGGATTCGATGCGGTCGACGACGTGCCGCCGAAGGCGAAGGCGAAGTCGCGACCGGCGGATAACGAATCCGCCGAGGACCTGCTCGCTATCGAGTGGGCTGACGAGCTGGGCGACAAGGTTGTTCCAGCCGATGAGCTGATCGAGCGCACGCTCACCCGGGGCGCGATGTCGGTCATCTATGGCGACAGCAACACCGGCAAGACCTTCTTTTGCGTCGACGCGCTGGCCGCTGTCTGTCGCAATGCGCTGTGAATATGGCCCAGGGTGCACCTCGGGATGGTGGTCTATCTCGCGGCGGAAAATCCGCAGTCGGTGATCCTGCGGCTGCACGCTTACCAGCGGCACTACGGCGTCCTGATCCCCAACTTCGCTGTCGTCAAGTCGCCGATCAACCTGTACGACAGCGACGCCGACACCGAGCTGGTAATCAAGCAGGTCTTGCACTTCGAGCAGGAGCGCGGGATCAAGTGTGAGGTGGTGCAGGGCGACACGCTGGCCCGTCTCGCGGCTGGTGCGAACGAGAATTCAGGCGAGGCGATGGGCGCGGTCATGGGCCACGCCGACCGTATCCGCAACCGTTGCAACACCCACTCCGGCTTCGTCCACCACAGCGGCAAGGATGCAGCGAAGGGTGCCCGGGATGGTCGGCATCCGGGCAGCCATCGACACCGAGATCGAGATCACAGCGGACCCGGAGACGGGGTTGCGTGCCGCCGAGATCACGAAGCAGCGCGACCTTCCGGTAAGGGCGACCGCATCGGCTTCCGTCTCCAGTCCGTCGAGCTGGGCATCGGGAAGTGGGGGCAGCCGGTCAGCTAGTGCGTGGTGGTCGGCACCGACGCTCCGCCGAAGGCGACTCCGGGCAAGCGTCCGTCGGAGATCGCCGGGGCTATCACGGAGTACCTGACGTCCAAGGGGTCCGGGGCGCGTAAGCGTGAGCTGGTCGACCACTTCGATGGCCGGTACGACTCCAGCGCGGTCTATCGCGAACTGAAGAAGATGCGGGAGGCGAACAAGGTGCACGAAGTCTCCGGGGTCATTGGACTGCGCAAGGAATAGCCCATGGACCGACCCCGCCGCATTAGGTGCCGATTGGTGCTCCCTAAAGGGAGCTGCACCAATTGGCACCTGCCAATAGGTGCGGAAACGTGCCGAGCACCAGTTGGCACCAGTTGGCACTAACCGAGGATTGAGATGATTCGTGGAATCGTTCATGGACGTGTGCTCAAGGTGGCCGAGGCCAAGACGTCCGGCTCGGGCAAGACGTTCGCCACGGCCACCGTGGCGCTGGACGGGGTGCTCAACGACAGCGGCCCCCGGTTCGCCCGGATCGTCGCCTTCGGTGAACTGGCCGACCGTCTCGCCGCGCTGCCGAAGGGTGCAGCGCTGGCGGCGACCGGTCGGATTGAGATGTCCGTCTGGACACCCGACGGCAAACCACCGGAAGCGCAGGTCAAGGTGTTGGTCGACGACCTGATCGCCGTCAAGACCACCGGCGCGACCGTCCGCCGCAACGAGGCGGTGATGCCATGACCGACGACAGTGATCTCGACGTTCCCGGACCGGTCATCGCCGCCACGCTCGCCGCGCTGGCCGACGGAACCGGGCCGAATCCACCCGCCCCGGGCCGCAGCGTGGCGCGGACCTCTCCACATACCACCCCGGTCCCGCTGGAGGCTGTACGGCCTTCCTGCGCGGTCGGGGACGATTGCAGGGCAGCGCGGTTTCCGTCGAAGAGCCGGACGGGGAATCCCGCGAGACCCCGAAAGCGGCGGAGGTTCCCTCCTTCCTGCGCCGCTGCCGCGACTGCCCTGCACCTTCCACCGACGGATGAACGATCCGTGGGGTGACCGATGACTGACGTCGCCTCCTACGTGATCGAACACCGGGACGGCCATTGGAGCGGCTGGCTCCTGTACTGCCGCACCGACTGTCGCGATCACGCGCTCCGGGCGATCAGCTACCTGATCCGTCACGTTGGTGTCGACCGCTGCCGGATGCGGGAGATCGCGCCAGCGTCGGGAGCCACACCGAGACTCAATGCCGACGACCGTCTGCTGCTGCGCGAGACCATCGAACGGGGACGTATGACACCAGCGACCGCCCAAGCTGTTCGGGCCAGCGCGCGATGTGGTCTCACGACGACGCGCCAGTGCCGCCACGTTGACGCTGCGACGGCACGACCTGATCGCCGAAGTCGGACGACAACCCGGCGCAACGATCCCGACGGTATTTGGCCGTCAGGTTGCTGCGCTACTGGACGACGACGACGCCGACCCTGCACAGACTCACACCCCCGAGTGGCCGTGACTACGCGGCGATGCTCGCAACCTGAAAGGAACACTCGACATGGCCTACACCGTCCAGAACTTCCCGGTCCGCAACTTCGAGGACCTGACCCGCGTCACGGGCAACGTGTTGAAGCCTGCGCGTGCCGTGCACCTTCAGTTGAAGGCGGATCACGCGGCACTCGACCGCAACGATGATGCGCTGCCCCCGGTGCTCGTTCGCAAGCGGAAGGACAAGGCGAAGGAAACCGCAATCGAGGCAATGGACCGTGCCCACGGCGGCGCAGTCGATCAGATGCGGGCGGAGCACGCCCGGTTGATGCGGGCGATTGGTTACGATCCCGACCGCTCATTGAGTACCGCCGACCGGTTGGCGAGAAGTGCGCGACACCTCGCTCAAACGGCAACGTACCTCCCGATGATCTCCGACCCCGGCGCACCGTCGCAGGCTTCGGACCTGCGCATCATCTCCAATGCTGCCAAAGCCGATGACGCTCGGCGACGCCTTGCCCACATGGGTCCCGACGAGGTGATGCGCGAGATCGAGGACGTTGTCACGAACGCACCGCGCGACCTCGAAAGGACCGAGCACGTCGCCTATATGCTCGACCTCGAATACCGCGCGCAGGAACTCGGACCCGATGGTGCCCGCGCTCGCGCTGCCGCTAGTGCAGCGTGGGGTGCGCTCGGCCAGAAGTGGGGGCAGTTGAACGTCATGCATGCGCACATCATCGACATCGACAACGCGCTGGACGAAGTAGAGCGGCGCGACTACGCGGTACGCCACGGCGGCGAGATCGACACCGGCTACCGCGACTGGCAGGCGAAGCAAGCAGCGCAGGCAGCGTAACGTGGCTCGGAAGCGCCAGACCGGGGCCGGGAATCCTGCGGCGGGTCAGGTGGTTGTCGCGCCACCTGCCGCCCGTCCCGGTCGCGTCCGGGTTCGTCTCGACTCGGTCGGCGCGATCCTCGCGGAGATGGGGCGGGTGTACCGGGCGATGCGCGCGCAGACCATCGTGAGCGGCGACGGCACCCGGCTCGTGTACGTGCTCGCCACCATGGCGAAGCTACACGCTGACCATCTTTTCGACGAACGACTGCAACGTCTAGAGGCCCACTATGCCGACCGTCAAGCAGGAATCAACGCTCGCCCGAATTGAAGTCCGGGAGACGCCGCACGATCCGATCATCGAAGCAAACTCGCATGACGAGGCACTGGCGGAGATCGCCCGTCGCGTTGCTAATGGTCGCGCTGATCCGCGTGGTGGTTTCCTGATCGTTCCGCCGGTCCATGCCTCGATTGAAGCGTGGGAAGCGCGGCAGCCCGCGCGACCGACGGATGGCGCATCCGCCGAGAACTTGGAGTAGAGATTTCGCGAGAAACACGACCTCGACACGACTTGAGGTTTGGGAATCTGTACAACCGCCGGTAGCGACGCCGCGTCCCGAGTTTTCGGCAGAGGTGCGGTGACTTCTGTAACTTACAGCACCTGCTTCCGCTGTCCTGCATTTCGCGGCGCTCTCGTTTGGGATAGGCTGGCGTGGATTACATCGCGACCGACCCATTCCTTCGAGGGCGTTAAATGAAAACGTTCATACTGCGCCGCATTGTTTTCGTGGCACTGGCTGCGTTGATTGTGCCTGCGCAGAGTCTAGCAGCGGTCATCGTGCAACAAGTGACGGTGACACACTCCCAAGGTCCCTTCGCGACTGTTCAGCAGTTCGATCCTGCGCTGGGGACGTTGACAGCGGTGGAATGGTTCTACTTTGTGGAGACCGAGGCGTCGGCGGTAGTTCAGAACGAGGCCGATACGGACCGACTGGCTGTCGTCCACCAAGATGCTCATGTCATCGTTGGTCCAAGCACCATCTATTGGGGCGGGAACAGCTTTTTCGCCCCGCTGATGGATGCAGCCGAACTAGTAGCAGCTAGAACGTCCGCAACACTCGATAGTTCGTGGACCGGGGGTCCGAAAACGCAATACTTCGACTCAACGTGGATCTTGGACTGGCACGTTGGCACGGGGACCTACTTGTGGGGCTTCTTCAGTTACGGACCTCAACGGGTATATCTGTCGTGGGATGGGATCGATCTGCAGTGCCATCTAGTCCAGTGTCTGGCCCAACCGCCGGTACAGGACGCAGTCATCAATGGCACGATTACGTACAGGTATCGGCCTGCAGGCGACGTTCCAAGTATTCCTGAACCCGGCACACCTGCGCTAGCAATACTTGGACTTGCTGCTATCGCGATCGCCCGTCGGCGCTTCGCGCCGAAAGATCGAGTACTGTAAGTTGAGTTGGTACGCGCGACTGTACTAGCTGCGGGTACGCGCGACCTCCTCCTCGTGGTTGATCGCCCCGCTCCGCGCGGGGCATTTCTCGTCTGCGCGATGCGAGACCCGAGGCGCTGATCCGTCGGTGCTAGCTGTTGTCTCGAAGTGTTTCGAGGTGTACCATAGAGAGTTGACGCGCGAGCGTCAGGTCTCTTAATCCGTTGGTCGTAGGTTCAAATCCTACACGGCCTACCAACAAGCGAAGGGCCTGCTCCGGGAGGGGTGGGCCCTTCGAATCTTCCCTTTCCCACGCTCGAGGCAACCTTGCCCCACGGCGCGGTCAGGCTCACCTCCACGGGAGACGCACAGTGCAAGACGTCCTGCAGTGCCTGAAGAAGCACGGTCAGCGGCTCGACCTCGAGATCGCCGCCGAGATGCGCGTGCCCCTGGCGACGGTGCGGAAGCTGCTCGCCGAGCTCGCCGCCGCAGGTGAGGTGGTGATGTGTCACCTCACGCGCTACGAAGGCACCAAGACGATCGAGGCGTGGCAGTGCCGGGTGTCGGGGTACGTGCCGGCGCCGGCCCCGGGAAGGAAGCCGAAGGCGGCGTAGCGCGAGTCAGCGGCGGAGGGCGGGTTCGATCCCGCGCCGGAATTGCAGTACGTGAGGGGCTCGTCCCGGTAGGGGTGGGCCCTTCGTGTTTCTAGGCATCCCATTCACGCAGGTCTTGGTTTCTCGCGTTGCAGGTCCGTTGCACGGATCCTGCTTGGACACATGCGTCCAAGACCAACGCCAATGACGATGAAGCAACTCGACCGATTGCTGTTCGAGCAGGGGAACCAGTGCTTCTTCTGCCGAAAACCGCTCAAACCGATCGATGCCAGTGTCGAGCATCTCGTTGCCTCGGCGAACGGCGGGACCAACGGCGAAGAGAACTGCGTCGCCTGCTGCAAGAAGCTCAACGCGCTCCTCGGCAGCAAGTCGCTCAAGGAGAAGGTGCAGATCGTCCTCAATCAACGAGGAAGCTTCCGGTGTCCCGAAGACGTGGAGCGCGAGCGCCTCGCGAGCGTCGCCAAGGCTATGGCACCGGTGGCGATAACACCCCGAAGTCGCCGCCTCCTGCTGCCGCGACGCCCATCGCAAAGCCGCAACCGCAGGCACAGGCGAAGCAGCAGCCGAAGCCGCAGTCGGTGCCGCAGAAGCAGCTTCCTGCGTTGGCTTCCAAGACGCCGACGCCTCTATCAGTCACCTCCAGCGCCACCGGACTATCCGCGCAGCCCATCGCGGCTCCGACGTCGGCATCGGTCCCCTGCGAGATGTCACCTGTCCGACGTGCAAGAGCAAGTTCAAGTCAGCGACCAACGGTGCAGGCTACCGGTGTCAACATTGCGATACCGTGTTTCACTACTGAACCGTCGGGCCCTGTGCGCCACGCACGGCGACGAACCCCGGCGAATCCCCCGATCCTGCTAGCATCAGTGCGGGAGGAAGCGGGTGTCGCCGGAAGAGAGAGCTCGCGAGGAAATCGATCGTCTGCTGACGGCCGCTGGCTGGTACGTTGCCGACGTCGCGCAGGGCGACCTCCGGGCTAGCCGACGCGTGACTGTGCGCGCTTATGGACCCCAGCGCGCCCGGTGCGGCTGGCAGCTCGACGACTGCTTCGAGTGCGAGCCGAAAGAGCTCAACTCCACCGTTCGGACGCGCGACCAGATCCGCGGCATAACCCGGATGCTGCGTGACTACTGGAGGCGGGACCTCTTGCTCCAGCGCGAGGTCCTGTTCAAAACGCCGGCTTTCGCGGAGTTCGACAACCAGGTGGGGGCGATTGTCGAGATCCCGCGCACCGAATCTGCGCAGAAGTTCAACCACTGCACCGCGGACTTGCCCGCCGCCGGCACCGACATGAAGAGTCGAAGCTCCTTCAACGGATGAAGGGCCGCGGCCTGCGTGTGAAAACGCGGCCGACGTGCAGCGAGAGTGGTCCGATGCCAAGGCCAAGAACAGACGCAACATTATCGGAGTTGTCCTGAGACGCGCCGCTACCACGCCATTCAAATCGATCGAATTCAGCCAAGCCAATTGCGAAACCGATAGAGTGCTTATGTCCACCAACTTGTCAGGGCTTAGAGACAACTATAAGCGAGGCACCGTCGCAGACTTTCTGACTGAGAAGATTCAGTGCGGGTCGCGGCTCTCTGTAGTTTCGGCCTACTTCACGATCTACGCCTACGATGCACTCAAGGATTGTCTCGCCCGCATCGATCACCTTGACTTTCTCTTCGGCGAACCCTCCTACGTCAATCGGCTCGACCCCAGCAAGACGGAAAAGAAGGCATTCATTATTGACTCGGACGGACTGTCGCTCTTCAACAGACTCCAACAGAAGCGCGTGGCCAAAGAATGCGCTGAATGGATAGAACAAAAAGTCGATATCAAGACCATCAAGCAGTCGAACCTGCTCCACGGGAAGATGTATCACGTCGCCACGAGTGGCGTGGAGGATGCCATTCTTGGCAGCTCCAATTTCACCGTCCGCGGCCTCGGTCTGGGCGACGGTGGCAACAACATCGAGTTGAATCTCGTCGTCGACAGTAACCGCGATCGCCAGGAACTGAAGCAGTGGTTTAAGGAAGTCTGGGACGACGAAACGTTGGTCAAGGATGTGAAAGAGGATGTCCTGCTGGATCTCCGGAAACTGTACGCGAATCAACCGCCCCAACTCATTTACTACCTCACGCTCTTCCACCTTTTTCGAGACTACCTCGATGGCACGCGCGACGTAGACGAAAACATCCGGCGGGTCGCGCTTCCTGAGACCCGCAGGGCTACCGACTGCACTGCCGGCGCACCGCAGCGCGGCCGGTGAGGTGGTGATGTGCCAGCTGACCCGCTACGAGGGCACCAAGACGATCGAGGCGTGGCAGTGCCGGATCTCGGGGTACGTCCCGGCGCCGGCCCCGGGCAGGAAGCCGAAGGCGGCGTAGCGGTAGGGCCGAGGTCGGGGGTCCGATCCCCGCGCGGAACGGCAGTACGTGAGGGGCTCGTCCCGGGAGGGGTGGGCCCTTCGTGTTTCTGCGGTGTCATCTTCCGGCGCATAGGAGCCAGGGAATTTTCGGCGTATAGGAGCCACGCCGTTTCCGGCATATAGGAGCCAGCCGGTTTTCGGCGTATAGGAGCCAAGCGGGGCAGGACGGACATCTCGAACCGAGCGGCCAATCGCTACGCTGCGGGATTTTGATCCCGTGGAGGTGGCGGTGGGTCGCAGGAGAATCGAGATGTTCCAGTATCGACAGGTGCTCGTCCGGCTGCGCCGCGGCGAGTCCGACCGCGAGATCGCCCGCGGCAAGTACATGGGTCGGCGCAAGCTGGCAGTGCTGCGCGAGGTGGCGCAGCGCGCAGGCTGGCTCGATCCGGCGGCACCGTTGCCGGAGGAACAGCGATCGCTGCGGCCTTGGGCGCGCCGCGGCGCGCTGCCACCACGGTTTCGTCGCTCGAAGTCGACCGCGCCCTGATCGCCGAGTGGGTCGGTCGCGGCGTGAGCGGCGTCGCGATCCACGCCGCGCTCAAGCGCAATCACGATTACACCGGCAGCTACTCGTCGGTGTATCGCATGGTGGTGGCCATTGCCGGCAGCGCGCTGCCGGACGCCACCATGCCGCTGCTGTTCGCGCCGGCCGAGGCGGCGCAGGTCGACTTCGGCGCCGGTCCGCTGCTGGTGGACCCGGCCACCGGCCATCCGAAGCGGACCTGGGCGTTCGTGATGACGCTGTGCTTCTCGCGCCATCAGTACGTCGAGTTCGTCTGGGATCAGACCGTGGCCACCTGGCTCGGCTGTCACCGCCGCGCCTTCGAATGGTTCGGCGCGGTGCCGGCGCGACTGATCATCGACAACCCCAAGTGCGCGATCACCCGCGCCTGTCGCACCGATCCGTTGGTGCAGCGCGCCTACGCCGAGTGCGCCGAAGGCTACGGCTTCAAGATCGACCCCTGTCCGCCGGCCGACCCGCAGAAGAAGGGCATCGTCGAAGCCGGGGTCAAGTACGTCAAGGGCAACTTCCTGCCGCTGCGCACATTCCGCGATCTGGCCGATCTCAACGCCCAGGCACAACGCTGGGTACTGGAGGAAGCCGGGCGCCGGATTCACGGCACCACCCGCGGCGTCCCACTGGACTTGTTCGGCGTCGAGCGGCCATTGCTGCGTGCGCTGCCGGCGATCGCGCCCGACCTCGGCAGCTGGCATCGAGTCGTGGTCCATCGCGACTGCCACGTCGCCCACGACCGTTGCCTCTACTCGGTCCCCTTCGCGCTGGTCGGCAAGACGCTGTGGCTGCGCATGACCGATGGCGCCGTCACCGTCTATCAGGACTACCGGCTGGTCGCCACCCATCCGCGCCAGCGCCGGCCCGGCGCCCGCAGTACCGTCCGCGATCATCTGCCGCTGGCGGCACAGCACTTCCTGCGCCACGACCGGGCCTGGTGTCTGGAACAGGCGGCCCGCGTCGGCACCGCCTGTGCCGAGTTGGTCGACTGGCTGCTGGCAGATCGCATCCTCGAACGGTTGCGCGCCGCCCAGGGCGTCCTCCGCTTGCGCGACACCTATGGCGCGGCCGACTCGAAGCCGCCTGCGCCCGCGCCCTGTTTCATGCCAGCCCGTTCTACCGCACCGTCAAAACCATCCTCGTCGGCGGCTTCGACCACCAGCCGTTGCCTGATGCCGCCATCACCGTGCACGCCCCCACCGCCCGCTTTGCCCGCAACGCGCAATCGCTGTTCGACCCTGACTCGCCCACCCGTCATTGATCCAAGGAGATCTGATGAATCCCGTGCCCGCGTTGACCCCGCACCTGAAACAACTGCGTTTGTCCGGCATCCTCGACTCGCTGGAAGCGCGCAATCGCCAGGCCATCGAATCGAAGCTCGCCTATACCGAGTTCCTCGCCCTGCTGATCGAGGATGAGGTCGCTCGCCGCGAGCAGAAGAAGTTCGCGACCCGTCTGCGGCGCGCCGCCTTCCGCACCAACAAGACCCTCGATCAGTTCGAGTTCGACCGCCTGCCACAGCTCAATCGTGCGCTGGTCCACGATCTCGCCGCCGGCCGTTATCTCACCGAGCGTGCCCCGGTCTTGATCGTTGGGCCTTGCGGCACCGGCAAGAGCCATCTGGCACAAGCCCTCGGCCACAGCGCCGTACGTCAGGGCGTCGATGTCGCCTTCGCCACCTGCGCCAATCTCACCGCCAGCCTCAATGCCGCCCGTGCCACCGGCGGCTACGAACGCAAGCTCGCCAACCTCGCCCGCGTCCCGTTGCTGATCATCGACGACTTCGGCCTCAAACTGCTGCGCCCGCCGGCCGACGAGGATCTGCACGAGCTGATCGCCGAACGCTACGAGACCACGTCCACCATCGTCACCAGCAATCTCGATCTGCCCGAGTGGGACCAGGCTTTCCCGGCCAACCGCCTGCTCGCGTCGGCGACCCTGGATCGGTTGCGCCACAACGCCTACTGCCTGGTCCTCGACGGTATTTCCTATCGCGCCCCAAGACCGCTGCCCACCACCAAGTCACGGCTTGCCAACACGACCAAACCCTCGCATCCTTAACCCCGCAAAGATGTCCGTTCACCCCGCCGAATGCCGGCGCCTATACGCCGGAAAGACCCGGCTCCTTTACGCCGGAAGGTGACATGCGGCGCCGTTCGGTCAATTGCAGGGTTGGCGTTTTCGGCAGAGCGTCCGGCGGCGACCGCGGAGTCACATCTCAAGTAATCCGTGGTCCGAATTTCTCGGGGCAGGTAACTACGGGATTTCGGCAAGCCATAGGCTGAGGCCAGGGTGCTTTTGCGACGTAGCTTTGTCGGGTTGCGCGAACGATCAGGACGCTCGTATGATGTCATACATCCTACAGGCCTGACCGTCCGTGCGTACCTTCGAAGGCATCGATGCGAGGTCCGCGGCACCACTTCGCATCCAGGTCGACAACGGCGTCATCGACTCGGTGGACGCGCTGGCGCCGTTTGGCAACCGCTGGGAGTCGCTACCCTTCATCTGTCCCGGCTTCATCGACGTGCAGCTGAACGGATATGCGGGCATTGATTATTCGACCGGCCCTTTGCGCGTCGCGAACATCGAACGGTTGATTCGGGCGGTCGCGGCCTCGGGCACCGTTCGGCATCTCGCAACCGTCATTACCGGGCCCCGCGAGCAGATCGTCGCAAGGTGCCGTTCGATCGTGTCCGCGACCCACGAGAGCAAGCTCGTCCGAACGGCGATCGCCGGCATCCATGTGGAAGGGCCTTTCATTTCGCGGAAGACGGGCCGCGCGGCGCCCACGACCGTCGGCACGTTCGGGATCCCGACTACGACGAGTTCCGGGAGTGGAGGACGCAGCCGGCGGGATGATCCGGTCGTCACTGTCGCTCCCGAGCGTTCCGGCGCGTTCAGCTTCATCGAGCGTGTCGCGCGTGACGGCGTGGTGGTGGCGATCGGCCACACCGCGGCGTCGCCCGAGTGAATTCGTGACGCGGTCCGTGCGGGTGCGCGCCTGTCGACACACCTCGGGAATGGCAGCCACAGATTGCTGCCTAGGCTCTGCAACTACCTGTGGGAGCAGATGGCCAACGACCCGCTGTTGGCCTCGATCATCGCCGACGGCTTCCACTTGCCGGATGCATTCCTGCGCGTTGTCACGCGCGCGAAGGGGCTCGAGCGGCTCGTGCTCGTAAGCGATGCCGCGTTCCTTGCCGGCAGCGACCCCGGGATCGCCACATGGGGGGAAACGTCCGTCGAGATCCACGCGGACGGCCACCTGAGCGTTGCCGGCACCGAATTCCTCGCCGGCGCCGGCCACCTCCTTGATCGCTGCATCGCGCGCTTCATCGCGGCGACCGGCTTACCAACGAGGCAATCGAGCTCTGCACGAGTGCCCCGGCGCGCCTGCTCGGCCTGCCGCCATCCGTGTACGAGTTCGTCGTCGGTCAGCCGGCATGCCTGACGCAGTTCCGTCTTGTGCCGGGCGCCGACGCGCTCGCGGTCGAGCGCTGCCTGATCGCAGGTGAGGACATGTTGCAATGAGGCTCGAGCGCATCGGTCGGGAAAGCCTGTCGCGCCAGGCGCGCGAGCGGCTGAAGCTGTATTTCGTCAAGAACCGGCTCAAGCCCGGGGACTCCATCCCGACCGAGCACGAGCTTGCTGCGGGGCTCGACATCAGCCGCACGGCCGTACGCGAGGCGCTGAAGAGCCTCGAGTCGCTCGGCATCATCGAGGTGAAGCCAGGCGTCGGCCGCTTCCTGAAGCGGTTCAACTTCGACGCGATCATGGAGAACCTGAGCTACGGGATCGCGATGGACGTCGCCGACTTCAGCGAGATCCTCGACGTACGCATTGCACTCGAAGCGGCGTTCCTCGACCGATATGTCGGACATTACGACGCCGAGCAGGTCCCAGAGCTCCGCGACATCGTGGACTCGATGCGCCAGCTCCAGGCCGAAGGTGCCGACGAACCCTCGATGATCCGCGTACATACCCTGTTCCATCAGGCCCTCTACCGCCATCAGGGCAACCGACTGTTGCTCAGCCTGATCAGGATGTTCGCGACGATTCAGCGCAGTCTGGCGGCCACCAACCGCTATCACACGCAGGATATCCGGCAGTTTGTCGAGGTCCATTCGGCGCTGGTCGACGCGATCGAGCGCGGCGATGGCGCGGAAGTGAAGCGCAAGTTGCTCGAGCATTTCCAGGAAGCATTGCAGTGGAGCGCCCAGGCAATGGAGGCGGCCGGCCGCCTTGCCGCCGGTGCACGTCAAACCGAACTTTCGCAAGGAGCAGAGCCATGAGGAGACTCGCAACAGCCGCGTTGATCGCGGTGGCCACGACGACGTGGATGGTTGCCGCAAATGCGGCCACGACCATCCGGATCGGACACATCCGGGCGACGAATCACCCGACGCACGCGGCGGCGATGAAGTTCAAGGAGCTCGTCGAGACCAACAGCAAGGGGCAGCTCCAGGTAAGGATCTACCCTAACAGCCAGCTCGGCGACCCGAAGCAGATGTTCGCGCTGATGCAGACCGGCGACCTCGAGATGGTGTATGGGGGTATCAACACGTTTGCATGGATCAAGGGCGGGGAGGCCTACGAGATCACGTCGATCCCGTTCCTCTTCAGCGACTACGACCACATGCGCCGCAGCCTGCACGCCGACTTCTTCAAGCCCGTCCAGGAGGCCGCCGAGAAGAACACCGGCATCAAGATCGTCAACATCAATGGCGACACCGCGCCGCGTGGCCTGACCACGCGGGACAGGCCGGTCGTCAAGGCCGAGGACTTCAAGGGACTGAAGATTCGCACCGCGGCGAGCCCCGTCGTGCTGCGTGCGATGCAGACCCTCGGGGCGCTGCCGCAGCAGATCCCGCTGTCCGAACTGTACATGGCGCTCAAGACGGGCGTCGTGGACGCGCAGGAAAACGGCGCGATCGTCGTGCAGAGCGCCAGCCTTTTCGAGGTGCAGAAGTACTACACGCGGACCGACTACATCCGCGACATCGAGACCTTCTACATGGCCGCAAACAAGTGGAACGGTCTGTCGGCTGCCGATCGCGACGTGATCCAGA
Source organism: uncultured beta proteobacterium (assembly GCA_963705175.1). Lineage (GTDB taxonomy): Bacteria > Pseudomonadota > Gammaproteobacteria > Burkholderiales > Casimicrobiaceae > VBCG01. Next base: position 25,756 of record CAVPJE010000007.1, on the reverse strand, counting down.
AGGCGAGCGAGGAGGCGGGCAACCACGGGACGGCGCTCACGCAGAAGGAGCTCGCGGACGTCTACAAGTTCCTCCAGACGAAGATGACGGTGTTGGACCCGGACCTTTCGTCCATCCAGGCCAAGCTCGATGGTGCCTTCGCCGACTACGAAGGGACGAAGTGGCCGCCGGGGCTGCTCGCGAAGGTCAAGGCGCTACAGAAGAAGTGATCGACGCCGCCCGTCGCCGCGGCGGTCGGTGGTGGTCGGCCCTGTCGGAGCGATCATGATCGTCGTCCTGTTCGTGCTGCTGTTCCTGTTCTTCGCGCTCGGATTCAGCATCTGGGTCTCGATGGGACTCGCCGGCGTCATCTACATCCTGCTGCAGGGCGAGGTGTCGGTGAGATCCGTTGCCTCGTACCTGGTCCAAGGCGTGGACTCCCCAACGCTCGTCGCAATCCCCTTCTTCATCTTCGCCGGCGAGTTGATGAACAGGAGCGGCATCACCAGGAAGCTCGCCGACTTCGCGTCGTACCTTGTCGGCGGCTTCAGGGGCGGCATGGCGTACGTCGCGATCGTCGTCAACTTCATCATGGCCGGCGTATCGGGCTCGGCGGTCGCGGACGCGACGGCCGTGTCGTCGGTCCTGCTTCCTACCATGGAGAAGCAGGGCTATCCGAAGCCGTTCGCGGCATCGATCAACGCGGCCGCGGCCGTGATCGGACCGATCATCCCGCCCAGCATCCCGATGATCTTCATCGGCGTGATCAGCGGGCTCTCGATCGGCAAGCTGTTCCTCGCCGGCATCGTCCCGGGCCTCTTGGTCGCGCTTGCTCTTGCGGTGTCGGTGTTCGTAGTGAGCCGCAGGCACAACTTTCCGGTGATCAAGATCGAGCGATCGATGCGGGAGTTCGGGCTGCTCCTGAAGGACACGCTCTTCGCGCTGATGACGCCGGTGATCATCGTGCTCGGCGTCGTGCTCGGCGTCGTGACACTCGTCGAAGTCGCCACGCTCGCGATCTTCTACATCCTGATCGTCTCGCTGTTCGTCTACCGCAGCATCAACCTGCGCGAGGTCTTCGCAGTCGCCAGGTCCGCCGCCGTATTCTCCACGGCCATCATGATCATCTTTGCCGTCGTTGGCGTGTTCCAGTACATCGTCGTGCAGGAGCAGTTCGGCGACAAGCTGCACGCGCTGGTCGTCTCGCTCGACCTGTCGCCGATCGCCTTCCTGATCGCCGTGAACATCTTCTACATCCTCATGGGATGCATTATCGACGCGATCCCCGTGATGTTGATCTTCTTCCCTGTCCTGCTGCCGATTGCCACAGGGCTGGGCATCGACCCGACGCACTTCGGCTTCATTACCGTGTTCAACCTCATGATCGGTCTGCTGACGCCTCCTGTGGGCGCGCTGTTGTTCATCGAGACGAAGATCGCGAAGATCCCCTTCACGACGCTGGTCACCGCGACCCTGCCCTACACGCTCGTGCTCTTCGCGGTCCTGTTCCTCTGCACCTACTTCCCCCAGCTCGTGATGTTCATCCCCAATCTGGTGTTTCGAGGATGACATGCTGAAGCGAATCGTCGAGTCGATCTCCGACGCACTGCAGACGCTCACCGGCGTGCTGTTCGTGACACTGCTCGGATTGAGCATCGCGCAGATCGCGCTTCGTTACGTTGCCGGTATCGCGTGGCTGTGGGTTCCGGACGTGTCGCGCCTGATCTTCGTGTGGGTCGTGTTCCTCGGTGCCACGGTACTCGTGGCTCGCAAGGAGCACCTGGTGATGGATTTCCTGGTTGCGAAGCTCGGACCGTTCGCGGCGCGCCGGTTTGCGGTCGCGACCGACATCGCACAGATCGCGTTCTTCGCAGTCGTGCTGGTCGGCGGCATCCGCGTCACGCAGGTGCGCATGCGGATTCCCTACGACACCGTCGACATTCCAAGCGGATGGGCGTACCTCGCCGTGCCGGTCTGCGCGGCGATCATGATCCTGTTTTCTGCAAACAACCTGCACCGGTCGATCGCGGCCAGGGGAGCGTCATGAACAAGGAGCTGCTTCAGTACCAGGCGGCGATCGCCGAGATCGTCTCGGGCATCGTCGGCCAGCAGGAGGCGCTGCAGCGCGCCGCCGCGGCTGCGGCGAAGTGCGTGGCTGCCGATGGCCTGATCCATGTGATCGGTCCAGGCGGCCATTCGAACATGGCGGCCGAGGAGGTGCTGTGGAGGGCGGGAGGACCGGCGTTCGTCAACGCGATCCTGGATCCGGGCACCAATTTAATCCACGGCGCCAAGCGGTCGAACTACGTCGAGCGACTCCCGGGCTACGCCGCGAAGGTCTTCGACGCGTACCGGCTGGGACGGGTGCCGGGCGAGGTCATCGTCATTGTCAATGCGTACGGCATCAACTCCATGTGCATCGACTCGGCGCTAGAAGCGAGGAAGCGCGGCATGGTCAGCATCGGCATCACGAGCCGCGCTTTCGCCGACAAGCTCGCGCCGGAGCATCCATCGCGCCACCCCTCGTGCAAGAACCTGTACCAGGAGGTCGACCACTTCATCGACAACCGGATTCCCTATGGTGACGCGGTCGTCGAGGTTGCCGGCGTCGAGCCCCGGGTTGGACCGACGGCGACGATCTGCAACGTGGTCGCGATCAACTGCCTGATGGTCGAAGTCGTCAAGGCGCTTAAGGTGCTGGGCGTCGATCCGCCGATCTGGACGAGCGCCAACTTGCCGGGCGGCGACGAGAAGAACCGGCAGATGGAGGAGCGGTTCATCCCGCGCGTCAAGCATCTCGGATGACCGCTCACGTGCTCGAATTCGCCGCGGGGCTCACACGCGTGCGCGTCGTGGACGACGCACGATCGATGGGTGCTGCGACGGCCCGATTTGTCGCCGACGCGATGAAGGCGGCTGCCGCACGCGGCGAACGGCCGGCGTTGTGGCTGATGGCAGCGCCGAGCGCGTTCGCGTTCTATTCGGCTTTCGCCGAGCTGGCGTCCGGTGATGCGGATCTGGCTGCGCTATGCCGTCGAGCGATCTGGTACCAGTTTGACGATTACCCGATTCCGCGCGGGGATCGCCGCTTCCCGGCCACCTTCCGTCATCTGCTCGAAACGCATTTCTTCGGGCCGCTGCAGCGGGCATGCGGAGAGCTGGGCGACGTCCGGCTGCTCGAGATCGGTGGCGACGACGACGATCGGGTCTGCGAAGCGTACGCGCGCGACATCCTGCAAACCGCGCAGGACCCCTCGTGCTGCCTGATCGAGCTCAAGGGCATCGGCATGGACGGCCACTGGGGTTTCCACGGCGCGGAAACGCCGCTCGACGCCCCGCCCGGGGTGATCGCAGTGCCGATGAGCGCCGCCAACGTTCATCAGCAGAAACGCGACTGGCCGCAGCACTTTCATGACGACGCCGATGTGCCGGCCTACGCGCGCACCTGCACGGTTTCGCTGTTCCTCGAGGCGCGGATCGTCGTTGACAATGTCCCGCAGGCGTCGAAAGCCTACTCGGTGCTTGCAACCTACGGAAGCGAACGCGTCGTCCGCAGCATCCCGTCGTCCGCGATCAAGGTCCATCCCGACTCCCATGCATACGTGACCCAGGCTGCGGCGTGGGCGCTGCTCGCTTACCGACGGGCGATCGCACTGGACGCCCGCGCGAGGCTGTCGCAGGCGGACGTAGAAGCGCTCGCTGCGCTGTGGGCGTCGGACAATGCGACGACCACGGCCGAGAACGTCGCGCTCATGCGCTCGGTCCTGCGCGATCTCGGCATGCTGTAGGCGGGAGTGGCGTTGGGTGGCCGTGCTTCTCGCCCGCCATCGCGAGGGGCGTGCTTGGCGCCGGTTGGCCCGACCTCGACGTTGCCGGCCATCATTGTCGTCAACGCGGTCAGAACGCTTCGGCAACCCCGGTCAACTTGCGTCGTCGTATGCAGCCGACGCTCCACGATTTCGCGGCGCAGTCCATTTGCCTGCACGTCATCCAGGCGATCTTTTCGTCAGCCGTCTTTTCGCCGGAGCGCTAGCATTTCGCCATGATCGACCGGTCTTCGTGTGCCGCTGTCGGACACGACGCTGATCGCGTCAGTGACGCCTGGCTCCTTCGCGGCACGCGCGTTCCCGTATCTGCCCTGTTCGAGAATCTCGAAGACGGCGTCTCCGCCAGCCAGTTTGTGGAGTTGTTCCCAGGGGTGACGCTGGACCAAGTCCGCGCCGTGTTGGAGCACGCCGCGCGTAGTGCGCTGGCTCCGGCCTGAGTGCGCGTATTGTTCGATCAAGGCACACAGGCCCGATATCGACGCGACCGCGAACTTTCCGAATGCGTGCCATCCATGGCGATTCGTGGCGATCGCCGTTTCCCTCGCCCTGCTGATGGGTTGCGCAGGGTTGCTGCGCTCCGCGGGCGACAGGGCGCTTTGCGATTCCATGCCGACGGATCAAGTCGAGCGCCAGGCATCGCGCGAGCTCTGTCGCTGACCTGGTTCACCGAACTTGATTACGGCGGCGAAGTGACGAGGCTTCTGCCATCAGTCAGCGCCGCCGGTGAGGTGGTGATGTGCAAGCTGACCCGCTACGAAGGCAGCAAGACGATCGAGGCGTGGCAGTGCCGGGTGTCGGGGTACGTGCCGGCGCCGATGACCGTGCTGCGCCGCTTCGACTGCGTGCTCGCCGCGTCGAAAGCCAAGGTCCTTGCCGAGCACGCGCGGCTCAAGGGCAGCAAGGTCGAAGGCGAGGCCCTGGACCAGCGCCTGAACAAGGCCGCCGGCCAGCGCTTCCACAACCACTCCCCGCTCGACTTCGAGAGGCTCAAGGGCGACCCCGACAACATCGAGAAGCACATTCTGCCGAGCTTCGGCAGTGGGCACGAACCCGGGGACTGGCTTGGCACTGGCCCGAGACCGAACAAGGGCCAGCAGCGGGAATCGCGCCACAGGGTGTCGCCATCGTGCAACGTACACGGCAGCACGGCTTCGCTGCGAGCGCCGAATCCGAAGCAATCGAGGTGGCACTCAAGAAGCTCGACCCGCAACTCCACGTCGTCGCGCCCGCTCGACTCATCGAAGCACTGTACCCATGGCTCTCGAGCGTGGATCTCGACGACGCCGTGCTCTTCGAGCAACTCCGGCGTCCCGCAATCGTCGAGCGAGCTGGCGCGAGCGACATTCGATACATCGTCATGGCGAGAACCCTGCATTCGCGGAGTGAGGAACACGGCGCCATTGCGCCGATTGGCGGTCCGGGTGGTGCCGGGCTCTTCGGGCTAATGTGGTGGACCCGGCACGAGGCGGGCGACCTTCATGTGCTCGACCTCCTCTCCACTGGCGAGGCGCGAGCGGTCTCCCACCGGCGGGAAGTACCGACGTTTGCCCTGCCCGCGTTCATTCTCCCCATTCCCATTCCGCTCCCATCGGGAGAGGCAATGGCGGATACGATTGCGAAGCAGCTCCTGCCGATCGTAAGACCTACGCCATAGGGCCAGCCGACTGATCTGCAGGTGGGAGGCAGCGGAACCCTCTATTGCCTATCAGCGGCCGTTGGGGGCAGAAGACGCCGCGGCCTGTGGCCGGTGATCGAGGTCATCCGGCCCTGCGGCGCGGTCGGGCTCACCTCCACGGGAGACGCACGGTGCAAGACGTCCTGCAGTGCCTGAAGAAACACGGTCAGCGGCTCGACCTCGAGATCGCCGCCGAGATGCGCGTGCCCCTGACGACGGTGCGGAAGTTGCTCGCCGAACTCAGCGCCGCCGGTGAGGTGGTGATGTGCCAGCTGACCCGCTACGAAGGCACCAAGACGATCGAGGCGTGGCAGTGCCGGGTGTCGGGGTTCGTTCCCGCGCCGGCCCCGGGCAGGAAGCCGAAGGCGGCGTAGCGGCGAGTCAGCGGCGCAGGTCGGGGGCGATCCCGGCCGGAAGAGCAGCACGTGAAGGGCTCGTCCCGCGGGGGGTGGGCCCTTCGTGCTTGTGCGCACCTGCACCATGCAGGTCCGGGATCCCCGCGCGTGTTGGCGCGCGTTCATCGGAGGTTCGCGAGGTCGCCCCGGACGGTTCCTGTCGCGCTCGAATCCCGGGCTAGTCGGCAAGTGAGTACCACTTGTGGCTTGAGCGACGCTCGGCCAATGCCTACGGCGTGACTTGGTCTCGCTGCCGTTACCGATGACCGGCCGCGTTGCAGCGAGCATGAGTAGGACAGCCCTCTGTAACAGTTGTGTGACGCCCACCCGCGTGGCGTCATCAGATCTTTGAAAGTCTGTGCCTCAGGGCAGGCATCTGACAACAGTGGCTGGAGCCGTTGATCCTTGAAGGTCGGCTATGGAGATTCCATCGTTGCGTGTTCGCCCGCGAATCCTTGAGACCGGCCGTTCACGGCGTTACATCTTGTGGGCGTCAACGGCTGAAGTTGGCCGAAACCGCCAGTTGATGCGCCGCGAGGCTACGACCGCAATTCCCGGCATTGCGGCCATTGGCGGCGTCATTGCGACCGGCAGCAAGGTATCGACTGCCGCCGTCCAGGGTTCACGCCCACGATGACGTGCGGGAGGGGGTCGAAATTTGGCTCGAGTGCTAGACTCTTTCATACGCAAAAGCGCCAGTATCGGGGCGTAGTCGTGCCGGAGGTCGCATTGGACTTCGTCCCTCAATGTGTAACGCGTCGACGCGACTGTGGCATTGCGTTGTCTTGCGAGGCCGCGCCAGCAGGATGGGCGGACGCGGGAAATCGGAGGTCTGATAATGGCTGAATCGCTGATGGAGCTTGAACAACAGGTGCGCGCGCTCCCGCCACACGACCGCGCGCGACTTGCGGAAGTGCTGCTCGAATCGTTGCAGGGGCCGCCTCTATCGGACGTGGAAGCCGCCTGGAATCGAGAGATCGAAGAGCGTATCGCCGCTTATGATCGTGGCGACCTTCAGGTTTTTTCGGCCGAGAACGTCTTCGCTGAGGCCAGGCGCAATACGCGGTGAAACGGGCGCGTTTTATCGCGCCGGCGCGCGAGGAGTTTCTTGCCGACGTCGCCTACTACGATCAAGTTCAGCCTGGCCAAGGGGTGCGTTTCGCTGCCGCCGTCGAGGAAGCGACCGCGCGCGCTTTGGCTTTTCCGCTCTCAGGCTCGACGGCGACACCAACTATTCGCCGCGTCATCATCAAGAACTTCCCACTTTCTATCGTTTATCGGCCGGAGGCAGATGGCATCGTGGTTTTCGCGGTTGCGCATCATGCGCGGCTGCCCGGGTATTGGCGCAATCGTGTCCCGGCGCGTTGATGCCAGCGTAGCCATTTCGTAACTCTTCTTGCCTTCGTACCGTTCGCTCCAGGCTGTGCAGGGCTGCTCTTGAAACTTGGCGTGTGCTGCAAGAGCCTGATTTGAAAAATGATCCCTATTGGGGTTTGATTCCCTTAATCCGTTGGTCGTAGGTTCAAATCCTACACGGCCTACGAACAAGTGAAGGGCCCGTCCCGAGCGGGGTGGGCCCTTCGAGTCTTCCCCTTTCGCGCGATCGCAGCAGCGTGGTTCCACCGCGCGATCGGGCCTATCTCCACGGGAGACGCACGGTGCAAGAGGTCCTGCAGTGCCTGAAGAGGCATGGTCAGCGGCTCGACCTCGAGATCGCCGCCGAGATGCGCGTGTCATCGACAAAGTTGCGTGTCCAGCGGACTTGCATAGCGAGGGGTACAGGGCCGTAGCAGTAGCGGTCATCGCGACGCTTCGGCATGTGCCGGCGAAATGACCGCCCGCATGTCGCGCGCGTACGGCTGGCGGCCGACCCGGACGCAGGTCCAGCACCTCTGCCGTTTCGGCAAGCCGCACATGCATTGACGGGCGACAAACCCTGTCGGTGCGGGAGGCGCAAGCTTTCTTCGCTAGGCATGGAATGCAACGTGGCCCCAGCCGGCGGCCGCGCGGACGATCCCGGCGGCCGGTTGGCCACTCAACCGTGGAGGCTTGGTCATGATCGCGCGCATCCTTCTCTGCCTGTCCCTGCTGCTGTCCGCCCTTCCGGCGGGCGCCAAGGTCGACTGGACGGACCTCTGGTGGAACCCTTCCGAGTCGGGCTGGGGCGTCAACCTGGTCCAGAGCGACGTCTTCATGTTCGCGACGTTCTTCGTCTACGGCCCAAGCGGGCAGCCGACCTGGTACACCGCCCAGATGACCTGGGATCAGCCGCAGCTGGCGTTCGTCGGGCCGCTCTACACCACCACCGGCACGGGGTTGACGTTCCCGTGGGTGCCTGGAAACTCCTCGGTGCGAAAGGTCGGTACCGCGACGTTCCGTCCCACGCAGGGCGGAATCTCCGTGTCGTATCGTGGAACGCTGACCTACACGTTCGACGACACCGGGCTCACCTTCACGAAGTCGATCGAGCGCCAAACGCTGACATCCATCGACCTGGCCGGAATCTTCACCGGCGGCCAGTACGGCGAGTACTACGACTGCGCTTCCAGCGCCGACAACAGTACCTACACCGACGCCTTCGACCTCGAGGTGACGCAGACCGGCCGCAATCTCCAAATGGAGTTCACGTACAGCAGCGGGTTGTCCTGCACGCTTTCCGGTGCTCTGGAGCAGTACGGCAGCCTGCACCGGATCAATGGTGCCGCGTACCAGTGCTCGGATGGGCTCAATACGACCGCGACCGTCTACGACCTGAAGTCGGGGTCGCTGGGGATCGAGGGACGGCTCTACGCCCCCGCCGTCGCCGCCGGTTGCAGGGAGGCGGCGAAGTTCTCCGCGGTGTATGCCACCGGACAAGCGGCGGAGTAGCGCGTCGGAAGTGAATGTCGCGACGCGCGGTGGCGACAATCCCGGGACTCGACCGCACGGCAGGCTCAAGGAGATCCCGGCATGGGCAGTGGCGGGGCCCGGCACGAGAGATCGCGGACTTTCCTCACCGCCGTGTTCGCGCACGCCACCGACCTTGATCGACCCGACGGCGCGCCGGGCCCGGTCTGCTTCAAGTGCCGCAAGCGCGACCAACGCGTGGTCGAGACGGGCATCGCCGACACCAATGTCGTCGTCTGGCGCTGCCTCGCCTGCGGCACCGAGGGACAGATCTCCAACTGGCAGGGAAGGTTCTGGGACCTGAGCGAGGGCATGCCGTCGAGTTGAACCCGGCACCACTGTCCTACCCATGACGAAGCCGCTCGACGAGAACCTCGAAACCTTCCTCCGCCGTCAGGACGCGGGGGACCTGGTCGCCGTGCTGCTCGAGCGCGCCGACGACTCCGACGGCGTGATCGGCGACGTCGTGCGTGCAGCCTGTCGCCACTGGCTGCAGGCCGCCGCACGCTGCGAGACGCCGCGCGACGTGTGGCCTGAACGTGTGCTGAATCTCTACGGGACCGACCAGTACGGGGCGCGCGAGGAGTTGCTGCGGCGTGCCGATCTGCTGCTCGACGAGCCGGCGCAGCGCGGGCCTACCTCGACGCCGACCGGCCGGTCGATGCGTTGGTCTGGCTGCAGGACGCCTGGGGCCACCTCGACGACAGCCGGCAGGACCTTCTGGCCGATGCCCTGGAGCGGCTCGGCCGCTTCGAGGAGAGTTCGCCGAGCTTCTCGACGGCAATCACTATGGGAGCCTTGTTCCGCTGGTCAAGGCGCTGCGCGCCCACGAGTGCCCGCGTGGCGAGACCGTCGTCTACTGTTGAAGGGCATCCTCGAGCGGGCCTGCGCGCGAGCCTACGGCCACGCGGCGCGCTACTGGGCCCGACTTGGAGAGATCGCGGCCCCGTAGTTCATGCAACCACGAAGCCGCGCCCTCGAATTCGCCCTGAAACCTTCGCGCCCCGTCGACTTCGCTGCAGACGAGCTCCCGGGACGGCCCGGCGGCGGAACATTGCGGAAAGCCGCGGTAGTGCAACGTACGTCATCGATCGCGAATGGGAGGCAAAGATGAAACTGCAAGGCTTGGGACGCTTCGTGTTGCCGGCGCTGCTGGTCGTCGCGGTCGTGTTCGCCTGGCTCGGCACCGCGAGCTCGCCGCTGCGCCAGTATTCCCTGGACGCGTCGGCGCAGGTCTACGTCGACCAGGGCCTGAAGCGGGCTCTGGTGACCTTTGCGACCGCTCGGACCCTCAATGCCGTGCTCTCGCTCGCACAGGGCACGCAGATCTCGGCGCAACCGCTGGGCGTCGGTGTCCAGGTTGGCCTGGGACAGCTGCTTCGCCCCATCAACGAGATCGTCGGGCAGTTCGCCGACCTGATGCTTGCTGCGTGCATAGCGTTCGGGGCCATGGAGATCCTGATCCGGGTCGGGAGCCACTGGTCGGTGACGATCGCACTGTCGGCACTGGCGTTGCTGTACCTGGCCTACCGCTGGCGCGGAACGGCCGCGCCGCTCGGTGTGGGAAAGTTTCTGGCCGTGCTCCTGCTCATCCGGTTCGCAATCCCGGCCGTCTCGATCGCGAGCGATGTGATCTATCGGACCTTCATGGCCGAGGACTACCAGGCCAGCCAGCAGGCGATCGCGCTGTCGACGGATCGGATCAGGCAGGAGGCGCCGGCGCAACCCGGTCAGGCGCCTGCCAGGAAGAAGGACGACTGCTGGATGCTTCCCGACTGGCTGTGCAAGAAGCTCGACGGCGGATCGAGCGTCGAACAGCAGGCGGAGACCAAGGCCGAGCCCGGCTTGCTCGATCGCGTCAAAGGGGCGGTCGCCGTGGACGTGCCCGGCAGGATCGGCAAGCTCGGCGCAGTCGCCGAGAGCATGACCGAACACGTGGTGAAGCTCATGGTGGTCTTCCTGCTGCAGACGCTGGTCATTCCACTGGGCCTCGGCTGGGCACTGCTTCGTGGCGTCGGCATGCTACTGCAGGCGCGTCCACGCTGCGGACCCTAGTCGTCGACGTCGGCTCAAAACTGACCCACCTGATCCATCGTCGGGGTTGCCACTGACGTGGACACGAACCGGATCGCCGCCGCCGACGTCGCGGTCCAGCGTGCCCTGCCAGGACGTGTCCTTTGGGGCAACGACCGGCGGCGCGCCTGTTGGCGCCGGAAAGCCGACGCGCGAGGGCGAAGGGCAGACGAAGTGGGGACCGGGTGCTAGGCCGACAGCTTTTCCTCCAGCCAGACCTTGATCAGCGATTGATACGGTACGTCGCGGGCGTTCGCAGCGGTCTTGATCCGCTCCAGGGTGAGCAACGGCAGCCGCAACGAAATGCTCTGCGTGGACGGTTTGAGGTCGGGCAAGCGAACTCGCGTGCCCTTCGACCAATCGACCAGCGCAGTACTGTCGTGTGCTCCGAGGTCCGCGAAGCCCATCCATTCCAGCTTGGACAACCAAATTCCGGGGGAACCTCACATCCCAGGAAACTGCAGCAGCGACTGCGCGATGCCACCGCCGCCGGCTTGGCCTTTACATGACTGCACGATGATGTATAAGCTCCGCTCCCGCCTCGCACGCGCGTGCGAAGTGGCGCCAGAACAACAAGGCACGCGCACGAATCGCGGTACGTCTCTGCAACCATGGAGGTTCTCCCGCAATGATTCCCCCAATCATCCGCTCCGCGTTCGCATTCGCGATGGTGGCTGCCGTCGCACCCGCATGGGCGGCGCAGGATCTCAACGTCGGAATGGCGAACACCCCAAATGCCAAGCCGCGCTTCGCCGGCGACATCGCGGCGACCTACTACGGTGCAACAGCCCCCGCGTCGCCCGCCAATCCGGCCGTGCAGGACCTGCTGACCGCGGGGCTCGGAAAATCAGGCCTGGGCTCGGCCGCGGCGCCTGGCTTCGTCGACCCCATCGCACCGACGGCACTCGAGCTGCGTCGGCGCGCCATCCACACCAACTACCGTGCCATCCTGGACCCGACCGCCGGTGGCGGCTTCGGAACGCTCTACGGCCCGAACGTCGACAGGAACGGCAACGTCACGGCCTCGGAAGGGCTGATTCCGGGCTGGGAATACATCACCTATGCCGATGACGGATCCGGGCGCAAGAACGTCACGCTGATGGTCCAGGTGCCCGATACGTTCGATCCGTCCCGGGCGTGCATCGTCACGGGAACGTCGTCGGGCTCGCGTGGTGTCTACGGCGCCATCGGCAGCTCGGGCGAATGGGGCCTCAAGAACGGGTGCGCGGTCGCCTACGCCGACAAGGGCAGCGGCAATGGGCTGCACGACCTCATGACGGATCAGGTCGGGCTGATCGACGGCAGGCGCACGAGCGCAGCGGCGGCCGGGACCGACTCGCACTTCACGGCGTCGCTCAGCGCGGCCGAGCGCGCTGCGTACAATGCTGCGTTCCCGAATCGTGTCGCCTACAAGCACGCGCACTCGCAGCAGAATCCCGAAGCCGACTGGGGCCGCAACACGTTGCAGGCGGTCGTGCTCGCGTTCTACGTCCTGAACGAGCACCACGTCGGCGCGCCCGCCGGTCCGAGGGGCGGCAAGCGCATCGTGCTCGATCGTCGCAACACGCTGGTGATCGCGTCGTCGGTGTCGAACGGCGGCGGGGCCGCGCTCGCCGCGGCGGAACAGGACCAGCACAACCTGATCGACGGTGTCGCCGTCACCGAGCCGAATGCGCAGCCGAACGACATGTCCGGCCTCGCCATCGTGCAGGGAACGACGCCGGTCAGGACGATCGGCAAGCCGCTCTACGATTACTTCGCGTTCGCGAACCTGTACCAGCCCTGCGCCGCGCTTTCCGCGCGCGCGGCCAACTCGCCGGCGGCAGCGTTTCTGTCGGCCGTGAACAGCGCGAACCGATGCGCCGGCCTCGCCGCCAAGGGCTTGCTGCCTGATACCGCGACCACGCTCGCGCAACAGGCCGAAGCGGCGCTCGACAAGCTGCGCGACTATGGCTGGCTGCCCGACAGCGACGTGCTGCAATCGTCGCACTACCGGTTCGCGACCAACTCGATCACCGTGACGTACGCCAACGCATTCGGCCGGTTCAGCGTCGCCGACAACGTCTGCGGATACAGTTTCGCCAACACGAACGCGGCCGGAGACGTTATCGCACAGGTGGCCGCGTCGCAAGCCAGCATTTTCTCCACTGGCAATGGCGTGCCGCCCACGACCGGTGTCAACGTCGTTTACAACGAATCGCTGGGCGGAGCCAAGCAGGACTTGCTTGCCACGTCTCCATCGACGGGAACAACCGACTTCGCGCTCGACGGTGCCATCTGCCACCGCAACCTGGTGGAAGGTCGTGACATCGTGACCGGAGCGCAGCTCACCGGCGCGGCGAAGGAAGCGTCGGACCGTGTCCGCGCCGGAATTGCGGAAGTGCAGCTGACCGGACGGCTCAAGAACACGCCGACGATCATCGTGCAGGGCCGTGCCGACACGCTGGTGCCCGTCAACCACGCGTCGCGCGCCTACTTCCTCAAGAATCAGGCGGCCGCGCCCGGCGTGAGCAATGCCCGGTACGTCGAAGTGACGAATGCCCAGCACTTCGACGCCTTCCTGCCGGGAGGACCCGTCTTCGGCGGCTACGAGCAGCGCTTCGTTCCGCTGCACGTCTACCTGAACCGCGCGCTCGACGCGATGTACGCGCACCTGACGTCGGGCCTGCCGTTGCCTCCGTCGCAGGTCGTGCGCACCACGCCGCGCTGTGGCCCGCCGTATCCATGCGTTGCGCCGGCGATCACCGCGGCAAACGTGCCGGCGATCGCCAGCAACCCGGCGGCCGCGGATCGGATCGTGTATGACCGGAAGACGCTCTACGTGCCCGACTGAGACCTGTGCTGCAGCGGCGAGGACGCTTCGGACATAGCGATCCCCGCCGCACGATGCGACGGCCGCCGGCTCTTCGGCGGCCGTTCCTTTTCTACCCGACGAGGCCGGGACCGGTCGGTTGGCCCAGCTCGCGCACGGGAGCTTCAGTTAGCCGTGGCGAGGTTCGATCCTGGAAGGGGTCGCTTGTCGCCACGCCAATCGGGCCCGGTGCAGCGTCTACTTGCCGCCCAGCGCCCGCGGCAGCCCGATCACCGTGCCCTCGCGACGCGCGTCCGCCGCACCGTACTGCTTGCCGGTTTGCGCATCGACGACGACCGCCTGCACCGAACCGATGTCGAGAGGGCTGCCGACGTTGTGTCCGAGCATCCTCAACCCGGTGATCGACGCCGCCGGGAACGGCGTTGGCGACAGCGGATTGCCGACGTCGATCCCGACGGGGCCGGACACCGAGGTCGCCGAGATCCGCGGCGCGTCGACCGCCTGCTGGATCGTCATGCCGTGGTCGAGCAGGTTGAGCGTCACGTTGAACACCGAGTTGATGATCGTGGCGCCGCCGGGCGAGCCGAACGCGACGATCGGCTTGCCGGCACGGTCGAAGATCATCGTCGGCACCATGCTGCTGCGCGGGCGCTTGCCCGGCTCGAGGTCGTTCGGCGCTTCCTCGCCCGGGAACGCGTTGACGTTCGGGGTGAAGTTGAAGTCGGTCAGCTCGTTGTTGAGTAGGAAACCGTAGCTCTTGATGGAGCCGTCCGGCTGTTTCGTGCCGGCGAACATGCCTGCGCCGTACCCCGACTCGATCGTATTCGTGTAGGACACCATGTTGCCCCACTTGTCCACGACCACGAAGTGCGTGGTCGAGCCGCCGGGGCCGGCGAAGGACTCCCCTGCCGCGACGTACTCGCGCTGCGCCACGGCCGCCGTGTCGTAGGGGCGCGGATCGCCGGGGAGAACGACGGCGTTGCCCAGTCGCGCGTCGGCCTTGATGCCGGCGCCTCGCACCATCGTGTAGACGGGGTCGATGAGACCCTTGGCTGGAACGTAGGAGAAGTCGGCGTCGCCCATCCAGACGCGACGATCCTCGAAGCCAAGCCGCATGGCCTCGACCATCACGTTGAGCGTCGCGGTGGTGCCGAAGCCAAAGCCCTGCGACGCGTCGCCGATCGGGAACCGCTCGATCATGCCCAGCATCTGCAGAAGCGTGAGGCCACCGGACGACGGCGAGCTCATCGCCTTGATCGTGTAGCCGCGGTACTTGCCCACCACCGGCTTGCGGATCGTCGGCTCGTAGGCGGCGAGGTCGGCGAGCGTCATCGATCCGGCCTGGCCTCCGGTGACGAAGCGCTGCTGCCCCTCGACGATCGCCTGCGCGATCTCGCCGGTGTAGAACGCTTCGGGGCCCTCCGCGGCGATCTTGCGGAAGGTGTTCGCGAGCGGCTCGTTGCGCACGATCGTCCCGGCGGGAATGGCCATGCCGCCGGGGCAAAAGTACGCTGCGGTCTCGGGGTAGACCCGTGCGCGGCTGGTCGCGCTCGTGCAGTTGGGCGAGCTCACGAACCGCGGCGTGGCCGCGAAGCCCTCGTCCGCAAGCCGGATCGCCGGCGCGAGCACCTGCGCGAGCGACAGGCGGCCCCAGTTCTCGATCGCCAGCGCGGTGCCGCGCACCATCCCCGGAACGCCCACCGCGAAGCCGGATGTGGATGCCTGAGTGAAACCGAGTCCCTTGAACATGTCCGGCTTCGCACCCCCCGGCGCCCGCTCGCGCGAGTCGATGGCGAAGGTCTCGCCGGTCTTGGCGAGGTGGATCAGCATGAACCCGCCGCCGCCGATGCCGGCCGACTGCGGTTCGACGACGTTGAGCGCATAGGCGATCGCGACCGCGGCGTCAATCGCGTTGCCCCCTTCCTGCAGGACCTGTGCTCCGGCCTGGGCACCGTAGGGATTGGCCACGGCAACCACGCCCTGGCGGAAGAACGGACCACCGGCCCACGTCGGTGGATTGCCCTGCGCACCGGGCGGCAGCGTCTGCCCTGGCGGCACGCCGGGAGTGGCCGCCGGCCGTTCCGCATACGCGGGCAACGCGAGCGCGAGCGCGACGGCAACACCTGCGAAGGCGCGGGCGAACCCGCGGCGTGAGTCGATCGAGGAATGCATGACGAAGTTCTCCGGGCAAGGTGAAGTGCCAATGGGCAAGTGCATGACAGGCATCCGCCCGGACCAGGACGAAAGGCGATCGGCGGGCTTTGCGAAGGCGAGTATTTCGGCTCCGGGGCGTCCCGTCAAGCGAACGCCGCCCGGACTTGCCGCGATCCTTCCATACGAAGTAGAGGGATGCGCCAGGCCAGTCCCAATCCGTTGGTCGCAGGTTCAAGTCCCACGCGACCTACCAACACAACAGTGTCCGACCCCGACACACGATATGCCGAGGGCTGATGCGCGTCAGGAACCAGCGCTGTCGAAAGGCTTTACGTTACGGCGGCGCGCATCTTCCTCTGGCGAATCAAGCTGTAGATCATCTTGATCAGGACTTCTACGGCATAGACATTGCGTGCCGTCTTTCCTCTAATCGAATCGCCTGTTCTGTCAAAGGCGACATTTCGTGATCGCCGGCCGGCGGCCGGCTCACGGTCCGCTTGGACGTACAACGTCGCAGGAGGAATTCATGAGGCAACCGATCATCAGGGGTGCGGCAGTCTGCGTCACCGTCTTCGCTTCGACCGTCATCCTTTCCGGCGGCGCGGCTGCCGGGCCGGCGGGGTCCGACCAGATCGAGAAGGTGTTCGAATCCTACTACACGATCATCGGGCAGCCGTTCAAGGGCACGGACTTCTCCGGCCGCTCGGACTATGGTCCGTTCATCCTCGCGGGGATCCCGTCGGGCGGGTTGTTTACCGGCGCCGAGGGCATCAAGACCGCGGCCGAGGCGGCAAGTCGGGACGGCATCGCCGGGTAGCAGTACGACCCGTGCTATCACCAGGCATGCGACACCTATGACAACGTCAACCTGTTCGCTCTCGACGTGAATGCCGACGCCGTCGCCTTCGCGGTGCTGCAGTTCGCGATGAACACGCACGCAATCAACGGCAAGCGCGCCAAGGGCAACTTCAAGTTCGACTACTGGGGCCCGCAGCCGAAGGAATAGTCGGCAAACTCCAACAGGGCGGGACAGGCGCATGGCGCCGCGATGGCCTTGGACAAGGCGATCGTGGCGCTGTGCGAGCAGAGCCTCGTCGCGATCCTGCGGGACTTCCTGGCGAAGCCACCGGGGATGAGGCAAGCCCCGGCGATCGCCGTGCGCTAGCCGCAACCGATCCCCGAGGCAGCCTCGTTTGCGGGGAGCGTCACGTCGAACGTGAAGTCCCAGGCGTAAGGCCGCCCGTCGCTCGATCGTCCGCCGGTGATCCGCCCGCTCAGCTTGCCGCCGGGGCGCACGTCCCCCGAGATCCTTTCCACCTTGAAGTCCTTGGGCGCTTCGATGAGCCATTGCGCGCCTGCCATGGCCGACTTCCCGTGCGTAAAGCCGACGTCCATCGACTTTACGGCGCCTGCCGAAGCCTTTGCCTGGCCGCCTCCGGGGCAGAATGCTGCCACCACCATCGTGCGTGGCTTGCCGTCCTTGAGCGAACTCGGATACGCGCTGGCGTGGAAGGCTTCCACCTCCTGCGGTGCGATGGGACTCTCGTTGAACCACAAGGTCACGCTGCGGTACGGTTCGACAAGGAACGCGACGGCGCAGTGGCTCAGGGAGAACTTCTCTCCCGCCATGACACCGGTCGCCGTGCACTTCGATTGCGCGTAGGCAGTCGCGGCGAAAGTCGAAAGGCAAAGGGTCGAGAGAAGCAATCCGCCCCGCTTGGCGGCAGGACTGCGGCTGAGCAAGCCCATCGTCATCTCCTCGGAAGGGGTGAGGCCGAAGAATAGTGGGCTTTCCCGCCCTGGTGCAATTCCTCAATGCACGCGCCGACGAGCGTATGGGAGCGCAGTGCCAAAGTAGTCAACGACCAGCACGCCTGCGAATTCCCTGCGGTCGGTGCTACTTGATCTGTCCGCGGATCTCCCCGCCGGGCCCGACGATGCTCGACGCGACGATCACGCCGTTCAGGTTGGCGCTGGTGGCGGGGCACGCGGGCGTTCCAGCGGGACCGTTGCCGAGGTTCGTGCAGAGAAAGACGCTGACGCCCCCGTTGACGGCATGCTGCCCGAGGTGGACGTGTGCCTGCAGAGCGGAGCCCTGCAGGTCGCTGTAGGCGAGCTCCCATTGGATGGTCCCGGCCTGCTTGTCGACCCTGCTGAAACGGGGTTGGGACGAGTCAGTTGGCCAAGTACGCAAGATCGGGTCAAACTACGGTCGAATCCACTCTTCATCCAACGGAGGTCAAGATGAGTCACTCGTCAATGCTGAAGGCAAGACGGCAGCACCAGAAAACCAAGAAGCTGATCGAGTCCGCAGCCAAGGAGGCCAAACGGCTGGCGAAGCAGGCATTGGCGGGGCCGACGGTGAAGAAGGAAAAGGTGAAGAAGGAAAGAGTGAAGAAAGAAAAGGTCAAGACCGAGAAGGTGAAGAAGGTCAAGCCCACCAAGGAAGAGCTTGGCAGGCAGGAATCGAAGAAGAGCAGTGCGGGTGCCGGGAAGAAGGGTGCGTCCTGACAGTTCTTCTCCAGCAGGCCACGATCGTGTGGGCGCGTATTCGGCGGCTGGGGTCGTATCATCGGTCGCCTTTACCACTGCATTGAACAAAGAGATTGAAGACATGCCTCGCAAAGAACCAGGATTCGCGGAACGCCTGCAGACGGCGGCCAAGTCGAAGCAAGCCCAGTTGGAGAAGATCCGTACAACGACGCGGGCCAACGACCCGCAGGTGGGCGAGCGGCAGGCGGCGCGGGTGGAAGCCGCAGAAGCGCGCAAGATTCGCGCGGCCGAGCAGAAGAAGTCGAACCGGGCCACCGCCGAACTCAAGGAAGCGCAACGCGCGGCCGAGAAGGCCAGGCAAGCACAGGCTGTCGCAGAAGCAAAGGCGCGCAAGGATGCCGAGCGCGCTGCCCGGGCGGAAGCCGATGCGGCGCTAAAGCAGGTTCAGAAGGCCGCGCGCGACTCCAAGTACGCGGCGCGCAAGGCGCGACAAAAGTAAACCCGCGAGCCCTTCCCGGCCTGCTCAGCTCGCCGTCGCATTGCCGAGGTAGTCCCGCTTGCCGATCTCCAGCCCGCTGTGCCGCAGGATGGTAGAGGCGACCGCGTGCTAGGCCGACAGCTTTTCCTCCAGCCAGACCTTGATCAGCGATTGATACGGTACGTCGCGGGCGTTCGCAGCGGTCTTGATCCGCTCCAGGGTGTGCAACGGCAGCCGCAACGAAATGCTCTGCGTGGACGGTTTGAGGTTGGGCAAGCGAACTCGCGTGCCCTTCGACCAATCGACCAGCGCAGTACTGTCGTGTGACTCCCAGAACTTGCGTTCCGCGGCTTCCGAGTTGAATCGAGGCACCTTAGCTTTGGCGCTCATAGATGTTCCTTTCCTTGCGATGCATGTCGCGTGCGGAGATCACCCGAATCCGTGTCATGTCGGCGCGCAGCGTGAACGTGACGTGCAGGAGTCGGTCGCCAAACGTGGATCCAAGTGCGTGGAAGCGAGACTCTTCCATCGAGTGACCGGCATCGGGTGCAACGAACAGCTTTGCATCGAAAAACACTTGCTCTGCTTCGCTCTGCGAGACGCCGTGCCGCTCGTTCTTGCGCGCGTTACCCTGGTCCCATTCGAAGCCGACGACGCGGTCAAGATCCAGCATCGCTGTATATTACCATAATATACATCAGGGTGGGGCTCCGAGGTGGCGAAGGCAGAGTCGGGCTCGCGTGCCACATCCAGGGCGCGCGGCCCGTCTCCCGGCCTGCTCAGCTCGCCGTCGTATTGCCGAGGTAGTCCCGCTTGCCGATCTCCAGCCCGCTGTGCCGCAGGATGTCGTACGCGGTAGTCACGTGGAAGTAGAAGTTGGGGATCGCCCGGGCGAGCAGGAACTGCATTCCCTTGAACGGCGTGTCCTTGCCGCCGACCTTGACGACGAGGTCCTTGCCTTCGGTACCGTCGATCTGCGCCGGCTTGATCGTGCCGAGGAAGGCGATCGTCTTCTCGACGCGCGCCTTGAGCTCGGGAAGCGTCGTCTCGTTGTCCTCGAAGACCGGATTGTCGACGCCGGCCAGCATCGCGGCCGCGCGCTTCGCCGTGTCGCACGCGATCTGCACCTGGCTCGTCAGCGGCAGCATGTCGGGGTAGAGGCGTGACGCCGGCAGCACCGCTGCGTTGATCTTCTTCGCCTCGGCATACGCCTGTGCCTTGTCGAGGATCGTCGCGAGGTTGCCCAGCATGTGAACGAAACGCGGAACGCTGACCTGATACATCGAGATCATCACTGGCAACTCCCTGGGTCGTGAGCGCCATCGACCGGCGGCGACGCCGGCCGTCCGTCGACCGGGGCCGCCCGGTGACTCGGGCGCGAATGCGTATCGTATCCGACCCGCGGCGGTGCGGCGCAGTCCGTGTACGATCGATCCGCCATGAAGCACCCGACTGCATCTGTTCGCGCCTTCGCTGACGACGCCGCCCCCGCAATCGTGACGTTCGACAACGGCGTGCGCGTCGTCGTCTTCCGCCTGCCGCATCTGGCCACGGCGGCGGTCAGCGTCTTCGTGCGCAGCGGCAGTCAGCACGAAAGCGCGCGCCAGAGCGGCATCAGCCACGTCATCGAGCACATGGCGTTCAAGGGCACGCGATCGCGCGACTGCCAGGAGATCAATCTCGACGCCGAGCGCCTTGGCGCGGACGTCAACGCGCACACTGACAAGGACCACACCGCATTCCACATGCGCGGCCTCGCCCGCGACGCCGAGGCTTTCGTCGGCATGCTGGGGGACATCGTCCGCGAGAGCACGTTCCCCGAAGCCGAGTTCGAGCGCGAGCGCGAGGTGCTGCTGCACGAGTACGCCGAGGTCGAGGACGACGCGATGGAGACGGCCTTCAAGCTGTTCGACAAGGCCTGTTTCGGCGATCACCCGGCGGCGCGCCCGGTGATCGGCAGCCGCGCCAACATCCGGCGGCTCACGCGCGCCGATCTGGTGGCCCATGTGCAGCGCCAGTTCACGGGCACCAACACCATCGTCGGGGTGGCCGGCGACGTCGATCCCGACCGAATCGTCGCCGCGGCGCGGGACGCCTTTGGCGACATGCCTCGCGGCGCCGACAACCACATCGCCACGCCCGACTTTGTCGGCGGCATCCATTCGCGCCGGCTGACCGGCAGCAGCCAGGTACATGCCGTGATCGGCTTCCCGACCCCCGCGTTGCCGGGTGAGCACCACGCGTTCGTCGTGGCCGCCGCCCTGTTCGGCGAAGGCATGAGCTCGCCGCTGCTCGACCGGCTGCGCGAGCGGCGCGGCCTCGTGTACCACGCGGACTGCTCGACCGACGTCAGGGACTCCTACGGACAGTTCGTCATCGAGGCGTCGACGGGTCCGGAGCACCTCGGCGAGTACTTCGCCGAGGTCACCCGGTTGCTGCGGGAACACGTCGAGGCCACCGATCCCGTCGGACTCGAGCGCGCACGCAACCAGATCGCCGTCCGCCGCCTGGGTGCGCAGGAAGTGCCTGCGCAGCGGCTGGAGCTTGCGGCACTCGACCTGTTCGCCCTCGGTCGCGTGCGCCCTCGCGAAGAGCTGCTCGCGGGCATTGCCGCGGTCACCCCATCCCAGGTGCGCGGGGCGTTTGCGCAGATGCTCGACGCCGGTGCCGCCGTGGGGTTGGCGGGCAGGATCGGCAGAGGCGAAGAGGATCGGATCGCCCGGCTGCTCGCGCGGCGCGCGACCGAAGCGTAGCGACTCGACTCGGCCACGCCCGGCCGCAGGCCGAAAAATCGCGTACGCTTGCCCGTTGCATGCGCCAGCACTCAAGACTCGTCGCCCTCGACCTCGGGTCCTCGTTCATCAAGGGCGCGGTGCTCGACCTCGGCGCGCTCGCCATCCGCCACGTCGAGCGCGTGCCGTTCCCGGATCCCATCCAGGGCCTTGCCCCCGGCATTCGCGAGTTCGATCCCCTGCAGATCGTCAGCGCGACGCGGGCCCTTCTGGAGCGCCTGCTGCAGCGTGCGCCGGACGCCGAGGGCATCGTGATGTGCGGCCAGCTGCACGGCATGGTGCTGGCCGACGAGCGCGGCAACGCCGTCTCCAATGCGATCAACTGGCAGGATCAGCGGGCGCTGCAACCGCTTCCGGGCGGCGGAGGCAGCTACCTCGACGAGATCGAGCGGCGGCTCGGCGTCGAGGATCGACGTCGCCTCGGCAACGAAGCTCGCCCCGGCGTTCCGCTTTGCCATCTCTTCTGGCTCGCACAGAACGAGCGGCTGCCACGCGAGCCGGTCGTCGTCGCCGCGATCCCCGATTTCGTCGTCGCCAGCCTCTGCGGCAGCACGCTACGGACGGACGTGACGCAGGCCTACGGCCACGGCGCGCTCGACGTCGAGACGCTGGACTGGCACCGGGCCGCCATCGAGAAACTCGGACTCGCGCAGGTGCGCTGGCCCGGGATCGTCCCGCAGGGCACTGTGGTGGGGGAGGTTCCAGTCGGCTCGCGCCGGCTGCCGATCTTCGCCCCGGTCGGCGACTACCAGTGTTCCCAGGTCGGTGCCTTCCTCGACGACGGCGAGCTGTCGGTCAACATTTCCACCGGCTCGGCGGTGATCCGGCTGGCGCGTGGGTGCGAGTTCGGCGACTTCCAGACGCGCCCGTACTTCGACGGCCGGTTTCTCCGGACGATCACGCACATTCCCGGCGGCCGCGCGCTCAACGCGCTGGTCCGCCTGCTGGGCGAACTCGCCGTAGCGCAGGGCCTTCGGCTGCGCGATCCGTGGGAGTACATCCTCGCCGAGGCCGAGCGGGCGGGCGCGACCGACCTGCGAGTCAATCCTGCGTTCTACTTCAGCGCCATGGGCGAGCGCGGCAGCCTCACGAACGTGCGCGAGGACAACCTGACCGTCGGGCATCTCTTTCGTGCGGCCTTCACCGGCATGGCGGACAACTACGCGCGTTGCGCGCTGCGCATCGCGCCGCAGAAGGACTGGACCCGGCTGGTGTTCTCGGGGGGCGTGGCACTGCGGACCACGCTGCTGCGGCAGCTCGTCTGCGAGCGGCTGGGTCAGGCCCACCGCCTCGCGGCCTCGGAGGAGGACACGCTGCTCGGACTGCTGGTCCTCGCGCTCCGCTTTGCCGGCGCGCAGCCGACGGTCGCCGACGCCATCGCCTTCGTCCGGGAGCGCTATCGCGAGGAGCATTGAGTCGCGTCGCGCGTCCCTCACGCCGGGCGACGCACCAGGAAACCGCAGCACGGCGGCTTCGCGCCGTCCACGTGTCCTTCACACCCGGGAGTGACCGCCGATGCGACTCAAGCGCAAGAAGCACATCCCAACGAAGGAGTCGCCGCATCCGGAGGGCTCGGTCGGCCTGCTGATGGAGCCGCCACTGGCGGTGTTCCTGCCGACGCAGACGATCGAGGAGACGATCGAGACGCTTCGGGACGAGGTCAAGCACGCGTTCATCACCTACGCATGGGTGCTCGAGGCCGACGGCAAGCTGGTCGGCGTCGTCACGATGCGCGACCTGCTCTTCTCGCCCAAGTCGGAACGGCTCGGCGACGTGATGCTGCGCTCGGTGTTCGCGCTGCAAGCGTCCATGCCGGTGCTCGACGCGATGAAGCTCACGCTCGACAAGCACTTTCCCGTCTATCCCGTCGTCGACGGCGACGGCAGGCTCCTCGGCACGGTGCGAGGACACAGCCTGTTCGAGGCGCAGGCGTTCGAGCTGACCGCGCAGGCCGGCACCATGGTCGGTGTCGACCGCGAGGAGCGGCTCGCCACGCGCTGGCCGCGCAGCCTGATGTTTCGCCATCCATGGCTGCAGTTGAACCTCCTCACCGCGTTCGTCGCCGCGGGCGTGGTCGGCATCTTCGAGGGCACGCTCGAGAAGATCGTGCTGCTCGCGATCTTCCTGCCGGTGCTCGCCGGCCAGTCCGGCAATACCGGATGCCAGGCGCTTGCAGTCACGCTCCGCGGGATGACGCTGGGTGAACTCAAGCCCGGTGGCACGAGCACCGCGGTGACCAAGGAGGCGATCCTGGGGCTCGCGAACGGGGCGCTGGTCGGCGTTTCCGCGGGTCTCGGCATGTTCTTCTACGCGTGGATGCAGGGCAACCCGCAGGCGCTGATGCTCGCTGTCGTCACCTGGCTCGCGATGGTGATCGCGTGCGTGGTCAGCGGCATTTCGGGCGTGCTGGTGCCGACGACCCTGCACCGCTTCGGCGCGGATCCGGCCACGGCCTCGTCGATCTTCCTCACGACCGCGACCGACGTCGTGAGCATGGGCACCTTTCTCGGACTGGGGACGCTGCTCCTGCTCTGAACGCCGGTGTGGGCGGCTAGAGCCGCGGCGTTGCGCGCGCGATGATTGCCGCGCAATCCGCGCTCCGCGGCAGCACGCCGAAGTTGCGCTGGCCCGCGCCCGCGAGCCGCGATGCGCAGAATGCATCGGCGACGAATGACGGGGCGTGCCGCACCAGCAGGCTCGCCTGGAACGCGAGCGCGATCCGGTCGACGATCGCGCGGGCGCGGTGCTCGAGGTCGGCGGTGTCCGCCACCTCGCGCTGCAGCTCGCCGATGCAGCGGTCCAGGTCGGCGTTCGCGCCCTTCGTGGCGCCGAGTTCGTCGAGCAACCCTTCGACCACCGTCGGGGACTTGCGCATCACGCGCAGCACGTCGAGACACTGGATGTTGCCGCTGCCCTCCCAGATCGCGTTCACCGGGGACTCGCGGAAGAGCCGCGGGAAGGGCGAGTCCTCCATGACGCCGCTGCCGCCGATGCACTCCATCGCCTCGTAGGTGAGGCCCGGCGTCCGCTTGCAGACCCAGTACTTGCCCACCGGCGTCATCACGCGCACGAGCAGGTCCTCGCGCGCGTCGGCGCGCCGATCGAGCGCGCGGGCGAGACGCATCGCCAGGGCGAGGGAACCTTCCTGCTCCAGCGCCAGATCGGCGAGCACGTTGGCCATCAGGGGCTGCCGGTTCAGCACCTTGCCGAACGCCGAGCGCATCGAGCAGTGGTGCAGCGCCTGCGCGACGGCCGCGCGCTGCCCGGCGGCCGAGCCGACAATGCAGTCGAAGCGCGTCATCGCCACCATCTCGATGATCGTGCGCACGCCGCGACCTTCCTCGCCGACCATCCACGCCAGCGCCCCCCGCAGTTCGGTCTCGGAGGACGCATTGGAGACGTTGCCCATCTTGCGCTTCAGGCGCACGACCTGCAGCGGGTTCTTGCTGCCGTCAGGCCGCCAGCGCGGCAACAGGAAGCACGATAGTCCTCCGCGGGCCTGCGCGAGCACCAGGAACGCATCGGACATGGGTGCGGACACGAAGTACTTGTGGCCGACGAGTTCGTAGGGCGTTCCCGCACCGCCGCTGCCGATGGGGTGCGCACGCGTCGTATTCGAGCGCACGTCGGACCCACCCTGCTTCTCGGTCATCGCCATGCCGATGGTCAGGCCGGCCTTCTGGCCATCCGGCAGGTTGCGCGGGTCGTAGCTGCGGGCGGTGATCCTGGGCTCCCAGAGGCGCGCGAGACCGGGCGTGGTCCGCAACGTGGGCACGGCGGCAAACGTCATCGTGATCGGGCAGCCGTGGCCGGCGTCCACCTGCGTGTGCAGGTAGCACCGCGCGGCGCGGGCGACGTGGGCCCCGGGTCCCGGTGCGGTCCAGGGCGACGAATGCAGGCCATGCTCGATCGAGGTCTTCATGAGCGCGTGGTACGCCGGGTGAAACCGGACGAGGTCGACGCGATTGCCGAAGCGGTCGTGCGTGTCGAGTTCCGGAGCGAACCGGTTCGCGGCCGCGCCCGACTCGATGTACTCGGCAGTCCCGATCGTCGCGCCGAATGCCGCGAGCGACGCGTGCGCATCCGCCGCGCCCTCGCGAGCGACGGCCTCCTGCAGGGCGACGTCCGTCAGGTATGGGTTGAAGTCGGCCAGTTCGCGCGCGACGTTGACGACGTCGTGGGTCTCGGCGAG
>CAVPJE010000006.1:0-421310 GCA_963705175.1 uncultured beta proteobacterium | reverse complement strand
CGATGTCGGCGAGCGCCGCCGCGTCGAGCGGACGCACGTTATCGTGGCGGACCAGCAGCCAGAGCTTCGCGGTCGCCTCGAGCTCCTCGATCGCGTCGGCCGCCGCGTCGAGGGAGGCGCCGGAGACGACGGGCCCGTGGTTCGAGAGCAGCATCGCGTGGTGACGTGACGCGAATCCGGCGACCGCATCGGCGAGCGCAGCGTCGCCCGGCGCGAAGTACGGGACGAGCGGCAGCGTGCCGATCCGCATCGCGTAGTACGCAGTGAGCGGCGGCAGCACGTTGGCGGGATCGGCATCCGCGAGCACCGACACGGCGACCGAGTGCGTGGAGTGCAGGTGGACCACTGCCCGGTCACGCGGTCGCTCGCGATACATCGCGAGATGCAGCAGGGCTTCCTTCGTGGGCGGATCCCCGCGCACGTGCACGCCGGTCGCGTCGAGCACCGCGAGTCGCGCCGGGTCGAGCGCCCCGAGCGAGGAGCCCGTCGGCGTCATCAGGAATCCCGTGCCGGTGCGGATCGACAGGTTGCCGGTGCTGCCGTGGGTGAGCCCGCGCTCGAAGAGCGAGCGGCCAAGACGGCACAGCGCATCGCGCGCGGCAGCGTCCGTCATCGTCAGTCCGGGAGCATCGCCAGCGCCTTGGCGAAGAATTCGGTCGCGCCGAAGTTGCCCGACTTGAGCGCCAGCGCGAGCGGCTGCGCGCCGAGGGCGGTCGTCCACGGCACGCCGGGATCGATCTCGCGGCCGATCGCGAGCGCCTCGACGCCGAGCGCCTGCACGATCGCGCCCGACGTCTCGCCACCGGCGACGACCAGACGCCGCACGCCACGCGCGACCAGTTCGCGTGCGACGATCGAAAACGCCTCCTCGATCAGGCCCGCGGCACGCTCGCGGCCGAGTCGCGACTGCACGCCGGTGACCACGTCCGGCGCGGCAGTCGAATACACCAGCACCGGCCGCCCCGCCGCGACGTCGGCGCCCGCCGCAGCGAGCGCCTGCGCCGCGATCGCGGCGGCATCGCCCGCGAATGGATCCAGCGCGACCGCGGGGTAGGACTTCGACCACGCCGCGACCTGAGCGCGTGTCGCCGCGGAGCAGGAGCCGGCGAGCACCGCGGACCCGCCGGACACCGCGGGAATCGCGGCCGCGTCGGCCCGTTCCGGCAGCAGGCCCGCGGCGCGGAAATTCTGCGGCAGGCCGAGCGCGACGCCGGACCCGCCGGTGACGAGCGCCAGGTCGGCGCACGCGGCGCCGATCTCGATCAGGTCCCGGTCACCGATCGCGTCCACGATCGCGTGCGCGACGCCTTCGTTCGACAGCCGCGCGAACTCGGCGCGGATCGTTCCCGCGCCGCGCGCGACCACCGGCCACGGCACGAGTCCGACGCGGCGCTGCGTCTGGCGCGACAGCACGCGAACGAGGCTGGCATCGCGCATCGGCGTCAGCGGATGGTCGCGCATCGGCGAATCGGAGAGCAGCGCATCGCCGACGAACAGGTGCCCCAGGTAGATCGTGCGGCGGTTCTCGGGATACGCCGGGCACGCGATCGTGAAGCGCGCGCCGAGCGCGTCCAGCAGCGCGTCCGCGACCGGGCCGATGTTGCCGGCGTCGGTCGAGTCGAACGTCGAGCAGTACTTGAAGAACACCTGCCGCGCGCCGCGCCCGCGCAGCCACGCCAGCGCGGCGAGCGACTGCGCCACGGCGTCCGCACGCGGGGATCGTGCGCGACTTGAGGGCAACGACGACCGCGTCGGCATGCGCCGCGACGCCGTCGCTCGCGGGCACGCCGATCGCCTGCACGGTGCGCATGCCACCCTTGACCAGCGTGTTCGCGAGGTCGGTCGCGCCGGTGAAGTCGTCGGCGATGCAGCCGAGGAGCATGGCGTCAGAGGGCGCTAGACGAAGAGTTTCCAGACCACGCTGGTCATCGACGGCACGTAGGTGATGATGAGCAGCACGACGATGGCGGCGATGAGCAGCGGGTACAGCGCCTTGGTGATCTCGCCGATCCCGGCCCCCGCGAGCTTCGCCGCCACGAACAATGTACCTCCTACCGGCGGTGTGTACAGCGCTATCGCCAGGTTGGCGGTGATCACCACGCCGAGGTGGACGAGGTCGATGCCGAAGCTTTGCGCGATCGGCAGCAGCAGCGGCGCGGTCAGCAGCATCGCCGGCAGCGGCTCGATGAAGATCCCCAGCAGCAGCAGCGTGACGTTGACCATCAGCAGGAACGTCCACTGCTGCGCCGCCACCACCTTGATCCAGCCCGCCAGTTGCACCGCGACCTGCTCGGCGGTGATCAGCCAGGCCAGCGCGCCGGTCGCCCCGATCACCAGCATCACCGTGGCGCTGGTCTGGAAGGCGTTGACCAGGAGCCGCGGCAGGTCGCGCACGGTGATGTCCCGGTAGAGGAACAGCGAGACCAGCGTCCCGTAGACCACGGCCACGGCCGCCGACTCGGTCGGCGTGAACACGCCCGACCAGATGCCGCCGACGATGATCAGCGGCATCATCAGCGCGGGGCCCGCGTCCTTGGTGGCGGCCCAGATCTCGCCGCGCGTCGCGCGCACGTCGCCACTGTCGCAGCCGCTCTTCCTGCCGTACCAGACGCAGACGCCGATCAGCGCGACCGCCATCACCAGCCCCGGCACCAGTCCGGCCATCGACAGCTGCCGCATCGACACGCCGGAGATGAACGCGTAGACGAGGAACGGGATCGACAGCGGCATCAGCAGCGCCAGCGTGCCGGCCACCGCGAGCAGCGCGGCCGCGAAGCCGCGCGAGTAGCCGCGCTTCAGCATCGACGGGATCACCAGCGACCCGATCGCCGCGGTGTCGGCGATCGCCGAGCCCGAGACACCGCCGAACATCAGGCACGAGGTGACCGTCACCACGCCGAGGCCGCCGGGCAGGAACCCCAGCAGCGCCCGGGCGAAGTTGACGATCCGCTGGCCGATGCCCCCCGACGACAGGATCTCGCCCGCGAAGATGAACAGCGGCACGGCGATCAGGATGAAGGGCTCGACCCCGCCGATGAACGACAGGAAGATCGTCTCCAGCGGGTGCCCCAGCCCGCCGATGACGATCGCACCCACCGTCGCCACCAGCAGCGAATACATGAGCGGCACGCCGACGAGGGCGAGCACGAAGAAGCCGAGGAACAGCAATCCGGCGAGCATGGCGTCACTCCTTCGGCCAGCGCTGCGCCCGGGTCCTGCCCTGCAGGATCTGCCAGAGGTCGTACGCCATCCAGACCAGGATCGCGGCCACGCCGACCGGCATGCCGAGGTACTGGAAGGACATCGGGATCTGCAGCACGGTGAGCTCGTTGCCCCAGCCGACGATGACCAGCTTGATGCCGTACCAGAAGAGCACCGACAGCAGGCGATGGCCAACACGTCGATCGCCGCGTCGGCACGCTCCCGTGCGTTGCCGTCGAGCTTGTCGATGAACTCGGTGATCGTCATTTGCGCGCCGCGGCGGGCCGCGCTGGCCCCGGACAGGAACGTCACCCAGACCATCAGCAGCTCGGCCGACTCGGTGACCGCCGCCAGGTCCTTGCCGAAGACGTGCAGCACCACGTTGGCGAACACGAGGAGGATCATCACCGCGCCGATCAGCACGACCGTCCAGTCCACCAGCGCCCCGAACGCCGCGAGCAGAGGCGGGGCGGGGGGCGACCTGGGAAACATCGGCCGCGCCGGTGCGGCCGGACGGAATCCAGCGGCGGCGCTCGCGCGTGCGGATGCGCTGTCTCGGTTCATCGCGGCTCCTCGTGCGTCCGACGGCGGGCGCGCGTGAGCGCCCGCCGTCGACTCGTGCTACTTCGCCGGCAACGCCTTGCGCACCGCCTCGGCGTCCGCCAGGAACGCGTCGACGTCGGCGCCGTACTTCTCCTTCGCCTTCGCGTAGGCCGGCTTCACCGACTCACGGAACGGCTCGAGCGCGGGCCGCGCGACCTTCGCGCCCTTCGCCGTCATGTCGGCGAGCTGCTTCTCGTCGTTGGCGCGGATCTCGTTGCGGCTCCACGCCGCGGCCTCCTGGGCGGCCTTCAGCACCGCGGCGCGGTCGGCCTCGGAGAACCTCTGCCACGTCTTTTCCGAGACTGCCAGCGGGATCGGGCTGTAGACGTGCTTGGTCAGCGTGACGTTCGGCGCGACCTCGTAGAACTTGTTCGAGTAGATCGTGTCGATCGGGTTTTCCTGGCCGCCGACGGCGCCCTGCTGGATTGCGAGGTAGACCTCGGGCAGCGGCATGATCTGCACGCCGAAGCCCATCGACTCCAGCGTCCAGCGCATCATCTCGTTGGGGAAGGTGCGCAGCTTGATGCCCTTCGCCGCGGACGGCGTCGGCAGCGGCTCGCGGGTGGTCATGTCGCGGAAGCCCGCCTCCCACGTGGCGAGGAAGCGGAAGCCCTTCGCCGGCGCCTTCGTCGAACTCGCCCTTGAGCCACGTCGACTCGTCGTAGAGCTTCCAGCCCTGCTCGTAGCTCTCGACGAGGTACGGCAGCATCGTCAGGTTGAGCGAGGCGAGGTGCGTTGCAAACGAGCCGGTCGACGACACGGTGAAGTCGATGCCGCCGAGCTGCAGCTGCTCGATCGCCTTCGGGTCGTTGGCGAGTTGCCCCGCGGGAAAGATCTGCAGCTTGTAGCGACCCTGCGTGTACTGCTCGATCTTCTGCCCGAACAGTTCGGCGGCCCTGTGGCGCGCGCCGCCCGGCTGGTCGGTGTGGCTGAACTTGAGCGCGGTCTGCGCGGCGGCGGTGCCTGCGAACGCCATTGAGAGCACGGCGACCGCAACGGCACGGAGGGCGAATTTGCGACGGTTCATGGATGTCTCCTCAGGTGGGGTCCGGCGGTGGGACGCGTTGGTGCGTCGCGGCCGTCTAGACAGGTGGCAGGGATTCGACTCCCTTCGGCGGCACGAAGCCGGACAGCGCGACGCGCCTTGCTTCACGATGCGAAACGTAGGCCGCCTCCTGCACGCGCAGGTTGGCGAGGTAGTCGCTTGCGGCGTTCTCCAGCGGCGCGCCGTGGGCGAGGTAATCGAGGACGTGGCGCTGCAGTCTCTCGCACGCGCCACCGCCGAAAGTGTCGGTGGGTCCCGGGTCGTAGGCGTGCTCCACCTCGGGGCCGTGGTGCGGCTTCCACCACAGCCGGGCGTCGCCGTCCAGGCGCAGCACGCCGCCGTCGCCCTCGAGCCACATCTCCCCGAGCGTGCGCCAGGGATTCGCGGCGACGTGGTCGTTCGAGCGGTTGGCATCGAGCAGCCCGGTAGCGCCGCCGGCGAACTCGAACAGCAGGTAGCCCGCGTCCTCGCCTGCCATTGCCGGGTTCATCCGCCGCAGCCTCGCCGTCACCGCGTCGACCTCGCCCATCAGGTAGCGGAACGTGTCGATGAGGTGGATCGCCGTCTCGACGATCAGGAACCGCGGCATCGACTGGAAGTACGGCTGCCGGTCGAGGTAGGCTCGCGGGCCCTGGCCGTCGCCCGGGCGCATGCGGAAGCCGACCGCGTGCAGCGTGCCGAGCCTTCCCGCCCTCGACCAGCCGGCGCGCCTCGCGGTACCAGGGCTCGAAGCGGAAGTTCTCGTGCACGACGAGCGGCACGCGCGCGCGCGCGGCGAGCGCGACCATCGCCACCGCATCCTCGTAGCTGACGCCAAAGGGCTTCTGGCAAATCACCGGAATGCCGCGCGCCACCGCGAGCCCCACGTACGCACGGTGCGTCGGCGGCGGCGTGATGATGTCGAGGAGATCCGGCGCGGTGGCGTCGAGCATCGCCTCGACCGACTCGAAGGCCCGCCCGATGCCGTAGCGGCGCGCGGCAGCGTCGGCCTTGTCGATGTGCCGGTTGGCGATGCCGACGATCTCGACGCCGTCAATCGCCTTCCAGCCCTCGATCTGGAAGCGGCTGAAGAAGCCGGCACCGGCGATGGCGACGCGAAGCGGCTTCATGGCGGCGGTCACAGGTTGCCCGCCACGGCGGAGGCGATCGCCGCGGTACCGTCGCGGCCGCCGAGCTCGATCGGCAACAGCCGGCCCGATGCGAATGCCGCGTCGACCGCCGTCTCGATGCGCCGCGCGGCCTCGCCGAGCCGCGCGTCGTCGTGCCGCTCGCCGAGCCAGTCCAGCATCATGGCCGCCGACAGGATCATCGCCGTCGGGTTCGCCTTGCCTTGGCCCGCGATGTCGGGCGCCGAGCCGTGGCAGGGCTGGAACAGCCCGTGTTCGTCGCCGATGTCGGCCGAGGGCGCCATGCCCATGCCACCGACGAGCCCGGCCGCCTGGTCGGAGAGGATGTCGCCGAACATGTTCTCGGTGACCAGCACGTCGAAGGTCCACGGCCGCCGCACCAGCTCGAGCGCGGTCGCGTCGACGTAGCGGCGGCGCGCGACGATGCCGGGGTGGCGCGTGGCGACCTCGTCGAACACCTTGCGAAAGAACGCCATCGACACGAACACGTTGGCCTTGTCGACGCAGGTGACCTCGCCGGGCCGGCCGCGGGCGCGGCGCCGCTCGGCGAGGCGGAACGCGAACTCGTGGACGCGCTCCGAGCCCTTGCGGGTGATCACCATCGTGTCGCGCGCCTCGCGGTCGTCCTCGACCGTGCCGCGCCCCACCGAGGCGAACAGCCCCTCGGTCGACTCGCGCACGATGACGAGGTCGATGTCGCGCGCGCGCGGGTCGGCGAGCGGCAGCGGCACGCCCGGCAGCGCGCGCGCCGGGCGCACGCCGGCATAGAGCTCGAGGCCGAAGCGCAGGTCGAGCTGCGGCGCGATCTCGGTGCCGTCGGGACGCCGGATCTCGGGCCAGCCCATCGCGCCGAAGAGGATCGCGTGCGCATCGCGCGCCGCGGCGAACGTCGCGTCGGGCAGCGCTTCACCCGTCGCCTGGTAGTGCAGGGCACCGGCGGGATGCGACGCGAAGCGCAACTCGAAGCCCAGGCCGCGGCCCGCGCGCCCGAGCAGCGGCAGCGCGGCGTCGATCACCTCGACGCCGATGCCGTCGCCGGGCAGCACGCAGATGTCGTAGTGGGGAAGGGGCATCGCCGCTCCGGTTCCTACAGGCTCGACACGCGGAACTGCTTCAGGATCTCGGTCAACTCGACCGCCCCGCGCTCGCGGTGCGCGCGGTGGAGGTCGCGCGCTTTCGCGGGGTCGCCGGCGCGGATCGCCTTGACCACGGCGCGATGCTCGCGCGTCGAGTGCGTCGGCCGCGGACGCATGCGCAACGTCACCATGCGCGCGCGGTGCGCGCGGTCCCAGAAGTTGATCACCACCTCGGCCAGGCGCCGGTTGTCGCACAGGCTCACGAGCTGCAGGTGGAAGCGCTCGTCGGCCTTCGCCCAGGCGTCCAGGTCGTCGGCGGCGAGCGCGGCCTCCATCTCGCGGCACGCGGCCTCGAGCGGCGCCAGCGCGGCTGCTCCCGGCTTGCGCTTCGCCGCGAGCTCGGCCGCCAGCGACTCGAGACTCGTCAGGATCGCGTAGATCTCCGCCATGTCGACCGGCGACACCGGCAGCACGCGCACGCCGTGCCTCGGCACGACCTCGACCAGCCCCTCGTTGTGAAGGCGGATCAGCGCCTCGCGCACCGGCGTACGGGAGACGCCCATCTCGAGTGCTAACTCCTGCTCGAGCGCCTGATGGCCGGGCGGCCACGCGTTGTCCAGGATGCGTGCCCGCAGCGCCTGGTAGACGCGCTCGACCGCGCCCTGGACGGCGTGCGCGATCGGTCGCCGGTACGCGGCGGACGGAAGCCTTGCGGGTCGCCATGGGGTCTGGTCAGGCGAAGATCCGGGCCTGCCGGCGCCAGTGCGTCGGTGGGTGCCCGGCGATCGGGGAATCGAAGGTCGGCAGCCGCTGGTCGAGCAGGCACCCGAGGAACGCGGTGCGCAGCGACGGGCCGCCGAACGCGATGCTGGAAATGTTGCGCAATACGCGCCCGGCGGCCTTGTCGAGGTGCGGGCCGTCCCATCGTGCCGGACAGGTAGGCGGCCTCGACCCAGTCGACGTGCGCGGCGTCCGCGTCCTCGAGCACCGGCGACTGCTTGCCGTCGGGCGCGACGCGCACGATCGAGTTGCTGACGATGCTGACCACCCAGGCGTGCCCTTCGGCGTCGAACGCGAGGCCGTCGGGGAAGAAACCCTTCCCGAACGTCGTCACCGTCTGCCGGGGACCGAGCGTGCCGTCGTCGCGGATCGCGAAGCGCGACAGCCGCCGCCCGAACGTCTCGTTGACCCACAGCCACCGACCCGACGGGTGGAGGGCGAGTTCGTTGGTGTAGCCGAGGCCGTCGGCGACGATGCGCGCACCTCGACGGTCGACCAGGACGACGAAGCCGTCGGCGACGTCGGCGCGATAGCCGAGCGCGCGCGGCGACAGCCACGTGCTGACGGTGATCCAGAGGCGGCCGGCGACGTCCTCGATCACGTAATTGGTCGGCGGCAGCGGTTTGCCGTCGATTTCCGTCAGGACCGGCGTCACCGAGCCCTGCGCTCCGAGCCGGTACACGCCGCCGGCTTCGGCGCCCAGGTGCGCGACCAGGAACGTGCCGTCGCTCGCGAGCGCGATGCCGTTGGGTTGCAGCGGCCCGCCGTCCGGGTGCAGCCCGAGACCGCTGCTGCGCGCCGTCCGGCGCGATGCGCATCACGCCGCCGCGCCAGTCGGCCGCGTAAACGTCGCCGTTCGCCGCACAGAGCACGCACTCGGGCCGCCGCAGGTCCGTGCCCGTGAACCGCAGCGCCGCGAGGGAAACGAGTCCCGTCTCGACGGTTGCCATGGCGTCCTCCCTCCCATCGATCGTTGGCGGATCGCCGGTGCTATCGCTCCGGTCGCGCGCCGCTTCTTACGTATACGTTAACGGATGCGACTCTGGCGGGTCAAGCCGAACGCGTCGATGTCTCGCCGTGCCATCGGCCATCGACCTAGCGCGCCTCGAGCGCCGCCGCGTTGCGGGCGGCCGGCGCCGCCGGCAGCCGCTTCGTGACCTCGGCGACGACCGCCTCGGGCGTGATGCCGAAGTGACGGAAGAGCTCCGCCTCGGGCCCCGACGCGCCGAACGTGCGCATGCCCACGAAACCGCCGTCCTCGCCCACGAAGCGCTCCCAGCCGAGCTTCACCGCCGCTTCCACCGCCACGCGCACGGTGCCGCGGGAGAGCACCGAGGCCTGGTACGCCGCGTCCTGCCGGTCGAAGTGCTCCCAGCACGGCACCGAGATCACGGCGGTCGGTATGCCCTGCGCCTGCAGCGTCGACCTTGCCGAGAGCGCGATCGCGACCTCGGATCCGGACGCGAACAGCGTGGCGCGCCGGGCACCACCCGAGGCATCCGCGATCACGTAGGCGCCGCGGGCGCAGAGGTTCTCGTCGGTGTGCACGGTCCGCACCGGCGACAGCGCCTGGCGGGAGTTGATGATCGCGGATGGCGAGCGGCGATTGGCGACGGCGATCTGCCAGCACTCGGCGGCCTCGACGGCGTCGGCCGGCCGCATCACCGCGAGGTTGGGCATCGCGCGCAGCGACGCCAGGTACTCGACCGGCTGGTGCGTCGGCCCGTTGCGCCCGATGCCGATCGAGTCGTGGCTGAACACCCAGATCACCGGCAGCGACATCATCGCCGACAGCCGGATCGAGTGGCGCATGTAGTCGGAGAAGACGAGGAACGTCGCGCCGTAGGGCACCACGCCCTTGTGCGCGACCATGCCGTTCATCATCGCGCCCATCGCGTGCTCGCGCACCCCGTAGTGCAGGTAGCGTCCGCCGTGGTCGCTCGGCGGTGAACGGCCGCATGTCGCGCTTGTGCTGCGTCGCCGCCTCGAGGTCGGGCGCGCCACCGACGAGCTCGGGGATCGCGTGCGAGAGCACGCGCGTGATCTCGCCCGACGAGCGCACCGTGGGCTGCACCGGCGCCTTCGCCACCGCGTCGCGCTTCCAGTCGAGCAGCGCCTTCTCCCATCCGGCCGGCAGCTCGCCGCGCATCAGGCGCTCGAACTTCACGCGTTTCTGCGGGTCGCTCGCGGCGAGCCGCGCCTCCCACGCCGTGCGTTCGGCCGCGCCGCGCCGACCGGCCTCGCGCCACGCGGCGAGGATCGGCTCGGGCACGACGAAGTGCTCGTGCGGCCAGCCGAGGTGCTCGCGCGCCGCCTTGGCGTCGTCCTCGAACAGCTTGCCGCCGTGGGCGACACGCTGGTCCTCGATGCGCGGCACGCCGAAACCGATCAAGGTGTTGCACTTGATCATCGACGGCCGCGGATCGAGCTTCGCCGTGGCGATCGCCGCTGCAATCGCATCCTGGTCGTGGCCGTCGCACTCCTGCACGTGCCAGCCGGCGCAGGCGAAGCGGACCATGTAGTCCTCGGTCACCGCCTGCGACGTCGGGCCGTCGTCGGTCATCCGGTTCGAGTCGTAGAGGAAGATCAGCCGTCCGAGGCGCAGGTGCCCGGCGAGCGAGATCACCTCGTGGCCGAGACCTTCCATCAGGCAGCCGTCGCCGACCAGCGCGTAGGTCCAGTGGTGGACGACGTCGTCGCCGAACTCCTCGTTCAGCATCGCCTCCGCGACCGCCATGCCGGCGGCGTTGGCGATGCCCTGCCCCAGCGGGCCGGTCGTGATCTCGACGCCGTGGTCCGGCTCGTACTCCGGGTGCCCCGGCGTGGTCGAGCCGAGCTCGCGGAAGCGCTTCACCTGCTCGATCGGGAACGCCGCGTAGCCGGCGAGGTGCAGCAGCGCGTAGATCAGCGTCGAGCCGTGCCCGTTCGACTGCACGAAGCGGTCGCGGTCGGGCCAGCGCGGGCAGGCCGGGTCGAAGCGCAGGTGGCGCGTGAACAGCGCGGTGCAGATGTCGGCGGCGCCGAGCGGCGTGCCGGGGTGCCCGTCGCCGACGTGGACGATCGCGTCCAGCGCAAGGAAGCGGACGGCGTTCGCCATCTCGCGGGGAGTCGCTGTCATGGTTCGTGCTCCGGCGTTCGTGGCGTGGGGATCAGGCCAGCGTCTGGACGTAGCCCAGCGTCCGCGAAGGATTGTTCGCGACCTGCAGCGCCTCCATCTGCGGCGCGTCGATGCGCCGGCTCAGGGTCTCGTACTTGCGCGTGAGCCGCGCCGCGGTGGCGAAGAACTCGACGGGCTCAGCCTCCTTGGGCACGATGTCGAAGGTCATCCAGTCGTCGTAGCCGAGGCGCTTCACCGTCCACAGGAACTCGATCAACTCCCAGGGGTGCACGGCGCCGGGGAGCAGGTCCCAGTCGGCGCGGCCGTCGTTGTCGTTGAGATGCACGTAGAACAGCCGCCGCGCCTTCGCGAGCAGCGCCGCCGACTGCGACGCGTTCTCGTTGGCGAAGAGCGCGTGGCCGACGTCGAGCGTCACGCCCAGGTTGTCGCGGTTGACGATCTGGCAGAACGCCGCGGTCTCCCCGGCATTGCCGAGCAGCGAACGCACCCGTGGCTCGCTGATCTTGTACTCGATGCAGATCGGGAACGACGGGTCGTGGTCGGCGATCTCGGCGTAGCACTCGGCCGCGGTGTCGTAGGCGCGCGCGAAGTCGAGCTCGAACGCGTAGTCGATGCCGTCGTTCAGCGGGCAGTTGGTGATCCGCGGCGCGCCGATCGCGCGCGCGAGGTCGATGCAGCGCTTGAAATCGTCGACGGCGGCCCGGCGCTCCTCCGGCTTGGTCGACGACCACGCGCCGCGCAGCCACCGGTCGGGCCGCACCGAGGCGAAGTTGATCGCCGCGATGCCGAGGTTGTTGCGCTCGAGCGCGGCCTTGACCGCCTGCGGATCGGCGAGGTCGCCCGGATAGCGGAGCTCGACGCCCTCGCAGCCCTCGGTGCGTCCCGCCATGTCGAGGATCTCGAGGATCGTGCGGGGTTGCTGGTACTGCAGGAAGCGGTTGCGGGTCTGGCCCATGAACAGCGTCAGGATCGCGAGGCGTGCCATCGTTGGCTCCAGGGGGTGCTTCGTTCAGAACGCGCCGCGCACGACGTTGGCCGGCGTGCCCTGCGCGAAGCGCTCGATGTTGTCGATCACCTGGTCGGCGAGCGCCTGCTGCGCCTGGGTGCTCGCCCAGGCGATGTGCGGCGTGAGGATGAAGTCGGGACGCGCGGCGAGCCGCATGATCGTGCTGTCGACCGGCGGCGGCTCGGGGAGCGCGACGTCGAACGCCGCGCCGGCGACCAGGCCCTCGTCGAGGGCCCGCTCGAGGTCCTCCTCGACGACCAGCCCGCCGCGGGACGCGTTGACCAGCACCGGCCGGCGGCGCATGCGGCGGAACTCCGCCATGCCGAGCAGCGCCCGGGTCTCGGGCAGCAGCGGGCAGTGCAGCGTGATCACGTCCGCCGTCTCGAGCACCTCGTCGAACGGCGTGTACAGCGGCCCGAGGCCGCTCTTGCCCTTGTGCGCGGCGAACATCACGTTCATGCCGAACGCGCGCCCGAGCTGGGCGACGCCCTGCCCCAGCACGCCCTCGCCGATGATGCCCAGGTTGCTGCCGTGAAGGTCGTCGATCGGGTGGGAGAAGAAGCAGAACTGCCGCGCCGCCTGCCACGCGCCGCGCCGGACTTCGTCCCGATAGGCACAGAGGTTGCGCCGCAGCGCCAGGATCAGCGCGAACACATGCTCGGGGACGGTGTGCACCGCGTAGTTGCGGACGTTGCTCACCACGATGCCGCGCTCGCGGCAGTAGTCCTTGTCGACGCAGTCGGTGCCGGTGGCGGCGACGGCGACGAGCTTCAGGTCAGGCAACTGCTCCAGCGCTTCGCGGCGCAGCGGCACCTTGTTGTCGATGGCGATCGTCGCGCCGTCGAGACGCCGCACGACGTCGGCGGCATCGGTGCGCTCGAACTCGCTCCAGCGATGCTCGAACGAGGGACGGCGCAGCCGCACCCCGGGTGCAAGCGTGGCGCGGTCGAGGAAGACGATGCGGTGCATGCACGGACTCCACTGCCGGACTTCGCCGGGCGCCGCGCGTGGTCGGACGCGCGGCCATTGCGACGCATCCTATAACGTATACGTTATTGCATGTATTGATTGGCATCAAGAAGCGTGAACGGATACGCCGATCGTGGTGGCGCCGGATCTCGCCCGGGGGTCGCGCGCACCGGCGCGCCCGCGCATCACCGGACGTGGTGCCGCCGGCGCGCCCGGCTCAGGGCGGATCCG
Source organism: uncultured beta proteobacterium (assembly GCA_963705175.1). Taxonomy (GTDB): domain Bacteria; phylum Pseudomonadota; class Gammaproteobacteria; order Burkholderiales; family Casimicrobiaceae; genus VBCG01. Next base: position 408,154 of record CAVPJE010000006.1, on the reverse strand, counting down.
GTGATCGGCCGGTCGCCGCGGCTAGCGGACGCCGTAGAGCACGACGATCAGGACGGCGACGACGAGGTAGACCGCCCACCCGGCGACACAAGGGCGGCAGGCGGCGAACGCGCGGGCGCGTCGCCACGGCGAGGCGTCGCGCGCGGGAACCGGGCAGGCGCTCACTGGTCCGCCCACACCGTGATCTCGAACGTCGCGTCCGCGCCGCTTTCCACGTGATGCCGGAAACCGTCCCGTTCGAGGATCCGGTACAGCGGCGTCGGCTCGAAAGTCGACAGGATCTTCAGCGTGTCGCCGTGGCCGAAATCGGCGATCACGGTCAGCACGCGGTCCAGCAGCTCGGGGGGTTCCAGGTCGCGGATGTCGAGCGTCAGGTGTCGGGCCATCGCGCACTCCTTCGCCGCCGGTCGCCGCGCGGGCCGCCGGTTCCCGAACCATTTTCCGCCGCGCATCGCGTGGGGCATTGACCCGCGTCAAGCGAGAAATTGCGGGCGACGGACGGCACATGGGGAGCACGCGTCGGCGATGCGCATGGGCCGGCATGCACGTCAGTCCCGATGGGTCGCCCCGAGGGACTGATCCGCCCCGGCCCCGGTGGACCTGGAAGTCACTCGGACTGTCGCGCCTCGGCCGGCGCCCACACGCGCGGACGCGCTCTTCGAGCCTTGGCTTCGCCCCGCGCGCGTGGGCGTCCCGGGGGGCAGCGAACGAAGTGAGCGTGGGGGTCGTTTCATCGTCAGCGCATCGCGTGCGCGACGTAGACCGCAAGCGCGAACACGATCGCCGCGCCGGCCTGGTGCAGCGCCGCGAGCGACAGCGGCACGACCAGCAGCAGCGTGGCGATCCCCAGCGCAATCTGGATCGCGAGCACCGCGAGGAGCGCGTTGCCGCCCTTCTCCGCGCGCGCCGGCACGCCGTCCGCGGTGCGGAGCTTCCACCACAGCACCGGCACGAGGAAGAACAGCAGCCACGCGCCGACGCGATGGTCGAACTGCACGGTCGCCATGTTCCAGAAGAAGTTGGTCCACGCCGGCTCGAGCATCAGGATCTCGGGCGGGATCCACGCGCCGTTCATCAGCGGAAACGTGTTGTACGCGAAGCCGGCGCGAATCCCCGCGACGAAGCCGCCGGTGAGCACCATCAGCAGCACCAGCGCGACGATCCCGAACGACCAGCGCCGTGCGGAGCGCGCACCGCGGGTCGCCACCGCCTCGCGACGCGGATGCAGCAGCGAGAGCGCGACCCACAGCATCGCGCCGAGGATCACGAACGCAAGTCCGAGGTGCGCGGTGAGCCGGAACTGCGACACGCGCGGGTCGTCGACGAGGCCGCTCTTCACCATGTACCAGCCCATCGCACCCTGCAGTCCGCCGAGCGCGAAGATGCCGGCGAGCTGCCAGCCGTAGCCCGGCGGCACCATGCGCTTCGCCGCGAACCAGACGAAGGGCACGAGGAACGCGACCCCGATGAGTCGCCCAAGCAGGCGGTGGAAGTATTCCCACCAGAAGATGCCCTTGAAGGCCTCGAGCGACATGCCCTTGTTGACCTGCCGGTACTCGGGCGTCGCACGGTACTTGTCGAACGCGACCTGCCAGTCGTGCTCGGTGAGCGGCGGCAGCGTGCCGACGATCGGCTGCCACTCGGTGATCGACAGTCCCGAGTGGGTCAGGCGCGTGACGCCGCCGACGACGATCATCGCGAAGACCAGCAGACAGCAGGCGAGGAGCCAGGCGGCGACGGCACGCTCGGCGCGACCGGCCCTGCCCGGCGCCGTGGTAACGCCGGTGACGGATGCGGAGGAAACGGCGCTCATCGGGGAGACGGATTCTGCCACAGGGGTGCGGCGTCCGAGCCGGCGGCGGTCGCTGCCGGCTCTCCCGGGCCCCGCGCCATTCGGATCGCTTGATGCGCATCATTTTCCGGCATCGCAACGGCGGGAACAATTCGACACGCGATTCATCATCGTCGTACCCGGCAGCGGCGCATTGCCTCCGTTCGCTGCCGGGTTCTTGTTTGGTCGAACGGGGAAACCGCCCCGCGACGAACCTCGAGCCCCGCGGGACCGCGCGGTCTGCCCCGGGCTCCTGCCCGCCTATCGGACCATCGTGCCCGGCACGTGCTCGCGCAGCCGGGCGAGCAGCGGTTCATCGATCATCGCGCCGTGCGGCGTGTCGGCGATCAGTGCCGCATCCGCGCAGCCCGCCGTGCGGAATGGCTGCAGCACCCAGTCGCGCACCCCGACCGCCGCGAGCTCCGCGGCGAGTTCCACCAATGCGTCCGCAGGCGTCAGCGACGGATGCACCGTGGTGCGGATCTCGTGCGCGACGCCCACCTGGCGCACGAGCGCGAGCGTCACGAACGCGCCGAGCCCGGAGCCCTGGACGCCGGTCACTTCAGGGTACTGCCCGGAGGGCGCCTTGACGTCGAGACCGACCCAGTCGAGCAGCGGCAGCAGCGATGGCATGCGTCGCGGGAACATGCCACCGGTGTGCACACCGGTTCGGAAGCCCATCGCGCGCACGTCGCGCAGCGCGGCTTCGAGCGCGATCTGCGCGGTCGGCTCGCCCCCCGAGAACACGACGGCCTCGAGCAACCCGCGCCGGCAACCGAGCCACGCGACGACTCCCGGCCAGTCATGCGCCTCAGGCCCCTCGGTGGGGATCAGGTGGGGATTGTGGCAGTAGCGGCAGCGCCAGGGACAGCCCTGGGTGAACACGACGGCCGCGATCGTGCCCGGCCAGTCGGTGGTCGAGAACGGCACCAGGCCGCCGACGCGCAGCTGCAGGGGAGCGACCCCCGCGACGTCAACGGCGGCGCACACGTACGACCCTGGTCAGGTTGCGAGCGACGGTACCGCGCGCGCTTCGCGGAAGAAGCAGCGCTCGCGGTGCTCGCCCTTCTTGCCGACGTTGAACGAGGCCACCGGGCGGTGGTAGCCCATCACGCGCGTCCACACCTCGCAGCGCTGGCGCTCGTCGTCGCGGAGCACCGTGGCGGCATCGACGGGGAGATCGGTACGGGTGCAATCAGTCATCGGAGCCTCCGGAATCGGGAAAGTTGAACGTCACGCCGCCTGCACCGCGCGCTTCGCGGCGATGCGCTCGGTGTCGCAACGCGGGCAGAACTCGTGCTCCCCGGCGAGATAGCCGTGCGTCGGGCAGATCGAGAACGTCGGCGTGATCGTGATGTAGGGCAGGCGGAAGCGCGACAGCGCCGTCCGCACCAGGCGCTTGCACACGTCGGGCGAGGAGATCCGCTCGCTCATGTAGAGGTGCAGGACGGTGCCGCCGGTGTACTTGGTCTGCAGCGGTTCCTGTCGCGCGAGCGCCTCGAACGGGTCGTCGGTGAACCCGGCCGGCAGCTGCGTCGAGTTCGTGTAGTACGGCGTCTCGCGCGCGCCGGCCTGCAGGATCTCCGGGAAGCGCTTGCGGTCCTCGCGGGCGAAGCGGTAGGTCGTGCCCTCCGCCGGCGTCGCCTCGAGGTTGTAGAGGTGGCCGGTCTCCTCCTGGAACGACACGATGCGCGCGCGCAGGTGGTCGAGCAGCCGGTGCGCGAGCGCCTCGCCCGCCGCGGTCGAGATGTCGTCCGCGTCGTGCGTGAAGTTGCGGATCATCTCGTTCACGCCGTTGATGCCGATCGTCGCGAAGTGATTGCGCAGCGTCCCGAGGTAGCGCTTCGTGTACGGGAAGAGCCCCTGGTCGATCAGGCGCTGGATGACCTTGCGCTTCACTTCCAGGCTCTCCTTCGCGAGCTCGAGCAGCCGGTCGAGGCGCGCGAACAGCGCCGCCTCGTCACCGGCGTGGAGGTAGCCGAGCCGCGCGCAGTTGACGGTGACGACGCCCACCGAGCCGGTCTGCTCGGCCGAGCCAAACAGGCCGTTGCCGCGCTTCAAGAGCTCCCGCAGGTCGAGCTGCAGGCGGCAGCACATCGACCGGATCATGTTGGGCTTGAGCTCGGAATTGAGGAAGTTCTGGAAGTACGGCAGCCCGTACTTCGCCGTCATCGCGAACAGCGGCTCGGTGTTCGGGTGGTCCCAGTCGAAGTCCGGCGTGATGTTGTAGGTCGGGATCGGGAACGTGAACACGCGGCCCTTGGCGTCGCCCGTGGTCATCACCTCGATGTACGCGCGGTTGATCATGTCCATCTCGGGCTGCAGCTCGCCGTAGGTGAACGGCTGCTCGGCGCCGGCGATCACCGGCACCTGCTCGCGCAGGTCCTCGGGGCAGGTCCAGTCGAACGTCAGGTTGGTGAAAGGCGTCTGCGTGCCCCAGCGCGACGGCACGTTGAGGTTGTAGATCAGCTCCTGGATGCACTGCTTCACCTGATCGAAGCCCATCCGGTCCTTGCGGACGAACGGCGCCATGTAGGTGTCGAACGACGAGAACGCCTGCGCGCCGGCCCACTCGTTCTGCAGCGTGCCGAGGAAGTTGACGATCTGCCCCACCGCGCTCGACATGTGCTTCGGCGGCCCGGCCTCGACCTTGCCCGGCACGCCGTTCAGGCCCTCGAAGAGGAACTGGCGCAGCGACCAGCCGGCGCAGTAGCCCGCCAGCATGTCGAGGTCGTGGATGTGCACGTCGCCGTCGCGGTGCGCGCGGCCGACCTCGGGCGCGTAGACGTGGTCGAGCCAGTAGTTCGCGACCACCTTGCCCGAGACGTTGAGGATCAGGCCACCGAGGGAGTAGCCCTGGTTGGCATTGGCGTTGACCCGCCAGTCGCGCTGCTCGAGGTACTCGTCGACGGCGTGGCCGACGTCGATCAGCGTCTTCCTCGTGTCGCGCAGCCGCTTGTGCTTCTCGCGGTAGACGATGTAGGCGCGCGCGGTGGTGAAGTGGCCGGCGCCGACGAGCGCCTGCTCGACCTGGTCCTGGATCGCCTCGATCTCCGGCGCGCGGCCCGAAAACCGGTGCGCGATCACCCGCCCGACGCGCTCGGCGATCAGTTCGGCTTGCAGCCCGCCGAACTCGCCCGTCGCGGCACCCGCCTTCGCGATCGCGCGGGCGATCTTCGCGAGGTCGAACGGCGCGGTGCTGCCGTCGCGCTTGAGGACCGTTTTCGGCAGCGCGGACGCCGGCACCAACACGGGCGGCTCGGCAACGAGGACGTCGTCAGGCATGGCTCCCCCGGCGGGCTCCGCGGCTCTCCCTCCGCGATGGCCACAAGATGTTGTAGGTCTGCCGGAAGGTAGGCCCAAGGGCTTGAGGTGAGCAATGCCTCACCCCCGGCGAGCTTCCAGCCGTAGCCCGTGGGAACCATGCGCCGCGCCGCGAACCAGACGAGCGGAACGAGGTACGCGACGCCGATCAGCCGCCCGAGCAGCCGATGGAAGTACTCCCACCAGAAGATGCCCTTGAACGCGTCGAGCGACATGCCCTTGTTGACCTGCCGGTACTCGGGCGTCGCGCGGTACTTGTCGAACGCGACCCGCCAGTCCTGCTCGGTGAGCGGCGGGAGCGTGCCGACGATCGGCTGCCACTCGGTGATCGACAGCCCCGAGTGGGTCAGGCGCGTGACACCGCCGACGACGATCATCGCGAAGACCAGCAGACAGCAGGCGAGGAGCCAGACGGCGACGGCACGTTCGGCGCTGCCCGGCGTCGCGGTGACGCGGGAGCGGGATGCGGGAAATGCGGTGCTCATCGGGGAGCCGGATTCTGACACAGGGGTGCGGTGCCCGAGCCGGTGGCGGTCGCTGCCGCGGCCGTCCGGGACCCGCGGCCGCCGGATCGCTTGATGCGCATCATTCTCCGGCATGCCGATCGCCGGAACAATTCGACACGCGATTGCTCATCGTCGTACCCGGCAGCGGCGCATTGCCTCCGTTCGCTGCCGGGTTATTGTTCGGCCCGTCCAGGAACGCGCGCAGGTCGCACCACGCCGGCTCGCGCGACGAGGTGGTTGGTCCGGGATATCCCCCGGCCCGCCTACCTGACGACGGCGCCCGGCACGCGCTCGCGCAGCCTCGCGAGCAGCGCTGCGTCGATCGTCGCGCCGTGCGGCGTGGCGGCGATCAGCGCCGCATCCGTGCAGCCGGCCGTGCGGAACGGCTGCAGCACCCAGTCGCGCACCCCGACTGCCGCGAGCTCGGCGGCGAGCTTCTCGAGTGCGTCCGGAGGCGTCAGCGACGGATGCACGGTGGTGCGGATCTCGTGCGCAATGCCTGCCTGGCGCACGAGCTCGAGCGTCACGAACGCGCCGAGCGCGGAGCCCGGGACACCGGTCACTTCAGGGTACAGCCCGGAGGGCGCCTTGACGTCGAGGCCGACCCAGTCGAGCAACGGCAGCAGCGACGGCATGCGGCGCGGGAACATGCCGCCGGTATGCACGCCGGTACGGAAGCCGAGCGCGCGCAGCGTCGCGCAGCGCGCCTTCGAGCGCGATCTGCGCGGTCGGTTCGCCCCCCGAGAACACGACCGCCTCGAGCAGCCCGCGCCGGCCCTCGAGCCACGCGACGATCCCCGGCCAGGCGTGTACCTCGGGCCCCTCGGTGGGGATCAGGTGCGGATTGTGGCAGTAGCGGCAACGCCAGGGGCAGCCCTGGGCGAAGACGACGGCCGCGATCGTGCCCGGCCAGTCGGTGGTCGAGAATGGCACCAGGCCGCCGACGCGCAGCAGCGGGGGAGCGACCCCCGCGACGTCGACGGCGGCGCACACGGTTCGGCTCTGGTCAGGTCGCGAGCGACGGTACCGCGCGCGCTTCGCGGAAGAAGCAGCGCTCGCGGTGCTCGCCCTTCTTGCCGACGTTGAACGAAGCCACCGGGCGGTGGTAGCCCATCACGCGGGTCCACACCTCGCAACGCTGGCGCTCGTCGTCGCGGAGCGCCGCCGCGGCATCCACGGGCAGAACGGTACGGGTGCAGACAGTCATGGGAGCCTCCGGAATCGGGGAAGTTGAACCGTCGGCGCCGCCCGCGCCTCGCGCTTCGCGGCGATGCGCTCCGCGTCGCAGCGCGGGCAGAACTCGTGCTCCCCGGCGAGGTAGCCGTGCGTCGGGCAGATCGAGAACGTCGGCGTGATCGTGATGTAGGGCAGCCGGAAGCGCGACAGCGCCGTCCGCACCAGGCGCTTGCACACCTCGGGCGAGGAGATCCGCTCGCTCATGTAGAGGTGCAGCACGGTGCCGCCGGTGTACTTGGTCTGCAGCGGTTCCTGCCGCGCGAGCGCCTCGAACGGGTCGTCGGTGAACCCGGCCGGCAGCTGCGTCGAGTTCGTGTAGTACGGCGTCTCGCGCGTGCCGGCCTGCAGGATCTCCGGGAAGCGCTTGCGGTCCTCGCGGGCGAAGCGGTAGGTCGTGCCCTCCGCCGGCGTCGCCTCGAGGTTGTAGAGGTGGCCGGTCTCCTCCTGGAACGACACGATGCGCGCGCGCAGGTGGTCGAGCAGCCGGTGCGCGAGCGCCTCGCCCGCCGCGGTGGAGATGTCGTCCGCGTCGTGCGTGAAGTTGCGGATCATCTCGTTCACGCCATTGATGCCGATCGTCGCGAAGTGATTGCGCAGCGTGCCGAGATAGCGCTTGGTGTACGGGAAGAGCCCCTGGTCGATCAGCCGCTGGATGACCTTGCGCTTCACCTCCAGGCTCTCCTTCGCGAGCTCGAGCAGCCGGTCGAGGCGCGCGAACAGCGCCGCCTCGTCGCCGGCGTGCAGGTAGCCGAGCCGTGCGCAATTGACCGTGACCACGCCCACCGAGCCGGTCTGCTCGGCCGAGCCGAACAGGCCGTTGCCGCGCTTCAGGAGCTCGCGCAGGTCGAGCTGCAGCCGGCAGCACATCGACCGGATCATGTTCGGCTTCAACTCGGAATTGAGGAAGTTCTGGAAGTACGGCAGGCCGTACTTCGCCGTCATCGCGAACAGCGGCTCGGTGTTCGGATGGTCCCAGTCGAAGTCCGGCGTGATGTTGTAGGTCGGGATCGGGAACGTGAACACCCGACCCTTGGCGTCGCCCGCGGTCATCACCTCGATGTAGGCGCGGTTGATCACGTCCATCTCGGGCTGCAGGTCGCCGTAGGTGAACGGCTGCTCGGCGCCCGCGATCACCGGCACCTGCTCGCGCAGGTCCTCCGGGCAGGTCCAGTCGAACGTCAGGTTGGTGAAGGGTGTCTGCGTGCCCCAGCGCGAGGGCACGTTGAGGTTGTAGATCAGCTCCTGGATGCACTGCTTCACCTGCTCGAAGCTCATCCGGTCCTTGCGGACGAACGGCGCCATGTAGGTGTCGAACGACGAGAACGCCTGCGCGCCCGCCCACTCGTTCTGCAGCGTGCCGAGGAAGTTGACGATCTGCCCCACCGCGCTCGACATGTGCTTCGGCGGCCCGGCCTCGACCTTGCCCGGCACGCCGTTCAGGCCCTCGAAGAGGAACTGGCGCAGCGACCAGCCGGCGCAGTAGCCCGCCAGCATGTCGAGGTCGTGGATGTGCACGTCGCCGTCGCGGTGCGCGCGGCCGACCTCGGGCGCGTAGACGTGATCGAGCCAGTAGTTCGCGACCACCTTGCCCGAGACGTTGAGGATCAGCCCGCCGAGGGAATAACCCTGGTTGGCGTTGGCGTTGACCCGCCAGTCGCGCTGCTCGAGGTATTCGTCGACCGCGTGGCCGACGTCGATCAGCGTCTTCCTCGTGTCGCGCAGCCGCTTGTGCTTCTCGCGGTAGACGATGTAGGCGCGCGCGGTGGTGAAGTGGCCCGCGCCGACCAGGGCCTGCTCGACCAGGTCCTGGATCGCCTCGATCTCCGGCGCGCGGCCGGTGAACTTGTGCGCAATCACCCGCCCGACGCGCTCGGCGATCAACTCGGCCTGCAGCCCGCCGAACTCACCCGTCGCCGCACCCGCCTTCGCGATCGCACGGGCGATCTTGGCGAGGTCGAACGGCGCGGTGCTGCCGTCGCGCTTGATGACCGTACTCGGCAGCGCCGCCGCCGGCACCAACTTGGGCGGCACGGAAACGAGGACGTCGTCAGGCATTGCTCTCCCCTTCGGATTCCGCGGTTCTGGTTTCCGCGATGGCCACAAGATGTTGTAGGTCCGCCGGAAGGTAGGCCCAAGCCCTTGAGGTGAGCAATGCCTCACCACCGTCATCTCCGATTCCCTTGACGGGGATCAAGATTTGCTCCAGATATCCTGGAAACACAAACATTTTGACACAGTCGCTTGCGGACGATTTCTTCCTCTGCTTTCTAGAAATCGTGAGGCATGCGGGAGCCGCTAGAATCGCAAGGATCGAAAGGAGGTCCGCCATGCGCCATCCGTCCGCCCTGGCGATCCGTCGCGGCCGCCCTGTCCTCGCCGTCGCGCCGACGTTCGCCTCGGCGCAGGTCACCGTCACCGATCCCTGGGTGCGCGGCACCGTCGCCGGCCAACGTGCCACCGGCGCGTTCATGAAGCTCACGCCGGCCGCCGACCAGAAGCTCGTCGCCGCGGCCTCGCCGGTCGCGAAGATCGTCGAGATCCACGAGATGGCGATGGACGGCGGCGTGATGAAGATGCGCGCGATCCCGAAGCTCGACCTGCCCGCCGGCAAGGCCACGGAACTGAAGCCCGGCGGCTACCACGTGATGCTGATGGCACTCGAAGGACGCTCGCCGAGGGCGAGACCGTGCCGATCACGCTGACGTTCGAGGATGCCGCGGGCAAGCGCCAGACGCGTCGAGATCAAGGCACCGGTCAAGCCGCTCACCGCGGACATGCGCAAGCCCTGACCCGGCCTGCCGAACCTGCGGCAAAATCGAGGCCTGGCCGTGACGGAAGCAGTTGACACCCCGGCGCTGCCAATGGTCTGATTTGGCCTGACCACTTGACCAGAACGCGCCCGCGCTCGCCGCCGGGCGCGCGACGGTGGACCCACCCCCCGGAGGAAACGATGAAAGCACTGCTGCGCGGCCTCGCCGCCGCCGCCCTGGTCGCCGCGTTCGGCGCCAACGCCCAGACGATCACCCTGCATGGCGCCTCGCAGTTCAACGACGACCACGCCTTCACCAAGGCGATGGTGAAGTTCGAGGAGCTGGTGAAGAAGTACTACGGCAAGCCGATCAACTTCGTGATGCACAAGAACAGCGAGCTCGGGCTCGAGAAGCAGTACTTCGAGTACATGGCGCAGGGCAAGGCGGTCGACTACGCGATCGTCTCGCCGGCGCACATGTCGACGTTCTCGAAGGCGGCGCCGTTCATCGACGCGCCGTTCCTGTTCCGCGACCTCGCTCACTGGAACAAGGTGCTCGACGCCGACCTGCTGAAGCCGGTCGCCGACGAGGTCGCGCAGAAGGCCGACGTGATGCTGATCGGCTATGCCGGCGGCGGCACGCGCAACATCTTCTCCAACAAGCCGGCCTGCAACATGGCCGAGATTGAAGGGCCTGAAGATCCGCGTGCAGGGCGCGCCGATCTGGAGCAGCACGTTCGCGGCGGCCGGCATGGCGCCGACGGTGATCGCCTACAACGAGGTCTACAACGCGATCCAGAACGGCGTGATCCAGGCGGGCGAGAACGAAGCCGCCGGCGTCGAGCAGATGAAGTTCTTCGAGGTCGGCCCGAACCTGATCCTCACCCAGCACGCGATCACCATCCGGCCGCTGTGCTTCTCCGGCAAGACGTTCAAGAAGCTGCCGGCCGACCTGCAGGCCGCGATCGTCAAGGCGGGCAAGGAAGCGGGCGCCTACGGCCGCCAGATCGAGTCCTCCGAGGACTCGGCGAAGCTCGATGCGCTGGAAAAGGCCGGCAAGCTCAAGAAGATCAACTTCACCGACCGCGCCGCGATGAAGAAGGCGGTCGACCCGGTGATGGCCGCGTATGCGAAGGAAATCGACGCCGAAGCGATCTTCGACAAGATCAACGCCCTCCAGTAGCCTCCCTCCCGTCCCGGGCGGACCGCCGACGCGGCCCGCCCGGGTTGCGTTTCCACCCGCCTCCATGTCGCACGCCAAACATCCGTTCCGCAGGATGTGGCACCGGCTGGCCGACGCCTTCGGCCGCTTCCTCAACGGCCTGCTGATGCTGTCGGTCGCCATCATCGTGTTCCCGGTGACGCTGCAGATCGTGTCGCGCTGGACCACCGCGCTGCCGCACTACATCTGGACCGAGGAGATGGCGCGGTTCCTGTTCATCTGGATGATCATGATCGGCGCGATGGTGGGCGTGCGCGAGGGCACGCACTTCGAGGTCGACCTGTTCCCCGTGCTGTCGCCGAAAGTGGCCGCCGGGTTCCGGCTGCTCGGCTCGCTCGCCATCCTCGGGTTCGCGATGGTGTTCCTCTGGGCCGGCATCGAGTTCACGCGCTTCGCGTTCAACCGCACCTCGGAGCTCGCCGAGCTGCCGCTGTGGCTCATCCACGTCGCGTGGCCGGTCACCGGTCTCACGTGGCTCGTCTTCCTCGGCGAGCGCATGCTCGACGACATCGACATCCTGCGGGGACGCGCAGTGACCGGCGCCGTGCTCGTCGCCGGGGGTCGGCGGCGCTGCATCCTCTTCGGCATGTTCTTCGGGCTGCTCGCGCTGCGCGTGCCGGTGGCGTTCGCGCTCGGGCTCTCCGCGCTGCCGATCCTGCTGATCGAGCCGCGCCTTTCCGCCTACACGCTGGTGCAGGAGACGTTCAACGCCTACAACTCGTTCATCCTGCTGGCCGTGCCGTTCTACCTGCTGGCGGCCAACCTGATGAACGTCGGCGGCATCACCGACCGCCTGGTGCGGCTGTCGAGAGCCCTGGTCGGGCACATGCCCGGCGCGCTCGCCCAGGTCAACGTCGTGCTGTCGATCTTCTTCGCCGGCATCTCCGGCTCGTCGACCGCGGACGCCGCGAGCCAGTCGAAGATCTTCATCGAGGCGCAGCGCAAGGAGGGCTACGACGACAGCTTCTCGGCCGCGATCACCGCAGTGTCGGCGGTGCTGGCGGTGATCATCCCGCCGTCGATCCTGATGATCGTCTGGGGTGGCGTGCTCACCGTGTCGATCGGCGGGCTGTTCCTCGCCGGCGTGATCCCGGGGATCCTGATCGGCCTCGCACAGATGGCCACGGTGCACGTCTACGCCAAGATCCGCGGCTACCCCACCTACACGCGCTCGACGTTCATCGAGGTGGTGAAGGCGCTGATGGTGTCGCTGCCCGCGCTGATGACGCCCGTGATCATCATCGGCGGCAAGGTGTTCGGGTGGTTCACGCCGACCGAAGCCGCGTGCATCGCCGTGCTCTACGCGATCCTGCTCGCCGCCTTCGTCTACCACGAGCTGTCCTGGAACGGGGCTGAAGAGCGCGCTGCTCGACACCGGGCGCTTCTCGGGCGTGGCGCTGTTCTGCGTCGGCACCGCCTCGGTGTTCGGCTGGCTGCTCGCCTACTACCAGATCCCGCAGGCGATGCTCTCCGGCGTCAGCGCGTGGGGCATGGGGCCGATCGCCACCGGCTTCTTCATCGCCTTCGTGTTCCTGGTGGTCGGCATGTTCCTCGACGCGATCCCCGCGATCATCATCGTCGGCGCGATCCTCGAGCCGCTCGCCAGGGGCGCGGGCATCCACCCGATCCACTTCGCGATGATCGGCATCGTCTCGCTCGCCTTCGGGCTGGTGACCCCGCCCTACGGGCTGTGCCTGCTGATCGCCTGCTCGGTCGCCAACATCCGCGTGATCGACGCGCTGAAGGACACGTTCATCATGCTGATGCCGATGTTCTGCGTGCTGGCGCTCGTGATCCTCTGGCCGGACTTGTCGCTGTTCTTCCCGCGCCTCATCTCGCCGGAGTTCCTCAAATAGGACGAGGCGGCGGCGACCCCGCGCGGCCGGCGGGGTCGACCGGACTACGGGCGCCGGCGCGCCGGCAGCCGCTTCCGCGCGAGGTTCGGCCGCTTGTCGAAGCGCGGCATCGCGCCGCCCTTGCGCCCGATCAGCTTCATCGCTTCGGCGAGCGCGGTCTCGAGCTGCCGGTCGCGGCCCGCCGCGGCATCCTGCGGCGCGTTGTCGACCTCGACCGTCGGGTCGGTGCCGTAGTTCTCGACACCCCAACCCACGTCCTTGAACCAGAACGAGAACTCGGGCTGCGTCGTCTCGGTGCCGTCGACCAGCCGATGCCGCGGCCAGATGCCGATCACGCCGCCCCAGGTGCGCGTGCCCACGAGCGGGCCGATCCCCATCAGCTTGAACGCGTGCGAGAAGATGTCGCCGTCGGAACCGGCGTGCTCGTTGGTGAGCGCGACCACGGGCCCCGCCACCGCCTCGTCGGGATAGGGCTGCGCCTGCGACCAGCGCGACAGGTTGTAGCCGATGCGCTTGCGCGCCACCTTCTCCAGCAGCAGCTGCGAGACGTGCCCGCCGCGGTTGTAGCGGACGTCGACGATCAGCGCGTCGCGGTCGCACTCGCCGCTGAAGTAGCGGTGGAACTCGGCGAAGCCGGCCGACATCATGTCCGGCAGGTGCAGGTAGCCGACGCGCCCGCGCGACGTCTCGTGCACCCACGCGCGATTGCGCTCGACCCACTCGCGATAGCGTGCCGGGACTTCGTCGGCGAGCGTCGTCACCAGCACGTCGCGCGTCGTCGCCGACTTGCCGCTGCCGCTGCGCGAGCGTGAGCTCGACCCGGGCGCCGGCCTGGTGGACGAGCAGCGACTGCGGCGGGCGGTCCTCGCGCGTCTTCTGCCCGTTCACCGCGACGATGCGCTCGCCGGGCTTCGCCTCGACGCCGACGGCGTTGAGCGGCGAGTCGGCCCCCGGCTCCCAGGGATCGCCGGTGACGATCCGCGTGATCTCGTAGCTGCCGTCCTTGCCGGCGAGCCGCACGTCGGCGGCGAGGTAGCCGAGCGGCACCTGCGGCGGCCGGCGATAGTCGCCGCCCATCTCGTAGGCGTGCGACGTGCCGAGCTCGCCCTGCATCTCCCAGATCAGGTCCGAGAGCTCGGCGCGGGTCGCGACGCGCTCGAGCAGCGGCTCGTAGTGGCGGTAGACCGCTTCCCAGTCGATGCCCGACATGTCGGGGACCCAGAACTGGTCGCGCTGCAGGCGCCACACCTCGCGCAGCATCTGCCGCCACTCGCGCGGTGGCTCGACCGACACGCGGATGCGATCGAGATCGAGCCAGCCGCTCTTGCGCGACGGGGCCTCCGACGCCGCCGCGGGGTCGCGCTCCGGCTCCGGCTTGCGGTTCGCGGCGATCGCGCGCAGCCGCTTGCCGTCGCGCACGACGAGCGTCACCGCGTCGGCGGCGAGGGCGAACTCGTCCGCGCGCTCCATCAGCGTCTCGACGCGCGACGTGGCGAAGTCGAACAGCTCGAGTCGGCCGGGACCCTCCTTGTGGCCGCCGCGGCCGTGCGCGCCGGCAATCGGCATCACCGACCAGATCACCTTGCCGCCGGCCACGCCGGCGATCTGCCCGAACCGGTTCTCGGGCACCGGGAACGCGGCGATGCGCCGCTCGATGCCGGCGAGCTCGATCGGCGGCGGCTCGCCCTGGTCCTGCCTTGCGCGCCGGCGCGCGTGCCGGGTCGTCGGGCGCGAGACCCTTCGGCACGGGCTCGAAGGGCGGCCGACCGCCTGCCTGCAGCGCGATCAGGTAGGGCCGCGCGGCGCGCGGGAACGACAGCTCGAACTGCACGCTGTCGTAGACCGGGTCGAACGTGCGCAGCGACAGGAAATACAGGTAGCGCCCGTCGGGATCGAACGACGGCGCGTAGTCGCGGAACTCGGGCTTCGTCACCAGCGTTCCCTTGCCGCGCGCGACGTCGTGGAGCTTGATCGCCGAGTGGCGCGTCGACGTCCAGAACGAGTAGGCGAGCCAGGCGGCGTCCGGCGACCACGCGAGATCCTCGGTGCGGCCGTGGTCGCTGCGGTCGACGACGGTGAGCTCGCCCGTCGCGACGTCGCCGATCAGCACCTCGTTGCGGTGGTTGGACAGTGCGACGCGATGCCCGCGCGGCGCGGCGCGCATGCGCGATCACGCGGCCGACGTTCCACGGCAGGGTGCGCGCCCTGCCCTCGCTTTCCACGACGACGCGCTCCTCGCCCGAGCCGTCGGCGATCGCCACCAGCGTCCTGCCGCCGTCCACCCACTGCCCATGCCGATAGCGGCCGCCGTCGTCGTCGCCGTGCTGGCGCACCGCGCCCTCCCAGAGCGGGAAGCTCGCGAGCTTGCCGCGCGTCGTCACGGCGATGCTGTGGCCCTGCGGATGCGGCTGCGAACGTGTCGAGGTGATCGGCCGCGGTCACGAACTTGCGCGCCGCCTGCGTGCGGTGCGACGGCAGGCGCACGTCGACCTTGCCGCTGCGGTCGCTCGCAGGGTCGTAGAGCCACAGCGCCGCGCCGCACTGGTAGACGATGCGGCGCCCGTCGGTCTGGGCGTGCCGCGCGTAGAAGTCGTCGTGGTCGGTGTGGCGGATGAGATCCTGGCCGTCGGGACGGCAGGAATACAGGTTGCCGACGCCCTCGAAGTCGGAGAGGAAGTACACGCGATTGCCCAGCCACATCGGGCTCGTGACGTTGCCCGCGAGCCCGGTCATGCGCCGGAACTTGCCGCTGCCACGCGCGTCGATCCACAGGTGCCCGGCGGTGCCGCCGCGATAGCGCTTCCAGCGGGCGGGGTCGGCCGTGTTGCGGCCGATCACGCGCACGTTGCCGGGACCGAACGCAAGGTGGTTGACCTGCCCGAGCGGCAGGAGCTGCGGCATTCCGCCCTGCGGATCGAGCGTGAACGCGCGGTAGTTGCGGAAGAACGGCTGGCCGCAGGTGGAAACGAACAGGATGTGGCCCTGTGGCGTCCAGCCGCGGACGATGACGTCCGGCCCGGTCCACGTCATGCGCCGCGCCGGACCGCCGGCGGCCGACATCAGATACACCTCGGGATGCTGCTCGTCGCGGCCGACGAACGCGACGTGCTTTCCGTCCGGCGACAGGCAGGGTGTCGACGGCTCGGACAACCCCGCGGTGAGGCGGCGGGCGACGCCGCCGTCGGTGGACACGACCCACAGGTCGTCGTCGCTCACGAAGACGATCGCGTCGCCGCGAAGCGTCGGATGGCGCAGATAGCCGCGGTGCTCGTTCATCGCATTCCCGCCGTTCGGAGGTCGAAAGCCGCAATTCTAGATACAAAGGCGGCGCGCACGAAACGCGATCGTTCGCGCCGCGGCCGGGCCGCGTGGCGAGGACGATCGAGCGTCAGGCGCGGCCGGCGACGGCCACCCGCCGGCGGGCGACCCGCATGCCGGTGGCGAACGCGACGAGCACGCCGGCGATCACCGCACCGCCGAACCACAGCTCGCGGCCCTCGGCCCAGGCGTCGACGTCGGGCACCAGCAGCTTCGCCACGGTGAAGAGCCCGACGGCGAGCGACAGGCCGGCGACCGCGAGCGCCATCACGCGCGAGGCGACGATCGCGGTGCGGTCGGCACGGCGGATCAGCCGCTGCAGCCACAGGCCGTTGATGCCGTCGACGACCAGCATGCCGAGCACGAAGATGCCGGCGATCATCAGCGCGTGGGCGATGCCACCGAAGCGGCCCGCGGCGAGCGCAAACAGCGCCGCCTGCGACACCGTGTCGAACGACAGCGCGAAGAGCGCACCGACCGCCGGCCACGGCCCAGGGGCTCTGCACCGTGAAGATGCGGCCGAGCAGCCGGCCCTTGAGACCGGCGGGCCGCACCACCTCGTGCGGATGCGTCGTCAGCACCGCGTGCAGGTTGAGGAACGCGAGCCCGAACAGGAACAGGATCGAGATCGAGACGCCGGTCAGCTCCAGCCAGCCGGGTGCGCGCCAGCGGCTGGCGAGCGCCCCGGCCGCGAGCGCGACCAGCAACACGATCGCGCCGTGCCCCAGTGAGAACAGCGCGCCGCAGAAACGCGCGAGCCGCGGGTTGGTGCGCGCGTTGTAGCGCGTGAGCCCGTCGATCGTCGCCAGGTGGTCGGCGTCGAAGCCGTGCTTCGCGCCGAGCACGAATGCCAGCGCACACAGCGCGGCCCAGGTGGTCGGGAGTTGGTCCATCGAGCGCTCCGGCAATCGAGAACGGCTTGCCGCGCGGCCAGCCACGGCAACGGTGTGACGATTGTGCCCATTTTTCTTATTCGCGCAAGCCCCGGCCGCTTGATCCAGCGCAAACGGCTCGCAGTTCGCCCGCGCGCCGGCGGCGCTGCCCGGCGGTCAGAGGCGAGGCGCGAGGAGCTCGGCCACCATCGCCTCGGCGCGCGCGAGGTACGAGGCGCCGAACAGGTTCAGGTGGTTGAGGACGTGGTAGCAGTTGTACAGCGTGCGGCGCAGCGGGAATCCGGGCGGGAGCGGCGCCACTTCGGCATACGCCGCGTAGAAGTCCGGGGTGAAGCCGCCGAACAGCTCGGTCATCGCGACGTCGGTCTCGCGGTCGCCGTAGTAGCTCGCGGGGTCGAACACCACCGGCGTGCCGTCGGCGAGCCGGCCGGCATTGCCTGCCCACAGGTCGCCGTGGAGCAGCGACGGCGCCGGCGCGTGGCCCTCGAGGAGCGCCGGCACGCGCGCGAGCAGGCGCTTGCCGTCGCGTGCGAGCCGCCCCCCGTGGCCGTTGCGCTCGGCCAGCGCGAGCTGCGGTGCGAGCCGGTGGTCGCGGAAGAACGCCGCCCAGTCGTCGCACCACGCGTTCTGCTGCGGCGTCATGCCGATGTGGTTGTCGCGATGCCAGCCGAAGCGCGTCCCCGTGGTCGCGTGCAGCGCGGCAAGCGCCCGGCCGAGCATCGCGTCCCGGCCGCCGTCGGCGATGTCGAGCCATTCGAGCGCGACGAACGCGGCGTCCTCGGCCTGCGCGTTCGCGTACACCTGCGGCACGCGCACCGCGTGGGCCTCGCGCAGCGCCGCCAGCGCCTCGACCTCGGCGGACAGCATCTCCGCATGCTCGGGCGCGGCCGCCTTGACGAAGAAGCGCGACGCGCCGATCGCGAGCGACCACACCGAGACGGACGCGTTGCGGCCGATCGCCGTCCACGCGATCGACCCGTCGCGCGCGGCCGGATCGTCGAGCGCGCCCGGCGTCGCCTCGAGCGTCGCGACGAGCGCCTGCTGCCAGCGCGTCGCCGCGCCCGCCGCGGTCAAGCGGCCGGCTCCGCTCACTTGCGCAGCACCTCGATGCCGCCGGCGAGCCCGTCGAGCGTCAGCGGGAACATCCGGGGGCCGAGGAGCTGCAGCACGAGCTGCGTCGAGCGGGTGTACTCCCACGCGCGCGCCGGCTCGGGGTTGAGCCAGATCACCCGGCGGAAGTGCTCGAAGACGCGCGCGAGCCACGTCGCGCCCGGCTCGTCGTTGGCGTACTCGACGCTGCCGCCGGGCTGCGAGATCTCGTAGGGGCTCATGGCTGCGTCACCGACGAACACGACGCGCCAGTCGGGACCGTAGGTGCGCAGGAGCTCGAGCGTTCCGATCCGCTCGGCGCGGCGCCGCGCGTTGTCGCGCCACACCCAGTCGTAGACGCAGTTGTGGAAGTAGAAGTGCTCGAGGTGGCGGAACTCGGCCTTCGCCGCGGAGAACAGCTCCTCGCAGATCTGCACGTGCGGGTCCATCGAGCCACCGACGTCGAGGAACAGCAGCACCTTCACCCGGTTGCGGCGTTCCGGCTGCAGCCGGATGTCGAGCAGCCCCGCGTTGCGCGCGGTCCCGCCGATCGTGCCCTCGAGGTCGAGCTCCTCGGGTACGCCCTCGCGCGCGAAGCGGCGCAGCCGGCGCAGCGCGAGCTTCATGTTGCGCGTGTTGATCTCGACGTCACCGTCCAGGTTGCGGAAGCTGCGCTCGTCCCAGACCTTGACGGCGCTCCGCGACCCGCCGCCGTCCTGCCCGACGCGGATGCCCTCGGGGTTGTAGCCGTAGGCACCGAACGGGCTCGTGCCGCCGGTGCCGATCCACTTCGAACCCCCGGCGTGGCGCCCGCGCTGCTCTTCCAGGCGCTGGCGGAAGGTCTCGAGCAGCTTGTCGAGGCCGCCCAGCGCCTCGACCCGCCGACGGTCCTCCTCGGACAGGTGCCGCAGGAACTCCTTGCGCAGCCACTCCTCCGGAATGCCGGCGCGGATGTCGAGCGCCGCCTCGACGCCGTGGAAATAGCTCGCGAACGCGAGGTCGAAGCGGTCGAACAGCTGTTCGTCCTTGACGAGGCACATGCGCGCGAGCGCGTAGAAGTCGTCGATCGACAGCGAGACGACGCGCGCGTCGAGCGCCTCGAGGAGCGTCAGGTACTCCCGCGTGCTGACGGGCAGCCGGTGCGACTTGAGGTGCAGGAAGAAGCCGGTCAGCACGGCATGCCGTCCCGCGAACGCCCGCCGCGAACGATGCTGCAGGCGCGGCCGGCGCTCATCGGGCGCCGACTGCCTGCGGGGGCGCTAACTCTGGCCGGAATCAGGCTGCGGCGACGCCGCGGCATCGGTGCCCTCCGGATGCTGCTCCTCCTGCTTGCGCTTCTGCTTCTCTTCCTTCTTCTGCTTCTTCGCGGCTTCCCGCTGGCGCTTCTGGAATGCGTAGTTGGGCTTGGCCAATTGGACGTCCTCGGCTGGAAATGGGATGTGCAGGCAGAAGTATGACATTCGCCGGCCCGCGGGCGGTTCAGCGTTCCGTCCTCAGCGCGGCCGGTCGAGCAGGTAGCGCAGGTGCCGCCGCACCGCCGGCCACTCGCTCTCGAGGATGCTGTAGACCACCGAGTCCCGATACGTGCCGTCCGGCATGATCATGTGGTTGCGCAGCACGCCGTCGCGCTTCGCCCCGAGCCGCTCGATCGCCCGCTGCGACGCCTGATTGAACCAGCTGGTGCGGAACTCGACCGCGATGCAGCGCAGGCGCTCGAAGGCGTGCCCGAGGAGCAGCAGCTTGCACTCGGTGTTGGCGCCGGTGCGCTGCGCGCGCTTCGCGTACCAGGTGTGCCCGATCTCCAGACGGCGGTGGCGCGGCTCGACGTTGCAGTAGCGCGTGCTGCCGATCACCTCGCCGCTCGACCGGTCGATCACCGCGAAGGGCATCGCGCCCTGGTGCTCGAGCATCCCGAGCGCCGCGTCGACGTACTCGCCGACGTGCTCGGGCGGCGGTACCGACGTGTACCAGAGCTGCCACAGGGCGCCGTCGGCGGCGGCGCGGGCGAGGCCCGCCTCGTGCCGGCGCTCGAGCGGCTCGAGCACGACGTGCTCGCCGGCGAGCGTCGCCGGCTCGATCCAGCGGGTCACGGGCGATTGGTGCGCGCCATGAACACGACGCGCTCGAACAGGTGCACGTCCTGCTCGTTCTTCAGCAGCGCCCCGTGGAGCGGCGGGATGAAGGCCTTCCTGTCCTGGCTCTTCAGCGCCTCCGGCGGGATGTCCTCGGCGAGCAGCAGCTTCAGCCAGTCGAGGAGCTCCGAGGTCGAGGGCTTCTTCTTGAGGCCGGGCACGTCGCGCAGCCCGAAGAACACCTCGAGCGCCTCGCGCAGCAGCTCGCGCTTCAGCGCCGGGTAGTGCACGTCGACGATGCGGGTCATCGTCTCGCGGTCGGGGAAGCGGATGTAGTGGAAGAAGCAGCGCCGCAGGAAGGCGTCCGGCAGTTCCTTCTCGTTGTTCGAGGTGATGACGACCAGCGGACGATGGCGCGCGCGCACCGTCGCCTGCGTCTCGTAGACGAAGAACTCCATGCGGTCGAGCTCGCGCAGCAGGTCGTTCGGGAACTCGATGTCGGCCTTGTCGATCTCGTCGATCAGCACGACGGCCGGGGCCTCGCTCTCGAAGGCCTCCCAGAGCACGCCGGGCTTGATGTAGTTGCCGATGTCCGCGACGCGCCCGTCGCCCAACTGCGAGTCGCGCAGCCGCGACACCGCGTCGTACTCGTAGAGCCCCTGCTGGGCCTTGGTCGTCGACTTGATGTGCCACTGCAGGAGCGGCCGGCCCAGCGCGCGCGCCACCTCCTCCGCGAGGAGCGTCTTGCCGGTGCCGGGCTCCCCCTTGACGAGCAGGGGCCGCTCGAGCGTGACCGCGGCATTGACCGCGAGCTTGAGATCGTCGGTGGCGACGTAGCTGTCGGTGCCTTCGAAGCGCATGGCGAGATGGTAGCTCAGCCGCGAATCCGCCGATCACTGCTCGAGCCCGGGTCAGCTCCGATCGCCTGGACGACCCAGAGCGCCAGCATCCCGGCGGCGAGCGTGGCCAGCGTGCTGCGGGTGCGAAAGGCAATCGCCGCCGCGACGAACGCGGCAACGACCCGCGGGCCCAGGGGCTCGATGGCGCCGGACGGCATCACGACCATCGGCACGATCAGGGCGGTCAGCATCGCCGCCGGGACGAACCGCAGCGCCCGCGCGAAGAGCGGCGGGATCGAGCGCCGCGCGAAGATCGCGATGAACGACAGCCGCGACGCGTAGTTGAGCGCGCCGACCAGCACGATGATCGCCCAGAGCTTCAGCGCGCCTTCCATCGCTCCCCTGCGAGCTCGGCGAGCGTGCCGGCGACGATGCCGAGGATGCCGGCGACGATCAGGTTGAGCTTCATCGGCAGGCCGCCAAAGGCGAGCACGGCCACCGCGGCGACGAGCGCCGCGGTCACGTTCGGCAGGTTGCGCATCAGCGGCGCCACGAGCGCGATGAAGCACAGCGGCACCGCAAAGTCGAGCGACCAGGCGACCGGGATCAGGTTGCCGGCGAAGTAGCCGGCGAGGTTGGTCGACTGCCAGGTAATCCACAGCGCCGTGCCGCAGCCGGCGAAGTAGCGCGCGCCCTCGCGCGGATCGCGCGTTGCGTTGAAGCGGCGGATGGCCGCGGCGAACGCCTGGTCGGTGAGCACGAACGCGAGCCCGCGCTGCCAGCGTGGCGACAGCGACGCGAGGTGCGGCGCCATCGCGGCGCTGTACATCACGAGCCGCAGGCCCAGCACGAAGCAGGTGAGGACGACGATCGCGAGCGGCGCGCCGGCCGCGTAGATCTGCACCGCGAGGATCTGCGCAGCGCCGGAGAAGATGATCGTCGCAAGGCCGAACGCCGCGAGCAGGTCGACGCCGGCCGCCTGTGCGCCGACCCCACACACCACCCCGAACGGGATCAGGCCGAGGCAGGCCGGCAGCATCTCGACGAAGCCGGCGCGGAAGTCCGGCGAGGCAGCCAGTTGTCGCAGCCGGGTCACGGTGAGCAAGGCGGTTCAGGCCAGCGAAGCGGGCGCCGGGAGGGCGCCCGGCGCCGATGGTACGCCACCCCTGTGGCACACCTCCCCGGCGCGGTCCGGCACCGACCGCCATGGCCGCGAACGGCCGATCAGCATCCGGCAGCGGTTCATCGTGGATTCGCTACGGTTCGTCGCACGCCGGTTGCCGGCGCACGGGACGCTGCGCAGAATCCGTTCCACCAACACGCACAAACCGGGGACCTCCCTGAATCCGACCCCCCCGCTCGCCGCATCGAATCACCGCACACCCAACGAAGGAGGCCACGATGAACCGCTACCAGTCCAATGCCCCGCGCCCGCTGCTCGGGCTTGCCGCGACGGCGCTCGCGGTGGCGACGCTATCGATCGCCGTCGTGATGCCATCGCATTCGCCCGCCGCGGCGGACCGTGTGCAGGCGTCCGCCCAGGTCACCGAGACGGTGCGCATCGAGCCGGCACGCATCGTGGTGATCGGCACGCGAGAGACCGTGATCGCCGACGACCGCGTCGCCGAGCGTCCCGCGAGTTGACCCTGTTCCGGCGCGCAGGAACGCGCCGCGGGTCTCGCAACCGCTAAAACGCCGGGCACGCCCGGCGTTTTGCATTCCGGGGTCACCCTTTGACGCCGCCGGAGGTGAGGCCGCCGACGACGCGCTCCTGGAACACGGCGATGATGATGCAGATCGGCACGATCGCGATGATGAGCGCCGCGGAGATGAGCGGCCAGGGGAACGCGAACTCGCCCTGGTAGAGCGTGATGCCCACCGAGAGCGTGCGCATGTTGACGCGGTTCATCATCGTCAGCGCGAGCAGGAATTCGTCCCACGCGTTGACGAACGCGAGGATCGCCGCAGTGAACACGCCCGGCGCGGACAGCGGGATGATCACGCGGAACAGCGCGCCGACGCGCGTGCAGCCGTCGACCATCGCCGCAGCCTCCAGGTCGGGCGGGATGTCCTGGAAGAAGCTCGCCATCACCAGCGTGCACACCGGCATCGACAGCACCGCGTAGGGCAGGATCAGCGCGAGGTAGGTGTTGAGGAGCCCGAGCTCCCGCATCACCTTGAACAGCGGCACCATCAGCGAGATCAGCGGGAACATCGCCACCGCGAGCAGCACCGACATGATCAGGTTGCGGTGCGGCATGCGCAGGCGCGTGAGCGCGTAGGCGGCAAGCGCCGACACCAGGACGCACAGGATCGTCGACAGCGAGGCGACGACGAAGCTGTTCCACATGAAGCGCAGGATCGGCTGCGCGGTGAAGGCGGTCGCGTAGTTCTCGAGCGTCGCCGCCTCGGGCAGCAAGGTGATCGGGCTCCTGATCAGCTCGGTCTCGGTCTTGAGCGACGTGAGCAGAATCCAGATCGCCGGGAAGAACCCGTTCGCCGCGACGATCAGGCCGGCGATCCAGACGGTGGCGCGACGGGAGAGGCCGAAGGGCATGGCTGCGCCTCCTACTCGTCGCCGGAGCGACCGGACGAGCGCCGCGTGTACTTGAGGTAGCCCGACGTCGCCGCCATCGACAGCACGAACATCAGCGCGGCGAGCGCGCTGCCGTAGCCGAAGTCGAGGAAGTCGAGCGTCGTCTTGTGGATGTACATCGCCAGCGTCTCGGTCGAGTCGCCCGGCCCCCCGCCGGTCATCGCGTACGGGATGTCGAAGGTCTGGATCGCGGTGATCGTGCGGAAGATCAGCGCCACGAAGATCGCCGGCCGCAGCATCGGCAGCGTGATCTCGACGAACTGCTGCCACTTCGACGCGCCATCGACCTCGGCCGCCTCGTAGAGCGACTTCGGGATCGTCTGCAGCCCGGCAAGCAGCATCAGCGCCATGAACGACGAGCTCTTCCAGATGATCGCGATCGAGATCGCGGCGAAGGCGAGGTTCGGGTCGGACAGCCACGACAGCGGCTCGAAGCCGAGCCGCATCAGCGTGTCGTTGACCACGCCGGTGCGGTACTCGAAGAACCAGCGGAAGATCAGGCCCGCGAACACAAGCGGCAGCGCCCACGGCAGCAGCAGCCCCAGCCGCACCGGCCACTTCACCTTGAACGGCATGTTGGCGAGCAGCGCGAGCCCGAGGCCCACGATCAGCGACGCCCGGCACGGTGACGACGATGTAGATGATCGTGTGCCAGGTCGACCCCCAGAAGCGGTCGTCCTCGAACGCCGTGAGGTAGTTCTTGAGGCCGACGAACTGCTCGCCCGCGGCGACATTGGCGTTGTCGACGCCGTGCAGGCTGTTCCAGAACAGCGTGCCGATCGGGTAGACGACGATCACCAGCAGCAGCAGCGCCGCGGGCAGCAGCAGGAGCGCCCCGAGCGCGCGCTCGGACAGGTCCTGCTTCGCCGGGACCTGCCGCGCTTCTGGTGTCGCCGGAACGGAGTTCACGGATGCAGCGCTCATAGGCCGTCGTTCCCGCGAACGCGGGAACCCAGTGTCGTCCGCGAAGACGCTGGGTCCGCGCGTTCGCGGGGACGACGACGGAGGATTATCGGAAGATCGGCGTGAGCCGGCTCTTCATGTCGGCGAGCGCCGCGTCGGTCGTCTTCGTGCCGGCGAGGTACGCGTTCATGTTGCTGCGGATGGCGTCCGACACCTGCGGGTACTGGTGCGACACCGGGCGCGACTTCGCGCTCTCCATGACCGGCAGCGCGTCGGCGAACCACGGGTTCGCCTTCAGCACCTCCGGATCCTTGTACACGCTCGGGAACACCGGCAGGTGCGAGGCGAGGATCGCCTGCATCTTCGACACCTCGGGCGACGACAGGTAGCGGGCGAACTTCACCGCCTCCTGCTTGTTCTTCGAGAAGGCCGAGACCGCGACCTGCCAGCCGCCGATGCAGGTGGCGCTGCGCCGCCCTGGTCGTGCGGCAGCCGGGCCACGCCGATCTTGCCCTTGACCTTCGAGTCGGCGTCGTTCTCGAGCCGGTTCCAGACGTAGCCCCAGCTCATCGCGAAGATCAGGTTGCCGGCCTGCATGTCGATGCGGATGCGGTCGGTCGGAATCTCGGCGATGTTCTTCGGCAGCACGCCGGCCTGCTTCATCCGCCCGTAGAGCTGGAACGGCTGCCGCGCCTGCGGCGTGTCGAGGTTGAGCTTGCCGCCCTTGGTGAGGTCGGAGCCCATGCCCCACAGCGGCACGAGGTACGTGCAGACCGTGCCCTCGATCGGCGCGCCGGCGGTCGAGAAGCCCTGCAGGTTCGGGTTCTTCTCGCCGTCCATGATCATCTTCGCCGTGTCGATCATCTCGTCCCAGGTCTTCGGCACCGGGCGCTTGTACTTCTCGAGCAGGTCCTTGCGGTAGTAGAGGAACTGCGAGTCGGCGAAGTACGGCAGCGCGATCAGCTTGCCGCCGACCTGATTCGCCTCGGCGTAGGCCTTGAGATAGCCGGCCATCACCTTCGCCTTGTCGGCGCCGAGGTAGCCGTCGAGCGGCTCGGCCCAGCCCTGCGCGGCCCACTGCGCCGGGCGGATCACGTCGATCAGCACGAGGTCGAGCACCGAGTCCTTCGACGACAGCACCGTCGACAGGTATTGCTGCTGCGCCTCGGACGTCGCGCCGCCGACCTCGATCTCGACCTTCACGTTCGCATTGCGCTTCTGGTACTCGTCGGCGATCTTGCGCATCACGTCGGGCCGCTGCTGGCCGCCGGTGAAGATGCGCAGCGTCGTCTGCTGCGCCCAGGCGTTGGCCGCGAACGCCGTCGCGAGCGCGGCGGTCACCAGGACTTTCCAGGTCTTCATGGGGTCTCCTCGGGGGCGTGTTACCAGTCGGCGCCGCGGATCGCGACGCCGGTCTTCGGATCGAACAGGTGGAAGTGCGACATCGCGAGGCCCACCGGCAGGTTCTGGCCGACTTCAAGCCCGCGTCGGGGGGAAAGCGTCCGGTCATCTCGCCGCCGTCGCTGCCGCCACCGAGCCGCACCAGGCCGAGCGTGTCCGAACCGAGCGGCTCGACCAGCTGCACGTGCCCGGGAACGACGAAGACGTCCGGCGCGTCGGCGTGGCCGGCAAAGATGTGCTCGGGGCGAAGGCCGAAAGTCGACGTCGCGGCCGATGTGCCGCACGCACTCGGCGACGCGGTGCTCGGGCACCGGCACGTCGACGCCGCCGGGGAGGTGGATCGAGCGGCCGCCGTCGCCCATGCGCGCCGGCAGGAAGTTCATCGGCGGCGAACCGGTGAAGCCCGCGACGAATTTCGCCGCGGGCCGGTTGTAGATGCCGTCGGGCGAGTCGTACTGGATCAGGTTGCCCGCCTGCAGCACGACGATACGGTCGGCGAGCGTCATCGCCTCGACCTGGTCGTGGGTCACGTAGACGATCGTGTTGCCGAGCTTGTGGTGCAGCTTCTTGATCTCGACGCGCATCTCGGCGCGCAGCAGCGCGTCGAGGTTGGACAGCGGCTCGTCGAACAGGAACGCCTTGGGCTGGCGCACGATCGCCCGGCCCATCGCCACGCGCTGGCGCTGCCCGCCGGAGAGCTCGCGCGGCTTGCGCTCCAGCAGGTGGTTGATCTGCAGGATGCCGGCGGCCTCGGCGACGCGCGACTTGATCTCGTGGTCGGGGCGCTTGCGCAGCCGCAGCCCGAAGGCCATGTTCTCGTAGACGGTCTTGTGCGGGTAGAGCGCGTAGTCCTGGAACACCATCGCGATGTCGCGCGCGCGCGGCGGCAGGTCGTTGACCACCGTGCCGCCGATGACGATCCGGCCCGCGGTGATGTCCTCGAGGCCGGCGATCATGCGCAGCAGCGTCGACTTGCCGCAGCCCGACGGCCCGACGAAGACGACGAACTCGCCGGAGCGCACTTCGAGGTCGATCCCGTGGATCACCTCGTTCGCGCCGAACGCCTTGACGACGTTGGTGAGCGTGACTTCGGACATGCCTCACGCTAAACGGCGCCCGTGACGCGCCTTGCCCGCTCCCGACTCCGCAAACACGCGCGAGCGTTCCGCCTGCGAGCCCGAAGTAGCGGACACGCCGCCGCCCGTCCTCCCCTTCAACGCCGCGCGCAGCCCGCCTGGTGCTCCCGCCCGGCGGGCACGCCCGGACGCGATCGCTCGTTCCCCCGACAGCCCCAACTCTTCCATATCATCTATATCACATAGATGACTTGGCTGTCCAGCGGAATTAGACTTGCCGACACCCGCGCCACCCTCGCGCGCCCTCCGTTCGCCGCCCGATGACCACCCCTCGCCGCACGCTCGAGTCACTGCGCAGCCAGCGCTGGTTCGCCGCCGACAACATGCGCGCCTTCGGCCACCGCCAGCGCACGCAGGCGACCGGCATGCGCCGCGCCGACTTCATGGGCAAGCCGGTGATCGCGATCGTCAACACCTGGAGCGACCTCTCGACCTGCCACGCGCACCTGCGCGAGCGCGCGGAAGCGGTGAAGCGCGGCGTGTGGCAGGCCGGCGGCTATCCGGTGGAGCTCCCCGCCCACTCGGTCGGCGAGATCATGGTCAAGCCGACGACGATGCTCTACCGCAACTTCCTCGCGATGGAGACCGAGGAGCTGCTGCGCTCGCACCCGGTGGACGGTGCCGTGCTGCTCGGCGGCTGCGACAAGTCGACGCCGGGACTCCTGATGGGCGCGATCAGCATGGGCCTGCCGGCGATCTACTGCCCTGCGGGGCCGATGTCCAACGGCTGGTGGCGCGGCAGCAAGGTCGGCGCCGGCACGCACACGAAGAAGTACTGGGACGAGCTGCGCGCCGGCCACATCACGCCCGCCGACTGGGTCGAGCTCGAAAGCCGCGGCGTGCGCACGACCGGCACCTGCAACACGATGGGCACCGCCTCGACGATGACCTCGATCGCCGAGGCGCTCGGCTTCACCCTGCCCGGCGCGTCGTCGATTCCCGCCGTGGATTCCGCCCACCCGCGCATGGCCGCGGATTGCGGCGAGCGCGCGGTCGCGATGGTCTGGGAGGACCTGACCCCCGCGCGGATCCTGTCGCGCGACTCGTTCGACAACGCGCTCGTCGCGTGGATGGCACTCGGCGGCTCGACCAACGCGACCGTGCACCTCATCGCGATGGCACGGCGCGCCGGCATCCCGCTCTCGCTCGCCGACATGGACGCCGCAGGCCGGGCCATTCCCGTGCTCGCCAACCTGTTTCCCTCCGGACAGCATCTGATGGAGGACTTCTTCTTCGCGGGCGGCCTGCCGGCGCTGCTCGAGCGGCTGCGCGCGCATCTCAAGGCCGCGGCGATGACCGTCAATGGCCGCACGCTCGGCGAGAACGTCGCCGGCGCCGCGGTCTGGAACGACGACGTGATCCGCCCGCTCGACCGACCGGTCACCGGCAACCCGGCGACACGCGGCGCGCTCGCCGTGCTCTTCGGCAATCTGGCACCGCGCGGCTGCGTGATCAAGCCCTCGGCCGCGTCGCCCGAGCTGCTGGTGCACACCGGTCCCGCGCTGGTCTTCGACAACCACGCCGAGTTCTCGGCCCAGGTCGACGATCCCGACCTGCCCGTGACGAAGGACACGGTGCTCGTGCTGAAGGGCGCCGGGCCGGTCGGCGCGCCGGGCTTCCCGGAGTGGGGCAATCTGCACATCCCGAAGCAGCTGCTGGCGCAGGGGGTGCGCGACATGGTGCGCATCTCGGATGCGCGCATGAGCGGCACCCACTACGGCACCTGCGTGCTGCACGTCGCGCCCGAGAGCGCCGTCGGCGGCCCGCTCGCGCTGGTGCAGACCGGTGACCGGATCACGCTCGACGTGCCGGCGCGCCGCATCCACCTGCACGTCGACGACGACGAGCTCGCAAGGCGCCGAGCCGCGTGGACGCCGCCACCGCGCCGCTACGAGCGCGGCTGGGCCGCGCTCTACCAGCAGCATGTGACGCAGGCCGACGAGGGCTGCGACCTCGACTTCCTCGAAACTGGGAACGCGAGGCCGGTTCCCGAGCCGGACATCTACTGACCGGCCAGACGGGACGCCGGAGGCGACGGCGGGGGTCCGCGCCCCGGGAGCCGCCGCGACGACGACCAGCTCCACCTGTTGCTGCGCGAGCAGCGCGGCCAGCGGTGCGCGGCGGCGGCGCGTCGGTGAACAGTACGTCGATCTCCCTCGCACTGGCGAGCTTCACCGATACGGAGCTGTGGAACTTGGTGTGGTCGACGGCGAGGAAGACCTGCCTGGCGTTGGCCATCATGATGCGCATGACGGCGACCTCGTTGATGTCGTACTCGAGCAGCGTGCCGTCGGGATCGACGGCGCCTGCGCTCATCACCAGCGTGTCGGCGCGAAAGCCGCGCAGGAACTCCTCGGCAAGAGGACCGACGATGCCCGCGTTCTGCGGCCGCAGCCGGCCGCCGGGCACCATCACGTCGAAGTCGCGGCGCGTGTAGAGCAGGCCCGCCACCCGCAGGCTGGTGGTGATGACGCGCAGGTCGTTGCGGGCGTCGAGCGCACGGGCGACGTATTCCACGGTCGTGCCGCTTGCCAGGAAGACCGTGCTGCGGTCGGCGACGCGCGCCGCGATCGCCTCGGCGATTGCGCGCTTGGCGGCGACGTGCGCGACCTCCCGCTGCTCGAGCGCAACGTTGATCGCCGAGGACGGCTGCGCGGCCCCGCCGTGGTAGCGCGACAGGAATCCCTCGCCGGACAGCCTGCGGATGTCGCGGCGGATCGTCTGCTGCGACACGCCGAGGAGCGCAGCGAGCTCGTCGATGCGCATGTGCCCGCGCGCGCCGATCATCGCGAGCAGCTTGTCGTAGCGCGGATTGCCGGTGATGCCCGGCGCGAAGTCGGAGACGCTCGTCATCGGTCGGCTGCGTTGGCCCGAAGCACCGTCGTGCGCGGCAGCGGGTCGCCGCGGCGCTAGCGGTAGTGCACTTCGAGGTTGGGGCCCGTGATCGCGGCCCGTGCCCCTCGCGCGAGCAGCGCCGGGTTGTCCGGATGCGCAAGCAGCCACTTGTGCTTGCGGAACAGCAGGCGCGACTCGGGGTCGCCAGCAAAACGCTGCGCGGGCGGCGGCGGATCGGTGTTCGTGCCGCGCAGCAGCACGATCACCGACTTGAAGCCCGCGTCGGAGAGCCGGCAGGGCGCGAAGTGCAGCGTCGTGCCGTAGAGCTCGGCGACAGTACCCGCGGGGAAATAGAACGCGCTTCACCTGCGAGACGTCGAGCGTGAAGTCGCGCATCGCGCGGTAGGGTGCCAGCAGCAGCACGAGCTCCGTCTGCGTGACGAAGAACTCCGGCGACTTGTGGTACTCGAGGCCGTTCAGCCGGAGGCGAGGCCGTTGCAGTACCCGGCCTGGATGTCGAGCCCGCCGTAGACGGTCTCCCGGATCGCCTCGAACGGCGGCAGCGCCTCGAGACCCTGGCTCGCTCGCGACGTAGACGTTGCCCTCGGCCGGCACGGACGTGCTGCGGTCCATGTACCCGAGCCACGCACCGAAGTCGTAGCCGGTCACGATCGCGGCCGAACTCCGCGAACTCGGAATCGCTGACGTGATGCACCGTCAGGTGCGGGTTCAGCGCGCGCAGTCGCTCGATGCTTTCCATGCAGCGAACTCCTCTCGGGCGCCGGGTTGCGCGGCGTCGGGCGGGTCGCGCGAGGCGCAGCCTGGCCGCGGGAGCGCGACGCCGGCTATTCCGGCACGGTCTTGTCCCACGCGTCCTGGAAGATCTGCAGGCCCTTGCGCGTGAACGGGTGCTCGAATGCCGCCTGGTAGACCGCCAGGCCGCAGGTGACGATGTCCGCGCCCATCCGCGCGGCGTCGGCGATCTGCTTGCCGTTGCGCAGCGCGGCGACGATGATCTGCGTCTTGAAGCCGTAGTTGCGGTAGATCGTCACGATGTCGCCGACGAACTGGCCGGTGTCCTCGCCGGACTCCTCCTTCCAGCCGACGAAGGGCGAGACGAACAACGCGCCGTTCTTTGCCGGCGGCAGCGCCTGCGACGCCGAGAAGACGAGCGTCACGTTGGTGCGGATGCCTTCGCGCTCGAGCAATCGCGACGCGGCGATCCCTTGGTCGGTGCACGGCACCTTGACCACGAAGCACGGGTTCATCGCCGCGTACACCTTGCCTTCGCGCACCATGTCGGCGGTGGCCGAGAGGTGCGGGTTGATCTCGACGGACACCGGGAACTGCGCGTGGCTGGCGAGGCCGTGGTCCTTGAGCCAGGCCGAGATGTCGCGCAGCACCACCTTGAACGGCTTGCCGCTGTTCTGCACGTGCCGCGGATTGGTCGTCACGCCGTCGATCCCGAACGTGCGGTACGCGAGGTCGATCTCGTCCAACTTGGCGCTGTCGAGGAAGAACTTCATGGGGCCTCCGGAGGGGGAAGTCGGCGCCCGACCGCTCGGGCACATGCGCAGCGCGGGCAGGGTTTTGCGACGCCCGGGAGCTCGACCGGCGATGCCGCACGGGACTCGCCTGCAAGCGTGAACCTGCGCGTTGCGCGTTTGTGATCATCCTACTCCAGAACGGCCAGAAACCAACAGCGTCTTTGCCGAAATCCGGTTGCCGAAACCCGCGCGATGGCCGCGTGCCGGGCCCCGCACGAGGCGGATGATCGTCCCGGTCATCCCTGAGTTCCCGAAAGAAACCCGTTTACCAGCAATGATATGCAGCAACCCGGGCCATCCGCGGCGATTGGCAGGAGGAGGCCGAGCGTGTATCGTTTCCGAAACTGTCCAGAAACGCTCAGGCTCGGGTGGCCGCGGACGGTTCCGGATCGCGCGCCGGACCGCCGGGCCGACGCGCTGCCCGACCCCGGTCCTGCGCGCGCCCCTTGCAGCGGGCGCGGCGCGTGCGGCCATCGGAGAACACGATGAAGCAGAGACAAGCCCCGGATCGGCGTGCTCGCCGTGGGACGCTCGACGTTCGACGTCGAGTTCGCGCAGTCGGTGTTCGAGCAGGCGTGGCAGGCGCTGCAGCGCCTCGATGCCGCGCTCGTCGGCGAGCCGCGGATCCACTACGAGGCCGACGCCGCGCTCGCCGCGTTCGCGACGCTGAAGGCCTCGGACATCGACCTGCTGCTGGTCGTCCAGGTCACGTTCACCGACGCCGCGGTGGTGACGGCGATCGCCGAGACGCTCGACGTGCCGCTCGTGCTGTGGACGTTCCCCGAGGCGCGCACCGGCGGGAGGCTGCGCCTCAACTCGTTCTGCGGCGCGAACCTCGCCTCCCACACGCTGTCGCGCCGCGGCGCGTCGCTCGAGAACGTGCACGGCGCGCCGGACAGCGCGGACCCGTTGCGCGAGATCGAGGCGGCCGCGAAGGCCGCGATGATCGTGCGCCAGCTGAAGGTCACGCGAATCCTCGTCGTCGGCGACCATCCGACCGGCTTCGACGCGTGCAACTACCGGGCCGACGAGCTGCGCGAGCGCTTCGGCGTGGAGACGGTGACCACGCCCGTGAGCCAGTTCCTCGACGAGCGTGAAGGCCCTCCCCGACGCCGTCGCGGACGCACCGTACGCGCGCCGCGCGAAGGACTTCGACAACCTGGGCGAGATGGATCCGGTCGCCACGCGCAAGACGCTCAAGGCCTATGCGGCGCTCAGGGATCGCGCCGAGACCGAGGGTTTCGCGGGGGTGGCGGTGCGCTGCTGGCCCGAGTTCTTCACCGAGTACGGCTGCGCCGCCTGCGGCGCGATCGCGCTCCTGAACGAGGATGGGCGCCCCGGCGGCTGCGAGGCCGACGTCTTCGGCGTGATCTCCTCGCTGGTGCTGCAGTCGGCGTCCGGCCGGGGCGTGTTCAACACCGATCTCGTCGACGTCGACCCGGTCTCCGACACCGTCGTGTTCTGGCACTGCGGCCAGGCGCCGATCGAGATGGCCGATCCGGAGGTCGCGCCGCGCGCGACGATCCACTCCAACCGCAAGCTGCCGCTGCTCTCCGAGTTCCCGCTGAAGCCGGGTCGCATCACGCTGTGTCGCATCACCCAGGGCGAGGGCCGGCTGCGGATGATGCTGTCGGGCGGCGAGATGATCAGGGCGCCGCTCGCGTTCTCCGGCACCTCCGGCGTCGCGCGCATGGACGTCGCCGCCGACCTGTACCGCTCGCGGCTGCTCGCGCAGGGCATGGAGCACCACTCGTCGCTCGCCTACGGCGAGTACCGGCCGGTGCTGCGCCGCGTGGCGAACCAACTCGGGCTGGAGCTGGTCGAGCTCACCTGAGCGGCAGCCGCCGGGTGCGGCGTCCGCATGCCGGCGCGCACCGACGCGCGCCGGGACCCGGTGCGGCGTATTCCTGTACGATGCGGATCACCGCCGCGCCCCTCCGCACACACGCTCCCCTCCATGCCGTCGGACTCGCCGTTCACCTGCGTTCTCGACATCCAGGCGAGCCTCGGCGAATGCGCTCAGTGGAACACCGCCGAACAGGCGCTCTACTGGGTGGACATCAACGCGCCGTCGCTCAATCGCTTCGACCCTGCGACCGGCGGCAATACCGCGATGCCGATGCCCGAGTCGATCGGCTGCTACGCATTCCGGGAACGCGGCGGCTTCGTCGTCGCGCTGCGGAGCGGCATCTGGTTCGCCGACCCGTCCGGGAAGCTCACGCACAGGATCGCCGACGCGCCGTACGACCCAGTCGCACCACCGCTTCAACGACGGCCGGTGCGACCGCCAGGGCCGTTTCTTCGCGGGCTCCATGGACGAGAGCCGGGCGGCGAACACCGCGGCGCTGTGGCGGCTCGACCCGGACCTCCGCTTCACCCAGGTGCTCGGCGACATGATGGTGAGCAACGGCCTCGCGTGGAGCCCCGACGGCCGCACGATGTACCACGCCGACACGCCGACGCGCGTCGTCCGCGCCTACGATTACGACGTCGCGACGGGCACGCCGACCAACCCGCGCACGCTCGCGCGATGGACCGCCGAGACCGACCGGCCCGACGGCGCGACCGTCGACGCCGAGGGGTGCTACTGGTCGGCGTTCTACCGCGGCGGCAAGGTGGTGCGGGTCTCGCCGCGCGGCGAGACGCTCGCCGAGTTTCCAATCGACGCGATGTGCCCGACGATGTGCGCGCTCGGCGGCACCGACCTCAGGACGCTCTACGTGACGAGCGCGCGGCAGCAACGCCCGGCCGACGAGCTCGCGCGCCTTCCCCTGTCGGGCGGCCTCTTCGCGATGCGCGTCGACGTCCCCGGCCTCCCCGAGCCCTCGTTCGCGGGCTGACCACGTGATCCTGCACTTCAATCCGACCAACTACCTGCGGCTCGAGGAACCACGGGCCATCGACACCTCGGCGGCCGGCGCGTCGTTCGCGACCTCGACCGGCGACATCCTCGAGGTGACGAGCTACGGTCCCGGCGTGTTCCGGCTGCGCATCGGCCCCCGCACGAGGCCCGACTACGGGATCGTCGTGGGGCGATCCAAGTCCTGCACGGTCGCCCAGCCCGACGCCACGCTGACCACGTTCGGCGCCGGTGACGCGACGCTCGAGATCACCGGCGGTCCGCTCGCCTTCCGGCTGCTGTGGAAGGGCGCGCCGATCGCCGTCGTCGATCACCGACCAGCACTTCCGCGGCTACACCCGCCTGCCGGCGTTCGGCCGCATCAGGCAGGGCGGCGAGTGGGCCGCGGCGCTGGCGCTCGCCTCGGGCGAGCCCGTGTACGGCCTCGGCGAGAAGTTCGGCCCGCTCGACAAGCGCGGGCAGCTGATCCACTCGCAGGTCGAGGACGCGCTCGGGGTCAACACCGGGCTGTCGTACAAGAACACGCCGTTCGCGTGGAGTCCCGGCACGGGTCGCGGCGCGTGGGGCGTGTTCGTGCACACGCCGGGGCGGGTCGCGCACGGCGTCGGGCACCCCGACTGGTCGCACCGCAGCTACGCGCTCGTCGTCGACGACGAGGCGCTCGACCTGTTCCTGTTCGCCGCCGACACGCCGGCGCGGATCCTCGACGCCTACACCGACCTCACGGGCCGCGCCCCCGAGGTGCCGCGGTGGAGCCTCGGCCTGTGGGTGTCGCGCGCCTACTACAAGACCCCCGAGGAGGCGGTCGACGTCGCGGCGAAGCTCCGCGAGCGGCGCATTCCCTGCGACGTCATCACGCTCGACGGTCGGGCCGCGTGGAAGGTCGAGACGCGCTTCAACTTCCGCTGGGATCCCGGACCGCTTCGCCGACCCGCGCGCGTCGCTCGCGGCGATCAGGCGGCACCACCTGCGCGTGTGCGTCTGGGAGTATCCCTACGTCTCGATCCACGACCCGCTGTTCCAGGAGCTGTTCTCGAAGGACTACCTGCTGAAGAACGAGTACGGCGACCCGTACGTGTTCTCGTGGGACACCGATCCGGCGACGAGCCCCTTCGGCAAGGTGCTGACGCCGCTCCCCGAGAGCGGCATCCTCGACTTCACCAACCCCGCGGCCTACGCATGGTGGCGCGACGCGCACGCCGGGCTCTTCGAGGACGGCGTCGACGTGATCAAGAGCGACTTCGGCGAGCAGATCCCCGCCGACGCCGTCGCGTTCAACGGCGACCGCGGCCGCCGCCTGCACAACGTCTATCCGCTGCTCTACAACCGCTGCGTGTGGGAGGCCACGCGCAAGTTCGCGCCGAAGGAGAACGGCGCGCCGCTGGTGTGGAGCCGCGCCGCGTGGTCGTCGCAGCAGCGCTACCCGATGGGCTGGGGCGGCGACCCGCAGAGCGACTGGGAGGGGCTCGCCGCCTCGATCCGCGGCGGATTGTCGTGGGGCATGTCGGGCAATCCCTACCACAGCTCCGACATCGGCGGCTTCTACGGCGCCGACCAGCCGCCGGCCGAGCTGTTCGTACGCTGGCTGCAGGCGACGGTGTTCAGCTCGCACATCCGCGTGCACGGCATTGGCGAGCGCGAGCCGTGGGCATTCGGCGACGAGGCCGAGGCGATCGCCCGCAAGTGGCTCGCGTTCCGCTACCGCCTGATCCCCTACCTCGAGTCCGCGATCCGCGCGGCGACGCAATCGGGCCTGCCGGTGATGCGCGCGATGCCGCTCGCGTTCCCGCGCAACGCGCTCACGCGTTCGTACGAGACGCAGTTCATGTGCGGCGAGGCGCTGCTCGTCGCGCCCATCGTGCAGGCGGGCGGCGAGGTCGAGATCGCGCTGCCGCCCGGCGGGTGGTACGACCTCAACTCGCGCCGCCGTTTCGGCGGCCGTCAGGTATTGCGCTACCGGGCGCCGCTCGACCAGTTCCCCGTGTTCGGGCGCGAGGGCTACGCGCTGCCGCTCGGGCGCGCGGTGCAGCATACCGGCGAGATCGACGGCGAGCGTCCGCTCGAGCAGCTCTGGGTGTTCGGCAAGCCCTCGGCGCCGCTCGACCTGCCGCAGGTGCGGCTGGCGATCGGCGACAGGCGGCGAGCCGGCGCTCGCGGTGAGCCACGGCGTGCAGGTGCAGTTCTTCGGCGACGCGCTGCCGGTGGGGACGCTGTGAACGCGCCCGCGCCGCGCCGTCCCGTGATCGCGGTCACGTCGGGCGAGCCCGCCGGCATCGGCCCCGAGCTCTGCGCGATGCTCGCCGCGCGCCACGCCCGCGAGCCCTTTCCGGCACGGATCGTGGTGCTGGGCGACAGGGCGCTGCTGCGCGAGCGCGGCGAGCGCATCGGCCTGTCGCCACACTACGTCGACTACGACCCCGCCTCGTTCGCGCCGCACGACGCCGTCGAGGTGTGGCACATGCCGGTCGCGATGCCCGCGACGCCCGGACGGCCCGATCCCACCAATGCCGCCGCCGTGCTCGAGATGCTGCGCCACGCGACCGACGCCTGCGCGACCGGCGCTTTCGACGCGATGGTGACCGCGCCGGTGCAGAAGAGCGTGATCCAGGACGCGGGCATCCCCTTCACCGGCCACACCGAGTTCCTCGCCGAGCGCACGCAGACGCCGCGCGTGGTGATGATGCTGGTCGGCGGCGACGCGGACGCGCCGCTGCGCGTCGCGCTCGTCACCACGCACCTCCCGCTCGCGGACGTGCCGGCCGCGATCTCGCGGCACGCGGTCGAGGACACGATCGCCATCGTCGGACAGGAACTGCGCGTCCGCTTCGGCATCGCCGAGGCGCGCATCGCCGTGTGCGGCCTCAATCCCCACGCAGGCGAGGGCGGCCACCTCGGGCGCGAGGAGATCGACGTCATCGCGCCCGCGATCGCGGCGTGCGCGGCGCAGGGCATCGACGCGCGCGGGCCGTTTCCCGCCGACACGGTCTTCGTGCCGCAATTCGCCCGCGCGTTCGATGCGATCGTCGCGATGTACCACGACCAGGGCCTGCCGGTGCTGAAGGCGGCGAGTTTCGGCGGCGGCGTCAACGTCACGCTCGGCCTGCCGTTCGTGCGCACCTCGGTGGACCACGGCACGGCGCTCGACCTCGCGCGCGACGATGCACGGGCGAGGACGGCCGACGTCGGCAGCCTCGTCGCGGCGCTCGAGCTCGCGATCGCGCTGTCGAAGCCCGAGGCAGACCGGCCGCCGCCGGTGCGGCGCTGAAGCGCTGTCAGGGCGACCGCCGATCCGCAGCATAGAATCTGCCGATTCCATCGACTTTCGATCGGTTCGTCCATGCCACGCCAGAGTTCCCGCAGGTCGCGTTCGCTCGCACAGCATTCGCTCGACCTGTCGATCGCCGCGCCGCAGGTGATCGCGCACCGCTTCGCTCGCATGGCGCAAGCTGGCGCCGCGCCCACGGCACGCGACCTCGCCGAGTTCCAGCGCATGGGCGCCGAGAAGGTCACCGCGTTCGGCGCGGCGTGGCAGGCCATGGGGCTCGCCGCGGTGCGCGCGCAACAGTCGTATCTGCAGGCGCTGACCCGCTCGCTGCTGATGCCCTGGTGGATCGCGCCGCCCGACCTCGGCGCCCTCGCCCGGCGCGCGAACGCGGCCGCCGTGGACGTGCTCGCCGCGGGCATCGCACCGATCCGCCACAAGGCGGTGGGCAACGCACGCCGGCTCGCCCGACGGCGCCGCCGCTAGCGCGATCGGGACGACGAGCGCGGGCGCGCGGTCTCGGGCGGTCCACCGCGCCGCCCGCCGCCGCGGTTCGGGCACAATCGCATCCTGATCCCGATCGCCTTGCCCTGTGCAAGAGGAAGCACGCCGATGTCCGCCCTTACGAGGCTCTCCGCCGCCGCGCTGGCCCTGCTCGTGCTCTCGGGCTGCGGCGTGGGCACGTCGTTGATGAACGCCGCTGACAGCAAGCACGTCGTGACAGGGACGCTCAACTACCGCGATCCCCTCGTACTGCCCCCCGACACGATGATCGTCATGACGCTTCTCGACACGACGCCGGTGATCAAGTTCTCCCCGATCATCGCCGAGGTGGTGCTGCGCGGCGACGGCAAGCAGACGCCGATCCCCTTCGCGGTCCCCTACGATCGCGCGCGGATCGCCTTCGAGCACACCTACGGCCTCCGGGCCGCAATCCGCAGCGGGGAGCGGATCCTCTTCGAGACCTCGGGCGCCTATCCGGTGATCACCCGCGGCAACCCGATGCAGGTCGACCTGCAGCTCGTGCGCGCGTCCGCCGACGCCGCGCTGGCCGCGCCGACGCTCGTCGGCAGCGCGTGGCGGCTCGAAGACCTGGCCGGGGCCGGCACGCTGGATCGCGTCGAGGCGACGATCGAATTCCCCGAGGCCGGCCGGGTCGCCGGGCTGGCATCGTGCAACCGGTTCTTCGGCTACTTCGAGACCCGCGGGGCTTCGCTCACGATCGCGCGGCTCGGCGCCACCAAGAAGCTGTGCCCGCCCGCGCTGATGGATCAGGAGACGAAGTACCTGCGCGCGCTCGAAGGCGCGGAGCGCTTCGCGATCGAAGGCGCGACGCTCACCGTGTACTCGACAGGGCCTCGACAAGCCGTTGCGCTTCGTGAAAAAGTGAGCCCGACCCGATGAGCCACGCTTCCTTCCGCGGGATCCGGCCGCGCCGCGATCGCGGCCGCCACCCTGCTTGCTGCTGGCTGCCAGCTCGGCCCGCGCCCGGTGGCGGACGACTGGGCGCAGCCGCGCGGCGAGTGGCAGATCGTCTCGCATCGGGCACCAGGCAGCGCGGCGATGTCGCCGGTCGACGCCCAACGCTACGTCGGCAGCACCGTCAGGTTCGGCCCCGGCGCAGTGACGTCGGGCGCGGACACGTGTGCGAAGCCCTCGTTCATCGTCAATCTCGTCTACGCGGAGCGCTACCTCTACCGGCAGTACGGGCTCCACACGCGCGACCTCGGCCTCTATCGGCACCAGGACGTGCGCGTGACCGAGGTGTTCTGCGAAGGCAGGAAGTGGCCGGGACTCGGCGGCGCACGTGGTCTGGGTCGATCGCCGAGCGCGGCTACGCGGTCCGCGACGGCATGTGGTTCGAGTTGCGGCGCGCGGCGCCGCCGGGCTAGGCCCTTGCGGGACCGTCACCCGCGAGCGCCGAACGAAGGTCGGACCCGACGGTCCGGCGCGAGAGGAGATCCGACATGGCTGAAAGGAAGATCATCGCGGTCGTCGGCGCCACCGGCGTCGCAGGGCGGCGGCCTGGTACGCGCGATTGCCGCCGACCCCGGCAGCGGCTTCGTCGCGCGCGCCATCACGCGCGACGTCGACTCCGACAAGGCGAAGGCGCTCGCGAAGCTGGGCGCCGAGGTCGTCGCCGGCGACGTCGACGACGAGGCGAGCCTTCGCAAGGCGTTCGAGGGCGCGCACGGCGCCTACTGCGTCACGTTCTTCTGGGCGCACTTCTCGCCCGAGAAGGAGATCGCCGAAGCCGGCACGATGGCGCGCGCGGCGAAGGCCGCCGGCGTGCGCCACGCGATCTGGTCGACGCTCGAGGACACGCGCAAGTGGGTGCCGCTCGACGACGATCGCATGCCGACGCTGATGGGCAAGTACAAGGTCCCGCATTTCGACGCCAAGGGCGAGTCGAACCGGCTGTTCACGGATGCGGGCGTGCCGACGACCTTCCTGCTCACCTCGTTCTACTGGGACAACCTGATCCACTTCGGCATGGGTCCGAAGCAGGGCGCCGACGGCGTGCTCGGGTTCACGCTGCCGATGGGCGAGGCGCGTCTGCCCGGCATCGCGGCCGAGGACATCGGCCGCTGCGCCTACGGCATCTTCAAGGGCGGCACGCAGTTCGTGGGCAGGACGGTGGGCATCGCCGGCGAGCATCCGACCGGCGCGCAGATGGCCGCGGCGATGACCCGCGCGCTGGGCCGCGAGGTGCGCTACCAGGCGATCCCGCCGGAGGTCTACCGGGGTCTCGGGTTCCCCGGCGCCGAGGACCTGGGCAACATGTTCCAGTTCTATCGCGACTTCGAGCGCGACTTCTGCGCGGCGCGCGACCCCGCGGTGGCGCGTGCGTTGAACCCCGCGCTGCAGAGCTTCGACCAGTGGCTGGCGGCCAACGCGTCGCGCATCCCCCTCGGATAGCGTCGCGGCGTCCCCCGGCATGAGCAACGTCGGCGCACGCGGGCATGCCTCGCGCCCGCGTGCGGTCGACGACCACGCGCCGCGCAAGCGCTTCGGCCAGAACTTCCTCGCCGACCCGCACTACGTCGCGCGGATCGTCGCGGCGGTCGACCCGAAGCCGGGCGAGCACATCGTGGAGATCGGTCCCGGCCTCGCCGCGCTCACCGGCGGGCTGATCGGGCGCGCGGGCCACATCGACGCGATCGAGATCGACCGCGACCTCGCCGCCCGGCTGCGCGAGCGCTTCGGCGAGCGCGAGCTCACGCTGCACGAGGGCGACGCGCTCGCGTTCGACTTCGGCGCGCTCGGCGGCGACCTGCGCGTCGTCGGCAACCTGCCCTACAACATCAGCTCGCCGCTGCTGTTCCACCTCGCGGGGCACGCCGCGAACCTCTGCGATCTCACCGTGATGCTGCAGAAGGAGGTCGTCGACCGCATGACCGCCGCGCCCGGCACCGCCGAGTACGGGCGGCTCACGGTGATGCTGCAGGCGGTCTTCTCCATGGAGCGGCTCTTCACCGTGCCGCCGGGAGCATTCCGCCCGGCGCCGAAGGTGGACTCTGCGGTCGCGCGGCTCGTACCGCTGCGCGAGCGCGCGCCCGCAATCGCAGACCGCGGGCTGTTCGCGCGCGTCGTCGCCGCCGCGTTCTCGCAACGACGCAAGACGCTGCGCAACGCGCTATCCGCGCTGTGCGACGCCGACACGCTGCGGGCAGCGGGCATCGATCCCGGCGCGCGCGGGGAGACGCTGTCCGTGGCCGATTTCGTCAGACTCGCGAACACGCTCGCCGAGGGAACCCCACCGGCGCCGAAGGCGCCCTGACCGAACCTCACCAGTCGTTGTCCGGGCGCCGCGCCGGGCGACTCGATGCGCACGCTCTTCTGCCGGGACGTGGCGCCGCGCACCAGGACCACCTGCCGCAACGGGACGCCGAAGGCCTCCGCGAGGAAGCGCAGCAGTTCCGCGTTGGCCTTGCCGTCGACCGGGGGTGCGGCGAGCCGCAGCTTGAGGCGCGTGTCGCCTGCCGCGCCGTGCGTCCCCGCAACCTCGGTGCGGGAGGCGCCCGGCTGCACGTGCAGCGCGAGAACCAGCGCCGTGCCGTCCTCGCGTCGCCAGGCGGCGGCCGTCAGCGCAGCAGCGCCGCGAGCGTGCGCTCGAGCCACGTCACCGGCAGGATCAGGATGAGCTGCAGCACGACGATCAGGATCAGCGGCGTCAGGTCCAGCGTGCCGCCGAGCGGCGGGATGAACCTGCGCAGCGGCCGCAGGAACGGGAAGGTCATCGCGTTGAGGAGCCCCGCGAGCGGCCCGTCGGGCGCGACCCACGACAGGATGGCCTGGGCGATCACGATGAAGATCAGCACCCAGATCGCCACCTTGAACAGCTCGACCACGGCGGCCAGCAGCACGAACAGGACGCCCGCGCCGGTCATCGAGAAGCCGCGGCCGAAGATCGCGTAGAGCGCGAGCAGCCAGACGAGCTGGAACAGGTAGGCCGCGACGAGCGACGCCCAGTCGATGCCGCGGAAGCCGGGCAGCACCTTGCGCAGCGGCACGACCAGCCAGTCGGTGAGCGCGAGCACCGCCTGCCCGAAGGGATTGCGGAACGGTGCGCGCAGGAGCTGCATCAGGAAGCGCAGCAGGAACGCGAACGTGACGAGCCCGAAGGCGACGTCGATGACGAGCTTCAGTGCCTGGTCGACCATGGGTTCGCGAGTCTACCCGTCGCGTCCGAGCACGTCGCCCAGCTCGCGCGCGCGGTCGGCGGCGGCATGCACCGCGCGCACCAGCGCCGCGCCGACGCCCGCCTCGCACAGTGCGGCGATGCCGCGCTCGGTGGTGCCGCCCTTCGACGTGACCTGCGCGCGCAACGTCGCCGGCTCCTCGCCCGACTGCTCGGCGAGCTGCACCGCCCCCGCGAACGTGCGGCAGGCAAGTCGCCGGGCGTCGGCCGCGGAAAGGCCGAGCTCGATCGCGGCGCGCTCCATGTGCTCGAGGAAATAGAACACGTAGGCGGGTCCGCTGCCGGAGAGCCCGGTGATCGCGTCGAGCATCGACTCCTCGTCGCACCAGACCACCTCGCCCGCCGCCTTCAGCACGGCCTCGGCCGCCGCGCGCCCTGCGGCGTCGACGGCGGGCGGCGCGTACACGCCCGCGATGCCCGCGCCGACCAGCGCCGGCGTGTTCGGCATCGCGCGCACGACCCGCGCGTAGCCGCCGAGCCAGCGCGCGATGTCGGCCGTCCTCGACCCCGCGGCGATCGACAGCACCGCGCGCACGCCGCGGACGAACGGCGCGAGTGCGACGCACGCCTCGCGCATCTGCTGCGGCTTCACCGCCAGCACGACGAGTGTCGCGTCGCCGATCGCCTCGCGCGTCGTGCGCTCGTGGAGCGCCGCGGCGGGGAAGCGCGCCGCGAGCTTCGCGCGCTGCTCGGCGTAAGGCTCGACGATCGAGAACCCGGACGGGGCGCGGCCATGGGCGACCATGCCGCCGACGAGCGCGGTCGCCATGTTGCCGCCGCCGATGAACGCGATGCTCACTGGACTACCCTCCGCGCTGACGCGCTTTGGGGCTGATTCGCCCTCGGGGCGGCCCTTCGGGCTCACTGGACTACCCTCCGCGCTGACGCGCTTTGGGGCTGATTCGCCCTCGGGGCGGCCCTTCGGGCTCATGGGGTCGCGGCCGCACGCCGTGCCGAAGATCGCGGTGCCGATGCGCACCTCGGTCGCGCCCTCGGCGATCGCGGCCTCCATGTCGTCGGTCATGCCCATCGACAGCGTGTCGGCGGCAAGCCCCGCGGCACGGGCCTCGTCGCGGCAGCGGGCGAGCGTCGCGAACTGCGCGCGCTGCCGCGCGATGTCGGTGCGTCGGCTCGGCGATGCCCATGAAGCCGCGGAAGGCGAGCCGGGGCAGCGCGGCGACCGACCTGGCAAGCGCCACGGCCGCGCCGGCGTCGACCCCGCTCTTGGTCGCCTCGCCGCTGATGTTGACCTGCACGAGCACCTCCAGCGGCGCGCGATCGGCCGGGCGCTGCGCCGACAGGCGCTCGGCGATCTTCAGCCGGTCGACGCTCTCGACGCGGTCGAACACCGCGGCGGCCTCGCGGGTCTTGTTGCCCTGCAGCGGCCCGATCAGCACGAGTTCGAGGCCGGGGAGGTCGGCGAGCTCGGCGCGCTTGGCGGCACCCTCCTGCACGTAGTTCTCGCCGAACGCGCGCTGGCCCGCGGCGTGCACGGCACGGATCGCGGCGGACGGAAACGTCTTCGATACGGCCAGCAGCGTCACCTCCGAGGGGTCGCGGCCGGCATCCCGGGCCGCCCGGGCCATGCGCGCCTTCACGTCTTGCACCGCCTTGTCGTAGAGGGCCATAATGCCATGACAATGGCATCGCAGCCCTCCGGCACGCATTTTGCGTACGGTTTCGGGGTCGGACGCCAGTGCGTCGAGGGATTATAGATGGACATCACCGAGCTCCTGGCCTTCGCGGTCAAGAACAAGGCCTCCGATCTGCACCTGTCGTCGGGGCTGCCCCCGATGATCCGGGTCCACGGCGACATCCGGCGCATCAACCTGCCGCCGATGGAGCACGAGGACGTGCACGCCATGGTGTACGACATCATGAGCGACGCGCAGCGCAAGATGTACGAGGAGCACCTCGAGGCCGACTTCAGCTTCGCGGTGCCGAACCTCGCGCGCTTCCGGGTCAACGCGTACAACCAGCAGCGCGGCGCCGCGGCGGCGTTCCGCACGATTCCCTCGAAGGTGCTGTCGCTCGAGGAGTTGAACGCGCCGAAGATCTTCGCCGAGGTGACCAACCGCCCGCGCGGCCTGATCCTCGTCACCGGCCCCACGGGCTCCGGCAAGTCGACCACGCTCGCGGGGATGGTCAACCACGTCAACGAGAACGAGTACGGGCACAT
Organism: uncultured beta proteobacterium; assembly: GCA_963705175.1. Lineage (GTDB taxonomy): Bacteria > Pseudomonadota > Gammaproteobacteria > Burkholderiales > Casimicrobiaceae > VBCG01. Next base: position 363,798 of record CAVPJE010000006.1, on the reverse strand, counting down.
CCTCACGATCGAGGACCCGATCGAGTTCCTGCACGAGTCGAAGAAGTGCCTGATCAACCAGCGCGAGGTCGGGCCGCACACGCTGTCGTTCTCCAACGCGCTGCGCGCCGCGCTGCGCGAGGATCCCGACTACATCCTGGTGGGCGAGATGCGCGACCTCGAGACGATCCGCCTCGCGCTCACCGCCGCCGAGACCGGCCACCTGGTGTTCGGCACGCTGCACACGAGCTCCGCCGCGAAGACCGTCGACCGCATCATCGACGTGTTCCCCGCGGCCGAGAAGGACATGGTGCGGGCGATGCTCTCCGAGTCGCTGGTGTGCGTGATCTCGCAGACGCTGCTGAAGACCAAGGACGGCCAGGGCCGGCTCGCGGCGCACGAGATCATGCTCGGCACGCCCGCCATTCGCAACCTGATCCGCGAGAACAAGGTCGCCCAGATGTACTCGTCGATCCAGACCAGCCAGTCGGTGGGCATGCAGACGCTCGACCAGTGCCTGGTGGAGCTGGTGCGCCGCAACCTGATCCAGACCGCCGACGCGCGGCAGCGCGCGGTGAACAAGGAACTCTTCGGCGGGTAGTCGCTCCGATCCACCCGTCGAGGGGCCCCGCGCAGCGGGGATCGACGGCAAGGCGAGTGGGCGACCCGGCCGACACGCGAAAAGTGCGCAAGGCAGTCCGGCACGAGGAGGCCGGCAGCCGAGCCACCCGGAAGGACCAATCATGGAACGCGAACGCGCCACCAAGTTCATCCACGAGCTGCTCGACCTGCTCTACAAGCAGAAGGGCTCGGACCTCTTCATCACCGCCGACTTCCCGCCGGCGATCAAGGTCGACGGCAAGATCAGCCCGGTGTCGAAGTCCGCGCTCTCGCCGCAGCACACGATCGAGCTGGTGCGCAGCGTGATGAACGACAAGCAGGCGGCCGAGTTCGAGGCGTCGAAGGAGTGCAACTTCGCGATCAGCCCGCCGGGCATCGGCCGCTTCCGCGTCAACGCGTTCATGCAGCAGGGGCGCGTCGGCATGGTGCTGCGCACGATCAACACCAACATCCCCAAGTTCGAGGAGCTGGGGCTGCCGCCCGTGCTGAAGGACGTGATCATGTCCAAGCGCGGGATCATGCTGTTCGTCGGCGCGACCGGCTCCGGCAAGTCGACGTCGATGGCGGCGCTGCTCGGCTACCGCAACGAGAACAGCTTCGGCCACATCATCACGATCGAGGACCCGATCGAGTTCGTGCACCAGCACCACAACTGCATCGTCACGCAGCGGGAGGTCGGCACCGACACCGACGGCTGGCAGATCGCGCTGAAGAACACGCTGCGGCAGGCCCCCGACGTGATCCTGATCGGCGAGGTGCGCGAGCGCGAGACGATGGACTACGCGATCGCCTTCGCCGAGACCGGCCACCTGTGCCTCGCGACGCTGCACGCGAACAGCACCAACCAGGCGCTCGACCGCATCATCAACTTCTTCCCCGAGGAGCGCCGGGCGCAGCTCCTGATGGACCTCTCGCTCAACGTGCGCGCCTTCGTCGCGCAGCGGCTGATTCCGCGCCGCGACGGGCGCGGCCGCGTGCCGGCCGTCGAGGTGATGCTGAACTCGCCGCTCATCTCCGACCTGATCTTCAAGGGCGACGTCTCCGGCATCAAGGAGATCATGAAGAAGTCGCGCGAGCTCGGCATGCAGACCTTCGACCAGTCGCTGTTCGACCTCTACGAGGCGGGCCTGATCAGCTACGAGGACGCGCTGCGCAACGCCGACTCCCTGAACGACCTCCGGCTCGAGATCAAGCTGCACGGCAAGGAGGCGAAGAACCGCAACGTCTTCGCCGGCACCGGCAACCTCGACCTCGTACCGGACGCGCAGCAGAGCCCCGCCGGGTCGCGCTTCTAGCACCCGGGTGACCGGCAGTCCGGCGTCGCCGCCCACGCGGCGCCGACCGGCGGCGGTGCGCGTGGTAGGCTAGCGCCCTTTCGCGAATCGCTCGCCGCGCAACGCCATGGCCGGCCTCGACAAGACCACGCCCGTCCCCACGGAAATCAAGCTGCACCAGACGTCGCGGGTGCTCGAGATCGCCTATTCCGACGGGCGCGCGTTCAAGCTCCCCTACGAGCTCCTGCGCGTCTACTCGCCGTCGGCCGAGGTGCGCGGCCACGGTCCCGGGCAGGAGACGCTGCAGGTCGGCAAGCGCGACGTGACGATCGCCGAGGTCGAGCCGGTCGGGCACTACGCGATCCAGCCGCGGTTCTCCGACGGGCACGAGTCCGGCATCTTCTCGTGGGACTATCTCTACGAGCTGGGCACCGAGCAGGATGCGCTGTGGGAGCGCTACCTGTCGAAGCTCGCCGCGGCGGGCGCGAGCCGCGACCCGTGAGCCCGGACCCCGAACGAACGATGGACAAGACGCATTTCGGCTTCGAGCAGGTGGATCCGTCCGAGAAGGCGGGTCGCGTGCGCGGCGTGTTCGACTCGGTCGCGAGCCGCTACGACCTGATGAACGACCTCATGTCGGGTGGCCTGCACCGGCTCTGGAAGCGCTTCACCGTGCAGATCGCCGGCGTGCGCGCCGGCGGGCAGGTGCTCGACCTCGCCGGCGGCACCGGCGACCTCGCGCGGCTGTTCGCCCGGGCGGTCGGCCCGACCGGCCGCGTCGTGCTGTCCGACATCAACTACGCGATGCTCGCGGAAGGCCGCGACAAGCTGCTCGACCGCGGCCTCGCGCTGCCGATCGTGCAGTGCAACGCCGAGGCGCTGCCGTTTCCCGATCGCAGCTTCGACGCCGTGTCGATCGGCTTCGGCCTGCGCAACGTCACCCGCAAGGAGGCGGCACTCGCCGAGATGCGGCGGGTGCTGAAGCCCGGTGGCGTCGCGCTGGTGCTCGAGTTCTCCCGCGTCTGGGCGCCGCTCGCCCCGGCCTACGACTGGTACAGTTTCAACGTGCTGCCCCGGATCGGGCGCCTGGTGGCGAAGGACGACGGCAGCTACCGCTACCTCGCCGAGTCGATCCGCATGCACCCGGACCAGGAATTGTTGAAGTCGATGATGGAACAGGCGGGCTTCGACCGGGTCGAATATCACAACCTGGCCGCGGGCGTGGTTGCCGTGCACGTCGGCAGGGTCTTTTGACAATCGCAGGAGCGAAACGCATGAAGCACCTCGTCACCCTCACCATGGCCGCACTCGCCGCCGGCACGATGATCGCGGCCGAAGTCGCCGACGCCAAGCGCATGGGCGGCGGCCGCAGCCTCGGCGCGCAACGCCAGGCCACGCCCCCGCCCGCGGCGCCGTCGTCGCCCGCAGCCGCACCCGCCGGTGCCGCGTCCAACCCGGTGATGCCCGCGCAGCCCGGCGCCGCGGCGGCCGCGAAGGCTGCCCCCGCGGCGGCCGCTGCGGGCGCGAGAACCGGGGCATCGCGCTGGCTGGGTCCCGTCGCCGGCATCGCCGCGGGCCTCGGGCTCGCCGCGCTCGCCTCGCACCTCGGCATCGCCGAGGAAATGATGAGCCTCATCGTCGTCGTGCTGATCGCGCTCGCCGCATTCGCGTTGCTGCGCATGTTCCTCGCGCGCCGTGCCGCGCCGTCGCGACCGCTCGAATACGCCGGCAGCGCGCCCGGTGCCGGGACGATCGCCGGTCCCGCGCCCGTCGCCGACGAGCCGGTGTTCGGCGGTGCCCGCGCTCAGCGTGACGCGGCGCCCGCGGTACCCGCGGCGGCGCCGAGAGTTCCCCCGGGCTTCGCGGTCGAGCCGTTCATCCGCCAGGCGCGGGTGCAGTTCGCGCGCGTGCAGGATGCGTACGACAAGGGCGATCGCGACGCGCTCGCCGACGTGATGACGCCCGAGCTCTTCGCCGAGGTCGCGCACGACCTCGAAGGCCGCGCGAACCATGCCGCCACCGAGGTCGTCGCGCTGAACGCGGAGCTCCTCGAAGTGGTGACCGACGGCGACCGCCACTGGGCGAGCGTGCGTTTCCGGGGGCTGGTCCGCGAGGACGGCGAGCCGATGCCGAAGCCCCTCGACGAGATCTGGAACCTGGCGAAGCCCGCGGACGGATCGTCCGGGTGGCTGCTCGCCGGCATCCAGCAGCCCGACCAGCAGCCCGCGGCGGCCTGATCCGGGACGCGCGATGACGGACCCCGCTTCCGCGATCGGCGAGAGGCTCGCCAATCGCGTGCTCCGGGACGAGTCCTGGGCGCGGGAGAAGTTGCACCCGCACGCCGGGCGCTCGTTCACGCTGGCGTGTGGCCCGGTGTCCTCCGGCTACACGGTGCGCGACGACGGCACGCTCGGCGCGCGCGCACCGGGCGGCGGTCCGGCCGACGCGGAACTCTACCTGTCGCCGCTCGACGTCCCGGGGTTCCTCGCCGATCCCTCGCGCTGGAACGCGCGCGTCACGGCGACCGGCGACGCCGCGCTGATCGCGACGCTGAAGGAGCTCGCGGGCACGCTACCCTGGTTCGTCGAGCGCGCGTTCGCCAAGGCGCTCGGGCCGGTGGTCGGGCAGCGCGTCGCCGACGCGGGCCGGCACATCCTCGCGTTTCCGGAGTACGCCGGCGCGCGGCTCACCGACAACGTCGCGAGCTATCTCCGCGACGAGACCGGCGCGCTCGCCCGCGGTGACGAGGCGCGCGCCTTCGCCGCCGACAATGCCTCGCTGGCGGCACGCGCCGAAGATCTCGCGGCGCGCATCGCGCGGCTCGACGCCGCGCACTCCGCCCACCGCGACGTAGCCGAATCCCCGGCCGGCCCGCGAGACCCGCGCGGCCCGTCCTCTACAATCCGGGCCATGCGGCTCCTGCGCCTGGCCCGGATCGTCCACGTCTCGCTCAAGTACGGGCTGGACGAGTTCCTGCTGGGCCACGAGCGTGTCCGCGGCCTGCGTCCCTTCGTCAACCGGCTGCTGTTCTGGCGCAAGCTCGACCGGCCGCGCGCCGAGCGGTTGCGCCTCGCGCTCGAAAGCCTGGGCCCGATCTTCGTCAAGTTCGGCCAGCTGCTGTCGACCCGGCGTGACCTGCTGCCGACCGACCTCGCGGACGAGCTCGCGAGGCTCCAGGACCGCGTCCCCCCCTTCGACTACGAGCACGTCGAGCGGACGCTGACGCGGACCTACGGCAGGCCGGTCGACGCGGTGTTCAAGTCGTTCGACCGCGTCCCGATCGCGAGCGCGTCGGTCGCGCAGGTGCACTTCGCGGAGCTTCCGGACGGAACGCCGGTCGCCGTCAAGGTGCTCCGGCCCGGCATCAACGACGTGATCCGCCACGACGTCGAGCTGATGCAGACCGGCGCGATGCTGGTCGAGCGGCTGTGGTCCGACGGCAAGCGCCTGCGGCCGCGCGAGGTGGTCGCGGAGTTCGAGAAGAACCTCGACGACGAGCTCGACCTCATGCGCGAGGCCGCGAACTGCTCGCAGCTGCGGCGCAACTTCCTGCACTCGCCGCACCTGCTCGTGCCTGGCGTGCACTGGGACTGGTGCACGCCCGAGGTCATGGTGATGGAGCGCATGTCGGGAATCCCGATCGCGCAGGTCGACCGGCTGCGCGAGGCGGGCGTGGACCTGAAGCGCCTGTCGCGGGCAGGCGTCGAGCTGTTCTTCACGCAGGTGTTCCGCGACGGCTTCTTCCACGCCGACATGCACCCGGGCAACATCTTCGTCTCCACCGACCCGGCCCACTTCGGCAAGTACATCGCGCTCGACTTCGGCATCGTCGGCACGCTGTCCGAGCGCGACCAGGGCTACCTCGCGCAGAACTTCCTCGCCTTCTTCCGCCGCGACTACCGGCGGGTCGCCACCGCGCACATCGAGTCCGGCTGGGTGCCCCCCGACACGCGGGTCGACGAGCTCGAGACCGAGATCCGGGTAGTCTGCGAGCCGATCTTCGACCGGCCGCTCGCCGAGATCTCGCTCGGCAAGGTGCTGATGCAGCTGTTCCGGGCGTCGCGCCGCTTCAACGTCGAGATCCAGCCGCAGCTCACGCTGCTGCAGAAGACGCTGCTCAACATCGAGGGGCTCGGACGGCAGCTCGACCCGCAGCTCGACCTGTGGGTGACGGCGAAGCCGTTCCTCGAGCGGTGGATGGAGAACCAGGTCGGGCTCACGTCGGTCAAGCGGCGCCTGCTCGCCGAGGCGCCCTACCTCGCGGCGGCACTGCCGGAACTGCCGCGCCTGCTGCACCAGCGCCTGCTCGCGTCCGGCAGCGGCCTCCGACACCGCGATGCTCGAGCTCGCGGCCTCGCAACGCGCGCGCAACCGCTGGATGGCCGTGCTTTCGGTGCTGCTCGCGGTACTGATCGGGGTGCTGATCTGGCGGCCGGTGTGAACCCGGAAGCAGGGAAAGTAGGGTCAGACTCGACTTTCCATCACATTCCATCGTTGCGGAACGTTGCCCGCTCCGGAAAGTCGAGTCTGACCCTACTTTCCTGACCGCACTTCCTGCGACGGGTTGGCTACCGTTGGCGGAGGGTCTTCTCGACCCGGTAGACGACCGGCTCGTCGATCGCCGGGGCCTTGCGGGCGGCCCCGACGCCCGCGAGCGGCGCGCGGCGCAGGAACGCGTTGGACTCGCCGAGCATCATGCGGATCAGGTCCTCGAACGCGGCCTCGACGAACTGCTCGGGCCTGAACTCGAGGTTCACCGACTCGAAGCGGTCGACGTTGGTGAGCCGCACGCCGATCTCCTGGCTGCGGTAGTCGGGGTCGAAGCGCACGGAGGCGGTCACCGCCGGCGTGATCGTGAAGACGCCGGCCTTGATCACCTTGCGCTCGTCCAGCTCGGCCTCGTAGCGGAACGGCGTCCCGGCATTGCGGAGGCGGTTGTCGAGATTGCCGACGGCGGTCGGCGGAACGCGCAGCCGGATCCGCTGGCTGCCGGTCAGCCGGTAGAAGGCCTCGACGTAGTCGAGCAGCTCCTGCCCGGCGAGATGCCGACGACGATAGGAGACGAAGCCCTGCTCGAACTGCAGGCCGGACAGCGAGACGCAGCTGGTCGATGCGGAACGCGTGCACGACCACCGGCTTGATGACCGCGAGGTGCGCGAGCGCCTCGTCGAGGAAGCGGTACAGGCGCCACAGGCGCTGGTCCATGTCCTGGAGGATGTCCTCGGTCGATCGCTGCGGCGTTTCGGCGGCGCGCACCGCGTCCGACTGCTGCCGCAGTCGGGAGAGGAGCGACGATGCCTTGGAATCGGGACGGTCCATGTCGAGCGAAATTACCACGCCGCGCCTGCGGCGGCTCTCGGCCGTTCGACCTGGCGAAATGCCCGACCGCATGGGCGCGCCGAACCGGGATCGGCGGAGTGACGCTGCACGTCACCCCGACGCCCCGAACGTCGTCGGGCGCTTTGTTGCACGGCAGCGAATGCCGCTACAATCCCGGGCTGTCCAACGTCCCCTGGAGAGGCGCCGATGGCGCTGCTCGAAATCCGCAACGTCACCCGACGCTTCGGCGACTTCGTTGCGGTCGATGACGTCAGCTTTTGCGGTCGACGCGGGCGAGTTTTTCACGCTGCTCGGGCCTTCGGGCTGCGGCAAGACCACGCTCCTGCGGATGATTGCGGGATTCGACCTGCCCGACGCCGGCGCCATCGTGCTCGACGGCGTCGACCTCAAGGACACGCCGCCCGAACGGCGACCCATCCACACGGTGTTCCAGAGCTACGCGCTCTTCCCGCACATGACGGTGGCGCAAAACATCGCGTTCCCGCTCAAGATGGCAGGTAAATCGGAAAGCGATATCCGTGCCAAGTTGCAGGAAGCGCTCGAGCAGGTGAAGCTGGCCGAAAAGGCCGGGCAGTTCCCGCACGAACTCTCGGGCGGCCAGAAGCAGCGGGTTGCCCTGGCGCGCGGGCTCGTCAATCGTCCACGCCTGCTGCTCCTCGACGAGCCGCTCGGCGCGCTCGACGCGAAGCTGCGGGAGCAGATGCAGTTCGAGCTGATCCGGCTGCAGCGCGACGTCGGCGTGACCTTTGTGTTCGTCACGCACGCACAGTCGGAGGCGCTCGCACTGTCGCACCGCATCGCGGTGATGAACAAGGGCCGCATCGAGCAGATGGACGAGCCGTCGCGGATCTACGGCGCGCCGAGGAACCGTTTCGTCGCCGATTTCATCGGCAACGTCAACATGCACGAGGCCACCGTCAAGTCGGTCGAGGCCGGGCGCCTCCGGCTCGCGCTGGGCAAGCTGGGCGAGGTCACCGCGCCCGCGCGCGAAAGCGCGCGCGCGGGACAGTCCGGCGTATTCGTGATCCGGCCCGAGCAGGTGACGATCCGCGCCGCCGCCGACGCGGCACCTGACCCGAACCAGTTCGAGGGCACGGTCAACGACTTCCTCTACATCGGCGACGTGACCACCTACCTGGTCGACCTGCCCGACGGCACGCGCCTCGAGGCGCTGCTCGCCAACTCCGCGCCGGGCCGCGCGCGCTTCTTCGACGTCGGCGACCGTGTCCGGCTGTCGTGGCAGGCCGAGGCGGGCGCGTTCCTCGATGCGTGACCGCCGGCCCGCGCTGAGCCCGACGGGCCGCCCCAAGGGCGAATCAGGCCCGAAGCGCGTTAGCGCGGAGGGTAGTCCAGTGAATCCGAAGGGCCGCCCCGAGGGCGAGTCAGGCCCGGAGCGCTCAGCGCGAAGAGTAGTCCAGTGAGCGCACCGACCGCCCGGCGCAGCGAGGACCGCAGCATGACGCGCTGGCTCGTCTCGGGGCCGCCGTTCCTGTTCCTGCTCGTCTTCTTCCTCGTCCCGTCGCTGATCATGGTGGTGGCGAGCTTCCGCTACCCCGGCGAGTTCGGCGCGCTCGCGCCGATCTTCGGCACGCAGCCCGGCGAGGACACCGGGCTCACGCTGGAGAACTACCAGGTCTTCTTCAGCGACTCGATCTACATCCAGATCTTCGTCAAGTCCTTCGGCGTCGCCGCGTTGACGACGCTGGTCTGCCTCGTGCTCGCCTACCCGGTGGCGCTGCTGATCGCGCGCAGCCCGAAGCGCCACCGCGACCTCATGGTGCTGCTCTGCGTGCTGCCCTTCGCCAGCAACTTCCTGGTGCGGGTCTACGCCTGGATGATCATCCTGGGCCCGCTCGACCTCTTGTTCTCCCGCTTCGCGGTGATCGTCGGCATGGTCTACGTGCACCTGCCGTTCATGATCCTGCCGCTGTACACCAACCTCGAGAAGCACGACCCCACGCTGCTCGACGCCGCGCAGGACCTGGGCGCGAACGCATGGGACCGCTTCTGGCGCGTGACGTTCCCGCTGTCGCTGCCGGGCATCTTCTCCGGCTCCGCGCTGGTGTTCATCCCGGTGCTCGGCATGTTCGCCATCCCCGAGATCCTCGGCGGCAAGGACGACTGGCTGGTCGGCAACCTGATCAAGGAGAGCTTCCTCGGCACGCGCGACTGGCCGTTCGGCTCGATGCTGTCGATCATGCTGACCATCGCCGTGCTGGCGATCGCGGGGCTCGCCGCCGCGCTCGCGCGAAGGGGGATGTCCCGTGCGTAGGTCGCCGCTCCTGTGGGCCGCGGCGCTCGTGGTCTACGCGTTCCTCTACATCCCGCTCGTCGTCGTCGTCATCTTCAGCTTCAACGACAGCAAGCTCTCCGCCGAGTGGGTCGGCTTCACCACCGACTGGTACCGCAAGCTGTTCGAGAACGAGGAGATGCTGGCCGCCGCCGTCAACTCGCTGATCATCGCGTGCGTCGCCGCCGGGCTCGCGACGGTGCTCGGCACGATGGCGGGGATCGCGATGCACCGCTACCGCTCGAAGGTCCTGCCGTTCATGGTGCTGACCCCGATCGCGATGCCCGAGATCCTGCTCGGCGTGGCGCTGCTGATCTTCTTCATCTCGACGTTCGGCGCCGAGAGCCTGTCGCTCGCCACCGTGATCGTCGCCCACACGACGTTCTGCATCGGCTTCGTCGCGATCATCGTGCGCGCGCGACTCGCCGGCATGGACGAGTCGATCTTCGAGGCGGCGCGCGACCTCGGCGCCACGCCCTGGCAGACGTTCAGGCTGGTCACGCTGCCGCTGATCAAGCCGGGCATCATCGCCGGCGCGCTGATGGCGTTCACGCTGTCGATCGACGACTTCGTGATCACGTTCTTCACCGCCGGCGCCGGCGTGCCGACGCTGCCGCTCACCATCTACACGATGATCAAGATCGCCGTGACGCCGGAGGTGAACGCGCTGTCCACGCTGCTCATGCTGATCACGCTGACGATGATCGCGATCGCGAGCCGCATCGCGCCCGACGCGATCAAGGGCAAGGGCTGACGATGCGCCGGGACCGCCGCCGACTCCTCGCCGGCTCCGCGCCGCGCTCGCGCTGGCGCTCGCCGGCTGCAAGCCGCGCAGCGCGGAGGACGCCGCGTCGGAGGCAGCGGCCGCCGGCGCCGGGAGCAAGGGCGGCAGGGGCGAGCTCCACCTCTACAACTGGAACAACTACCTCGCCGAGGCAACCGCGACGGCCTTCGAGGCCGCCTGCAAGTGCCGGCTGGTGCAGGACTACTTCTCGGACAACGAGGAGATGCTCGCCAAGTTCGCCGCCGGGCGCCACCGGCTACGACATCATCGTCCCGACGGGCAACGCGGTCGAGACGCTGATCGCGCAAGGCGTGCTGCGCGAGCTCGACCACGTCGAAGATCAAGGGCCTCGAGAATCTGAAGCCCGAGTTCCGCGGACTGTTCTTCGACCCCGACAACCGCTACTCGATCCCCTACGCGTACTCGATCACGCTGATCGGGTACAACAAGGAGCGGATCGAGGCGCTGCAGCTCCCGACCGACACGTGGGCGCTGATCTTCGAGCCGAAGCACCTCGCGAAGATCGAGGGCAAGGTCACGGTGCTGGACAGCCAGCGCGAGCTCTTCGCCGCCGCGCTCATGTACCTCGGCCACTCCGCCAACGAGACCGACGAGGGCAAGCTCAAGGAGGCTCGCGAGCTGATCCTGCGCGCCAAGCCCTACTGGGCGGCATTCAACGCGTCCTCGTACATCAAGGAGCTCACGATCGGCAACATCTGGGTCGCGCACGGCTACAGCAACGACATGTTCCAGGCCGCGGCAGACGCGAGGCAGGCCGGCAGGCCGTTCTCGATCGCGTCGTCGACGCCGAAGGAAGGCGCGGTGCTCGCCGTCGACAACTTCGTGCTGCACAAGACCGGCCCGCGCCCCGACCTCGCCTACGAGTTCATCAACTTCATGCTGGTCGGCGAGAACGCGGCGCAGCTCTCCAACATGATCGGTTCGGGCAACGTCAACGCCGCCGCGATGCCGTTCATCGACGACGTCGTCAGGAACAACCAGGCGGTGTTTCCCGGCGCAGAAGGCATGAAGAAGCTGCAGATGCTGAAGGACTACGGCCGCCGCGAGCGCCGCGTGCTGAACCGCATCTGGACCGAGGTCAAGGTCCGCTAGCTTCGCAGCACGCACGTGACCTTGCCGAATCGGTCGCGTATCACGTGGATCGAATCGGCGCTCGCGTCGCGACGCTGAGCGTGGTACGCGCCGCTAGAGCTTCCAATTGAAGGTTGCCGCGACGAAGTACATGCCGACGCCGTCGAACGACCCGACGAGATTGCCGCGCCCGCCCGCGGGCACCGGCACCGCGTTACCCCTGTTCACGTCGAGCGTGCCGCCATAGAGGTACTCGACGGAAACAGACCAGTTGAAGTTCTTGCGCTCGTCGTTCTGCAAGCCGAGGCCGAATCGCCACGCCGAGTTGGCCGGCAGCGCCGGTACGACGCTCGAACCATCCTGGAACCCGGAGTCGTAGGCGATTCCCATGTTGAGCAGCCATGGGCCGTGCAGGCGGCTCCGGGCGCCCCCGGCGACGTGCCACGTATCCTTGAAGTCGAGGTTCGCCGTCAGGGTGACCGGATCATTCGACTCGACGCCCAGCTCGACCATGCCGAACTTCGACCACTGCTGCCAGCCAACGCTGCCCAACAGCGCCCAGCGGTCGTCGAGCTGGTGGAAGAAGCTCGCGTTGACGCCCTGGGGAACGTAGACCGGGATGTCCAGCGTCGCATCGAGGAGGCCGCGAGCGCGCAGCAGCGCGTCGAGCGTCGGCGACAGGTCCGAGAACTCCGCCGGCGCCGCGAAGTCCAGCTTGACCTGCGAGTTGTAGACGATGCCGAAGCGTGTCGTCGAGTTCGGCTCGTAGAGCAGCCCCAGGTTTGCCCCGTAGCCCCATTCGTAGGTGTCCAGCGCGAGCCGGCCGTCGGACCCGACGATGTTGTTGACAGCGACCTGCTGCTTCAGCTTGCCGTACATCACATTGAGGCTCGCCCCGACCGAAACCTCCTTGCTGACCCTCCACGCGACCGAGGGGAGCAGCGACATCCCGATGAGCGTCGCCTCCTGCACGTAATAGCGCCCGACCCAATCACTGTCGTACTTCTGCGCGAGCCCGAAGTTGCCGGTGGTGGCGAAGCCGAGCCTCACGTCAGGCGCCACGCTGTAGCTCAGGAACAGCCCACCCCCGGGGAATGCACCGACCGGATTGCCCCCGCTGCGGTCGCCGAGCGCGGGGGCCGTTCCTTGGCCGATCGAGAAGCCCAGGTCGGCATAGAGCAGCTGCCCTCCGAGCGACAGCTGCGTGCCATCGAGGCGCGCCATGCCCGCAGGGTTCGTGAAGACGGTCGACGCGTCCTCCGCGCGCGCCGTGTAGCCGGCCGACGCGAGACCGACGTCGCCGGTGCCTACCTCGAACAGCAAGAGCCCGCCGGCGCCGGCAGGGGCCGCATCGAGCAACGCCAAGGCGAGCGCGGCGCTCGTCACGAACCCGATCGCCAGACGATGGTGCGACGGATGTCGGATAGTCATGGCTCTTCCTTTACGAAGTGCCTCGCTGACAGCTGCCAGCACGCCGATCTGGCGGATCGGGCACGCTTCCCGCGCGCCACCGATGCCCTTGGGGAAGGCAACCCGATCCAGTGGTCATCATCGCCATGCGCACTCGACGAAGCCGTGACACCGGTCAAGACTCGCGTTCGGTCTGCGCCAGCGCGGACACATCGGCTCGCAGGGCGCGTTTTGCACGTCCGCCGTCCGTCACCCGGGTCGATTCCCGTACCTGCCATGCCGAGCGATGTGCTGCCCGACTTCCACCTGCTCCAGAGGCGACGACAAGGAAACCGCCCGCGCGAAACGCTTCGCATCCCGCATGGGGCACGTCGTCCGTCGACGACCCTTGATCGCAGTCAATCTGCGGGGCGGAACGCGGATGTAGTTTCATCGTGACGCTGCTAGGGCGAAACGCTTTCGCCGGGTTGTTCCGTGCAGCAGACCTCCGGGCGCGCCTGAGGCGGATTCCCTGCCGCCCCATCCCCACACCCGTGGCGGACGATTCCGACCGCACGGAACGGAGTCGGTCAGGCGCATCGCGCGAATCGGTTCGCTCTCCGGCAAGGTGTCCGTCGAGATTTCTCGGCGGCGTCGTTGTCCGGTGCCGATCGGTCCCGCAGCGGGGGAGAAGTGCGTGGCCATCGACTCGAAGCTCGCCAGGCCGGGCGTCCCGCCCATTGCCGCCTCGGTGCTGTTGGCGCGCGCCCAGCCTTCGATTGCGCAGCCGCTGGCATCCTGGAACGACTGGCCGGCGAAGGCAGCGATCGTCCAGTTCGTGAAGGACGTCGACGCGCGAGGAACGCCGTCGTTCGTCCCGCCGGACGAGGGCATCCCGCCGGAACAAGTGATCGGAAGCCCGGGCAAGGACTCCGACGGCGACCTGGAGATGCTGCAGTGGGCGACCGCCGGATCCGGCCGGCGCTTTGCCCTGATCGTCCATCACACCGACGCGGACCGCGAGTGGGCCTACGAGCGCACGCCCGGCTTCGGCGAACTCGACAAGGCTCTTCGGGAAGCGAGGACGAAAGGCTGGATCGTCGTCGACATGAAGCGCGACTGGAAGAAGGTGTACGCGTTCGAATAGCGCCCCGGAGACCCCGCATCCGACGGTCGAGCGCACCCTGATACGGCAGGCCCCCGAAAGGAGCACACGATGGCACAAACCGGCAAGCCCAATATCCTCGTCATCTGGGGCGACGACATCGGCGTCTGGAACCTCTCCTGCTACCACCGCGGCACGATGGGAAGCCGCACTCCCAACATCGACCGCATCGCCGCAGAAGGTGCGCTGTTCACCGACTGCTACGGACAGCAGAGCTGCACCGCCGGTCGCGCCGCGTTCATCACCGGGCAGCACCCGTTCCGCACCGGGCTCCTCAAGGTCGGCCTGCCGGGCGCCGAGCTCGGCCTGCGGCCGGAGGACCCCACCATCGCCGATCTCTTGAAGAACCACGGCTACATGACCGGCCAGTTCGGCAAGAATCACCTCGGCGACCGCAACGAGTGCCTGCCGACGGTGCATGGCTTCGACGAGTTCTTCGGCAACCTGTACCACCTCAATGCCGAGGAGGAGCCGGAGGACCCGCAGTATCCGAAGGCGCCCGAGTTCAAGCAGCGCTTCGGCCCGCGCGGCGCGCTGCGCTGCAAAGCGACCGACCGCGACGACCCGACCGTCGACCCGCGCTTCGGCAAGGTCGGCAGGCAGGTGATCGAGGACACCGGCCCGATCACGCGCAAGCGCATGGAGACCGTGGACGACGAGTTCCTCGAAGCCTCGTTCGATTTCATGGCGCGCGCGGCCAAGGCCGGCAAGCCGTTCTTCGTCTGGCACAACACGACGCGGATGCACTGCTGGACGCGCCTCGGCCCGAAGTACGAGAACAGCACGGGCTACGGCCTGTACGCCGACGGCATGAAGCAGCTCGACGACATCGTCGGCGCCCTGCTCGGGAAGCTCGACCAGCTCGGCGTCGCCGACAACACGATCGTCGTGTTCTCCACCGACAACGGCGCCGAGAAGTTCACGTGGCCGGACGGCGGCGAGACGCCGTTCCACGGCGAGAAGGGAAGCACCTGGGAAGGCGGCTTCCGCGTGCCCTGCGTCGTCCGCTGGCCGGGCGTGGTCAAGCCCGGAACGGTGATCAACGGCATCGTCTCGCACGAGGACTGGGCGGTGACGCTGCTCGCCGCCGCGGGCGAGCCCGACGTCAAGGAGAAGCTCAAGCAGGGCCACGTCGCCAACGGCAGGACCTTCAAGGTGCACCTCGACGGCTACGACCAGCGCGAGCTCCTCGCCGGCAAGGAAGCGGGCCAGCGCAACGAGATCTTCTACTTCGACGACAACGGCAACCTGAACGCGGTTCGCGTGCGCGACTGGAAGGCGCACTTCGCGCAGCCGGGCGACTGGCTCTACGGCGGCCCGCCGTTGCCGCTCACCTTCCCGCGGATCGTCAACCTGCGCATGGACCCGCTCGAGAACCACGTGGACTTCGCCGCCTCGCCGATGGCCATGCGCTGGATGGGCGACAAGTTCTGGGCCTTCGTGCCGATGCAGGCGGTGGTCGGCCTGTTCCTGCAGTCGTTCGCGGAATTCCCGCAGCGGCAGAAGTCGGCCAGCTTCAACATCGACCAGGTGATGCAGCGCCTGCAGCAGGGCACCGGCGCCGGCAAGTGAGCGGACAGGGAGATTGTGATGGCCGCACCGGGCAAACCCAACATCCTCGTCGTCTGGGGCGACGACATCGGCATCTGGAACCCGTCGAGTTACTCGCGACGTTGCGCGAATTCCCGCCGCGGCAGAAGGCGGCGTCGTTCACGATCGACCAGGCGTTGGAGAAGATGACGGCGTCATTGGGGAGCGGAGGGCGCTGAGCGGAGGGCGCTGAGCGGAGGGCGCTGAGCGGCGGCGCGCCGCGGCACGCGCCGCGCCGGCGGGGACAACCGATGGAAGCGATCCTGCATGCTGCAGCCAACCAGATCACGCTCGCCCTTCAGGCGATCGCGATCCTCCTCGTCGCGTTCGGCAGCGTGCGCGCGCTGGCCGGCATCGCGAGGAGCGTCCTGCCGTCGCCGCACGGGGCCGCGGCGCCGCGCGACGTCTGGCTCGACTACGCGCGCTGGCTCGTCGCGGCGCTCACGTTCCAGCTGGGTGCGGACATCGTCGCCACGTCGCTCGCGCCGACGTGGGAAGAACTCGGGCGGCTGGCGGCGGTGGCCGCGATCCGGACATTCCTGAGCTACTTCCTCGATCGTGAAATGGAGCGCGCGGCCGGACCGCGCCCTGCCTCCGGGGCCGACGCGCCTGCGGCCGCGCCGCGCCGCGCCGCATGAATGGAGAAGTGCATGAACGAGACGATCGCCACCCGCGTCACCTCCGAATCGGACTCCGACCGCATCTCCGTCGAGCTCTCGTCGCGCCGCACCGGGATGTCGTTCCAGCGCACGCGCCTGTCCGCCGACCGCACGCTGATGTCGGTCATACGGACGTCCCTCTCGCTGATCAGCTTCGGGTTCACGATCTTCCAGGTGTTCCAGAAGGCGCACGAAGCGCAGCTACTGAGGAGCAGCCTCGCGGCGCGCAATTTCGGGCTGGCATTGGTCTTGATCGGCACGGTGATGCTGCTACTCGGCATCGTCTATCACTTGTCGTTCATGGCCGGGTTGAGGCGCGAGCGAGCGCAGATGAAGGCGGACGGGCTGGTCCATGGCGAGAGTGCATTCCCGGTCTCGCTGACGCTGATCACCGCGGCGGCGCTGCTCGCGATCGGCCTGTTCGCGCTGGCGAGCATGTTGTTCAACTTCGGGCCGTTTGGCTCGCCGTGACGGGCCACGGATTCGCGGCCATGCCACGGCCGCGCCATGGGCGACACGGGTGTCGGTCCCGCCTTCCGCCGAGGACCTTGCCGTGATGCAAGCCCCGGTCGACAAGTACCACGTCCCGCAGTAGCTTGGCGCGCGGGCACGGCGCCGCTTCCACGTCATGGCCAAGCCGGCTGCACGTGATTGTAGGGAGCCTCTGCGCCGCGACGGCGCGCGTGCGATCATCGCGCCCATGATCGGAATCCCGACCGCCGCCACGCGCCGGGAGCCGGAGGGCGAGCGTCTGGCGCGCGTCTCGCACCTCCCGCACGCGATGGCCGCGATGTACGCGCTCGCCATCGCCTACGCGAGCCTGCAGCCGTTCGGCGAGTGGATGGCGCCGCTCCCGGGCACCGCCCTTCTGGACGTCCGCGCCCTGGTCGTTCCGAGCCACTCGCTTCGACATCGTCGCGAACGTGCTCGCGTACGTTCCGCTCGGCCTGTTCGTCGCGCTGATCCCGCCGCGCGCGACCCCGGCGTTCCGCGCCGTCGTCGCGATGCTGTCCGGGATCGCGCTGTCGTCCGCGATGGAGACCGGGCAGTGGTACCTCCCTGCGCGCGACGCGAACACGACCGACCTCATCGCCAACACCGCCGGCGCGCTCGTCGGTGGCCTCGCCGGCGCGCTCTACGCGGACTCGCCGCTGCGCGGTGTGTTGCGACGTGCGCGCCGGCAGATCGCGCTGCCGGGCGCGACCGGCGACGTCGGGCTCGCGCTCCTCGCGGTGTGGCTCGTCGCGCAGACCAATCCGGCCATCGCCCCGTTCGCGCTGACGTTCGACCCGGCGCCGATCCCGCTGTCCGGTCCGGACGCGGCTTCCGGCGACACCGCCGCGGCCCTGATCGAGGCTGCGGAAAGCGCGTTCCAGCTGGTCGGGGTCGGACTGTTCGCCGCGCTGCTCGCGCGCGACCGGCGCTATGCGGGCGGTGCGGTGCTGCTCGCCGTGGGCGCGGCGCTGCTGATCAAGGGCAGCGCAGCGTTCCTGCTGCTCAAGCCCGCGGTGTTCGAGTCGTGGCTGTCCTACGGCGTGCTGCTCGGCATCGCGGCGGGGGCCCTGCTGCTCCTCCCGGCGATCCTGCTGCCGCGACCCGCGCAGGTCACGATCTGCGCGATCGCCCTGCTGTCGTCGCTGCTTGCGCCCCTGTTCGTCCCCGACGTGCTGCAGGCCGCGGCGCCGCTCACGCTGTTCAACTGGCGCTACGGGCATCTGCTGAACTTCAACGGCCTGACGCGCAGCATCCTCGTCGCATGGCCGCTCGCCGCGGCGCTCTGGCTGTTCGCGCTGGCCGGGCAGCCGGGCTGGGGCCTCGCCGCCGCGGCGGAACGCAGCGGGCCGGACGGGCGCGATCCGCTATAATCCGCCCCCCACCGAGACACCGCCTCATGAGCTACTACCAGCGCCACGTGTTCTTCTGCTGCAACCAGCGCGAGGCACCGGAAAAGTGCTGCAACGAGTTCGGGGCGACCGAGCTCTCGGCCTACGCCAAGGCGCGCGTGAAGGCGCTCGGACTCGCGGGCGAGGGCAAGGTCCGCGTGAACAAGGCGGGCTGCCTCGACCGCTGCGAGGAGGGGCCGGTGATCGTCGTCTACCCCGAAGCGGTCTGGTACACGTATGTCGACCGCGCCGACATCGACGAGATCATCGACCGGCACGTGATGCGGGGCGAGATCGTCGAGCGCCTGCGCATTTGAACCCGCGCACGCTCGAGCGCTACACGATTCCCGGGCCCGCCGGGGCGCTCGAGGTCGCCCTCAACGTTCCGTCCGGCACGCTGCGCGGCCTCGCGCTCGTCCACCATCCGAACCCGGTCGAGGGCGGCACGCTCGACAACAAGGTCGCGCACACGCTGGCAAAGACGTTGTTCGCGCTGGGCTACGCGGCGGTGCGTTTCAATTTCCGCGGGGTCGGCGCCTCGGCGGGCGCGTTCGACGCCGGCGAGGGCGAGACCACCGACGCGCTCGCGGCACTCGCGCATGGGCGCGAACGGGTCGGAGATCTGCCGGTGGTGCTGGCCGGGTTTTCGTTCGGCGGGTTCGTCGCCGCGCGCGTCGCGAAGCTCGTTGCGCCCGAACGCGTCGTGCTCGTCGGACCGGCAGTGCGTCGCTTCCCGGTCGGGGACGTGCCCGCCGACACGATCGTGATCCACGGCGAGGACGACGACGTGGTGCCGCTCGCCGACGTGCTCGCGTGGGCGCGTCCGCAGCTGCTTCCGGTGACGGTGTTTCCCGGCTGCGGGCACTTCTTCCACGGCCGGCTGCCGCAGCTCTCGCGCGTGATCGCGGGCATGTGGCGGCATCACCCCGTGATGCCGGGCGCGTAGCCGGCATGCACGCCGTCGCGATCGCCGAACGCGCGAGCGCCGCCTCGATCCTGTCGGTCGAGGGACTGGTGAAGCGCTATGGCGGCCAGGACGTCGTGCGCGGACTGTCCTTCGACATCCGCCGCGGCGAGTGCTTCGCGCTGCTCGGGCCGAACGGCGCCGGCAAGACCACGACGCTGCGCTGCTGCCTCGGCCTCATCGACCCCGACGGCGGCGCGATCACGCTCTGCGGCGAGCCCGTGCCGAAGGCCGCGCGCGAGGCGCGCATCCGCGTCGGCGTCGTCCCGCAGATGGACAACCTCGACCCCGACTTCACCGTCGCCGAGAACCTGCGGGTCTACGGGCGCTACTTCGGGATCGCCCGCAGCGCTGATCGAGGCGCGCATGCCGCGGCTGCTCGAGTTCGCCGGCCTCTCGGGCAAGGGCAAGCAGCCGATCCGCACGCTCTCCGGCGGCATGAAACGGCGCCTGACGCTCGCGCGCGCCCTGGTCAACGACCCCGATCTGCTGATCCTCGACGAGCCGACCACGGGGCTCGATCCGCAGGCGCGCCACCTGATCTGGGACGGCCTGCGCCAGCTCGTCGCGCAGGGCAAGACGATCCTGCTCACCACGCACTTCATGGACGAGGCCGAGCGGCTGGCGACGCGCCTCGCGGTGATCGACCACGGCACGCTGATCGCCTGCGACACGCCGCGCACGCTCCTCGCGGAGCACGTGGAACCGGAGGTGATCGAGGTCTACGGCGACGAGGCGAAGGACTGGGCCGGGCGGCACGGGCGACACATCGCCACCCGCCTCGAGCTCGCCGGCGAGACCGCCTTCTGCTACGCGCGCGACCCGAAGCCGCTGCTCGACGATCTCGCCGGACGGCCCGGCGTGCGCTACCTGCACCGGCCGGCGAATCTCGAGGACCTGTTCATCAAGCTCACCGGCCGCGAACTCCGGGATTGACCCGGCAGGACTCCGATGAACGCAATCGCACCCGCCGCCACGTCCGGCGCCAGGCACTGGCGGCCGCCGTCGTTCTCGACGCGCTTCTACCCGGTGTGGCAGCGCAACCTGCTCGTGTGGCGCAAGCTGGCCGTGGCGAGCGTGCTGGGCAACATCGCCGACCCGCTGCTCTACATGCTCGCGCTGGGCTACGGCATCGGCGCGCTGATCGGCGAGGTCGGCGGCATGCCCTACGTCGCCTTCATCGGCACCGGCATGGTCTGCCAGAGCGCGATGTTCACCGCGAGCTTCGAGGGCATGTACTCGGCGTTCTCGCGCATGCACGTGCAGCGCACCTGGGACGCGATCATCAACGCGCCGATCGCGCTCGACGACGTGATGCTCGCCGAATGGACGTGGTGCGCGACCAAGGCGCTGATGTCGACGATCGCGATCCTGCTCGTGCTGATGGCGCTGGGCTACGGCCGCACCCCGTTCGCGCTGGCGATCCTGCCGATCGGCTTCCTCATCGGGCTGGTGTTCGGCGCGTTCGGGCTGGTGATGAACGCGCTCGCCCCGGGCTACGACTTCTTCACGTACTTCTTCACGCTGGTGCTGACGCCGATGCTGCTCCTCTCCGGCGTCTACTTCCCGGTCGAGCAGCTTCCGGCGTGGCTCGCCGCCGCCGCCGAGATCCTGCCGCTCAAGCACGCGATCGACCTGGCGCGGCCGCTGATGCTCGGTCGCATCCCGGACGCGATCCTGCTGCACGTCGCCGTGCTGGCGGCCTACGCGTTCGCCGCGTACTACGTCGCGCTGGCGCTCACCCGGCGCCGGCTGCTCAAGTAGCCGGTGCCGGCGCCTCGCGGATCCCCGCGCATGACCGAACGCTTCTTCGCCCCCTGCCCGCGCGGGCTCGAGGCGCCCCTCGGCGACGAGCTCGCCGCGCTCGACGCGGGCGGCATCGTCCGGGCCGACGGCGGCGTCGCCTTCGAGGGACCGCTCGAGCTCGCCTGCCGCGCGAACCTCGAGTCCCGTCTCGCGAGCCGCGTCCTGTGGCGCGTCGGCGGCGGCCGCTACCGCGACGAGCGCGACGTCCACGCGCTCGCCAAGGCCGTCCCCTGGCCGACGCACTTCCGCGGCGACCGCACGCTGCGCGTCGACGTGGCCGCGACCCGCTCGCCGCTCACCAGCCTCGAGTTCGCGACGCTGACGGTGAAGGACGCGGTCTGCGACCGCTTCCGCGCCGACACGGGTGGGCGACCGTCGGTGGACAAGCGCGCTCCCGACGTGCGCGTGCACGTGCACCTGACCGCCGACACCGCCACGATCTACCTCGACACCTCCGGCGAGCCGCTGTTCAAGCGCGGCTGGCGCCGCGACACCGAGGAGGCGCCGCTGCGCGAGAATCTCGCGGCGGGCCTGCTGGCGCTCGCCGGATGGCGGGCCGGCCTGCCGCTGCTCGACCCGATGTGCGGCAGCGGCACGATCGCGATCGAGGCGGCGCTCCTCGCGGCAAACCGCGCACCGGGGCTCGCGCGCACCTTCGGGTTCCAGAAGCTCGCGTGGTACGACGGCCCCACGTGGCAGCGGATGCGGCAGAAGGCCCAGGACCGCGTCGTCGCGCCGCCGCAACACGCGACGGTCTTCGCGAGCGACAGTCGAGGCCGGCGCGGTCGCGAAGTGCGCGGCCAATGCGAAGGCCGCCAAGGTCGACGCGTTCCTCGCCGTCGAGCGCGCCGATGTCCTCGCGCGCGTCGCGCCGGCGCCCGAGGGCGTCCTCGTGTCGAACCCGCCCTACGGCGCACGCCTGTCCGACCGTGAACGGCTCGCGGCCTTCTACCCGCGCCTGGGCGATGCGCTGAAGCAGCACTTCGCCGGCTGGCACGCCTGGCTCCTCTCCGGCGACCCCGCGCTCGCCAAGCGCATCGGGCTTCGCGTGGCGAGGCGCATCCCGCTCTACAACGGCGCGATCGAGTGCCGGCTCTACGGCATCCCGCTGGTGTCGGGTCGGCACGGCACGCACGCCGTCGGCGACGAGGGTCGCGCGCTAGGAAGAGCCCCGGTCCACGAGCGCATGGCATCGGCCTGCTAGAATCGACGCGTCGTACCCCATTGGATGCGCGCGATGCCGATGCTCCCGTCCCGCCACTACGAATCCGAACACACGAAGTTCATCCGCGAACTGCTCGAGCAGCGGCCCGACCTGCCCGAACGGCAGCGCGCTGCCCGGGCGACCTGGTGGGACCGGGATCCGCGCGCCCTCGGCGAAGGGCGCGAAATGGCGAAGGGCAAGGTTGCGCAGAAGCCCTACGTCTACCAGACCGAGTAGGACCGATCGCGGCGGACGACGTCGTCGCGGAGTGCAGGCGGAAGAGTGTGGGCCGTGACGAGCAAGCGGCGCTTCGCCGCGACGTGAGCGGGCACCTGCGCGAGCAGGTCGGCAAGGCGACCGCGCCGCTGATCGCGGTGCTCGCCGTCCTCGTGGCCGTCGCGGCGATCGAGTTCTAGGCCATCCAGAAGTTCGGGCGCCGCAGCGCAGTGCCGCCGCCGCCCGCCACGATCGCGGCAGGGACCGCACCCACGGCCGCGAAGCCGATCGGCTTCGTCGACGCGCCTGCTTCCGAATCGATCCGGGGACCTGCCGTCGTCGTCTCGGGCTGGGCGCTCGCGGCGTCGGGCATTCGCGCCGTCGAGGGACGCATCGACGGCCGCGTGTTCGCGGCCACGCTCGGCGTGCCGCGACCGGACGTCGCGGCGCTGCACGCGGGCATGCCCGGCAGCGCGACCGCGGGTTTCCGCCTCGAGCTCGACCTCGCGACCGCGCCGGCGCGAGCGGGTGTGGACCGGCGCCCGCTGGCGATCGTCGCGATCGCCCGCGACGGCGGCGAGACGCCGATCGGCACGCGCAGCGTGATCGAGCCGGCGGCCTTCGAGCGCTGGCGCGCCTACGCCGCCGCGGACGCGACGCCCTTCCACCTCCTGCCCGCGCTGTCCGGCCTCGCGCTGGGCGCCGCGGCCGGCCTCGACACGCACTACGCGGACTACGTCTCGCCGACGACCCGCATCGGCACGCGCATTCCCGTGCTGTACCTGCGCACCACCCGCGGCGCGGCGCACGACTACGCGTTCGACCCCGACTGGAACGTCGAGCATCGCTGCCCGAAGGGCCCCGCCGAGCGGCGGCTGTCCGACGACTCGCTCAACGGCGCGTTCCGCCACGCGGTCGACAAGCGGCTGCCGATGCTGTTCACGCTGAACGGCGGCATCTGGGGCGACGCGGCGTGCGACGCGCCGCAGTGGGACGTGAACGACGTGCTCGAGCAGGATCCGGCGAACTGCCAGTGGAGCGAGAAGGACGAGGTGGTGGGCGACGACCATCTCAAGAACCTGGCCGGCGCGTTCGAGAGCCCGGAGCTCGCGCGCGCGCTCACGCTCAACGTCTACGCGCGCGACGTGCGCCGCTACAAGCAGCGCAACCTGCAGCAGGCGGCACGGCACATCGCGCGCTTCGCGCGCGAGCACCCCGAGCTGTTCGTCGGCGTGAACCTCGACCCCGACCTCTACCTCAACCCGTTCTTCGCCGGCAAGGCGTGGTTCGACTACAACCCGGGGACGCTGCGCCAGTTCCGGCACTGGCTTGCCGGCACGGGACCGTACGCCGGGCGTCCCGAGCCGGGCGTGCCCGACCTGTCGTCGTATCGGCGCAGGACCCCGCTCACGCTCGCGGACGCGAGCAGGCTCGCCGGGCGCCGCTTCGCGAGCTGGGATGCCGTCGATCCCCCGCGCGTGCTCGATCACGAGGCCAGGCCGCCGTACTGGGAGCTGCCCTGGGTGCGCGAGTGGGAGACGTTCCGCAGGCACCTCGTCGACCTGCACTACGACGAGCTGTCGCGATGGCTCGTCGAGGCGGGCATCCCGCGCGAGCGCATCTGGTCGTCGCAGGGGTTCATGGCACCCCTCCCGTGGGCGATGCCCTTCGCGCTCACCGTCGCAAGCCCGGTGAAGAACTACGACAGCGGCGGCATGTCGGTCGAGGGCGCGAAACCCGCGCAGGGTCGCCTCGGCGCGATCCTCTACGGCGCGTCGGCGCAGAACGCCATCCGCATGGAAGGTCCGCGATCGCTCTTCGGCGCCTTCGCGGCGATCGACCCGCAGTGGGCCGTGGTCGAGTTCAACTCGGCCGACCTGTCGCACCCGAAGGACCTGCCGACGTACGCGGACGCGTACCGGGGCCTGCGCGACATGTGGAACTTCGGCGCGCGCTTCGTCTCGCCGATGGCGTGGACGGGTTCGGACGGCCGCAACGCCGGCAAGCCCGGCTACGACCCGTTCACCGCCTGGCGCAACACGCCGCTCGAGGCGGCCGCGAAGGACTTCCTGCTCGCGCGCGCGCACCTGTCCCCGGGATCGAAGCTGTGGACGTTCGGCGCGCCCGGACATGCCGACGCCGACGCATGGACCGCCGAGCGCGGCACGCTCGCGGCCGGGCCCGGCCGGGTCGTGCTCACGCCCGATCCGTCGGGCGCGACGGTGCTGGTCTCCCCGGCGGAGCTCATGCTGGACCGCGCTCGCGCGTGGCGGCTCGTCGTGCTGACCGACGGCGCGGCGCCGCGCGCGCTGCGGGTCGAGGGGCGCGAGGCGAAGGACGCGCCGTGGGTCGCGCTCGCCGCCACCGCAGGCGGGGAAGCGCGACTGTCGCCGGGGCGCGCCGGGGCGATCGACGCATTGCGGATCGAACTCGGCTTCGGCGCGCCCGGGCCGGTCGCGCTGGTGCGCGTCGCGATCCTGCCCGACCGCGATACCGGGCAACGTTAGCGGTCGTCGGCCTTGTACTCGACGTAGGCCCGGTCGCGGGTCTGGCGCACGAATTCCTGGAACTGCTCGTCGGCCTTGCGCTGGCGGATCGCGGTGCGCGCCTGTTCGCGCTGCCGGTCCTTGGTGACGTCCTGCTTGCGGCGCTCCTCGACCCTGATCAGGTGCCAGCCGAACTGCGTGCGCACGGGCCCGGAGGTTTCGCCCAGCGCGAGCCGGTTCATCGCCTGCTCGAACTCCGGCACGGTGTCGCCCGGGTTGACCCAGCCCAGCTCGCCGCCCTTCGCCGCCGACCCGTCCTCGGAGTTGACGCGCGCCATGTCCTCGAACTTCGCGCCGGAGTCGAGACGGTCCTTGACGCGGTCGATGCGGATCCTGGCGTCGGCGTCGGCGACCGTCTCGCTGACGCGGATCAGGATGTGACGCACGCGCGTCTGGTCGACGATCGTCGGCGCGTTGCGGTCGCGGACGTCGACCAGCCTCACGATGTGGAAGCCGGCCGGGCTGCGCAGCACGTTCGACACGCCGCCCTTGTCGAGGCCGCGCACGACCTCGACGAACACCGTCGGCAATCGTGCCGCGCTGCGCCAGCCGAGGTTGCCGCCCGTCAGCGCGTCCTGCGCGTCGGAGAACGACGCCGCGACCTGCGCGAAGTCGCCGCCGGTCTTCACCTGCTGCAGCGCGGTGACGGCGCGCTGCTGCCGCGCCGCGACCTGCTCGGGCGACGACTGCTCCGGGACCGAGACGAGGATGTGCGACAGCAGGTACTCGACGTCGCCGCCTTCGCGCGCCGCCGACGTGGCGAGGAACTGGTCGACCTCGGCGTCGCTCGCCCCGACGCGGCTCTCCACCTCGCGCTCGCGCAGCCGCTGCAGCGTGATCTCGCGCCGGATGTCCTCGCGGTACTTCGCGTAGGGAATGTTCTCCCGCTCGAGCACCTTGCGGAACTCGTCGGGCGAGAGCTTGTTCTCCTGGGCGATGCGCTGCACCGTGCGCTCGACGGCCGTGTCGTCGACGCGCACGCCGGTCTCCTTCGCGAACTGCAGCAGCGCCCGCTCGCTGATCAGCCGCTCGAGCACCTGGCGGTCGAGCACGTCGGGCGCCGGCGGGCTGACCTTCGCCTCGCGCATCTGCATCAGCACCGAGCGGCGCTGTTCGGCGACCTCGTGCTGCGTGATCGCCTCGTCGTTGACCACCGCGACCACGCGGTCGAGCAGCGCCTCGCGCGATGCCGCGCTCGCCGGCGGCGACGGTGGCGTGGCGCGCAGCTGCAGGGCAGGCGCCTGGCGCGGCGCGGAGGGCGGCGTCTGCGCGTGCGCCAGCACCGCCGCAAGCACTGCTGCGAGCACCGCAAAGGGCCGAAGAACACGGCGTGTCGCCATCGCGAACCTCAGAACTCGGGATAGGGATCGATGCCGGTGCCGCGCGCCTGCCGCGCCGGGTCGTTGGACCGGAGGAAGCCAGGCACGCTGCGGCGCAGGAGATCGAGCGGATTGGTGCCGATGCGCGCGAGCCCCGTGAGCTCGAGCTGCAGGTAGACCGCGGTGGTCGCCTGCTCCGTGGTCGTCGTCAGGCGGTGCACGACCGCGCGCAGCACCCAGCAGTCGGCATTGTACTCGACGCCGGCCAGCGCCTCCAGCGTCTTGCTGTCCACGAGCGAATAGTTCCAGCGGCCGAGGAACGTCCACTGCGGCGTGAGCGGCCACTGTGTGGCGAGGTCGAACTGCTTCAGCTCGTTGATGCCGCCGATCGCACTGCCCGCCTCGCGCGTGTAGCGCCACGTCCCGGCCACGACCTTGCCGGGCTCCGGGGTTCCAGCGCGCGCCGAGGTTGAAGCGCTCGGTCGTCCCGGTGTCGAGGTTCTGCTGCACCAGTCCGTTCACCAGCCAGGCCTCGGTCAGCCGGCCCTCGGCGCCGAGCAGGATGTCGGAGCTCGAACCCGAGCGCGGCACCTCGCCCGGCAGCGTGACGCGCTCGCCCTCGAAGTAGAAGCGCTGGCCGAGGCTGACGCGCAGCCGCTCCGCCCCCGTCTTCGGATCGAGCAGGCGCGAGGTGACGGCGAGGGTCAGCTGGTTGGCGTCGCCGATGCGGTCGTTGCCGACGTAGCGGTTCTCGGCGAAGAGCTGCGAGAAGTTGAAGTCGTCGAGCGCCGTGTCGAACACCGGCAGCCGCGACTGGTCGCGATAGGGGACGTAGACGTAGAACGCGCGCGGCTCGAGCGTCTGCACGAAGTCGGTGTCGAACGCGCGGAAGTCGCGCTCGTACACCAGACCCGCGTCCAGGCTGCCGATCGGCACCACGACGGAGGGAGTGTAGTCGCCACTGCGCACCGGGTCGGGGATGTCGTACTGCCGCGCGTGCACGCTCGCCCGCGCCGCGAAGAAGCCGCCCGGTCTCTGGTACCGCCACTCGAGCTGCGGAAACAGCACGGCGCGGCCACCCTCGTCCGCGTCGTTGCGCCGGAAGTAGGCGTACTCGCCGAAGCCCGAGAGCGAGAAGTCGTTCCAGCGGACCTCGGACAGCGTGGCGAGGACCTGCGGCTCGCGGTCGTAAGGCGGCAGGATCGGCGCGTTCTCGTCCTGCAGCGTCTGGAACCGCTGCAGGCGTGCGAACACGTTGAGCGGTCCCCACGTGGCGGACAGCCCGCCTTCCTGGACGAGCGAGGACTGGGACGTGATTGCGACGCGCTCGGCCAGGTCCGCGAAGTACTTGTCGTCGGACACCTGGTTGAGGTTCAGGTAGCCGGCGAGCCAGGGCGTCAGCTGCTGGTTGTGGCGCCACGAATAGAGCCAGCGCGTGGTGTCGGTCTGGCGGTCGTCGGGCAGGACCTCGGCGTAGGCCTCGCCCTGGATCGGCTGCGGCTCGTCGAACAGGTAGCGGAACTGCCCGCCGACCTGCAGGCCGCGCTTGGTCATGATCCGCGGCGTCACCGTCGCGTCGTAGTTCGGCGCGAGGTTGAAGTAATAGGGCACCGCGACGTCGAAGCCGCGCGTGCCCGACTGCCCGATGACCGGTACCAGAAAACCCGACTTGCGCTCGCCGGACAGCGGGAACTCCACCCAGGGCGAATAGAGCAACGGCACGCCCATGAAGTCGAGCCGCGCATCGTGGGCGACACCGACCTTCTTCCCGGTGTCGATCTCGATCGACTCGCCGCGCAGGAACCAGTCCTCGCGCGGCGCGACGCACGTCGTCATGCGCGCCTTCAGGATGTCGTAGCGGTCGGGGCCGACGAAGGTGAGGCGATCGGCATCGCCGCGCGCACCGACCCCGCCCACCGAGAAGCGCGGATCCTCGAAATAGCCGGTCTCGGTGTCGCGCTTGTACCGGACCTCCGAGCCGGAGACCCAGTCGTTGCCCTGCCGCAGCGTCACGTTGCCCTTGCCGTGGACCTCCTCCGTGGCGAGGTCGTAGGCGAGCCAGTCGGCGAGCACGGTCTCGCGCCGCGTTCGCAACTCGACGCGCCCGCTCGCCTCGACGCGGGACGACGTGCCCTCGAGCCGGTCGGCGCGCAGGAAGACCGTCGTGGCCTCGTCGCCGCCGCCCGGCGCGACGCGGCGCCCCGCAGCGTCCACCGGCGGCCCCGGCGGCGCGAGCTCGCGCGCCGCGCGCAGCCGCAGCACCTCGTCGCCCTGCGCATGCGCCGACGGCGCGCATACCGACACGGGGAGCAACGCGGCAAGCGCAAGCCAGAGCCGGGACCGCGGAAGCATTCGGGAGGTGTCGCCTGCGCGCTTTGCTAGAATCGACCGCATTCTATCCTGCCGTCGCCGGCCTTCCGCGGCGCGGCGCCCTCGGGGTGCGCAACGCACCCGACTCCTGATGACCGATCAAGGCCGCCCGGACGCGGACCCCCGCGCCCGGCAACTCGACGACTGGATCGCGGCGACGCTCGGGACCCGCGCGTACGCACTCGCGCCGGCCTCGGCCGACGCGAGCTTCCGCCGTTACTTCCGGGTCACCCCCGACGCTGCCGCGCTCGGCCAACGCACGCTGATCGCGATGGACGCGCCGCCGCCCGCCGAGGACTGCCGGCCGTTCGTGCGCATCGCCGCGCTGCTCGCCGAAGCCGGCGTGCACGCGCCGCGCGTGCTCGCGCAGGACCTCGAGCGCGGCTTCCTGCTCCTGACGGACCTCGGCACGACCACCTACCTCGCGGCGCTCGACGCGTCCAACGCCGCCGCGCTGTTCGCCGATGCGACGGATGCGCTGCTGCGGTGGCAGCTCGCGACCCGGCCCGGCGTGCTGCCGCCCTACGACGACGCGCTGCTGCGCCGCGAGCTCATGCTCTTCCCCGACTGGTACGTCGGCCGCCACCTCGGCGCCCTGCTGTCGGACGCCGAGCGCGCGGACCTCGTGCGCGTGTTCGACACCCTGATCGCCGACCACCTCGCGCAGCCTCGCGTGTTCGTGCATCGCGACTACATGCCGCGCAACCTGATGGTGTCCGAGCCCAATCCGGGCGTGCTCGACTTCCAGGATGCGGTCGAGGGACCGATCACCTACGACATCCTGTCGCTCTACAAGGACGCGTTCCGCTCCTGGCCCGAGGAGTTCGTCCTCGACGGCACGATCCGCTACTGGGAGAAGGCGCGGCGCGCGGGCCTCCCCGTCGACCCGGACTTCGCCGCGTTCCACCGCGCCGGCGAGTGGATGGGGCTGCAGCGCCACCTCAAGGTGCTCGGCATCTTCGCGCGCATCAGGCACCGCGACGGCAAGCCGGGCTACGTCGAGGACACGCCGCGCTTCCTCGCCTACGTGCGGCCGGTCGCGCAGCGCTATGCCGAGTTCGCGCCGCTCGCGCGGCTGCTCGACCGGCTCGAGGCGCGCGCGCCGCAGTGCGGCTACACGTCTGATGCCGGCGTCGCTCACCGCGATGATCCTCGCCGCGGGCCGTGGCGAGCGCATGCGACCGCTGTCGGACGCGACGCCGAAGCCGCTGCTTCCGGTCGGCGGCGTGCCGCTCATCGTGCGCCAGGTCCGCGCGCTCGCCGCGGCCGGCGTCACCGACGTCGTGATCAACGTCGGCGCACCTCGCCGATCGACTGGTGGAAGCGCTCTGGGCGACGGGCGCGCGCACGGCGTCGCGATCCGCTGGTCGCGCGAGCCCGAGCCGCTCGAGGCCGCGGGCGGGATCGCCACCGCGATGCCGCTCCTGCCCGACGGCCCGGTGCTGGTGGTGTCCGGAGACCTCTGGACCACCTACGACTACGCGCAGCTGATGCCCCGCGCCCGGGCGATCGCCGCCGACCCGCGCGAGGCGCGCGTCCACCTCGTGATGGTGCCGAACCCGGCGTTCCATCCCGCGCGGAGACTTCGTGCTGCACGCCGGCGCGCCGGGACGCATTGCCACGGGGCACCGGCCCGACGCGCACCTACGGCAACATCGGCCTCTTCGACACCGCGCTGTTCCGCGAACTTCCACGCGGGACGCGGCTCAAATTGCTGCCGTTGCTGCTCGACTGGATCGAGCAGGGACAAGTCACCGGCGAGCCGTACGACGGCCCGTGGGAGAACGTCGGCAGCCCCGCCGACCTCGCCCGCGTGGACGCGCTCTTCGCCCAGGGAAACAACGCATGAACGCCAACGACAATCCGCTCCTCGACTTCGCGGGCCTGCCCCGCTTCGACCTCGTCGCGCCCGAGCACGTCACGCCGGCGATCGAGACGCTGCTCGCGGAAGGCCGCGCGACCGTGGAACGCATCGCGACGTCGGCCGCGCCGGCCGACTGGGACGGCGTCGCCGCGCCGATCGCCGCGGCCCTCGACCGGCTGGATCGCGCGTGGACCGCGGTACGGCACATGAACGCGGTGGTGAGCACGCCGGCGCTGCGCGAGGCCTACAACGGCAACCTGCCGAAGGTGACCGCGTTCTACGCCGACCTGGGCCAGGACGAGCGGCTGTACGGCAAGTACAAGGCGATCGCGGCGAGTCCCGCGTTCGCGGCGTTCGACGGCGCGAAGCGCAAGGTGGTCGAGAACGAGCTGCGCGACTTCCGCCTCGGCGGCGCCGAGCTGCCCGCCGACCGCAAGGCCCGGTTCAAGGAGATCCAGGAGGAGCTCGCCAACCTCTCGGCGAAGTTCGACGACAACGTGCTCGACGCCACCAATGCCTGGGCACGCTACGTCGAGGACGCCGCCGCGCTCGCCGGCATCCCGGCCGACGTGATCGCGCAGGCCCGCGCCGAGGCGGAGGCCGAAGGACGCAGCGGCCGCAAGCTCACGCTGCGCGCGCCCTGCTACCTGCCGGTGATGCAGTACGCCGACGACCGGTCGCTGCGAGCGCGGATGCACCGCGCCTACTCGACGCTCGCCTCGGACCTTGGCGCCGACCTGGCGCTCGACAACACGGCGATGATCGAGCGCATCCTCGCCCTGCGCGCGGAGGAGGCGGAGCTCCTGGGCTACGCCAACTTCGCCGAGGTCTCGCTCGTGCCGAAGATGGCCGCCGCGCCTGCCGAGGTGCTCGCGTTCGTCCGCGATCTCGCGCGCCGTGCGCGCCCGTTCGCCGAGCGGGACTACGCGGAGTTGACCGACTTCGCCCGCACGGAGCTCGGCATCGCCGACCCGCAGGCGTGGGACCTGCCCTACGCTCCGAGAAGCTGCGGCAGAAGCGCTACGACTTCTCCGAGCAGGAAGTGAAGCGCTACTTCCGCGAAGACCGCGTGCTCGCCGGCCTGTTCGGGCTGGTGGAGACGATCTACGGTGTCGCGATCGCCGAGGCGCAGGCGCCGGTGTGGCACCCCGACGTGCGCTTCTACGACATCCGCGACCGCGACGGCGGGCGCGTCGGGCAGTTCTACCTCGACCTCTACGCGCGCGAGGGCAAGCAGAGCGGCGCGTGGATGGACGACGCCGTGAACCGCCGCCGGGACGGCGAGCGCATCCGCCATCCGGTCGCCTTCCTCACCTGCAACTTCGCCGCGCCGGCCGTGGTCGACGGCCGGCGCCGGCCGGCGCTGTTCACGCACCGGGAGGTCGTCACGCTGTTCCACGAGTTCGGGCACGGCCTGCACCTGCTCCTCACCCGCGTCGACGTGCCCGGCGTGTCGGGCATCGAGGGCGTCGAGTGGGACGCGGTCGAGCTGCCCTCGCAGATCATGGAGAACTGGTGCTGGGAGTGGGACGTGCTGCAGTCGATGACCGCGCACGTCGACACCGGCCTACCACTGCCGCGCGCACTCTTCGAGCGGATGCGGGCGGCGAAGAACTTCCAGAGCGGCCTCGCCACCGTCCGGCAGATCGAGTTCGCGCTGTTCGACATGCTCCTGCACACCGAATACGTGCCGGGCCGCCCGGGCGTACACCGCGATGCGCGGGCCGTGCTCGCTGCCGCCCGTCGGGAAGTCGCCGTCGTTCCTCGGCCCGACTACGACCGCTTCATGCACGCCTTCGGGCACATCTTCGCCGGCGGATACGCCGCCGGCTACTACAGCTACAAGTGGGCGGAAGTGCTCTCCGCCGACGCGTACAGCCTCTTCGAGGAGGAAGGCGTGCTCTCGCCGGTCGCCGGCGCTCGCTTCCGGGACGAGGTCCTGGCGCGCGGCGGCAGCCGGCCGGCGCTCGATTCGTTCGTCGCCTTCCGCGGGCGCAAGCCCCAAATCGACGCGCTTTTGCGCCATAATGGAATGACAACGTCATCCTGACGGAGGCCACGATGTCCGCTCGCCCGACCGCGCTCGCTTCGCTTTGCGGCATGATCGCCCTCGCGCTCGCCGCGGGTGCCGCCGCGCAGGAACGCCAGGTCTACCGCTACCTCGACCCGGATGGGCGCGTCGTCTACTCCGACCGCGTGCCCGCGGCCGGCGCCAAGGACGTCCAGACCAAGCGCGTCTACGGCAACACGATCGAGACCAACGAGACCCCGATCGCCGTGCGCTACGCGTCCGAGCGCTTCCCGGTGACGCTCTACACGTTCCCGTGCGGCGAGGCCTGCGACTCGGCCGCGGCGCTGCTCAACCGTCGCGGCGTCCCCTTCGCGACGATCGACGTCGAGGACGCGAACAACGCGGAGAAGCTGAAGCAGCTCACCGGCGAGATGGAAGCGCCGGTGATGCAGGTCGGCGACAAGCTGATCGCCAAGGGCTTCAACGAGGCGAAGTGGAACGCGATGCTCGACCAGGCCGGCTACCCCAAGTCGCCGGCGCGACGCACCGCGGACGCCGGACGCACCGCCGCGCCGCGCTAGCACTTCGATAGCCGCCCCGTTCAGCGCGCGCGGCCACCGCACGCGGTGCCGGGCGTTATGCTTCGTGCTTGCCGCCGCCCGCGACACGAGGGCGGCGCGTCCCCGCCACCTGAACGCCATCCCGACCCGCCGTGAAGCTCGTCACCTGGAACGTCAACTCGCTCAACGTGCGCCTGCCGCGGCTCGTCGACTGGCTCGCCGCCAACGCGCCGGACGTCGTCGGGCTGCAGGAGACGAAGACCGAGGACGCGAAGTTCCCGCACGACGAGCTCCGCAAGGCCGGCTACGTCGCGCACGCGTTCGGCCAGCGCACCTACAACGGCGTCGCGCTGCTGGTGCGCGAGGACCTCGCCGCGACCGACGTCGTCGCCGGCCTGCCGGGCTTCGCCGACGAGCAGAAGCGGGTGATCGCCGCGACCGTCGGCGGCGTGCGCGTGGTGAACGCCTACGTCCCCAACGGCCAGGCGGTCGGCAGCGACAAGTACGCCTACAAGCTCGCCTGGTGCAAGGCGGCGACCGCGGCGCTTCGCGAAGCGCTGGCCGCGCATTCGCGACTCGCGTTCATGGGCGACATGAACATCGCGCCCGAGCCGCGCGACGTGCACGACCCGGCGCTGTGGGAGGGCCAGGTGCTGTTCTCCGAGCCTGAGCGCGCGGTGTTCCGGGAGTGGCTGGGGCTCGGCCTCGTCGACGGCTTCCGCCGCTTCGATCAGCCGCCGAACACGTTCAGCTGGTGGGACTACCGCATGCTCGCGTTCCCCAAGAACCGCGGCCTGCGCATCGACCACATCCTGCTGTCCACGGCGCTCGCCGAGCGCTGCACGGCGTGCCGCATCGACCGCAATGCGCGGAAGGGCGAGAAGCCGAGCGACCACGCGCCGGTGATCGCCGAGCTCGCCCCCGCCGCGTGACGGCGCCTGCGCTCAGGCGGGCCTCATCGCAATCGCTGCAGAGCATCGCAACGACACCGTGTCGGCCCGCTTGCCTTCGCGCCGCGACGGGCCCTTCGGGCCTGGCCTTCGGCCGCCGCGCTCAGGCTCCCTTGCGCAGCTCGGCCTCCATGCCGAGCTCCTGGATCTTGCGGGTCAGCGTGTTGCGCCCCCAGCCGAGCCGCCGCGCCGCCTCCATGCGGTGCCCGCCGGTGTGCGCGAGCGCGCGCCGGATCAGTGCGCGCTCGAACTCGTGCTCGAGACGGTCGCCGATCGTCGGGCTCGCCGCGCGTGAGTGCCTGGGCGAGCTCGCGGTCCAGCGCCGTGAGCCAGCCGCCGTCCTCGTCGGCGCTCTCCGCGCCGCCGGGCGCTCGCACCTCCGGGGGAAGGTCGGCCGACCTCGACGCGCTGGCCGGGTGCCATCACCGTCAGCCAATGGCACGATGTTCTCGAGCTGCCGCACGTTGCCGGGATACGCGAACGTGGCGAGCGCCTTATGCGCTTCCTCGGACAGCACCTTCGGCTCGACCGCGAGGTCGCGCGCGCTCTTCTGCAGGAAGTGCCGCGCCAGCGGGCCGATGTCCTCCGCACGTTCGCGCAGCGGCGGCAACCGCATGCGAACGACGTTGAGACGGTGCAGCAGGTCCTCGCGGAACAGGCCCTGCCGCACGCGCTCCTCGAGGTTCTGGTGCGTGGCGGCGATGATCCGCACGTTCGCCCGCTGCGGCGCGTGCCCGCCCACGCGGTAGTACTCGCCGTCCGACAGCACGCGCAGCAGCCGCACCTGCAGATCCGCCGGCATGTCGCCGATCTCGTCCAGGAACAGCGTGCCGCCGTCGGCCTGCTCGAAGCGGCCGCGGCGCGTCGCCTGGGCGCCGGTGAACGCGCCGCGCTCGTGGCCGAACAGCTCCGACTCCAGCAGGTCCTTCGGGATCGCGGCGGTGTTGATCGCCACGAAGGGTCCGGCGGCGCGGGGACTGTGGCGGTGCAATGCGCGCGCGACCAACTCCTTGCCGGTGCCCGACTCGCCGGTGATGAGCACCGTCGCATTCGACTGCGACAGCCGGCCGATCGCCCGGAATACCTCCTGCATCGCCGGCGCCTGGCCGAGCATCTCCGGCGCGTCCGTCGTTGGCGCCGCGGACGGCGCGGTCGTCGGCCGCTCGGTCGCGGCGCGGCGAATCAGCGCGAGCGCGTGGTCCACGTCGAACGGCTTGGGCAGGTACTCGAACGCGCCGCCCTGGAAGGCGGCCACCGCGCTGTCGAGGTCCGAGTACGCGGTCATCACGATCACCGGCAGGTGCGGGCAGCGCTCCTTCACCTTCGCCAGCAGCGACAGTCCCGACTCGCCGGGCATGCGCACGTCGGTCACCAGCACCTGGGGCTCGTCGACGGCGAGCGCCTGCAGCGCCTCGTAGGCGGACGCGAACGTCTTGTGCGCAATGCCCTCGCGCGCGAGCGCCTTCTCCAGCACCCAGCGGATCGAGCGGTCGTCGTCGACGATCCAGACGGGCCTCACCGCGACCTCTCGCGGCACTTGGTAGTCATAGGCGAACACGGGTCGGGACTCCTCGATCAGGGCGCATCCGCGGCGGTCGCGGCGGCTCGCGGAAGGTCGACGGGCAGCAGAATGCGGAACACCGTGCGTCCGGGCTCGCTGTCGCACTCGATCGTCCCGCTGTGCTGCGCGACGAAGGTCTGCGCGATCGTGAGCCCGAGGCCGCTGCCGCCCTCCCGCCCCGACACCAGCGGATAGAAGATGCGGTCGCGGATCGCGGGCGGGATGCCCGGGCCGTTGTCCGCGATCGCGATCGACAGCGCGAGGCGATGGCGTCGCCGGGCCAGCGTCACGTAGCGCGCGACGCGCGTCGTGAGCACGATCCGCGGATCGGCGGTCGTCCCGGTGAGCGCCTGCGCGGCGTTGCGCACGACGTTCAGCACGGCCTGCATGAGCTGCTCCGGATCCGCCTCGATGTCCGGGAGGGAGATGTCGAAGTCGGCATCGATGGGGATCGCCGGGAACTCCGCCTGCACCACGCCCTTCACCCGCACCAGGATCTCGTGGATGTTGGTGCGCCGGTAGGACGGCATGCGGTGCGGCGTGAGCAGCCGGTTCACGAGCGACTGCAGGCGGTCGGCCTCGTGGATGATCACCTGCGTGTACTCCGAGAGCTGCGGCCGGTCGAGCTCGCGCTCGAGGAGCTGCGCCGCGCCGCGGATGCCGCCGAGCGGGTTCTTGATCTCGTGGGCGAGGTTGCGGATCAGCTCGCGATTGGCCTGCTGCTGCTCGAGCTGGCGTTCCTCGCGCGCTATCTTCAGCTGCTGGTCGATGTGGCGGAACTCCAGCACCAGCGCGACGTCCTCGTGCTCGACCGGCGTGACCGTCACGGTGAGGTGCGCCCGCTGCTTGCCCGCCACGCCGAGCTCGAGCTCCTGCTCCGTGTAGGCGGAGCCCGTCGCCACCGCGTTGTCGATCGCCCCGGCGAGGATCCGCGCGTCCGCGAACAACGCACCGATCGCGTTGCCCGTGAAGCGCGACCGGGACAGCTCGAACAGGTGCTCCGCGGCCGGGTTCGCGTAGCGCACGACGCGCTCCTCCGACAGGAGCAGCACCGCGGTCGAGAGCATCTCGAGGCCCGGCCAGGCCCCCGGCGCCGCCTCGGGCCGCAACGAGACGAGCGAGGTCAGCGGCATGGCCGCGCCGCGGCGACCGGGCTAGCGCTGGGCCGCGAGCTCCTTGCGCAGCGCCTCGATGTTGCGCTCGTGGAGCTGCACCGACTGGCGCAGCCGTGCGATGCGCTCGGCATACCGCTGCGGCTGGCCGCGCTCCTCGGGAAGCGGCGCCGGTGCCCCGCTCGCGTAGGCCGTGCGGGCGTCGCCGAGGAGCTTCTCCTCGGCGGCGAGCTCGTCCTGCAGCACCTTGCGCCGCAGCTCGTCGCGACCCTTCTGGGTGGCCGCGTCGACGCGCGGCAGATTGGCCGGCGGCGGCGTGCTCGCGGTCGCGTTGCCGGGCCGACGCGGGACCGACTTCTCGACGGGCGCGGCCTCGGGAACGTTGAAATAGGCGGGGCCGAAGGCCGTGCTGCACTTGTACATCGCGCCCTCGACGACGCGTGGCGCATCGACGCATCCGGATTCGCGCGCCTTGGCGGCGAGGCCCTGCGCGAGCGCGGCATCCGGCGCCGCACGCGAGCAGGGCCGCGGCGAGCGCGCACGCGCCAGCAGGCGGTCGCAGGCGGTCGGGAACGTGTCGTGACATCGAGAGCCATGGGGCCGAGTGTAGCGAACGCCGGGCACTCGAAGCAAAGAAGGGGCGGGCATCGATCACACCCGCCCCTCCCGGCGATGCGACGCTCGGACCGGTGCGAGCGTCTACAGGCTGTAGTACATGTCGTACTCGACCGGGTGCGTGGTCATCCGGAACCGCGTCACCTCCTCCATCTTGAGCGCGATGTACGCGTCGATCAGGTCGTCGGAGAACACGCCGCCGCGGGTCAGGAAGTCGCGGTCGCGATCGAGGTGTGACAGCGCCTCGTCGAGCGACGCGCACGGATGCGGCACCTTCGCGGCCTCCTCCGGCTCGAGGTCGTAGAGGTTCTTGTCCATCGGGTCGCCCGGATGGATCTTGTTCATCACGCCGTCGAGGCCGGCCATCAGCATCGCCGAGAACGCGAGGTACGGGTTCGCCGTCGGGTCGGGGAAGCGCACCTCGATGCGGCGGCCCTTCGGGTTCGACACGTAGGGGATGCGGATCGCCGCCGAGCGGTTGCGTGCCGAGTACGCGAGGTTGATCGGCGCCTCGAAGCCCGGCACCAGCCGCTTGTAGGAGTTCGTGCCCGGGTTGGTGATCGCGTTCAGCGCCTTGGCGTGCTTGATGATGCCGCCGATGTAGTACAGCGCGAACTCGGAGAGGCCCGAGTAGCCGTCGCCGGCGAACAGGTTCTTGCCGTCCTTCCACACCGACTGGTGCACGTGCATGCCCGAGCCGTTGTCGCCGACGATCGGCTTCGGCATGAACGTCGCGGTCTTGCCGTAGGCGTGCGCGGTGTTGTGGATCACGTACTTCATCTTCTGCAGCCAGTCGGCGCGCTGCACCAGCGGCGCGAAGCGCGTGCCGATCTCGCACTGGCCGGCATTCGCGACCTCGTGGTGGTGGACCTCGACCTCGATGCCCATCTGGTCGAGCGCGAGGCACATCGCGGAGCGGATGTCCTGCAGCGAGTCGACCGGCGGCACCGGAAAGTAGCCGCCCTTCACCGTCGGGCGGTGGCCCATGTTGCCGCCCTCGAACTTCTCGGCGGTCGACCAGGCGGCCTCGGACGAGAACACCTTGCAGTAGCTGCCCGACATGTCGACCGACCACTCGACCGCGTCGAAGATGAAGAACTCGGGCTCGGGGCCGAAGTAGGCGACGTCGCCAAGGCCGCTGGACTTCAGGAACGACTCGGCACGCCGGGCGAGCGAGCGCGGGTCGCGCTCGTAACCCTTGCCGTCGGTCGGCTCGACCACGTCGCAGGTGATGTTGAGCGTCGTCTCGTCCATGAACGGGTCGAGGACCGCGGTCGACGGATCGGGCATCAGCAGCATGTCGGAGGCCTGGATGCCCTTCCAGCCGGCGATCGACGAGCCGTCGAACGCGTGGCCGGACTCGAACTTGTCGGCATCGAAGTACTTGGCGGGCACCGTGACGTGCTGCTCCTTGCCGCGGGTGTCGGTGAAACGGAGGTCGACGAACTTGACCTCGGTCTCCTTGATCATCTTGAGGACGGCGGCGCCAGTGGCGGACATGCGGTCTCCTTGTCGTTGAGTGACTCTTGTTGCATTGCGAAATGCGCGGGGGCGATTTAGCGATAAGCGTGCCATCGGAGGGCCGTTTCCAAGTGCCTGTCGGCGCTCCGTTTTTTTTGAAGGGGGTCGGCGGGACTTTATCATGCGGCACCACGTTCGGTGCGAATGCGGCCGCTTGATGCACTGCGTTGGCGCAACGCGTATCGCGTTGCGCCATGTCCACCGGCAACATTGCACCAAGTCAGCGAACCAAGTCCCGCGAGGGCCGCCGGCAAGCGCCGGAGTTCCGCCTCGCCTGTGTCTGGCGACCGATGCACATGCCCGTCAGTTCGCACCACGATGGTGCGCTCCGGCACAACGCGGCGTGGAACTCGCTACGGGTAGAACAGGTAGACGCGATAGCCCGCCTGGGTCGTTGCGCTTGCGTCGATGAACAGCTTGACGGCAACTTCCCCGTTGCGGGCGATGCCCGACCCGACGTCGACGGTGCCTCCCGCGTACTCCGGCGGAGCGAGCGCCCGGCGCACCACGACGTTGTCCTGGGCGTCGGTGAGCGTGAGTTCGAGGTGCGGATAGGCGACCGCGTAGCTCGCGCGGTTGCGCACCGTCGCGGAGAGCGTGAGGAGCCCCTTGTGGGCAGCGTCGGCCTGCAGGTCCGACGCGTCGATCGACAGCCAAGCAATCTCGCGCAGCGGGCGGATCGTGCACCCGGCGGCGGCGCACGCGCTGCGCGAGCAGCGGGCGCGTCGACGGCCAATGGGCAGCGATCGCGTCCCGATAGTGCCAGACGCCCTGGGCCACGAGGCCCGCCGCAAGCGCGGCGGCGGCCACCAGATAGAGCGCCGCGGAAGCCCGCGAGCGCTCGTTCGGACGATCCCAGGCAAAGCGATTGTCGTAGTCGATCTCCTCGCCGCGCGATGCCTCGCCGGGAGCGCCCGACGTCGGGGGTCGGGGCGCGGAGGCCACCGTCGACGCGGCGGTCGTGGCCGGACCGGCGGCGCTCTCGGGCGGCGCCGGCTCCAGCGCGTGGGCGGCGCGCAGCGTGACCGTCAGCGGACCGGTGCCCTCGTCGGCGGGGGACGGCGCGGGCGTCGTGCGCAGCACGCTGATGAGGTTGGCCGTGCCGTCGAAAACGGTCCGGCAGTGCCCGCAGCGCACCTGGCCATCGCGCAACGCGAGCTGCGCCGACGTCACCCGGAACACGGTGCGACAGCCGGGGCAGCGGGTGAATTTCTCTTCGGACATCGCTTCGACGGCGTGTCAGCGGGTGCCGGCCGTGCGCTCGCCGGCAAGCAGCACCCAGCCTTCCGAGGCACGCCAGGCGCGCAGTGTAAACCAAGGCGCGTAGGCCGCGATCACGTCGGCCGCCTGCGACTCGAGGATGCCGGAGAGCGCGAGGCGGCCGCCGGGGTGCACGCGTGCCGCGAGCGCAGGCGCGAGCAGGATCAGTGGATTGGCGAGGATGTTGGCGACGACCACGTCGAACGCGCGCAACGCGAGCGCGTCCGGAAGCACGAACGTCGCCTCGACCGCGTTGGCACGCGCGTTGTCGCGGCTCGCGCGGATCGCCTGGGGATCGACATCGGTGCCGACGACCTCGCGCGCGCCGAGCTTCATTGCGGCGATGGCGAGCACCCCGGACCCGCAGCCATAGTCGAGGACCGTCGCTCCGCGCTCGAGGCAGTCCTGCAGCCACTCGAGACACAGCCGCGTCGTCGGGTGCGAACCCGTGCCGAACGCGAGACCCGGGTCGAGCGTGATCGCGACCGCGCCCTGGGGCGCCTCGCACCAGCTCGGCACGATCACCAGCCGGTCGCCGATCGCGATCGGGCCGAACTGCGCCTGCGTCGCGTGCACCCAGTCCTGGTCCTCGATGTGCAAGCGACGGCAGGCGGGCGCGGCGCGGCCGAGCGCCGCCGCGGCCTGCGCGAGCGCGGCATCCGCGGCGGCGTCGTCCGCGAACAGTGCGGTGAGACGCGAAGTGCTCCAGGGCGCCGCGTCCGGTTCGCCCGGTTCGCCGAACAGGGGTGTCTCGTCGGGCGTTCCCGCGTCGGGATCGGCCGCATCCACGGCCAGCGCGCCCGCGTCGATGAGCGCGTCGGACCAGGCGTCGGCGGCGTCGGTGTCGAACTCGAGTGCGGTGTAGGGCATGCGGCCGGACCGGGAAGATGCAGCGTCGCCCTCAGGCGGGCCTCCTCGCGCACGGACGGATGCCCGCGACGTCGAGTCGTCGGCCCGGTGCGCCCTCCCCCGGCGACGGGCCCTTCGGGCCTTCGCTCGGCTCTCGCCTCGCGCGCCGGGCTCAGGCCACCTTGCGCTTGGCGAGCTTCTCCTCGAGGTAGTGGATCGAGGTGCCGCCGCGCAGGAACTTCTCGTCCAGCAGGAGCTCCTGGTGGAGCGGAATGTTGGTCTTGATGCCCTCGACGATCATTTCCGAGAGCGCGATGCGCATTCGCGCGATCGCCTGCTCGCGGGTGTCGCCGTAGGCGATCAGCTTGCCGATCAGCGAGTCGTAGTACGGCGGCACGAAGTAGTTCGCGTAGACGTGCGAGTCGACCCGGATGCCGGGCCCGCCGGGGGGATGCCAGGAGGTGATCCGGCCCGGCGAGGGGACGAAGGTGAACGGGTCCTCGGCATTGATCCGGCACTCGATCGCGTGCCCGCGCTTCACGACGTCGCGCTGGCGCAGCGCGAGCTTGTGTCCCGCAGCGATGCGGATCTGCTGCTGCACGATGTCGATGCCGGTGACGAGCTCGGTCACCGGGTGCTCGACCTGCACCCGCGTGTTCATTTCGATGAAAGAGAACTCGTCGTCCTGGTAGAGGAACTCGAACGTGCCCGCGCCGCGGTAGCCGATGCGCCGGCACGCGTCCGCGCAACGGTCGCCGATGCGGGTCAGCGCGCGCGGGCTGATACCGGGCGCCGGCGCCTCCTCGATGATCTTCTGGTGCCGGCGCTGCATGGAGCAATCGCGCTCGCCCAGCCACACCGCATTGCGGTGCGCATCGGCGAGCACCTGGATTTCGATGTGGCGCGGATTGGCGAGGAACTTCTCCATGTACACCATGGGGTTGCCGAACGCCGCCTGCGCCTCGGAACGCGTGAGCGTCACCGCGGCGACCAGCGCGGCCTCGGTGTGCACGACGCGCATGCCGCGTCCGCCACCGCCTCCCGACGCCTTGATGATCACCGGATAGCCGATCTGCCGGGCGAGTCGCACGATCTCCTTCGGGTCCTCGGGCAGCGCGCCCTCGGAACCGGGGACGCACGGCACCCCCGCCTTGATCATCGCCACCTTGGCATTCACCTTGTCGCCCATCAGCCGGATCGTGTCGGGGCGCGGCCCGATGAACACGAAGCCGGAGCGCTCGACTTTCTCGGCGAAGTCGGCGTTCTCGGACAGGAAGCCGTAACCCGGATGGATCGCCTGCGCGTCGGTGACCTCGGCGGCCGCGATGATCGCGGGGATGTTGAGGTAGCTCTGCGCGGACGACGGCGGGCCAATGCAGACCGACTCGTCGGCGAGCCGGACGTACTTCGCGTCGCGGTCGGCCTCGG
The DNA here is from genome assembly GCA_963705175.1 of uncultured beta proteobacterium. Lineage (GTDB taxonomy): Bacteria > Pseudomonadota > Gammaproteobacteria > Burkholderiales > Casimicrobiaceae > VBCG01. Next base: position 321,576 of record CAVPJE010000006.1, on the reverse strand, counting down.
AGTGGACGACGACGGTCTTGATGCCGAGCTCGCGGCACGCGCGCTGCACGCGCAGCGCGATCTCGCCGCGGTTGGCGATCAGGATCTTGTCGAAGAGCTTGTCGGGCTTGGCGGCGGGCAAGGCGGCAATCGCGGTGCGTGCGAGGTGGTGCGCAGGGGCGTGTGACCGTTCGGCGTCGGGCGCGGACGGCGCCGGGCCGGCGGCGTCAGCCGAGCAGGAACAGCGGCTGCCCGAACTCCACGGGCTGGCCGTTCTCGGCCAGCACGGCCTTCACGACGCCGGATGCGTCGGCCTCGATCTCGTTCATGAGCTTCATCGCCTCGACGATGCAGAGCGTGTCGCCCTCCTTCACCGTGTCGCCGACCTCGACGAACGTCTTCGCACCCGGCGAGGCCGCGCGGTAGAAAGTGCCGACCATCGGGCTCTTCACCACGTGGCCGGAGGGCTCCTCGGCGGCCACGGCGGCGGGTCCGGGCACCGCAACCGCGGCGGCGGCCGGCGCGGGCTGGGGCGCATGCGCCATCGGCGCGTGCATCATCACCGTCTGTGCCGACGGAGCGAGGGCGCGCGTGATGCGCACGCGCTCCTCCCCTTCCTGGATCTCGAGCTCGGCAATCCCCGAGGTCTCGACCAGTTCGATCAGCGTCTTGAGCTTGCGGAGGTCCATCGTCGCCTATCCCTGCAGTTGCGCCAATGCGAAGGCGAGCGCGAAGTCGTAGCCTCGGGAACCCAGTCCGGCGATCGTCCCCAGCGCCGTTTCGGACAGGCGGGAGCGGCTCGCCGCCGGATCCACGGCGCGCCGGTTGACCAGGTCCACCGCGATGAACGGCAGCTCCGCGGCGGCAAGCGCGTCGCCAAGGGCCAAGCTCCCGGGCGCGAGGCTCCCCGGATTCACGATCACGAATCGCACGCCCTCGTCGCGCGCCGCGTGCACGCGGTCGACGAGCGCGCCCTCGTGGTTGCTCTGGAACGCCGACACCCGGACCCCCCGGCGCGCCGCCTCCTCGACGAGGCGCGCATCCACCTCGGCCAGGGTCTCGGTGCCCCAACGCGCAGGGTCCGCGGTGCCAAGCAGATTCAGGTTGGGCCCGTGCAACACCAGCACCGAGCCCGACCCCCTCTGCGTTGCGCCGGCGCGTTGACCGCGCCGTGCCGAGGTCGAAGCCATCGACTCGCCTCCGGTTCGCTACATAACCTCGCGCAGTTTGCCGGAGTTAGCAGCGAGATGTCCAGATTTTGGCAACGGCAGCGGCATCGAACCCGGCACCGCTTCACTGCGGGATCTGCCAGGACTGCCGAGCGGTCGGCGCCGACGATCCCGGCAGGCGGTTTGCGACGCTAGCGCCCGCCTATGGGCTTCAATGCGACCATCTGCTCGCAATTCGCGTAATATAGTGTCGTATTTGCTGTAATTTGTCATCTTATACGCGAAGTTACGCGGCATTGGCCGGTACGTTACGCCAGTCTAACCACATTCATAGGGCGCGCGATGCGCCGCCGTCCCGCGGGTCAGAGGAAATCGGCGACAAGGCGCTCGAGCTGCGCCTCCCGAACCGGTCCGAGCTGCGTGAGCACGACGTCACCCTTGGGGCCGATCACGATCGTGAACGGCAGCGCCATTACCGAGTTGCCGAGGGTCTTGGACAGTTCCATCGCGCCATATCCGCCGATCAACGCCGGGTAGTTGAGCCCGATCTCCTTGGCGAATTGGCGTACTTTGACGGCATCATCGACGGCAATGCCTACCAATTGGAGGCCCTTTGCGCCGTGCGCCGTCTGGGCCCGGACGAACATCGGCATCTCTTCGCGGCATGGCGCACACCACGTGGCCCAGAAATTCACGACCAACAGCCGACCCCGCCATTGCGCGAGGCTTTGCGGATGCCCGTCGGCGTCGGGAAGGCTCACCGCGAGCAGCGGTCCCGAGTCGCGGCTCCCGGGTGCCGGTTCAGGCAGCAGCCGGAAGGCGTAGGCACCCAGCGCCAAGGCGATCAGCGCCGACATCGCATAGACGACCCAGCGTTTCCTCGGCGATAGGCGGAAGGCTTCCTGATTCATGCCGTCGTCGCATTCACGTCAGTTGAACCAGCGCTTCTTCGGCGGATTGGCGTCGATCAATGGGCCGGAGGGCGCGCCGGGTTGCGGTACGGTCACCGTCACCGACTGGGTATTCGGCGGGTAGCAGACACCGACGTCGGCGCAACCCTGGGAGTCCGCGCGCACGGTGACGGCCTGGCCGGCAGCTGCGTTCTCGAGCGGCAGTCGCACCACGAGGCGGTCGCGATAGGTCTCGACCTTGCCGAAATATTGATCCTCCTTGACCTTGCCCGCGGGAAGCTCGAACGTTCCGACGGTCACGGCCGGCGTGGCCGCCGAGAAGCGGAGCTTGTCGCGGTACAGGTAGTAGCCGTCGGCGACCGCGAAGCTCGCCTCGACCGTGCGCGCGTCGAGTGCCCGCGCCGAGAAGCGGAACGCCTCTTCGGTTGGCAACAGCTTGACTTGTGCTCGCGCCGGACCCATCTCGAGGACGAGGAGCGCGATGCCGACGAGCGCGAGCGCGCAGGCGACCGACGCGCGTGCACGGCGCCCGCCGTGGAGTAGCCTTTCAACTGGTGCGGGTTTCGGCATCGATCCAGGCGAGGTAATCGGTCGTTCCATCGCAGACGGGGACAGCGAGGATTTGCGGAAGTTCGTAGGGGTGCGCCGCGCGGATCGCCGCCGCGACCGCATCGAAGAGGTCGGCGCGGGTCTTGATCGTCAGCGGAGCCTCCGACGAGGTTTCGATCGAACCCCGCCAGTGATAGATTGACTGCACCGGCGCGCCGACCGAGACGCACGCGGCGAGCCGGGCTTCGACGAGCGAGCGCCCGAGCGCATCCGCGGCGACGCGGTCGGGCAGCGTGGTCAACACGAGTACGTGCGGCAAGGAGCCTCGATGCGGTTCGTGGTTTTGGCGATTCTACTGGGATTCCCCGCGCTCGATCTCTACGCGACGCTGCGCTTCGCGACATGGACCGGCGTGCCGATCTGGATCTGGCTTGGCATCTCGGTCGCGTCCGGGCTGCTGCTCCTGCGCAGCGAGCGCAACTCGTTCCGCGCCCGCACAGTGGCCGCGCTGCACGGCGAGGAGCCGCTGCTGCGGGGCGTCGTCGACAGCGGCCGCAAGGTGCTCGCCGGGTTCCTGCTGCTCATGCCCGGCATTGCGAGCGACCTGATCGCGCTCGCGCTGCTGCTGCTCCCGCTCAACCTCGGCAGCCGCTTCGGGCCGCAGCCCGCGGCCGCCGGGCGCTCACCCGCCAGCGGTGGTGCCGAGGCGATCGAGGGCACGTACCGGCGCGTCGACTAGGGAGCGCAACCCGCGCTGGGCCGCGGCGTGCCGTCCCTTCGGGCTGCCGCCCGCGCTACCCTTTCATGCGGTCGATGAGCGTCGGCTGGCTCTTGCGGGCGTTGCCGTGGGCCCACAGCATGAGCGCGACGCCCCCGACGATCATGGGCAGGGACAGCCACTGCCCCATCGTCAACCCGCCGGCGAGATAGCCCAGGAAGCCGTCGGGCTCGCGCGCGAACTCCGCCACGAACCGGAACACGCCGTAGCCCAGCAGGAACAGGCCCGAGGGCGCCCCCATCGGACGGCGCCGACTCGTGTACCACCAGAGGATCGCGAACAGCAGCAACCCCTCGAGCGCGAACTGGTACAGCTGCGAGGGATGGCGCGCGATGGCGTCGACCTGCGGGAATACCATGCCCCACGGACCGTCGGTGGCGCGGCCCCACAGCTCGCCGTTGATGAAATTGCCGAGGCGTCCCGCGGCGAGCCCGAGCGGCACCAGCGGGGCGACGAAGTCGGTGACGTCGAGCCAGCGCTTGTCGCGCCGCCGGGCGAACAGCCACAGCGCGACGAGCACGCCGAGGAAGCCGCCGTGGAAGCTCATCCCGCCGCTCCACACCGCGAACGCCTCGAGCGGCTGCTGCAGGTAGTGGAGCGGCTTGTAGAAGAGCACGTAGCCGAGCCGGCCGCCGAGGATCACGCCGAACACGCCGTAGAACAGCATGTCGTCGATGTCCCGCGGGTGCCAGCCGGTGAGCAGGTTCTGCCGCGCCCGGTACTTGCCGAGCACGACGAACAGCACGAAGGCGACGAGGTACATGAGCCCGTACCACCGCACCGCCACGGGACCGATTGCGAACGCGACGGGATCGAATTGCGGATGGACGAGCATGCGAGGAGCGCGCGCTCTACGCTGCGCTAGAATCGGGGCATTGTACGACAGCCCCTCGGGCGCATGCCGCCGCCCGCCGTGGCGCTTCGAGCCCACCGACCATGACCGACAACCGACGTTCCCGCCTCATCACCCAGGGCATCGCCCGCTCGCCCAACCGCGCGATGCTGCGCGCCGTCGGCTTCGGCGACGGCGACTTCGAGAAGCCCATCGTCGGCGTGGCCAACGGCCACTCGACGATGAACCCGTGCAACGCCGGCATCCAGCCGCTGGTCGACCGCGCGATGGCCGCGCTGAAGGCGGCCGGGGCGATGCCACAGGTGTTCGGCATACCGACGGTCACCGACGGCATCGGCATGGGCACCGAGGGCATGAAGTACTCGCTGGTCTCGCGCGAGGTGATCGCCGACGCGATCGAGACGTCGGTGAACGGGCAGTGCATGGACGGCGTGCTGGTCGTCGGCGGCTGCGACAAGAACATGCCGGGCGGCATGATCGCGATGGCGCGCATGAACGTGCCGGGCATCTTCGTCTACGCGGGCACGATCAAGCCGGGCGAGTGGAAGGGCCAGACGCTCACGATCGTCTCGCCGTTCGAGGCGGTGGGCGCGTTCACGGCCGGCAAGATGTCGAAGGAGGACTACGACGGCATCGAGCGCAACGCCTGCCCGAGCGTCGGCGCGTGCGGCGGCATGTACACGGCGAACACGATGTCCTCGTCGTTCGAGGCACTCGGCATGAGCGTGCTCGGCAGCTCGCAAATGGCCTCGCCGGACCCCGAGAAGGCCGACTCGGCGGCGGACTCCGCGACAGTGCTGGTCGAGGCGATCCGGCGCGACCTGAAGCCGCGCGACATCATCACGCGCAAGTCGATCGAGAACGCGATCTCGCTGGTGATGGCGACCGGCGGGTCGACCAACGCGGTGCTGCACTACCTCGCGATTGCGCACGCGGCCGGGGTGCCGTGGACGATCGACGACTTCGAGACGATCAGAAAGCGCGTGCCGGTGCTGTGCGACCTGAAGCCCTCGGGCCGCTTCGTCGCCACCGACTTCCACCGCGCCGGCGGCGTCCCGCAGGTGCTGCGGATGCTGCTCGACCACGGCCTGCTGCACGGCGACTGCGTGACGATCACCGGGCGCACGATCGCCGAGGAGCTCGCTGCGGTGCCGCGCGAGCCACGCGCCGACCAGGAGGTGATCCGGCCGTGGAGCAACCCGATGTATGCGCACGGCCACCTCGCGATCCTGCACGGCAACCTGGCGACCGAGGGCTGCGTGGCCAAGATCACCGGACTCAAGAATCCGTCGATCACCGGGCCCGCGCGCGTGTTCGATTCCGAGCCGCAGGTGATGGAGGCGATCCTCGCGAAGCGGATCAAGCCGGGCGACGTCGTCGTGATCCGCTACGAGGGACCGAAGGGCGGACCCGGCATGCAGGAGATGCTCGCGCCGACCTCGGCGATCATCGGGCAGGGACTGGGCGAGTCGGTCGGGCTCATCACCGACGGCCGCTTCTCCGGCGGCACCTGGGGCATGGTGGTCGGCCACGTCGCGCCGGAGGCGCAGGTCGGCGGCACGATCGCGCTGGTGAAGGAGGGCGACTCGATCACGATCGATGCGCACCGGCTCCTGATCCAGCTGAACGTCGACGACGCCGAGCTCGCGCGGCGCCGCGCCGCGTGGGCGCCGCCGGCGCCGCGGTACACCCGCGGCCTGCTCGCCAAGTACACCCGCCTCGTCTCCACCGCAAGCCGGGGCGCGATCACCGATCCGATTGACTGACGCGAACACGCTTGGTGTGACTGCGGATCCCGGTAGCCCCCAGCCGCGCGCGACCCTCCACCCCGCAGTTCCGCAGACCCATGCGCTTCCGCACGATCGCCGCGACGATTCTCGTGTTCACCGCCCCTGCTGCATCTTGCGAGGTGATCCCCCGCGCAACCCTCGTGCCGCCCGAACGCGCGGCGAAGCCGGTCGCCTCGGTAGCGCTTCTGAACCCGGGGTTCGAGTCGGCAGCGCCGGGCACGGTCGGCGCACCCCAAGGCTGGTTGGTCGGACAGCACGCGGGACCACCCTCCTACACCTTCACGCATGATGCCGAGCTGCCGCGGACGGGCAACCTTTCGCTGCGCATCGACAACATCGGTCCCGAGCCCTGGGGCGCGCTCGATCAGGTCATCGCCGCGACACCACTGCGGGGCAAGATGTTGCGCTTCTCCGCCTGGCTCAGGACGCGCAATGCCAGGGGCAACGCCCACGGAGGTGGTGCCGGCCTCGCAATGCAGACGAAGCGTGGCGGCTACGTCGTCGAGCAAGTCCGCATGCGCGTGGACGCGGTCGGCGGCACCACCGATTGGGCCCGCTACGAGCTGCATCTTCGCGTCGCCAGCACCGCCGACGAGATCGAAGTCGGCGTGAACCTGTTCGGGCCCGGCGCAGTGTGGATCGACGACGCCGCGCTCGACGTGGTCGAGTCCCCGTCCCCTCCCGCCGCGCCGACCACGGCGCCCGGCGCCGCGAAGCCCGAACTGCAGCGGGTGCAACCGTAGGCATCCGTGGAGAGACACAAGCCCATGCCGGACGACCCCACGCGCCGCACGATGTGCCCGTCCCGACGCTCCTTCGTCTTCGGCGCCATCGCGCTGCCCGCGGCGATCGCCGGTTGCGCCTCCAGCGGTGGCGGCGGCGAGGTGAGTCGCGCACAGTCCGCCGTCGTCGTCCCGGCCCCGCAGCATCGCGTCGGCGACCAGTGGGTCTACGGCGTCGACCAGGTGTTCCGCAACGCACCGGACTACACCGAGACGCACGAGGTCACGGGCATCGACGCCGGCGGTGTCACGGTGCGCGTCACCGCCCAGATCGGCAACATCGCCGTCGACCGCGTCGAGAGGTGGCCGGCACCCGGCCTCGTCGCGCAGGGCACGCTGCTCGACATCGAGACGCGCCGCTTCGCCGAGCCGCTGGTGCGCTGGCGGTTTCCGCTGGCCGGCGGCGCGAGCTGGAACCAGTGGGTCGACCAGGTCAACGAGACCGGCGGCACGCGCGGCAGGATCAACCGCTACGTGCGCGCGGCCGGCAGCGACCGCGTGGTCACGCCCGCCGGCACGTTCGACGCGCTGCGCCTGTTCGTGATCATGCGCCTCGACGACGAGGACGCATTCCGGCACGCGACCGTGGTCAACCACACCGTCTGGTACGCGCCGGCGGTACGCGCGACGGTGCGCGAGGAGCGCCGCGCGGAGTACCGCGAGAAGGGCAGCGGCCGCGACGCCTTCGCCAACATTCCGGTGCAGAACGAGCGTGCCGAGCTCCTGTCCTTCACGCCCGGCCGCTGACCTCGCGGCCATGGCGGGCTCGGGTGCCGCAGTGTCTAGGAAAGCCCGAGCCGCTGCCAGATCGTGGTCGTGAGCGACGCCTGGTTCAGCGTGTAGAAGTGCAGTCCCGGGGCGCCGCCCTCGAGCAGGCTCTCGCACAGCCCGGTCACGACGTCGAGCCCGAACGCGCGCACGGAGGCGACGTCGTCCCCATAGCTTTCCATCTGGCGCCGGATCCAGCGGGGGATCTCGGCGCCGCAGGCGTCGGAGAAGCGCGCGAGCTTGGTGAAGCTCCCGATCGGCATGATCCCCGGCACGATCGGCACCTCGATGCCGCGCGCCGCGGCGACGTCGGCGAAGTGCCAGTACGCGTCCGCGTTGAAGAAGTACTGGGTGATCGCGGAATCCGCGCCCGCGTCGATCTTGCGCTCGAAGTTGTCGAGGTCGTCCTGCGCCGAGCGCGCCTGCGGGTGCACCTCGGGATAGGCGGCGACGTCGATGTGGAACCAGTCGTCGGTCTCGGCGCGGATGAACGCGACCAGCTCGCTCGCGTAGCGGAACTCGCCCACGTCGGCCGACCCCGACGGCAGGTCGCCGCGCAGCGCGACCAGGTGGCGGATGCCCTCGCCCCTGTACTGCGCGAGCACTGCGCGGATGCTCTCGCGCGTGCCGCCGATGCACGACAGATGCGGGGCGCCCTCGAGCCCGTCGTTGCGGATCTCGAGCACCGTCGCGAGCGTGCCCTCGCGCGTGCTGCCTCCGGCGCCGAACGTGACCGAACAGAACGCCGGCCGGAGCTGCGCGAGCTGTCGGCGCTCGACCCGCAGCTTCGCAGCACCCTCGGGCGTGCGCGGCGGGAAGAACTCGAGGCTGAACTGCCCCTTCACGCCGACACTCTCCTGGACGGCATGAGGATCGCGGCCAGCGCCCAGGAGATCAGGCTGTAGACGATCGCGCCGAACACCCCGGGCCAGAACCCGGTGACCCGGAAGCCGTCGAGAAACGAGCCCACCGCCCAGAACAGGAGCCCGTTCAGCACGAAGATGAAGAGCCCGAGCGTGAGCACCGTCACCGGCAGCGTGAGCAGGAAGAGGACCGGGCGCACGAGCGCATTGACGAGGCCGAGCACGAGCGCGGCGATGAGCGCGGCCTGCACGGAATCGACCTGCACCCACTTGAAGACGTAGGGCAGCAGGAACAGCGCGGCGGCGTTGACGAGCCAGAGCAGAAGGATGCGCATCGGAATTCTCCTGTGATCGCGGTCGGCGCGGCATTTCGCGGGTTCGCCTGCGGTCGCCTGCGGCACGGCGGGCCTCGAGGCCACGCGAACTTGGGCGACGGCGGCGGCACCCGCCACCGTCGCCGGGACCGTCAGTAGCGGTAGGTGTCCGGCTTGAACGGGCCCTCCCGGTGCACGCCGATGTAGCGGGCCTGCTTGTCCGAGAGGTCGGTGAGGCTCGCGCCGAGCTTGGAGAGCTGCAGTCGCGCGACCTTTTCGTCCAGGTGCTTCGGCAGCACGTACACGCCGACGGGATAGCGCTTGGTGCCCTGCACCGCGTCGCCCCAGAGCTCGATCTGCGCCATCACCTGGTTGGTGAACGACGCACTCATCACGTAGGAGGGGTGGCCGGTGGCGCAGCCCAGGTTCACGAGACGGCCTTCGGCGAGCAGGATGATGCGCTTGCCGTCGGCGAAAACCACGTGGTCGACCTGCGGCTTGATGTTCTCGAAGCGGCAGTGCGACTTGAGCGAGGCGACGTCGATCTCGTTGTCGAAGTGGCCGATGTTGCACACGATCGCCTGGTCCTTCATGCGCTTCATGTGCTCGAACGTGATGACGTCGATGTTGCCGGTCGCGGTCACGAAGATGTCGGCCTTGTCGCAGGCGTCTTCCATCGTCACCACCCGGTAGCCCTCCATCGCCGCCTGCAGCGCGCAGATCGGGTCGATCTCGGTGATCCACACCTGGGCCGAGAGCGCACGCAGCGCCTGCGCCGAACCCTTGCCGACGTCGCCGTAGCCCGCGACGACCGCGACCTTGCCCGCGATCATCACGTCGGTGGCACGCTTGATGCCATCGACCAGCGACTCGCGGCAACCGTACAGGTTGTCGAACTTCGACTTGGTGACCGAGTCGTTGACGTTGATCGCCGGGAACCCGAGCTTGCCCTCCTGGTGCATCTGGTAGAGCCGCTTGACGCCGGTGGTCGTCTCCTCGGTGACGCCCTTGATCGACGCCTTGCAGCGCGAGTAGAACGTCGGGTCGACGGCGAGCTTGGCCTTGATCGACGCGAACAGCGACTGCTCCTCCTCGTTGGTCGCGTGCGTGAGGCACGACGGGTCCTTCTCGGCTTGCGTGCCGAGGTGCACGAGCAGCGTCGCGTCGCCGCCGTCGTCGAGGATCATGTTGGGCACCCCGCCCTCGCCCGGCCACTCGAAGATGCGGTGCGTGTAGGCCCAGTACTCGTCGAGCGTCTCGCCCTTCTTCGCGAACACCGGCGTGCCGCGCGCCGCAATCGCCGCGGCGGCGTGGTCCTGCGTCGAGTAGATGTTGCAGGAGGCCCAGCGGACGTCGGCACCGAGCGCCTGCAGCGTCTCGATCAGTACGGCGGTCTGGATCGTCATGTGCAGCGAGCCGGCGATGCGGGCGCCGCGCAGCGGCTGCTGCGGCGCGAACTCGTCGCGGATCGCCATCAGGCCGGGCATCTCGGTCTGCGCGATCTGCATTTCCTTGCGGCCCCAGTCGGCGAGCGACAGGTCGGCCACCGCGAAGTCGGCGAACTGCTTCGGGTCGGTTGGTGCGTTCATCGGTCGAAACTCCTCGTCGTCGACCGTCGCGGGGAGCACACCTGTGGGCTCGTTCCCCGTGTGCGGTCACGGTTAACGAGCGCCGTTCGAAAGGAACGTGCCCCGAGCCTGGTCCGGCGGCCTCAACTTTAGGCGCGGATTGCAGCGCTCCTCGGGGCGGAGGACGCGGATTGTACCGGAAAGCGGCGGCGCGTCCATCCCGGGGGCCGGAAAGCACGAAGGGCCGCGCGACGGCGGCCCTTCAAGCGTCCGGCGGGCACCGGTCAGTGCTTCTTGACCTTCTCCAGCATCTTGAAGATGCCCTTCGACGAGCCCGCGAACATGCGCTTGAACGACTTCGACAGGCAGCGGCGCTCCAGCGTGTTGCGGCGGGTACGGTTGCGTTCGGCCATGGCTTCCTCGGCGGTCGGTGCGGGCGCGGGAAGCGCCCGTCGAAAAAATTGCTATTCTAACCCGGCGCCGGCTGCCGTCGCCGCATCAGCGTGCGGGCGCGCCGAGCACGCGTGCCCGAAACCGCTCGAATCCCGCGTCGTGATCGGTGTAGCGCTGGGCAATCGCCTGCTTCGTCCGGGCGCGCTCGGCCTCGACGAACCTCGCGACGCCGTCGCGCTGGTACGGCTCGAGGTTGCGATCGACTTCGAGCAGGATCTCGGCCGCGAGCGCGGCGTCGACGTCGTCGCGGCCCGCGAGGAACAGCGTCGCGTCCGCCGGCAGCTGGCGCAGCAGGAGGTCGAGCGCATGCGTCGCCGTGGGCGAGCCGATCGCCACCGCTTCCGGCCAGCGCGACGGGCCCGCAACCGGCGGCAGCCACGCCGCGGCGAGATAGTGGTCGGGGGTGGCGACGAACGTGCCGCCTTCGGTGTGCGCGGCCGCCGTCACGACGTGCACGCAGACCCCGATGAAGGTCGCAGGGGACGGACGCGGCGCGAGCCGGCGGGCGACGCGCCCCTCGGCGTCGCCGTCCCGTCCGACGGTCACGGCACGACGACGTCGAAGCGGATCGTCTTGGCGGCGGTCGCCTCGAACGCGCGCTTGTACTCGATCACCACCGGCTGCGTTCCGGCCGCGACCCCGCGCACGCGAAACGTCGCGTCGCCGACGCCACCGGCAGCGGCCGGATTCGCGCCGGGCTTCGCGGTGAGGTCGTGGCGCACCGGGGCGATCACGTTCGGGCCGTCGTAGCGCTGCATCTCCCAGCGCAGGTCGGTCCCTACCTCAGCATCGAGCTTCACCACGAGCGCCTGGCCGCGCTTCAGCGTCACGCGCTGGCCATCGACCTCCGCGCCGGCCAAGGTCACCGGGGCATTGAGGTTGAAGAACTCGCGCGGATTCGAGCCGAGCTCGGACCAGTCGGACCCGGCGTTGGACGTCGCCGCGCAGCCGGCGAGGCCGAGCACGGCGACGAGGACGGCAGCACGGACAGCGGCTTCACGCATGGCGATCGACTCCGGCAGACGCATCGGCACAACGAGGCACGAGCTTACACCCCGGCCCCAGCCTTGAGCGCCTGTGCCTTGTCGGTCGCTTCCCAGGTGAACTCGGGTTCGTCACGGCCGAAGTGGCCGTAGGCCGCGGTCTTGCGGTAGATCGGGCGCAGCAGCTTCAACATCTGGATGATGCCCTTCGGGCGCAGGTCGAAGTGCGCCTGTACGAGCTCCGCGATCTTGTCGTCGGGGATCCGGCCCGTGCCCGCGGTGTAGATCGTCACGTTGATCGGCTTCGCCACGCCGATGGCGTAGGACAGCTGCACCTCGCACTGCCGGGCGAGGCCCGCCGCGACGACGTTCTTGGCGACGTAGCGCGCGGCATAGGCGGCCGAGCGGTCGACCTTCGACGGATCCTTGCCCGAGAACGCCCCGCCGCCGTGCGGCGCCGCGCCGCCATAGGTGTCGACGATGATCTTGCGGCCGGTGAGGCCGGAGTCGCCGTGCGGCCCGCCGATTTCGAAGCGGCCGGTCGGGTTCACGAGGTAGCGCGTGCCCTTCAGCATGTCCTTCGGGAACACCGGCTTCACGATCTCCTCGATGACGGCCTCGTGCAGCTCCGCCTGCCGCTCGTTCATCTCGGGGGCGTGCTGCGTCGACAACACGACGGTGTCGACGCCGATCGGCTGCGTGCCGCGGTAGCGCACGGTCACCTGCGACTTCGCGTCGGGGCGCAGCCACGGCAGCCGGCCGTCGCGACGCACTTCGCTCTGGCGCTGCACGAGACGGTGCGCGTAGTAGATCGGGAACGGCATCAGCGCCGGCGTCTCGTCGCAGGCATAACCGAACATCATCCCCTGGTCGCCGGCGCCCTGGTTCAGGTAGTCGTCGGAGGCGCGGTCGACGCCCTGGGCGATGTCGGGCGACTGGCGGCCGTAGCAGACCATCACCGCGCAGCCGTCGGCGTCGAAGCGCAGCGCCGGGTCGTTGTAGCCGATGTGGCGGATCGTCTCGCGCGCCACGCGCGCGTAGTCGACCTGGGCAGTCGTCGTGATCTCGCCCGCCATCACCACGAGCCCGGTGGACACGAGCGTCTCGGCGGCGACGCGGGCGTGCGCATCCTGCTCCAGGATCGCGTCGAGCACCGCGTCCGAAATCTGGTCGGCGATCTTGTCCGGATGCCCTTCGGACACCGATTCCGACGTGAACAGAAATTCGCTCATCTCCACTCCGTGCGCGTGGACCCGCGTGCATGCGCGGCAGGCCCGGTTGGCCGTCTATCGACGGGGTAAGCTACGCTATCGTGCGCGGCGACCGCGTCGGCGCGCGCGGCGCAAAGCGTTGCATTTTACCAAAGCCCCCGGCCCGGCCCACCTTCACCCGACGGCCGCCCGAACGTGACGAAAGCACCCACCCCGCGAGTGCGGCAACCCACGCCCGACGCGATCGCCGAGGCCGCCGCGCGGCTCCGCGCGGGTGATCTGGTCGCCTTTCCCACCGAGACCGTCTACGGCCTCGGCGGCGACGCCGGCAACGCGGCGGCCGTGCGGCGCATCTTCGAGGCCAAGGGCCGCCCCGCCGACCACCCGGTGATCGTGCACCTGGCCGACGCAGGCGACCTCGCGCACTGGGCAAGCGACGTGCCTCAGCGCGCGGCAGCACTCGCGCGCGCGTTCTGGCCGGGCCCGCTCACGCTGATCCTGCCGAAGGCGGGTCGTGTCCTCGGCGTCGTCACCGGCGGGCAGGACAGCGTCGGCTTGCGCGTGCCTGCCCATCCGGTCGCCCGCGCTCTTCTTGCAGCGTTCGCCCGGCTGGGAGGGCACGGCATCGCCGCCCCGTCGGCGAACCGCTTCGGGCACGTGTCGCCGACGACGGCCGCGCACGTCGCCGACGATCTCGGCGCGGCGGTCGACCTGATCCTCGACGGCGGCGCGAGCGAGGTCGGCATCGAGAGCACGATCGTCTCTTTCGCGGGGGATGTCCCGATGCTGCTGCGCCCCGGCGGCATCGGCCCCGAGGCGATCGCGCAGGTACTGGGCTTCCCTCTCCAGGCGGCCGACGGCTCCGCGCCGCGCGCCTCGGGCACGCTCGCCTCGCATTACGCGCCGCACACGCGCACGCTGCTCGTGCCCGCGGATGCGCTCCACGCAATGCTCGCCCAGCATGAAACGCGCGACGAACGCATCGCGGTGCTGGCGCGGTCCGTACGCGAGCCGGAAGGCTTCGACGGCGCGTGGATCATCGCCCCGCGGGATCCCGCCGGCTATGCGCACGCCCTCTACGCGAACCTGCGTGCGCTGGAAGCCAGCCACGCCGACGTGATCCTGGTCGAGTCCATTCCGAGCACACCCGAGTGGCTCGCCGTGCGCGACCGGCTCGCGCGCGCGACGCACGGCGAGGACGACGACCGCGATTGAACAGCGGCGCGTTCCGCCGCTGCTACCATCGACCGCCACCTTCCGCTTGCCAGCACTGTGACGACCACCCGCGCCCCCGCCATCGTCATCGCCCCGGACTCGTTCAAGGGCTCGCTCGACGCCCCCGGCGTCTGTGCGGCCATCGCCTCCGGTCTGCGCCGCGTCTGGCCCGACGCCGACGTCCGCGCGCGGCCGATGGCCGACGGGGGCGAAGGCACGCTCGACGCCGTGCTTGCGGCCGTCGGACCCGCCGGGCGGAGGCTGCACGAGCACGTGGTCGGCGCGGCAGGCGACCCGCTGGACGCGCCCTACGGCATCCTGGACGGGAACGACGGGGAGGTCGCGGTGATCGAGGTCGCGTCCGTCGTCGGCATCACCGACGCCGACGGCATGCGGGTGCCGGTGTCCGCGCGGTCCACGCGCGGCGTCGGCCAGCTGATGCGCCGGCTTCTCGACAGGGGCGTCACCCGCTTCATGATCGGCCTGGGTGGGAGCAGCACCAACGACGGCGGCGCCGGCATGCTCGAGGCACTCGGCCTCGCGATCCTCGTTCGCGGCGGGCAAAGGGTCGAACCCACACCCCGCGGGCTCGCGCCGGTGGAGCGCGTCGACGCATCGGCACTCGACCCGCGCGTCGCCCGCGCCGAGATCACGATCATGTCGGACGTCTCCAATCCACTGTGCGGCGCGCGCGGCGCCACCGCGATCTTCGGCCCCCAGAAGGGCGTGCGTACCGACGAGGTCGGAGCGATCGACACGACGCTTGCGCGCTTCGCGGCACTCGCCGAGACCGCCGTGGGGCGAAAGGTGGCGGAACACCCCGGCGCCGGCGCAGCCGGTGGACTGGGGTTCGCGCTGCAGTTGGTCGGCGGGCGCTTCGCCTCGGGCGCCGAGGTGGTTGCCGACCTGATCGGGCTGGATGCCGCGCTCAACGGGGCCGACTGGGCCATCGCTGGCGAAGGCCGCAGCGACGCCCAGACGCTACTTGGGAAGGCGCCGCTGGTCGTTGCCCGGCGCGCTGCCAGGGCCGGCGTACCGGTGACGCTGCTGTCGGGAGCGATCGACCCCTCCGCAATTCCGGCAATCGCGCCCACGTTCGCCGGCTGCTTCGCCTTGCCCGGGGGCCCGTCGACGCTCGAGGCCTGCGTCGCTGGCGCGGCCGCGCTCCTCGCCGATCGGGCCGAGGCACTCGCCCGGCTGTTCGACGCCGCGCGAAAGCCGCGGCGCGCGAACGCGAACTGAACCTGGGTTGACCGGACCCACTGGCGCGCACGGCGCCGCGCGGTGTATACAAGCCGAAAAGCGGCAACGGGAGGATTCGATGACGGACGGCACGGCGGATGGACCGCTCGGACAATTGCGCGCGATGCGCAGCCGCGCGGTGCTCGGCGGCGGCCAGAAGCGCATCGAGCAGCAGCACGCCCGCGGCAAGCTCACCGCGCGCGAGCGGCTGGCGCTGCTCCTCGACGTCGGCTCGTTCCAGGAGTTCGGCGCGCTCGCGACGCACAACGTCTCCGAGTTCGGCCTCGACAAGCAGCGCGTCCCCGGCGACGGCATCGTCACCGGCTTCGGCAAGATCAGCGGCCGCCGGGTGGCGGTGTTCGCGCAGGACTTCACGGTCCTCGGCGGCTCGTTTTCCGAGGTGCAGTCGCACAAGATCTGCCGCATCCAGGACCTGGCGCTCCAGAGCGGCATCCCGCTGATCGGCCTGAACGACTCCGGCGGCGCACGCATCCAGGAGGGCGTGCGCAGCCTCGCGGCCTACGGCGAGGTGTTCGTGCGCAACGTGATGGCCTCCGGCGTCATCCCGCAGATCTCGGTGATCATGGGACCGTGCGCCGGCGGCGCCGTCTACTCGCCGGCGCTGACCGACTTCGTGATCATGTCCGAGGGCAGCTTCATGTTCCTCACCGGACCGGACGTGATCAAGTCGATCACCGGCGAGGACGTCTCCGCGCAGGGCCTGGGTGGCGCCGACGTGCACACCGCGCAGAGCGGGGTCGCGCACCTCGCCACCGCGAGCGAGGCCGACGCGATCGAGGCGGTGAAGCGCCTGCTCGGCTACCTGCCGCAGAACAACAACGAGGACCCGCCGCAGGTCGTGCCCTACGACGCGCCCGACCGGATGGACGAGGCGCTGAACACGCTGATCCCGGTGGCCGAGAACGAGCCCTACGACATCCGCGACGCGATCGGCATGATCTTCGACCGCGGCTCGTTCATGGAGCTGCACGACGCCTTCGCGCCGAACGCGGTCGTGGGCTTCGCGCGTCTCGACGGCTTCTCGATCGGCGTGATCGCCAACCAGCCGGCCTACATGGCGGGCGCGCTCAACATCGACGCGTCGGACAAGATCTCGCGCTTCATCCGCACCTGCGACGCCTACAACATTCCGCTCGTCACCTTCGTCGACTGCCCGGGCTTCCTGCCCGGCACGTCGCAGGAGTACGGCGGTGTGATCCGCCACGGCGCGAAGATCATCTACGCCTACTGCGAGGCATCGGTGCCCAAGATCTCGATCGTCACCCGCAAGGCGATGGGCGGCGCCTACGTCGCGATGTGCAGCAAGCAGATGCGCACCGATCTCGCCTTCGCGTGGCCGACCGCGCAGATCGCCGTCATGGGTGCGGAGCCCGCGGTGCGCGTGCTCTACCGCGACGACGTGAAGAACGCCGAGGACCCGCAGGCGCGCGAGCGCGAGCTGATCGCGTACTACCGCGAGCAGTTCTTCAATCCCTACCGCGCCGCCGACGTGGGCCAGATCGACGAGGTGATCGAGCCGGTCGAGACGCGGCCGCGCCTGGTCCGCGCGCTCGAGGTGCTCCGCACGAAGGTGCAGGAGAACCCGCCGAAGAAGCACGGGCTGATTCCGACATGAGCGCGCCGGGCCGCTACCAGGCGCTCATCCCGAAGCGCGCAGCGCGAAGGGTAGTCCAGTGAGCGCGAACGCCATGCCGATCGGCTGCGGGGGCGGGCGGTGAGCAATCTCGGCTGGGGACTGCAGATGACGGTGCTCGGCATGGGGCTCGTGTTCTCTGTGCTCGTGCTGCTGTGGGGAGTGCTGCGCTTCGTGCTGTACCTCGAGGACCGCGGTGCGGCAACGACCGACGCTGCAGCGACCGACTCGGCGGCGCCCCCGGCGGCCGAGCCCGCCTCGGAGACCGACGCCGTGTCCGCGCCCGGCGACGGCATGGACCCCGACCTCGTCGCCGCGATCACCGCGGCGGTGGTCGCGCACCGGGCGGTGCGCCGACGCGAGGCCGCGCCTTCGATGCGCACCTTCTGGCCGGGGAGCCTGATCCACGCGTCGCGCTGGGTGGGCAGCGGACGCGCGCGGCAGACCCGGAGCTACCAGCGAAGAGGGCGATGATGCGACGCTACACGCTCGACATCCGTGGCCGGACGTTCGTCGTCGACGTCGACGAGCAGGGCGGCGAACGCTTCAAGGTGGTCGTTGGCGAGGAAACGTACGACGTCGAGATCATCGGCGACCAGAGCCTTGCCGCGGCGTCGATCACGCCATCGCTCGTGCCGACCGAGCCGCGCGCGCTTCCTGCCGCGGTGCCGTCTGCCGCGTCCACGCCCGCAGCGCCCGCCGCTAAGCGCGAGGCCGGATCGCGCACGACGCCGAAGCCCGCGCCTCGCCCGGCCGGCGGCGGCGGCGCGGGCGCGCTCGTCGCCCCGATGCCCGGCGTGATCCTCGACGTGTCGGTGAAGCCCGGCGATACGGTGACGCGCGGCCAGGAGGTCGCCGTGCTCGAGGCGATGAAGATGCAGAACAGCGTCAAGAGTCCGCGCGACGGCACGATCGCCGAGGTGTGCGTCGTCCCGGGCCAGGCGGTTGGCCACGGCGACGCGATCGTCCGTTTCGCGAGCGCATGATGGACAGCAACACGCTCGGCTTGTTGATGCAGGGCGTGGCCAACGTCACGCCGCAGTCGCTGGTGATGATCGGTGTGTCGCTGATGCTGTTCTGGCTCGCGATCGGCAAGGGCTACGAGCCGCTGCTGCTGCTGCCGATCGGCGCCGGCTGCCTGCTCGCCAACCTGCCACTGTCGCCGCTGATTGCCGACGACGGAATGCTCAAGGTGCTCTACGACATGGGCATCGGCAACGAGCTCTTCCCGCTGCTGATCTTCATCGGCATCGGCGCGCTCACCGACTTCGGGCCGCTGCTCGAGAACCCGCGCATGGTGCTGCTGGGCGCCGCGGGGCAGTTCGGCATCTTTCTCACGCTGATCCTCGCGCTGGTGCTGGGCTTCACACAGAAGGAGGCGGCGTCGATCGGCATCATCGGCGCGATCGACGGGCCGACCTCGATCTACGTCTCGGGCATTCTCGCGCCGCACCTGCTCGGCCCGATCACCGTGGCAGCGTACAGCTACATGTCGCTCGTGCCGATCATCATGCCGCCGATCATGCGGCTCCTGACCACCGAGCGCGAGCGCCAGATCCGCATGCCGTACACGCAGCGCAAGATCAGCCGGCGCACGCGGATGCTGTTCCCGATCGTGGTGACGATCCTGGTGGGCACGCTGGTGCCGTTCGCGACACCGCTGATCGGCATGCTGATGCTCGGCAACCTGATGAAGGAGTCGGGCGTCGTCGAGCGGCTCACCAAGGCCTCGTCGCAGGAGATCGCCAACACGGTGACGCTGTTCCTCGGCCTCGCGATCGGCTCGACGATGGTGGGCGTCGAGTTCCTCAAGCTGTCGACCCTCGCGATCCTCGTGCTCGGCATCATCGCCTTCGGCGTCGACACCGCCGCGGGCATCCTGTTCGCGAAGCTGATGAACGTCGTTTCCGGCGGCAAGATCAACCCGCTGGTCGGCGCCGCGGGGATCAGCGCGTTTCCGATGGCCGCGCGCGTCGTGCAGCGCGTCGCGCACGAGGCGGATTTCGAGAACTTCCTGCTGATGCACGCGATGGGCGCCAATGCCGCGGGGCAGGTGGCGAGCGTCGTCGCCGGCGGCGTGCTGCTGGCGCTGATGGGCGCCGGCGGCCACTAGCGAAAAGTGGGAGAAACAGGGTCAAAATCGGGGTCAGACCCCGGCTTTCACACGCGGGGTCTGACCCCGATTTGACGGACGATCGACGACATGAGTGAGCGCCCCTTCCGCATCCTCGGCCTGCAGCAGATCGCCATCGGCGGCCTCGACAAGGCGAAGCTCGCGAAGCTCTGGGTGGACACGCTTGGCGTGCCGATCGCCGGCAACTACAGGAGCGAGCGCGAGAACGTCGACGAGGACATCCTGGCACTGGGCACCGGCGTCCACCGCGTCGAGGTCGACCTGATGCAGCCAGTTGACCCCAGCAAGAAGCCGGCGGTGCACGAGACGCCGCTGAACCACGTGGGCCTGTGGGTCGACGACCTGCCGAAGGCGGTTGAATGGCTTTCGGCCAACGGCGTACGCTTCGCGCCCGGCGGCATCCGCAGGGGCGGGGCAGGATTCGACATCTGCTTCATCCACCCGAAGGGCAACGACCAGTCACCGATCGGCGGCGAGGGCGTGCTGATCGAGCTCGTGCAGGCCCCGGCCGAGGTGATCGCGGCCCACGCCGCGTCGCGCTGACGTCCACGCTGCGCGGGTGACCGACCACGCGGTCCCCGGACACCGGAGTCCTTATCCGGGTCGGGGGGCGCCGGCTGGTCGGATGCGACAATGGCGGCTCGCTTGCCACAACGACCCCGTGCGTACGACACCCCTCCACTGCCGCTGTCTGTCGATGCTCGCGGGTGCCGCACTTCTCGCCACCACGCCCGGCGCATTCGCCTGTGGCCTGGAGGATCCGTCGTCGATCAGCTTGCGCCGCGGGGCGCTGAACATCGCCTTTCCCGAGGCGTTGCACGTCGGCACGGCGGTGTGGCAGGCACAGCTCGCCGGCACGCTGCCGCGGGACCCGATGCTGCAGCGCGACGACCTCGCGCCAGAGGCACGCGACACGTTGCGCCTCGTCAAGGCCAATGCGCTCCTGCGCCGTCTTGCGGGAACGTTCGTCGCCGCCCCCGGTGGCGAGCGCCCGGCGGTCTCGGTCGTGCTGCTCGGCCCGGTGCTGTGGACGCGCTTCGTGCCGGACGATGGCGCCGTCCAGTCGAGCTTCCACGTCGCGGGACCGGAGCGCAACGACGTCGTGCTCGTCACCGACGCCGCCGTCGTGGAGGCGATCGTCGATGGCCAGCTGACGCTCGCGAGCGCACTCGAGCTGCGCCTCGCCCGACTCTACGGCACGCCCGAGTCGATCGCCCACGCGCGGCGATGGCTCGTCGCCGGCACGTGATCCGGCGTCCACCGAACGCGGCCGCGAGCGCCGCCGGCACGCCGGCCGCACCCGGTTGAAAACTTCGTCGATGCTCCGATCCCTGCTTCGGGAGCCACTCCTCCACTTCCTGCTTCTGGGGGCGGCGCTCTTCCTCCTCGACGCCTGGCTGCGCCCTGCCGCGGCGCCTGCCGCGAACACCGAGATCGTCGTGAGCGAGGCGCGCATCCGCAACCTCGTGCAGAACTTCCGCCGCACCTGGCAGCGGCTGCCCACCGAGGAGGAGCACGACGGCCTCATCGAGGCACACGTGCGCGAGGAAGTTTTCTATCGCGAGGCGCTCGCGCTGGGCCTCGACCGCGACGACGCAATCATCCGCCGCCGGTTGCAGCAGAAGATGGAGTTCGTCTCCGAGGAAGCGGCCGCGCTCGCGAAGCCCACCGACGAGGAGCTCGCGAAGTACCTCGACGCGCACGCCGACGCCTTCCGCGTCGAGCCGCGGGCGACGTTCGTCCAGGTCTACCTGGACCCGCGCAAGCGCGGCGCCACGCTCGAGGCGGACGCGAAGCGCTTGCTGCAAGCACTCAACGCCGCGGGGCACAACGCCGATGCCGCGCGCGCGGGCGACGGCCTGATGCTGCTCGAGCCGCGCTACGAGAACGCGACGCAGGCCGAGATCGCGCGGCTCTTTGGGGCCGAGTTCGCCGCTGCGCTCGTCGGGCAGCCGACGGCGACCTGGTCGGGGCCGATCCGGTCGGGCTACGGCGCGCACCTTGTCCGCGTCGAATCGGTGATCCCGGGCGGCGTGCCCGCGCTCGCCGACGTCCGGCCGCTGGTCGAGCGCGAGTGGACGAACGCGAAGCGCAAGGAGCTCTCCAGCGCCTTCTACGAGAAGCTGCGAGCCAAGTACCAGGTGACGGTGCGCAAACCGGGAGCCGCGACGCCGTGAGCCGGGCCGCTCCGATGCTGCGGTCGATCGCGCGGCGGCTGCTCGGGCTGGCATTGCTGCTCGCTGCGCTCGTCTCGGTACCGCTTCGCGCACATGAGTTACAGCCCGGATTCCTCGAACTCGTCGAGCGCGCACCGGGCCGCTACGACGTGCTGTGGAAGCTGCCCTCGCTCGGCGAAGGCGGCAACGTGCGCATGCCGATGGTGCCGGTGTTCCCCGAGAGCTGCCGTCAGCTGGGCGAGGCGCGCAGCGAGCGTGCCGGCACCGCGTGGATCTTCACCGCGAAGGTCGAGTGCACGGCGGGCCTCGCCGGACAGACGATCGCGATCGAGGGGCTGGAGAGCTTCTCGACCGACGTGCTGGTGCGCGTGCAGCACGCCGACGGCGGTGTCGAGACGCACCTGCTGAAACCCGTGCAGCCGACGGTGACGTTGCGCAGTGCCGGCGATACGCGCCGTGGCATCGGCGCGTACCTCTACCTCGGCATCGAGCACATCCTGCTCGGCGTCGACCACCTGCTGTTCGTGCTCGGATTGCTGCTGATCGTGCGCGACCGCTGGATGCTGGTGAAGACCGTCACCGCCTTCACGATCGCGCACAGCATCACGCTCGCGGTGGCGACGTTCGGCGTCGCGACCGTGGCGGCGGCGCCGCTCAACGCGGCGATCGCGCTGTCCATCCTGTTCCTCGGCCCGGAGATCGTGCGCGCGTGGCGCGGCGAGACGAGCTTCACGATCCGGCATCCCTGGGTGGTGGCGTTCGCCTTCGGGTTGCTGCACGGCTTCGGCTTCGCGAGCGGCCTCGCAGAGCTCGGTTTGCCGAAGGGCGAGATACCGCTCGCGCTCTTGCTCTTCAACGTCGGCGTCGAGATCGGGCAGCTCGCGTTCGTGATCGTCGTGCTGCTCCTCGAGCGCGCGTTCCGGCTGCTCGCGATCCACTGGCCGACGGTGGTCGCACGGCTTCCCGGCTACGCCGTCGGTACGCTCGGGGCGTACTGGACGATCCAGCGCGTCGCCATCCTGTTGCGGGGTCTCGCATGAAGGCTCCAGTCATCGGCGTCGCGCCGCGGCGCCTCGTTGGCATCCTGCTCGCGCTGCTCGCGCTCGCGCCCGCCGCGGCGTGGGCACACGAGGAAACCGGACAGGCGGCAGGATTCCTCGCCGGGCTGTCGCATCCGGTCTCGGGGATGGACCACGTGCTCGCGATGGTCGCCGTCGGCCTCTGGGGCGCGGTGCTCGGCGCGCCGGCAATCTGGGTGCTGCCGGTTGCGTTTCCGCTGGTGATGGCGCTGGGCGGGCTGTATGGGTCTTCTCGGCATCCCTGTACCGGGCGTCGAAGTCGGCATCGCGGTGTCGGCGATCGTGCTGGGCGCGATGGTGCTGGCCGAAGCGCGACCGCCGCTGTGGATCGCCGCGGCCATCGTCGCGTTCTTCGCGATCTTCCACGGCCACGCCCACGGCCGCGAGCTGCCGGAGGGCACGAGCGCGTTGCTCTACAGCCTCGGTTTCGTCGTCGCCACCGGCCTGCTGCACGCGGTCGGCATCCTGCTCGGCGTCGCGCACCGGTGGTCCGCGGGCCGGCAGGCGGTGCGCGTCGCGGGTGGCGGCGTAGCGCTCGCCGGCCTGTTCTTCCTGTGGCGGGCGATCGCGTGACGCCGAATGCGCGCCGGCGCACGATCGCCGCACTTGCGGGACTCGCGGCGTCGCCGGTGCACGCGCATCTCGTCGAAACGGGCTTCGGTGCGTTCTACGACGGCCTCGCGCACGTGGCGCTCACGCCGGCGGACCTGCTGGTCGTCGTCGCGCTCGCGCTGCTGGCCGGGCAACGTGGTGGTCGCGCAGCGCGACTGGCGCTGTTCGCGCTGCCGCTCGCGTGGTTCGCCGGCGGCCTCGTCGGCGCGCACTGGCAGGACTTCGGTGCGTGGCCGCTGTGGACGACGCTGACGTTCGCGGCCGCGGGCGGGCTCGTCGCGGCGAACGCGAAGCTGCGCGACGCCGGCGTGGCGGTGCTGGCCGTTGTCGCAGGCTCGCTGCATGGGCTGGTCAACGGGGCGACGATGGCGCCGGGCGGTGCAAGCGTGCTCGCGCTCGCCGGCGCGATCACCACGGTCTTCTGTGTCACCGCGATCCTCGCGGCCGAGGTGAGCGCGCTGCCGGCCGGTTGGCCGCGCATCGCGGTGCGCGTGGCCGGCAGCTGGATCGCCGCGGCCGGCCTGCTGATGCTGGGCTGGCTGCTGCGGTCCTAGGCGGATCAGCCCTTAACCCGGCGTGTACCAGATCGGCGAGGTGTAGGCGCGCTCCTGCAACGTCATCGTCGTGCCAGGCAGCGGCTTCACCCCGAAGCGCCTGGCGTCATAGGCGGTCCAGCGCGGCGTCGGGATCTCGAGCACGCGGACGTAGTAGAACGCGCGCTGCTTCGGGTCGAACGCGGGGTCCTTCCACACGGCGATCAGCTCCGGGTCGCCGATCGTGTTGGTCCACGTGGCGTTGGCGACGTCGACGGTGCTGCCCACCGGCGGCAGCTTGCCGTCGGCGCCCGGCTTGCGCTTCGTGGCGTCGCCCCACGCGACGTCGTAGACCTTTTCCTGAACCTGGCCGCCGGCATCGAGCCAGCCCTTGACGATCTGGATGCGGTCGAGGTTGGCGCCGATCGGATCCTTGAGCGCCGCGACGAGGAACGTCGGCGACTTGCCGTTTGGCGCGGCGGGCAGGTCGCCGCCCATCGGCACGCCCTTGCCGTAGCCCAATGCGGCGGGCATGCGATTCTGCACGTCCTTCGGCTCGAACTCCCACCCGCCGAAGAAGCGCACCGCCATGCGCGACCCCGTGGTGGCGTAGGTCTCGCGGCGCTTCATCGCGTCGAAGATCGCCTCGCGCGTGTTGTCGGTCGCCCACACCGCCGCGTAACCGGAGGCGCCGACTTCCCAATCCATGATCGTGATGCCGGTCTTGGGATTGCCGACGAAGGTCTTGGTCAGGCGTTCCGGGCTGGGCTCCTGCGGCGCGGTCTTGCCGAAGAAGTTGTCCTCCTCCATCGCCGCGAGGCCGGTGTGCGCGTCACTGCTGCCGATCATGCCGAACTTGAACGGGTTGGCGCCGAGCGACGCCTCGAGCTTCAGGCCGTTCTTGAGCGCCGAGCGCGCGTACTCGAACTCGAGCATTTCGCTCTTCTTGGCGACCGTGGCGTCGAGGTTGCCCTTGTCCCAGAGCTCGAAGGCTGCGAGCTCGTCGTTGGGCGACAGGAACGGATGCGCCTCACCGGTACCCTTGGTCTGCGTCATCTCGTAGAGCGGCTCCCAGCGCGCGCGCGTCTGCGCGTAGTCGCGGTCGACCTTCTTCCCGAACGCCTCGACGACCGGGAACATGAGACCGTTGGAGAGGTTGCCGTTGTGGGCGATCGCCAGCACCTCGCTTCCCGTCTTGTCCTGCGTCGCCGCCATCCACTTCCACAGGTCCGCCGGATTGTCGCTGCCGAGCGGCGGCAGCGTGGTGAACGGCTCGACCTGCGCGGCCTGCGCGCCGTTGCCGCGGAAGATCACGTTGCGGTGCAGGTTGTTGCCGCCGGTGTTCGAGGTCCATTCGTAGCCGATGAACGCCGTGAAGCGGCCGGGATCGTTGTAGGCCTCGGCCGCCTTGATCGTCTCCATCCAGGCGTTGCGATAGGCCGAAGTGCCCGGCACCGGGAAGCCTTTCGGCAGCTGGCCCTTGCCGAAGCTGACGATGATGTCGATCGCCGCGTCCGCGCCCTGTCCGCCGCGGATCTGGTCGTACCACTTGCGGCCCTGCGGTGTCGCCAGCAGCTCGGGATCCCCGCCCATCAGCTGCGGGAAGAACCCCATGCCGTCGGAGTGATCGGCCACGACGAGGAAGTCGAGCGGGCGCGAGAGCTTCACCGACTGGCCCGAGTTGGAGGTCACCTCCTCGCCACGCGCAAAGCGGTAGGCATCACGTGGCGTCAGACGCGCGCCGAACGCGCCTGCGTCCATCGAGAAACCGGTGTGCAGGTGCGTGTCGCCGAAGTACGGACGTGTCGGGTAATTGCGCCCGGCGTATGGCGAGTACATCGGCTTCGACGCGTGGACCTTGTCGGCCTTGTCCTTGGAGAGCTGCCCCGCGTCGCTCGCGAATGCCACGGGGGCGAAGAACGCTGCGGCGAGGACGCCGGCCATCAATTGCCGGGGAATCGTTGCATTCATGCGATTGCCTCGAAGTCGAATGGAAGCGTTGGCCAAAGGTTGCGCGGGCGACAGGATCGAAGCGCGGTGCCGAAAGCGACGACCACGATGATGCGGCTGGCGATGCCGATTGTCGCAGGGTTCACGATGCTCGTCTGTCTGTCGACTTCGCCGCACCTTCCGCTCCCGAGGCCTGCCCCGGCGGCGCGAGGAACAGATCGCGCAGCGCCCCAGGCCCCATCGCGCGACTGACTTCCGTCACCGCGACCAGCGGCACGAGGATCAGCAGGAGCAGCAGCAACATCGCCAGCACCTCCGGCAGCCGGTGCCGGTACTCGGCGAGCGTCTGCGCCAGCGGATGCCCGTGGAACCAGCCGACGAGCAGTTCCTCGACGACGACCAGCACGATCAGCAGCGCGAACAGCAGCGCGACGCGGCGCACGATCCTCTGCAGCACCGTCCGGGCCCCCACGCGCGACCCGACGCGCGCGGCCTCGCCGATCAGCAGAAACTTGCCGAGGATCAGCGCCTTCGCGGCCGCGAACCCGAGCGGCAGGTAGGCAATTCCCGCGTCGCGCAGGATGGCCATCTTGAACAGCACGATCGCCACGAAGCAGACGCAGAGGTAGCCGCTGACGATCAGATACTTGTGCAGCTCCTCGCGGAGGCGGGCCTTGACGCCGCCTCCGTGGTCCGACGAGGACGGTTCCTGGTGCGCCATCTACTTCACGTCGATCGTGACCTTGGGGATGCGGCCGGTGAACCGCGACTTCGCCTCGGAACCGATGGCCTCGACCACCGGCGTGCCGAGGTCGATGCCGACGTCGGCGGTCTCGTCCGCCGAGAAGATGCCCGGCTGCGTGACGGCGATGCGTCCCTCGCCGACCTTCTCGCCGTCGACGGTGAGCGTCCCCATGCCGCCCTTCGCCGGCCCCCCGCCGTCGTAGGCGAAGTCGAACCGGATCGTGTGCTTGCCCGGGGCCAGGGGCTTCGACGACGTAATCGAGGAGCGCTGCAGGCCGAGGAAGTTGTAGTCGTACGCGGGCACGCCGTCCTTGACGTACAGCGACCAGCCGCCGAAGCGTCCGCCCTGCGCGATCACGGTACCGTTGCCGCCGCCCGACGGTACCTCCACCTCGGCCGTGATCGTCTTGGAGCGGTTCTTCACGTTGATGAACACGGCCTCCATCATGCCGCTCATGCCGTCACCGAGCGTGAGCGACGTACGCCCGCCCATCAGGTCAGGACGCCCGACCAACCGCGCATCCATGCGCTCGAAGACGCGGTCGTCGATCGGCAGCACGTGGTACTTCGAGGCTTCCTTCATGAACAACGCCTGCAGCTCCGCGAGCTTCTTCGGCTGCTTCGTGGAGAGGTCGTTGGCGAGGCTGAAGTCGTTGCGCACGTCATAGAGCTCCCACACGTCGTCCTTCAGCGTGCGGGCCGGCTTCGCCTCCCAGGGCGCCCGGTGGATCGTGCGGGCGAACCAGCCGTCGTGGTAGATCGCACGGTTGCCGGCGATCTCGAAGTACTGCGTCGTGTGCCGTTCCTTCGCCTTCGCGTCGTCGAACGAGTACAGGAGGCTCGTGCCCTCCATCGGGATCTGCGGCGTGCCGTTGACCACCTTCGGCTCCGGCAGGCCGATCGCCTGCAGCACGGTCGGCGCCACGTCAATGACGTGGCCGAACTGCGAGCGGATCTCGCCCTTCGCCTTGATGCCCTTGGGCCAGCTCACGACCATGCCATTGCGCGTGCCGCCGAAGTCGGACGGCACCTGCTTCATCCAGGCGAACGGCGCGTTGAGCCCCACCGACCAGCCGGCGGCCATGTGCGGATACGTCTCCGGCCCGCCCCACTGGTCGAGGCGCTTTAGCATGTCCTCGACCTTTTCCTGCACGCCGTTGAAGTACGTGTACTCGTTGAACATGCCGTTCTGGCCGCCTTCGCCGCTGGTGCCGTTGTCGCCGGCGATGTAGAAGACGAGCGTGTTGTCGGCCTCGCCGACCGCCTC
This sequence comes from uncultured beta proteobacterium, assembly GCA_963705175.1. Classification (GTDB taxonomy): domain Bacteria; phylum Pseudomonadota; class Gammaproteobacteria; order Burkholderiales; family Casimicrobiaceae; genus VBCG01. The sequence continues at coordinate 293,998 of CAVPJE010000006.1, read as the reverse complement.
GAAGGCCTTGAGCATCCGGCCGATCTCGTGGTCGGCGAACTCGGCATACGCCGCGAAGACCTCCGCCTGCCGTGTGAACAGCCGTTTTTCGTCGGCCGACAGCGTGTCCCAGTCCTTGATCGCCGGAGGCTTCGGCGCGAGCTTCGTCCCCGGCGGTACGACCCCGAGCCTGATCTGGCGCGCGAGCGACTCCTCGCGCAGCTTGTCCCAGCCCTGGTCGAACTTGCCCTTCCACCTCGCGATCCACTCCTTCGGGACGTGGTGCGGCGCGTGCGTCGCCCCGGGCGCGAAGTAGACGAACGAGGGCTTGCCGGGCGCCAGCGCCTTCTGGTACTTGATCCACGCCACGGCCTTGTCGGTCATGTCGGTCATGAAGTGGTAGTTCGGGTCGTTCGGCAACTCGACCTGGGTGACGCCGTCGTAGAGGTACGGCGCCCACTGGTTGGTCTCGCCGCCGATGAAGCCGTAGAACTTGTCGAAGCCCTGGCGCGTCGGCCAGCGGTCGAACGGGCCGGCGACACTCGCCTCCCATGAGGCGGTTTCGTGCCACTTGCCGAACGCGGCGGTCGAGTAGCCGTTGAGCCGCAGCATCTCGGCGAGCGGCGCCGTGGCGTTCGGAATCTGGCCGGTGTCGCCCGGCATCGACGTCGCCATCTCGGTGATGAAGCCCATGTTCACCGTGTGGTGGTTGCGCCCGGCCTTGAGCGCGGCACGCGTCGGCGAGCACAGCGCCGTGGTGTGGAAGTTGTTGTAGCGCAGTCCGCCCTGCGCGAGTCGGTCCAGCGTGGGCATCCCGACCGGGCCGCCGAACGTGGACGGTACGCCGAAGCCCATGTCGTCGATCAGCACGATGACGACGTTGGGCGCCCCTTGCGGCGCGGTCACCTGGAAGCGCGGCGGTGCCTTCACGTTGCGAGCGTCGAGCTCCGTGTAGATCGGGCGCTTCGGCTCGGGGATGGGAAGCACCGTGCGGTCGAGCTTGCCGGTGGCCTGACCTGCGGCCAGCAGCGGATAGGCGGCTGCGAGCAGCAGTCCGACCAGGCGGGCCGCCAGCCACTGTGACTTCACGAAGTGATTCATGGGTTCCTGTCTCCTGCTGTTTGCTGCGTGAATCCTGGGTTGCGGACACCCGAACCGTCGAACTCGCGACGGGTCGTGGCGGCCGTACCGTATCGACGATCCCTCCGGATGCAACCTCGGCGTAACGCGCGGATTGCATCCGCTGCGTCGCCGCCGTTCGATGCCGACTCGATGGTAGCGGGGTGCGGCGCGGCTGCTACAACCTCACCGAGCGCCGGGCCACGCCGCCGACGTTGCCAACGACGCCGGGCTGGTTGAGGCCGGGGTCGACCACGCCGACGCCAGGCGCACCCACGCCGGGTCCCGCCACGCCGCGGTTGCCGATCGCGCCGGGCTGGTTGATACCGGGGTCGCGTACGCCGACGCCGGGAGCCCCGGCGCCGGGCGTCGCCGCCCGGGCGGCCGGCGCCGCCACGTTGCCGGCTCTCCCCGGCTGGTTGAGACCGGGGTCGCGCGCGTTCGCTGCTTGAGACAGGCTCGCCAGCATCGCGACGACAGCAACGCCGAACGCTGCGCGAATGGACAGCTCGTTCATGCGATGCGCCTCCCGGCGGATCACGGCTGCGCCACGGTGACGTAGACGAGGTTGTTGCCCTGGAACACCGCGCGGTAATAGACCGTGCCGCACCGGTAGTACTCGACACCGCCCTTCGCGACGGCCGCGCATCCCGCGGGCAATGCCGGCACGACCGTGCCGATGGCCGGCGAGCCGGCGGCCTGCGCCTGCTGCTGGGCGACCGCCGCCTGCTGTTGCGCGACCGCCGCCTGCTGCTGCGCCGTCGCGGCCTGCTGTTGCGCGACCGCCTGCTGCTGCGCCGCCGCCGAAGTGGCCGCGGCAGTCGATGCGGCGGCCGCGGACGACACCACGACCGCCTCGGTGGTCACGACGCGGGCGGTCGTCCGTCGCGCCACGCCGGCAACTGACATAGGTGTCGCAGGCCTGCCGACGATCGCGGCCGCCTCACGCGCGAGCGTCAGGCCCAGCGGCGCCTCCGGCGCGACGTCGGCGAGCAGGAGGATGGGCAGCGAAAGGGCGATGGCCGCTGCCTTGAGAGGATTGCGTACGTTCATGTCGGACTCCTTCGATTCCCGGCCGGCCTAGCGCTTCGCAAGCGGCAGGAACTCGACCTGCCTCGCGCCGCTCGGCGCCCTGAAGGCGAACGTCTGCGGCGTGAACACCGGCTTCAGGTTCCACTTGGTGACGACCACCGAGAACTGCGGGGCGTTGGGCTGGTCGCGCGTCGTGATCACCAGCTTGCGCGGCAGCGGCTCCTTGCCCTCCTGGATCCAGATCTGCCAGTCGACGTGCGGCGCGCGGAACGCCAGGTGGTCGCAGCGCACCCCTTCGACGACGCCCTTGCCGACGATGAAGCCTTGCGTCACGTCCGTCATCAGGATGTCGTAGGCGTTCTTGTAGATCAGGTCTCCGGCCGGCGCGATGATGTCCAGCTTGGTGCGCGCCATGTCGAGCATCTCCTCCAGCGTGGCGGGCGCCGCCAGCGTGGCGAAGTACTTGTCGCCCGCGTTCAGCAGCGTGAGCGACTTGCCGTCGTAGAAGAACGACTGCTCGACCAGGTCGCCGGTGCGGTCCGCGCGCAGCTTGTTCGGCCGCTGCACCCACATCCGCGCCGCGTGGGCGAACTGGATCTTCTGTCCCGATGTGAGCACGATCTCCAGCGTGTTCCGCGACTCGATGCTGAAGCGCTGCTGGCTCGCGAGGAAGTCGGTCGAGGCCCTGAGCAGCTTCGTGGCCGCCGGGTCGATGCCGGCCGGCTGCGCGGAGGCCACGGTGGCCGCCGCCAGCGTCAGGAGCGCCGCGAGGCCCGCGGTGCGGAGCGTGTTGCGAAGCGTCGATTGCATGTCGTTCCTTGTGTGCGTCGGGTGGGCGACCCGTGGCCGCCCTGGCCGGACTCGGGCCGGTCCCGCTACCAGCGGTAGGCCACGGCCAGCTGCGGGCCGTTGAGGCTGAGCTCGGAGAAGGGCCGGCCCGACCCCATGTCGTAGTCGAGGTAGCGCCACGCCGCCACCACGTCCCAGTGGGCCCAAGAGTAGCCGATGCCCGCCATCGCCTGCCAGGTGAGGTCCGAATCGCCCGTGCCGACGTCGAGGTAATACGGCACGAACCAGCGCTGGTCGGTGCCGAAGTGCCAGCGGCCCTTGACGCCGATGATGCCGTCCCAGTTGGTGCGGCCGACGCTCGACTCGCCGGTGCGGCCCGGCGCGGGAATCCCGCCAATGTTGCCTGTCAGTCCCCAGTTGATGTCCTGCTCGAGGTCGACCATGCGCGCGCCGGCGAACACGTCCATCGTCATGCCCGGCTGCGACACCAGCGCGTACTCGCCCGCGATCGTCCAGATCCAGCCCTTGAGGTCGTAGTTGACACTGGCGCTGGCCGTGCCGGGGATCTGGATGCCGCCGATCGAGAGGTCGCGCGTGTCGGACTTGTTCGATCCGACATCCATGTAGATCAGGTCCGTGAAGCCGCCCCAGCGGCCCTTCTTCGCCTCGAACGACCCCATCATCACGAACTTGATGTTGTCGATGATCTTGTCGACATCCACCGTCACGTCCGGCGACGTCCCGTTGCCGGGGAAGTTGGACTCCCCACTGAGCGACGGAAAGTAGCCGTAGAGCTGCACGCCGAAACGCCAGTCGTTGTTGCTCTGGGCCGCCGCCGGCAGGATGACGACGCCCGCGAGCGCACCGAGGATCGTGGCGCAGCCCGCCCTGTGTAGTCTGTTCATGTCCGGTTCCTTGTCAGGGTTGCCCCGGTGCGGCGTCGCGCGTGCCGTCGTGTCGGCGCGTCGGATGACGGACGCCACGATCGCCCATGCGGGCGACCGAGCCAACTCGCCTAGCCGACCGCTACCGGGCAACTGCATATAATGCGCGGGTAAGCGCCCATGGATGTTGCGCAAAGCGCGCAGTCGATTGATAATTCCGGACATTGTGCGAAAACGGCATCCTGTGACTGGCGCCGCACCACTCGCGCCTCGCAGCGGGCACCGCTCTGCCGAGGGCCGGACGCTCGGGAGTACCGTCCGCGTCGGTCCGCTCACCGCGATCCCGCAGCTGCTCCGCGAGCTCGGTTGCGATCCCGGCCCGATCGTTCGCGAGGCGGGGTTCGAGCTGGCGTTCTTCGACGATCCCGAGCTGCCGATGCCTTACCGCGCGGGCAGCGCGCTCGTCGCCCGTTGCGTCGCCATCACCGGCTGCCAGCACTTCGGGCTGATGCTCGGCGAACGCGCCGGCCCGTCCTCGCTGGGGCTCGCGGGCTTCCTGATGATGAACGCGCCGGATGTCGGACGCGCACTCGAGGACCTCGTCCACTACCTCAGCCTTCACGATCGCGGCGGCGTCGCGACTTTCGAGGTACGCAACGGCACGGCGTTGCTCGGCTTCACGGTGATCGAGCCGGAAACGCAGGCCGTCGATCAGATCTGCGACCTGTCGATGGCCCTGGCCCGGAACCTGATGCGAGGGCTGTGCGGGCCGAAGTGGGTTCCGTCGCAGGTGCTGCTGCCACGCATGCGGCCCGCGGACCCAACGCCCTGGACGCGCCTGTTCCAAGTACCGGCGCAGTTCAATGCCGGCCAATGCGCGCTGGCGTTCCCGACGCGCTGGCTCGCGCAGCCGGTCGCGGCGGCGGATCCGCTGCTGCACCGGCACCTCAAGCAGCAGGCAGACGCGATGCGCCGCGACAGCGACTTCGCGAGCGAGGTGCGGCGGCTGGTGAGCGGCACGATTGCCCACCGCGTGAGCACGGCGGCGCACGTCGCGAAGCTCCTCGGCATGCACGAAAAGACGCTCAACCGCCGGCTGCTGGAAGCCGGGCTGACGTTCCGGAACGTGCGCGACCACGCGCGCCACGCGATGGCGCAGCAGCTGCTCGGCAACACGTCGATGAACCTCGCCGAGATCGCGACCGCGCTCGGCTACGCCGAGGCGAGCGCGTTCGTGCGCGCTTTCACACGCTGGTCGGGCACCACGCCGGGGAAGTGGCGCCCGCGCACGGATTGAGCCGTGCGCACGGGTTCCGTGCGCTGACGCGGCGCGACATCGGCCCCGGCGCGCGGCGCGGATCCGCGCCGACTCGCCGGCGTTACGGCGCGCCGACCGCCTCCCACGCGCCGCTCCTCTCGGAACGAAACAGCGCGTCGATCACGCGCATGTTGGCGATCGCGTCCTCGACGCCATAGTCGAGCGGTGCCTCGCCGCGCACCGCGCGCGAGAACGCTTCGCCCTGCAGCTGGTACTGGTCGCTCGCGGGCAGATCCTCGACGACGATGCCGGCACCGTCGAGCGAGCGGCAATCATCGATCAGGATGCGCGTCGGCGCGCCCTGCGGGGCGTTCACCGGGATCGGGAGCTCGATGCGGCCCTTGGTGCCACAGAGGTTCAACCGCTGGTGCGGCGCGACCTGCGTCGACACGGTGAAGTCGAGGCGCCGGCCGTTACCGAAGTCGACCAGGCCGCTGGTGAGGCGATCGGTGCGAAACGCGGGGTCGCGGTCGACCAGCGCGATCGCGCGGGCCGGCTCGCCCCCAAAGAAGTAGCGGCCGGCCACGACCGCGTAGCACCCGATGTCGTAGAGGCCGCCGCCACCGATGTCGGCCTTGTTGCGCACGTTGGCGGGATCGAGGTTGTTGTAGCCGAAGAACATCTGCACGACGCGCAGATCGCCGATGCGGCCCTCGCGGAGCAGCTCGCGGGCACGGATCCACTGCGGGTGGAAACGCACCATGAACGCTTCCGCGATGAGCACCTGCTTCGCGGCGTCGCGAAGCGCCGTCGCCTCGTCGGCGGTGAGCGCGATCGGCTTCTCGCACAGCACGTGCTTGCCCGCCGCCGCCGCCTGCAGCGTCATCGGCACGTGCAGGTGGTTGGGCAGCGGGTTGTAGACCGCCTCGATGTCCGGATCGGCGAGCAGCGCCTCGTAGGAACCGTAGACCTGCGGAATGCCCAGTGCAGAGGCGGCGCGGCTCGCCGTGCTTTCGTCGCGCGAGGCGATCGCGCGGATCTCGAGGAGCTCGCTCTTCTGCATCCCCGGCAGCACGCGCTCGCGGCCGATCTTCGCCGTGCTGATCACACCCCAGATCACCTTCTTCATGCCCGTTCCCCAGGTTCCCGCGTGGCGAGGTTGCACGGTTGTCGTGCACACCGTCACCGCCCGCGCGTGTCGACGACAGTCGCAACGAAGCTCCGTCGATGCGCGTCGAACGATCTTACGCCACGACCGCCCATCGCCGACGCACCCGCGCTAAGTTGCTGACGAGTCAAGGGCCGGCACGGACCGGAATGCAACTTGCTAAATACCGTCGGCATGCGCGTTGTCCGCGACACGCGCGACAGGAGTGAACATGAAGTCGATCCTCGATCCGACGTTTCGCTACACGAACAGCACCAATACCGACGTGCGCAAGACCTTCGCGCGCATCCGCCGCGAGCAGAAGCGGCGCGAGCGCACCGACGCCACCGCGACGGCGCCGGCGAACGTGCTGGTGATGCAAGCCCGGCGCTACGGCGCCGCCTCCTGAGGCGCGGGTCCCGGCGCGCGAGGCGCGCGACGCCTACGCCGACTTCCGGGCCGCGGACTTCCGCACGCTCGGCGCACGCACGGCCTTTGTCGCCGCCCGGCCAGCCGCCTGCTGCCCCGGCGTCGAAGCCTTCGTGCTCCGTTTGGACGTGCGGCGCGCCTTGGGTGCCTTCGACGCCGGTGGTGCCGCCCGACTGCGCCGCGCGGCAGCCCGCGCCTTTGCTCGTGCAGCGGCCTCGGCGGCGGCCTCCGCCGCCTTCGCGCGTGCCGCCAGCGCGAGCTTGCGCACACGGCGGATGTCGGCGTCGGAGAACGGGCCATTGACCCCCGAGATCGCCGCGAGCTCCATGCCGTGCTTGCGGCCCACGCGATAGATCTCCCGCACCTTCTCCCACTCGATGTTGCGCCCGACGGTGAAGTTCTCGAAGCGCCCCTCGAGCGCCAGCACGATCGTCTCGGCGAGGCACGCATAGGCGACATTCTTCGGCAGGCCGATGTTCTTCATCGACACCTTGCCCGGCAGCAGGATTTCGCCCGACTCGATCACCAGCACGTCCGGGCGCTTCGCCACCTCCTCCGGCGGCAGGTCGAGCGGGCGCGCCACGTCGGTGATCACGCAACCGGGCTTCACGTTCATGATGTCGAGGATCTTCTTGCCCGCGCCGGACGTCGCCGTCACGATCATGTCCATGTCGGCGATGTCCTTGTCGGCGCGCGACGACAGCACGAGCTTCGCGTCGGGCGTCTCCTTCCGGATCGACTCCTTGAGGGCGAGCAGCTTCGCGGTCTCCGGGGACACCATGTAGACCTCCTCGGCAACCATCGCGAGGAGCCGGGAGCACACCGAGCCGATGGCGCCGGTGGCGCCGACCACCATCGTCTTCATCCGCACCTTCTCGCCGCGCTTCGGCATCGGCACCAGCCCCAGGCGCAGCACCGCGTCGCGCGCGGCCCACAGCGCGCCCGATGCGCTGTAGCTGTTGCCCGTGGTGATCGGCAGCGGTGCGCGGCGCGCGACCGTGAGGCCGGCGTCCCCGACCACCTTGGTGAACGCGCCCAGCCCCATGATCTGCGCACCGAGCCCCTTGGCGATGCGCGCCGCGTCCAGCAGCTTCCGGTAGGTGAACTCCGGGCTGTGGCTCATGATCTCCTTGGGCGTTCCGCCCACCGAGATCAGCCAGCCCTCGGCCTCGACGCCGGTCGGGCTCCTGACGCCCGCCACCTTCGAGTAGACGAACGGCGGCGCGTAGGCCATCGCCTTCTCGAGCGTGTCCATGAACACCGGCGGCGAGACGTGCGAGAGGAGCTCGATCGGCTTGACGTTCTTGAAGTACTCCTGCGACAGCGGGTGAATGACGAACGCGAACCGGTTGACCCGCCGGTAGCCGTTCGGGTAGAGGATCCGCGGCTCGAGCTGCAGGCCCTCGATGATCTCCAGGTAGTCGTCCTCGAGAATGTCGTCGCCTGCCCTCCCGGTGGCGGCGATGATCATCGCGTCGAGGAGGCTCGGACCCAGCACGTGGTCGAACACCAGCGGGGCGCCGTCGACAACCATGTCGACGTTCTTGTCCCGGAACGAGGCGAGGCGGCGGTCGTTGACCGTCGACGTGACGATGACCTTGCGCGCGAGCTCGTCGGCGCCGAAGTGGTCGAGCTCGTGGACCGGGGCCACGATGACGGTCGCCTCCTGCATCGCCCGCCGCAACATGAAGCGGGTCCACTCCCTGACCGGCGCCGAGGCCATCAGCGCGTCCGGCGTCCACTCGAGCACGTGGTGCGCGCCGCTGGTGTAGAGCTCGAGCGAGTCGAGGGCGGTGAGCATCTTGGGGACGCCGAGCTGCAGCAGCGGGTCGGCGAACTGCAGGTTCTGCGTGTACTCGGACATCGCCAGCGCCAGCTTGTAGTTGGTCCGTCCCGAGAAGAACAGCACCTTGGCGTTGTTGAAGAAGTTGCCGAGCTTGAGCTGCACGTGGCGCAGCGCCCATTCCTGCAGGATGTCCGACAGGCGCCCGCCGGTGGTCACCGGGACGCGCGATACCGCGGCCTTCATGCGCGCGCTGTCCTTCTCGACGTAGCGGCGCGAGCCGACCGTGTAGCTGTCCTTGACCACGCCGAGGCCGATCGCGTCGGCCTGGCCCTGCCAGTGCCTGAGGAGCTTGACCGCCTTGGCCGTGCTGCCGTTGGTGCCGAGGCGCCGCACGCTGAAGAGGTGCCCGAGAAAGCGTGCGTCGAAGGCGAAGTCCTGGTCGCCCGCGCCCAGGCTGATGCCGACTGCCGTCTTCATGCCTTCCTCCTCGCGGGGACGTCGGCGTTCGGTCGAGCCGACCGCGCCTTTACGTGATTTGCTCAAATTGTACGGCCGCGCCACCCGGTCGCGCGCGGACGCAAATGCGCGTTCTTTGATCCTGATCGATGTTTTCGGGCGACGATCCCGGTGCTCCCTGCGCCGCGCGGTGCAATCGGTCGTGCCGAGTCATTACACTAAAGGCCTGGACGAAGGTGCGAGGCGGGCGATGATCGAGATTCCGGGCGTCGTGGGCGATGTGGTGCGGTCGGTCGGGCTGTCGACGGCGATGCGCGCGGCGGGCGTGGTGACGGGGCTCCTGCCCATTCCACAGCCGCTGCTGCTGGTCGGCCCGGGGTCGAGTGCGCGGCTCGGCCGGGCGATCGCCGCGTTCGGCCACCGCAAGGTCATGATCGTCACCGACAAGGTCGTGGCCGGCATGGGGCTCTTGAACGGGCTCGTCGGCGCGCTCGCGGAGGGCGGCACGCGCTACGCCGTCTTCGACGAGATCACGCCGGACGCACCGATTCCGCTGATCGAGAAGGGCATCGCGTTCTACGCGAAGCAGCGCTGCGACGCGATCGTGGCCTTCGGCGGCGGCTCGCCGATGGACGCGGCCAAGACCATTGCCCTCGCGGTGGCGAACAGGAAGCATCCGCGCAAGCTCGTCGGGTATTTCAGGGGGCGCCACGCGCCCGTGCCCGTCTACGCGGTCCCGACCACCGCCGGTACGGGCTCCGAAGTGACGGTCGCGGCGGTGATCTCCGACCCCGACACCAACAAGAAGCTGGTGATCGCCGACACGCGTCTCGTGCCGGTGATGGCGGCGCTCGACCCGGTGCTGATGACCGGGCTGCCGCCCGCGGTGACCGCCGCGACGGGCATGGACGCGCTGACCCACGCGGTGGAGGCGTTCGTCGGACAGTGGGCAACCGCCCACACCGACCGCCTGGCGCTCGCCGCCGTGGGCATCGTCTTCACGCGGCTGCGTGTCGCGTACCGCAAGCCGAAGGACCTCGAGGCGCGCGAACAGATGTCGCTCGCGGCCACCTACGCCGGCCTCGCGTTCACCCGCGCCAACGTCGGCTACGTGCACGCGATCGCCCACCAGCTCGGCGGCAAGTACCACACGCCCCACGGCCTCGCCAACGCGATCATGCTGCCGCACGTGCTCCGCTTCCTCAGTCCCGCGATCACCCGGCGCCTCGCGCTGCTTGCGGTGCGCGCCGGCGTCGGCAAGCCGGGCGAGCGGCCGGCCGCGCTCGCGAAGAAGTTCATCGATTCGGTGGAGAAGCTCAATCGCGACGTCGGCATTCCCGCGCAGGTGGATGCGCTGTGCGAGGAGGACATCCCCGCGCTCGCGAAGGCCGCGTGCTGGGAGGCGGACACCAACTACCCGGTGCCGCGCTACATGTCGCCCGCGACCTGCGCGAAGATCCTGCGGCAGGTGCTGCCGAAACCCACGACCCGGCAACAGAAGCGCTGAGGCTCCGAACTCCGGGCCGCCGCCCTGCAGAGCTCGCGCCTTCGATGCGCGGGCCGAGCGAACGAGCGCGTCGTAGAGAGGAACGCTTCGGCAGTTCGCGATCCGGGACGCGCGTCAGCCGCCGAGGAACGCAGCGCGAATCTCCATCGCGAGCGCGGGGCCGAAGCAGGCCTCGACCTTGCAGCGTGCCGCGCCGCCAATGGACGCGCGCAGCCCGCGGTCTGCCCGCAGCACTTCGAGCCGCGCGTGGAGCGACGCATCGTCGTCCGGGTCGAACAGGAATCCGTCGATGCCATCGGTAACGAGTTCGGAGAACCCGGTCTCGCGGGAGCAGATCACGGGAATCCCGGTCGCCATCGCCTCGGCCACCACGCGGCCGGACGTCTCGACCAGCATCGGACTGGTGCGGTAGACGAAGGCGTCGAGCGTGCGAAGGAACGCGCTCGCCTCCTCGGTACCGGTCGGCAGGAGCTCGACGCCGGCCTCGGGTCTCGAGGGCGAGAAATGCCGCAGCAGGACCGTCCCGCCCAGGATGCGCACCCGCGTCCCCTCGCGCCCAAGGCGCCGGAACAGGGCCGGATCCCGGGGATGGAACTTGCGGTGGTCGTTGCGGCTGTGCCGACCCACGGTGAAGGGTCCGGGGGCAGGGAACCGCGCCTCCGCGGGCCGGAAACGCAGGAGGTCGATCGGCGTACGGTAGACGGCGCCGGGGAGGCCCGAACGGACCCTGAAGGACTCCGACGGCATGCAGAGCCTGATCGGACGTTCAGTCTGGTCGTGCAGCGCGAGCACGAGGTCGAGCAGCGCCGCCGGCTCGTCCACGTTGTGCACGACGATCACGCGCTCGGGTGCGGCGGCGCGTGCCCACGAAGGGGGCGCCTGCCAGCTGCCGACGAGCACCAGGACGCCGCCTTGCGGATGACTGCCGTGCTCCGCATCGACCGGCCGCACGCCCCTGGCCGCAAGTTCCTGCGGCACCGGGCCCTGCGTTGCCCAAAGCGATACCTGCACCTCAACGGACAGGATCCGCGCGAGCTCGAGTGCGTGCGCCTCGGAGCCACCGAACGGGTTCTCGAACGGCGCAACGATGTGCACCAGCGTGCCGCCCGCCAGCCGGGGCCACGGCGCGGCCTCGCGGAGCAGGAATGGCAGCGTCGCGAGCTCCGCGGTGGCCCTTCCCGCCAGCACGCGCTCGTAACGCGCACGCGCAATGCTCTGCGCGTTCTCCGCAATCTGCGCGTCGTCCGGCGCCAATGCTGCGGCGCGCGTCAGGCCGGCCTGCGCGGCCGCGAGATCGCCCGCATCCCAATCGATCAATGCGCGCGCATGCAGCGCCTCGGCGCAGCCGGGTGAAAGCGATGCGGCGTCCGCGTAGCAGGCCTTCGCCCGCGCCGGGTCCCCCGAGCGCATCGCCGCGAGTCCCTCGTCCAGCAAGGCCGCGACTCCCGGTGGGGCCGTCGTGTCGCCGCTCGCGCCGTCGATGTCCACGCGGCCGTGGCACGACTTGTACCGCAGGCCGCTCCCGCACGGACACAGCGCATTGCGCGCGACCGGCGCCACGCCCACGGCCACGAATCCCGGCGCCGACCCGCGATCAGCAAGACGCACAAGGTGCTCCGCGCTCGCCTCCCGCAATGCCGGCGCATGCCGGACCGCGCTCGCGAAGGCATCGCGTGCCTCGTCCGGCATGTCGAGGGCCGCACAGACCTCGCCCAGCGCGAAGTGAAACTCGCCGGCGTCTCCGTTCATCCAGATCGCCTGCCGGAACAACGCTCGCGCGGTGCGCAGCTGCCCGGTAGCCTGGTAGGTCCGGCCGAGCAGGTACAAGGCATTGGGCTCGTCGTGATGCTCGCGCAGCACATCGGCGTACAGCGCCCTTGCGGCGTCGATCCGGCCCGCCTCGTGCATGCGGATGCCCTCGGCAAGGCGCGCAAAGTGCGCCCGCCACGCCCGGTCGCGATCGGCGGCGTAACGGTCGCGCACGATCGCATGAAAGCGCAGGTGCCTCGCGCGATTGCGGCTGTTAACGCCCACGCCCGTGCCCGACGTTCCGGCTTCCGCAAAGTAGAAATGGGTCGGCTCGCGAATCGTCGCGAATCGGGCGTGCGGGATGAGCCTCACCCAGAAGTCCCAGTCCTCGCTGGTCTCCAGGGTCTCGTCGAGACGGTGCCCCGCGTCGCACAGGCAGCGGTGCAGGAGGCACGCCATCCCGGGAATGAGACAGAAGTAGTAGAGAATCAACGGGTTGAAGCCGTGATACCGCTGGTGCACGACCCGGTGGAAGCGATCGAGTTTCCAGTGCTGCGCGTACACGAGCGTCGGGCGATCGTCGGAGGTCGCGCGGGCAAGCAGCCGGTCGACGTGCGTGGGCTCGAGGAAATCGTCGTCGTCGAGAAACCCGATCCAATCGCCGCGCGCCGCCTCCAGACCCACGTTTGCGGCGGCGGGCCGATTGAGCCGGCGGCCGACGCTCACCAGGCGAACGCCGTCGAGCCCGGGCGCGGGCGGCAGCGGCGGATGCGAGCCCCCCGTCGCATCGACAACCACGAGCTCGAGTCGCCGGTGCCGCTGCAACGCAACCGACGCAACGGCGTTCGCGAGGCATTCGCGGCCCATGCTGCGAATGACGATGGTCACAAGGGGAGTCGACAGCATCCGGATGTCCGGAAAGTCGGACGCGCGAGCGGCGCCCCGCCGCCCGCGCGCGTTTGCCCTACTCGAACTCGACGATCGGCTGGTCGACCGCGAGGCTGTCGCCCGGCTCCGCGAGCAGCGCCTTGACCCGCGCATCGGCGTCGGCGCGCAGCACGTTCTCCATCTTCATCGCCTCGATCACCGCGACCTTCTCGCCGGCCTTGACGTCCTGCCCGACCTTGACCGCGAGTTCCGCCAAGAGCCCCGGCATCGGCGAGAGCACGAAGCGCGAGAGGTCCGGCGCCGGCTTCTCGGGCATCAGCGACAGCAAATGGGCGTCGCGTGCGGTGAGGACGGTGATGTCGACCTGCGTGCCCCAGTGGAGCAGGCGATACCGCCAGCCGACGCGCTGGATCTGCAGGCAGATCGGCGCGCCGTTCCATTGGCCGCGGAAGATCAGGTCGCCGAGCTTCCAGTCGGACAGCAGCCGGTAGGTCTCGCCCTCGTGCCTGATGTCGCAGCCGCCTTCGATCGGCGTGAGCTCAAGCGCGAAGCGGCGGCCGCCCATCATCACCACCCAGTCGTTGCCGACGCGCCGGCGGTGGCCGCGCATCTGGCCGGTGGTCTGCACGGCCCGGGCAATGTAGCGCCGGCGCGCGAGCGCCGCGACCGCGGCCAGCAGCAGCGGGTCGTCGTGAACCAGGTCGGCGGCGCTGAAGCCCTTCGGATATTCCGCGGCGATGAGGCCGGTGTCGAAGTTGCCGGCGACGAAGCGCGGGTTCTGCATCAGCGCCGCCTGGAACGCGATATTCGTGGCGACGCCGCGGATGACGAACGCGTTCAGTGCGTCGCGCATGCGGGCGATCGCCTGGTCGCGGGTCGCGCCGTGGCAGATGAGCTTGGCGATCATCGAGTCGTAGTGCATCGACACTTCGCCGCCCTCGTACACGCCGGTGTCGACCCGCACCTGCCCCGCGACCTCGGGCGGCGGAATGAACTTCACCAGGCGGCCGCTCGAGGGCAGGAAGCCCCGGAACGGGTCCTCGGCATTGATCCGGCACTCGATCGCCCAGCCGTTGCGCCGGACGTCCTGCTGCGCGAACGGCAGGCGCTCGCCGGCGGCAACGCGGATCATCAGCTCGACCAGGTCGAGGCCGGTGATGAACTCGGTGACCGGATGCTCGACCTGGAGGCGCGTGTTCATCTCCAGGAAGTAGAACGAGCGATCCTTGCCGACCACGAACTCGACGGTTCCGGCCGACTGGTACTGCACGGCACGGGCGAGCTGCACGGCCTGCTCGCCCATCGCCCGGCGCGTCGCGTCGTCGAGGAACGGCGACGGCGCCTCCTCGATCACCTTCTGGTGCCTGCGCTGGATCGAGCACTCGCGCTCGTTCAGGTAGACGATGTTGCCGTGCGCGTCGCCCAGCACCTGCACCTCGATGTGCCGCGGCTCCTCGACGAACTTCTCGATGAACACCCGATCGTCGCCGAACGCGTTCTTCGCCTCGTTGCGGCAGGACGCGAAGCCCTCGCGGCACTGGGCGTCGTCGAGCGCGACGCGCAGGCCCTTGCCGCCGCCGCCTGCGGACGCCTTGATCATCACCGGGTAGCCGACCCCGCGGGCGATCGCGACGGCCTCCTCGGCGGACGCTATCGGGCTGTTGTGGCCCGGGATTGTGCTGACCCCGGCCGCGAGGGCGAGCTTCTTCGAGGCGATCTTGTCGCCCATCGCCTCGATCGCGCGGGTCTTCGGGCCGATGAACACGATGCCAGCCTGCTCCAGCGCGGCGCAGAAGGCGGGGTTCTCCGACAGGAAGCCGTACCCGGGATGCACCGCCTCCGCGCCCGTGTCCCTGCAGGCCTGCACGATGCGTCCGATCTGCAGGTAGCTCTGCGCGGAGGGCGGCGGGCCGATCAGCACCGCCTCGTCGGCCATCTCGACGTGGCGGGAGCCCTTGTCGGCCTCGGAGTAGACCGCCACGGTGGCGATGCCCATGCGTCGCGCGGTGCGGATCACGCGGCAGGCGATTTCGCCGCGGTTGGCAATCAGGATCTTCTTGAACATGTGCGGATGTCGCCGGCGTGGGGGCTTGCGCCCGTCAGAGCGGGATGTTGCTGTGCTTGCGCCAGGGGTTCTCGACCCTCTTCTCGCGCAGCATCGCGAGCGAGCGGCAGATCCGCTTGCGCGTCTCGTGCGGCATGATCACGTCGTCGATGAAGCCGCGGTGGCCCGCGATGAACGGGTTGGCGAACTTCCTGCGGTATTCCTCGGTGCGCGCGGCGATCTTCTCGGCATCGCCGATGTCCTTGCGGAAGATGATCTCGACGGCGCCCTTCGGCCCCATCACCGCGATCTCCGCCGTCGGCCACGCGAAGTTGACGTCGCCGCGCAGGTGCTTGGAGGACATGACGTCGTAGGCGCCGCCGTAGGCCTTGCGGGTGATCACCGTGACCTTCGGCACCGTGCACTCGGCGTACGCGAACAGGAGCTTCGCGCCGTGCTTGATGATGCCGCCGTACTCCTGCGCGGTTCCGGGCATGAACCCCGGCACGTCGACGAACGTGACGAGCGGGATGTTGAAGGCGTCGCAGCAGCGGACGAAGCGCGCCGCCTTGATCGACGACTTGATGTCCAGGCATCCGGCGAGCACCAGCGGCTGGTTGGCGACGACGCCCACGGTCGCGCCGTCCATGCGGCCGAAGCCGACGACGATGTTCTTGGCGAAGTCGGGCGCGAGCTCGAAGAAGCTGCCCTCGTCGACGACCTTGTAGATGAGCTCCTTGATGTCGTAGGGCGTGTTCGGGTTGTCCGGGACCAGCGTGTCGAGCGAGCGGTCGATGCGCTCGGCGGGGTCGTCGGTGGGCACGACCGGCGGCTTTTCCCGGTTGGAGGCCGGCAGGTAGCTCACCAGCGCGCGCACCATCAGCATCGCCTCGACGTCGTTCTCAAACGCGCGATCGGCGACGCCCGACCGCGTCGAGTGGGTGACCGCGCCGCCCAGGTCCTCGGCGCTGACCTCCTCGTGCGTCACCGTCCTGACCACCTCGGGCCCGGTGACGAACATGTAGGAGCTGTCCTTCACCATGAAGATGAAGTCGGTCATCGCGGGGGAATAGACGGCGCCGCCGGCGCACGGCCCCATGATCACCGAGATCTGCGGGATCACGCCCGAGGCCAGCACGTTGCGCTGGAACACCTCGGCGTAGCCGGCGAGCGAGGCGACGCCCTCCTGGATGCGCGCGCCCCCGGAGTCGTTCAGGCCGACGACCGGGGCGCCGACCTTGATCGCGTGATCCATGATCTTGCAGATCTTCTCGGCGTGCGCCTCGGACAGGGCTCCGCCGAACACGGTGAAGTCCTGGCTGTACACGAACACCAGCCGCCCGTTCACGGTGCCATAGCCGATGACCACGCCGTCGCCGGGGATCTTCTGCTCGCCCATGCCGAAGTCGTGGCAGCGATGCTCGACGAACATGTCCCACTCCTCGAACGAGTCGGGATCGAGCAGGAGCTCGATGCGCTCGCGCGCGGTGAGCTTGCCCTTGACGTGCTGCGCGTCGATGCGCTTCGCCCCGCCTCCGAGCCGGGCTGCCGCCCGCATGTCGTCCAGCTGCTTGATGATGTCTTGCATCGTCGTCTTGTCGTGAGTGATGCCGAAAGGGGTGTAGCGTCCTGTACCGATCCGCGGTGTTCAGCCGCCGCCGGCGAGGGCGAGCAGGCGCGCGACCGCGCCGCCGGGAGTCATTGTGCCTTCGGTGACCGCGCGGGCGAGCGCGTCGAACTCGCGCCGCACGGCGGGATGGCGTTCGAAGCGCGCGCGCAGCGCCCGATCGATCTCGGCGTGCATCGCCGCGAGCGCCTGCGCCCGGCGGCGCGCCGCCAGCGCGCCATTGCCCGACGCCGCGTGCCGGAAGCGCTCGGCCACGTCCCAGAACGCCGCTAGCCCCTCGCCGGTCGCGGCGGAAATGGTGAGCGCCGGCGGCTTCCACCAGGCGTCGCGCGAGCGCAGCATCGAGAAGGCGCTCGCGACCTGGGCGCGGGCGAGCTCCGCCGCACTGCGATCGAGATCCGCCTTGTTTACCAGCAGGAGGTCGGTGAGCTCGACGATGCCGCGCTTGATCGCCTGCAGGTCGTCGCCGGCATTGGGCAGCGTGAGCAGCACGAAGAAGTCGGTCATCGCGGCAACCGCGGTCTCGGACTGTCCCACGCCGACCGTCTCCACGATCACGACGTCGTAGCCCGCGGCCTCGCAGACGGCGAGCGCCTCGCGCGTCTTGCGGGCGACGCCGCCCAGCGTTCCACCCGACGGGCTCGGCCGGATGAACGCGGCGGGATCGCGCGCGAGCCGTTCCATGCGCGTCTTGTCCCCGAGGATCGATCCGCCGGAGATCGTGCTGGACGGGTCGACGGCGAGCACGGCGACCTTGTGCCCACGGCTGGTCAGGAACAGGCCGAGCGCTTCGATGAACGTCGACTTGCCGGCGCCTGGCGCGCCGGAAATGCCGATGCGAAAGCTCGTGCCGGTGTGCGGCTGCAGTGCCTGCAGGAGCGCCGACGCCCGCACCTCGTCGTCGTGTCGCGAGGATTCGACCAGCGTGATCGCCTTGGCGAGGTCGCGCCGGCGACCGGCACGAATACCCTCGGCGAGCGCTTGCAGCGCGGGCTCGAGAGACGCTGGCGCGGGACGCGCCCGCGTGGCGGCGGGACTCTGCATACTTGCGCGGGCGGGTCCGCTCGCGATCGGATCCTCGTGGGACTGCCGGGACACTTCGCCGCTCGTGCGAACCGCCGTCACGCCGGCGTGGCACCCGCGCGAGCCTTGCGGATCGCGGCGAGCAGCGAGCGCGCTGCGGTCGAGATCACCGTGCCCGGCCCGAACACGGCAGCGACACCGGCGTCCTGCAGGAAGGCGTAGTCCTGCTGCGGCACGACGCCGCCCACCACGACCACGATCTCCGCGGCGCCCTGGTTGGCCAGCGCCCGGATGAGTTCCGGCACCAGCGTCTTGTGCCCGGCGGCGAGCGTCGACACGCCGACCGCATGCACGTCGTTCTCGATCGCCTGCCGCGCTGCCTCCGCGGGCGTCTGGAACAGCGGGCCGACGTCGACGTCGAAGCCCAGGTCGGCGAACGCGGTGGCCACCACCTTGGCGCCGCGGTCGTGCCCGTCCTGGCCGACCTTCGCGATCATGATGCGCGGACGGCGGCCCTCGTCGCGCTCGAACGCCTCGACCTCGGCTTTGAGCGCGCGCCACTCGCCGTCCTGCTCGAACGCGGCGCCGTAGACGCCCGAGACCGTCTGGCCGTGGGCCTGGAAGCGGCCGAACGCGTGCTCGAGCGCGTCGCTCACCTCGCCGACGGTCGCGCGTGCCCGCACGGCCACGATCGCGAGCTCGAGCAGGTTGCCGCTGCCGTTCTTCGCCGCGCCGGTGAGCGCGGCGAGCGCCCGCTCTACCGCCTTGCCGTCGCGCTTCCCCTTCACCGCCGCGAGGCGCGCCAGCTGCGCCGTGCGGACCGCGGAGTTGTCGATCTCGCGGATCGGCAGCGGGTCCTGCTTGGCCAGCTTGTACTTGTTCACGCCCACGATCACGTCCTCGCCGCGATCGATGCGTGCCTGCTTCTCGGCGGCGCAGGCCTCGATGCGGAGCTTCGCCCAGCCGGACTGGACCGCCTTGGTCATGCCGCCCATCGACTCGACCTCCTCGATGATCGCCCACGCCTTGTCGGCCATGTCCTGGGTGAGGCGCTCCATCAGGTAGGAGCCGGCCCAGGGATCGACGACGTTGTTGATGTGCGTCTCTTCCTGCAGGATCAGCTGGGTGTTGCGGGCGATGCGCGCCGAGAAGTCGGTCGGCAGCGCGATCGCCTCGTCGAAGGAGTTGGTGTGCAGCGACTGGGTGCCGCCGAACACCGCGGCCATCGCCTCGATCGTCGTGCGGACGATGTTGTTGTACGGGTCCTGCTCGGTCAGCGACCAGCCTGAAGTCTGCACGTGCGTGCGCAGCATCATCGAGCGTGCGCTCTTCGGGCCGAACGCCTTCATGATCCGCCACCACAGCAGACGCGCCGCGCGGAGCTTCGCGATCTCGAGGTAGAAGTTCATGCCGAGGCAGAAGAAGAACGACAGCCGCCCGGCGAAGTCGTCGACGTCGAGGCCGCGCGCGATCGCCGAGCGCACGTACTCGCGGCCGTCGGCGAGCGTGAAGGCGAGCTCGAGCGCCTGCGTCGCGCCGGCTTCCTGCATGTGGTAGCCCGAGATCGAGATCGAGTTGAACTTCGGCATCTTCCGCGACGTGTAGTCGATGATGTCGGCGACGATGCGCATCGACGGCTCGGGCGGATAGATGTAAGTGTTGCGGACCATGAACTCCTTGAGGATGTCGTTCTGGATCGTCCCCGAGAGCCGGTCCTCGCCGACGCCCTGCTCCTCGGCCGCGACGATGTAGCCCGCGAGCACCGGCAGCACTGCGCCGTTCATCGTCATCGACACCGAGACCTTGTCGAGCGGGATCCCGTCGAAGAGGATCTTCATGTCCTCGACGGAGTCGATCGCCACGCCCGCCTTGCCGACGTCCCCCGCGACCCGCGGATGGTCGGAATCGTAGCCGCGGTGCGTGGCGAGGTCGAAGGCCACCGACACGCCCTGCTGCCCCGCGGCGAGATTGCGCCGGTAGAACGCGTTCGACTCCTCCGCGGTCGAGAAGCCGGCGTACTGGCGGATCGTCCACGGCCGCACCGTGTACATCGTCGCCTGCGGACCGCGCACGAACGGCTCGAAGCCGGGCAGTGTGTCCGCGCTGGGCAGGCCCGCGACGTCGGCCGCCGTGTAGAGGGCCTTGACGTCGATGCCCTCGGGCGTGTGCCAGACGAGCCGGGCGGGTGAGCCGGCGGCCTTCAGTGCCGCCTTCTGCCAGTCGTCGATCGAGGGCGTCCCCGGCGCGCGGTCGTTCATGGCGTCTCGCATTCCCTGATGGAAGACCCGTCGCGTGGCCCGGACGGGCGGTGCCGCATAAAATACCAATTCTACGCCGCGCCCGCCTTCCGGGCGGAAACGGGCGGCCGGCCGGCCCCGCGACTCCGTATGAACGCCAACCTCTACGCGCTGTTCGAGGCGCACGTCGCCGACCCCGACGCGCCCTGCGTCGTGGTGCCCGGGGGGCCGACGCTTTCGTACGGCGACGTCGACGCGGCATCCGCGCGCTACGCGAACGCGCTGGTCCGCGCCGGTTGCCGGCCCGGGGACCGCGTCGCCGTGCAGGTCGACAAGCACTGGCAGGTGCTGCCGCTCTACCTCGCGTGCCTGCGTGCGCGCCTCGTCTACCTGCCGCTCAACACCGGCTACCAGAAGGGCGAGCTCGCGTACTTCTTCGGCGACGCGACGCCGCGCGTCATCGTCTGCCGTCCCGACGGACTGGGTGTCGCGGCCGCGCTCGCGAAGGATGCGACCGTGCTGACGCTCGACGCGCACGGCGGCGAGCTCGCCGACCGCGCCGACCGCGAGCCCGACACGTTCGCGACCGGCGGGTGCGGCCCCGACGACCTCGCGGCGATCCTCTACACCTCGGGCACGACCGGACGCTCGAAGGGCGCGATGATCACCCACCGCAATCTCGCGTCGAACGCGCTCGCGTTGGTGCAGTCGTGGGGCTTCACCCGCGGCGACGTGCTGCTGCACGCGCTGCCGATCTACCACGTGCACGGGCTGTTCGTCGCGATCCACTGCGTGCTGATGTCGGGCAGCCGCATGCTCTGGCTGCCGCGGTTCGAGCCGAAGGAGGTCGTCGCGCTGCTGCCGCGCGCGACCGCGATGATGGGTGTGCCGACGTTCTACACGCGCCTGCTCGCCGAGCCGTCGTTCACGCGCGCGGCGTGCGCATCCTTGCGCCTGTTCGTCTCCGGCTCGGCGCCGCTCCTGCCCGAGACCTTCCGCGCGTTCGAGGAGCGCACCGGACAGCGCATCCTCGAGCGCTACGGCATGACCGAGACGGGCATGAACACGTCGAATCCGCTCGCGGGCGAGCGCCGCCCCGGCACCGTCGGCCCGGCGCTGCCGGGCGTGTCGGTGCGCATCGTCGACGAGCAGGGCATGCGCTGCGCGCCCGGCGCGATCGGCGGCATCCAGGTGAAGGGCCCGAACGTCTTCGCCGGCTACTGGAACATGCCGGAGAAGACGCGCGAGGAATTCACCGCCGACGGCTGGTTCCGCACCGGCGACGTGGGGAAGATGAGCGAGGACGGCTACGTCGAGATCGTCGGGCGCGCCAGGGACCTGATCATCACCGGGGGTCTCAACGTCTACCCGAAGGAAATCGAGGAGCGCATCGACGCGATGGCCGGTGTGCTCGAGTCCGCGGTCGTCGGCGTGCCCGACCCGGACTTCGGCGAGGCGGTCGTCGCGGTCGTGGTCGCCGCACCGGGCCACCGCCTGACCGAGGCCGGAGTGATCGGCGCGCTCAAGAGGGAGATCGCCGGCTTCAAGGTGCCGAAGTGCGTGATTTTCGCGACCGAGCTGCCGCGCAATGCGATGGGCAAGGTGCAGAAGAACGTGCTGCGCGAGAAGCTCGCGCCGCCCGCGGCAACCTGACGCGCAGCGCCACCGGGCGCCGGCCCGGCGCTAGCGTCCGGAAACGCTCCAGGCCTTCCAGAGCATGTACGCGGCGAGGAGGTACAGGAGCAGCGCGAACGCGCGCTTCAGCTTCTGCACCGGCCAGCGGTGCGCGGTGCGCGCGCCGATCGGCGCGACCAGCATGCTTGCCGCGACCACCGCGACGAGCGCCGGCAAGTAGATGTAACCCAGCGTGTGGGGCGGCATCCCCTGCACCGACAGGCCGGCGACGATGAAGCCGACCGTACCGGCGAGCGCGATCGGCAGTCCCAGCGCGGCGGAGGTCGCGACGGCATTGTGGATCTTCACGTTGCACCAGGTCATGAACGGCACGGAGAGGAAGCCGCCGCCCGCGCCGACCATGCTCGAGACGAGCCCGATCGCACCCCCGACGCCGAAGAGGCCGACCTTGCCCGGCAGCTCGCGCGTCGGCTTGGGCTTGCGGTCGAGCAGCATCTGCGTCGCCGAAAACGCGACGAACGTGCCGAAGAACGCGGCCAGCCAGGCCGTCGGCATGCGCCCGACGATTTGAGGGCCAACCAGCGAACCGGCAATGATGCCCGGCGCGAGGCCGAGCACGATGCCCCACCGCACGGCGCCGTGCCGGTGGTGCTCGCGGGCCGAGGAGATCGAGGTGAACACGATCGTCGCGGTCGACGTCGCGACCGCCATGTGCACGACGTGGTCGAGCGGAAAGCCCTGTCGCGTGAAGATCAGCGTGAGGAACGGCACCAGCGTCATCCCGCCGCCGATGCCGAGGAGCCCCGCGAGGAAGCCGACGACGGCGCCGAGCCCGACGAAGACGGCGATGAGCACGGGATCCATGTCAACGCTCGACGCGGGCGAGCCGCTCGACGACCTTCCACTCGGCGGCGGTGACCGGCGTGATCGACAGCCGGTTGCCGCGGCGCAGGATCACCATGTCGGCGAGCGCGGGTTGGGCGCGCAGCTCGGCGAGCGGCACGAGGCGGGTCCTTGCGACGAGCCGCACGTCGACGCCCGCCCACCTCGGGTTCTCGCGCGTCGACTTCGGGTCGTGATAGGGACTCCGCGGGTCGAACTGGGTGGCGTCCGGATGCGCGGGTGCCGACACCTCGACGATGCCGGCGATGCCCGGCTCGGGGCAACTCGAGTGATAGAAGAACGCGCGGTCGCCGACCTTCATCTCGTCGCGCATGAAGTTGCGCGCCTGGTAGTTGCGGACGCCGAACCAGGCGGTCTCCTGCCGCGGCGAGCGCACGAGGTCGTCGATCGAGAACTCGTCCGGCTCGGATTTCATCAGCCAGTGGCGCATCGCGGATGCAGGTCGCACGAAAAAGCGCGGCGACCGTCGATCGGTCGCCGCGCCTGATGGTCGGTCCCGCGCGTCGGAGCTGCCGCCGCATGGAACCTTGCTGAAGGTCCCCGCCTGTGCCGTTCTGCCGTCACCCTGAACCTGGGTTCAAGGTGGTCGCCGAGCCGGAGCCGTCAGGCGCTTCCACGCGGGAACGCACACAGGCTCACTATTGGACTCCAAGCGACCTTGCCAGAGGCATTGGTTCAAGGAGTGCTATCGGCAGTTGTCGAGCACCGCAGGGATTGACCGTGTAATCGTTGCTCCTCGAATGCCCGCGGCGGGCCGCGACCATTCCGGCAGTGGATCAGAACAGCTTGTCCTGGCTGGCGATTACCTTGTCGATCGCCTCGCCCATGTCACGGATTCTACGCTGCACGACCGGAGCGTCAATGGCACGGCCTGCCGCGCGCGCGGGCTTCTTGCGCTCGCGCAAGAGTTCGTTCGCGATGTTGAGCGCGGCCATCACCGCGATGCGGTCGACGCCGCCGGTGCGCCCCTTGTCGCGGATCTCGCGCATGCGCGCATCGAGCAGCGCGACCGCCTCGATGAGCTCCCCCTGCTCGTCTTCGGCACACGTGACCCGGTACTCGCGGCCGAGGATCGTGACGTCGAGCTGCAGCGTG
Source organism: uncultured beta proteobacterium (assembly GCA_963705175.1). Classification (GTDB taxonomy): domain Bacteria; phylum Pseudomonadota; class Gammaproteobacteria; order Burkholderiales; family Casimicrobiaceae; genus VBCG01. The sequence goes on along the minus strand of CAVPJE010000006.1, from coordinate 270,411 downwards.
TTGGCGGCCATCGCGCGCGCAGTGCTAGTGCGGCAACTGCTCGATCAGCGCGTCGAGGCGGCCCCGGGCGGCCTCCATGCGCTGCGCGAAATCGCGCTCGCGCTCGCGTGCTTCGCCGAGCGCGCGCGCAAGCGTCTCGTTCGCTGCGCGCAGGGTCTGCGCGTACGCGATCAACGCCGCCACCTTGCGCTCGAGTTCGTCCAGATCGGAATCCATCGCGTGCCCACTATAGAAGCGCCCCGGAGGGAGCGTCAACCACCGGCCGCCGCGCGGCCCCCGCCGGTCGCGAGCGGCAGGTAGGCGACCTCGAGCACCTCGAGCTCCTCGATGCCGGCCGGGGTGGCGACGCTCACCGTGTCGCCCTCTCGCGCGCGCAGCAGCGCGCGCGCCACCGGAGAGATCCAGCTCACGTAGCCTTGCGTGGTGTCCGTCTCGTCGATGCCGACGATCGACAGCCGCCGCTCGTCCCCGCGCTGGTTGCGGATCGACACCGTCGCGCCGAAGAACACTCGCTCGGCGGCGTCGGGCTCGCGCGGTGCCGCGGGGTCCACGACCTCGGCCTGGTCGAGGCGCTTGATCAGGAAGCGGATCCGGCGGTCGATCTCGCGCAGGCGCTTCTTGCCGTAGAGGTAATCGCCGTTCTCGGAGCGGTCGCCGTTGCTCGCGGCCCAGGCGACCGTCGCAACGAGCTCCGGGCGCTCGCGCCCCACCAGGTGGTCGAGTTCGGACTTGAGGCGCGCGAACCCGCCCGGCGTCATGTAATTGCGCGTGCCCGAGGGTAACGGCGCCGCCTCGACGTCGTCCTCGTCGTCCTGCGGCGCATCGTTCTCGCGTGTGAAGGCCTTGCTCATCGTCTCCCGGGTGCCCGGGGTCCTGTCCTGCCGCCGCCGGGAACGTGAAATTATAAGCCGCGCCTATAATCCGCCGGAAATCGGGGTCGGGTTCGACGTTGCGCCGAGCCGGCCGTCATCACACCGCTCGCGATGCGCGCCCACCTGACCCTGCCACGCGCCCTCGCGGTGATCGCCGGGCTCGCCGTGGTCGCCGCGCTGGCGCTCGCGGTCGCGCTCGCGATCGGCAGCGTGGCCGTGAACGCGCGCGACGTGCTCGACGCGCTCGCCGGCCGGGCCGGCTCCGAAGGTGCTGCCGTCGTGCGCGACCTGCGCCTGCCGCGCGCGCTCGCGGCGTTCGCCGTCGGCGCGCTGCTGTCGCTCGCCGGCGCGCTGATGCAGGTGCTGCTGCGCAATCCGCTCGCCGATCCCTACGTGCTCGGGCTGTCCGGCGGCGCGGCCGTGGGCGCCCTCGGCACGACGGTCGCGGGCGTGGCCGCCCTGGCCGGGCCGGCTGCCTTCGCCGGTGCGCTGCTCTCGACGCTGATCGTGTTTTCGCTCGCGCGTGCCGACGCGGAGCGCTTTGCCTGGGCGCCCACGCGGCTCCTCCTCACCGGTGTCGTCGTCGCCGCGGGATGGGGTGCCGTCGTTGCCCTGCTTCTCGCGATCGCACCCGCGGCACAGACCAAGGGTCTCGTCCACTGGCTGCTCGGCGACCTCGCCGGTGCCGCGGCGCCTGGTGTGCCGCTCGCGGTGCTCGCCTTCGCGCTGGCCATGGCGCTCGGCATGGCGCGTGACCTCAACGCCCTCGCGCGCGGCCCGGGCGAAGCGTCGGTGCTGGGCGTCGACGTGCCGAGGACGAGCCTCGCGCTGCACGCGCTCGCCGCGCTCGCGACCGCCGCCGCCGTGACCACCGCCGGCAGCATCGGCTTCGTCGGCCTCGTCGTGCCGCACGCGATGCGGCTCGTCCTCGGCAACGATCAGCGGCTGCTGCTGCCCGCCGCCGCGATCGCCGGTGGCGCGCTGCTCGTCGTTGCCGACACCGCGGCGCGCACGATCGTCGCCCCCGTCGAGCTCCCGGTCGGCGTGTTGACGGCACTCCTCGGCGTTCCCGCGTTCCTGTTCCTGCTGCGACAGCGATGAGCCCGAAGGGCCGCCCCGAGGGCGAATCAGGCCCGAAGCGCGTCAGCGCGGAGGGTAGTCCAGTGAGGAGGTGCACGGTGAACGACACGCCTCCCCTGCTCGAAGCGCGCAACCTCGCCATCGCGGCCGGCGGGCGGACGCTGTGCAGCGGGCTCGCGTTCGAGGTGCGGGCAGGCGAATGCTGGGCGGTCGTCGGCCCGAACGGCGCGGGCAAGACCACGTTGCTGCGCACGCTGGCCGGCCTCGCACCCCCCGCAGGCGGCAGCGTGCGCTATGGCGGCACCGACGCCGCCGCGCTCGACGTCCGTGCGCGGGCACGCCATCGTGCCTTCCTGCCGCAGGACTCGATCGACGCGTTCCCGGCAACGGTGCTCGAGACGGTGCTGATCGGCCGCCACCCGCATCTGTCGCGGTTCGCGTGGGAGCGTGACGACGACGTCGCGCGCGCGCAGGCGGCGCTGTCGCACTTCGGCCTGCAGGGCCTTGCCGAGCGCGACGTACGCACGCTCTCCGGCGGCGAGCGGCGGCGCGTCGCGCTCGCGGCGCTCCTCGTGCAGGACGCTCCGCTCGCGCTCCTCGACGAGCCGTCGTCCCACCTCGACATCGCACAACAAGCCGCCGCGCTCGAGCTGTTCGTGCAGCTTGCCCGCGAGCGGCGCGGCGCGCTGGTGATGGTGCTGCACGACCTGCACCTGGCGACGCGCTTCTGCGACCACGCGATCGCGATCGGCGGCGGGCAGGTGCACACCGGGCGCGCCGAAGCGGTCCTCACCGAGGACGGGCTGTCCGCGCTGTACGGGCGGCCGCTCGCGCGGCTTGCGTCAGGCACGCTGTCGACGTTCGTTCCGCGGTAGGTCAGGGCCCGGGCACCGCGCGTGCATGCGCCGCTGGCCGCGCGCGATCGACGGCCGCACACAACTCGGCGACGCCTTCGGCAAAGCGCGGGCCGGGCCGATGCAGCCGGTCGGCGTCCACGACGTGGATCTGCCTATCGCGCACCGCCGGCACGCCGGTCCAGCGCGACCAGGTGTCGAGCCAAGCCGGCCTCGCGGCGCCATCGACGCCGGCGACGATCGCCTGCGGCCGCGCCGCGATCACCGCCTCCACCGACACCTGCGGCGCGGGCAACGCGAGCGAGGCGAACACGTTTTCGCCACCGCACGCAGCGATCGCCTGGCTGATCAGGTGCCGGCCACCGATCGTGTAGATCGGCTCGCCCCAGATCTGGTAGAAGACGCGCACCTTCGCGCGATCGGCTGCACCCGCCGTGGCACCTACCACCTGTTCCCGGAATCGCCGTGCGGCAATCGCGGCCGCCGGCGCCGTCCCGGCGAGCACGCCCAGTCGCTCGATGTCGGCGGCGATGCCGTCGATCGTGTGCGGATCGGTGGTGAACACCGCGATCCCCCGCGCGGCGAGCTTGCCGACCTGTGCCGGTGTCGTATACGGCCACGTGACGACGAGGTCCGGCCGCATCGCGACGATCCGCTCGACGTCGATTGCGTGGACGTCGCCCACCACCGGCAGCGCGCGCGCTTCCGGCGGGTGGTTCGAGCCCTTGACCACGCCGACGATCCGCTCGCCCGCCCCCGCCGCGTGGAGGAGCTCGGTCGCGTGCGGGGCGAGACTGACGATGCGCCGCGCCGGCGCCTGGAGCACGATCGCGGCGCCGGCGTCGTCGACGACGCGGATCTCGCCGTGCGCGACGTGCGCGCAGGCGAGCAGCAGCACGCACAGGAACACGCGCGTCATGGCTGCCAGCGCACCCCGACGAACGCGCGCGCGCCGCCGGTCGCGAAGCCGTAGGCGAGCGCGTAGTCGCTTGTCGAACGCGTTGTCCGCGCGCGCGAGCAGCGTCACGCCGTGGCCGACCGGCCACTCGACGGCCAAGTTGACGATCGCATAGCCGCCGAGCCGGCGGGTGTTCTCGGCGTCGTCGTAACGGTACGACGAGGCGATGACCTCGACGACGAGCTGCACGGGCCCGGAGCCTGGCCGACGCGAGCGCGCCGTGCTGCCTGGCGCGCCGCGGCAGCAGGCTTGCCGCGTCACGTCGTCCTCCGGGTCCTGCAGATCGACCGAGGCGGTACCGACGTGCCGCGCCACGCCGCGTCGCCGGCGAGCGAGTCACGCCGGCGAGCGTCGCGCGGGCGACGTTCTGCGGCGCGCAGTTGAACGACGTCGTCGCACTGGAAAACGATCAGCTGGTCGATCCTTGTTGTACCAGCCGATCGCGCGGGCGCCCGTCCGCCACTCGCCGGCCGTCCCGACCCAGCGGATGCCCGCCCTCGACATTGCGCGCGGTCTCGGGCTCGAGGCTCCGCGTTCGAGAATCCCGGGTAGTAGAGGTCGTTGAACGAGGGCGGCTTGAAGCCCGTGCCGTAGCTCGCCGTGACGCGCCACGACGGCGCGAAGCGACAGCCCCAGGCGATCGCGCCCGTCGTCTGCCCGCCGTACTGGCTCGAGTGGTCGTGGCGAAGGTTCGCCTGCATCGCATGCTCGCCGCGCTCGAGCTGCAGGACGCCGACGACGCGTTGGTGTCGCGCGCGCGTGACGGCGAAGCCCGCGCTCCTCGTCGATGCGCTCCTCGCGCCGCTCGACCGCGAGCGTCGCGGTGCCGTGCGGCATCGCGAACTCGTTCTGCCAGCCGTACTGGCGGTCGCGGGTGCGGAACGGGTACTCGCCGAACGCGGTGCTCGACACCGACTCGTCCGAGGACTCGCCGACCGACAGCCGCGACGTCCAGCCGGCGCCCAGGCGGTTGCGGCTCGCGACCTGCCACACCTCGAGCGTCGTGTGGGTGCGGTCGTCGAACCCGGCCACCGCCGTCGAACTGCGCGTCGAGGTCGCTGCGCAGGTAGCGGGCGCTGCGCCTCCTGGTCCGGCGCGAACGTCGACGATCGCGCTCGCGCCGACGTCGTTGCATGTCGTAGCCGTCGCGGTCCGGGTTCCAGACGAACGACTACGCGTCGGTCGTGGCATTGAAGCCGTCGGCTGCGCCGGTGGCCGCGCCGACAGCGACACCGCGACCGCGCCCATGCGCCGCGCGAGACGCCGCCCGCGATCGTGCGCTGCCGTCGGTGCCGAGCCCGCCGGAGAGCCAGCCCGACAGACGCCGGCGCCGGCCGGCGCGTGAACACCTGGATCACGCCGCCGATCGCGTCGGCGCCGTAGAGCGAAGACGCGGGACCGCGCAGGATCTCGATGCGCTCGGCCTGGTCGAGAGGAATCGCCTCGAGCGTGGGCGCCCCCACCGTCGACGACGAGACGCGCAGGCCGTCGACCAGCAGCAGCGTCTGGCCGCGGTTCGCGCCGCGGAGGAACACGCCGGAGGTCGTCCCCGGGCCGCCGTTCTGGACGATCTCGACCCCCGGCTGGCCCTGCAGCAGCTCGGCGAAGCTGCGCGTGCCGAGGCGCCGCGATCGCGTCGGCGTCGATGACGGTCACGTCCGCCGATGAGCGTCGCGATCGGTTGCGGCGTGCGCGCCGCCGTCACCACGACCGGCGCGAGCTGCGCGATCGGCGGCTACCGGCAGCGCCTGCGCCGCCGCGAGCGACGGGCCGAGCAGCGCGGCCGGCGCGACGCCCAGCACGGCCTTCGCTCGGCGGGCGGGTGGGCGGTTGACCCGTGGCATGGCGTGTCTCCGTGCGGCCGCGCGACCCCGCACGGCGGTGACGAATCGGCGCATGAGGGAGCACGACGCGGAAGACGGGCACGGCGCGAGCCAACGCCGCGCCGGCGGCCACCGCGACGACGCCTCCCCGCGTCGCCCCTGGTACCGGACGCGGAGCCGCTTCGAGAGCGCGCCTCGCATCCGGGTGCAGGCCGGTCTCCGGGCTCGCCGTGCGGATCCGCCCGCCTTCCCGTCGCGCTCGGCGCGACAGTGGCGTCGTGGGGGACCCTCGAAGGGCTTACCGTTGCGGGGGCAGCCGCGGAATCCGGGCGCTTGACCGCGCCCGTCACCGCATTCCCGTTTCACCCGCCGCGATGAACCGCGGCGGACACCTGCAGGCCAATGGTATCCGAATCGCGCCGCCGGTCGCTCGCGGTGCAGCCAACACGACCGGGCGTGGGCACGGCCGAGGCAGAGCGCGCCTACTTCAGCGTGTAGCGAAGCTTCGCCACCGGCTTGCCTCCGACCGCGACGTCGAGCAGGGCGCTCATCCCCGGCTTCACCGGGAATGTGCCGGTCGCCGCGTGACGGTTGTCGGTGCCGGCCGCAAGCGGCACCTCGACGCGCGTGCCGGAGTCGATCAGCGTGACCGCCGCGGTCGACCCGCGCACCGGCACGGGCTTGTCCGCCTCGTCGGTGACGTGGACGACGATCTCCGTCGGCTTCGCCACCAGCTCGTAGACGAAGCCGCCGGCTTCCCTGATGACACCGCCGTGCTTCGGCTTGTGGTCGTGCCGTGCTTGTGCTGGGCGAGCGCCGGTGCGGCCGGCAAGGCCACGGTCGCGGCGAGGACGAAGGACAGGGCGAGAAGGCGGACGGAGGTCACTGGCATCTCCCCGGGAATCGGTTGCGGCATTATGCAACAATGTTGCATCAATGGCCGGCGTCGCGGCGCGTCCGGTCGCCTTCCCGGCCCGTCCAGCCGGCCGGCAGCGCGCCACGTCCGGTCGCGCGCTATACTCGCGCCCCCGAACGACCCCGCCTCCCCCCGGACAACCACCGGCCCCGGAGACGCGCGATGACCCGCAAGCTCTACATCCGCACCTTCGGGTGCCAGATGAACGAGTACGACTCGGACCGCATGGCCGACGTGCTCGCCGACAGCGACGGCCTCTCGGTCACCGACCGTCCCGAGGACGCCGACGTCATCCTGTTCAACACCTGCTCGGTGCGCGAGAAGGCGCAGGAGCGGGTGTTCCACGATCTCGGCCGCGTGCGGGAACTGAAGCGCGAGCGACCGGACCTCATCATCGGCGTCGGCGGCTGCGTCGCGAGCCAGGAGGGCGAGGCGATCGTGCGCCGCGCGCCCTTCGTCGACGTCGTCTTCGGCCCGCAGACGCTGCACCGCCTGCCCGCGCTGATCCGCGCGCGGCGCGAAGCGGCCGCCCGCAGGTCGACATCTCGTTCCCGGCGATCGAGAAGTTCGACCACCTGCCGCCGCCCCGTGTCGACGGCGCCTCGGCGTTCGTGTCGATCATGGAGGGCTGCAGCAAGTACTGCACGTTCTGCGTCGTGCCGTACACGCGCGGCGAGGAGGTGTCGCGGCCGTTCGACGACGTGCTGACCGAGGTCGCCGACCTCGCGATGCACGGCGTGATGGAGGTCACGCTGCTCGGGCAGAACGTCAACGCGTACCGCGGCCGCATGGCCGATGGCAGCGGCATCGCCGACTTCGCGACGCTGCTCGAGCACGTCGCGGAGATCCCGGGCATCGAGCGCATCCGCTACACGACCTCGCACCCGCGCGAGATGTCGGCGCGGCTCGTCGGCGTGTACGCGACGCTGCCGAAGCTCGTCTCGCAGCTGCACCTGCCCGTGCAGTCGGGCTCGGACCGGATCCTCGCCGCGATGAAGCGCGGCTATACGGCGCTCGAGTACAAGTCGATCGTGAAGCGGCTCCGCGCGGCGCGCCCCGGCCTCTCGCTCACCTCGGACTTCATCGTCGGCTTCCCGGGCGAGACCGAGGCGGACTTCGCGCAGACGCTGCGGCTGGTCGAGGACGTCGGCTTCGACGGCAGCTTCAGCTTCCTCTACAGCGCGCGTCCGGGAACCCCGGCGGCCGAGCTTGCCGATGCGGTGCCGCGCGAGGTCGCGCAGGCGCGGCTCGAGCGGCTGCAGGCGTTGCTCGAGGCGCAGTACAAGGCGCGGAGCGACGCGATGGTCGGGTCCCGGCAGCGCGTGCTCGTCACCGGCCGCTCGGCCAGGAACCCCGCCGACCTCGCCGCCCGCACCGACAACAACCGCGTCGTGAACTTTGCCGGCGATGCGTCACTCAGTGACAGGTACGTCGACGTGCTCGTCACCACCGCCTACCCGCACTCCCTGCGCGGCGAGCTCGCCTGAAGCCCTCTCGAACGCCGAGTCCCCCCATGCCGCGCCACATCCCGCTCGTCCTCGTACCGATTACCGCTGTGCTCGCGATGGCGCTCTCCGGCTGCGCGACGCTTCCCGCCGCGGGCGCGGCCGCCACGGCCGACAAGTCCGCCGAAAAGCCCGCGGCGTCGGGCGCCGGTTCCGGTGCCGCGAGCGCCGGCAGCCCGCGCGTCCGCCCGGACGGGCGCAACGAGCTCCCGCTGCCGCCAGCGTCGCGCCCGGCCAGCCGCGACCCTTCGCCGACGTGATCAAGGACGCGAAGGAAGCCAAGGGCCTCATCGGGATCTGGCAGAAGGACGAGAAGACCTGGCTCGAGATCGACCCGGAGCTGTTCGGCAAGCCGCTGTTCTTCTCCGTCAACCTCGCCCGCGGCCTCGGCGAGAACTGGATCTATGGCGGGATGATGGGCCGCTCGCACCTCGTCGAGTTCCGCAAGGTCGGCACCAACATCCAGCTCGTCGCCCGCAACGAGCGCCACTTCGCGACACGCCGGGACGCCGGAGGCGCGCGCGGTCGCGGAGGCGTTCTCCGAGAGCCTGCTCGCGTCCGCACCGATCGCCTCGCAGCCGCATTCGGAGAGGAAGTCGGTGCTGGTCGAGGCGAACACGCTCCTCTTCGCCGACATCCCCGGCGCCTACGCCTATCTCGACCGCACCTACCGCCAGCCGTACAGCTTCGATCAGCCGCAACTCGTCGTTCGGCACGCTGCGGACCGCCCCGGACGCGGTGGCGATTCAGGTCAATGCCCACTACGCGGTCTCGCGCCTCGTGCAGCCGCCGCCGAACTTCTCGCCCGGCGCGAACGTACCTTCGGTGCCCACGACGCTGCCGGACCCGCGCAGCCTGTTCCTCGGCTTCCAGTACAACTTCGCGAAGCTCCCCGACGAGCCGATGCGCCCGCGGCTCGCCGACCCCCGGCTCGGCCACTTCACGGCGTCGCGCTTCGACTTCTCCAACGACGACAAGCTCACTCCCTACGTGAGCTACGTGCAGCGCTGGCGCCTCGAGAAGAAGGATCCCGCGGCCGAGCTGTCGGAGCCGAAGCAGCCGATCGTGTTCTGGCTCGACCGCAACATCCCGCTCCGCTACCGTGACATCGGTGAGCGCCGGCGTGCTCGAGTGGAACAGAGCCTTCGAGCGCATCGGCTTCAAGGATGCGGTCCAGGCGAAGGTGCAGCCGGACGACGCGGAATTCGACACGCTCGACGCGCGCTTCGCATCGATCCGCTGGATGACCACCGCGCGTCCGGCGTTCGGCGGCATCGGCCCGCGCCAGGTCGATCCCCGCACGGGCGAGATCCTCGACGCCGACATCGGCATCGACCCGGTGCGTCTGCGCAATTCGCGCTACCGACTCGCCGACCAGCGCTCGGCCGCCGCGGCGCCGGCCGCCGGCGGATTCGGCCTGCTGCCCGACAACGCGCTGCACTGTCGCCTCGAGGATTTCATCGCCGAGGACCGGGGGTTCGCGCTGGACCTGCTCGCGGCGCGCGGCGAGCTCGCGCCGGGCAGCGCGGAAGCCGAGTCGTTCGTATTCTCCGACCTCAAGGAAACCGTGATGCACGAGGTCGGGCACGCGCTCGGCCTCACCCACAATTTCCGCGCCTCCACCGTCTACACGCAGGCGCAGCTCGCCGACCGCGAGTTCACCCGCAAGAACGGCGTCTCCGGCTCGGTGATGGAGTACACGCCGATCAACATCGCGTTGAAGGGCGAGCCGCAGGGCGAGTACTCGATGGCCACGATCGGCCCCTACGACTACTGGGCGATCGAGTATGCGTACCGGCCGATCCCGCCTGAGCAGGAGGCCGAGGCGCTCGCGAGGATCGCAGCGCGCTCGAGCGAGCCGCTCCTCGCGTTCGCCTTCGACGAGGAGACCAACGCCGGACTCGACCCCGATGCCTCGGCCGGCGACCTCGGCGCCGACCCGCTCGCGTACGCGGCACGCCGGCTCGCCCTGGCGAAGGAGCTCTGGGAGCGCTGGGAGGCGCGGCCGTTGCAGCCCGGCGAGTCCTACGCTGCGCTGCGCCGCAACGTCACGCGCGGCATCACGCAGGTGCGCGAGAGCGGACTCCTCGCCGCGCGCCACATCGGCGGCATCAGCGTGCTGCGCGACGCCGCCGGGTCGGGGCGCACGCCGATGAATCCGGTGGCCATGGCGAAGCAGCGCGAGGCGCTCAGGCTGATCGAGGTGGGCGTCTTTTCCGCCGACAGCTTCCGCTTCAAGCCGGAGTTCCTGCGCAGCCTTTCCACCGACTTCGCCGACCGCCACGACGCCTTCGACAACGCAATCGCCCCCGGCAGCCTCGACTACTCGCTGCCCATGCAGGTGCTCGCGGCACAGCGCGCGGTGCTCGACCGCCTGATGAGCGAGTCGGTGGCGCAGCGCCTGCTCGACGCCGAGGGCAAGGTCGACGACCCGTCGCAGGCGCTGCAGCTCGCCGAGGTCTACGCGACGCTGCGCCGCGCGATCTGGAGCGACCTCAAGGCCCGCGGCGACATTCCGCTGATCCGCCGCAACCTGCAGCGCGAGCACGCCGTGCGCGTGTCGAACGCCCTGCTGCGACCGACGGCGACGATGCCGGCCGACGCGAAGTCGCTGCTCCGCGCCGAAGCGCGGACGCTGCGCGCCGAACTCGCCGCCGCCGCCGGCCGACCCGGGTGGTCGCCGACCGCGTCGGCGCACCTCGCCGAGAGCCTCGCGATGCTGGACGAGGCGCTCAAGGCGCCGGTGGTGCGGCAGACGATATGATGTCGGGGCGGCACGCACGGCCCTGCGGCTCACTGCGCGCCGCCCGTCCATGACCGCCCGCCGCCCGCAGACGCACCTCACGCTTCCCCGCCGGACAACCGTGCGCTCGCGAACGTCTGCGGGCCGCTCGACTCGAACCTGCGGCAGATCGAGGCCGCGTTCGACGTCGAGATCGCCCGCCGCGGCGGCGAGTTCACGATCAGTGGCGCGGCGGCCCGCGCCGCCCGCGCCGCCGAGGCGCTGCAGCGCTTCTATGCGGCCGCCGAAAAGCCGCTGTCGGTCGACGACATCCAGCTGGGGCTGGTCGAGATCACCTCCCAGGTCCATCGCCACGCCGAAGCAGCCCCTGCGGCGTCCGACGACCTGCCGGCACTGCGCACGCGCAGGCTCGACCTGCACGGCCGCACGCCCAACCAGGTCGCCTACCTGAAGGACATCCAGGCGCACGACATCACGTTCGGCATCGGCCCGGCGGGCACGGGCAAGACCTACCTCGCGGTCGCCTGCGCCGTCGACTCGCTCGAGCGGGATGCGGTGAAGCGCATCGTGCTGGTGCGTCCCGCGGTCGAGGCCGGCGAGCGGCTGGGCTTCCTGCCGGGCGACCTCGCGCAGAAGGTCGACCCGTACCTCCGCCCGCTCTACGACGCGCTGTACGACCTGATGGGCTTCGACAAGGTCGGCAAGCTCTTCGAGCGGCAGGCGATCGAGGTCGCGCCGCTCGCCTACATGCGCGGGCGCACGCTCAACCACAGCTTCATCATCCTCGACGAGGCGCAGAACACGACGCCCGAGCAGATGAAGATGTTCCTGACCCGCATCGGCTTCGGCACCAAGGCGGTGATCACCGGCGACGTGACGCAGATCGACCTCGCGCGCGGACAGAAGTCCGGGCTGGTCGAATCCTCGCGCATCCTCGCCGGCGTGCGCGGCATCGCGTTCACGCGCTTCACCAGCGCCGACGTCGTGCGCCACCCGCTCGTGCAGAAGATCATCGACGCCTACGAGCGCGAAGCCGCCGCCGCCGCAAAGTAGGGTCAGACTCGACTTTTCCGCGCACCGTAGTCAGACTCGACTTTTCCGGGCACCCGATGGCGGCAACCAGGAACCTGGCGCAAGCGAGCGGCCGAGCGGCGGCGGAAAGTCGAGTCTGACCCTACTTTCGCGGAAGCTGCCCGTGCTCGATCTCGTGGTACAGCAGGCCGTGCCCGGCCCTGGACTGCCGGTGCGCGCGACGCTGCGCCGCTGGGCGAACGCCGCGCTCGCGTGCGACGCGCACGTGACGCTGCGCTTCGTCGGCGCGTCCGAGGGTCGCGCGCTCAACCGCACCTACCGTGGCCGGGACTACGCCACGAACGTGCTGACGTTCGTGTACGATTCCGGTGTGCCGCTCGCAGGGGACATCGTGGTCTGCCTGCCGGTGGCGCGCCGCGAGGCGCGGCGCAGCGCAAGACGCTGCGTGCGCACCTTGCACATCTCGTCGTCCATGGCATGCTGCACCTGCAGGGCCACGACCACCAACGCGACGCCGACGCCGCGGCGATGGAGTCGCGCGAGACCGAGATCCTGCGCCGCCTGCGCTACGCGGACCCCTACGCCGGGTCCTGAGCGATGGACACCGACGACGACAAGCCCGACGCGAAGCCGACGCTCCTCGAGCGGTTCACCGCCTTCCTCACGCGCGAGCCCGAGGACCGCGAGGAGCTGAAGGACCTGCTGCGCGGCGCGTTCGAGCGGCGCCTGCTCGACGCCGACGGGCTGTCGATGATCGAGGGCGTGCTCTCCGTGTCCGAGATGACCGTGCGCGAGATCATGATTCCGCGCGCGCAGATGGACTGCGTGTCGAGCGACGATCCGCCCGAGGCCTTCATCCCCTTCGTCCTCGAGACCAAGCACTCGCGCTTTCCCGTGGTCGGGGAGAGCAAGGACGACATCGTCGGCATCCTGCTCGCGAAGGAGCTGCTCAACTACTACGCGAACCCGGCGTCGTTCGACCTTCGCGACACGCTGCGACCGGCGGTGTTCGTGCCCGAATCGAAGCGGCTCAACGTGCTGTTGCGCGAGTTCCGCGCCAACCGCAATCACATCGCCATCGTCGTGGACGAGTACGGCGGCGTCTCCGGGCTGGTCACGATCGAGGACGTGCTCGAGCAGATCGTCGGCGACATCGAGGACGAGTACGACTTCGACGAGAGCGAGGACAACGTGATCGCCGAGGGCAACGGGCGCTGGCGGGTCAAGGCGCAGACCGAGATCGCGGACTTCAACGGCCACTTCGGCACGTCGTTCGACGACGACGAGCTCGACACCGTCGGTGGCCTCGTCGTGCGCGCGTTCGGCCGGCTGCCCAAGCGCGGCGAGTCGACGCTGATCGACGGCCTGCGCTTCCGGGTGATCCGCGCGGACAGCCGCCGCGTGCACACGCTGCAGGTCGAGCGCGTCGAGGCGCTGGCGGGCGAGGCGCCCGCCGCGACATGAGCCCGAAGGGCCGCCCCGAGGGCGAATTCGCCCCGAAGCGCGTCAGCGCGAAGGGTAGTCCAGTATGCCCGAAGGGCCGCCCCGAGGGCGAATCCGCCCCGAAGCGCGTCAGCGCGGAGGGTAGTCCAGTGAGCCCGAAGGGCCGCCCCGAGGGCGAATCAGGCCCGGAGCGCGCAGCGCGAAGGGTAGTCCAGTAGTGACCGCGGCCGCCGCGGAGCGACGGCTCGCGACCGCGCTGTCGTCCCTGCTGGCGATCGCCGCAGGCGTGCTCACCGTCGCCGCCTACGCGCCGTTCGGCGCGCCCGGCCTCGCCGTCGTCACGCTGGCGCTCCTGTTCGGCCTCTGGTTCGGCGAAGGGAGGCCACGCGCCGCGGCACGCACGGGCCTTGCGTTCGGCATCGGGCTGTTCGGCGCAGGGATCTCGTGGGTGTACATCGCGCTCGAGACGTTCGGCGGCATGGCGGCGCCGCTCGCCGCCCTCGCGACCGGAGGCCTCGTCCTCTTCCTGTCGCTCTACCCTGCGCTCGCAGGCTTCGTCGCGGTGCGGCTGACGCCGGCGGGGACGACGCGCCGGGCGATCGCCGCCGCGGCCGCGTTCGTGTTGGCGGAGTGGCTGCGCGGTTTCCTCTTCACCGGCTTCCCGTGGCTTGCGGTCGGCTACTCGCAGCTGCCGGGAAGCCCGCTCGCTGGGTTACGCCCCCCTCGGCGGCGTGTGGCTCGTATCGCTGGCCGTGGCACTGGTCGCGGCACTGGTCGTGCTCGCGGTGGACGCGTTCGTGGACGGGCGCAGCCGCGCCGGCGCGCTCGCCGCCGCCGGCGTGCTCGCGCTCGGCGCCGGCGGCGCGCTGCTCTCGCGGATCGAGTGGACGGCACCCGCCGGCGAACCGGTCGCAATATCGCTCGTGCAGGGCAACGTGCAGCAGTCGCTCAAGTTCGACCCGGCGTTCCGCGATCGTTCCGACGACCTCCATCTCGCGCTCGCGGAGAAGAGCCGCGGGCGCATCGTCGTGCTGCCGGAGAGCGCGTTCCCGGTGCCGGCCGACAGGCTGCGGCCGGACGTGCCGCGGCGCCTTGCCGACATCGCACGATCGCGCGGCGGCGACGTGCTGTTCGGCGTGTTCCTGATCGAGCCGCCCGCGCCGGGGAGCGACGAGCCGCGCATCCACAACAGCGTCGTCGCGGTCGGCTCGGCGCGTACGCAGGTGTACCGCAAGCGGCACCTCGTCCCGTTCGGCGAGACGATTCCCGCCAAGCCGGTCGTCGGCTGGTTCATCAACCGCGTGCTCGCGATCCCGTTGTCCGACCAGACGCCGGGGCCGGACGACCAGGCACCGTTCGAGGTCGGCGGGGCGAGGATCGCGGTCAACATCTGCTACGAGGACGCATTCGGCCACGAGCTGCGCGCCGGCGCGCGCGAGGCGACGCTGCTCGTCAACGTCACCAACGATGCCTGGTACGGGCGCTCGATCGCGGCGCGCCAGCACAACCAGATCGCGGCGATGCGCGCACTCGAGCTCGGGCGGCCGATGCTGCGCGCGACCAACACCGGCATCACCGCCGCGATCGGCCACGACGGGCGCGTGCTGGACGAGCTGCCATGGTTTACCGTCGGCATCCTCGAAGCCGAGGTGACGGGACGCACCGGCACGACGCCCTACCTGCGCTTCGGGGATGCGCTTCCGCTCGCCGTTGCGGCACTGGTGCTCGCGGTCGCGGCGCGCGGGGGGCGCCGCCGGCGGCGCTCCTGACCGCTTCGCGCCAGCGCGCCGCCGGGTGACCTGTCCCCCCTCGCCGCCTTGACGCCGGCCGGGTCGACCGGCGGCCCCGGCGCCGCGAGCAGTCTCTGACGCCGGTCATACCGCGCCGTCGTCCGATCGTGGAGAATCGTGCCATCCAGACCGGCCCGTTCGCACGTGCGGACGGACGCCCGGATCCCCGGGCCGAATGGTCGCCTCGGATCGGGCCTGCCGGCGTGCCGGCGGGGGCGGGCCGTGGTGGCGAAGCGCCTCTGCGACAACCGCCCGGGCGAGTCTGGCGACGTCTCACCGACACCTCGAAGGAGATCGCACATGAAATCGCCTCTCGCATCGCGACTGCGCTCGCTCGCGGGCGCGCTGTTCGCGCTGATGCTCGTTTCGCTGCCCGCGCTGGGCCAGCCGCTCGTCGACGCGCAGTGGGCCGCGGCGAACGCGGGCAAGCCCGGCATCGTCTTTCTCGACCTGCAATCGGGCGCCGACTTCCAGGCCGGCCACATTCCCGGCGCCGTCAACACCAACTACGGGAAGGACGGCTGGCGCGCCGACCGCGCGGACAAGGTGCCGGACATGCTGCCGCCCAAGCTCGAGCCGCTCGGGGAGCTGATCGGCAAGCTCGGCATCGACAACGCCACCCACGTCGTGCTGGTGCCTGTCGGGGCAACCTCGACGGACATGGGCGCCGCCACCCGCGTCTACTGGACCTTCAAGGTCCTCGGGCACGACAAGGTGTCGATCCTCGACGGCGGCATGGCCGGCTACGACCGCGACGACAAGCGGCCGCGCGCCAAGGGCGCGGTCAAGCCCGATCCGAAGGTGTTCAAAGTCAGCGTGCGTCCCGAGATGGTCATCACGATGCAGGACGTGCAGAAGGCGCTCGGGGCGGGCATGCTGCTGGTCGACATGCGGCCCGAGGACCAGTTCGTCGGCATCAACCGGCACGCGAAGGCGACGGAGAGCGGCACGATCCCGGGCGCGCGCAACCTGCCCAACACGTGGCTGTTCGTCAACGCCGGCGGCCAGTTCCGCAACAAGTCGCAGCTCGAGCAGCTGTACAAGCACGCGAACGTGCCGACGACCGGCGAGCAGATCGCGTTCTGCAACACCGGGCACTGGGCCTCGATCGGCTGGTTCGTGTCGAGCGAGTTGCTCGGCAACACGAGCGTCAAGATGTACGATGGCTCGATGACCGAGTGGACGATCCTCAAGGGCGGGGCGGTCGAACAGAAAGTCAAGCTCCTCTAGCTCCCCTCCAGGGAAGCTCTCCCAGCATCGCCTGCGGCGGCCCACGTGGCCGCCGCGGCGCTTCCGGCGCTGCAGGTCGGCCGAGCACGGACGCCGATCCGCTAGAATTCAAGGCCTTATCGTTCTCGGCCACCGCGATGCTGACGTTTCAGCAAGTGATCCTGCGCCTGCAGGAGTATTGGGACCGCCAGGGTTGCGCGCTGCTGCAGCCCTACGACATGGAGGTGGGTGCCGGCACGTCGCACACGGCGACGTTCCTGCGCGCGCTCGGTCCCGAGCCGTGGCGCGCCGCCTACGTGCAGCCGTCGCGGCGCCCGAAGGACGGCCGCTACGGCGAGAACCCGAACCGGATGCAGCACTACTACCAGTACCAGGTGGTGCTGAAGCCCTCGCCCGCGAACATCCTCGACCTGTACCTCGGCTCCCTCGCCGCGCTCGGCTTCGACCTCCGCGCGAACGACGTGCGCTTTGTCGAGGACGACTGGGAGAACCCGACGCTCGGCGCGTGGGGGCTCGGCTGGGAGGTTTGGCTGAACGGCATGGAGGTGACGCAATTCACCTACTTCCAGCAGGTCGGCGGCATCGACTGCAACCCGATCACCGGCGAGATCACCTACGGGCTGGAGCGCCTCGCGATGTACCTGCAGGGCGTGGAGAACGTGTTCGACCTGGTGTGGACCACGTGGGAGGAGGAGGGTCGGGCGGGAACCCGCCGGCGGCAGCTGACGTATCGCGACGTGTTCCACCAGAACGAGGTCGAGCAGTCGACCTACAACTTCGAGCAGTCGAACGTGCCGAGGCTCTTCGAGCTCTTCGCGCTCTTCGAGGGCGAGGCGCAGCGGCTGCTCGAGGCGAAGCTGCCGCTGCCGGGCTACGAGATGATCCTCAAGGCCGCGCACACGTTCAATCTGCTCGACGCGCGCGGGGCGATCTCGGTGACCGAGCGCGCCGGCTACATCGGCCGCATCCGCAACCTGTCGCGGCTGGTCGCGACCGCCTACGTCGAGTCGCGCGAGGCGCTGGGCTTCCCGATGCTCGCGGACGAGCACCGCACGAAGGGGGCGTGACGATGGGCACCGCCACCCTGACCGTCGAGCTCTTCACCGAGGAGTTGCCGCCGAAGGCGCTGAAGGCGCTGGGCGAGGCCTTCGCCGAGGGCCTCGCCGCCGGGCTCGCCGCGCGCGGCTTCCTCGACGAGGGCGCCGCCACCACGCGTTTCGCGACGCCGCGGCGGCTCGCCGCGACGATCACGCATGTGCGCGCCCTCGCGCCCGATGCCGAGATCACTGAAAAGCTGATGCCGGCCAAGGTCGCGCTCGGCGCCGACGGCCAGCCTTCGCAGGCGTTCGCGAAGAAGATGGCGGGCCTTTCCCGCGCCCACCTCGCCACGGCATCGCTCGATGCCGCGGACGGCCCCGACCGCGTGTTCGTACAGTCGGACGGCAAGGCCGACTACGTGTACCTGCGTACGCTCGCGAAGGGTGCGCCGCTCGCGAGAGGGCTGCAGGAGGCACTCGACGCCCTGCTCGAGAAGCTGCCGATCCCGAAGGTCATGCACTACCCGCGCCGCGACGGCTACTTCAACGACATCGCGTTCGTGCGCCCGGCGCACCGCCTCGTCGCGCTGCACGGCATCGCCGTCGTGCCGATCACCGCGCTCGGCCTCGCCGCCGGGAACCGCACCGACGGCCACCGCTTCCTCGGCCGCGCCGACCTCGCGATCGCGAGCGCCGACGCCTACGAGTCGACGCTCGAAGCCGAGGGCAAGGTGATCCCCTCGTTCGCGAAGCGCCGTGCCGCCATCGAGCAGGCGCTCGCCCGGGCCGCCCAAGGGTCGACGGTGATCATGCCCGACGCGCTGCTGGACGAGGTGACCGCGCTCGTCGAATGGCCGGTCGTCTACGCCGGCACGTTCGACCGCGCGTTCCTCGCCGTGCCGCAGGAGTGCCTGATCCTGACGATGCAGCAGAACCAGAAGTACTTCGCGCAGGCCGACGCGTCGGGACGGCTCGAGCCCCGCTTCCTGGTGGTGTCGAACCTCGCCACCGAGGATCCCGCCGCGATCGTCGGCGGCAACGAGCGCGTGCTGCGCGCCCGGCTCGCCGATGCGCGGTTCTTCTACGACCTGGACCGCAAGGCCAAGCTCGAGACGCGGCTGCCCCGCCTCGACGCCATCGTCTACCACAACAAGCTGGGCTCGCAGGGCGCAGCGGGTGGAGCGGCTCTGCGCGCTCGCGAGGCGAATCGCCCCGGCGGTCGGCGCCGACGCCGTGCTCGCCGATCGCGCGGCGCAGCTCGCCAAGGCCGATCTCGTCACCGACATGGTCGGCGAGTTTCCCGAGCTGCAGGGACTGATGGGGCGCTACTACGCATTGCACGACGGCGAGCCGGACAGCGTCGCGGACGCGATCGCGCAGCACTATGCACCACGCTTCGCCGGCGACGCGTTGCCCGATGGCCCTGTCGCGCAAGCGGTCGCACTCGCCGACAAGCTCGAGGCGCTGGCCGGCCTGTTCGGCGTCGGGGCGCAGCCGACCGGCGACAAGGACCCGTTCGGACTGCGGCGAGCCGCGCTCGGCGTGCTGCGCATCCTGATCGAGAAGCGCGTCGCCGTGCCGCTTTCGGGACTCGTCGATGCCGCGTTTGGCACCTTTGTCGGCGTGGCAGCGGTCAAGCCGGACAGGCAGGCGCTGGTGGGATTCCTCGCCGACCGCCTGCGCGGGCACCTGCGTGAGCAGGGCTATTCGGCGAACCAGATCGAGGCGGTGCTCGCTTCCGGCCTGGATCGCGTCGACCTCGTCCCCGACCGCCTCGCCGCGGTCAAGGCGTTCGAGGCGCTGCCCGAGGCCGACGCTCTCGCCGCGGCCAACAAGCGCATCGTCAATATCCTCAGGAAGTCGGGAGCGGAGTCGGCGCCCGCGGTCGACCGCGCGCTGCTCGCGCCCGGCGCGGAGCACGATCTCTGGCTCGCCTTCCAGTCGCTCGCTCCTCGACGTCGACGCCGCGTGCGCGCGCGGCGACTGGACCACGGCGCTCGAGGCGCTCGCCACTGCCAAGCCCGTCGTCGACCGCTTCTTCGACGACGTGATGGTGATGGCCGACGACCCGGCGATTCGCGGCAATCGACTCGCCCTCCTCGCCGGCGTGGCGGCGACGATGAACCGGGTGGCCGACATCTCGCGGCTCGCGCGCTAGCGCGCACGCCTGCTAGAGTAGCGGCGTGGTCCAACTCGCCTCCGAAGCCGTCGAGAAGACCCGCGCGGGAAAGCTGATCGTGCTCGACCGCGACGGCGTCATCAACCACGACAGCGAGCAGTTCATCAAGTCGCCCGAGGAGTGGCGCCCGATCGCCGGGAGCCTCGAGGCGATCGCGCGCCTCAACCACGCCGGCTATCGCGTCATCGTCGCGACCAACCAGTCCGGCGTCGGTCGCGGCCTGTTCGACATGGGCACGCTGAACGCGATCCACGAGAAGATGCATCGCGCGCTCGGACAGGTCGGCGGGCGCATCGATGCCGTCTTCTATTGCCCGCACACGGCGGATACCGGCTGCGACTGCCGCAAGCCGAAGCCCGGGCTCCTCAAGGAGGTGGCGAAGCGCTTCGGCGTCGACATGTCCGGCGTCCCGGTCGTCGGTGACGGGTTGCGCGACCTGCAGGCCGCGGAGGCCGTCGGCGGCCAGCCGATGCTCGTGCTGACCGGCAAGGGCGAGAAGACGCTGCGCGAAGGCTCGTTCCCCAAGAACACGGTGATCTTTCCCGGACCTCGCGTTCGCCGTGTCGGCGCTGCTCGCCGCCGACTGAACCCGGCCCGGGCCGGGGGACCACGTTCATGTCCGCGCTGCGCTCCATTCTCTTCGCGCTGTTCCAGCTGGTCGTCACCCCGCCCTACGCGATCGCGGTGCTCGCGCTCGGCTGGCTCCCGCCAGTGCCTCGGTTCCGCTTCATCGCGATCTGGTGTCGCATGAATCTGTGGGCGGCGCGGGTGATCTGCGGCATCCGCCATCGCGTCGACGGCGTCGAGAACATGCCGGCCACGCCGCACATCGTGATGGCCAAGCACAGCTCGACCTGGGAGACGCTGTTCCTCACCCAGATCTTTCCGCCGCTCGCCTACGTCGCCAAGCGGGAACTCCTGTCCATCCCGTTCTTCGGCTGGGCGTTCCGCTTCGCGTCGCCGATCACGATCGACCGCAGGGCCGGCCGGGACGCGATGGAGCAGATCGCCGAGCAGGGGCGCGTGCGTTTCGCCGACGGCTTCTGGATCGTGATCTACCCCGAGGGCACGCGGATCCCTGCGGGTACGCGCACCAAGTACAAGACCGGCGGCGCGCGGCTCGCCATCGAGATGGGCGTGCCGATCCTGCCGGTTGCGCACAATGCCGGCTGGCTGTGGCCGAAGGGCCTGCTCGGCAAGCGGCCGGGCACGGTGACGCTGACCATCGGGCCCGCCGATCTCGCCAGCCGGCAAGGATCCCGCGCAGCTGACGCGCGAGGTCGAGGACTGGATCGAGGGCGAGGTGGCGCGGCTCGGCGACCCCGGCGGCGAGGCACGTCGCGCGTGATGCCCGCGCCGACCCGAGGCGGAGCGCGTGTCGACGGCGGCGTGCCGCGGCGCGTCGCGCTCGCCGGGCTCGAGATCGAGTACTCGCTGGTGCGTGCGCGCCGCCGCACGATCGGCATCGAGGTCGGCCTGGACGGACTCACCGTGCGCGCGCCGCGCTGGGTGTCGATCCGGGAGATCGAGGCCGCGCTGCACGAGCGCGCGCGGTGGATCGCCAAGTCGCTCGAGGCGTGGCAGGGACGCCGCCGTGAGTCACTGCCGCACGAGTGGCGCTCGGGCGCGACGATCCTCCACCGGGGCGTCGGCCTCACGCTTACCGTGCGCTCGCTCGAAAGCCGCCGCCGTGCGCGCCGACCTGTTCCACCTGACCGTCGCCCATCCCCTTGCCGACGACGAGTCGCAGGTGGCCCGATGGGTCGGCATCTGGCTGCGCGACGAGGCGATGCGCCTCGTGACGCCGCGCGTCGCGCACTTCGCCGCGCGGCTCGGTCGCGCCGCGCCGCCGGTCAAGCTCTCCGGCGCGCGCAGCGAATGGGGAAGCTGCAACCACCGTGGCGAGATCCGTCTCAACTGGCGACTCGCGCAGCTGCCGCCGACGCTTGCGGACTACGTGGTGGCGCACGAGGTCGCGCACCTGGCCGAGCTCAACCACTCGCCGCGGTTCTGGGCGACCGTCGAGTCGCTGCTTCCCGGCCACGCGGCGCTGCGCCGCGAGCTACGCGAGTGGACCGCGCTACTGCACGCGTAGCGGCGCGAGGCGCACGACGAGGCCCGCCTGTTCGGCGAGAAGCCGCTCGAGCACCGCACCGAGCTCGTCGCCGCTGCGCGTGTCGCGCCAGCGATCGCCGTCCCGGCGGAAGTGGAATCCGCCGCTCTTCGCCGCGACCCAGATCTCGCGGTTGGGCACGTGGCGGTTGACGATCAGCTTGCCGCCGTCCTCGCACTCGATCTCGAGGATGCCCGTCGTTGATGTTCCAGTCGACGTCCAGGTCCGAGCTTTCGAGCGCGGCATCGAGCGCGTCGCCGATCGTCGAGAGCGCGACGTCGGCGGCGGCGATGAATTCGGTGTCGGTCATGGCGAGGGGCCGCGAAATCCGCGCGGCACACGTGATAGGATCCGCGCCGATGTTACGTGATCTTCGCCGGCTCGCCGGCACGATCCTCCCTGCGCTGGCAGTGGCGATGGCCACGTCGTCCTGCGGCATCAAGGGGCCGCTGACGGTTCCTCCGAAGGCTTCGCCGCCAGGCGCCAACGCGCCAGCGGAGACCAAGCCCGCAGAGCCGAAGGCGCCCGCTCCTTGAACGCCTTCGTCACGCGCAACGGCGAACTCCACGCCGAGGGCGTGCCGCTCTCGCGCATCGCCGACCAGCACGGCACGCCCTGCTTCGTCTATTCCAGGGCGACCCTCGAGTCGAATTTCCGCGCCTTCGACGACGCGTTGCGGGGCATCCCGCACCTCGTCTGCTACGCGATGAAGGCCAACTCGAACCTGGCGGTGCTGAACCTCTTCGCGCGGCTGGGAGGCGGCTTCGACATCGTGTCCGGGGGCGAGCTCGCGCGGGTGGTCGCGGCCGGCGGCGACCCGCGCAGGGTGGTGTTCTCCGGCGTCGGCAAGACCGCAGACGAGATCCGCGCCGCGCTGTCGGCCGGCATCCACTGCTTCAACGTCGAGTCCGAGTCCGAGCTCCTGCTCCTCGCTGCGACCGCGGCGGCGGCAGGCGCGCGTGCACCGGTCAGCTTCCGGGTCAACCCGGACGTCGACCCGCGCACCCACCCGTACATCTCGACGGGGCTCAAGGAGAACAAGTTCGGCGTCGATTTCGATTCGGCACTGCCGCTCTACCGGCGCGCCGCGCGGATGCCGTCGATCGAGATCCGCGGCATCGACATCCACATCGGCTCGCAGATCACGGAACTCGATCCCTACCGCGAGGCCGCCGGCAAGGTCCTCGCACTCGTCGACCTGCTTGCCGCCGAGGGGATCGCCCTCGCCCACATCGATCTCGGCGGGGGACTCGGCATCCGCTACCGCGACGAGTCGCCGGTGGCGCTCGCGGACTATGCGGCGATGCTCGCGGCGGTGTTCCGCGGCCGCCGCGAGACGCTGATCCTCGAGCCGGGGCGACGCCTGGTCGGCGACGCCGGCGTGCTGCTCACGCGCGTCACCTATCTCAAGCGGGGCGGCGCGCGCGACTTCGCGATCGTCGACGCCGCGATGAACGACCTCCTGCGGCCCGCGCTCTACGATGCGTGGCATCCCGTGGCAGCCGTACGTCCCCGCAGCGGCGCCGTCCGTCGCTGGCAGATCGTCGGGCCGGTCTGCGAGAGCGCCGATTTCCTCGCCCACGACCGCGAGCTCGCGCTCGAGCAGGGTGACCTGCTCGTCGTGGGCGCGGCGGGCGCATACGCGATGGCGATGAGCTCGAACTACAACTCGCGCCCCCGCGCGTGCGAGGTGATCGTCGACGGCGACGCAGTGCACGTCGTGCGCCGTCGCGAGCGCATCGCGGAACTCTTCGCCGGCGAATCGACGCTGCCCGACTGACCGCGCAAGCGTGCGCGCGTCGCGCGATTCGTCGGTCTCACGCGCGCCGATGGGGTGTGCGAATTCGCAACAGTCGCGCACGCGAGGCGCGAGCGCGCCGGCCAAATCTTGCAAAACGTTGAAATTTGCCTAGAATGCAGGCAGCAGGTCGAAGTGGATTTGTCAAGAGCTTCGATGCACGAACGACGAGTCTGCGCGACCTGCGATGAAGTAGAAGCAACAAAACAGGTACACCAAACCCAGACAGGAGAAGCAACGATGATGGCAGACATTTTGTCGGTGATGGCGCCCTCCGCCGCTCCCGCGGTGAAGAAGGCGGTCAAGCGTCGCGCGGCCAAGAAGGCCGTGAAGAAGGCGATCGTCAAGAAGGCGATCAAGCGTCGGGCGGTCAAGAAGGCGGTGAAGAAGGCGATCAAGCGCCGCATCGTCAAGAAGGCCGTCAAGAAGGCGATCAAGCGCCGTGTCGTCAAGAAGGCCGTCAAGCGCCGTGTCGTCAAGAAGGCCACCAAGAAGGCCGCCACCAAGCGCGCCACCAAGAAGGTCGCGAAGAAGGCCGTCAAGCGCCGCGCGACCAAGAAGGCCGCGACCAAGCGCGCCACCAAGAAGGCCACGAAGAAGGCGAAGAAGTAACCTTCTCGCCTCTCTTCCGTCGCAGGCGTGCGGCGGAACTCCCGAAAACGGGCGACGCGACGCGTCGCCCGTTTTCATTTCCGGGACGAATTGACCCCGCACGACGCCGGTGCCCGGCAGAGCACGGCTCGAGCAGGTTCCCGCCGCGCGACCTCCGGCATCGGTCCGCGATCGCCGGACCCGACGACGCCGCCCGCGCGCACCACGCCGGCGCGATCAGCGCGCGGGCGGTATCGATGCGCCGGGGTTCGCGCCGATGCGGGGTCGCGCCTGCGGCGACGGCGTGGCGCGCGAACGCGAATCCGCCGCGGGGACCTCGGTGCGGCCCGGACCCGCCGCTTTCCCGGATGGCGCGGGATTGCCGCGTGCCGACGCCGCGGCACCCTTGGCTCTTGGTCCCCTTGGCCGGCGCCCCGATCGACTTCGCCCCTCCGGTGGCCGCGGAGCGCGAGTGGCGCGTGCTGCGTCCGCGCGACGACGCCGACGGAACGACGTCGCTGGTGACGCGAATCTGCTGGCCGACGCGCACCGCCGACTGCGGCATCCGATTCCACTCGCGGAGTTCGTCCGCCGACACCCTGTACTGCCTCGCGATCGAGTACAGCGTCTCGCCGCGCCGCACCGTGTGGAAGAACGTGCGACCCTGCGGAGCCGCCGTGAAGACCGCCCGGGACAGCGAGGCGTCGGCGGCGCTCGACGGCCGCTCGGCCGGCACGAGCAGCAGGTGCCCGCCGTGCACGCGCGCACGCGCGCCGAGGCCGTTGATGGTGCGCAGCGTTTCCACCGAGAGCCCGAACTTCGTCGCGACCTGCACGATCGACTCGCCCTCCTTCAGGCGGTATGCCTGCCACGACACCAGTGGCTGGTCGTGCAGGTCGAGCTTGGCGACGAAGAGCTCCGCGTTGTCGATCGGCAGGAGGATCGTGAACTCGTCGGCGCCGGCGATCACCGGCCGGTTGTGCTGGGGATTGAGCGCCAGGAACTCGTCCTCCGAGAGCTCGGCGAGCTCGGCCGCCTTCTTCACGTCCATCTTGCGGTCGACCTTGACTACCGCGAAGTACGGGGCGTCGGGGACGTCCGCGAGCACGAGCCCGTGGCGCTCCGGGTCGCGGACGATGTTCTTGATCGCCTGGAGCTTGGGCAGGTAGTTGCGCGTCTCGTCGGGCATGTCGAGCGATTCGTACCCGGCGGGCAGGCTGCGCGCGCGGTTCTTCGCTACCGCGCGCGCGACGTTCCCCTCGCCCCAGTTGTAGGCCGCGAGTGCCAACTGCCAGTCACCGAACATCCCGTAGAGCCGCTGCAGGTAGTCGAGGGCGCCGTCGGTCGCCGCGACCACGTCGCGGCGCGAGTCGACCCAGAAGTTCTGGTCGAGCCCGTACTGCCGTCCGGTCGCGGGCATGAACTGCCAGATGCCCGCCGCGCGGGCCACCGAGTACGCACGCGGATTGAACGCGCTTTCCACCATCGGCAGCAGCGCCACGTCGAGCGGCATGCCGCGCTGATCGACCTCGTTGACGATGTGGTACAGGTAACGCCGGCTGCGGTCGACCATGCGCGCGACGTAATCCGGGTCGCTCCGCATAGAAGCGTTCCCACTTCTCGACCAGCGGGCCCTCGAGGTCGGGAATCGCGTAGCCCTTGACGATGCGGTCCCAGATGTCTTCCGCGGGCACGGGCAGCGGCTCGAGCTCGGCCTCGACGAGCGGCGCGAACGGCGACGGCGCCGCAACCTTGGCGATCGGCACCGCGACGATCTGGGGTTCGGGAACCGCGACCGGCGCCGGCGTGCCCGGCGCTCCGGCGACGGACTCCGCCACGGCATCGGCAGTTGCCCGACGCGGCTCGGGGGTGGCGCAGCCGGCGAGTACGACCGCAAGCAGGAGGGCAGCGAGAGCGTGTGGGCGCAATTCGGTGTTCCGTGTCGCGTGCAGCGCGAGCCGTCGCCGGGACTCGTGGCCCGATGCGGGCCTCGTCGTGCCGCGTCCTGCGAGGCGGGAACACCTCTGGCGAAGCACTGCACAAAATTCGGGCGATGGTAGGCGCCCGCTCGGATCGCGTCAACCTGCGGGGCGGGCCGCAATCACCCCGGCCTCCTTGGATCGTTCTGCCCTGCGCACCCTCGCGCGTCGGCCGCATCGCATCGCGCGGCGACGGGCCCTGCAGGCCTGCGCTCCGCTTCGCTACGCGCGCCGCGCTCAGCGAAACCCGTTCTTCCAGGCACGCAATGCCGCGAAGACGGCGACGTCGCCATCGAGCAAGTGTCCCGCGTGGGCCTCCGCCGCCGCGCGCACGGCAGGCTCGCCCGCGCGGAGGAACGGATTGGTCGCGAGCTCGTCGGCGATCGTCGACGGCACGGTCGGCTGCCCTCGGTCGCGCAGTGCCGCGTCGCGCGCCTGGCGCTGCGCCAGTGCAACGTTGGCGGGCTCGACCGCGGCCGCGAAGCGCAGGTTGGCAAGCGTGTACTCGTGCGCGCAGAACACCCGGGTGGCGGGATCGAGCGCCGCGAGCTTCGAGCAGCGACGTCCACATCGTCGCCGGCGTCCCCTCGAAGATCCGGCCGCAGCCTGCCGCAAACAGCGTGTCGCCACAGAAGAGCACAGGCGCATCCGCCACGCGCCCGGTGTACGCGATGTGCCCGGCGGTGTGCCCCGGCACGTCGAGCACGAGGAGCTCGAGCCCCAACTCTTCGAGGACGACGCCGTCGCCCTCGCGGAGCGCACGGGTTCGCGCCGGGATGGTTTCCCGCGCGGGACCGTAGACCGGCACCTGCCGGCGCGCCACGAGCGCTTCGATGCCGCCGACGTGATCGCCGTGATGGTGGGTCGCGACGATCGCGGCGAGGTCGAGCCCCTCGCGGTCGAGGTACGCCTGCACCGGCGCCGCGTCGCCGGGATCGACGACCACCGCCGCGCGTCCCTCGCGAAGCAGCCAGACGTAGTTGTCCGCGAATGCGGGGATGGGGATAATCGCGGCCATGGACGCATCTTCCCGAGTGCCGGAAAGGGTGTCAACGACACTCGCCGACTGGTTCGGTACGCCGCTCGGCCGCTACCTCCTCGAGCGCGAGCAGGCCTATTTCGACCAGACGTCGCGGACATCTTCGGCTTCTACGCGCTGCAGATCGGGTTGCCGGGTCGCGTCTTCCTCGCGCAAAGCCGCATTCCTTCGCGTTGGAGCGTCGACTACGACCCCCCCGCGGACGTGATCGCCGATCCCCACTGGCTGCCGTTCCCCGAGAACTCGATCGACCTGATCGTGATGCCGCACGCGCTCGAGTTCACCGACGATCCGCACCAGATGCTGCGCGAGGCCTACCGCGTGATCCGCCCCGAGGGCCAGATCGTCATCGCGGGCTTCAACCCGTTCTCGCTGTTCGGCGCGAAGCGCTACTTCGGGCGCGGACAGACGCCCCCCTGGAACGGCAACTTCATCGCGCTCTACCGCGTCAAGGACTGGCTCACGCTGCTCGGCTTCGACGTCGTCGGCGGAAGGCTCGACTGCTACGTCCCGCCGTTCTCGCGCGAGCAGTGGCTCGCCCGCGCCGGCTTCTTCGAGAAGGCCGGCGATCGCTGGTGGCCGATCGGTGGAGGGGTCTACTTCCTGCGCGCCACCAAGCACGTTCATGGCATGCGCGTGATCACGCCGGCATGGCAGCGGCGCGAGCGGCAGCGCGCCTTCGTGCCCGCCGCCCGGGCCCGCGAAACGCTCACCACGGTCACCGCGCGGCGCCGCCGTCCCGCGCCGTGAGTGCCGCAGGGTCGTCCCGAGGCGCGCACCGCTCCCCGTCAGCGAGCAGCGCAACGACTCGCGCCCCGATCGCGGGGGCGGTCGTCACGATCTACACCGACGGCGCCTGCAAGGGCAATCCCGGTCCCGGCGGCTGGGGCGCGCTGCTGGTCGTCGGCGCGCGCGAGCGGGAGATCTTCGGCGGCGAGCCGCAGACGACGAACAACCGCATGGAACTCACCGCCGTGATCCGCGCGCTCGAGAGCCTGACCCGCCCGTGCGAGGTCGCGCTCTACACCGACTCGCAATACGTGAAGAACGGCATCGAGAGCTGGATTCACGGCTGGAAGAGGAACGGCTGGAAGACCGCCGATCGCAAGCCGGTCAAGAACGCCGAGCTCTGGCGCGAACTGGACGAGCTCGCGGCGCAGCACCGCGTCGCCTGGCACTGGGTGCGCGGCCACGACGACCACCCCGGCAACGAGCGCGCCGACGCGCTTGCCAATCGCGGCGTGGACAGCCTCCGCGGCAACGCGGCCGTGTGAGCCCGCGCATGGCCCGCCGGACGCGTACCTGCGCGCCGTCTTGCGCCTGCCGACGTGCGTGCGTTGCGGCAGGCGGCAAGCCGTTTCGGTGGCGATGCGGCGGCACGCAAGGCCGAGCTGCTGCGCCAGGCCGTCGCGTGCGCCATCGACCGGCCGCGCGTGCTGCTCGACTTCCGCGACACGCTCCGGTTCCTGCTCGCGTATCCGGAGACGCCGTCCCTCTACCGGGCGGCCGCGCGCGCGCTGGCGCGTGTCGATGCGCTCGCGGCGACGTTTCCGCCCGCCGCGCTGCGGTCGCTCGCCGGTAGTGGCGTGCCCGGGAGCGCGGTGACCGCGACGCTGACGCTCGACATCGCGCGGTGGCTCGTGCGCCGGCATCCGGATGCCGCGGAGATCGACTCGTTCGGCGACGACGGCCGGCCGCTCGCCGGCGTGCTGGCGCTCGCACTGCCACCGCTCGAGGCCGAGCTCACCACATCGGACGTCGACTCCCTGCGGCTGCTCGACGAGGCGAAGGGGCGCGCGCCGTCGCGGCTCGCGTTCCTGGTCGATGCCATCGACGCCATCGACGCCGCGCCCGCCATTCGCGGGCTGCTGTACGAGTCGCTCGTACCGTACCTGACGATTCGCGCGGCCGGGACGCTCGCGCGCGCGGCCACGTGCCGACTCGCCACGACACCGTTCTGCCACGTGGCGCCGCTCGAGAAGACCGTCGCCGAGCCGCGGGGCGTGATGAACGAGCCGTTGCCCCCGCCACGACCGCTGTCCACGCGGCTAGCGGTCGGCGCTGATCGATACCGCGCGCGCCACGCTGGCGGTGCTCGCGCGCGAGACCGACCCCGTGACATGGCCATCGCGCGACGGCGTCACGCTTTACGAGCTCGCGCGCGGCACGTCGATCGCGCTCTATCCGATGGACCCCGCGCGCCGCTTCGCGCTGGACAGCCATACCGGCTACCTGCTGATGAAGAATGGCGCTGCCCGTCGGCTATGGCGGCGGCTGGCCATTCTTCGCGACCTGCCGCACCGGCATCAACGTGTTCCCGGCGTTCCGCGGCGGCGAGTCGAGCTGGCTGTTCGCGCAGGTGCTGCGCGTCTACCGCCACCACTTCGGCGTGTCGCGCTTCGTGGTCGAGCCCTACCAGTTCGGCGCCGGCAACCGCGAGGGCCTGCTTTCCGGCGCGTTCTGGTTGTACTACCGCCTGGGCTTCCGGCCGGTCGAACGCTCGCTGCGGGGAGTCGCCGCGGCGGAATTCGAACACATTCGCACGGTGAGCGGCTATCGCTCGCCGCTGCCGACGATGCGCGCGCTGGCCGCTTCGGACCTCGCGCTCGACCTCGCGCCGACCGACGCCGCGATGCGGGTCGACGCGGGCGCGCTTTCCCTCGCGGTGTCCCGTCACGTGGGCGAAGCGCATCGCGGTGACCGCAAGGCGGCGGCGGCAGCGGCGGTGCGTCGCGTCGCCGCGGCGCTCGGCGTCGGCGACCGCGCCGGCT
Organism: uncultured beta proteobacterium; assembly: GCA_963705175.1. Taxonomy (GTDB): domain Bacteria; phylum Pseudomonadota; class Gammaproteobacteria; order Burkholderiales; family Casimicrobiaceae; genus VBCG01. Next base: position 240,658 of record CAVPJE010000006.1, on the reverse strand, counting down.
GGCCCGCCGCCGAGGCGCGCGCCTTCCGCTCGCTCGCGCAGGTGGTGGCGCGGGTGCCGGATCTCGACCGGTGGACCCGCGACGAACGGGCCGCGTGCGTCGCGCTGATGCGCGCCAAGGGCGCCGCGGACGACGCGCCCTACTTCCGCGCGCTCGTCGCGCATCGCCGGCTCGCCGAAGGCATGCTCGCGATCCTCCGCGACCGGTAGCGTACTGAGTCAGAAATTCGCTCGGTAGTTCGCGGCGAAATCGGGCGCAAGGCGACTTCCGGTGCAAGCGCGACGGCTACGCCGGGTCCAGCGAAGCCGGTGCGCTCACTTCGCGATCAGGTCGCCGCTCTCGCAATCGATGCGGCGCAATGGGTAGATCACTCTGCGCTCCTCGCCTTGCACGCGGCCCTCGACGTGGATGTACAGCCAGCCCTCTGTGCCGCGCCGGTAGACGATGCGCTGGGGAAAGTCGTTTGCGTCGTTCGCGAACGTGAAGATGGTGTCGAGCCCGTCGACCTGGCGATCGGCGAGCCGGAACGACCGATCCTTCCCCGCCGAGGGCTGTGCGACGTAGTGCAGCCCGTCGGCCCGCGACTCGATTCGCACGTACTCGAAGTTCTGCGTGCGGTCCTGCGTGACCGTGTGGCCCGCGCCGATCAGCAGGTTGCCGCGCAACGGCAGCCAGTGCTCGCGGAATTCGCGCTGGTTCACGTTGCCGCGCCAGCAGCCGGAAAGCCAGGACAGGTCCGACAGCACGACCGTCGCGCCAGCGGCGGAGGCGGGTGCCGGCGCGGCAGGCGTGGCCGCGGGCGGCGCCGCCGGCTGCGCACCGGCACATCGATGCGGTCGCAAGCAGCCCGATCGCCACGAACGTTCGAAACCGGGTCGGACGGGAGGAGAGGTTCATTGCGTACGCGCGAGCGGCAGGTTGAGGAGGAGGTTCTGGGGCTTGAGCTTAAGGCGCTGCTGCACGTCCATCGCCATGGCCAGGTACACGGGGCGCCCGGCGATGGTCGAGCGCATGTCGGCGGGATCCTCGAACTCGAGGCGGAACAGGCACAGCAGGCGCGCCATCCGCTCGTCGTCGACCTCGGCGCGATTGTAGAGGTCGTTGAGGATGGCGCTCGCCTCGGCATCGAGCCCGACGTGCCAGACCCATTTGTCGTCGTCGATGCGCCGCTCGGGCGCGATGCGCACCCTGACGCCGAGGAAGTGCGCGATCCAGCGCTCGAGCACGCGGCACAGCGCCTCGAGCGGCGGCTGCCCGCGATTGAGCATCATCGACAGGTCGAAGCGCTCGTCGCGCTCCCAGTAGCTCGCCGCGTTCTCGCGCGACAGCACGTCGAGGTCGATCGAGCGGGTCGGCACGTTCTGGCGCTTGAGGAGCTCGCCCAGGCTGCCGAATCCGCCCGTGGTGGAGTGCAGCTCGACGGTGGCGTCGTCGGCGGCCATCACCGCGCCATCCTCGAGCACGGCGATCCGCTGCGGCCGGAACAGCATCTCGGCCGCGCGTACCTCGAGCGGGTCGGCCACGTCACCGAGCACGTGCCGCAGCAGCACCTGCGTGAGCTGGTGCACGAACAGCGGCGGCACGTCGATCGCCCTCGCCGCGAAACAACCCCATGTAGGCCGACTCGAGCGAAGCCGCGCCCGCGAGGCGGTCGCGGAAGCGCACGAAGACCCGATAGTTGTCGGCGGCGTCGGCATCGGCGATGGCGGCGAGCTCGTCGTCGCGCACGACCCGCCGCGGCGTGGCGAGCAGGGCGTCGTGGAGCGCGAGCTCCGCCGCGCACGACTCCGGGATCGGTGCGAGCTCGGGCCGCGCGAGGAAGCTCCGCAGGTAATGCGTCGGTGACGGTCAGCCGTCCGTCGCCGCCGCGGGCGAGCAGACGGTAACCGCACGAGGGCCAGAAGTCGGGCATGAGCGAGGACAGACCGATGCCACGCGGCGCGAGTTCCCCCGCGCCGCGACGAAGCACCGGCGGACGGGCGGCTAGCCGCCCAGCATGCTGCGCTTCAGGTCCGCCTGGACCGGCTTGTCGCCGAGCCAGATCTTCATCAGCGCCTGGTTGAACGGCTCGCCGGCGATCGACCCGCGCGGCTGGCCGTTGAGCGAGATCTTCGTCGCGCCATCGACGAAGTCGAGCGTGACGACGTTGCCTTCCTTGACCTCGCCGAAGGACTTCATGATCGACACCAGCTGGTCGGTCTGCGCCTTGACGGCCGCGAGCTCGGCCTCGGTGTTGTTGTCCTTGAGGCCGTCGACCAGCGCGCCGACCAGCTGGTCGCCGGACAGGTCGCGCAGCAGGTTCATCTGCACGCGCCGCGGTCCCTTGGCCAGCACGCCCGCGAGGGTGTTGGTCTTCGCCGGCACGTACAGGCTGCCGACGTAGATCTTGAGGATCACCCGGGTCCGCACACCGGCGCCGTTCAATACGAGCTCCTGGCCACCGACGCTCGCCTTGTCGTCGAGCTTGACCCCGCCCACCTCGGCGGCCGTCGCCACGCCCGCGCAGAGCGCGAACGCCACCGCCGCAACCACGGTTCTCAACATCGTCTTCTCCTCCTCGTTCGCGGCTTCCTGGCGCCGCCTCCCTCGCGTGGCCCGGGAATCCGGGATCAGACCGCCTCGAACACCCCGGCGGCACCCATGCCCGTCCCCACGCACATCGTGATCATGCCGTACTTCCCGCCGCGGCGCGCGAGGCCGTGCACCAGTGTCGCGGTACGGATCGCGCCCGTCGCGCCCAGCGGATGGCCGAGCGCGATGGCGCCGCCCAGCGGATTCACCTTCGCCGGGTCGAGGCCGAGGTCGCGAATCACCGCGAGGCTCTGCGCGGCGAAGGCCTCGTTCAACTCGATCCAGTCGAGGTCCTGCTGGCGCACGCCGGTGGTCTTCAGCACCTTCGGAATGGCGGCGATCGGGCCGATGCCCATGATCTCCGGTGGCACGCCGGCGACCGAGAAGCCCACGAACCGTGCGAGCGGCTGCAGCCCGAATTCCTTGAGCGCGCGCTCGGAGACCAGGATCGCGGCCCCGGCGCCGTCGGACATCTGCGAGCTGTTGCCCGCGGTGACCGAGCCCTTGGCGGCGAACACCGGACGGAGCTTCGCGAGCCCCTCGAGCGTGGTGTCGGCGCGCGGGCCCTCGTCGCGCTCGGCGCGGCGGGTCTTCTCGGCCACCTTGCCGGAGGCGAGATCGGGCACGTGCTCGACGACGTCGAATGGCGAGATCTCGGCCGCGAACTCCCCCGCGGCCTGCGCGGCGAGCGCGCGACGGTGGGACTCGAGCGCGAACGCGTCCTGGTCCTCGCGCGAGACCTTCCACTGCGCCGCGACCTTCTCGGCAGTGAGGCCCATGCCATAGGCGATACCGAGGTTCTCGTCCTTCGCGAACACCTCGGCGTTCATCGCGAGGCGGCCGAGCATCGGGATCATGCTCATGCTCTCGGTGCCGGCGGCGATCATCACGTCGGCCTCGCCGGTGCGGATGCGGTCGGCGGCGATCGACACGGCGTTGAGTCCCGACGAGCAGAAGCGGTTGATCGTCATGCCGGCGACGCTCGACGGCAGCCCGGCGAGGAGAAGCCCGATGCGGGCCACGTTCATGCCCTGCTCGAACTCGGGGATCGCGCAACCGACGATCACGTCATCGATGCGCTCCTTCGGCAGCGACGGCACCGCGGCCGTGACGCGCGAGAGCACGTGGGCGAGCAACGAGTCGGGGCGGGCGGTGCGGAACATCCCGCGCGGCGCCTTGCCCACGGGGGACCGGGTGGCGGCGACGATGTAGGCGTCCTGGATTTGCTTGGCCATGGCGTGGTTCCTAGTTCCTGAGCGGCTTGCCGGTCTGCAGCGTGTGGGCGACGCGCGCCTGCGTCTTGGCGTTGCGCACGAGGTGCATGAATTCGGCGCGCTCGAGCTCGATCAGCCAGTGCTCGTCGACCAGGCTGCCGCTGTCGACTTCGCCGCCGCACATCACGCGCGCGACCCGCTCGCCGATCTCGGCGTCGTAGGCGCTGATGAAGCCGCCGTCGCGCATGTTGACCAGCATCATCTTGAGCGTCGCGAGCCCGGTGCGGCCGGCGACGGGGATGTCGCGCGGCGACAGCGGCGGTCGGTAGCCGGCTTCGGCCATCGCGCGCGCCTGTGCCTTCGCGACGTGCAGCACCTCGCGCGCAGTTGGCGCACGACGACGTCGCTCGGCCTGAGGTAGCCGAGCGCCTGCGCCTCCAATGCGCTCTTCGCGACGGTCGCGGTGGCGATCGTCTGGAAGTACGCGCGGACCACCGGCAGCATGTCGATCTGGCTGCCGGCGGCGCCGCGCCGCGATTCCTCCGCAGCGCGCACCGCGAATTCCTTGCAGCCGCCGCCGCCGGGCAGCAAGCCCACGCCGACCTCGACCAGCCCGATGTACGACTCGAGTGCGGCGACGGTGCGGTCGCAGTGGAGCACGAACTCGCACGAGCCGCCGAGCGCCATGCCGCGCACCGCGGCGATCGTCGGCACGAGACAGTAGCGGAGCGCCAGCGAGGTCTGCTGGAACTTGGCGACCACCGCCTCGACGGTCGACCACTGGCCGGCGGCCGCGGCAGGCGCGATCGACGACAGGTCGGCACCGAGCGAGAACGGCTCGCCGCGCTGCCAGAGCACGAGGCCGGCGAAGCCCTTCTCGGCCTCGCCGCAGGCACGCAGGATGCCGTCGAGCACGGCTTCGCTGACCGTGTTCTTCTTGGTCTTGAACGACAGGATCGCGACGTCGTCGCCGAGGTGCCACATGCGCACCGCGTCGGTCTCGAAGACGGTCGTGCCGGGATCCGCCCGCTCGCCGAGCACGGCGTCGGGGTAGAGCTGGCGACGGTGCACGGGCAGCGTCGAGCGGCCGTGGAAGGCGTCGGCCGCCGGTGCGTACGAACCCTTCGGGGTGTGCACGCCGGGGACCGCGGCGACCTTCGCGCCCGTGACCCACGCCGGCAGCGATACCTTGGCGAGCGACCGTCCGGCGGCGATGTCCTCGGCAATCCAGCCGGCGACTTCCTTCCAGCCGGCCGCCTGCCACGTCTCGAACGGCCCCATGTCCCAGCCGAAGCCCCAGCGGATCGCGAGGTCGACGTCGCGCGCGTTGTCGGCGATGCTCTCGAGGTGGTACGCGGCGTAGTGGAAGACGTCGCGGAACGTCGCCCACAGGAACTGCGCCTGCGGGTGCGCGCTCGCGCGGAGCTTGCCGAACTTCTCGCCGGGGTTGCGGATCTTGAGGATCTCCGCGACCTCGGGCGCGACTTCGCCCGCGGACGGCCGGTAGTCGGCCTTCGCGGGGTCGAGCACCTGGATCTCGCGGCCCTGCTTGCGGTAGAAGCCCGCCCCGGCCTTCTGGCCGAGCGCGCCCTTGGCGATCAGCGCCGCCATCACCTTCGGCACGTCGAAGTGCGCGTGCCAGGGATCGTCCTTCAGCGTGTCGCGCATCGTGCCGATCACGTGCGCGGTGGTGTCGAGGCCGACCACGTCGACGGTGCGGAACGACGCGCTCTTCGGGCGGCCGATCGCCGGACCGGTCAGCGCATCCACGACGTCGTAGGCGAGGCCGGAGCGCTCGGTGTGCACCATCGTCGCGACGATCGAGAACACGCCGATGCGGTTGGCGATGAAGTTCGGCGTGTCCTTGGCGCGCACCACGCCCTTGCCGAGCGTGGTCACCATGAACCGTTCGAGGTCGTCGAGCAGGCGCGGCTCGGTGTCCGGGCCGGCGATGAGCTCGAGGAGATGCATGTAGCGCGGCGGGTTGAAGAAGTGCACGCCGCAGAAGCGCGGGCGGATCGCCGCGGGCAGCACGTCGGACAGCGCGGCGAGCGACAGCCCGGAGGTATTGGTCGCGAGGATCGCGTGCGGAGCGAGGTGCGGCACGATCTTCGCGTAGAGATCGCGCTTCCAGTCGAGGCGCTCGGCGATCGCCTCGATCACCAGGTCGCACTCGGCGAGCCGGGCGAGCCCGGTCGCGTAGTTGGCGACCCCGATGTGCGTTGCGCGTTCCTTGATGCCGAGCGGCGCGGGCTCGAGCTTCGCCAGGCCGGCGATGCCCTTCTTCACGATGCCGTCGGGGTCGCCCTCCTTCGCGGGGAGGTCGAAGAGGATCACCGGGACGTTGACGTTGACGAGGTGGGCGGCGATCTGCGCACCCATGACGCCGGCGCCGAGCACGGCGACCTTGCGAACGATCATTGGCGATGTGGACATGTGGGGGACACCGGCTGAGCCCGTCGCGGCGCGGGCTGGAAGGGCGGGACTTGCCGCGCGACTGCGCTCGATTCTACGCGTCCGAATTTGGTGCTTTCCTCTAGAAACGCGCCCCCGTCGAGCGCGACTCGCACGTCTGCCGGATTCGCGGATGGCCGGAAAGCAAACGGCCGGGTTGCCCCGGCCGTCGTGCCCTCGAACGCGCCGCGGTTTCCCGCGGCCCGCTTGCGACGTCAGAACACGTACGCGGCTTGCGCCGACAGGATCCACACGCTCGCGTCGTACGAGCCGCGGATCTGGCCGAGCGACGCCGCTTCCGCGGCCGAGAAGCGCTGGTTGAACTCCGCGCTGTCGCCCTTGATGTAGACGAGCCCGGCGTCGAACTTCCATTCGCGCGTCCAGCGGTACTCGCCGCCGACGGTGAGCCACCAGCGGTCGGAGTCGGGCAGCCGCGCCGTCGGGTGGGTCGTCACCGGCGTCTGGTCGAACGCCACGCCGAAGCGGGCCTTCCACTGCTCGTTGTAGCGGTAGCTCGTGCCCACCGCGATCTTCCAGGTGTCGTCCCACTCCAGCGGCACGCCCGGCAGCGTCGGAGCCGTCCGTGGGCACGAAGGTGAGATCGGTGATGCTCGACCAGCCGGTCCACTGCGCATCGGCCATGAACTCCCACTGGCGGTCGAACTTCCACACCGCGGACAGGTTGGCGATCTGCGGCAGCGTGATGTCTGACGTGATGCTGCGTGGCGTAGAGTAGCCGCGCGCATTGACCGCCGCCGGCCAGCGTGTTGATCACCGGCGCGAGTGCGGCGGCCGGTTGCGCCCGAGATCGTGCGGGTTGTTGAAGTCCGACGTTGCCCTTGAGGTTGTACTTGATCTCGGAGCGGTAGGCCGCCGCGAGACGCCATGCGGCGTCACGTCCCAGGCCGCGCCGATGTTCCAGCCCCAGGCGGTGTCGTCGCCCTTGATCACCACTCCGCTGTCGAGGCCGGGCGTCGCGCCGACGATCTGCGGCACGATCGCTGCGCGGGATCGGGCCGGCCTGCGGCTGCTGCCGGCGCGGCCGAGCCAGCGCGGCCGAGTAGTTGGCGTTCTGCGTGAACCTGCCGTCGATGTACTGGAAGTTCACGCCGGCGCCGACCGAGAACTCGGGCGTGACCTTCCACGAGAATCGCCGGGTTGACGTTGATCGTGATGATCTTCGAGTCGAGCGCCTGGTAGCGGCCGAGCCAGCCTTCGCTGTACTGGGTCTTGTTGCCGAACGGGCCGTTGATGCCCAGCCCGAACGCGAACTGGTCGTTGATCGGCATGCTGAAGTACAGGTTCGGGATGAAGTTCCAGCCGCCGGCATCCCCGCCGTTGCCGCCGAGCGGCTGATTGAGTCGCGGGCACCGAGCCGTCGTTGCTGAACTCGATCTTGGGCACGACGACGTGCAGGCCCTGGATGAACTGCCGCCGCTCGAACTTCGACAGCACGGCGGGGTTCCACCACATCGCGGAGATGTCGTCGGTGAACGCGGCGCCGCCGGCGAACGCGTTGCCGATCGAGCTCGCGCTCTGCTCGTTCAGCTGGAAACCGGTGGCGAGCGCCTGCGTCGCGCCCAGCGCCAGCACGGCGCCGGCGACGGCGGCCGCGACGCGATGGCGACGGAAATTCGGGGTCTTCATCGTTTTCTCCTCGCTGTTCTTGGACTGTCGTTGCCGCCCTGGACCCGAATGGGGCTCGTTTTCGGCAGGGCCTGGCACCCGGAGCCGGAGCGGAGGGAACATGGGAAATATGCCATTTTTCGCTGTCCGGGGGTGCCAATCGTCCGGCGCCGACGCTCGTCGCCTCTTCGCTGTTGCGTCCATCCCACCGGGCGGACAATCTCGGCCGAAAACCGTGCCCGGCCCTACGTTTCCGCGGGCAATGCCCGGGGGCGCCGGTCCGGACCGACGGCGACGTAGGTGAGCGTGGCCTCGGTCACCTTGACCGTGATCTCCTCGTGGGGGTTGCGCGTCGCGTGGACCTCGACGTCGACGGTGATCGACGTGCGGCCGGTCTTCACGACGTGCGCGAAGAACGTGACGACGTCGCCGACCATCACCGGCTCCTTGAAGACGAACGAGTTGACGGCGATGGTCGCCACCCGGCCGCGCGCGCGCTTCGCCGCCGGGATCGACCCGGCGATGTCCACCTGCGCCATGATCCAGCCGCCGAAGATGTCGCCGTGCTGGTTCACGTCGGCCGGCATCGGCACGACGCGCAGCACCGGGGCGCGGTCGGACAGGTCAGCCATGGACGGTAGCCGGCCGCGGGCGTCGCCCCCGGCCGGCGCCTGGCAGGGTCGTGCCTACGCCGCCTTCTTCTTGCCTTCGTCGCGGAGCTCGCGGCGCAGGATCTTGCCGACGTTGGTCTTGGGCAGCTCGGTGCGGAACTCGACCTCGCGCGGCACCTTGTAGCCGGTCATGTGCTCGCGGCAGTGCTTGAGCACCGCCTCGGCGGTGAGCGCCGGGTCCTTGCGCACGACGAAGAGCTTCACCGCCTCGCCGGACTTCTCGTCCGGAACCCCGACCGCCGCGCATTCCAGCACGCCGTCGTGCATCACCACCACCCCCTCGATCTCGTTCGGGTACACGTTGAAGCCCGAGACGAGGATCATGTCCTTCTTGCGATCGACGATGCGCACGAAGCCCTTCTCGTCCATCACGCCGATGTCGCCGGTCGCGAACCAGCCATCCTTGTCCATGACCTTCGCGGTCTCGTCGGGACGGTTCCAGTAGCCCGCCATCACCTGCGGCCCGCGGATGCAGATCTCGCCCGCCTGGCCGAGCGCCACGGGCTTGCCGGCGTCGTCGCGCAGCTCGACCTCGGTCGACGAGATCGGCAGTCCGATCGACCCGTTGTACTCCTTGATGTCGAACGGATTGATCGTCGCCGCGGGCGAGGTCTCGGTGAGCCCGTAGGCCTCGATCAGCGGCTTGCCGGTCACTGCCTTCCACTTCTTGGCGACCGCTTCCTGCACCGCCATGCCGCCACCCAGCGTGAGGTGCAGGTGCGAGAAGTCGAGCTTGGCGAAGTCCGGGTTGTTGAGGAGCGCATTGAACAGCGTGTTGACGCCGGTGATCGCGGTGAACTTGTACTTGCCGACCTCCTTCACGAACCCCGGGATGTCGCGCGGGTTCGGGATCAGGATGTTCTCGCCGCCGAGCGACATGAACACGAGGCAGTTCGCGGTCAGCGAGAAGATGTGGTAGAGCGGCAGCGGCGTGATGACGATCTCGCGCTTGTCGTGGTCGAGCGCCGGGTTCACCCAGGCGCGCGCCTGCAGCATGTTGGCGACGATGTTGCGGTTGAGCAGCATCGCGCCCTTGGCGACGCCCGTGGTGCCGCCGGTGTACTGCAGGAACGCGATGTCGTCGTGGCCGATCGGCACGCGCTCGAGCTTGCGCCCGCGTCCCGCGGCGAGTGCGTCGCGCAGCCGGATCGAGCCGGGCAGCGAGAACGCCGGGATCATCTTCTTCACGCGCCGCAGCACGAGGTCGACGACGATGCCCTTGACGCCGAGCAGCTCGCCGATCGAGGTCACCACCACCTGCCGCACCTTGGTCGTGCCGATCACCTCGGAGACCGTCTTCGCGAAGTTCTCGACGACGACCAGCACCTCGGCACCGGAGTCGTTCAGCTGGTGCTGCAGCTCGCGCGCGGTGTAGAGCGGGTTGACGTTGACCACCGTGCAGCCGGCGCGCAGCGCGCCGAACAGGCACACCGGGTACTGCAGGATGTTGGGCATCATCAGCGCGACGCGCGTGCCCTTCTTGCAGCCCTGCCCCTGCAGCCAGGCGCCGAATGCGTCGGACAGCGCCTCGAGCTCGGCGAAGGTGATCGACTTGCCCATGCACGTGAACGAGGGACGCGTCGCGTACTTCGCGCACGTCTCCTCGAACAGCTCGCGAATCGATTCGTAGGCGTTGACGTCGATCGTGGCCGGCACGCCGGCCGGATAGTTCTTGAGCCAGATCTTTTCCACGACTCCTCCTTGGCGCGGGCACGGGGGCGTGCCGCGGGATGCTCTTGTTGTCGTCGCCCCGGCTCGGGGCCGGGGCTGGACGTGGAAATCCTACACCACCGGCACCGGCTCCGCCGCACGTTGGACGGAACGCGCGGCCGGGGTGCCCGCGTAGTGGAGCGGCCCCCCCCGGAACGGCGCGAATCCCGTGCCGAAAATCGCCCCTGCGTCGACGAGTTCGGCATCCTCGACGATCCCTTCGGCGAGTGCCGCACGCGCCTCGGCCACGAACGGCTGCACCAGCCGGTCCGCGAGCCCCGGCGGCACCTTGCCCGGCGCCTGCTTGGCCACCTTGCCGCTCGGCCACGCGTAGAAGCCGCGTCCGGTCTTCTTGCCGAGGTGCCCCGCGTCGACCAGCTCCATGAGCCGGCGCGGCGGCTCGCCGCGGGCGCCGAGCAGCTTGCCGACGGCCACGCAGATGTCGAGGCCCACGGTGTCGGCGAGCTCGATCGGGCCCATCGGCATGCCGAACGCGAGCGCCGCCTCGTCGACGGTCTCCGGCGCCAGCCCCTCGTCCACCGCCTTCATCGCCGCCATCAGGTAGGGCGCGAGCACACGGTTGACGAGGAACCCAGGCGCGCTCTTCACCGGCAGCGGCAGCTTGTCGATCTGCCGCACGAACGCCGCGGCCGGCGCCACCAGGTCGCGGTTGGTGCCCGCGCCGACGACGATCTCGACCAGCATCATCTTCGCCACCGGGTTGAAGAAGTGCAGCCCGATGAGCCGCGACGGGTCGGCGAGTGCCGTCGCGATCTCCTCGAGCGGGATGCTCGACGTGTTGGTCGCGAGGAGTGCCGTGGGCTTCGCCTTCTTCTCGATCGCGGCGAACAGCGCGCGCTTGGCCTCGACGTTCTCGAAGATCGCCTCGATGATCACGTCGGCACGCGCGATGCCGTCGCCCGCGACGTCGGGGATCAGCCGGTCGAAGGCGTCGCGACGGCGGCGCGGATCCTTGAGCCGCTGCGAGAAGAGCTTCCCGGCGCGCTGCATCGCCGGCCCGAGGCGCTCGGCGTTCTGGTCCTGCAGCGTCACGGTGAGGCCGCGCAGCGCGCACCACGCCGCGATGTCGCCGCCCATCGTGCCGGCGCCGACCACGTGCACGTGCGCGGCCGTGGCGCCCCCTTCCTTGCCGAAGCCCTTGAGGCGCTCCTGCAGGCGGAACACGCGGATCAGGTTCTCCGCCGTCGGCGTGCGGATCAGCGAGGCGACCGACGCCGGCGAGGACGGCGGCACCGCAAGCGCGTTGCCGTCGTACTTCGCGAACAGCTCGAGGATCGCGTACGGCGCCGGGTAATGCTCGCGGCGCGCGCGCTTCGCGACCTGCTTCGCGGCCTGCGCGGCGATCGCGCGGCGCGCGATCGGGTTGAGCGTCAGCGACAGCGGCAGCTTCAGCGCCCGCGGCGGCGGCAATGCGCGGAGCACGCCGCGCACGGTGTTTTCCATGATCCGCGCCGGCACCGATTCGTCGACCAGCCCCAGCGCCTTGGCCTTGCGCGCATCGACCGACTTGCCGGTGAGCAGCAGGTCGAGCGCCGCCGGTCCGCCGATCGAGCCGCGGCAGCCGCTTGATCCCGCCCCAGCCGGGAACGATGCCGAGCATCACCTCGGGCAGGCCCAGGCGCGTCGCGGGCTCGTCGACCGCGACGCGGTAGCGGCAGGCGAGCGCGAGCTCGAGGCCGCCGCCCAGGCAGAAGCCGCGGATCAGCGCCAGCGTCGGATAGCGGACGTTCGCGAGGCGCTCGAACGTGTCCCAGCCGCGCTTGACCAGCGCGAGCGCCCCGTCCTCCGACGAGATCTCGCCGAATTCGTCGACGTCGGCGCCGGCGATGAAGCCGTTCGCCTTGCCGGAGCGGACGACGAGGCCCTTGGGCGGCTCGCGATCGAGGATGTCGAGCGCCTCGTTCAGTTCCGCGAGTGCCGCGGCCGACAGCGTGTTGGTGCCGGCGTCCGCGCGGTCGAAGGTCAGCGTGGCGAGACCGTCGGCCTCGCGGGTGATGGACCAGTGTTGCATGTCGCTTCCCCGTAGTTGGGCAGAGGCCACAACGCCTCCACCGTGGCGTCGATGCCCGATCGCGTCAGACGCGCTCGACCAGCATCGCGCCGCCCAGCCCGCCGCCGATGCAGATCGCGGCGATGCCGCGCTTGCCGCCCGTGCGCTCGAGCACGGAGAGCACGTGCAGCACGATGCGCGCGCCCGAGGCGCCCACCGGATGGCCGAGCGCGATCGCGCCACCGTCGACGTTGAGCTTCGCCGTGTCGAGCGTGCCGAGCGCGCCCGGCAGTCCGAGCTCGGTGCGGCAGTACTCGTCGCTCTCCCACGCGCGCAGGCAGCCGATCACCTGCGCCGCGAACGCCTCGTTGATCTCCCACGTGTCGAGGTCGTTCAGGCCGAGTTTGTGGCGCTGCAGGATCGGCGTCGCCGCGTGGACCGGTCCGAGCCCCATCTGCGCCGGGTCGAGCCCCGCCCACTGCGTGTCGACGATCCGCCCGCGCGGCGTGAGCTTGTGCTTCTCCACCGCCCGCTGCCGAGGCCAGCACCAGCCACACGGCGCCGTCGGTCACCTGCGAGCTGTTGCCGGCGGTGACGTTGCCGTACTTGCGGTCGAAGAACGGCTTCAGCTTCGCAGGTTCTGCGGCGTCGAGTCCTCGCGCACGCCGTCGTCCTCGGCGTGGAGCTTGCCGGCGTGGTCGAAGATCGGCACGACCTCGCCGTCGTAGTGCCCGGCCTTGCGTCCGGCGAGCACGCGCGCGTGGCTGCCCGCCGAGAACTCGTCCATCTCCGCGCGCGTGATGCCGAAGCGGTAGGCGATGTTCTCCGCGGTCTGGCCCATGAGCAGGCCCACCATCGGATCGGTCAGGCCCTTCATCAGCCCGATCACCGGGGCGAAGTAGCCCGGCTTGATCTTCATCAGCAGCGCCGGCGCGCTGGCCGGGCGACTTGGCCGCGTACCAGTGCGACAGCCACAGCGTCATCGCGTCGGAGAAGAGCAGCGGCGCGCGGGAGAGCGCGTCGACGCCGCCGGCGAGCACGAGCTCGCTCGCGCCGGCGCGGATGTTGTTGATCGCCGAGTCGAGCGCCTGCATGCCCGAGGCGCAGTTGCGCATCACCGTCCATGCCGGGGTCTTTTGCGCGAGGCCGATGCGCAGCGCCGCGACGCGTCCGATGTTCACCTCGTCGGCCGACGGCGCGGCGCAGCCCAGGATCGCCTCGTCGATCGCGGCCGGGTCGAAACGCTGGCGCAGCAGCAGCGCCCGGCCCGCGTGCGTCGCGAGGTCCGAGGCCGCGAACGGCCCCGGCCGGTTGCGCGCCTTGAGGAACGGCGTCCGCGCGCCGTCGACGATGTAGATGGGTTCGTGGCTGGCCATCCTGGCTCCTGTCCAAGAAACGAGACGGGCGCGCGGCTTCGCGGCCGCGCGCCCCTGCAGACCCCCGCGGCGCCTTAAGCCGCGGCGCGCTCGCCGACCGGCTTGGCGGGCTGCGGCTGCCGCGCGGCCGCGGCGTGGATCGTCACCGGCTGCGGCGGCACGAGCAGCGACCTGCCGAGGTCGGGACCGAAGTCGTCGACACGCACCACGGTGGCGGTCAGCGCGCGTTGCTCGGCCAGCACGCGCGCCTCGTCGGCGGTGATCACGCCGGCCTCGACCGCGCGGGCGTCCAGCACCTCGGGGCCGGCGCCCGGCGGCAGCTTCGCCGCGACGCGGCCCTTCTTCACCGCGACGCGGAGCTTCTCCTCGATCGGCTCGGCGGCCACGGTCGCGTCGAGCGCGAGCTCGATCGCGCGTACCGGGTCGTCGCTGCGCTGGTCGATGTACACCCCCGCGGTGAGGCGGTCGCGCGTCGCCGACGGCTCGATCAGGAGGCGCGCCACCTGGTGGCCGAGGCGGTCGGACGGCACCACGTACGGACGGCCGAGCGGGAACACGATCCGCTTCACCACCGCGGCGATGAAGCGGCTCGGGAAGTTCGAGATCACGCCTTCGAACGCGTTCTGGGCCTTGAACATCGCGTCCCAGACCGCCCAGTGCGCGAGCGGCGCATCGGCCTTGTGCCGGCCTTCGTCCTCGTAGCGCTTCAGCGTCGCCGAGCAGAGGTACAGCGAGGAGAGCACGTCGCCCAGGCGCGCCGAGAGCTTTTCCTTGCGCTTGAGCGCGCCGCCCAGCACGCCCATCGAGACGTCCGACACGAACGCCAGCGCCGCGGAGAAGCGGGTGAGCTTCTGGTAGTGGCGACGCATCTCCGGCGCCACGTCCGCCGGCACGCCGACGAAGTGCGACCCGGTGAGGCCCATCACCAGCGCGCGCGCCATGTTGGACAGCGTGAAGCGCACGTGGCCGGCGAACGCGGCGTCGAACTCGGCCAGCGCCTGCGCGTGGTCGGCGCGGCGCGTCGCCTCCATCTCCTTCAGCACGAACGGATGGCAGCGGATCGCGCCCTGGCCGTAGACGATCAGGCTGCGGGTGAGGATGTTCGCGCCTTCGACGGTGATCGACACCGGCATCTGCATGTAGGCGGCGCCGAGGACATTCGACGGACCCATGCAGATGCCCTTGCCGCCGACCACGTCCATCGCGTCGTTGATCACCTCGCGGTTCTTCTCGGTGATGTGCAGCTTGGCGATGCCGGAGAGCACCGCCGGCTTCTCGCCCAGGTCGACCGCGCGCGCGGTGAGCGAGCGCGTCGCGTCCATCATGTACAGGTTGCCGCCCATGCGGGCGAGCGCCTCCTCGATGCCCTCGAAGCGGCCGATCGCGGTCTTGAACTGCCGGCGCACGCGCGCGTAGCCGCCGGTCGTGCGCACCGCGAGCTTCGCCATCCCGGTGTTCGACGACGGCAGCGAGATGCCGCGCCCTGCGGCGAGGCACTCCATCAGCATCCGCCAGCCGCGGCCCAGCATCGGCTGTCCGCCGATCACCCAGTCCATCGGAATGAACACGTCCTTGCCCCACGTCGGGCCGTTCTGGAACACCGCGTTCAACGGCATGTGGCGGCGGCCGATGTCGACGCCCGGGTGCGACGTCGGGATCAGCGCGCAGGTGATGCCGATCTCGTCCTTGTTGCCGGCGAGGTGATCCGGGTCGTAGGCGCGGAACGCGAGCCCGAGCAGCGTCGCGACGGGGCCCAGCGTGATGTAGCGCTTGTCCCAGGTGACCCGGAGACCGAGCACCTTCTTGCCCTCGTGCTCGCCCCAGCACACGACGCCGTAGTCCGGGATCGATGCCGCGTCGGAGCCGGCGCTCGGGTTGGTGAGCGCGAAGCAGGGGATTTCGAGGCCCTTGGCGAGACGCGGCAGGTAGTGGCGCTTCTGCTCGTCGGTGCCGTAGTGCAGCAGGAGCTCACCCGGCCCGAGCGAGTTCGGCACGAGCACGGTCACCGCCGCCGTGCCCGAGCGGGTGCTGATCTTCTGCACCACCTGCGAGTGGGCGTATCCGGAGAAGCCGAGGCCGCCGTACTCGCGCGGGATGATCATGCCGAGGAAGCCGCGGTCCTTGACGAACTTCCACACGTTCGGCGGCAGGTCCTTGTAGACGTTGGTCGTCTCCCAGTCGGAGACCATCGCGCAGAGTTCCTCGACGTCGTGGTCGAGGAAGTGCTGCTCCTCCGGGGTGAGCGTGCCGCGCGGCACCGTCGAGCAGCTTGCGCCAGTCGGGCTTGCCGGAGAACAGCTCGCCGTCCCACCAGACGCTGCCCGCCTCGATCGCCTCGCGCTCGGTCTGCGACATCGGCGGCAGTACCTTGCGGAACGCGCGCAGCAGCGGCTCGGAGACGAGCCGGCGACGCAGGCCGGGCACGACGAGTGCCGGCGCGACGATCACGAACGCGGCTGCGAGCGCGAGCGTGAGCCATGCCGGCAGGAGTCCGGCGACCCAGGCGACGCCGAGGAACACGGCGCCCGCGGCGACCCAGGCGAGGCCGGACGCGTTGGCGTAGGCGAGCGCGATGGCCGCCACGATGAAAACGATGAGCCAGAGGGCTGTCAGCATGTCGTGCTCCTTGCGGCGTGCCCGTGGCGCGGTGCGCCCGTGGCAACGCATCGATTGACCATGTTCGCGGTTGCGTCTGGAGTCGGGGCTCTAATCACCGCGGGCGAGCGCACCGTCGAGCGACGGGCCCGCGCCCGTCAGATCGGGAAGCGGTGCGGTGAGCCCCGCGAGGAGGAACGGCGCGAGCCGCGCGAGCAGGAGCTCGTCGCTGCTGCCGCCGCCGTCGCCGGGCGCGATCTCGGCAATGAGCTTCAGCGCATCGGTTCCCGCCAGCGTGTAGGACAGCGCGCCCATCAGGAAATGCAGTCGCCAGGAGAGCTCGCGTGCCGGCAGGTGCGGCAACGCGCGGCCGAACGCCGTCTTGAAGCGGCCGATCATCTCGGCGTACTGCGCGGCGAGGAAGCGGCGGATGAACGGCGCCGGATCGGCATACGCGCGTCCCAAGAGGCGCAGGAAGTTGCCGCCGCCTCGCTCGGGATCGCGGGCGAGCTCGAGCGCCGGGACCAGGAGGGCGGAGAGGATCCGCTCGCTCGCCACCGGAGCGGGCGCGGCGCGCTCCTCGAGCGTCGTCAGCAGCGCGACCCGGCGCTGGTTCATCGGGTCGAGCCGGCGGGTGAGCACGGCCTCGAACAGCTCTTCCTTGCTGCCGAAGTGGTAGTTCACCGCGGCGAGGTTGACCTCCGCCGCGGTGGTGATCGCGCGCAGGCTGGTCGCCTCGTAGCCGTGCGCCATGAACAGGGCCTCGGCCGCGTCCAGGATCCGCTCCTTCGTCCCCGGGGGGCTGCCGGACTGGGTCCCGATCGGAATCACGTTGCCCGTCGTCGTCGATTTCGTCATGCCTCGCGCCTCGACGTTGCCGTCGAATGACTTCAAGTACTTCAAACGTTCGTTTCAATCTTTTGTATGTTCGAGGCGCGCGACGATCGAGTCAATCCTGCAGTGCAACACGAATTGGCGTCGCAGAACGCTCCCATTCGTCATGTATGTTAGCGCTCACTCTTCTCATATCTTTTCATTCTATCGTCTACTTCGCGTTGGAAGCTCGGCAAGATGTTCGGACAAAATATCAATGTTTGTCCAGGACGAATGCGGGCGTTAACCGTGTTGCGACGCAGCATCTCCCGCGGCTGTCCACCCCCTGCCCGTCCGGCTGGACCGGTGTCCGCCCGTTGCCCAGACTCCGCGTTGATGCATGTCGGCGCAATGGTGCGTCGCGTCACGATCGGGAGTGCCCCGTGTTCGACACCCTGACCTCCGTCCTCGGCTCCAACCAGCTCCTCTCCGGAGGGGTGGCGCTCGCCCTGCTGGGCGTCGCCGCGATGTGGCTGCGCGACGTGCCCGCCAGGTTCGCAGCCTGGGCGAAGCACTTCTTTGTGACCACGCTCACCGTCGACAGCCGCGACGAGCTCATGTTTCCGGCGCTGGTCGAGTACATGGACAGCCGCGACGCGCTGCGCCGCCTCAACAATTTCACCGTGCGCGCGGTGCGCACCAACACGTCGAGCTACCAGAGCCTGCAGGACGAGCTCCAGCAGGGCGGCCGGCCCGCGACCGTGTTCTCGCCCGGCGAGGGCTTCCACCTGTTCTTCATGGACGGCCGCCTCATGTGGATGAAGCGCGAGATCCAGGTCGCCAACTCGATCATCGAGAAGATCAGCCTGTCGACGCTCGGCCGCGACAAGCGCCCGCTGGAGAAGCTGGTCGGCGAAGCGATGGACCACCGCATCGCGCGGGAGCTGAACCGCATCGCCATCTACGTGCCCTCGCCCTACAGCAACGAGTGGTCGCGCGCGCGTCTCGGCAACAACCGCAAGCTCGACTCGGTCGTGCTGAAGGCCGGCCAGAAGGAGGCGGTCGTCGGCGACCTGCAGCGCTTCTTCGCCTCGCGCGAGCGCTACGAGACGCTCGGCATCCCGTGGCGGCGCGGCTACCTGCTCTACGGCCCGCCGGGAACCGGCAAGACCTCGCTCGTCACCGCACTCGCCTCGGAGCTGTCGCTCAACGTGTGCGTGCTGTCGCTCGCCTCGCCGAACGTCACCGACGAGAAGATCGGCGCGCTGCTGTCCAGCGTGCCCACCCGTTCGATCATCCTGATCGAGGACGTCGACGCGTTCTTCCAGCAGCGTTCGAAGGCCGACGTCCAGGTCAAGGTGTCGTACTCGGGCTTCATCAACGCGCTCGACGGCGTGGCCTCGCACGAGGGGTCGGTGGTGTTCCTCACCACCAACCACCCCGACCGCATCGACGAGGCCGCGATCCGCTCGGGACGCGTGGACTTCCGCATGGAGCTCGGGCCCTGCGACAGCGACCAGCTCGAGCGGATGTTCCTCAAGTTCTTCGACGACGCGGACGCCGCGAAGCGCTTCGCCGCCGCGGTCCCGGGCGACACCTGGTCGCCGGCCGCGGTGCAGGAGCGCCTGCTCAAGGCCGCCGACGTCGAGGAGGCGATCGAGCTGTTCCAGCGTCCGGCGCTCGTGCGGGCTGCGGCGTAGCCCGACCTGTGCGACCGACAGACCCCGCGACCTTCGCGGGTTCCTCGCCGCACCGGCACCGCGAGCGCGTGCCGGACTTGCGTGCGACCACGATTGGGAGGACCATGACATTGTCATAGCGCCTGTCGCGCGCCCCATCGAGGAGGTCCGATGCTCAATTTCACGCGCCCCGAGCGCCCCGCCCCGAAGGAACCGGATGCGAAGTCCGCGCCGCGCGCGCGTGCGCCGCCCAGCCACCTCACCGTTCCCGCGTCGCCCGCGAACGCAGCCCCACGCCCCCCGGTGTCGACGGTGCCGGCGTCCGCACCTCCGCGCGCCGATGGCGCCGAACGCCGCCTGGCCGTCGGCGTCGACATCAACCTCAAAGGTGTCGAGATCTCGAACTGCGACGTGCTGGTGATCGAGGGCAACGTCGATGCGACCGTCCACAGCAAGGCGATGGAGATCCTCGCGCCGGGACGTCTCAACGGAACCGCGACGATCGACATCGCCGAGATCCACGGCACGTTCGAAGGCGAGCTCACCGCCCGGACGCGGCTCGTCGTGCACGGCACCGGCCGCGTCACGGGCACGATTCGCTACGGATCGCTGGTCGTGGCCGAAGGCGGCTCGCTCACCGGAGAGCTGACCAAGCTCGAGCCGGCTGCGCCTGCGGTCGCGGTACCTGTGGCGGCGACGTACACAGCCGCTGCCGCAACGCCGGGATCGCGCTCGCTCCTCGGCCCGCAGCCGTAGTTCGCGACGGCGAGCCCGCGCCGAGCGCGCGGCCCGCCGCTCAACCCGGGTCCAGCGTGTAGAGCTCCTGCGGGCGCGCGACGCCCTTCATCGCGTAGCGGCCGAGGCTCACCAAACGCGAGCGCGCCTCGTCGCCGGCGGCCAATGCGAACGCGCTCGACACGATCACGTGCTGGTCGAGCGAGCCGCACAGCGCCTCGATGCGCGCCGCTTCGTTGACGGCCGCGCCGAGCACCGTGAAGTCGAGCCGGCGCGGGCTGCCGACGTTGCCGTACAGGAGCTCGCCGATGTGGAGCGCGATGTGCGCGTCGGACACCGGCAGTCCGGCCGCGCGTCGCGTGCCGTTCAACGCGTCGAGCCTGCGCCGCGCCTCGGCCGCTGCGTCGAGCGCGCGAGCGCAGGCGCCCGAGTCGTCGCCGTGGGGAAAGATCGCGAGCAGGCCGTCGCCGATGAACTTGAGCACGTGCCCGCCGCGCGACTCGATCGCCTCGACCTGCGCCTCGGCGTACTCGTTCAGCATCGCAAGCACCAGCTCGGCCGGGTGCGCGTCGGCGATGCGCGTGAACCCGACGAGATCGCTGTACCAGACGACCGCGTGGATCGCCTCGGCGCGGCCGCGGACCACGTTGCCCGCCAGCACGCGCTGCGCGGCGTCGGTGCCCAGGTAGGTCGTCATCAGCGAGCGCGCCGAGCGCTGCATCGAGCGCCACAGAAAGACCGTCGACAGCGCGGGAAGCGACTCGGCGAGGAGATCGACCGCGTCCTCGTCGAAACCGGTGGGCGCATCGGTCAGCCACGAGGCGACCACGCCGCGCGTCTCGCCCAGCCACATGGCTTCGCCCAGTCGCACAGCCATCGCCACGTAGTCGGTCCCGCCACGCTGCCGGAACTCGTCGAGCACCGGGAACTCTCCGGTACGGTACGTGGCATCAAGACGGCGTCGCAGGCGCTCGTCCCTGCCGGTGACAAGCACGTGGAAAGGACTCGTGAGCCACGCCTGGCTACTGGCGGCATCCGTGGCGCGGAGAAAGGTCTCGTGGACGGCTCCCTTGTCCCTTGTCCAGCGCACGCCGAGGCTGTCGAAGCTGGGGTCGAGCATGTCGCCCACCAGCGCGGCGCGCATCAGGGGAACGCCCGCTGCGACGAGCCGCGTGCAGGCGCCGTCGACGATCGACACCTCGTCCGCCCCGTCGAGCGAGGCACGGACGATCCAGCGGTTGATCTCGTCGGCGATCGAGGTCGCTCATCGGCATGCGGGGTCGTGGAACGCGTACGCTAACACGCCGCGCAACGATCCCGTGATCGCAGGCGTCTGACGGCGCGCTCCCGCGCGGGCCTCGCCCGGCGATAATGTGCACGTCACGCCGCCCCCTCCGGGCGGCAGCGCCGTGACTCGCGGCGCACAGCCCCGACGCTTCCACCACCAAGACGAGTACACGATGAGCGATTGCGACTTCGGTTTGATCGGCCTGGCCGTGATGGGCGAGAACCTCGCGCTGAACGTCGAGAGCCGCGGCTACCGCGTGGCCGTCCACAACCGGTCGACCGACCGCGTCGACGCCTTCATCCGCGGCCGCGCCGCCGGCCGCAACTTCAAGGGCTGCCACTCGGTCGCGGAACTGGTCGCGGCAGTCAAGCGCCCCCGCAAGCTGATGATGCTGGTCAAGGCGGGACCGGCGGTCGACCAGCTGATCGAGCAGATGCGGCCCCACCTCTCGCCCGGGGACATCGTCATCGACGGCGGCAACACGCACTACACGGACACCGAGCGGCGCACGAAGGCCGTCGAGGACATGGGCATGCTGTACGTCGGCTGCGGCGTCTCCGGCGGCGAGGAAGGGGCGCTGAAAGGGCCGAGCCTGATGCCGGGCGGCAGCGCCGCGGCGTGGCCCCACATCCGCGAGATGTTCCAGGCGATCGCCGCCAAGGTGGGGCCGAACAACGACATCCCGTGCTGCGAGTGGGTGGGTCCGCGCGGCGCCGGCCACTACGTGAAGATGGTGCACAACGGCATCGAGTACGGCGACATGCAGCTGATCTGCGAGGCCTACCACCTGCTGCAGGAGCGCGGGCCTCGACAACGAGGCGCTCTACGATGTCTTCGACGCGTGGAACCGCGGCGAGCTGCAGAGCTACCTGATCGAGATCACCCGCGACATCTTCAGCGTCCGCGACGACCGGACCGACGGCTTCCTCGTCGACCGGATCCTCGACGTCGCCGGGGCGAAGGGCACGGGCAAGTGGATGAGCCAGCTCGCGCTCGACCTTGGCGTTCCCAGCACGCTGGTGACGATGGCCGTGTTCGCGCGCGGCCTGTCGGCCCAGAAGGAAGCGCGCGTCGCGCGAGCCAGCTCGGCGCTCGCCAGGGCCCGACGCGCGGCAAGTCGCTGCGCCGCGACCGCGCGCAGTTCGTCGAAGCCGTGCGGCAGGCGCTCTACGCGTCGAAGATCATCAGCTATGCGCAGGGCTTCGTGCAGCTGCAGGAGGCGAGCCGCGAGCACGGCTGGGGCCTGGACTACGGCGACTGCGCGCTGCTGTGGCGCGGTGGCTGCATCATTCGCGCGCAATTCCTCGACCGCATCAAGGAAGCGTTCGACGCCAGCGCCGATCTCGAGAACCTGCTGCTCGCCCCGTACTTCCGCGATGCCGTGACGAAGGCGCAGCCGGCCTGGCGCGCCGTCGTCGCCGCGGCCAATGTCGCTGGCGTGCCGGTGCCGGCGTTCGCCACGGCGCTCGCCTACTACGACGGCTACCGCCGCGAGCGGCTGCCCGCCAATCTGCTGCAGGCGCAGCGCGACTACTTCGGCGCGCACACCTTCGAGCGCACCGACGGACCCGGAGCGTTCCACGCGGAGTGGCTCGAGCGTCGTCGCCCGCCCGCGCCCTGAGCGCTGCATTGCACCCGCAATCAGCCGCTGACCGCTTGCACCCCGCTCAGCATCCGACGGCGCTGCGCACCGCGGAGCTCCTGCGCGACGCCGGCGTCGATGCGCGCGTCGTCGAGTTCGAGCAGCCGACGCGCACGAGCGCCGAGGCCGCCGCCGCGATCGGCTGCACGGTCGCCGAGATCGCCAAGTCGATCGTGTTCCGCGGCGCGCACAGCGGCCAGGCGGTGATCGTCGTCGCGAGCGGCGACAACCGCGTCAGCGAAGCGAAGGTCGCCGCGACGGTGGGCGAGCCGCTCGCCCAGCCGACGCCGAGTTCGTGCGCACGGCCACCGGCTATGCCATCGGCGGCGTTGCGCCGATCGGCCATGCCCAACCCGTCAAACTGCTGCTCGACGCGGACCTGCAGCGCTTCGAGATGGTCTGGGCGGCCGCCGGCACGCCGTACTCGGTGTTCCCGGTGACCCCCGAACAGTTGCGCATCCTGACCGGCGCTGCCTGGGCCGACGTCAGGCAGTGAGCGTGCTGCCGCACGCCCCGTCACCGGCCCGACTGCGACGGGGCCTCGCGTGGGGATCCGTCGGCGTGGTCGCGTTCAGCGCAACGCTCCCCGCGACGCGCCTCGCCGTCGCCGCGCTCGATCCGGTGTTTGTCGGCCTCGGGCGCGCGGTGGTCGCCGCCGTGCTCGCGGCGGTGCTGCTCCCCGCGACCCGATCGCCGCTGCCGCGCCGGTCGCTGTGGCCGCGGCTCGCGGTCGTCGCGCTGGGCGTCGTCGTCGGCTTCCCGCTGTTCACCGCCTGGGCGATGCGCCATGTGCCGGCCTCGCATGGCGCCGTGGTCATCGGCCTGCTGCCGCTCGCCACCGCGGTCGCAGGTGCGCTGCTCGCGCACGAGCGCCCCTCGCGGCGGTTCTGGGCCTGCGCGGCCGCGGGCAGCGCGGTCGTCGTCGGCTTCGCGCTGTGGCAAGGCGGCGGCGCGCTTCACGTCGCGGACCTGCTGCTGGTCGGCGCGGTGATCGCCGCGGCGATCGGCTACGCCGAGGGCGGACGCCTCGCCCGTCAGATCGGCGGCTGGCAGGTGATTTCCTGGGCGCTCGTGCTCGCCGCGCCGTTCCTCGCGATCCCGACGTGGCGTGCGGCAGGGGGGCTTGCCGATGCGCCGTGGACCGCGTGGGCGGGCTTCGCCTATGTCGCCGTCGTGTCGGCGTATGTCGGCTTCTTCGCCTGGTACAAGGGGCTCGCCGAGGGCGGCATCGCCGCGGTCGGGCAGCTCCAGCTGCTGCAGCCGTTCCTCACGATCTTCCTGTCGGCGCTCCTGCTCGGCGAGGCGCTCGACCCGGCGACGTTCGTCGCCGCGGGCCTCGTGATCCTCGCGATCGCGATCGGCCGCTCCGAGCTCGCCGCCCGTGGTCCGCGCCGCGAGCAGCTCCCGTCGGATCCGTGCAGGTGATGCGGATCCGCCGCGAGGAGCGTACGAGCAGGTGCCGGCCGTCGTTTGCGTGCGGCAGGGGCCCAGCGCTGGCGGGTGGAGGCGCGGGGAGGGTCCGCCCGCGGTCGCGCACCCCGCCTCGTGTCGCTATACTGCGCCGTCCCTGCGACACGAAGACGAAGGCGAGCGACGGCAATGGCCACGATCTCGATCGGGAAGAAGCACCACTACTCCCACAAGAAGGCGAAGGAAGTCGCCGACAAGATCGCCAAGGACCTCAAGAAGCGCTTCGAGCTCGCCTACGCGTGGAACGGCGACCACGTCGACTTCGAGCGGCCGGGCGTGACCGGACGCATGCTCGTCGGCAAGGACCGCATCTCGCTCGACGTCAGGCTGGGCTTCCTGCTCACGCCGCTCAAGGGGGCGATCGAGCGCGAGATCCACGCGCAGCTCGACGAGTTGATCACCGAGGACAAGCCGTCCGCCGCGCCGGCTGCGCGAGCCCGCCCCGCCCGCAAGAAAGTCCTAGCCGCGCAGCGGGCCGGCCGCCCGCGCGGCGCGGCGCAACGCACCTTCGCGCGGATCGGGAAACGGCTCGTTCGAGCCCCCCGCGATCGCGTCGTGGATCGCGGTCTCGCGCCTGCGGATCGTGTCGAGGAATTCCTCCGCGCCTCCCATCCTGTGGAAGGCGTTGAACCCGCGATCGAGGAAGTCGTGCAGCACGCCGAAGCCGGCAAGCCGCGCCGGCTGCCGCATCATCGCGAGCGCCGTGCGGATGAAGGGCTTCCGGACGAAGCCGTCGAGCGCCCTGCCGATCTCGACGATCAGGAAGATCTGCCGCTGCCGCTGCGGCATGTTGCCCGCGCGACGATAGGCACGGCAGTAGTCGGCAACCGAGAGCCCGCCGTCGGCACGGGGCAGTGCCTTCAGCACCAGCCGGTCGAGCTCGTGCGAGAGCACGTTGAGCTCCATCGCCTGCGCGATCGTGGCGATCACCCGCTCCGGCAGCATCACCACCATCATCGGCACGACCCGCGCCGCATCGGCGTCGCGACGCGGGCCGTCGGCGTCGCCGTACAGGTCGGACTTGAAGAACTCGATCGCGTCGGCGTAGCGCGGCTGTGCCGAGAGGTCGGCGTAGGTCTGCGCGAGCCGCTGCGCCTGCCAGTTGGCGAGGCGCGCGAGCGCCCCGGCGAGGATCGGGTTCGCCGCGGTCTCCTCGTGCAGGCGTTGCGCCCTGCGCAACTGCTCGATCAGCGCGGCTTCAGCCGCGTGTCGGGGGGAACGATCCGCCATGGAAGGACATGCAGGAAACGGCCGCGGACCTTGTCAGTGGCGCCGGGCCATCGCAAGCCACTGACCCGCCCCTCGGGGCCGCGAACGAAGTGAGTGTCGAGGTCGTGATTTTAGTCTACCAGGCCGATCGGTCGCGTCGCGGCTTAGGTGGATTGTTCTACAAATCGGCCCTAGGCTTGGCGATCCATGCGCCGACGCACTTTCCTTGCCGTGGGGGCCGCCAGCGCGGCCGCGCTGGCAGCCGCAGGCTGGTGGTCCTGGCTGCGCAAGCCCGGGACGCTCGCCGTGCGGGTCCTCGACGATGACGCCTCGGCAATCGTCGCCGCGATCGTCCCGGCGATGCTGGCCGGCGCCCTGCCCGAAACCGGGCCGGCGCGCGACGTCGCGATCCGCGAGGTGGTTGCCGGCGTCGACAAGGCCATCTCCGGCTTGCCGCCGCACGCACGCGCCGAAATTGGCCAGCTGTTCGCGCTGCTCGCCCTCGCACCGGCCCGTCGGGCGTTCGCCGGCGTGGCCTCGCCCTGGCTCGAGGCGAGCGTCGACGAGGTGGCGGCGTTCCTGGACCGCTGGCGCGGCAGCGGCTGGGCGCTCAAGCGCTCGGCGTACGACGCGCTGCACCAGCTGATCATCGCCGCGTGGTACGGCAATCCGCGCTCGTGGCCATCGATCGGCTACGACGGACCGCCGCGGCTGTAGCGATGGCCGACACCAGCCAGCTCGCCCTTTCCCGATCCCGTGCGCGCCGGGCTCGCCGCCGGCTGGAAGGTGATCGACCTGTCGACGCCGGGCGATGCTTCCATGACTCGAATGCGACGTGGCCATCGTCGGGAGCGGCGCGGGCGGCGGCGTGGCCGCCGAGACGCTGGCCCGCGCCGGACTCGCCGTGGTGATCGTCGAGGAAGGGCCGCTGCGCTCGTCGTCGCGACTTCCGCATGCGCGAGGCCGAGGCGTACCCGGACCTCTACCAGGAGTCGGCGGCGCGCAAGACCGCCGACAAGGCGATCAACATCCTGCAGGGGCGCTGCGTCGGCGGCGGCACGACGGTGAACTGGACGAGCTCGTTCCGCACGCCCGAGCGGACGCTTCTGCACTGGGTCCGCCAGCACTGGCCTGGCCGCGTACACGCCGGAGTCGATGGCCCCCTGGTTCGAGAAGATGGAAGCGCGGCTGTCGATCGCGCCTTGGCGCGTGGCGCCGAACGAGAACAACGCGGCGCTCGCGAAGGGCGCGCAGGCGCGCGGCATCTCGTCGGGGACGATCCGGCGCAACGTCGAGGGCTGCGCCAATCTCGGCTACTGCGGCATGGGCTGCCCGGTCAATGCCAAGCGCGCGCCCCTCACCGTTTCGATCCCGGAAGCGCTCGCGCGCGGCGCGACCCTGCTGACGCGGGCGCGGGCCGAGCGCCTCGTCCTGGCAGGCGACCGTGTCGCCGCGCTCGAGGTGCGCGGCATGGACGCGAGCGGGACCGCACCGGGAACGCGCCGGCTCACCGTGCGCGCGCGGGCGTTCGTCGTCGCCGCCGGCGCGATCGGCACGCCGGGGCTCCTGCTCCGCAGCGGCACGCCGGACCCGCACGGCGTGGTCGGCAAGCGTACGTTCCTGCATCCGGTCGTGGTCAGTGCCGCGCTGATGTCGCACCGGATCGACGGTCACGCCGGGGCACCGCAGACGATCTACTCCGACCACTACCTCGAAACGCTGCCCCTGGACGGCCCGATCGGCTTCAAGCTCGAGGCGCCGCCGGTCCACCCGGTGCTCGCGGCGATCACGCTGCCCACCCACGGTCCGAGCCACGCCAGATTCATGCAGTCGTTCCCACACCTGCACGTGCTGCTCGCGCTCATGCGCGACGGCTTTCACCCGCAGAGCCCGGGCGGCGTCGTGCGGCTGCGCGACGACGGCTCGCCGGTGCTCGACTATCCGTTCACGCCCTACCTCTGGGACGGCGTGCGCCGCGCGTTTCACGCGATGGCCGAGTTGCAGTTCGCGGCCGGCGCGACGCAAGTGATGCCCATCCACGGCGACGGCACAGCGTACGCCGACGAGCAGGACGCGCGCCGCGCGATCGACGGCTTCGCCCTCGCGCCGCTGCAGACGCCGGTCGTGTCCGCGCACGTGATGGGCGGCTGCACCGATGGGTCCGGACGCGCGCCGCGCCGTCGTCGACCCGTCCGGCCGCCACCACCAGTCGGCAACCTGTTCGTCGCCGACGGCTCGCTGTTCCCGACCTCGATCGGCGCCAACCCGCAGCTGTCGATCTACGCGATCGCCGCGCGGCTTGCCGACGGGATCGCCACGGACCTCCGCCCGGCACGTGCCGCCGCCCGGTGATTAGTGTGATTCCTCTAGGGAGACCGCGATATCTTCGCCAAGTGGATCAACCTACCGTTGCCCGACCCCGAAAGGACTTGCCATGCTGAACACCATCAACACCCGCGCCGCCGAAGTCGGCGACACCCTCGTCCGCGCGTCGCGCCAATTCTGGCTGGCCGGCCTCGGTGCCGCCGTCGTGACCCGTGACTGGGCCGAGAAGGAAGGCGGCGTCGTGTTCCGCAACCTGGTGCGCGAAGGTACCGCGATCGAGTCGCGCGCGATCCGCTACGTCGGCGACCGCCTCGAGATGTCGTTCGCGCAGGCGAACACGATCTGGAAGCGCACCCGCCGCACGGTGACGACCACCGTCAGGACCTACGCCGACACGGCGTCGACGCTGGTCCGCGAGACGCTGCCCGCGTCGCTGCCCAGGATGGCGATGCCCGTCACCGTCAAGGTCGAGGCCAAGCCCGCCGCCAAGCGCAAGGTCGCCCGCGCGAAGCGCGCGGTGACGACGCGCGTCAATGCCGCGACCAAGCGCGCGAAGCGCACGGTGCGGACCGCCAAGCGCGGTTGACGCGTTTACCGTTCGCGTCCCCGGGGCCGCTCCCGTAGCGGCTCCGGCATGGCATACGAGGGGAATGCATGAGCGCGGCGGCCGCAGGCAAGTCCCGAAGGGGCCGTCGCCGCGCGAGTGCATCGCGCCGGCAGCGCGAGTCCGCGTGACGGGCCGGGTTCGGGTATTGGCCTCGCGCTCGCCGGAGGCGGTCCGCTGGGCGGCATCTACGAGGTGGGCGCGCTGATCGCGCTCGCCGACTCGCTCGACGGCATCGACTTCAACGAGCTCGACGTCTACGTCGGCGTCTCGTCGGGCGGCTTCGTCGTCGCGTCGCTCGCGAACGGCATCTCGCCGTCGCAGATGTACCGGCTGTTCATCGACGATGGTGCCGACGCCACGATGACGCCGCAGCTGTTCCTGCGCCCGGCGTTCGGCGAGTTCTACCGGCGACTCGTGTCGCTGCCCGCGCTTTCGCTCCGCGCGATCCTGCGCTACCTGCGCGACCCGCTCCACGCCGGCCTGATGGAATCGCTCGTGACGCTGTCGCGGGCGATACCGGTCGGCATGTTCGACAACGCGGTCGTCGACAACTTCCTCTCCCGTCTGCTGTCCGGGCCGGGCCGTTCCAACGATTTCCGCAGGCTCGACCGCAAGCTGTTCCTGGTCGCCGCGAACCTCGACACCGGCGCGTCGGTCGTGTTCGGCGCGCCGGGCCACGAGCACGTGCCGATCAGCAAGGCGATCAGCGCGTCCTCGGCCCTGCCCGGCCTGTTCCCGCCGGTGGCGATCGACGGCGAGCACTACGTCGACGGCGCGCTCAACAAGACGCTGCACGCTTCCGTCGCACTCGACCAGGGCATCGACCTCCTGCTCTGCCTCAACCCGCTCGTGCCGTACGACGCGAGCTCGGTGCCCCGCCGCGCGCGCCTGACCGTCGAGAAGCTGAACGAGGGCGGCCTGCCGCTCGTGCTCTCGCAGACGTTCCGCGCGATCATCCACTCGCGGATGCGCGTCGGCATGGAGAAGTACCGGCAGCAGTACCCGCACGCCAACGTGGTCCTGTTCGAGCCGGACCGCGAGGACGCGCAGATGTTCTTCGCGAACATCTTCAGCTACCGCCAGCGCAAGCGCCTCTGCGCGCAGGCGTTCAACAAGACGCGCCGCAACCTGCAGATGCGCGCGGCCGAGCTCGCGCCGGTGTTCGCGCGCCACGGCATCTCGTTCCGCCTCGACCGGCTGCACGACACCCGCCGGCACATCACGGACGCGGTCTCCGACCCGCGACCGCTGCACGCCGATTCCGCGGTCACCGCCGACGGTGTCGCAGACGGCGCGCGACCTCGGCCGCACGCTCGACGCCCTCGAGCGCTGGCTGGTCCGCGCGGCCTGAGCGCGGCCTCAGCCCGACCTGAGCTGGCCGCTGCCGCGCTGCCGGGCCGGCGCGCGCGAAAGCGGCGTCCCCACCGGTCCGCGGGCTGCGTGGATAATGGCCGGGTCCGGGTGCCGGCTTCGTGCGGCACGCCACCGGCCGGCCTCCCCATGGCGGAACGCAAACGACCACGTCGCACCCGCGAGCGGATCCTCGAGACCAGCCTCGCGCTGTTCAATCGCTCGGCGAGCCGCACATCACGACGGCGGACATCGCCGACGAGATGAACATCAGCCCGGGCAACCTCTACTACCACTTCCGCAACAAGGACCAGATCATCGGCGAGCTGTACGCGGTGCTCGAGGAGCGGCTGTCGCCGCTGTTCGACCCGCCGACGGGCCGCGTTCCCGGCATCGAGGATCTCTGGTTCATGCTCCACCTGCTGTTCGAGGCAATGTGGGACTACCGGTTCTTCTACCGGGACCTGCTCGAGCTCACGTCGCGCAACCGCCGCGTGGCACTGCGCTTCGCGGACCTGACCCGGCGCGGCGAGAACGCGGTGATCCAGTTGTGCCGGGGCATGGTGGATGCCGGCACGATGCGCGCCTCCGAGCGGGAGATCGCCGCCATCGCACAGAACGTCGTGATCGTCGCCACCTACTGGATGTCGTTCCAGCGCACCGCGCACCCGGCCCCGCCGGGCCGCCCCGTGGGCGACGACGCCGCGATGAGCCTCGAGCGTGCCGCCTACCAGGTGCTGGCGCTGATCGCTCCGTTCACCGTCGGTTCCGCGCGGGCGCTGATCGAGCGCCTGGGCGACCGCTACCTCTGAGATCGATCCCCGGGGAGAACCGCTGATGGCGAAGAAGTGGGCGAAGTTCCCGTACGCCGACAAGGCCTACGTTCAGCGACGCGGCCGGCCTGAAGAAGCACTGGGCACGGCTGCACAAGGGCGACTGCGAGCCGCTGCCGAAGGACGCCGGCGCGCTGGACGCGTGGGCCGCGTTCCACGCCGGGGACTTCGCGCGCGCGGTCGAGGCCGGCATCGCCGCCGGCAGCTCGGGCGTCAACGCCGCGGTGAAGGCACAGGTGGTCTACGGCCACTATCTCGAGAAGTCCGACAAGGCGAAGCTGGCGCTGTTCGAGGAAGCGGCGGCCTGGGCCGACGCGCGCAGGGCGGAGGCGCCGAAGGACCCGAACGCGCACTACTTCCATGCGTTCGCGCTGGGCCGCTACAGCCAGTGCATCTCGGTCGGCAAGGCGCTCGCACAGGGGCTCGGCGGGAAGATCAAGGAGTCGCTGCTCGCCGCGATGAAGCTCCAGCCGAAGCACGCCGATGCCCACATCGCCTACGGCGCCTACCAGGCGGAGGTGATCGACAAGGTGGGCGGGCTCGTCGCCGGCATGACCTACGGCGCGAAGAAGGACTCCGCGCTCGAGCACTTCGAGAAGGCGATCAAGCTCTTTCCCGAGTCCGCGATCGCGAAGATCGAGTACGCGAACGGGCTGATCCTGCTGTTCGGCAAGAGCCGCCTCGCCGAGGCGACGAAGCTCTACGAGGCCGCGGCCGACTGCCGACCCGCCGACGCGATGGAGCGTCTCGACGTCGAGCGCGCGAAGGCGGAGCTCGAGTAGCGCCGGGGTACGCGAAGCAGGGCGATTGCGTGCGACGCCGGCAAGCTACGGCGCCGCGGATGCGACCGCGCGCGCCGCATCGCCGGGGGACAGCGGCGCCTCGCGCGGCCACGGTGCCATCAGCGTCGTCAGCACGAGCTTCTCGAACTCCGGCGCGAACTGCGCGATCACCCGCTCGGGGTCCGGGCACAGCTTGCGGTCCGAGACGAGCCCGAAGTGCACCGCGCCGCTGTACGAGATGATCGACACCCCCATGCCGATGTCCCCGGACTGCGGCACCCAGAACATGAGGCTGTCGATCGGGGCGCCCGCCATGTACAGCGGCCGCTGCGGGCCGGGCACGTTGGTCATCACCGCGGTGGCGTTGCGCGCGAGCGCCGTGAGCAGCACCTCCTGCAGCATGCGCGGTCCGGATCCCATCGCCGCGAGGAGACCGAGGGCGAGCACCGGCTGGTAGCTGCCCTTCAGCGCGTCCATGTTGGCGCGGACCGCGTACAGGCGCTCGACCGGGTTCTCGATGCCGATCGGCAGGTCGAGGAACACGAGCCCGAACTGGTTGCCGAGCTTGTAGGCCTTCTCCATCGGCCGCAGGTTGACCGGCACGAGCGCGCGCACCGTCACGCCGTCGGTCCGGTCGCCCTTCGCGTGCAGATAGGCGCGCATCGCGCCGGCGACGCACGACAGCAGCACGTCGTTGACCGACGCGCCCAGCGCGCGGCCGATGGCCTTGACCTCGTCGAGCGGCAACGGCTCGGCCCACGCGACGCGCTTCGCCGGCCCGGGACGCCCCTTGAAGCGCGTCCGCGAGTCCTCGCCCATCGTCGCGAGCCTGGCGAGCTCGGCCGTCAGCGCCGAGCCCTGATTGGCGAGGGCGACGGCCTTCGAGGGGTCGTTCCAGAGGTCCGCGCCACGCTCGACCAGCAGCGATCCGACCTGCTTCGCGGTCTTCATCACGCCCGACATGGGACTGATCAGCGCAGCGAGCGCGGACTCGTCGTCCGCGCGCGCCTTGCGCTTCGGCGGGTTGAACGGCATCGCGGGCGGACCGTCGTGGCCGGCATCCGTCATCGACAGCATCACGCGCACCAGCGCCATCCCGTCGGCGTAGCTGTGGTGGATGCGCACGATCAGCGCGCTGCCGCCCCGGTAGTTCTCGACCAGGTGGTACTGCCACATCGGCCGCGCAGGGTCGAGGGGCGTCGCGATCAGCCGCGAGACCAGCGTCTGCAACTCGCGCTTGCCGGCGCGACCGGGAAGCGCGATGTGCACCGCGTGGCGGTCGATGTCGAAGTCGCGGTCGGTCTCCCAGACGGCGTAGCCCGGATGCTCGACCGCCCGCTGGCGAAACCGCCGGAACACCAGGAAGCGCTCCTCGACGACCCGCTTCAGGCGCGCGAAATCGACCTTCTCGCGGAAGATCATCACGCCGCAGATCATCATCAGGTTGTGCGGACGATCCATCCGCAGCCAGGCGGTGTCGACCGCGGATACCTTGTCGCGCCGGAACGGGACGGCCATGGCGGGAAGCGGGGGCGTCGTGGAGTGGAGAGGCGACGCGCGTTCGTTGCGCGCGTCTTCGCGTTTGCACTAAAGTAGCACGAATTTCCGGCACCCGAGGAGGAGGATCCGCATGGCCGCTGCCCCGAAGAAGGACGACCTGAAGCCCAAGTTCGAGGCCGCCGCCGCCGCGGCCAAGCAGACCCGGAAGAAGCCGGACAATGCAACGCTGCTCAAGCTCTACTCGTACTACAAGCAGGCGACCGAGGGCGACGTGAAGGGGGACCGGCCCGGCGGTTTCGACTTCGTCGGCGGCGCGAAGCACGACGCCTGGGCGAAGCTCAAGGGCATGTCGGTCGACGAGGCGATGACGAATTACATCAAGCAGGTCGAGAAGCTGAACCGCGACTAGCGCCGGCACGACCGGCCCCGGCAGGGAATGCACAGGGCCCGCCGGGGTGTCCCGGCGGGCCCTGTCGTCGAACCCTCGCCGCCGTGACGAGTCGGCGGCCGAACCAGACCCTCGGAATCAGGCCGCCTTGCGCTTCGTCGCCTTGCGTGTGCGAGCCGGAGTTGCCGTGGCGGGCTTGGCCGCGGCTTCCGCCGCTGGCGACTTCCTGACCCGCGCCGGACGCTTTGCCGCGCGCTTCGCGGTGCGCTTGCCGACCTTGGCCGCCGGCAGCGGTCCCCGCCCTTCCGCCTTGAGCAGCGCGTTCACCGCCTCGGAGAGCGCATCGACGCGCTCCGCGAGCCGCTCGACATCGTTCTGGGTGTAGACCCCGAGCTTCGACAGCGCCCGCGCCACGCGATCCTCGAATACCTGCTCCAGCTTGTCCCACGTGCCGCCGGCCATTGCATGCACCTCCTTCGCCTTTTGCGCTGCAGCACCCGCCGCCGCCGCCGCGGTTTCCGTCGCGGCGCGCCGCGTCCGGCTCTCGAGGTTCCGCCCCTGGTCGACCAGCGTGTCGAACATCTTCATGCCCTCGGCCTGCGCGCGGGAGAACGCCCCCAGGCCCGCGAGCCAGATCTGCCGTGACGACTCGAGGATTCCCTGCGGCATGCCCTCCAGGTCCTCGATGTGCGCCTTCGCCTGTGCCTTGGCCTTCTTGAGCATCCACCACTCCCCGGTTCGCCGTCTGGCGAGGTTACCGTGCATTCTAGGGCCCGCCGTCTAGAGCCGGCATTCTAAAGGCCGGACCGGACGGCGGCGCGTCGCTATAATCCGCCGACCAACGTGGTCTCGCGTCCGTCGCGCGAGCCCCCCGCCGGCAAGCCGCCCACCGCGTTCCCAAGCGGCGGTCCCGCCGGCAGCCGTTCACCAGGAGGATTCCATGGCGTACTTCGTCACCGGCGCGACCGGCTTCATCGGCCGCTATCTCGTCGAGAAGCTCCTGGCGCGCGGCAAGCCGATCTACGTGCTCGTGCGCCGCGGCTCCATGAAGAAGCTCGATGCGGCCCGCGAAGCCTGGGGCGCGAACGAGAAGCAGGTGATCGCCGTCGCAGGCGACCTCACCAAGCCGAACCTCGGCGTGTCCGATGCCGACCTGAAGAAGGCTCAAGGGCAAGATCGACCACGTCTTTCACCTCGCGGCGATCTACGACCTCGCGGCACCGGCCGAAGAGCAGCAGGCCGCCAACGTCGACGGCACGCGCAACGCGGTTCGCTTCGCGGAGGCCGTCAATGCCGGCTGCTTCCAGCACGTGAGCTCGATCGCGGCAGCGGGCCTCTACGACGGCGTGTTCCGCGAGGACATGTTCGAGGAGGCCGAGGACCTCGACCACCCGTACTTCCGCACCAAGCACGACTCGGAGGCGGTGGTGCGCCGCGAGTGCAAGCGGCCGTTCCGCATCTACCGGCCGGGCTTCGTCATCGGCCACAGCCGGACCGGCCACATCGACAAGATCGACGGGCCCTACTACTTCTTCAAGACGATCCAGAAGATGCGGAGCCTGCTGCCCCCGTGGGTGCCGACGATCGGCATCGAGGGCGGGCGCATCAACATCGTCCCGGTCGACTACGTCGCCGACGCGCTCGACCACATCGCCCACAAGAAGGGCCTCGACGGCAAGTGCTTCCACCTGACCGATCCGGAACCCTACCGCATCGGCGAGGTGCTGAACATCTTCGCGAAGGCCGGGCACGCGCCGCTGATGACGATGCGCGTCAATGCGCGCATGTTCGGCTTCATCCCGGCGCCGATCGTCTACGGCCTGGCCGGCCTCGCGCCGGTGAAGCGCGCGATGAAGGTCGTGCTCACCGACCTCGGCATTCCCCGCGACGTCTTCCAGTTCATCAACTGGCCGACGCGCTACGACAACCGCGAGGCGGCGAAGGCGCTGAAGGGCTCCGGCATCGGCGTGCCGCCGCTCGAAGCCTATGCCGCGAAGATCTGGGACTACTGGGAGCGCAACCTCGACCCGGACCTGTTCATCGACCGCACGCTCTCCGGCCGTGTCAAGGGCAAGGTGTGCGTCGTCACCGGCGGCTCGTCCGGCATCGGGCATGCGACGGCGCTGAAGCTCGCCGAGGCCGGCGCGAAAGTCGTGATCGTCGCCCGCGACCCCGAGAAGCTCGGCGCGGTGAAGCAGGAGATCGAGGGCAAGGGCGGCACCTGCTTCACCTACTCCTGCGATCTCGCGGACATGGCTTCGATCGACGCGCTGGCGCAGAAGGTTCTCGCCGATCACGGCACCGTCGACTTCCTCGTCAACAACGCCGGCCGCTCGATCCGCCGCGCGGTGCTGAACTCGCTCGACCGCTTCCACGACTTCGAGCGCACGATGCAGCTCAACTACTTCGGCGCGGTGAAGCTGATCCTCGCCTTCCTGCCGAAGATGGCCGAGCAGCGACGCGGCCACATCATCAACATCAGCTCGATCGGCGTGCTGTCGCGCGCGCCGCGCTTCTCCGCGTACGTCGCGTCGAAGTCGGCGCTCGACGCGTTCACGGAGTGCGCGGCCTCGGAGTTCCTGGACAAGGGCGTCCACACGACGAACATCAACATGCCGCTGGTGCGCACGCCGATGATCGCGCCCACGAAGATCTACGAGAACGTGCCCACGCTCTCGCCCGAGGAGGCGGCCGGGCTCGTGGTCGACGCGATCGTGCACCGCCCGGTGCGGATCGCGACGCGCCTCGGCGTGTTCGCCGCGGTCTGCCACGCGATCGCGCCGAAGCTCACCCAGGTGATGCTCAACACCGCGTTCCACATGTTCCCCGACTCCTCCGCGGCGCAGGGGAAGAAGGGCGGCGAACAGAAGCCCCTTACTCCCGAGCAGATCGCCTTCGCCCAGATCACGCAGGGCATACACTGGTAGAAGCAATTTTCGAGGAGCGGCGCCGCGCGAGGGGACGGTGACACAGGGGCCCCTGCTACCGGGCCCGCTCGATCTCCTCGGCGAGGTGGCCGAACACCTGCGGGTCGCGCAGCAGCGCGTTGTGCGCGACTCCGCCCAGCGCGATGTTGTCGCCGAACGAGATCTGCGACGACGTCTGCGGCGCCACCATCGAGTCGTGCCAGGACCAGATCGACACGATCGGCGGGACGGCGTCGCCATCCGGCCTGCCGAGCCCGGACAGCCAGGCGCTGCGCGGTCGTATCTGGGAAAGTGACGTGCCGGCCGCCATCCACGCGTGGACGCTGCCCTCGTGCGGCGTGCCGACGGTGACGAGCCGCGCGACCTTCGCCCCGCCGTAACGGCGGAGGTAGGCGCGCATCACCAGGCCGCCCATGCTGTGCGCGATCACGACCAGCCGCCTCGCACCGGTCGCCGCGAGGATCGCGTCGATCTTCTGCGCCGCCTGCTCGGCGAAGAGCTCGATCGACGCGAGCGGTGGGCCGTAGGTCAGCGCGTAGATCGGGCCGATGCCCTTGCGTTCCGCCCAGCGCGCAAACGCGTGCCAGACGCCGGCGTTGCAGAGCACGCCGTGCACGAGCAGCACCGGAAGGTCGGCGCGGGCCGCGGGCGGATCGGGCATCAGCACGCGATAGAGGATCATGCGCGGCGCGTTGCCCGCGATCGTCACGAACTCGTGCCAGAACAGGCGCAGCGTGCCGGCGAACCCGAGCCGAACCTCCCGCGGACGATCGGCGCGGAACGCCCAGGCCAGGGCGAACCAGACGAGTACGATCAGGAACGGCACCGCGAGGTAGACGAGCGGCAGCGCGAGGACATACGGCAGCAGCGAAGCGCCACCGCCGACCCGTCCGCCCACCCACACCCCGTAGAGCAGGAAGATCGCACCGTACGCCAGCGCCAGCGTCACCGCGGTCCACATGCGCGCGATGTTACGCGACCGGCGTCGACGGTCGCGCCTGGATCGCGTCCCCGCTGCAGCGTCTCGAGCACGCGCCAGTCGCCCGGCTCGATGCAGCGCACTCGCGCCGGACGGCGCGCCGCGGGGGCGCCATCGGGCCGACGTTCCGCCGGTCAGTAGCCGACCGCCTGCGGCACCCAGTGCGAGCGCCAGCTGCGCAGCGCGTTGACCGTGGACGCGAGGTCCGGGATCAGCACGATGCCGGGCATCGTCTTGCGCACGCGGCGGGTCATTTCGCCGCCGGCCCACATCGTCACCTGGGGAGGCAACTGCCGACGCAGCGTGGCGAGGCCGTCGACGGCCTGGCGCAGCGGGAACGCGCCGGAGAACGAGAGGGCGAGGATGTGCACCTTGTGGGCGATCGCCGCGCGGCGGATGTCCTCGAGCGGCGTCTGCGGGCCGAGCGAGATGCACTGCACGCCTTCGGGCACGAGCAGCGCCTCGACCATCAGCAGGCCGATGCCGTGCTGCTCGTTCGGAAACGTGGTGAGCAGCACGCGCGGGATGCCGGTCTGGCGGGGAAAGGCGTTGATCGCGGTGCGCAACGCCACCTGCAACTGCTCGGTGTAGAGGTGCTCCTCGAACACCTGCAGCTCGCCGCGCATCCAGGCCTCGCCCACCGCCCGGTTGAGCGGGGTGATCGACTCCAGCACGAACTTCTGCAGCCCCTGCCGCATCAGCATGTTGGCGAGCATGTGCTGGAGGCCGGGCGCGTCGTGCGACTGCAGGAGCGTGAGCACGTCCCGCTCGAGCGCCGGCGCGAGCTGGTCGCGGCGCGGCACCGCACGCGTGTCGGCGAGCGCGTTCAGCTCGTCCAGCGAGTGCGCCATCAGCTTGCCTGGGCGCATGCCCACGTCCATCAGGCGTTTGATCGCGCGCAGCTTCGCGATGTCCGCGGGCGTGTACTGGCGCTCGCCGTTGTCGTCCCGTCCCGGCTTGGGAAAGCCGTAGCGCCGCTCCCACATCCGCAGCACATCCTTGGACAAACCGGTTTCGCGCTCCACGGCGCTGATGTTGAGCACGAGTCCCGAAGCTTCCAGCGGCAGGTTCATTTTGTCTTGGACGATGGGTTGACAGAATTCCATTGAGTCGCTATTGTACGACCCTCCAAGCCCATTTGTCCAGGACATTCAGCCCTTGTAATCCCCTGTCCGCGAACAGCGGTCGACGAAAGCCCACGATGTCCACCCCACGCTCCCTCCGCACTCCCGTTGTCGCGGCGCTCCTCGCCGCGGCGCTCACCGTCCCGGCCGTGGCCGCGCCGCGACTCGACGCGCTGATCGAGGCACACCGGGCGGATGCGGCGCCGACCACCCACGACCTGCTCCGGGCGACGCCATCCGCCCATCGAGACGGCGCGTCCGCGGTGGCGGAACCGCCTGCGCTGGTCCACGTGGCGACCACCGCCGTGTCCCCGGAAGCCTGTCCCGCACTGCTGCGCCACTCGTTCACGCCGGTGCAAGGCGGCCCGGCGCAGTCGCTCTGCCAGTACCAGGGCAAGGTGGTGCTGGTCGTCAACACCGCGAGCAAGTGCGGCTACACCTACCAGTACGAGGGACTCGAGGCGCTCTATCGGAAGTACAAGGACCGCGGACTCGTCGTGCTCGGCTTCCCATCCGACGACTTCGGCGGCCAGGAACC
Source organism: uncultured beta proteobacterium (assembly GCA_963705175.1). GTDB lineage: Bacteria > Pseudomonadota > Gammaproteobacteria > Burkholderiales > Casimicrobiaceae > VBCG01. Next base: position 202,241 of record CAVPJE010000006.1, on the reverse strand, counting down.
GGGCACGAACAAGGACATCGCCGAGTTCTGCCGCACGGTCTACGGCGTGCAGTTCCCGATGTTCGAGAAGCAGAGCGTCGCCCGCCTGGCCGCGAACCCCCTCTACGGCGAGCTGGCCGCGAAGACCGGCCAGAAGCCGCAGTGGAACTTCCACAAGTACCTGATCGACCGCACGGGCACGCGCATCGAGAGCTTCGGCAGCAGCGTCGAGCCGGGCCACCGCGACCTCGTGTCCCGGATCGAGCGGATGCTCGCCGAGAAGTCTCCGGCGAGCCGGAGCTGACATGGAACGACCCCCACGCTCCCTTTGTTCGCTGCCCCCGGGGGCATGTCAGTCCCTCGGGACGGCCCTTCGGGACTGACATGCCCCGCGGAGACGAAACTCCGGCCCCTGCGGCTCGCGATCGTCGGTTCGGGAATCGCGGGCCTCGGCACCGCGTGGCTCCTGCAGAAGCAGGGGCACGCGGTCACCGTGTTCGAGGCCGAGCCGCGCGCGGGCGGACACACGCACACGGTCGACGTGACGCTGGACGGCGTCACGCACCCGGTGGACACCGGCTTCCTGGTGTTCAACGACCGCACCTACCCGCACCTGATCGGGCTGTTCGCCGAGCTCGGCGTGCCGAGCGTCGCCTCCGAGATGTCGTTCTCGGTGCGCGACGACGGCAGCGGCCTCGAGTGGGCGGGCACGAACCTCGCGGCGCTGTTCGCGCGGCCCGCGAACGCGCTTTCCCCTGCGTTCTGGTCGATGCTCGCCGACATCCTGCGCTTCAACCGCGAGACCACCGCGGCGCTCGCTGCAGGCACGCTGCCGGAGACGACGCTCGGCGCGTTCCTCGACGCGCGACGCTACCGCCGGCCGTTCCGGGACAGCTACCTCGTGCCGATGGCCGCCGCGATCTGGTCGTCGCCCGCGCGGGAAATTCTCGACTTCCCGCTGCCGACGTTCGTCCGCTTCTGCCACAACCACGGGCTGCTCGCGATCGACAACCGGCCGCAGTGGCGCACCGTGCAGGGCGGCGGGCGCGTCTACGTGCAGAAGATCGTCGAGCGGCTCTCCGACGTCCGGCTCGGCTGCCCCGTGCAGCAGGTGCGCCGTCGCGGGGGCGGCGTCGAGATCGACTCGCCCGCGCGGACGGGCGAGCGCTTCGACGGCGTGGTGCTCGCCTGCCACAGCGACCAGGCGCTTGCGCTCCTCGCGGACCCTTCCGCCGACGAGCGCCGGCTGCTCGGAGAGGTGCGCTACCAGCCCAACCGCGTCGTGCTGCACACGGACGCCGCGCTGCTGCCACGCCGGCAGCGCGCCTGGGCCGCGTGGAACTACCTCGCCGCCGACGATCCCGAGGGCCGCCGGCCGGTGTCGGTGTCGTACCTCATCAACAGGCTGCAGCCGCTGCCGTTCCGCACGCCGGTCATCGTGACGCTGAACCCGGCGATCGAGCCCGATCCGCGCACGGTGATCGACGAGTTCGAGTATTCGCATCCATTGCTCGACGCCCGCGCCATCGGCGCGCAGGACGCGATCGCGCGCCGGCAGGGCCGGCACGCCACCTGGTACGCGGGCGCCTGGCTCGGCTACGGCTTCCACGAGGACGGGCTCAAGTCGGCGCACGCGGCAGCCGCCAGCATCGCGGCGTACGTAGCGCGACGCGGCGAGTCGGTCGCCGCCGCTGCCTGAGCACCCCCTCGCTCGTCATGACCGCCCGGCTGCCCACCGCCATCACCGCCGCTCTCGCGCCCGCGCTGGTCGAGGGGCAGGTGATGCATCGGCGCAAGCGGCCGGCGGAGAACGCGTTCACCTACCCGGCGTTCTGCCTGCGCCTGCCCCTGTCCCGCCTCGAGCAACTTCCCGCGCTCGGCATCGCCCGCAACCGTCGCGGCGTCCTGTCGTTCGACGACCGCGACCACGGCGCGCGCGACGGCTCGCCGCTGCTGCCGTGGATCCGCGCGCTCCTCGACCACGAGGGCATCGACGCCCCGGGCGAGGTCGTGCTCCACGCGTTCCCGCGCATGCTGGGTTACGTGTTCAACCCGGTGAGCTTCTGGGTCTGCCACGACGCCGCGGGACGGGTCGCGGCAGTGCTCGCCGAAGTGAACAACACGTTCGGCGAACGCCACCACTACATCGTCGCGCACCCGGATGGACGACCGATCGCCGACGGCGACACCATCGTCGCCCGCAAGGTGTTCCACGTCTCGCCGTTCTGCGACGTGCGCGGGCGCTACGCGTTCCGCTTCCACTTCGGCCCTGAGCGCTGGCTCGCGCGCATCGACTACTTCGACGACGACGGCGATGCGCCGCTCCTGTCGACGTCCATCTCCGGCGCCGTGCGGCCGCTGACCCGGAAGGGTGCTCGCGCGCTCCTCGTGCGCTATCCGGCGTTCACCGTCGGGGTCGTCGCCCGCATCCACTGGCAGGCGGCGAAGCTCTGGGCCAAGCGCGTGCCGTTCTTCGCCAAGCCCACCCCACCCACGTCCCTCATCAGCCGCTGACGATGACCACCCTCGACCGCAACCTCTCCCTTCCCGCCGGGATCGCGCCGATCGCCAAGCCGCGGGGCCGCCATCGCGTGCCCACGACCGGTCGCCTGCTCCTCGCCCTGCTCGCGCGCCTCGAGCGGGGCAGCATCGTCGTCGAGACGCCCGACGGCGCCTCGACGTGGTTCGGGCAGCACGACGCCGATCCCGCAGTACTCTCGATCCACGACTGGCGCGTGGCCCGCGACACGATGCAGCGCGGCGACATCGGCTTCGCCGAAGGCTACATCGCCGGCCACTGGGACACGCCGGACCTCACGCGCCTGCTCACGCTGCTCGCCGAGAACCAGCCGGCGCTCGAGCGTGCGTTCTACGGCCGCCGCGCCGCGACGTGGCTGCTGCGCGTGCGCCACTGGCTCAACGCCAACACGCGGCGCCAGGCGCGCAAGAACATCGTCGCGCACTACGACCTCGGCAACGACTTCTACCGCCTGTGGCTCGACGAGACGATGACCTACTCGTCAGCACTCTTCGACGGCAACCCCGGCAAGCCGCTGGCCCTCGCGCAGCAGGCGAAGTACGAGCGCATTCTCGCCGAGCTGGCCCTGCCCGCCGGCGCGCACATCCTCGAGATCGGCTGCGGCTGGGGCGGGTTCGCCGAGGTCGCGGCCCGCGCCGGCTACCGCGTCACCGGCCTGTCGCTCTCGGACGCGCAGACCGCGTGGGCGCGCGAGCGCCTTGCCCGGGCCGGGCTGGCCGACCGGGCGGAGTTCCGCATCGAGGACTACCGCGACCATCGCGGCACCTACGACGGCGTGGCGTCGATCGAGATGGTCGAGGCGGTGGGCGAGCGCTGGTGGCCCGCCTACTTCGCGAAGATCCGCGACGCGCTCGTGCGCGGCGGCCGTGCCTGCGTGCAGGGCATCACGATCGCCGAGGCGCGTTTTCGCGCGCTACCGCCGCGAAACCGACTTCATACAGCAGTACATCTTCCCGGGCGGCATGCTGCCCTCGCCCTCGCGGCTGGTGGCCGAGGCGCGCCAAGCCGGGCTCGAGCCCGCCGGCGAGCGGCGGTTCGGACGGGACTACGCAGAGACGCTGGTGCGCTGGCTCGACGCCTTCGACGCGAACGCCGCGCGTATCCGCGCACAGGGGTTCGACGAGCCGTTCGTGCGCTGCTGGCGCTTCTACCTCGCGTACTGCGCCGCGGGCTTCCTTACGGAGTCCACCGATGTCGGCCACTACACGTTCGCCCGCGCGTAAGCTCGTCGCGTTGGTCGCTGCGGCGACGTTCGCCTGCGGCGCGGCCTTCGCCATGGGCCGGAGCGCGCCCCCGCCGCTGCCCGAGCCGGTCACGGCGCTCGCCCCGGAGGCCCGGCGCGCAAGGCGGCGGCGAGCTCAAGTACTTCGGACTGTCGATCTACGACGGCTTCTACTGGAGCGCCGCCCGCAACTTCTCCGTCGCCCAGCCGTTCGCGCTCGACCTGCATTACCACCGCACCCTCGACGGGCGACCGCATCGCCGAGCGCAGCATCGACGAGATCCGCAAGCTCGGCGATCGGCTCCCCCGACGAGCACACGCGCTGGCTCGACGCGATGCAGCGGTTGTTCCCGGACGTGCGCAAGGGCGACCGCCTCACCGGCGTCAACGTGCCGGGCCGCGGCGCGCAGTTCTTCCACAACGGCGCGGCAATCGGCGAGATCGCGGATCCCGGGTTCGCGCGCGCGTTCTTCGGCATCTGGCTCGACCCGAAGACCTCGCAGCCCGCCTTCCGCAAGCTGCTCCTCGGCGAGCGCTAGCCCCCGATGTGGCTGCCACGCCGGCGCTCGCCGTCACGACCCCGAAGGCCACGCCGCAGCGCCGGCGCGGCTGCCGCTCCCGGCGCTCGTCGCCTACGGCGCGTTCGGCATGCCGCTCGCGATGGCGGCGCTGCCGCTGTACGTGCACCTGCCGCGCTTCTACGGCGAGCACCTCGGCGTGAGCCTCGCCGCGCTGGGCGCGCTGCTGCTGGTGCTGCGCGTCGCCGACGGCGTGCTCGATCCGCTGCTCGGCGCGTGGAGCGACCGCGGTCCCTCGCGGCGCACGCTGATCGCGCTGTCGGTCCCCGCGCTGGCGCTCGGCATGATCGCGCTGTTCTCGCCGCCGGTCGCAGGGGAGGGTCCGCTGCTGGTGTGGCTCGGCGTGTCGCTCGCGCTCATCTACCTCGCATTCAGTCTCGCGACGATCAACCACAGCGCCTGGGGCGCGGAACTGTCGCCCGACCCGGTGGAGCGCACCCGCATCACCGCGGTGCGCGAGGGCTTGGCACTCGTGGGCGTGGTGATCGCGAGCATCGCCCCCGGTCTCCTCGGCGGCGACGGCGGCGACGATGCCGGACTGCCGCGCTTCGCCGCCGCGTTCGCGGGTTCACCGCACTCTGCCTGGCATTCCTGTGGCGCGCGCCGATGGCGCCGCGGACCGCGGTACCGCACGACGCCCTCTTCGCCGGCATGGCCCGGCCGCTCGCGGACCCGCTGTTCCGGCCGCTGCTCGCGGTGTTCCTCGCCAACGGCATCGCCTCGGCCATCCCGGCGACGCTCGTGCTGTTCTTCATCGCCGACGTGCTGCAGGCCGAGTCGCGGCAGGGTCTCTTCCTCGCGCTCTACTTCGTCGCCGGCGCGGCAGGCATGCCGCTGTGGATCCGGCTCTCGGCGGCGATCGGCAAGGTGCGCGCCTGGGCGATCGCGATGCTGGCGGCGATCGCCGCGTTCGTCTGGGCCGCGTTCCTCGGACCGGGCGACGTGTACGCCTTCGCGATCATCTGCGCGCTGTCGGGCCTGGCGCTCGGGGCCGATCTCGCCCTGCCGCCGTCGATCCTCGCCGACGTCATCGACCGTCGCGGGGCGATGGAGTCCGCCGGCGCGTACTTCGGCGTGTGGACGCTCGCCACCAAGCTCAACCTGGCGCTCGCCGCGGGCATCGCGCTGCCGCTCCTCGCCGCGCTCGGCTACACCCCGGGCGCGACCGATGCGGACGCGCTCGGCGCGCTCGCCTTCGTCTACGCGGCCGTCCCCTGCGCGCTCAAGCTCGCCGCGGTCGGCACGCTCGCCTGGTTCGCCAGGCGCCAATCCAGAGGCTGAATCATGCTCAAGTCCGTGCTGATCGGTACCGTCGCGCTCGCGCTGGCCGGTTGCGCCACCGTCGACGTCGCGAACTACACGGTCCGAGCGCCCGCCGCTCGACCTCGCCGAGTACTTCAACGGCACGGTCGACGGCTGGGGCATGTTCCAGGATCGGTCGGGCAAGGTGGTCAGGCGCTTCACCGTGCGCATCGACGCGAAGTGGGACGGAAACCGGGGTACGCTCGACGAGCACTTCGAGTTCTCCGACGGCGAGAAGCAGAACCGCATCTGGACGCTCGTGAAGGACGGCGACCGCTACACGGGAACGGCCGGCGACGTCGTGGGCACGGGACAGGGAATCCAGCAGGGCAATGCCTTCAACATGCGCTACGTGCTGCGGGTGCCCTGGTCGGGACGAACGATCGACGTCGACATGGACGACTGGATGTGGCGCATCGACGACCAGACCGTGCTGAACCGCACCGCGATGACCAAGTTCGGCTTCCGTGTCGGCGAAGTGACGCTGTCGCTGCGCAAGCGTTGAGCATTCGATGCGGCTGTTCGAACCGCTGAACCCGCCGCTGCCCGCGTGGCAGGACGCGCGCGTCTGGGTGATCGGCGCGTCCTACGGCATCGGTGCGGCGGTGGCGCGTGCGCTGCTCGCGCGCGGCGCGCACGTCGCGCTCTCCGCCCGCAGCGCGGACAAGCTGCGCGACGTCGCCGGGGATCCTGCGGCGGCCCGCGGCGCCGCGCTGATCGAGCCCCTCGATTTCACCGACTCGGCGGCGGTGGCAGCGGCGTGGCAGCGCGTCCAGGCCGCGTTCAGGCGCGTCGATCTCGTGCTGATCGTCGCCGGCACGCACAAGGAGGTCCGCGCGTGGGAACTGACCGACGCCGAGTCCCGCGCGCTCATGGAGGTCAACCTGCACGCACCGATCGGCACCGTCGCCGCCGTCGTGCCGGGCCTGCTCGCACAGGGCCGCGGCGCGATCGGCATCGTCTCTCGCTCGCGGGCTACCGCGGCCTGCCCAAGGCGCTGGTCTACGGCGCGTCGAAGGCGGCACTGATCAACTTCGCCGAGACGCTCTACCTCGACCTGCGGCCGCAGGAACCTCGGCGTCTACCTGATCAACCCGGGCTTCGTGAAGACGCCGCTCACCGATCGCAACGACTTCCCGATGCCGCACCTGATCAGCGCCGAGGATGCGGCGGACGAGATCATCCGCGGCCTCGAGCGGCGGGTATTCGAGATCCACTTTCCCAAGGCGTTCTCGCGGCAGTTGCGCTTCCTGCGTCACCTGCCGTACCGCCTCTATTTCGCCGCTGTGCGCCGCGCGACCGGTCTGTGACCCACGACGACGCCCGAGCCGCGACCGCGCGTATTCGCGCATTCTACGAGGCCCTCGGGCCGGCGAGCGTCGACCGGCTGGATGCCGTGTACGCGCCGGATGCCAGCTTTCGCGATCCGTTCAACGCGGTTCGCGGGCTCCCCGAGATCCGGCGCATCTTCGTGCAGATGTTCGAGCACCTGGACGACTGCCGCTTCACGTTCATCGACGAGATCGGTCGACGAGAACGGCGCGTTCCTGACCTGGGACATGACGTTCAGGATCCGCAGGCTCTCGCCAGGGGAAACACGCCGGATCCACGGCGCGACGCATCTCAAGTTCGCCCCGGACGGGCGCATCGCCTGCCACCGCGACTACTGGGATGCGGCCGGCGAGCTGTACGCGAAGCTGCCGCTGATCGGGCCGGTAATGCGCTGGCTCAAGCGCAAGCTGGGCTGATCGCACGGCTCAGCCCCCGTCGAAAGCTGGAATTCCCGACGACTCACCGCGTAAACAGACCAGCGGCACGCAGCGACCAGCAGCGCGCCGTTGGCCACCAGCAGCAGGGCGACGAGCCGCAGCACGCCCGGCCCCGACAGCGCGTGATGCAGCCGGTTGCCGAGCCTCAAGCCGACGAGCATCGCCGGGATCATCAGCGCGGCCAGCACGAGCAGCGGCGCATCGAGCAGCAGGCCGGTCGCGACGAAGATCGCGATCCGCGTCCACACGCTGAAGGTGACGAGCAACGACGAGGTCGCCCGCAGCCGCGTCTTGTCGCGCACGCGCGCCGACAGGTAGACCATGTAGATCGGGCCGCCGGTGCCGAACATCACCGAGAACGCCCCGCCCGCGAGGCCGATCGGCAGCGCCCACCACGCGCTCGCCCGCGTCATGCGGCGCGCGCCCGCCAGCTGCCACGCACCGTAGCCGGCGACGAACACGCCGAGCGCGGCGAGCGCCGGCGCCCGCGGCAGGTTGACGAGCACCGTGGCACCGAGCGCGATGCCGACGAAGATCGCCGGCAGGATCCGCCAGATCTCCGGGAGCGCGGCGTCGCGCCACTGCCGGGTACTGGCGGTCGCCGTCGCGAGACCGTCCAGCGCGGTGACGAACGGCACCGCGAAGGTCAACGGAAATGCGTGCGCGAGCGCGGGCACGGCGATGATCGACGAGCCGAAGCCCGTCGCGCCGAACATCGTGTACGCGGCGAGCATGATCAGCGGCACGGCGGCGAGCACGTACCAGGGAACGTCGGGGAGAGGGAGCGGCAAGACGAGTGCGCCCGCGCGGGGCGTCGCACCGCGGGCGGGGCGGACTTTGACCCAACCCGCGGATTCTGCAATAATTTAATGCTTAGGCGAGCTAGCTCAGCTGGTTAGAGCAGAGGAATCATAATCCTTTGGTCCGGGGTTCGAGTCCCTGGCTCGCCACCAAATCCCGAAAGGCCTGCCCGCTCGCGGCGGGCCTTTCCGCTTACTGGTCACGCTGCGCGCGGCCGCCCCGGGCGGGGAGCGTCCACGGCGGTGCCCCGCGCGCGTCCGAGCCGGGCCAGCAGATCGTCGCGCGCCCGCTCGCAATGGCGGCGGGCGATCTCAGCGGCGCGCTCGGTGGCGCGCTTGCCGATCGCCCGCACCAGCTCCGCGTGCTCCGCGACGATCGCCTCGGTGCGGCCGGCGCCGTAGCCGAAGCGAATCCGCAGCGCGTCCGCGAGCACGCGGCCTTGCGCGAGCATGCGCAACGCCTCGGGATTGTCGGCCGCGGCGCTGATCGCGTCGTGGAAGCGGCGGTTGGCGGCGACGATCGCCTCCGCGTCGCGACGCGCCGCCGCCGCCTCGACGTCCTGTGCCGCACGCGTCAGTGCGGCGATTCCGCCGGCGTCGATGCGCTCGGCGCAGCAGCCGGAGAGCATCCCCTCGATCGCCCCGCGCACATCGTAGAAGTTCGCGATGAAGCGCGCGTCGACGCCGCGGATCGTCGCGCCACGGTGCGGCAGCACGTCGAGCACGCCCTCGCCCTCGAGCTCGCGCAGCGCCTCGCGGATGGGCATGTGGCTCACATCGCACAGTGTCGCGAGCTCGTCGATCTTGAGCCGCTGTCCCGGCGCGAGCTCGCCCGCGAGGATCATTCGACGCAGCTCCGCCGCGACGCGAGTCGCCGTCGTCGCGGTGAGTGGCACCACGTCTCCGCGAGCCGCGGCCCGCGGGCTATTCGGGCTGGATACCGACATCGCGGATGAGCTTGGTGAGGCGCAGTTCCTCGCTGTTCATGAAGGCCGCGGCCGCCGCCGGCGAATTCGCGATCACCTCGGCCGACAGGCCGGCGAGCCGTTCCTTGGTGTCCGGCTCGTTCAGGATCGCGACGATGTCCGCGTTGAGCTTGTCGACGACGGCCTTCGGCGTCTTCGCCGGCGCGATCACCGCGCCCCACGAGGCGTTCACGTAGCCAGGCACGCCGGCCTCCTGCATCGTCGGCGTATCCGGCAGGAACGGCGAGCGCTCTGCGCCGCCTACCGCAAGCAGGCGGAGCTTCCCTGCCTTGACGTGCGGCATCACCGCGGCCACCGCATCGAACATCACCTGCGTCTGCCCGGCAAGCAGGTCCGGATGCGCGAGTGCGCTGCCCTTGTACGGCACGTCGATCATCTGCGTGCCGGTCATCCGCTGGAACGCGAGCGCCCAGAGTTGCGGGTTGCTGCCGCGGCCCGACGTCGCCACCGCGAGCTTGTTCGGGTTGGCCTTCGCGTAGGCGACCAGTTCGCGCACGTTGCTCCGCCGGTACCGACGGATTCACCACCAGGCCGAGCTGCACCTGCGCCGTGATCGTCACGGGCACCATGTCGGCGAGCTCGTAAGGCACCTTCTTCATCAGCGCGTGGTTCGTCACGTGCGAGCTCGCGACCAGCCCGATCGTGTAACCGTCGGGGTCGGCACGCGCGATCGTCTCGGTGCCGATGACACCGTTCGCGCCGGCCTTGTTCTCGACGAACACCGGCTTGCCTCCCCAGCGCTTGGAGAGCTTGTCGGCGAGGATGCGCGCCGTGACATCCGAGGCGCCCCCCGGCGGATAGGGCACGAGGATCCGCACGGGCTTGGTCGGGTACTCCTGGGCGATCGCGGGACCGGCGAGAGCGCAGGCGGCCAGCGCAAGCGCGAGTGTTCTGCGTACGACGTTCATGCGATTGCTCCTTGGGCAGGGTTCGCTAGTAGGCAGGCTTGGTCGGGAACCAGCCCGGACGGCGCGGATCGAGGTAGGCGCCGGTGATGTCGTTCACTTCGTAGCGCGCAACGAGCTCCGGGTCGACGGTCACGCCGAGCCCGGGCCCCTCCGGCACGGTGAGGTGCCCGCGGTCGATGACGAATGGCTGGGGCGAGATGTCGCCCGCGAGGTGCTGGAGCTCGTTGTCGATCGCGAGCGTCAGGTTCGGAATGCTCGCGGACAGATGAAGATAGGCGGCCTGCGAGAGCGACAGCTCGCCGCCGCTGTGGAGTGTCACCGGAATGCCCACGGATTCCGCGATCGCCGCCGCCTTCACGGTTTGCCAAAGTCCACCAGCCTCGTGCGGATCCAGCAGGATCACGTCGGCAGCTTGCGCACGCACGATGTTGCCGACGTCCTGCAGCGTGTAGGCGCTCTCGTCGAGAGCAATCGGGATGCTCTGCGAGGCACGCAATGCCGCATGCCCCGCGAGGTCGTCGAGTTCGAGCGGCTGCTCGACGTACGCGGGATCGAACGGCAGCAGCCGACGGCAGCTGGCGCTTGGCCGTGCCGGGCGTCCAGGCGCCGTTCACGTCGAGGCGCAGCGGGCGGTCGGGGCCGATGACCTCGCGGACGGCGCGCGTCAGTTCGACGTCCGAGCGCTCGTCGTAGCCGATCTTGAGCTTGAACGTCTCGTAGCCTTGCTCGAGGTAGCGGCGCGCATCCTCGACCACCACGTTCGGGTCGCTCTGCAGCAGGTAGGCGGAGAGCGCGATGCGGGTGCGCCACTGCCCACCCCACAGTCGGAAGAGCGGCTGGCCGCAGGCCTTGCCGAACGCGTCCCACATCGCCATCTCGACCGCGCACATCGCCATCACGGCCGCGCGCTTGTGGTGGTAGTACCCGGCGCCGAGCACGTGGCGGTGGAAGCGTTCGACCTGGTCGACGCCACGGCCGATCGCGAGCGGGATCACCGCGCGGTCCAGAACGGCGGGAATGGCGTCCAGCAGGCAGATCGTCTCGCCCCATCCGACGATGCCACCTTCGGTCGTGACCTCGACCAGGAGGCGCGTGACACCGGTGCGCACACCGGAGCCCCAGACGATCGGCGTGCGCACGGGCACGCGGACGAGAAAGCGGCGGATCGAGCGGATCGCGAGGTCGCGGCATGGGCGGCGATTGGAGGCGGGTCAGCGCAATCGTATTTGATTTTTGATCAAATCGCAACGACGCGCCCACCCGCGCACCCCGGCCACGATCGATCGGGGTCAGCCCTGCGGAACGGGGACCATCGGCCTTGCGGGAGGCGCTGGACGCACCGGCGGCGGCGACGGCAGTCCGAACTGCCCGGGCATCGCGGGAACGTACGGCGCGGGCGGCCGCACGTCCGGCCGCGGCGGTCGCGGCCGCGCCGGCGGGACGCCGGCGCGACCGGATACCACGGCCACACGCCGCCCCAGCCGTACATCGGGTGCGGGCGCGTACCGATCCGCAAGCGCCGCCGCATCGAGGTGCCACTCGCGCTGCGCAAGTCGATCCTCGCGCAGCGCGAGCGCCTCCTGCTGCGCGCGAAGCTCGCGCGCCGCCTGCCGCTCGTCGAACGCACGCTGCTCGCGACGCAGCCGCTCGATCGCCGCGGGATCCGCCTTGCCGGGCAGCAGATCGACCTTGGCGCCGCCCTTGCAGGGCGTGTCGGAGTAGAGCGTGCTGCCCTTGCCGTCGTCGCAGCGATAGACGGCCTGCGCCGCCGCGTGGCTCGCGATCGTCGCGGCAAGCACCGCCGCCGCGACGCGACCGTACGTTCGGATCGATGCGCGCGACATCGCTCCCTCCCCCTCGGCTACTTCGCCGCGTGCGACTTGCCCGCCGTCATCCAGTCCGAGCGCTTCACGTCCTCGAACACGATGTCGACCGCCTCGGGCGAGCAGCCGAGCACGCGCACGGTCTCGCGCGTCAGCGCCTCGGCAAGCTCGGCCTTCTTCTCCGGCGCGCGGCCCTCGAACAGCCGGATGTGGATGAACGGCATGCGGTATCTCCGGTCAGCGCGCGATGCCGGCCTCGACACCGGCAAGCGCGGTCATGTTGACGATGCGGCGCACGGTCGCCGACGGCGTCATGATGTGCACCGATGCCGCGGCGCCGAGCAGGATCGGCCCGACGGTGATGCCGTGGCCGCCGGTCACCTTGAGCACGTTGAACAGGATGTTCGCCGAGTCGAGGTTCGGCATCACCAGCACGTTCGCGGACCCGGTGAGCGTCGTCTCCGGCAGATAGGTCCTGCGGATCTCCTCCGAGAGTGCTGCGTCGCCGTGCATCTCGCCGTCGCACTCGATTTCCGGGTGCGCCGCGGTGAAGATTTCGTGTGCTGCGCGCATCTTGCGGGCGGAGGGCCGGTCGCTCGAGCCGAACATCGAGTGCGAGACGAACGCGACCTTGGGCGGGAGCCCGAAGTCGCGCACCGCCGCCGCGGCCATCGCGGCGATGTCCGCGACCTCCTCGGCGGTCGGGTCGTCGTTGACGAACGTGTCGGCGACGAAGATCGTCTGCTCCGGCAGCATCAGTGCATTCAGCGTGGCGAACGTGCCGTGGCCGGGCGCGGGTCCGATGACGTCGCGCACGTTCTCGAGGTGGCTGTCGAAGCGCCCGACCATGCCGCAGATCATCGCGTCGGCCTCGCCGCGGCGCACGGCGATCGCGCCGATCGTCGTCGTCGAGCGTCGGATCTGCGCCTTCGCCATGTCCGGCGTGACGCCGCGGCGGCCCATCAGCGCTTGGTACTCGGTCCAGTACTCGCGAAAGCGCGGATCGTTCTCCGGGTCGACCACGGGCACGTCCTCGCCGGGACGGAAGCGCAGGCCCGCGCGCCGCACGCGGGCGGCGATCACCTCGGGTCGACCGATCAGCGTCGGCCGGGCGAGGCCCTCGTCCAGCACCGTCTGCACCGCGCGGAGCACCCGCTCGTCCTCGCCCTCGGCGTAGATCACCCGCATCGGTCGCGCGCGCGCCGCGTCGAACACGGGGCGCATGAACATCGCCGTGTAGGTGACGAAGCGGGCGAGCGAATCGCGGTAGGCATCGAGGTCGGCGATCGGACGCGTCGCCACACCCGACGCCTGCGCCGCCTCGGCCACCGCGGGCGCGATGCGCATGATGAGACGCGTGTCGAACGGCTTCGGGATGATGTAGTCCGGCCCGAAGGCGAGCTCCTGCCCGGCGTAGGCCATCGCGACCTCGTCGCTCACCTCCTCCTTGGCGATCGCGGCGATCTCGCGTACGCACGCGAGCTTCATCGCGTCGGTGATCGCGTCGCGCCGGCGTCGAGCGCGCCGCGGAAGATGTAGGGGAAGCAGAGGACGTTGTTGACCTGGTTCGGGTAGTCCGAGCGGCCGGTCGCGACGATGCAGTCGGGGCGCGCCGCTTTCGCGAGCTCGGGCCGGATCTCGGGCTCGGGGTTGGCGAGCGCGAGGATGATCGGCCGCTCGGCCATCGTCGCCACCATCTCCGGGGTGAGCACGCCGGCGGCGGAGCAGCCGAGGAACACGTCGGCGCCCTTCACGGCGTCGGCGAGCGTGCGGGCGTCCGTCTTGCGGGCGTAGCGCTGCTTCGACGGGTCGAGCCCTTCGCGGCCGGCGTGCACGACGCCCTTCGAGTCGACGACGACGATGTTCTCCGCGCGCACACCCGTGGCCACCATCAGGTCGAGGCACGCGATCGCCGCCGCGCCGGCACCGGAGGCGCAGACACGCGTCGCCTCGATGCGGCGGCCGGTGAGCTCGAGGCTGTTCAGCAGCGCCGCCGTCGAGATGATCGCCGTGCCGTGCTGGTCGTCGTGGAACACCGGAATCTTCAGCCGCTCGCGGAGCTTCCTCTCGATCGTGAAGCACTCGGGTGCCTTGATGTCCTCGAGATTGATGCCGCCCAGCGTCGGCTCGAGGGCGGCGATGATCTCGACCAGCTTGTCGGGGTCCTTCTCGGCGAGTTCGATGTCGAAGACGTCGATGCCGGCGAACTTCTTGAACAGGCAGCCCTTGCCCTCCATCACGGGCTTGCCGGCCAGCGGACCGATGTCGCCCAGCCCCAGCACCGCGGTGCCGTTGGTGACCACGCCGACCAGGTTCGCGCGCGAGGTGTACTCGGCGGCGAGCCGCGGGTCTGCCTCGATCGCGAGGCACGCGTACGCCACGCCCGGCGAATACGCGAGCGACAGGTCGTGCTGGTTGGCGAGCGGCTTGGTCGGCGAGACGGCGATCTTGCCGCGCACCGGCGTCCGGTGGTACTCGAGCGCGGCATCGCGCAGCGCCATTTCGGCGGGAGTGAGCGAAAGCGGCGGCTTGGCCATGCGGTTCCTCCGGGCGCGTCTTGGGTGCGCGCGACCGCACCGATTCTACGCGCGCATCGGGGCAGACGCGATTGGCTCGAGCCCCGGACACCTAGCCAGCATCGGCTGCGCGCAAGGACCGGGAAGCCCGGGACCACTCGCGATCGCGCGGAACAGGAATCCGCGCTCCCGAAAACAGCGCGCGCCCTGCAGGGCGCGCGCTGCAATGCTGCGGTCTTCGTGTCAGCCGACGATCGCGAGCCAGGGCAGCGTGAGGACGAGGAAGGCGACGATGAACAGCACGCCGAAGATCGCCCCGAGCCTCCAGAAGTCCTTCGAGGGCAGATAGCCGGAACCGTAGTACACCGGGCTCGGGCCGGTCGCGTAAGGCGTCAGGATGCCCATGATGCCGAGCGTGAGGCAGAGCAGCAGCGCGAACTGCGGCATGTCCATGCCGGGGACCGCCATGCCGACCGCCAGCATCACCGGCAGCATCGCCGTGACGTGCGCGGTGATGCTCGCGAACAGGTAGTGGGTCACGTAGAACACGATCACCAGGCCGATCATCGCGACGAACGGCGACAGGCCGCCCATCTGCCCGGCGATCGATTCGGCGAACCACTTCACGAACCCGACGCGGTTGAGGCCATCGGCGAGCGCGACCAGCGTCGCGAACCACGCCAGC
The DNA here is from genome assembly GCA_963705175.1 of uncultured beta proteobacterium. Lineage (GTDB taxonomy): Bacteria > Pseudomonadota > Gammaproteobacteria > Burkholderiales > Casimicrobiaceae > VBCG01. Next base: position 187,134 of record CAVPJE010000006.1, on the reverse strand, counting down.
GTGTTCCACGCCGCGGAGTTCTTGACGATGTCGTCCCAGGTCACGACGTTGAGGATCAGCATCAGCGAGATCACCACCAGCGCCGCGGTCGTGGCGTTGATGAAGTTGCCGCCGAAGATCCACAGCGCGAGCGCGAGGATGACGAGGCCCGCGAGGATCATCTCGCGGTTCGACAGACCGCCCATCTTCTTCAGTTCCTGCGCGGCCCAGGCCGGCACTTCCTCGCCCTGCTTCACTTCCGGCGGATAGATCCAGTAGGTGATCAGCGGGATGAGGATGAGGAGCGCGATGCCGACCGGCGCGAAGGCCAGGAACCACTGCGTCCAGGTGAGGCCCACCTTGGCGGTCTTGTTGACCAGCTCGACGGCGAGCAGGTTCGGCGCGAGGGCGGTGAGGAACATCGAGCTCGTCACGCAGGTCGCGGCGATCGCCACCCACATGATGTACGAGCCGATGCGGCGGGCCGACGGGTCGTTGGGCTTGCTGTCGTAGAGCGCGGGCAGGTTGCGGATCACCGGATACACGGTGCCGCCGGAGCGCGCCGTGTTCGACGGCGTGAACGGGGCGAGGATCGTGTCGGCGATCACCACGGCGTAGCCCAGCGTCAGCGTGCGCCGGCCCATCTTCTGCACGAGCCCCAGCGCGAGTCGCTTGCCGAGCCCGGTCTTCTCGTAGCCCAGCGCGAACATGAACGCGCCGAAGATCAGCCAGACCGTCGTGTTCGAGAAGCCGGACAGCGCCCAGGTGAGCGCGGCGTTGAACGACTTGAACCCGGGCTTGGCGAGCTCTGCAGGCGCGAACAGCACCCACTGCGAGAGCACCGTCGACGGTGGTGACGCCGATCAGGCCGATCGCGCCGCCGGGCAGCGGCTCGAGCATCAGCCCGACGATCACGCCGGCGAAGATCGCGAAGAAGTACCAGGCGTGAGGTGCCAGGCCCGTCGGGCGCCGGGATCAGCGCGATGACGATCGCGACCGCGATCGGCGCGAGCGCCTTCCAGCTCACGTGCGGTGGCTTGACCGCGGACGCCGCGCCGGGGGGCGTGCTCGCGGGAAGTCGGTCGGGGGTGGTGGAGATACCCATGGTCTAGCCTCCGTCAGGTTGACGTCGCGCTCGCGCGCACGCAGGTGCGCGCCTCGCCGCGAGCGAAGTGGACAGCGGGATGCGGCGCACGCGGTCGCACGGATGCGGGTCGCGCATCGCGTGCTTGACGCCGGAACTCGGCCTGCACCGGCCGACCACGGGTTCCGGCGGGCTACCGGCGGGACCGCCGGTCGGGACATTCGGAAGCGGGCGCCGCACGACAATGCGACCGCGCGCTCCCTCGTGGAGAGCATCACAGCGCTACGTTTCGGCGCGGCGCAAACACACTTGCGCCACGACGAAATTGTCCGCTGCCGCTTCCCGCAGCCTTGACGCAGAGCAAAGCCGCCGTGCGGACGCCAGGGACGCCGCGCACGGGGCCGGCCTTACGCGATCGGGCGCACCACTATGGTGCCGCCTTCAGCCTGCGTAGCCGATCAGCAGAAGCCCGAGGAGCATCACGAGCATCCAGAGCCCCATGCTGCGCACGGACCAGGTACGGGCGAGCAGCCCCTCGGGGCCGTGCATGCGCCGCACACCCGTGGCGGCTCGATCCAGCACGTGCGCCATGGCCGAGTGCCACGCGTGCGCAGCGGCATACCAGATCCCGGAGAGCGCCACGCCCAGTCGCGGCAGCGCGCGGCGATAGAGCCAGTCGACATCCAGCGTGATCGTACGCGCGGGCGCGAGGAAGCGACGCAGCACGAAGAAGACCAGCGCGGCGCCCAGGAGCAGCTGCAGCTGCGCGACCACGTGCGTTCCCGTGTAGGGCGCGTAGTCGAAGGGGAAGCGCAGCATGCGATACAGCGGCTCCTACCAGACGCCGAGCCCGACACACAGCAAGGCGAGCAGCAGCATCGCGAGGCGCATGTGGGCCGGTGGATCCGCCGGGCGGAAACCCGAATCGGAGCCGAAGAACGTGAACCAGACGAAACGCAGGCCGACCGCGACGAAGACCCCGGCCGAGGCCGCGGCGAGCGCGAGCCACAGGCCGATCCGGTGCAGGTCGCCCGCCGCCTGCGCGATCATCGATTTCGAGACGAAACCAGCGTCAGCGGGACCGCCATCGTCAGCACGCCGACGTTAGCGCAGGAGCGCGGTCCACGGCATTAAGCGGGCGTGCCCGCCGACGTGGCGAGCGTTCGCCGGCCCGTGGCCGCAGCACCGCGCCCGCCGCCATCACCAGCAGCGTCTTGTACAGGATGTGGGTGAACGCGTGCGCGGCGACGCCGTTCTTCGCCATCGCCGTGCCGATGCCGATGCCGACCACCATCACCCCGACCTGGTTGACGATGCCGTAGGCGAGCAGCCGGCGCAGGTCATCCCTCTCGCGCCGCATAGACGAGCCCATAGGCGCCATCGCGAGGCCGACGGATCAGCAGCTCGACGCCGGGAAAGCCCCGCAGCAGCACGCAGACGCCGCCTTGAAGTGAACACGAGGTACACGGTGCCGGCGCGTTGCCTCGAGGTACGCGTCGGCCACCCAGGCCCAGAGCGGTGGCGCGCCGGCGTTGACCAGAAGTACGCCGCGAGGATCAGTTCCGCGCGCCGGATCGAGCTGGCGTCATGACATCGAAGGCGAGCGAACCCGCCGCGACGTGCGCGCGGCGATGCCGAGCAGGAGCAGCGTGCCGCCGAACAGGTGCACGATCAGGTAGCGCATGCTCGCGTGGAACGCGCGCGGCGTGCCGGCGCTCCAGATGACGAGCGTCGAGCCGATCGCCTTCAGCTCCCAGAACAGGAACCCGTGAGGAGGTCGCCCGCGAACACGACGCCGAGCGCGGCGCCCGCGTAGAGCAGCGCCGCAGGCAGCTCCATGCGCCCCGGCTGCAGCAGCCCGTAGAGCACGCCGCCGATCGCCGCGATCGCGAAGACGACCCCGAACAGCCGCGACAGCGCGTCCTCGCGCATCGGCGCAAGCTCAGGCCGATGAACGACAGCGGCGTTCCCGCCCCCTCGGCGCATGCGTCACCAGGTCGAGCGCACGATGCGGCAGTGCGAGCGCCATTGCCGCGCGCGAAGGCCCCTCAGCACGGCGTCGCGCGTCACGCCGTTGATCGGCACCAGCTCGAATGCCGATCGCTTCAGCGGTCATCGTGATCGTCGGTTCCGTCGCCGCGCTCGAGGAGCGCTCCGACGAGCCTTCGCGCCCTGAACACCGCGCCGGCCGCGGAGATCGCACCTACGAGCACCATGCCTCCCGGCCAGCGCTCGACGTCGAAATGCGCCTCGCCCTGTACCGCGATCTGCACGATCACGCTCGCCGCGAGCAGCACGCAGGAGCGCGAGCCACGCGATGCGCGCCGTCCCGGGGCGGTCGAGCGGACGACGCCTCACGGTCTGCCTACCTCTCGACGAGCCGCGGGCGAGCGCTAGCGGCACGTCGGGAAAGACCAGGATCGCGACCGTCAGCGCGCCAGTGGCCATCAGCGCCTCCACCATCGGTCGCGCGCCTCGCCGTGCGGGTCGCCGCCCGCGGCAGCGGCGCATGAAGAACACGAGGTAGAGATCGGCAGGAGATAGCCGGCGTTGACAGCAGCGTGCCCAGCGACGATCACTCGCGACCGCGAGCCAGGTTGTCCGCCTGCCATCGCGCCGGCGACGATGAACCACTTGCGACACGAATCCCGCCGTGGGCGGCACGCCGATCATCCACAGCGCGCCCATGCGCGAACGCCGCCATGGTCCAGGGCATGCGCCGGCCGATGCCGTCCAGCTCGCTGACACTCGCGTCTTGTGCGCGGCGGTGTAGATCGGCGCCGGCGGCGAAGAACAGCGTGTTCTTGCGGACGCGCGTGCGCGGCGATGTGCATCGCCGCGCCGATCACCGACAGCGGCGCCAGCATCGCGACCGCCGAGCACGATGTAGGAGAGCTGGCTCGACCGTCGAGTAGGCGAGCCGGCGCTTCAGGTTGTCCGCGCGCAGCGCGACGATCGACGCGGCGAGCGAGCGTGAACGCCGCGACCGTCCACAGCCAGTCGGCGCTGCCAAGTCCGGCCGAGCTGCATCGAGTCCGAAGACGTAGACCACCACCTTGACGACGCTGAACACGCCGGCCTTGACCACCGCCACCGCATGCAGCAGCGCCGACACGGGCGTGGGCGCCACCATCGCCGCCGGCAACCAGCGATGGAAGCGGCATCAGCGCCGCCTTGCCGATGCCGAAGACGTAGAGCGCGAGCAGCGGGCCAGCCCGAGCGGCGCCGACGCGTGTCCGGCCAGGATGCCGCCGGGCACGAAGTCGAGCGTGCCGGCGAAGACCCAGGTCGCGGATGATCGCCGGCAGCAGGAACAGCGATCGAGGTGCCGAGCAGCAGCGCCGAGGTAGGCGCGGCCGCCGCGGCGCGCCTCCTCGTTGCCGTGTGCGTCACCAGCGGGTAGGTCGAGCAGCGTCAGCAGCCTCGTAGAACAGGAACAGCGTGAGCAGGTTTCCGGCGAAGGCGATGCCCATCGTCGCGCGCGATCGCGAGCGCGAAGCACGACGTAGAAGCGGCGTCTGGTGCGCCTCGCCGTTGGCGCGCATGTAGCCGATCGAGTAGATCGAGTTGACGATCCACAGCGCCGCGGCGATCAGCGCGAACAGCATGCCCAGCGGCTCGACCTCGAACGCGATCGCGAGGCCCGGGAGCAGCTCCGTGTAGCGCGCACCGTCGGGCCGCGCGCCGGCCAGGACCGGCCGGCAGCAGCGCGACGCACGCAGGCGAGCAGCACGACCGCGTTGGCCAGCGTGACGCCGCCTCGCGCAGGTTCGGCCAGCGGCGCGGCCATCGCGATCAGCACGGCCGCCGCCGGCGGGCACGGCGCAGCAGCGGCCGAGCGACGGCGCGCTCGTCGGTCGGCACGCGGCGTCATCGCAAGCCCTCCGAGCAGCAGCCGCGGCCGCATGCCGCGCGTAGCCGACGGTGTAGCGCGGTGTCGATGCCGAACACACACCGTGGCGGCGACCAGCACCGCCGTCGAGCGCGCAGCAGCATCGACAGCGGCGCTTCGCGCTTGCGCATGCGTCGCAGCGCGCGGCTCGCGCGAAGTAGGCCGACTTCGACGAACCGCCAGACATAGGCGACCGCGATCAGCGAGCTCGCCACGATCAGCAACGACGAGCCAGCACTGGCCCGTTCTCGAGCGCCGCCAGCGACCAGGTACCATTTGCGAGATGAATCCGGCCGTGCCCGGCACGCCGATCAGCGACAAGCCGGCGACGCACGAAGGCCGAACACGGTCCAGCGGCATCGTCGGCCGATGTCCGCGCAGGTCCGCGATCGACCGTGCCGCCGCAGCAGCAACGCGATGCCGCCGAGCGAGCATGAACAGCGCACCCTTGATCACGCCGTGGTTGACGAGGTGCACGATGGCCGCCGGTGAGGCCCGGCGGCGATTGGCGAGCCGACAGCCCGAGCGTGATGTAGCCGATCTGGCGCGACGCTCGAGTAGGCGAGCATGCGCTTCAGGTCGGGCTGGAACACCGCGATCAGCGAGGCGATCGCACATGCGCGGCGACCGACAGCGACCAGCAGCGATCTCGGCAGCGGCAGGCGCGTCGAAGACCGAACGCGACGCCGAAGACCGAGAAGTAGAAGCGGATCAGCACGTAGATCGCCACCTTGGTCGCGGTGGCGGCGAGGAACGCCGTCACCACCGAGGCGCGTAGGCATAGGCGTTCGGCAGCCACACGTGCAGCGGGAACAGCGCGAGCTTCAGCGCGATGCCGACGGTGATGAAGGCCAGCGCCGCGAGCACCGGCGCGCGTGCCGTGCACGCCGGGCCGAGCGCCGGCGATGTCGACCATGTTGAGCGTGCCGGTCATCAGGTAGAGCAGCCCCATGCCGATGACGTAGAAGGTCGCGCCGATCGTGCCCATGATCAGGTACTGGAACGCGGCGAGCAGCGCGCGGCGGTCGCGGCCGAGCGCGATCAGCACGTAGGTCGACAGCGACGAGATCTCCAAGAAGACGAAGACGTTGAAGGCGTCGCCGGTGATCGTGATGCCGAGCAGTCCCGTCGAGGCACAGCAGGTACATCGCGTAGAACAGGTAGCCCTGCTGGCCGGCGCGACCTCGGCGCGCGATGCTGCGCGCGGCGTACGGCATGATCACCGCCGCCGATGCCCGCGACCAGCACCAGCACGAACGCGTTGACAGCGCGTCGACGCGGTACTCGATGCCCCACGGCGGCGGCCAGCTGCCGATGCGCGTAGGAGATCGCGCCGGTGTCGGCGACCTGCAGCGCACAGCGCGACCGCGATGGCGAAGCGCAGCGCAGCTCACCGCCAGCGGCGACCAGCCACGGCCGCGCGTGCGCCGGCGCAGCAGCACCGATCAGCGGCGCGGCGAGCAGCGGCAGGACCACCTGCAGCGCCGGGAGGTGCTCGGCCGATCACTTCGCGGGCTCGTCCGGCGTCCGGTCCTGCTCGAGGATCTCGTCCTCCTCGATGGTGCCGTAGGCCTCGCGGATGCGCACCACGAGGCGAGCCCGAGCGCGATCGTGGCCACGCCGACGACGATCGCGGTGAGGATCAGCACGTGCGGCAAGCGGGTTCGAGTAGACCGTGTAGCCCTTGGCTCGACGATCGGGCGGTGCCGCCGATCAGCTTGCCCGGCGCGATGTAGAGCAGGTAGACCGACGTCTGGAAGATCGTACAGCCCGATCAGCTTCTTCACCAGGTTGCCGCGGGCGATCGTCGATGTACAGCCCCGCCATCATCAGGAACACGGTGACGAAGTAGCTGTAGTGGCCGCCGAAGGCGCTCACGGCGGTCGTCGGCGCGATCATGCGTCCGCGCTGCGCCGCGGTCCGCGAACATGTAGAAGATCTTCAGCATCACCCCGGAGACGGTGATCGGCCACGCCGACTTCGACCCAGAAGATGCCGCGCTCCTGGCCGTGCACCGGGTCGCGATCGAGCACGAAGTAGTCGAGGTAGTTGCCGCCGAGCAGCAGCCCGGCGACGCCGACGCCGGCGTAGATCAGCACGCCGAGCGGCCATCATCGACCTCGACCAGCCGCTCGGGCACCAGCCGCCGCGCGGCCTCGCAGGCCGAAGATGATCGCGTAGAGGATGAACGTCGCCGCCGTGATCACCCCGGCCTGGAAGCCGCCGCCCGGCCCGAACTCGCCGTGAAACTGGACGTACAGCGCGAACAGCAGGATGAACGGGATGAACAGCTTCGCGACGACCCGCAGGATGAGGTCGTGCTTCATCGCGCGGTCCCCGCGTCTCGCTGGCGGCCGGCGCGCGGCGCAGCAGCGCGATCACCCCGGCGCCGGCGGTGAACACCACCGTGGTCTCGCCGAGCGTATCGTAGCCGCGGTAGCTCGCGAGCACCGCGGTCACGACGTTCGGCACGCCGGTCTCCCGCACCGCGTCGTTCAGGTACCGCGGCGCCACGTGCGTGTGGATCGGCGCCGTCGGGTCGGAGAACGCCGGCAAGCCCGAGCGTGCCGTAGACGAGCCGCGCCGCCGACGCCGATCGACGACCAGGAGCGGCAGGCAGCGGCATGCTGATCGGCTTCGCCTCCTCGCCGCGCACGAGGTACAGCGCGCCGAGCAGCAGCACGGTCGAGATGCCGGCGCCGACCGAGGCCTCGGTCATCGCCACGTCGACCGCGTCGAGCGCGAACAGCACGCGTCGCCATCAGGAAGCTGTAGACGCCGGTGAGGATCACCACGCGAGAACAGATTGCGTCTGCACGCGATGGCGAGCGTCGACGACCGCCATCATCGTCAGCAGCACGTTGATGATCAGCGCTTCGATGGCTACGTCCTCCGCGCGGCGTAGCAGCGGCTTCGACGCCTCTCGCGAGCGCGGCCCTGAGCCAGCGCGTGCGTCGCCGCGGGGCTCGCGAAGAAGATGAAGACCGCCGAGGAACAGGAGCTTGACCGCGACCAGCGTCGAGTCCGGCCTGCAGCACCAGCCCCAGCAGGATCAGGCCGGCACCCAGCGTGTCGGTGACGCTCGCGCCGTGCATGCGCGTGTAGACGTCGGGCATCCGCACGCAGCCCGATCGCGCCGACGATCGCAGAACAAGCCGCCGGCGACGAGGCAGAGCCCAGCAGAGGGCGTCGACCAGCGTGCCGGGATTCATGCGTTCGGCGCGTCTCGTCCGAGTGCCGGGTCGCCGAGATCGCCCTGGCGAAAGAACTTGAGCACCGCGATGGTGCCGATCACGTTGAGGAGGCCGTACACGATCGCGAGGTCGAGGAACTCCGGCCGGCCGGTGAGGAAGCCCAGCACGGCGAGCAGCATCATCGCCAGCGTGCCGATCGTGTTGCCGGCCAGCACGCGATCGAACACCGTGGGCCCGAGCGCGGCGCGGGCGAGCGCCAGCGCGAGGTGACGAGCAGCGCCGAGCGCGGCGGCGGCGAACATCATGCGGGACGCTCGCAGCGACGCGACGCGGCGGTCCATCTCGCTGTCGACGCATCCTTGCGCGCCATCGCGCGTCAATCGCATGGACGAGGAACTCGCCCGGCGTCGCCCTCGACGGTGATGGTGCCCGGGCGTCAGGGTGATCGAGTTCGCGTGCGTGACGAGCCCGACCGCGCTCCGCTGGCCGGGCCTGAAGCGCACCAGCGTCGGCGATATCGGCAGCTTCGGATCGAGCACGATCCGGGTCACCGTCCACCCCGACTTGACGATCTCCTTCAGCAGCCAGGGCCAGTAGCGATAGATCGCCTTCCACATCACGAGCGGGAAGGCCTCCAAGGTCGGCCACGCCCATGCGTCGGGCGAGCAGGACCACGGCCAGGGCCGAACCCACGCCGGCCGCCAGCAGGAACGGCGTGAAGAAGCCGGACAGGAGCAGCCAGAAGATGAACAGCAGCGCGAACGCGGCTGCGGAAAGCACCATGGGTTCCTCCGGGGCCGGGGTCCCGTCGTCGCGGGCTTCGCGCGGTCTCGCCGCGCACCGCGGAACCGGGCCCCGCGCACGCAACGATGCCGCCTGTCATCGGCGCTCGGAAATTACCACATCTTCCCGGTCGCGCGTCGCGGCCCACCCGGCGCACGGCGCCGCCCGTCCCGGTCATGCCGGGCCGCGCGACACCGTGCCGGCGGGAACAACCGCCACCCGCTTGACCCGCCTCAAGCGGCGCGCCGCCGGTCGCGGCCAGAATGACGCGTGTCGCGGTCACGCGAGGGAAGGCAACGCATGGCTCTGTCCCTGCAAGGCACCCGCACCGGCACCCAGCGTTGGCCGCACCCGCCCGGCGCGGCCAGAACCGCGGGCCGCCTGCCAACGCCCGTCGCGCAGCGGGCCTTGATCTGCCTCAACCGGCGCGTCGCGGGGCGTGGCCAGAATGGGCCGCTGTCGTGGAAGTGCGCGGGAGGACGACGCATGGCCCTGACCCTGCAGCAACGCGTCGCCCGCATCGGCCTCGTCGCCGGGCCGGTGCTCGCCCTCGCGCTCTACTTCGCGCTGCCCGAGACGTTCGTCGCGGCGCAGGCGGCAAGAGCGTCGCGTTCACGCACGCGGGACGCGCCACGCCTCGCGATGATGGCGTGGATGGCGACCTGGTGGATGACCGAGGCGGTCGACATCGAGGTCACCGCGCTGCTGCCGATCGCCACCTTCCCGCTCGCCGGCATCATGCCGCTCGGCCGGACGACCGCGAACTACGGCGCGGACGTCATCTACCTGTTCCTCGGCGGGTTCGTGCTCGCGCTCGCCATCCAGCGCTGGGGGCTCGACCGGCGGATCGCCTTCGCGACGCTGCAAGCTCGTCGGCACACGGCCCAAGGCGATCGTCGCGGGCACGATGGCCGCGACCGCGTTGGTCAGCATGTGGGTGTCGAACACCGCGACCGCGGCGATGATGGTGCCGATCGTGCTCTCGGTGATCGACGTCGCGCTGCGGCGGCGCACCGGCAAGGGGCTCGCCGAGCACGGCGGCATCCCCGGCGAGGACCGCGACATGTCCAACTTCGCGCTATCCGCGCTGCTCGGCGTCGCCTATGCCGCGTCGATCGGCGGCCTCGGCACGATCATCGGCTCGCCGCCCAACGGCATCCTGGTCCGCTTCGTCGAGCAGACCTCCGGCATCCGCATCGGCTTCCTCGAGTGGATGGCGATCGGCGTGCCGGCCATGCTCGCGTTCCTGCCGCTCGCATGGTTCCTGAACACGACGGTGATGTTCCCCTCGCGCATGACGGAGATCGAGGGCGGCCGCGAGTACGTCCGCGACGAGTGGGCGAAGCTTGGCCCCCTCAACGCGGGCGAACGCGCGACGCTTGCCGTGTTCGCGTCACGGTGCGCTGTGGATGACCTCCCCGCTGCTCGCGGCGCTGGACCGTCGGCGACGCGCGCCCGCTCGCCGGCCTCTCCGACGCCGGCATCGCGATCCTCGCCGCCATCGCGCTGTTCCTGATCCCGGTGGACCGGGCGAAGGGCGTGCGCGTGATGGACTGGGCGACGGCGCAGAAGCTGCCCTGGGGCGTGCTGATCCTGTTCGGCGGCGGCCTTGCGCTCGCGGCCGCGACCGAGGCGAACGGGGTGCCGCAGTACATCGGCAGCCTCGCCGCCGGCTTCGCCGGATGGCCGGTGTGGGCGGTGCTGCTCGCGATCATCGCGATCATGGTGTTCATGTCCGAGCTCACGTCGAACACCGCGCAAGTCGCCACCATGCTGCCGATTCTCGCCGCGCTCGCGCCGGTGCTGGGCGTTCCGGCGGGAATGCTGCTGGTTCCGGCGACGATCGCCGCGAGTTGCGCCTTCATGATGCCGGTGGGCACGCCGCCCAACGCGATCGTGTTCGGCACCGGCCTCGTGCGGATGCCGCAGATGATCCGCGCCGGGCTGTGGCTCAACCTGACCGGCATCCTCGTGATCTTCGCGCTCACGTACGCCGTCGTGGTGCCGACCATCGGCGCCGGCCGCTGACGGGCACGCGGGCGGGTTCGCGCCGCCCGGCGCCCGGCAATGGATTTCAGGCAAGGGTTGGGCTACCCTTCGCCGATGCTTGGCTCGCCTCCGCGCACCCCGGCTCCCGCAACGACTCGCGCGCACCTGCGCATGCTCGTCGCGCTCGCGCTGGCGCTTGCGGCCGTGCAGGTCGGCGCGCAGGGCTTCTCGTTCTCCCAGCCCGACAACTCGGCGCAACGCGAGCAGCAGGCGCGCGAGCAGCGCGTCGCCGAGCTCCTGTCCACGCCCTGCCGCGCCGGGCTCAAGGACAGGAAGATCATGGTGGTGATCGGCGAGATGCAGTCGAACGGCTTCGTCTCCGCCCAGCAGCAGAACTACGGCCCGCACTTCCAGGCGATCAACCAGCGCCTGCGTGCGCTGGGCCTGAAGACCTGGACGCCCGAGGAAATCCGCAAGCAGGTCGCGCAGGCCGAGATCGACGCGTACTTCCGCAACGATCCCGACGCCGCGCTCGCGGCCTCGAAGCGCCTCGGCGCGAACTTCGTGCTGCGCGGGCTCATCGCGTCGCAGGCCGCGCCGAACCCGGTGATGGCGGTGAACCAGGTCACGGTGACGATGGGGTTCACGCTGTCGGAAGCGACCGGCAAGGTGATCTCCAACGCCGAGGCGCGTGGCGCGTCGTACGCCGGCACCGACGTCGCCGGCATGGCGCTGACGCTCGTGAACGAAGAGGCCGACGAGATCGTCGCGCGCCTCTACGCCGACTACTGCCGGAACGCGGGCCTCGACCCGCCCCCGAAGTCGCGCCCGGCACGCAAGTGATCTGCGCGTGCGCCGGCCCGCCCAACGGAGGAGAGCTTCACGATGACTTCCGCAAACCTCCGCCGCGGCACGGTCGCCGCCGTCGAGCGTCGCGCTCGCCATGCTCGACACGCTCGCCGCTCGCCCAGCCGCAGTTCGGCAACCCGTCGCCCACCGCGGGCAGCAAGACCTCGCAGCAGGCCAACCAGGCCGCCGACCAGGCCGCCTACCAGCCGGTGGCGTACGTCAACGCGAGCAAGCCCGGACCCGCGCTGGTCGTGATCCCCGGCGAGATCAAGAGCAACAACGCGTACTTCACCATCGAAGATCACCGCCGAACAACATCGCCGACTTCGCCGAGGTCGAGCTGTCGAGCGCCAACTTCCAGGTGCTGGAGCGCTCCAACCTCGGGCCCGCTGCTGCGCGAGTTCGAGCTCGCCTACAACCTCGGCGACCCGCAGCAGGCGCGCAAGTTCCTCGGCATGGGCAAGCTCAAGACCACCAAGTACGTGGTCAAGTTCGACATCCTCAAGGCCGAGAAGATCGCCTCGGCGCAGCAGGGCTTCGACGGCCGCGCGATAGGCGACATGGCCGCGCTCGCCGGCGCGTTCAGCCGCTCGTGGGGCGGCGCGCAGGCCGGCGCGGTGGCCGGGCGCGGCATCGGCTCGGTGCAGTCGAACGAGGCGACGACCGTGTGGCTGGTCGGCATGCGCTACAAGATCATCAACGCCGAGACCACCGAGCAGGTCGCGACGGGCTACACCGAGGAGAAGATGGAGATCGGCGCGACGCGCCAGGCCGCGCTCGGCGTGTCGCAGTCGCAGCAGGGCGGCGTCGGCCTCGACACGATGGTGCAGCGGCTGGTGCAGAAGTCGGTGTGGGAGATCGACAGCAAGTACAAGTAGCGGCGGGTCGCCGCAGCAGCGAGGGCGCCGGCTTCGCGGCCGGCGCCGCCTTTTCGGGGGACGCGAGGGAGACGCGCGCATGCCGTCGAACGACAGGCTCGGCAGGTACGAGATCCGGCGCACGCTCGGGCGCGGCGCGATGGGCGTCGTCTACGAGGCGTACGACCCGATGATCAAGCGCCGGGTGGCGCTGAAGACGATCCGCGGCGACCAGCTGACCGGCGAGGACGCGGCGACGGTCGTCGCGCGCTTCCGCCGCGAGGCGCAGGCCGCCGGCCGGCTCAACCACCCCAACATCGTCGCGATCTACGACTTCGACGAGGACGACGGCACCTCGTTCATCGCGATGGAGTACGTCGAGGGGCGCGACCTCAAGACCGCATTCGAGGGGCACGAGCGCTTCGCCAACGCCGAGATCGTGCGCATCATGTCGGAGATCCTCGACGCGCTCGGCTACTCGCACCGGCAGGGCGTGATCCACCGCGACATCAAGCCCGGCAACGTCTTCCTGCTCGAGGACGGCACGGTGAAGGTCGCCGACTTCGGCATCGCCCACATCGAGTCGTCGAGCCTCACGCAGGTGGGCAGCGTGATGGGCACGCCGAGCTTCATGTCGCCCGAGCAGATCCAGGGGCTGCCGGTGGACGGCCGCTCGGACCTCTTCGCCGCCGGCGTGATCCTCTACCAGTTCCTCACCGGAGAGCGGCCGTTCGCCGGCTCGGCGACGACGACGATGCAGAAGGTACTGAAGCAGGACCCGCTGCCGCCGTCGACGCTCAATGTCCAGCTGCCCGAGTCGGTCGACGCGGTGGTGCAGAAGGCGCTCGCGAAGCGCCCGGAGGACCGCTACCCGGACGCCCGGTCGTTCGCCGAGGCGCTGCGCGCCGCGATGATGCCCGCGACCACGACCCGCCCGGCGCCGCCCACCACGAGCCGCAGCCGCCGATGCCACGGTACTGCGCGGGGCGGAAGCCACGGTGCTGCGCGGCGCCGATGCGACCGCCCCCGAGGCGAACGCCGCGATGGCACGCAGCGCGAGCGCCGCGGCCTCGCGGCAGCCCCGCATCCGGCGTCGGACGCGACGCCCGCCTCGGCCCCTGCCCTGACGTCGCAACGCATGGCGATGATGATCGCCGGGATCGCCGTCGTCGCCGCGGCGATCGCCGGCTGGCAGTTCCTGCAGCGGGACGCGACGAAGCCGGCGGCAACGCCGGCCGCCGCCGCGCCAGACGGTACCGCCGGTGCCCGCCACCGCACTAGCCGCAGTGGCGGTGCCGGCACCGCCGACGTCCCCTGCACCGGGCGCCGTGCCCGCGCCGTCGCCGCCCGCCGCACCATCGCTCGACCCCGGCAGGGTCGTGATCACCGCCGTCGGCGTCGCCGACCCGAGCGACCCGCGCTTCGCCAACGACCCGGCGCTGATGCAAAGCGAGCTGCGCGCGGATGCCAAGGGCCAGCTCGTCGAGAAGGCGCTGGGCCTCCTCGTCGACCGGGCGTCGGTGACGAAGAACTACCCGGCGATCAGCGCGAAGCTCCTCGCGGACAGCGGGCGCTTCATCGGCGCGGTCGTCGAGGAGAGCGCGCCCCGCACCGGCAAGGACGGGCTGGTGACGATGACGACGCAGGCCGTCGTCGACGTGCGCGCGGTGCAGAAGTCGCTGAACCAGCTCTCGCGCGCCGAGCGGATCGACCTGATCCGCGCCGGCGGCGACCCGAAGATCTCGGTGCGGATCGCGACCCGCGACGCCGATCGCCCCGATGGGCCGGCGCGGGCCTCCGCGGTCGCGGAGAACCTGGTCAAGGAGCGGATCAAGTCGTTCGGTTTCCGCACCTGGTCGGAGGCCGGCGCCGACGCCGCGCAGAGCGCCGACTTCGCCGTCACCGGCGAGGCCGCGATCAAGCGGCTGTCGATGCGGCTCGAAGCGTCGGGCGTCGTCGTCACCAAGTACGCGCTCACGTCGTGGACCGTGAAGTGCGTCGACCGCGCCACGGGCGAGGAGATCTACTTCAATACCCAGATGCCGAAGGGCCTGGGCAGCTACGCTACCGAGGAGGAGGCGCTGCGGGCGATCGGCGCGAAAGTCGCCGACGAGTTCTCGCGCGACTTCTTCCTGCAGCATGTCGCGTCGAACGGCCAGGACGTGACGCTCGTCGTCGAGGGCCTGCCCGACGCCGCCATTGCCGAGCAGCTCGGGCGCGAGCTCGCTCGGCCTGCCGGCGGTGATGTCGGCGCGACCGCGCGCGACGGCCACGGGCCACGCCTGGGACCTGCGCCTCGCCGGCAGCGTCCCGCACGCCGACCTCGTCGCGGCGGGAATTCTCGCGCCGATCAACCGCAAGCTCGGCACGTCGTGCCTCGCGCTCGGCGCGAGTGCCGGCGAGCAGGTGAGCGTCGTCGTCGATGCGAAGTGCCGCGACGCCGGCGTGCTGTCGCGGCTGGAGAGCAATCCGCCGGCGGGCCTCTACGGCGCGCCGCCGACGCGGCAGAAGTCGGTGATCCGCAATCCAGCAGACGCTGTCGAAGCTCGGCGTGTCGGCCTGAACGAAGCGGCCCTTGCTTCGCGATCTCCGGCACGCCGCTTGCTTTGACCGGAACGTCAGCGTGGTGATAGTGTCTTGGCTGGCGGAAAGTGACCGTTCGAATGTCCAGCGCGCTGCGCTGGCTCGCGCCCAGGTGACGTGGTGCGCTTCATGGTGGCCGGAGGCCGCATGTCGATCAAGCTCGATTACTCCAGACTCACGCTGATGGATGCCCTCGACCTCGCTTCGTTGATCGAGCTCGAGGCGTTCAAGCGGTACACGCAGTTCGCCGAGCGGCTCGGCGGCGGTTCCGGCGACGACGCCGCGTCGGTATTCGCGGCGATGGCCGTCAACGAGGGCAAGCACGGTGAAGAGATCGCAGCGCGCCGGGTCGCGCTGTTCGGCGAGGCACGTCCCAACGTCAAGCTCGACGACATCTTCGATGTGGAGGCTCCCGAGGTCGGCGCGCCGCGCTGGAACATGTCCCCGCTCAAGGCGTATCACGTGGCGCTGTCCTCCGAAAAGAAGGCCTTCGCGTTCTACGACCAGGCGCTCCGCTACGTGAGCCAGCCGGAGGTCAAGGCGTCTGTTCGAGGAACTGCGGGCCGAGGAGGCCGAGCACGTGCAGATGATCGAGGCGATCCTCGACAAGCTGCCGCCGTCGGCCTACGACGACCTCGAGGACGAGGACGAGGGGGCCTTGCCGCACTCGGAAGATCGCAAGTCGCGATCGCCTTATTAGCCAGGCCCCCGGCAGAAGAGCGGCTGCCGGCCGGATCCGGCCGGCAGCCGAACCCTACTCCGGCGGCATGCCGAGGATCTCGAACGCGCGGGTGAGCTCGGGACTCATCGGCATGCCCAGCCGCTCGCCGTTGGGCAGCGTGCGCACGAACCACTTGTTGTAGATCGCGGCGCAGCTCGCCGGAGCGGGCGAGGTCGCGCATCGCGCGGTCCACCACGGCGGCGAGCTGCGGGTCGTCGCGCGCGAAGACGATGCCGTAGCGCTCGAACGTGAGCAGCGCGCCGACGACCGCGTGGTGGGCACGCGCGCCGGCGCGCACGAGGTGGCCGACGAGCAGGACGTCGTCACCGCCGACGGCATCGACGCGGCCCGACGCGAGGAGCTCGAACGCCTGCGGCAGGTCGTCGGTGGCGACGATGCCGACGCGCAAGGCCCTTGGCGCGCGACGATGTCGCGCAGCGCTGCCTCGTTGGTGGTGCCGCGCACCACGGCAACCGAGCGTCCGTCGAGGTCCGCGAGACCGCGGATCCCGGCGTCGCGCCGCACCGCCAGCCGCGTGCCGGTGATGAAGATGAGCGGCGAGAACGCGACCCGCTGCCGTCGCGCCGTCGTGTTGGTGGTCGAGCCGCACTCGAGGTCGACCTCGCCCGCCGCAACGCGATCGAGGCGGTCGGCGGCGGTTACCTGCCGGAACTCGATGCGCGGGGGCACAGCCGCCGATCTCGTCGCCGATCGCCGCGGCGATCGCGCGGCAGAGCTCGATCGAGTAGCCCTGCACCTCGCCCGCCTTCGACACGAACGAGAACGGCGCGGCGTCGGTGCGGTAGCCGAGGCGGATCGTCCCCGACTGCGCGATGCGCTTCAGCGTGCCGGACAGGACCTCCACGGGTGCTGCGCGATCGTCCTGCGCCGCTGCCGGCGGCGCTGCGATGGCCAGCGCGAGCACGGCGGCGGCGCCGAGCGACGCGAGCGTCCGGCACCGCGCGCCCATCGCGCGGCCGCGATGCCTGAAGCGCAGCGAGGGGCCGCATCGGCTCAATGCGCCGCGGCGGGCTTCGCGCCAGCCGGCGCGGCATCGCCGTTCCGCGGCGGTCCGAGCTGGCCTTCCCACTTGGCGACGACCGAGGTGGCGATGCTGTTGCCGATCACGTTGGTCGCGGTGCGCCCCATGTCGAGGAACTGGTCGATGCCGAGGATCAGCAGCAGCCCGGCCTCGGGCAGGCCGAAGGTCGGCAGCACCGCCGCGACCACCACCAGCGACGCGCGCGGCACGCCGGCCACACCCTTGCTCGACACCATCATCACCAGCAGCATCGTGACCTGCGTCCCGAACGACAGCTCGATGCCGTAGGCCTGCGCGATGAACAGCGCGGCGAACGACTGGTAGAGCATCGAGCCGTCGAGGTTGAACGAGTAGCCGAGCGGCAGCACGAACGAGCTCACCCGGTCGTTGACGCCGAAGCGCTGCAGCCCGGCCATCAGCTTGGGGTACGCCGCCTCGCTGCTCGCGGTCGTGAACGCGACGAACAGCGGGTCGCGCACCTCGCGCATCAGCCGGAACACCGAGGGCCCGAGGAACACGAAGCCGGCGCCGATCAGGAGCGTCCACAGCAGCACGATGCCGAGGTAGAACGAGCCGATGAACTTGCCGTAGGTCGCGAGCACGCCGAGCCCCTGCGTCGTGATCGCCGCGGCGAGCGCGCCGAAGATGCCGATCGGCGCGAACCACATCACGTAGTCGGTGACCTTGAGCATCACGCCGACCAGCTCGTGGCAGAACCGCGTGATCGTCACCGCGGGCTCCGTCTTGAGCTGCGCGAGCGCGAAGCCGAAGAAGCAGGAGAAGATCAGGATCTGCAGGATCTCGTTGGTCGCCATCGCCTCGAAGAAGCTGCGCGGCACCATGTGGGCGACGAAGTCCCGCAGATTGAGGCCCCCGGTCTTCAGGTTCGTGGCGGCGTCCCGGTCGGGAAGCGCGAGCGAAAGCCCGCTGCCCGGCTGCAGCACGTTCGCGAGCACCATGCCGAGCAGCAGCGAGACCAGCGACGCCGTGATGAACCACAAGAGCGCCTTGCCGCCGATGCGCCCCACCGCCTTGGCGTCGCCCATGCCGGCGATCCCGGACACGACGGTGGCGAAGACCAGCGGCGCGATGATGACCTTGATCAGCCGCAGGAAGACGTCGGAGAGGATCGAGAAGTAGCCGGCGAGCCGGGTCGCGGCGGCGGCGTCGACCGTGTTGTTGTGCCCGATCCAGCCCGCGACCACGCCGGCCACCGCCGCGATCAGGATCCAGGTGGTGAGCTTCCTGAACACGTTCCCCCCTGCAGGCCGTTCCCCGCCGCGATCGCGGCGCCGGGCGATCGACGACCGCCCGGCCCGGGGGTCACCCGCCGAACAGCAGCCGCGCGATCATGAGGCCCACGATCACTGCCACGGAGGTGGCGACGAGGCCGGGGATCATGAACGAGTGGTTCAGCACGTACTTGCCGATCTTCGTCGTGCCCGAGAGGTCGAAGTTGATCGCCGCGATCAGCGAGCCGTAGGTCGGGATGAAGAAGTAGCCGTTGACCGACGGGAACATCGCGATCAGGAACTGCGGCGGGATGCCGAGCGCCATGCCGAGCGGCATCAGCGCGCGGGTCGTCGCCGCCTGGCTGTACAGCAGCACCGAGGCGAAGAACAGCCCGAACGCGAACGTCCACGGCGCGGCCTTGGCCCAGTCGCCGATCGCCGGCACGATCACGTCCTTGTGCGCGGCGATGAAGCTGTCGCCGAGCCACGCCAGGCCGAAGATGCCGATCACGGCGACGACGCCGGCGCGCAGCGTCGCGGTCTTCGGCACCTCGTCGACGTTCACCTTCGTCACCAGCAGCATGATCGCCGCGACCGCCATCATGATGATCTCGATGACGATCGGCATCGAAAGTGGCGCCTTGGCGCCCGGGAGCTTGCGAAACTCGGGGAAGAAGCCGAAGAACACGACCAGCGCGACGCCGCACAGGAACAGGTACGCCGACGGCTTGGCCGAGGGCTTGAGCGGTGCGCGCTCGTCAGCTTCCGTCTTCGGTGCCGGGATCTGGCCGGCCTTGAGCCGCGCCTGATACACCGGGTCGTCCTTCAGGTCCTTGCCGAGGAACATCGACACGATCGCCGCGGCGACGACGCCGGTGAGCGTCGCCGGCACGCAGATCATCAGGATCTCGGGCAGGCCCCACTGCGCCAGGCCCTTCTCGCTGAACAGCCCGATCATCGCCGCGGTGGCTGCCGCCACCGGGCTTGCCGTGATCGCCTGCTGCGAGGCGATCGTCGCCACCGCCATCGGGCGTTCCGGACGGATGCCGCTGCGGTGCGCGGTCTCGTAGATCACCGGCAGGAGCGGGTAGACGATGTGGCCGGTGCCGGCGACGAACGTGAACGTCCACGTGGTGAGCGGCGCGACGATCGTCACGTACTTCGGGTTGGCGCGGATGATGCGTTCGGCGATGCGCACCAGGAAGTCGATGCCGCCGGCCGCCTCCATCACCGACGCCGCCATGATCACCGCGAGGATGATCAGCATGACGTCGACCGGCGGCGACGTCGGGTTCACCCCGAAGGCGACCACCAGCACCAGCAGGCCGACCGCGCCCCATAGCCCGAGACCCACGCCCGAGAAGCGCGAGCCCATCCAGATCGCCGCGAGGACGACCACGAATTGCAGCACGATCGATAGTGTCATTGGTGTTCCTTCCTTCCGATCTGTCGCCGCGAGGCGCTGAACTCGACCGCGCGACGCAGCCTGTCAACCGGCAGACGCCGTTTCGTTCACCGGACCGTCGCTTCAGCGCCGGGCTCATGCTGTCGATTGCCGTCGGACTCGACCACACGACGCAGCCCGTCAATCGGCAGACGACTTTTCGTTCATCGGACCGTCGCGGAGCGCCGGGTTTGTCGTGACCATTGTCCTGTCTATTGCTCGAACTTCGGGCTGATCAGGTTCTCGAACGAGAACACCTCGTCCCACTTCTCCTGCGTCAGGAGCTTGCGCTCCTTCACGACGATCTGGTGCAGCGACTTGCCGGTCTCGTAGCCCTCGCGGGCGATCTCGGCGCACTGCTTGTAGCCGAAGTGGGGCTTCAGCACCGTGACGATGCCGAGCGAGTTCAGCACCATGTCGCGGGTGCGCTCGGCATTGGCAGTGATGCCCTGCACGCAGTTGACGCGCAGGCTGTCGACCGCGTTCTGCATCGTCGCGATCGACGTGAACAGCGCGAAGGTGATCACCGGCTCCATCACGTTCAGCTGCAGCTGCCCCGCGGAGGCCGCGAGCGTCACGGTGAGGTCGAGCCCGATCACCAGGAAGCCGGTCTGGTTGACGACCTCCGGGATCACCGGGTTGACCTTGCCGGGCATGATCGAGCTGCCCGGCTGCATCTGCGGCAGGTTGATCTCGTTGAAGCCGCAGCGCGGGCCGCTCGCCAGCAGCCGGAGGTCGTTGCAGATCTTGGTGAGCTTCGACGACGTGCGCTTCAGCACGCCGGAGAGCAGCACATAGGCGCCGGTGTCGGAGGTCGCCTCGATCAGGTCGCCCGCGAGGATGAACTTGCGGCCGGTGAGCTCCGACAGGTACTTGGTCGCGAGCTCCGGATAGCCCGGCGCGGCCGTCACCGTCGTGCCGATCGCGGTGGCACCGAGGTTGATCTCGTGCAGGAACTGCCGCACCTCGGCGATGCGCTGCACCTCCTCGCCGATGGTCGTGCCCCAGCCGTGGAACTCCTGGCCGAGCGACATCGGCACCGCATCCTGCAGGTGGGTGCGCCCCATCTTCAGGACCTTGTCGAACTCGCGACCCTTGGCGAAGAACGCCTCCTGCAGCGCGGTCAGCGACGCCATGTAGGTCTCGAGACGCATGATCAGCGCGAGCCGGAACGCCGTCGGGTACATGTCGTTGGTCGACTGCCCGTAGTTGACGTGGTCGTTCGGGTTGACGTGCTGGTACTCGCCCTTCTTGTGCCCCAGGCTTTCCAGCGCGAGGTTGGCGATCACCTCGTTGGCGTTCATGTTGGTCGACGTGCCCGCCCCGCCCTGGATGAAGTCGGTGACGAACTGGTCGCGCATCTCGCCGGCGATCAGCTTGTCGCACGCCTTGGCGATCGCGTCGGCGACCTTGGCGTCGAGGACGCCGAGGTCGCGGTTGGCGAGCGCCGCCGCCTTCTTCGCGTAGCCGAACGCCTTGACGAAGTTCGGCTCGAGCGACATCGGGATGCCGGTGATGTGGAAGTTCTCCTTCCCGCGCAGCGTCTGCACGCCGTAGTAGGCGTCGTCGGGAATCTGCTTCTCGCCCAGGAAGTCCTTCTCGATGCGGTATCCCATCTTGTGGCTCCTTGTCGTGTCGTCCGTGCAGGCCAACCCCTCGCGCGCCGGACGGATGCTGCGATGCTAGGCCTGCGGCTCCCGGCCGGAATTGACCTTTCCTGACAGTACGGCGCGCAACGCCCCGCGGCGGCGACGAACCTTGATCCAGGACAATGGAAAGCCGCGCGCGAATCCGCGCCGGCGCGTGTGCCGCCGGCGCGCTCCGCCCGCTACCAGCCCTTGCCGACCAGCTTGCGCCGCAGGAACGCGATCTGGGTCTGCAGCGGCAGGTCCTTCGGGCAGACGTCGTGGCAGGCGAGGAGCGACATGCAGCCGAAGACGCCGTTGTCGTCGCCGATCAGCTCGTAGTAGTCGTCGTCGGTGCGCGCGTCGCGCGGGTCGAGGCGGAAGCGGGCGATCTTGGCGAGGCCCACGGCGCCGACGAAGTCGGCGCGCATCCGCGCGGTGCCGCAGGCGGCCACGCAGCAGCCGCACTCGACGCAGCGGTCGAGCCCGTTCAGCTTCTCGGCGAGCTCGGGGTCCATCCGCTCTTCGAGGCGCGTCAGGTCCGCCGCCCCTTGCTTCGCGTGCAGCCAGGCCTCGAGGCGCTCGCTCGTGCCCCGCATCCACTTGCCGGTGTTGACCGACAGGTCGCCGATCAGCTCGAACGCCGGCAGCGGCGCGAGCGTGATCTCCGGACCGACGTCGCGGGTGAGCGTGCGGCAGGCGAGCGTCGGCCGGCCGTTGACCATCATCGCGCAGCTGCCGCAGATGCCCGCACGGCACACGAAGTCGAACTGCAGCGTCGGGTCCTGCTTCTCGCGGAGCTCGTTGAGGGCGATGAACAGCGTCATGCCTTCGGCTTCCTCGAGTTCGTAGCGTCTGCATGCGCGGCGCACTGCCCTTCTCCTGCGGGTTGTAGCGCAGGATGTGGAAGGTCAGGCGGCGGCCGGCTTCGGCCGTGGCGTGGGCGTTGCTGCCCGCGGTCGTCGTGTCGTTCATGCGGGCTCCTTACGCGGCCTTGGGTCGAGTGCCGAACGGCTCGTCGATGCGCTCGTTGCGTCCGCGGTAGCGCTCGGGGAGCAGGTGCCGGAACGGCATCAGCGCCTCCTGCACGGCGAAGCGGTCGCTTCCCGACAGGGACTCGCGGAGCTTGGCGACGGCCTCGGCGCGGGCCGGCGTGTCGGGATGGTCGATGTAGTCCTTCGCGCCATAGCCGCGCCATCCCGGCGGCAGCTCCATGCGGGTGACGTCGATCGGCTCGTAGGCGAGCGTCGGCAGGTCGTCGCCCTCCGACTTCCAGGTCGCGAGCGTGCGCTTCAGCCACTCGGCGTCGTTGCGGCGCGGGTGGTCCTGGCGGAAGTGCGCGCCGCGGCTCTCCGTGCGCACGAACGCGCCGTAGGCGATCGTCAGCGCGAGCTTCAGCATCTTCTGCGTGCGGTAGGCGGTGACGAGCTCGGGATTGGGTCCCGGCCCCGCTCGATCCGACGCGGATGTTGCGGCTGCGCTTGACGAGCGCCTGCAGCTCGGACACCGCCTGCTCGAGCTTCGCGCCCTCGCGGAAGATGCCGACCTTGTCGGTCATGATCTTCTGCATCGCCGCCTTGAGCGCGTCGCCGCTCTCGGTGCCGCTGCCGCCCGCCATCGCGTCGAGCTTGCCCTGCTCGGCGGCGACGAACTCGCGCACCAGCGCGGTGGGGATCGCTGGCGTCGTTGCGGGCGTCGTCGCAGAAGTCGGCGATGAACTCGCCGACGATCATGCCGGCGACGACGGTTTCCGCGACCGAGTTGCCGCCGAGGCGATTGAAGCCGTGCATGTCCCAGCACGCGGCCTCGCCGGCCGCGAACAGCCCCTTGAGCGTCGGGCTCTCGCCGGTGGGCTTCGTCCGCACGCCGCCCATCGTGTAGTGCTGCGCGGGCCGCACGGGGATCGGCTCCTTCACCGGGTCGACGCCCAGGAAGTAGTGGCAGATCTCCCAGACCTCGCGCAGGTTGTGGCGGATGTGCTGCTCGCCCAGCAGCGTGATGTCGAGCAGCAGGTGGTCGCCCCAGCGCGACTTCACCCCCTTGCCCTTGGCGATGTGCTCCTCCATCCGCCGCGACACCACGTCGCGGGAGGCGAGCTCCTTCTTCTCGGGCTCGTAGTCGGGCATGAAGCGGTGGCCGTCGGCGTCCTTGAGCAGGCCGCCGTCGCCGCGGCAGCCCTCGGTGACCAGGATGCCGGCCGGGAAGATGCCGGTCGGGTGGAACTGCACCGCTTCCATGTTGCCGAGCGCCGCCGCGCCGGTCTCCAGCGCGATCGCGTGGCCGATGCCCTCGCAGATCACGGCGTTGGTCGTCACGCGGTAGAGCCGGCCCGCGCCGCCGGTGGCGATCGCCGTCGCCTTGGCGACGTAGGCCGAGAGCTCGCCGGTGATCAGGTCGCGCACCACGGCGCCGTAGCAGCGGCCGCCGTCGTGGATCAGGGCCAGCGCCTCGGTGCGCTCGTGCACGGGAATCGACGCGGCGATCGTCTGGTCGCCGACCGCCTGCAGCATCGCGTGGCCGGTGCAGTCGGAGACGTAGCAGGTACGCCACTTCTTCGTGCCGCCGAAGTCGCGCTGGGCGACGAGCCCGTGGGCCTCGTCGCGCTCGGTGATCGTCACCTTCTGGTTGTTGATCACCACCTGGCGGTCGCCCTTGCGCACCCGGCTCCACGGCACGCCCCAGGCCGCGAGCTCGCGCACCGCCTTGGGGGCGGTGTTGACGAACATCCGCACCACGTCCTGGTCGGCGCCCCAGTCGGAGCCGCGCACCGTGTCCTCGAAGTGCACGTCCTCGTTGTCGCCCTGGCCCTTGATCACGTTGCCGAGCGAGGCCTGCATGCCGCCCTGCGCCGCCTTGCTGTGCGAGCGCTTCGGCGGCACGAGGGACAGGATGATCGCCTCGTGGCCGCGGCGCTTCGCGGCGATCGCGAGACGCAGCCCGGCGAGCCCGCCGCCGATGACCAGCACGTCGGTGTAGACGATCTTCATGGACGAACTCCTTGCGGCACTGCAGAGGGTTCCGGAGTCATCGCGACCTCCGCTACCTGAGCCAGGTCGGCACGTAGCGCTCGCCGGCGCGGTCGGCATGGGCCTCGCCGATCTTGATGTAGGCGCCGAGCGTCGCCAGTCCCAGCACGAGGAAGAAGACAGTAAGCGCCCACTTCAGCTTCTTGAGCATGGCCCGCGTCGCGTCCGGGTTGCGGCCCTCGAACCAGCCCCACTTGACCACGAGGCGATACAGGCCGATGCCGCCGTGCAGCTCGACGGCGAACAGCATCACCAGGTAGAGCGGCCACCAGCGGCCGGACCAGACCCGGTCCGCGGACTCGTAGGGACCGATGTCGCCCGGGTGCATCAGCATCTGGTACAGGTGCACGGTGACGAGGAAGAACAGCATGAATCCGGTGACGGCCTGCACCCACCACAGCGTGGTGTCCTCGTGCCGCATGATCTTCATGTGGCCGCGGTAGGCCTGCCACTGGCGGAAGTTGATCGGGAGCTTCCTCACCGCGAGGAACGCGTGGGCGAGGAAGACCACGAGGATCCCGAACACGACCACGGACACGATGCCCGGGTAGGCCTTCCCGAACAGGAAGTAGCCCTCGAACATCTTGGTCACGCGCCACATGAAGTCCTCGGAGACGAGGATCGAGGACACGAAGAACATGTGGCCCCACATGAACAGCGCCAGCACGAGCCCGGTCGCGCTCTGCAAGTAGTCGAGCCGGGCGGGGAGCCTGCTCTTCCTGGGCCGCTCGGTCAGGCCGACGCCGGCGATCATCGGGCTCGTCGAAGCCATGGGGTCTTCCTTTGCGCGAGGGTTCGGACGCGACGCGATGCGCGATCGCGCGCCTGCGATGCGGGAACCCGGTCACGTTAGCGAGCCCGCGCCCGGGCAGCGTTGACCCGCGTCAAACGCGCCGGAGTAGGCTGCCCGCAGTCCCGAGCCGCGGATGACGCAGCGCAATAGCGCCCGGGTCGGCGAGCGACGCCGAATGCCCGTGCCTGACGATTCGGGACATCGGCAGGGCGCACGCACGCCGTTGCCGCACCACTCGCGGTCCCGGCGAGGCGACGACAAATCGCGACAGCGGCAGCAATCGGTATGATCCTCCGCACCCGGATTGATTTCGATCAACGGCCGAATTCCGCTATCGCGCAGCATTCGATCTACGGAGAAAAGGCAGCCGCGGGATCGCCGCGGCGGACCCCCAGGAGGAGCTCGGCAGGGCGCGCGTTTCGCGTCCGCGACCGGTGCGCGGTCGCCGCGACTCGGAACGTACGCGGGGTGACGTGCCGCCGCGTGGTGCGCGAGCCCTGCCTGCAACCCGTACGATCCCGTCATGGGCGGCGATCGGCCCCGACCACGGACGCGAAGGTGCTTCATGTACAAGATCATCCGCCGCGAAGCATTCTCGGAGACCACCTTCCTCTGGGAAGTGAGCGCGCCCGACGTCGCGCGATCCGCCGAGCCCGGGCACTTCGTGATGCTGCGCCTGCACGATGGCAGCGAGCGCATTCCGCTGACCGTCGCCGACTTCGACCGCGAGCGCGGCACGATCACGATGGTGATCCAGGCGCTCGGCAAGACCACACTGGAAATGCGGGATCACTACAAGGAAGGCGACGAGCTTCGCCGACTTCGTGGGTCCCCTCGGGCTGCCGCAGCACGTGAGCCGCGCCGGACACGTGGTGCTGGTCGGCGGCGGGCTCGGCGTCGCGCCGGTCTACCCGCAACTGCGCGCGTTCAAGGAGGCCGGCAACCGCGTCACCGGCATCATCGGCTTCCGCAACAAGGACCTGGTGTTCTGGGAAGACAGGTTCGCGAAGTACTGCGACAACCTGATCGTCTGCACCGACGACGGCAGCTACGGCCGTCCCGGCTTCGTGACCGAGGCGCTCAAGGACGTGATCGAGCGCGACCGCCCCGACCTCGTCGTGGCGATCGGCCCGCTGCCGATGATGAACGCCTGCGTCGAGACCACCCGGCCGTCCGGCGTCAAGACGATGGTGTCGCTCAACGCCATCATGGTCGACGGCACCGGCATGTGCGGCTCGTGCCGCGTCACGGTCGGCGACGAGATCAAGTTCGCCTGCGTCGACGGCCCCGACTTCGACGGCCATCAGGTCGACTTCAAGGAGCTGATGCTGCGCCAGAAGCGCTTCAAGGGCGAGGAGTCGAAGGCATCGGACGACTACGCGCACGTCTGCCGCGTCGAGAAGCAGCTGTTCGACGAGGGCAAGCGCAACTACAAGAAGTACAAGGATCTTCCGCCGCACGCGGTGAAGATGCCGGAGCGCGACGCGCTCGAGCGCTCGCGCAACTTCAAGGAAGTGAACCTCGGCTACTCGATGGCCGACGCGCTGGCCGAGGCCGAGCGCTGCATCCAGTGCAGCAAGCCGACCTGCATCGAGGGCTGCCCGGTGGGCATCGACATTCCGCGCTTCATCCGCCACCTGCTGGTGCGGGACATGGACGGCGCGCTCGCGGTCATCAACGAGTCGAACCTGTTCCCCTCGGTCTGCGGGCGCGTGTGTCCGCAGGAGTCGCAGTGCGAGGCGCAGTGCGTCGTCGCCAAGAACAAGAAGCTGCCGATGGAGGCGGTGGCGATCGGGCGGCTCGAGCGCTTCGTCGGCGACAACGCGCACGCGCCGAAGGCCACGCCGCCCGTCGCTCCCGCGCCAGCTCGGACGCGTCGCGATCGTCGGTTCCGGCCCGTCGGGCCTCGCGGTGGCCGCCGACCTGGCGAAGTTCGGCTGCGAGGTCACGGTGTTCGAGGCGCTGCACGTCGTCGGCGGCGTGCTGCAGTACGGCATCCCCTCGTTCCGCCTGCCGCGCGAGATCATCGGGCGCGAAGTGGACAACCTGAAGGACATGGGGGTGCGCTTCGAGACCAACAAGGTGATCGGCAAGACGTTCTCGGTGCCGCACCTGATGGGCGACATGGGCTTCGACGCCGTCTTCGTCGGCGCCGGCGCCGGCGCGCCCGCGTTCCTCGGCATTCCCGGCGAATTCGCCGGGCAGGTCTACTCGGCGAACGAGTTCCTGACCCGCGTCAACCTGATGGGCGGCGACAAGTTCCCGTACCTCGACACGCCGGTCACGCTGGGCAAGAGCGTGGTGGTGATCGGCGCGGGCAATACCGCGATGGACTGCCTGCGCGTGTCCAAGCGGCTCGGCATACCCACCGTGCGCTGCGTCTATCGCCGTTCCGAGGCCGAAGCCCCGGCGCGGATCGAGGAGCTGCGCCACGCCAAGGAGGAAGGCATCGACTTCTTCTTCCTGCACGCGCCCGTCGAGATCCGCGTCGACGCGGACGGCAACGTGCGCGGCATGAAGGTGCAGAAGATGATGCTCGGCGAGCCCGACGAGAAGGGCCGCCGCAAGCCGGTGCCCCTCGACGAGTTCGTGGAGCTCGAGTGCGACACCGTGATCTACGCGCTCGGCACCAAGGCCAACCCGATCGTCACCAAGTCCACGCCCGGCCTCGACCTCAACAAGTGGGGCTACATCGTCGCCGATCCGGCGACCCAGGCGACCAGCGTCCCGGGCGTGTTCGCCGGCGGCGACATCGTCACCGGCGCCGCCACCGTCATACTGGCCATGGGTGCCGGGCGCCGCGCGGCGCGGGCGATCGGCGCCTGGCTCGCCGGCGGCAAGATCGTGTGGCCGATCACGCAGGAGCACGCCGACGCCTTCGTCCCGCCGGGTACTGCCCGCCGCGAAACCCGCCCGTCGAATCCAGCGAGGTATCACTCATGAGCGCCACCGCCAACCCCGACATCGATGGTCGTCTGCCCGCGCTGCCAGCGCCCGCTCGACGACGACGAGCCCTACATCTGCTGCGCCGGCGTCGAGCTGCGCTGGCGCTGCGCGTCCTGCCACAAGGTGTCCGAGGGCTTCGCCTTCCCCTACGGCCTGTGCCCGCACTGCAAGGGCAGGCTCGAGATGCTCGACCGCGGCAAGGTCGAGGACGACCAGGCGATGGCGGCGGTGCGCAAGGCCTTCGAGATCGAGCTGGGCGGCCACGCGTTCTACCAGCGTGCCTCGCGCGACGCCGCGGACCCGACGCTGAAGGACCTGTTCGCGCGCTTCGCGGCGATGGAGCAGGAGCACATGGAGACGCTATCGAAGCGCTACCACGCCGAGCTGCCCGACGCCCTCCGCCGACTTCCAGATCGACCGCGCGGCGATCTTCGCGGGCGTCGACCGCAAGCCCGAGGACCCCGCCAACCTGTTCCGCATCGCCATTGCCTTCGAGCAGCGCGCGGTGGACTTCTTCTCGAGCGAAGGCGAGCGCGCCCCGGAGGGGTCGGTCGAGCGCGAGCTCTACCGCGAGCTCGCCGCCGAGGAACGCGAGCACGTGGAGCTCCTGACCACCGAATTCCGCCGCTGGGAGACGGGCAAGGCGGGCCTGCTGTAGGCGACCGCACGCCGCGCCGCCGCGCCGCCCGCGCCGCGCCAACCTGATCGACGACCACCATGACCGAACGCACCTACGTACTGGACGGCAACGAAGCCGCCGCCCGGATTGCCCACCTCAACAGCGAGGTGATCGCGATCTACCCGATCACGCCGTCGTCGACGATGGGCGAGCTCGCCGACGCCTGGTCGGCCGCCGGCACGAAGAACATCTGGGGCATGGTGCCGCAGGTGATCGAGATGCAGAGCGAGGCCGGCGCCGCGGGGGCGGTGCACGGCTCGCTGCAGGCCGGCGCGCTGACGACGACCTTCACCGCGTCCCAGGGCCTGCTGCTCAAGCTGCCGAACATGTTCAAGATCGCCGGCGAGCTGACGCCCGTGGTGTTCCACATCGCGGCGCGCACGCTCGCCACGCACGCGCTGTCGATCTTCGGCGACCACAGCGACGTCATGGCGGCGCGCACCACCGGCTTCGCGCTGCTCGCCGCGGCAAGCGTGCAGGAGGCGCAGGACATGGCGATGATCGCCCACATGTCCACGCTGAAGGCGCGCGTGCCGTTCCTGCACTTCTTCGACGGCTTCCGCACCAGCCACGAGGTCAACAAGATCGAGCTCCTGCTCGAGGAGGACGTCCGCGCGCTGATCGACGAGGACCTGGTCCGGGCGCACCGCGATCGCGCGCTCAACCCGGACAATCCCAAGTTGCGCGGGACCGCGCAGAACCCGGACGTGTTCTTCCAGGCGCGCGAGTCGTGCAACCCGTTCTACCTCGCCGTGCCGGGCATCGTGCGCGAGTCGATGGAGCGGTTCGCGAAGCTCACCGGGCGTCGCTACGGGCTGTTCGACTACGCCGGCGCCCCCGACGCCGAGCGCGTCCTCGTGCAGATGGGGTCGGGCGTCGGCGCCTCGCACGAGGCGGTCGCGAAGCTCGTCGCCGCGGGCGAGAAGGTCGGCCTCCTGACGGTGCGCCTGTACCGGCCGTTCGACACCGAGGCCTTCGTGGCGGCGCTGCCGAAGACGGTGCGCGCGATCGCCGTGCTCGACCGCACCAAGGAGCCCGGCGCGATCGGCGAACCGCTGTACCAGGACGTGGTCACCGCGCTCGCCGAGGCGTGGCCCGGGCCGGCCGCCGATGCCGCGGGTGATCGGCGGCCGCTACGGACTGTCGTCGAAGGAGTTCACGCCGGCGATGGCCAAGGCGGCGCTCGACGAGATCGCGAAGCCGAAGCCGAAGCGCCACTTCACCGTCGGCATCGTCGACGACGTCACGCACCTGTCGCTCGCGGTCGACGATGCGTTCGACACCGAGCCGCCGGGCGTCACGCGCGCGGTGTTCTACGGCCTCGGTGCCGACGGCACCGTCGGCGCGACCAAGAACACGGTCAAGATCATCGGCGAGAACACGCCGCTCCACGCGCAGGGCTACTTCGTCTACGACAGCAAGAAGTCGGGCGCGATCACGGTCTCGCACCTGCGCTTCGGGCCGCAGCCGATCGAGTCGTCCTACCTCATCCGCCACGCCGACTTCATCGCCTGCCATCAGTTCGAGTTCATGGAGAAGCTCGACGTGCTGGCGCTCGCCCGGCCCGGCGCAACGTTCCTGCTCAACAGCCCCTACGGGCCCGGACCAGGTGTGGGGCAAGCTGCCGCGCGAGGCCCAGCAGACAGATCCTCGAGCAAGCAAGCTCCGCTTCTTCGTCGTCGACGCGCTCACCGTTGCGAAGGAGGCGGGCCTCGCCGGCCGCATCAACACCGTGACGCAGGCCTGCTTCTTCGCCATCTCGGGCGTGCTGCCGCGCGACGAGGCGATCGCCGAGATCAAGCAGGCGATCCGCAAGACCTACGGCAAGCGCGGCGAGACCGTGCTGGCCCGCAACTTCGCGGCCGTCGACGCCTCGCTCGCCGCGATGGCGGAGGTCAAGGTGCCGGGCCGCGCCGACTCGACGTTCACCCGTCGCCCGATCGTGCCGAAGGCCGCGCCCGACTTCGTCCAGCGCGTCACCGCGATGATGCTGGACGGCAAGGGCGACCTGCTGCCGGTGTCCGCGATGCCGGTGGACGGCACGTTCCCGACCGGCACGACGCAGTGGGAGAAGCGCAGCATCGCCCAGGAGATCCCGATCTGGGACGAGACGATCTGCACGCAGTGCGCGATCTGCCCGCTGGTCTGCCCGCACGCGGCGATCCGGATGACCGCGTTCCGGCCCGAGGAGATGCAGCGGGCGCCGGCTACGTTCAAGGCGGTGCCGTACTCGCGCAAGGAGACCCCCTCGCTCGCCGGCATGATGTACAGCCTGCAGGTCGCGCCGGAGGACTGCACCGGCTGCGGCATCTGCGTGGACGTCTGTCCGTCGCGCAGCAAGACGGAGGTCAAGCACAAGGCGATCAACATGGCGCCGAAGCTCGAGCACCTCGAGGCCGAGCGGGCGAACTACGAGTTCTTCCTGAGCCTGCCCGAGGTGCGGCCCCCGCTCGACACGATCGACGGGCTGCGCGGCTCGCAGTTCCGCATGCCGCTCTTCGAGTACTCGGGCGCGTGCTCGGGCTGCGGCGAGACGCCCTACATCAAGCTGATCTCGCAGCTCTACGGCGACCGCATGGTCGTGGCCAACGCGACCGGCTGCTCGTCGATCTACGGCGGCAACCTGCCGACCACGCCGTATTCGCAGAACGCGGCCGGCCAGGGCCCGGCCTGGGCGAACAGCCTGTTCGAGGACAACGCGGAGTTCGGCCTCGGCATGCGGCTCGCGATCGACGCGCAGAACGACCTCGCGAAGATCCTGGTGCGCGAGCTTCGCGGTGCGATCGGCGAGGCGCTCGCCGACGCGCTGCTCGACGCGAAGCAGGACAGCGACGAGGAGGTCGCGGCGCAGCGCGAGCGCGTGAAGGCGCTGAAGGCCGTGCTGGGCAAGCTCGGCACGCCGGAGGCGAAGCGCCTCGCCGCGGTCGCCGACAGCCTGGTCGTGCGCAGCGTCTGGATCGTCGGCGGCGACGGCTGGGCCTACGACATCGGCTACGGCGGCCTCGACCACGTGCTCGCCTCGGGCCGCAACGTCAACATCCTGGTGCTCGACACCGAGGTCTACAGCAACACCGGCGGGCAGGCGTCGAAGGCCACGCAGCGCGGCGCGGTCGCCAAGTTCGCGGCCGCCGGCAAGTCCATCGGCAAGAAGGACCTCGGCATGATCGCGATGGCCTACGGCAACGTCTACGTCGCGCAGGTGGCGATGGGCGCGAACCCGGTGCAGACGGTGCGGACGTTCCAGGAGGCGGCGTCGTGGCCGGGTCCGTCGCTGATCATCGCCTACAGCCACTGCATCGCGCACGGGATCGACATGACCACCGGGATGAGCCACCAGCGTGACGCGGTGAAGAGCGGCTACCTGACGCTCTACCACTACGATCCGCGTCTCGGCATGGGCGGCGCCGACCAGCCGCTCAAGCTCGACTCGCGGAAGCCCACGATCCCGCTCGAGCAGTTCACGATGAAGGAGGGCCGCTACGCGATGCTCGCGCAGGCCGATCCCGGCCCGCGCGAAGGAACTCTCGCAGGCAGGCGCAGGCGCGACGCCGACGCGCGGTGGCAGCTCTACGAGCAGATCGCGGGCGTGCACCGAGTCGTTGCGGAACCCGTCCGCCGAATGAAGGGCGCACCGCCGGCTGGCGGGAGCCCCATCCGAGGAGGTAAAGTGAATGAGCATCGACCTCAAGAGCCGGTACCTGGGCCTCGAGCTCGCCAACCCCGTGGTCGCGTCGGCGTCGCCGCTGACCGGCTCCGTCGACAGCCTGAAGCGGCTCGAGGACGCCGGCGTCGGCGCCGTCGTGCTGCCCTCGCTGTTCGAGGAGCAGATCGAGCACGAGGAGATGGCGGCCCACAACCTGATGCTGTACGGCGCCGAGCTGTCGCCGGAGGCGAGCGGCTTCTTCCCCGAGATGCAACCCCACGACAGCGGTGCCGCCCGGTACCTGAAGCTGATCGCCGATGCCCGCAAGGCGCTGTCGGTGCCGGTGATCGCCAGCCTGAACGGCTACACGCCCGGCGGCTGGACGCGCATCGCGAAGCAGTTCGAGGAGGCCGGCGCCCACGCGATCGAGCTCAACGTCTACTTCCTCGCCGCCGATCCGGCCGACACCGGCGCGGCGGTCGAGCAGCGCTACGTCGACCTGGTCGCGTCGGTGCGGGCGGCAACGCGGGTCCCGGTCGCGGTGAAGGTCGCTCCCTACTTCAGCGCGATGGCGAGCATGGCGGTGCGCCTCGTGCAGGCCGGCGCCTCCGGGCTCGTGCTGTTCAATCGCTTCGTCCAGCCGGACATCATGCTGGACGAGCTGGAGGTCGCGCCCCATCTCGTGCTCTCCACGTCCGACGAGCTGCGCCTCGCGCTGCGCTGGATCGCCATCCTGCACGGCCGCGTCGAGGCGAGCCTCGCGGCGACCGGCGGCGCGCACACGGCCGACGACGTGATCAAGGTGCTGCTCGCCGGCGCGGACTGCGTGATGGTCGCGAGCAGCCTGCTGATGAAGGGCCCGCAGCACGTCGACACGCTCGTGCGCGGCGTCGAGGCCTGGATGCGCGAGCGCGAGTACGAGTCCGTCGCGCAGATGAAGGGCTCGCTCAGCCAGCGGTCGTGCCCCGACCCCGACGCCTTCGAGCGCTCGAACTACATGAAGGCCCTGAAGTCCTACGCGAGCGAGTTCGCGTAGGCGGCGACGCGCGAGCGCACCCTCACCGATCGACAACCCCGACGAACAGGAGAACCCCATGGCACTGATCATCACCGACGACTGCACTGCCTGCGACGCCTGCGTGGAGCCGTGCCCCAACGACGCCATCGCGTCCGGCTCGCCGATCTACGTGATCGACCCCGCCAAGTGCACCGAGTGCATCGGCGCGCACGAGGAGCCGCAGTGCGTGAGCGTCTGTCCGGCGGACTGCATCATCCCCGACCCGGCGCACCAGGAAAGCAAGGACCAGCTGCAGGCGAAGTACGAGAAGCTGCACGGCTGGACCGGGCGCCGCGAGGCGCCGGCGGCAGGAATCGTCAACACAGGGCCTGCGGCGGTGCGTCCCGGCACTGCCCGAGCGGAGCGATCCGCCGGCAGGCCCGGGGCCCCTCGGCGCAGCGCCACAACCAAGCGGATCGCGCACCATGCACCCGCGGCGTCCGTGGCATCCCCACCAGCAGATTCCCTCGTGGTTCCCGCGCGGCGTCGCGCTGCTGCGCGAACCGACGCTGAACAAGGGCACCGCGTTCACCGAAGAGGAGCGCGACGCGCTCGGCCTGCGCGGGCTGCTGCCCCCCCACGTCTCGACGCAGGAAGAGCAGGTCTCGCGGGTGCTCGAGAACTTCCGGCGGCTCGCAACACCGCTCGCGAAGTACATCATGCTGGAGTCGCTGCAGGACCGCAACGAGGCGCTGTTCTACCGGGTGATCACCGACTACCCCGACGAGATGACGCCGATCATCTACACGCCGACCGTCGGTCTCGCCTGCCAGCAGTTCGGCCACATCTACCGCAGGCCGCGCGGCATCTTCGTGTCGCGCCGCGACCGTGGCCGCATCGACCAGGTGCTGCGCAACTGGCCGCACCGCGAAGTGTCGATGATCGTGGTCACCGACGGCGAGCGCATCCTCGGCCTCGGCGACCTCGGCGCGAACGGCATGGGCATCCCGATCGGCAAGCTGTCGCTGTACACCGCCTGCGCCGGCATCGACCCGGCGGGCTGCCTGCCCGTGATGCTCGACGTCGGCACCAACAACGAGGCATTGCGCCGCGACCCGCTCTACGTCGGCGAGCGCGAGCCACGGCTCACCGGCACGGACTACGACGAGTTCGTCGAGGAGTTCATCGACGCCACGCAGGATGTGTTCCCCGGCGTCGTGGTCCAGTTCGAGGACTTCGCGAACCACAACGCGTTCCGGCTGCTCGAGAAGTACCGCGAGCGCATCTGCACGTTCAACGACGACATCCAGGGCACGGCGGCGGTGGCCGTCGCCGGCATGTTCTCGGCGCTGCGGGTCACCGGCAAGCCCATCGTGGCGCAGCGCTTCCTGTGCCTCGGCGCCGGCGAGGCGGCGGTCGGCATCTCCGACCTGCTCACGCAGGCGATGCGCGAGGACGGCCTCGCCGAGGCCGACGCGCGGGGGCGCTGCTTCCTCGTCGACTCGAAGGGGCTGGTCACCGCCGGCCGCACCGACCTCAACGCCCACAAGCGCCGCTACGCGCACGAGCACCCGCCGGTCGCGAACTTCCTCGACGCGGTAAAGACGCTCAAGCCCACCGCGATCATCGGCGTCGCCGCGATGCCCGGCGCGTTCACGCGCGACGTCGTCGAGGCGATGGCGGCACAGAACGAGCGGCCGATCGTGTTCGCGCTGTCGAACCCGACGTCGAAGGCCGAGTGCACCGCCGAGGACGCGTACCGCTGGAGCGGCGGCCGCGCGCTGTTCGCCTCCGGCAGCCCGTTCGACCCGGTCGTGCAGGACGGGCGCCGCCACGTGCCGCGCCAGGGCAACAACTCGTACATCTTCCCGGGCGTCGGGCTCGGCGTGATCGCCTGCCACGCGGCGCGTGTCACCGACTCGATGTTCATGGCATCGGCGCGGATGCTCGCGGAGTCGGTGACCGAGGGCGACCTCGCGCAGGGCAGCCTCTACCCGCCGCTGCACTCGGTGCGCGAGGTGTCGGCGCGGATCGCCACCGCCGTCGCCGAGGTGGCGTACCGTGACGGCCTCGCGACGATCGAGCGGCCCGCCGACCTCGCGAGCCACGTCCGGGCGAGGATGTACGACCCGCACTATCCGTCGTACGCCTGACGCGACGCAACACTGTTGACCCGACCCGACTCGAACGGGTCGGGCCTGTTGATCTCCGTCAAGCCGCGCCGGCGATGCTGCCCCTAGTCTTCAGGGGGCCGCGGCGCAACGAGTGCGCCGACCGGCCCGGTTCGCCGACCCGGTAGTGCGCGCAAGGAGGAAGCGCGAGTGACGCTGCACCGCATCCGCAAGGGACTCGACCTGCCGCTCTCGGGCGCGCCGACGCAGGCTCGTCGAGCCCGCGACGGCCGTGCGACGCGTCGCGTTGCTCGGCGCGGATGCGCCGGGCCTGAAGCCGTCGTTCCTGGTGCAGCCCGGCGACACCGTGCGCGCGGGACAGCCCGTGTACGAAGACCGCAAGTTGCCCGGCGTGCGCTACACGGCGCCGGCGACGGGCACGGTCGAGGCCGTGCACCGCGGCGTCCGGCGTGCCTTCGTTGCGCTGGTCGTCGCCGTCGATCGCAATGCCGGGGACGACGCCGTGCCCTTCGCGTCGTTCTCGGGGCGCCCGGTCAGCGCGCGCTCGCGTACCGACGACGTGCGCGCGCTGCTGCTCGAGTCCGGCCTGTGGACTGCGCTGCGCACGCGTCCGTACGGCCGCGTCGCGAGTCCCGCCATCACGCCGCGGTCGATCTTCGTCACCGCGACCGACACCCACCCGCACGCACCGGACATGCGCGTCGTGCTGGCGGGCCGCGGCGAGGACTTCCGCGACGGGGTCGCGGTGCTGTCGAAGCTGACCTCCGGCCGCGTCTTCGTGTGCATGGACGCGACGGCCGATCTGCCCCTGCCCGACGATCCCCGCGTGATCGTCGAACGTTTCGCCGGTCCGCATCCTGCCGGTACCGTCGGCCTGCACATCCACCTGCTCGACCCCGTCGACCACGTGCGACAGGCCTGGCACGCCGGCGCCCAGGACGTCGCCGCGATCGGCAGGCTGTTTCGCACCGGCAGGCTCGACACGACCCGCATCGTGTCGATCGCGGGCCCCGGCGCACTGCGCCCGCGCCTCCTCTCCACGCGCATCGGTGCGTCGATCGACGAACTCGTCCGTGGCGAGATGCGCCCCGGAACGCAGCGGACGATCTCCGGCTCGGTGCTCGGCGGACGCACCGCGGCGGGCGAGGCGGAAGGCTTCCTCGGCCGCTACCACCAGCAGGTGTCGATCCTGCCCGAGGCGGGTGAGCGCGAGATGTTCGGCTACATCACGCCGGGCGCGAACAAGTTCTCCATCTGGAACGTCGTGCTCGGCGCGCTCGCGCGCCGGCCGCTCGCGCTCGACACCTCGACCAACGGCGGTGCGCGCGCCATGGTGCCGATCGGCAGCTACGAGCGGGTGATGCCGATGGACCTGATGCCGACGTTCCTGCTGCGGGCGCTCGCCACCGGCGACATCGAGCGCGCCGAGGCGCTGGGGGTGCTGGAGCTCGACGAGGAGGACCTGGCGCTCGCCACGTTCGTCGATCCCGGCAAGACCGAGTGGGGGCCGCTCCTCCGCGCGATGCTCGAGCGCATCCGCAAAGAGGAAGAGAGCGAGCACCACGGATGAAGGCGCTGCGCCAACTCCTCGACAAGGCCGGCCACCACTTCGAGAAGGGCGGCCGCTACGAGCGCCTGTTCCCGCTCTGGGAGGCGTTCGACACGTTCCTGTACGCGCCCGGCTCGACCACGAAGTCCGGCGCGCACGTCCGCGACGCGCTCGACCTGAAGCGGATGATGATGATGGTCATCATCGCCGCGATCCCCTGCATCCTGATGGCGATGTACAACACCGGGCTGCAGGCGAACCTCGCGATCGACCCCGCGAAGGTGGGCGAGCTCGTCGGATGGCGGCACTCGGTGCTGCGCGCCCTCGGCGTCGGCTACGCACCCGGGAGCGTGCTCGCGTGCTTCGTCCACGGCGCGCTGTACTTCCTGCCGCTCTACATCGTGACGATGGTGGTGGGCCTCGCCTGGGAGGTCGGCTTCTCCATCGTGCGGCGGCTCGAGGTGAACGAGGGCTTCTTCGTCACGGGCCTCTTGTACCCGCTGATCCTCCCGCCCGACACGCCGCTGTGGATCGCCGCGCTGGGGATCAGCTTCGGCGTCGTGTTCGCGAAGGAGCTGTTCGGCGGCACGGGCATGAACTTCATCAATCCGGCGCTGGCCGCACGGGCCTTCGTGTTCTTCGCCTACCCCACCCACATCTCGGGCGACCGCGTCTGGACCGCCGTGCCGCACGAGCTCGCCGTCGACGGCTTCTCCGGCGCCACGCTGCTGTCGCAGTGGCGACAGATGACCGAGCCGTTCTCCGCGCAGTCGTTCGACTTCTGGCGCGCCTTCGCCGGGTTCGAGCCCGGCTCGATGGGCGAGACCTCGGCGCTCGCCTGCCTGATCGGCGCGGTGATCCTGATTGCAACGGGTGTGGGCTCGTGGCGGACGATGGCCGCGGTCGCGATCGGCACGATCGGCATGGCCACGCTGTTCAACGCGATCGGCTCGGCGACCAACCCGTACTTCGCCGTGCCGTTCTGGTGGCACATGGTCGCCGGCGGCTGGGCCTTCGGCACGGTGTTCATGGTCACCGACCCGGTCACCTCGCCGTTCACGGACCTCGGCAAGTGGATCTACGGCATGCTGATCGGGGCGATGATCGTGCTGATCCGCGTCGTGAACCCGGCGTACCCGGAATCGGTGATGCTCGTGATCCTGTTCATGAACGTGATCGCGCCGGTCATCGACTACTACCTCGTCAAGGCGAACATCAGGCGGAGGGCCAAGCGCCGTGCCGAAGCTTGATTCCACCCGCTACACGATCCTCTTCGCCACTGCGGTGTGCGTGGTCTGCGCGCTCCTCGTGTCAGTTGTCCGCGGTCGGACTCGCCTCCCGCCAGGAGGAGAACGCGCGGCTGTACCGGCAGAAGAACGTGCTGCTCGCCGCCGGGCTCGTCGAGCCGGGCGTCGACCTTCCCGCCGTCGAGATCCTGCGCATCTTCGATGCCAACATCGACATCGGGCTGATCGACCTCGCCACAGGCGCGAAGACCGAACCCGCGGGTATCGATCCGAAGTCCTACGACCCGCGCAAGGTTCGCAACGACCCGGCGATGTCCCGCGCGGCGCCGCCCAACAACGCGGGCCTGCTGCGGCTGCCCAACACCGGCGTCGTCTACTACGTGAAAGGGGCAAAGGGCGTCGAGCAGGTCGTCCTGCCCATCGAGGGCGGCGGCATGTGGGGCATGCTCTCCGGCTTCATCGCGCTCGACCGCGACGGCAACACGGTGCGCGGCCTCACCTTCTACGAGCAGAAGGAGACGCCGGGCCTCGGCTCGGAAATCTCCAACCCGAAGTGGCAGGCGCTCTGGCGCGGACGCAAGGCGTTCGACGCGGACTTCTCGCCCAAGCTCACCGTGATCAAGGGCATCGCCGGGCCGCCGGACAAGGACCCGCACCGCATCGACGGCCTGTCGGGGGCGACGATCACCAGCAACGCGGTCTCGAAGCTGGTCGGGTTCTGGTTCTCGGACAAGGGCTACGGACCCTATCTCAAGCGATTCCGCGAGGGGGCAGCATGAGCTACCCGGCGAGGGGCCCCGCGCGCAGCGCGGGGATCGACGGCAAGGCGAATTGCTGCCAGCCGCCGACGCGCAGGCGACAAGCCAAGTATCGACCGCACAAGGAGGCGGCAGACAAGTGAGCATCGCCGCAGCGCTGCTGGGCAAGCCCGAGCGCCATGCGCTCGCGACCCCCATCCTCGACAACAATCCGATCGGCGTGCAGGTGCTCGGCATCTGCTCGGCGCTCGCCGTCACCACGCGCCTCGACAAGGCGCTGGTGATGGCGATCGCCGTGACGATCGTCACTGCGTTCGCCAACCTGGCGGTGAGCCTGGTGCGCAACCACACGCCCTCGGCGATCCGCATCATCGTGCAGCTGACGATCATCGCCTCGCTGGTGATTGTCGTCGACCAGTTCCTCAAGGCGTACCTGTTCGAGCTGTCGCTCGAGTTGTCGGTGTTCATCGGCCTGATCATCACCAACTGCATCGTCATGGGTCGCGCCGAGGGCTACGCGATGGCGAACCCGCCGTGGCTGTCGTTCCTCGACGGCATCGGCAACGGGCTGGGCTACGGCCTCGTGCTCGTGCTGGTGGCGCTCGCGCGCGAACTGCTCGGCGCCGGCCGCGTCCTCAACGTGCAGGTGCTGCCGCTGATCCAGGACGGCGGCTGGTACGAACCCAACGGCCTGATGCTGCTCGCGCCGTCGGCGCTGTTCCTGGTCGCCCTGCTGATCTGGGCGCTGCGCACGTGGAAGCCGGCGCTGCAGGAAAAGGACTAGCGCGATGGGCGCCTATGCCGACCTGTTCGTCAAGTCGCTGTTCGTCGAGAACATGGCGCTCGCGCTGTTCCTCGGCATGTGCTCGTTCCTCGCCTGCTCGAAGAAGGTCGAGACCGCGCTCGGGCTAGGCGTCGCGGTCGTGTTCGTGCAGCTCCTGACCGTGCCGCTCAACAACCTGCTCCTGCGCTACCTGCTCGCCGAGGGCGCGCTGGGCTGGCTCTCCCCCGCGTTCGCCAAGGTGAGCCTCGCCTTCCTCTCCTTCATCGTGTTCATCGGCACGATCGCCGCCGCGACGCAGGTGGTCGAGATGACGGTCGAGCGCTACGCGCCGGCGCTCTACCACACGCTGGGCGTCTTCCTGCCGCTGATCGCGGTGAACTGCGTGATCCTCGGCGGCTCGCTGTTCATGCAGGAGCGCGAGTACACGTTCGCCGAGAGCGTCGTCTTCGCGCTGGGCTCCGGGCTGGGCTTCGCCGTCGCCATCGTCGCGCTCGCCGGCATCCGCGAGAAGATGACCTACTCCAACGTCCCCGGCGGCCTGAAGGGCCTCGGCATCACCTTCGTGGCGACGGGCCTGATGTCGATGGCGTTCATGGTGTTCTCGGGCATCCAGTTCTAGGCGCGGCGGCAAGGCCATGACCGAAATCGTCGCCGGCATCGTCGTCTTCACCGCCGTCGTGCTGGCGCTCGTCGCGCTGCTGCTCGCCGCGAAGCGCAAGCTGGTCCCCTCCGGCGACGTCACGGTCACGATCAACGAGGACACCTCGAAGGCGCTCCGCGTCGCCTCCGGCGACACGCTGCTCTCGGTGCTTGCGCGCCACCACATGTTCATCCCGTCGGCGTGCGGCGGCAAGGGCTCGTGCGGCGTCTGCAAGGTCAACGTGCGCGAAGGCGGCGGATCGATCCTGCCCACCGAGACCTCGTTCGTCTCGCGCGGTGAGCAGAAGCGCGGCTGCCGGCTCGCCTGCCAGGTGAAGGTCAAGCACGACATGAAGATCGAGGTCGCGCCCGAGATCTTCGCGGTGCGCAAGTGGCAATGCACGGTGCTGGGCAACCGCAACGTGTCGACGTTCATCAAGGAGCTGAAGCTCGCGCTGCCCGAAGGCGAGGACGTGCCGTTCCGCGCCGGCGGCTACGTGCAGATCGAGTGCCCGCCGCACGACATCGCCTTCAGGGAGTTCGACATCGACCCCGAGTTCCGCGAGGAGTGGGACCGCTTCGACCTGTGGCGCTTCCGCTCGGTCGTCACCGAGCCGGTCGAGCGCGCGTACTCGATGGCCAACTACCCGCTCGAGCGGGGCATCCTGCTGTTCACGATCCGCATCGCCTTCGCGCCCGACTACCGCGAGGACATCCCGCCGGGCAAGATGAGCTCCTGGCTGTTCAACCTGAAGCCCGGCGACAAGGTCACCGTGTCGGGGCCGTACGGGGAGTTCTTCGCCCGCGACACCGACAACGAGATGTGCTTCGTCGCCGCCGGCGCCGGCATGGCGCCGATGCGCGCGCACATCTTCGACCAGCTGCTGCGGCTCAAGTCGAAGCGCAAGATGACCTTCTGGTACTCGGCCCGCAACCTGAAGGAGTCGTTCTATCGCGAGGAGTTCGACCGCCTCGCGGCCGAGCACCCCAACTTCGAGTGGCATCTCGTGCTCTCGGAGCCGCGCCCCGAGGACCACTGGACGGGCCCGGTCGGTCTCGTGCGGCACAACGTGCTGCGCGACCTGTACCTGAAGAACCACCCGGCGCCCGAGGACATCGAGTACTACCTCTGCGGCCCGAAGGTGATGAACGACGCGGTGATCAGGCTGGCGATGGACCTGGGCGTCGACCGCGAGCACATCCTGCTGGACGATTTCGGCTGACCTGCACGAGGAGAGGCCATGCATACCCTCATTTCCGCCGTCGTCGCGAACAAGGCGAGCGACCGCATCGTCACCGTCGACGCGGGCGCGACCGTCGCGGACGCCGTCGCGGCGATGGTCACCGAGCGCGTCGGCGCGATCCTCGTGAAGAACGAGGACGAGCTGATCGAGGGCATCTTCACCGAGCGGGACCTGCTCACCCGCGTCGTGCACGCGGGCCGCGACCCGAAGTCGACGCCGATCTCGATGGTGATGACCCGCGACGTCCGCTTCATCTCGCCGGGAACGACCGTCGAGGCGGCGCTGTCCCTCATGCACGTGAACCGCCACCGGCACCTGCTGGTCATCGACGGCCCCAAGGTCCACGGCCTCGTGTCGATCGGCGACCTCGTCCGCCAGGTGATCGAGCGCGGCGAGGGCCGTTTCGAGGCGGCGGTTCGCCAGGCCGGCGGCGAGTCCGCAAAAACCTGATCCGGAGCCTTCCCATGGACGCGCTGATCTCCCCCCGCCGACGCTCGCTCGTGGTCGGGCTCGCCTCGGCCTCGCTCCTCGCGGCATGCGGCGAGCGCAGGAGCCTCCACGCGGCGCCCGCCTTCGAGTTCCGCGGTCCCGCGATGGGCTCCACCTACACGCTGAAGATCCCCGGCGCGACCGGCGTCGCCCCGGCGGCAGCACACGAGGCCGTGCACGACGCGCTGCAGGCGATCGAGCGCCTGATGTCGACCTACCTCGCCGACTCCGAGCTGTCGCGCCTCAACCATGCGCCGGCCGGCACGCCGTTCGCGCTGTCCGCGGACACCTTCGCCGTGCTCGCACTCGCCGGAGAGATCGCCCGGGACACGGATGGCGCCTTCGACGTCACTGTCGCGCCGCTCGTCGACGCATGGGGCTTCGGTCCGTCGCGCGACCGGCGCGTCGTCGCCGAGGACGAGCGTCGCGCGCTGCTCGCACGTGTCGGGCCGGACAGGCTTGCGCTCGACGACGATCGGCGCGCGGTCGTCAAGGCGCGTGCGGACGTGGCCGCGGACCTGTCCGGGATCGCCAAGGGCTACGGCGTCGACCACGCGGCGCGCGCGCTCGACGCGCTCGGCGTGGCCAACTACATGGTCGAGGCGGGCGGCGAGGTGCGCACGCGCGGCCGCAACGGCGACGGCATCCCCTGGCAGATCGCGATCGAGGCACCCGACGCGGTCCCGCAAAAGCCCTGGTTCGTCGTGCCGCTGTCGGACCAGTCGCTCGCAACCTCGGGCGACTACCGGATCTTCTTCGAGCAGGACGGACGCCGGTACTGCCACGAGATCGACCCGGAAGCGGGGCGGCCGGTCGACAACGGCGTGGCCTCGGTGTCGGTGGTGGCGCCGGACTGCGCGCGCGCCGACGCGCTGGCGACCGCGCTGATGGTCATGGGCGAGGCCCGCGGCAGCCGCCTTCGCGGCGGAGCGCGGCATCGCCGCCTACTTCATCGTCCGCGACGGCCCGCACCTGCGGGCACGCGCCACGCCTGCCTTCGCCGCGCTGGGCGGGCGCCGCATCGCCTGATGGACGCGACCGCGCTGCTGCCGGTGTTCCTCGCGGCGCTCGCGATCACTCGGCATCGCAGTCGCCGCGATGGCCATCGGCGTGATGATGAAGCGCCCCTGCCTGCGCGGATCGTGCGGCGGGGCGGCGGTGACCGGCCCGGGGCAGAAGCTCTCCTGCGGGACCTGCCCGAACCGCAAGCGTTAGCGCCGCGCGGCACGCGGCGGCCGGGGCGCGTACGATGAGCCCGAAGGGCCGCCCGAGGGCGAATCAGCCCCGAAGCGAGTCAGCCGGGGTGCGCTGCGTCAAGCAGGGCTATCTGGACGCCGTCGGTACGATCGGCTCGAAGTTCCAGGCGATGACCTTCGGCAACATCCTCTTCGGCGGGCTGATCGGCGTCGTCGTGGATGCCGCGAGCGGCGCCACGGCGGAGTACGAGCCCACGGTGACGATCGTGCTCGTCCCGGCGGTCTTTCCGACAGCCCAGGCGCGCGACGAGTTCTTCGATCGGCGGCGCGACGACTTCAAGGTCGAGGCGCAGAAGGTCAAGGAACGGATCGAGAAGATGTGCACCGGGACGGACTGCGCGAAGCAGCTCAAGGAAGCGGAGGTCCAGGAGGCTGCCGGGATTGTC
The DNA here is from genome assembly GCA_963705175.1 of uncultured beta proteobacterium. GTDB lineage: Bacteria > Pseudomonadota > Gammaproteobacteria > Burkholderiales > Casimicrobiaceae > VBCG01. The sequence goes on along the minus strand of CAVPJE010000006.1, from coordinate 143,292 downwards.
GCGCATCGAGGAGCAGCGCAAGGTGGCGCGGATCGGGCCGTAGGCCGGCGGACGACGCGCAGGAAGGAGCTGCGCGGGGGAATACGTCAGCCCGGCGCGGACGCGCGCCCCCGAAGCGGTTAGCATTCTTCCCGAGGAGGGGAGCCGCATGCGTCAGGATCGCGAGCGCCTGCTGGAGGCGCTGCACACGTTCGAGCACGGCAAGGTCGTCACGGCGAGCGAGGCGGTCGCGCTGATCCGCGACGGCGACACGCTGGCCACCACCGGCTTCGTCGGCATCGGCTTCGCCGAAAACATCGCCGTCGCGATCGAGGAGCGCTTCCTCGCCACGGCGAAGGACGACCCGCACGGCGTCGGCACGCCCGCGCGACCTCACGCTGGTCTACGCCGCCGGACAGGGCGACGGCAAGGAGCGCGGCCTCAACCACCTCGGCCACGAGGGCCTCGTCAAGCGCGTGATCGGCGGGCACTGGGGCCTCGTGCCGAAGCTGCAGGCGCTTGCCGTCGGCGGCCAGATCGAGGCCTACAACCTGCCGCAGGGCGTGATCACGCACCTGTTCCGCGACATCGCCGCCGGCAAGCCGGGGCTCCTGACCCGCGTCGGCCTCGGCACGTTCGTCGACCCGCGCCACGGCGGCGGCAAGCTCAACGCCGCGACGCGCGACGACGTCGTCAGCTGATGGAGATCGACGGCGAGGAGTACCTGTTCTACCGCACGTTCCCGATCGACGTCGGCATCGTCCGCGGCACCACCGCCGACCCCGACGGCAACGTGACGATGGAGCGCGAGGCGCTGACGCTCGAGGCGCAGGCGATCGCGATGGCGGCGCACAACTCCGGCGGCATCGTGATCGCGCAGGTGGAGCGCATCGCCGAGCGCCACACGCTGCCGTCGCGCCAAGTGAAGATCCCGGGCATTCTCGTCGACTGCGTCGTCGTCGCCGAGAAGCCCGAGTACCACATGCAGACGTTCGTCGAGCAGTACAGCGCGGCGTACGCCGGCGAGATCCGCGTGCCGGCGTCGCTGATCCCGCCATTCCCGATGTCCGAGCGCAAGATCATCGCGCGGCGCGCCGCGTTCGAGCTGAAGCCGAACAGCGTCGTGAACCTCGGCATCGGCATGCCGGAGGGCGTAGGCGGCGTCGCCGCCGAGGAAGGCATCCTCGACCTCCTGACGATGACCGCGGAGCCCGGCGTGATCGGCGGCGTCCCGGCGTCCGGCCTCAACTTCGGCGCGGCGGTGAACACGCAGGCGATCATCGACCAGCCCTCGCAGTTCGACTTCTACGACGGCGGCGGCCTCGACCTCGCCTTCCTCGGCCTTGCGCAGGCCGACCGCGAGGGCAACCTCAACGTCTCCAAGTTCGGCCCGCGGCTCGCCGGCGCCGGCGGCTTCATCAACATCTCGCAGTGCGCGAAGGAAGTCGTGTTCGTCGGCACGTTCACCGCGGGCAAGCTGGTGGTCGAGGCGAAGGACGGGCGGCTCGCCGTGCTGCACGAGGGCAATGCGCGGAAGTTCGTGCAGGAGGTCGAGCACCGCACCTACTCCGGCAGCCAGGCGTGGAAGCGGCGGCAGCCGGCGCTCTACATCACCGAGCGCGCGGTCTTCCGGCTCTGCGAAGAGGGCCTCGAGCTCACCGAGGTCGCCCCGGGCATCGACCTCGAGCGCGACGTCCTCGCGCAGATGGGCTTCCGCCCCGTGATCCGCGGCACGCCGCGGCTCATGGACGCCGCGATCTTCCGCGACCCGCCGATGGGCCTGCGCGAGCGGATGCTCGCGATCCCGATGTCGCGCCGCTTCTCGTACGACGCCGACAAGGACGTGCTGTTCATCAACTTCGAGCGGCTCTCCGTGCGCTCGCCCGAGGACGTGGCGATGATCCGCACCGAGGTCGAGCGACGGGTCGCGCCGCTGGGCAAGCGCGTCTACGCGATCGTCAACTACGACGGCTTCGAGATCGAGCCCGACATGCTCGACCTGTGGAGCGAGATGGTGAAGGGTCTGGTCGACCGCCACTACTGGGGCGTCACGCGCTACACGACGTCGGGCTTCCTGCGCATGAAGCTCGGCGACGCGCTCGCCCGCCGCGGCGTCGCGCCGCACATCTACGAGTCCGGCGACGAGGCCCGCGAGCACCTCAAGGAACTGGGTCCGGGGTGAGCCGGCGGCGGAAGAGGTGGCGATGCGCGTGACCGTGAACGGCGCGGAGCGCGAGATCGCGTCGCCTGCGGCGACCGTCGCGGACCTCGTGCGCGAGATGGGATTCGAGGGCAAGCGCATCGCGGTCGAAAGGAACGGCGCGATCGTGCCGACGAGCCGGCATGGCGAGACGCGGCTCGAGCAAGGCGACCGCCTCGAGATCGTCGGGGCGGTCGGCGGCGGCTGAGACCTGTCGCCGTCACCGCAAGTCGGTGTCGTCGGCAGGCGCGGCGCAGGGCCGCGTCGCGGCGGTCGTTGCGCGAACGAGCGCGGTGCCTGGGCCGGCGTAAAATCCGCGCATGAACGCCCCGCTCGTCAACGTCCCGCTGCCCGATGCCCCGCTGCGGGTCGCCGGCCGCGACTATCGCTCGCGGCTCCTCGTCGGTACCGGCAAGTACAAGGACTTCGCGGAGACCCGTGCGGCCGTCGAGGCCTCGGGCGCGGACATCGTCACCGTCGCGATCCGGCGCACCAACCTCGGCCAGGAACCCGGCGCGCCGTCGCTGCTCGATTTCCTCCCGCCATCGCGCTTCACGTACCTCCCCAACACCGCGGGCTGCTACACCGCCGACGACGCCGTGCGCACGCTCAAGCTCGCCCGCGAGCTCCTCGACGGCCACCGGCTGGTGAAGCTCGAGGTGCTGGGCGACAAGGACACGCTCTACCCGGATGTCCGGCAGACGCTCAGGGCCGCCGAGATGCTGGTGAAGGACGGCTTCGACGTCATGGTCTACACGTCCGACGACCCGGTCGTTGCCCGCGAGCTCGAGGCGATCGGCTGCGTCGCGATCATGCCGCTCGCTTCGCTGATCGGCTCGGGCATGGGCATTCTCAATCCGTGGAACCTGCGCCTCGTGATCGAGCACGCCAAGGTGCCGGTGCTCGTCGACGCGGGCGTCGGCACGGCGTCGGACGCGGCGATCGCCATGGAACTGGGCTGCGATGGCGTGCTGATGAATACGGCCATCGCGCTTGCGAAGGACCCGGTGCGGATGGCCGGCGCGATGCGGCTCGCGGTCGAGGCCGGACGCGAGGCCTTCCTCGCCGGCCGCATGCCGCGCAAGCTCTACGCGGCGAGCCCGAGCTCGCCCGCGACGGGGTTGATCGCATGAAGCCGCCATTGTTCGTCGCCGCCATGCTCGCGGCCGTCGCCAGCGTCGCTGGCGCGCTGCCCCTCGAGAGCGCCGAGATCACGCGGCTGTGCGCCGATGCCGAGGGCCCTGCGCACTGCGCGCGCAAGGTCGAGGCCGAGCAGATGAAGCGCCTGCCGGGCGTCGCCGCCCGTGACGGCGACGCGCTCAAGGTGGCGCTCTACCCCTCCGGCACGGCCACGTTCACCGACGTCAACACGATTTCCGGCGGCACGAGCTATGCGCTGTGGGACTACCTCTCCGAGATCAACGCGACGGTGCTCTGGGTGACGCGCGACGACGACGCCGGCTTCCTGCTCGTGCAGCGGGCCACCAACCGGCAGACGCCAATGCCCGCCGAGCCGGTGCTCTCGCCCGACCGGCAGCGCATCGCGACCGCGGACTTCTGCCCGCAGCGCTGCGAGAACCTGCTCGTGGTCTGGCGCGTCACGCGCGACGGCGTCGTGCGCGAGTCGCAGTGGGCGCCCGCGGAACGCTGGTCGGACGCCGGCGTGCGCTGGAAGAGCCAGGAAACGCTGGTCGTCGACTACACCGTCGATGGCGCCGAGACCGGCAAGACGCTCGAGCGCAGGCTCACCGATCCCGGCTGGAGCCGCGTCGGCGGCAAGTGAGCGCCAACAGCGATCCTGATCCTGCGGTCCCCCGGCCGGAGGACGCCCGCCGCCCCGTGCGCAGCTTCGTGCTGCGGCAGGGGCGGATGTCGCCGGCGCAGCAGCGCGCGCTCGACGAACTCCTGCCGCGCCACGGCCTTCCGTTCGCGCGTGCACCGCTCGACTGGCAGCAGGTGTTCGGCCGTGCCGCGCCGGTGGTGCTGGAGATCGGCTTCGGCATGGGCGAGACGACGGCAGAGATTGCCGCGGCACATCCGGAACGGGACTTCGTCGGCATCGAGGTGCATGCGCCCGGCGTCGGCAGCCTGCTCCGCGAGGTCGACCGGCGCGGGCTCGCCAACGTGCGCGTGATCCGTCACGACGCGGTCGAGGTGGTCGATGCGATGATTCCGATGGGCTCCCTCGCCGGCATCCACGTGTTCTTCCCGGATCCGTGGCCGAAGAAGCGCCACCACAAGCGCCGGCTGCTCAAGCCGGATTTCGTGCACGCGCTCGCGCTCCGGCTCGCGCCCGGCGGCTACCTGCACGTCGCGACCGACTGGTCGGATTACGCCGAGGAGATGCTCGCGACGCTCGGGGCGCGAGCGCCTGCTCGCCAACACGGTGCCAGGATTCGCGCCGCGCCCCGAATCGCGCCCGCAGACCAAGTTCGAGCGACGCGGCACGCGGCTTGGCCACCCGGTGTTCGACCTCGCTCTTCACCCGAAAGCAGCGAAAGTAGGGTCAGACTCGACTTTCCACGGGGGCGACGCCGACTTTGCACCAGCGAACGTCGACGCGCACCACTTCGGAAAGTCGAGTCTGACCCTACTTTCGCGGCTTGCGGGCGTCGGCGAGCGCGAAGAGCTCGTCGAGCGCCTGCCTCGCCACCCCGCGCGAGAAGTGGCGGCGGATGTTCTCGATGCCGCCGGCGGAGAGACGCCGCCACAGCGACTCGTCGCGGTAGACGCGCTCGATCGCGATCGCGAAGTCCTCGGGATCGTCGGCCACCATCACGTCCTCGCCCGGCACGAGGTGCATGCCCTCGACCGCCGGTGACGTCGCGACCACCGGCAGCCCGTAGCTCATCGCCAGGTTGACCTTGCCCTTGACGCCCGCGCCGTAGCGCAGCGGCGCGACCGACAGCCGGCAGCCGGTGAAGAACGGCGCGACGTCGGGCACATAGCCGGTGACGACGAAGTCGGGCGCCGCAAGCGCGCGAATCGTCGCGGCACCTTGCTGCCGACGATGTAGGTGGGGACCCCCGGCAACCGCTTGCGCACCCTGCGGCAGCACCTCCTGCGCGTACCAGAGCACGGCGTCGGTGTTCGGCGGGTGCTCGAAGCCGCCGATGAACACCAACCCTTCGCGCTCGGCGAACGGCTTGCCGCCGCCGATCGGCTCGTGGATGTTGGAGAGCAGCAGCACCTTCGCTTCGGGCAGGAGCCCCGCGCAGCACGTCGCGCTCCACCGGCGAAACGACGATCGTCACGTCGACGCGCCGGATGAGCGCGAGCTCCTCTTCGCGGCGCGCGCGCGCCGCGGCCATCGCGCCACCGCACCGCCCTCGATCTCGGCGAGGCGCTCGGCGCGCAGGAAATGCAGGTCGACGGTGTCGAACGCGACCGCGGCCTTCGGCGCGAAGCGCCTGATCGCATCGACGTGCTTCGCCGCGACGTAGTGCCGCGCCAGGATCACCAGGTCGAACTCGCGGCCGCGCCGGTCGAGAGATCTCGGCGATCGAGGTCACGTAGGGGGCGTACAGCACCTCGACGCCACGCGCCTGCAGCTCGCGGACGTAGGGTTCCCGGTACTCGAGATTGTCGCCGACGAACGTCACTTTCGCCCCGGCCTCGATCGCGAGCTCGAGCATCGCGAGCGTGCGCAGCGACCCCGAGTCCTGGTCGGGCGTCAGCATGCGGGCATCGACCATCAGCACGCGCCGCGTCACCGCGACGGTCGCGCTCGAGCTCGGGATGCACGCCGTTGCCACGGTGCGACGCGAGGACCGCGCCCCACTTCGCGCGGAACGCGTGGCGGTTGGTCTCCTGGTGCTGCTTCACGCCGGCGCCGGGATCGGTGCCCGAGGTCTGGCCCTCGAAGTGCACGACGGTCGCCGCGGGCTGGTAGTAGACGCGGCGCCCCGCCGCGCGGACCGCGAACGCGAGGTCCGTGTCCTCGTAGTAGGCCGGCTTGTAGCGTGCGTCGAACCCGCCCAGCGCACGCCACAGCGCCGCGGGGATCGCGAGGCAGGCGCCCGAGCAGTAGTCGGCCTCGCGCAGGTAGTTGTACTCGGGCCGGTCGGGGTCGTCGTCGCGGCCGACGTTCCACGCCGAGCCGTCGCGCCACACGATGCCGCCGGCCTCCTGCAGGCGGCCGTCGGGATAGATGAGCTTCGCCCCGACGAGGCCGGCGTCGGCCCGGCGCTCGAACACCGCCAGCAGCGCATCGAGCCAACCCGGGGTGACGATGGTGTCGTTGTTGAGGAAGACGAGGAATTCGCCGCGCGCGAGCGCAGCACCGCGGTTGCAGCTGCCGATGAAGCCCAGGTTCCCGGCGTTGCGCTCGAAGCGCACGCCGCTCACCGGGGCCAGCGCCTCGGCCATCGGCTCCGGCGACGCGTCGTCGACGACGATGACCTCGCAGGACGCGGCATCGCGTATTCGCGAGCACGCTCGCGAGGCACGTGAACGTGAGGAGCGGCTTGCCGTACACCGGGATCACGATCGATGCCCGCGGCGCGTCCACCGTCGGGAACGCGAGTGGCGCGACGGCGTCGGCCTGTTCGTAGCTCACCGGCTTCGGCGAACGAAACCGTCCGCCGCCCGCGAGCTTGCGCGCGACGCGCGAGGCCACCGCGCGCGGACCCTCGTCGCGCAGCAGTGTCATCGCGAGCGACGCCTGCCGCGGCAACTGCCGCAGGCCGCGCGCGCCGGCGCGGACGCGGGCCGCGACGACCTTGCCGCGATGCATCGCGGCTCGCAGCGGTTCGGTCATGCGCCAGGTGGTCGAGGTCTCGAGTTCCACCGCCCGCGCGCGCGCGTCCTCGATCTCGCGCTCGGCGAGCTCGAGGCGCCGGGAGAATCCCGCGAGATCGGCGTCGGCAAGCTTCGCGCGCGCGACGAGCGCCGCGCGCGCCTCGGTGCGGCCGCACAGCATTCCCGTGCGCACGAGATCCGCGAGCGGCAGGTCGGCGCCGCGCGCAGCAGGCGGCGGCTGCAGGTGCCGCGGGTCGAGCAAGGGCCACGCGCGTCGCTTCGCTTCGCGCGGCACCTTGGAGCGGCGCGAGATAGCGCTCGGCATAATCGGCGGGATCCGCCCCGACCACGGCCGGGCCGCCCGGCAGGCGCCGCCGGTGCCGCGGCGAGCAGCGCGTCGTTCCACGCCGCGGCCGGCAGCGTCCCATCGCAGCAGGTGAGCGTCGGCGCGGCCGGCGAGGCGCTCGGCCGGCGCACCGAGGTCCGACGCCACGATCGGTAAGCCGGCCGCCAGCGCGACCGAAAGCGTGTAGGTCCAGGTCTCGGGCCACTGCGCGGGAAACCAGAGCACGTCCGGGCGTTCGGCGGCGAGCAGCGCGGCGAGGTCGCCTTCCGCAAACTCGCCGGTCATCGAAATGCGCGACGGCGGCAGCGCCGGCAACGGCGCCGCCGACGGGCCCAGGATGCGGAACGCGAGCGGCAGGCCGCGCGCATGCGCGTCCACCGCGCAGGCCGCGACGGTGTCGAAGCCCTTTTCGCGCGACAGCATCCCGATCGTGGCCACGCGCGTCACCGCGGGAATCGACGAGCGGCGCCTCCGGATGCGGCCAGACGTGGATCGCCAGCCCCGGCACGTAACGGGCGATGCGCGCCGCGACGTCGCGCGACGGGGCGATCACCCGGCTGGCGCCACGCAGCAGTTCGGCGAAGGCCGCCCGCCAGCCGCGGATGTCGAGCGGCCAGAACGCCGGCCGCTGCGCGAGGCAGGCGGCACATCCCGGTTCACCCGGCTCCCCGCAGTAGCGGCCGCCCTCGGTCACGAGCTGGAGCTGCGGGCAGATCGCGAGGTAGTCGTGCAGCGTGACGTCGTAGGGCAACCCCGTGGCGCGCGGCAGGTCCAGGATCGCTTGCGGCAGTCCCTTCACCTGATGGAAGTGCAGCCGCTCGGCGCCGACCGCGGCAAGCACCGCGGCGAGGAGCGGATAGTCGCGTGGCAATGCGAAGTACAGGCCCCCCTCCGCGCCATGGGCACGCAGGCGCACCGTGTCTCCGGCCGCCGGCTCGAGCAGCACCACGTTGGCCCGCGGCGCGGCCAGCGCGGCGAGGTCGTCGACGTGCCGCCGAATGCCGCCACCCCAGCCGTGGACGACGAAGACGATCGCCGGCCGACCCGATGCCGCGAGCGCAGTGAACGCGTCGTCGGTCATGAAGCGACCCTCGGGAAATGAGCGCAGGAAGGGCGTGGCACGTTCACCGCCGCTCGCGCGACACGAGCTCGCCGCGCGCAGGCGTTCGGCCGGAATTCTACCGCCCCGGGTCGACGCTCGCCCCGCCCCTAGGAGAGCGTCAGCACCAGCGGCTGGTGATCGGAAGCCTGCGTGTCCTGGTCGATCTGCCAGGCGGTGACGCGCGCCGCGGCTTCCGGGCTGACGAAGAAGAAGTCGCAGTGGAGCTCCCCGTAGCCCGGCATCACGTTGTGGATGCAGAACGTCGCCGGATAGGGCGCGCCCGGATTGAGCAGCTCGAAGGCATTGGCGAGTGCCGGCGTGCCGTCGTCGAACGGGGCGATCATGCGCGCGTGCAGGTCGCTCGAGTGCTCGAGATTGAAGTCGCCGCAGATCACCGTCGCCTTCGGCCGCACGAACGTCTGGAACGTCCCGCCGTCGTCGGTGGTCACCCTGGCCTCGCTCGCGTGCGCGTGGCCGTCGGCGTAGATGCGGCGCAACGCTTCCACCTGTGCCGCCCGCTGCCGCTCCGAGTACCACTCGAGGTGCGTGGTGATCACGCGCACGTCGCCGCCCGGCGCGCCGATCACCGCCTCGACCGCGATGCGCGCCATCCACGGCGTGTTCGGCTGCAGCGGGTGCGGCAGCAGCCACCGGAACACCTGCCGCACCGGCAGGCGCGACAGGATCATGTTGCCGAACCGGCGCCGACGGCCCGCCTTCGCCGGGATGGTCGACCGCGACCCCCGGGATCGCCTCGAATCCGGGCAGCAGGGCCGCGATCGCGGCGAACTGGTCGCGCGCGTCGTTGCCCGCGAGGCGCGGGTCCGGGAAGTTGTCGGCGACCTCCTGCAGGCAGAGCACGTCGAAGTCGGCGATGCGCTGCGCCTCGGCGACGATGCGCGCCGGATCGACGCGACCGTCGATGCCGCGGCACCACTGGACGTTCCAGGTGAGGATCTTCATCGGCTGCCAGCGTGCACCGCGGCACCCGTGTTCACGGGGATGCACCGCGAAAGTGCGGCGATCATAGCAAACGGGCCCGGAGCAGCCCCGGGGCGGGCGAACGCGCTGCTCCCGGCCACGTGCGGTTTGCGCAACCGCATCCTACGGCTTTGGCGCTTTCGCCGGATCGAAGTCGCCTCGCTTGGTCGCGAACATCCAGAGGTACCCGTCGGGATCGCGGATCATCGCCGTGCGGTCGCCCCAGAACATGTCCTCCGGGGGACGCTCGATCGTTGCGCCGGCGGCCTTCGCATCGGCAGCGACGCGGTCGACGTCCGGGCAATAGACGTAGAAATTGAGGGGCAGGCGGATGCCCGCGTGCGCCGGCGTGCGATCGGTCCCGCCCCAGGCACCCTCCGGCGCGAGCATCGCGATGCTGCGCCCGTGGTAGTAGAGCTCGCCGTGGACGATGTTGCCCTGGTCGTCGCGCATCGCCATCTCGCCGCGCGCGAAGCCGAACGCCCGCTCGTAGAAGTCGAGCGCCGCGGCCGCGTTCCCGACGGTAGATAGGGCGTCAGCGGATTGGACACTTCGGGCAGCCAGTCGAGCTTGCTCATCGGGGCCTCCTCGGGAAGATCGGGCGCACGGGCCCGAATCGCGCAAATTCGGCATCCTCCCGCGCCAGCACCGCCGCGTCAATGCCGCCAGTCGCCGACGGCCGCGCGCCTCGCTTCAGCCGAACAGCGCGGCGAGCGCCGCCCCGGGATCCGGGGCACGCATGAACGCCTCGCCCACCAGGAACGCGTTCACGCCATGCCGCTTCATCTGCGCGACGTCACGCTGCGCGAGGATGCCGCTCTCGGTCACCACGAGCCGCCCGGCGGGAATCCGCGGCAGGAGCGCGATCGTGGTCTGCAGCGACACCGAGAAGTCGCGCAGGTTGCGGTTGTTGATGCCGAGGATCGCGCCCGGCAGGGCCAGCGCCCGATCGAGCTCGCGCTCGTCGTGCACCTCCACCAGCACCGCCATGCCGAGGTCGCGCGCCGCTTGCGGCGAGCGCCGCGAGCCGCGCATCGTCGAGCGCCGCGACGATGAGCAGGATCGCGTCGGCGCCGAGCGCGCGCGACTCCACCACCTGATAGGGGTCGACGACGAACTCCTTGCGCAGCGCCGGCAGCGCGCAGGCGCCTCGCGCGGCGGCGAGGTACTCCGGCGCACCCTGGAAGAACGTGCGGTCGGTCAGCACCGACAGGCACGCGGCGCCGCCGCGCTCGTAGCTCGCGGCGATCGCCGCCGGGTCGAAGTCCTCGCGGATCACGCCCTTGCTCGGGCTCGCCTTCTTGATCTCGGCGATCACCGCGGAGCGGCCAGCGGCGATGGCCCGCCGCAGCGCGCCCTCGAAGTCGCGCGGCGGCGGCGCCGCATCGTGCCTCGGCCTCGACGCTCCCGAGGGCGCGCGGCTTTCGCCGCGGCGATCTCCTCGGCCTTCTTGCGCGAGGATCTTGTCCAGGATGTCGCTCATGACCCGAGCGCCGCCCGCAATGCCGCGGCAAGCGCGTCCGCCCGCTCGTCGGCGATCGCCTGCTCGCGCGCCGGGTTGAGGTCGTTCAGCGCGTTGATCGGGACGAGGTGCACGTGCACGTGCGGCACCGAGAAGCCCTCGACGGCGATGCCGACGCGCGCGGCGCCGGTGACCGCGCGAATCGCTGGCGCGATGCGCTTCGCCGCGGCCCAGAGCGCCTGGTAGTCGGCGTCGGCCATGTCGAAGACGTAGTCGGCGTGGCGTTTCGGCACGAGCAGCGTGTGCCCGGGCTCGATGTGCTTCAGCGGGAAGAACGCGACGTGCGCCGCGTCCTCGTAGACCCGTCGCGCGGGAATCCTGCCGGCGACGAGCGCGCAGAACAGGCAACCTTCACCGCTCACGCCTTGGTCCCCAGCTTGCGGGTGAGGGCGACGAACTCGTCGAGCTTGCGCTTCGCCGCGCCGCTCGCGATCGACGCGCGCGCCTGCTCGATGCCTTCCTGGATCGACGAGGCGCGGTTCGCCGCGTAGAGCGCCGTGCCGGCGTTCAGCACGACGATGTCGCGCGCCGGACCCTCGGCGTTGCCGAGCGCCTCGAGCACCATCGCCTTCGAGGCCTGCGCGTCCTCGACCTTGAGGCTGCGGTTGCTCATCATGCGCATGCCGAAGTCCTCCGGATGGATCTCGTACTCGCGCACCTCCCCGTCCTTCAGTTCGCCCACCATCGTCGCCGCGCCGAGCGACACCTCGTCCATGCCGTCCTTGCCGTGCACGACCAGCACGTGCCGGCTGCCGAGGCTCTCGAGCACGCGGACCAGGATGCCGACCAGGTCGGGGTGGAACACGCCGAGCAGCTGGTTGGCCGCGCCGGCCGGGTTGGTGAGCGGGCCGAGGATGTTGAAGATCGTGCGCACGCCGAGCTCCTTCCGCACCGGCGCCGCGTGCTTCATCGCGCCGTGGTGCGACGGCGCGAACATGAAGCCGACGCCGGTCTCGGCGATGCAGGTCGCGACGTCGCCTGCCGAGAGCATGATGTCGGCGCCGAGCGCCTCCAGCACGTCGGCGCTGCCGGACTTCGACGACACCGAGCGGTTGCCGTGCTTGGCGACGCGCGCGCCGGCGCCCGCCGCGACGAACATCGACGCGGTCGAGATGTTGAACGTGTGCGAGGCGTCGCCGCCGGTGCCGACGATGTCGAGCAGCGTCTCCGGTTCGGCCACCGGCACGCGGGTCGCGAACTCCCGCATCACCTGCGCCGCCGCGGCGATCTCGCCGACGGTCTCCTTCTTGACCCGCAGGCCGACCAGGAGCGCGGCCATCATCACCGGCGTCGCCTCGCCGCTCATGATCCTGCGCATCAGCGCCAGCATCTCGTCGTGGAAGATCTCGCGGTGCTCGACCGTGCGCTGCACGGCCTCGGACATCGACAGCTGCATGGTCCCCTCGCTCGGGTTCGTTGGATCGGTGGCGGCCGGGGCTAGCGCCGGCCCTCGAGGAAGTTGCGGAGCATCGCGTGGCCGTGCTCGGTCAGGATCGCTTCCGGGTGGAACTGCACGCCCTCGACCGCGTGCTCGCGATGGCGCACGCCCATGATCTCCCGGTCGGCGGTCGTTGCCGTCACCTCGAGGCAATCGGGCAACGTCGCGCGCTCGATCGCGAGCGAATGGTAGCGCGTGACCGTGACCGGCGACGGGATGCCGGTGAAGACGCCGCGGCCGTCGTGCGTGACCTGGTCGAGCTTGCCGTGCATCACGCGCGCCGCGCGGACGACGCGCCCGCCGAACGCCTCGCCGATCGCCTGGTGGCCGAGGCAGACGCCGAGGATCGGAATGCGCCCTGCGAAGCGCCGGATCAGCGGCACCGAGATCCCGGCCTCCGCCGGCGTGCAGGGCCCGGGCGAGATCACGATGCGCTCGGGCGCCCACGCCTCGACCTGCTCCAGCGTGATCGCGTCGTTGCGCTGCACCAGCACGTCGGCGCCGAGCTCGCCCAGGTACTGGACCAGGTTGTAGGTGAAGCTGTCGTAGTTGTCGATCATCAGCAGCATGGTCGGGGCCTCCGGTTCACGCTTCCGCGTCGAGGCCGACCTGCACCATCTCCGCCGCGCGCAGCACCGCCTTGGCCTTGTTCTGCGTCTCCTGCCACTCGGACTCCGGTACGGAGTCGTGGACGATGCCCGCGCCCACCTGCACGTAGAGCGTGCCGTCCTTCACGACCGCGGTGCGGATCGCGATCGCGAGGTCCATGTCGTCCTGGAAGGAGATGTAGCCGGCCGCCCCGGCGTAGACCCCGCGCCGCGTCGGCTCGAGCTCGTCGATGATCTCCATCGCGCGCACCTTCGGCGCGCCCGACACCGTGCCGGCCGGAAACGTCGCGCGCAGCACGTCGAGCGAGGCGAGACCGGGCGCGAGCTCGCCCTCGACGTTGGAGACGATGTGCATCACGTGCGAGTAGCGCTCGATCGCCATCTTCTCGGTGACCTTCACCGTGCCGGTCGCGGCGACGCGGCCGACGTCGTTGCGGCCGAGGTCGAGCAGCATCACGTGCTCGGCGATTTCCTTGGGATCGGCGAGGAGCTCGGCGGCGAGCTTCTCGTCGGCCTCGCGCGTCGCGCCGCGCGGGCGCGTGCCGGCGATCGGGCGCAGCGTCACGGTGCGGCCCTCCTTGCGCACCAGGATCTCGGGCGACGCGCCGACGACGTGGAAGTCGCCGAAGTCGTAGTAGAACATGTAGGGCGACGGGTTGAGCGAGCGCAGCGCCCGGTACAGCGACAGCGGCTCGGCGCCGAACGGCATCGACATCCGCTGCGACAGCACCACCTGCATGATGTCGCCTGCCGCGATGTACTCCTTGGCGCGCGCGACCGCCGCGCAGAAGCCCTCGTGGCCGAACTCGCTCTCGGCCCGTCGTCGTCACGCCGGCCGTCTGGAACGGAATCTCCACCGGCGTGCGCAGCTTCCTGCGCAGCTCCTGCAGCCGGTCGTGCGCGCTCGCGTAGGCGTTCGGGGCCGAGGGGTCGGCGTAGACGATGAGGTAGATCCTGCCGGCGAGGTTGTCGATGACCGCGAGCTCGTCGGTCAGCATGAGCAGGATGTCGGGGACGTCGGAGAGCCCGGACGGGCCGGTCGGCGCGCGGCCGGCGAGCCGTGGTTCGACGTGGCGCACCGTGTCGTAGCCGAAGCAGCCGGCGAGCCCGCCGCAGAAGCGGGGCAGTCCCGGCCGCGGCGCGGCGCGGTAGCGCGCCATGAACGCGCGCACGAACTCGAGCGGATCGCCCTCGTGGTGCTCGACGACGACGCCGCGGTCCTCGACCTCGATCTGCGTCCCCCGCGCCCGGATGCGGAGCTTCGCCGGCAGGCCGATGAACGAGTAGCGGCCGAAGCGCTCGCCGCCGACGACCGACTCGAGCAGGAACGTGTAGCGTTCCCGCGCGAGCTTCAGGTACAGCGACAGCGGCGTGTCGAGGTCGGCGAACGACTCGAGCACCAGCGGGATGCGGTTGTAGCCCTGCGCGGCGATCGCGCGGAATTCGCTTTCGGTGATCATGAGCCTGCCCGCCCCGGGGGGCGTCGGTGGTTCGTTTCGGGTTGCGTCCTCGAGGGGTCGGCGCGGACGCGGGCGCCAGGGCGTTCAGTGGCGGCGCTGCAAGCGCCAGCGGTCGGCGCGCAGGCTGCGCGCCGACTGGATGCGACCCGGCAGGAGGGGCTGGTCGATCATGCGGTGCCGACGGTGCTGCCGGCCCGGCGGACGCAGTCCGCGACGGCGGCGAGCGAGGGAACTATACCATCGCAGTCGAGCCCGTGCACCGGCTCGCCCTCGTTGTAGCCGTGCGGCAGCAGCACCACCGGGCATCCGGCGGCGCGCGCCGCCTGCGCGTCGTTGATCGAGTCGCCGACCATGAGCATGCGCGACACCGGAACGCCCAGGCGCTGCGCGGCCATGACGATCGGCGCCGGATCCGGCTTCTTGGCGTGCGCGTCGTCGCCGCCCACGATGGCGTCGAAGAAGTGCAGGATGCCGGCCTTGTCGAGGTGCGGGCGCACGAACCGCGTGGCCTTGTTGGTGACGACCGCCATCCGGAAGCCCTCGTCCTGCAGCCGCACCAGCATTTCCAGCAGCCCGGGAAAGGCCTCGGTCTCGCGTCCGAGCACGCTCTCGTAGTGCGCCTGGTAGCGCGGCAGCAGCGCCGCAAGCTCGGCGTCGTCGGGCGCGCGCCCCCGCGCGCGCAGCATCGCCTTGCGCACCAGGCTCGCCATGCCCTTGCCGACCAGGTCGCGCACGGTCACCGTGTGGAGCGGCGGGTGGCCGAGCTCGGCGAGCAGCAGGTTCACCGCTGCGGCCAGGTCGTGCACCGTGTCGAGCAGCGTGCCGTCGAGGTCGAACGCGACCGCGTCGACGGCGAAGCTCGGGACGCGGGTCACGCGCGCGCCCCGGACGTCGCGGTCGCGAGCTCCGCCCGCATCTTCGCGATCGTCGCCTGGTAGTCCTTCGTGCCGAAGATCGCGCTGCCGGCGACGAACGTGTCGGCGCCGGCCGCAGCGACCGCGGCGATGTTGTCCGCCTTCACGCCGCCGTCGACCTCGAGCAGGATCTCGCGGCCGGTGCGGGCGCTCGCCGCATCCACGATGCGCCGGACCGCGCGCAGCTTGTCGAGCGTGTGCGGGATGAACGCCTGCCCGCCGAAGCCCGGGTTGACGCTCATCAGCAGCACGAGGTCGAGCTTGTCGATCGTCCAGTCGAGCCAGGAGAGCGGCGTCGCCGGATTGAGCACGAGCCCCGGCCGGCAGCCGCAGTCGCGGATCAGCGCGATCGTGCGGTCGACGTGCGCGGAGGCCTCGGGATGGAAGCTGATGATCGACGCGCCGGCCTTGGCGAAGTCCGGAACGATGCGGTCGACCGGCTCGACCATCAGGTGCACGTCGATCGGCACGCTCGAATGCGGCCGGATCGCCTCGCAGACCAGCGGCCCCACCGTGAGGTTGGGAACGTAATGGTTGTCCATCACGTCGAAGTGCACGAGGTCCGCGCCGGCGTCGATCACCGCGCGCACCTCCTCGCCGAGCCGGGCGAAGTCCGCGGAGAGGAGCGAGGGTGCGATCCGATAGGTGGGTTGCATGGTTCTATAATCCCCGAGCGTCGATGAGGCCGCGGCAGCGCGCGCCGCGACGAATCCGAACATGACCGAAGCCAAGCGCTACGAGATCACCGTCCTGCCGAAGGCGCAGTACGTCGCCGACCAGTCCGACCCGGACCGCCAGCACTTCGTCTTCGCCTACACGATCCGGATCACGAACACGGGGACCGTCGCCGCGAAGCTCCTGTCGCGGCACTGGGTGATCACCGACGCCGACGCGCACGTGCAGGAAGTGAAGGGCGAGGGCGTCGTGGGACAGCAGCCGCTGATCCGTCCCGGCGAGTCGTTCGAGTACACGAGCGGCGCGAGCCTCGCGACCGCGGTGGGCACGATGCGCGGCAGCTACCGGATGGTCGCGGAGGACGGGCAGCCGTTCGACGCGGCGATCCCGCAGTTCACGCTGTCCGCACCGCGAACGCTGCACTAGGCGCATCAGCGCTCGCCTCCGTCCGTGTCCCTCGGCGCCTTCCCGTCCACGTGGTCGCGATCGGGACGCCGCGCCGACATCGTCCACCACACGATCGCCACGCCCAGGGCGAGCGCGATCAGCGCTTCGAGGAAGATCCATTCCATCGTCGGTCGCGGTCGGCTTGCCCGTGGCGGCGCGTGGTCGTGGCGATGGGCGGCCTGTGCGGTAGTGTGCGCGCTACACGGCTGCGTGACCCCGCCGCCCGCGCCGCCCGCCGCGCACGCGGTCTACACGCCGGCAGCCTGGCGCGACCTGCCCGGTTTCGAACGCGATCGCGTCGCCGAGACCCTGCCGGCGTTGCTCGTCGGCTGCGCGGCAATCACCCGCAAACCCGAACAAGCCACCGCGTGGCGGGCTGCGTGCGAAGCCGCACGCCGACTGCCGATTTCCGACGACGCTGCAACGCGCGCCTGGCTGCAGAATCATTTTAGCCCATACCGCGTCTCGTTCCCCGACGGGCGGGACCGGGGCCTCGTCACCGGCTACTACGAGCCCGTGATCGCGGGCTCGCGCTCGAGGACCGATGCGCTTGCCGTGCCGATCCTCGCGTCCCCCGACGACCTGCTCACCGTCGACCTGGGCGCGCTCCACCCCGAGCTCGCCGATCGCCGCGTGCGCGGCCGCCTCGACGGTCGGCGCGTCGTGCCCTACTGGTCGCGCGCGGAGATCGAAGCGGGCAAGGCATCCCGCGCCGCCAAGGCGCTCGCGTTCGTCGCCGATCCCATCGACGCGTTCTTCCTGCAGGTCCAGGGCTCGGGCCGCATCACGCTCGCCGACGGCGCGGTGATGCGCGTGGGCTACGCCGACCAGAACGGCCACCCCTACACGCCGGTCGCGCGCGTGCTGATCGAGCGCGGCGAGATGACGCGCGAGGAGGCCTCGATGCAGGCGATCCGCGCGTGGGCGAACGCCAACCCGGACCGCGTCGCGGCGCTGCTCGACGCCAACGCGAGCTACGTCTTCTTCCGCGAGCTCGCGCCGCCCGCTCCCGGCTCGCCCGAGGCCGCGATCGACGGGCCCACGGGCGCGCTCGGCGTGCCGCTGCTGCCGCGGCGCACGATCGCCGTGGATCCGCGCGCGATCCCGCTCGGCGCGCCGGTGTGGCTGGCGACCACCGAGCCTCCGTCGGCGCGACCGCTCGAGCGCATGGTCGTCGCGCAGGACACGGGCGGGGCGATCCGCGGTGCGGTGCGCGCGGACTTCTTCTGGGGGCACGGCGACGAGGCGGCTGATCGCGCCGGCCGCATGAAGGAGGAAGGCCGCCTGTGGCTGCTCTGGCCGCGCGGCGTGCCGCTGCCGCGGCAATAGCGCGACGCCGAACGCGCGGTCACCCGGGCGCCGCCCGCCGTACCCGTGCCGCGGGCGTCAGGCGACGCAGTAGCTGCCGCGGCGCGTCTCCTTGGCCCGGTACATCGCGCGGTCGGCGCGGGACAGGAGCTCCTCGGCCGTCTCGGTCGCGGGGTCGGCCATCGCGACGCCGATGCTGGCGCCGAGCTGCCAACTGCCGCCCGGCCACGTCCATCGGCTTGCCGATCGAGGCAATGATCCTGGACGCCAGGGTCTTCGCGGCCGCGGCGCTCGTCACGTGCTTCTGCAGGACCACCATCTCGTCCCCGCCGAGACGCGCGACCAGGTCGTCCTCGCGCGTGGCCTCGCGCAGGCGTTCCGCGACCCCCTTCAGCACCGCGTCGCCGGCCAGGTGACCGAGGCTGTCGTTGACCTCCTTGAAGCGGTCGAGGTCGACGAAGTGCACGGCGAAACCGCGGTCGGGACGCCGCCGGCGATTGCGCAGCGCCGCTTCCAGCTCCGCGAGCAGCGCCGCGCGATTGGCGAGGCCGGTGAGGACGTCGTGCCCGGCCTGGTACTTGATGCGGGAGAGCTCGCGGCGCTCGGTGACGTCCTGCAGGATGCCGCGCAGGATGATGCCGTGGCCCTGCGTGCGCGGGTACGCGGCGCCGCGGAAGTGCACGGTCATCGCGGCACCGTCGCTGCGCACGGCCCGCAGGTCGATGCCGAAGCTCGCGTCGTCGGCCGGACTCTCGAGCGCGTCCTGCAGCGCGTGGTGATCGCGGGCGTCGACGACGCGCAACAGGGCATCGATGGCCGCACGGACTGCCCCCGGCGAAATCGGCGCCGAAGATGCGCCGGGCGGTGGCGTCGAAGAGCAGCGTGCGCTCCACCGGATCCCACTGCCAGATCGAGATGACGGCGAGCTCCTGCAGGTCGCGGAGCTGCCGCTCGGCGAGCTCCAGCGCGGCCTGCTCGCGACGGCGCCTGATCAGCACCCACGCGTGCTCGGCCAGCGCCTGGAAGCAGGCAAGGTCGTCGCGGTCGTAGTCGGCGGGCTTGTTGCCCACGCCCATCAGCAGCACCACGCGATCGTCGCCGAGCACCGGCACGCCGAGGTGGCGCACGAGGTGCACGTGGCCTTCCGGCAGACCCCGCTTGCCGGCCAGCGATTGGTAATCGTTGTGGATGCAGGCGCGGCGATGCCGGGCGGAATCGGCCCAGACGCCGGCTTCGCTGATCGGGTAGTGGCGGTCGTACACCGCCGTGCACTGGCGCAGCGTCGCTGCCGACCACGTCCCCAGCTCGATCGTCACCTGGTCGTCGTTCATCAGGTGCACGTAGCCGATCTCGCTGCCGGTCATCGCCACCGCCAGCTCGATGGCCGTGGCGGAGATCGTCGGCTCGTCGCCATCGAACGCTTAGGCGTACAGGTCCAGTATCGCCGTCTGGGCCCTGGCGGGGATCGGCTTCGACCTCGTGGCGGACATCCGGATCGATGGTGCCGTAAGCCCGCGCGCCCGCCGCCGCTACGCGCCGGACGACTCGAGCACGCCCTCGGCCTGCCGGTCGGCGTGGTAGGAGGAGCGCACCAGCGCCCCGACGGCCGCGTGGCGGAAGCCCATGGCCTGCGCCTCGCGTTCGAACATCGCGAACGTGTCCGGGTGCACGTAGCGCGCGACCGGCAGGTGGCCGCCGGAGGGCTGCAGGTACTGGCCGATGGTCAGCATGTCGATGTCGTGCGCGCGCATGTCGCGCATCGTGGCGAGGATCTCGTCGTCGGTCTCGCCCAGGCCCACCATCAGGCCGGACTTGGTCGGCACGCCGGGTACGCGCGACTTGAACTCGGCGAGCAGCGCGAGCGAGTGGGCGTAGTCGGAGCCCGGGCGCGCCTGCCGGTACAGGCGCGGCACCGTCTCGAGGTTGTGGTTCATCACGTCGGGCGGCGCGGCCTCGAGGATCGCGAGCGCGCGGTCCATGCGGCCGCGGAAGTCGGGCACCAGCACCTCGATCTGCGTGCCGGGCGAGTGCTCGCGCACCGCGCGGATGCAGTCGACGAAGTGCTGTGCGCCGCCGTCGCGCAGGTCGTCGCGGTCGACGCTCGTGACGACGACGTAGCGGAGCCGCAACGCCGCGATCGGTCTTCGCGAGGTTCGCG
Organism: uncultured beta proteobacterium; assembly: GCA_963705175.1. Classification (GTDB taxonomy): domain Bacteria; phylum Pseudomonadota; class Gammaproteobacteria; order Burkholderiales; family Casimicrobiaceae; genus VBCG01. Next base: position 123,414 of record CAVPJE010000006.1, on the reverse strand, counting down.
GGCTCCTCGGGATCGAGCGGCAGCGGCCGCCCGTGGCCGACGTCGCAGAACGGGCAGCGCCGGGTGCAGATGTCGCCCATGATCATGAACGTCGCCGTGCCCTTGCCGAAGCACTCGCCGATGTTCGGGCACGAGGCCTCCTCGCACACGGTGTGCAGGCGGTGCTCGCGCAGGATCTCCTTGATCTCGAAGAAGCGCGGCGACGAGGGCGCGCGGACGCGGATCCACTCGGGCTTGCGCAGTGGCTCCGCCGCGACGCCACCTTGCGTACTGGGGATGCGGCGCGGTCTTGCCCGCGCCCTTGTGCTTGACGCCGGCCGCGTTGGACGTCGACTTGTCGGAGGCGTCGTTCATGGGCGGGTACGGGCGAGACGTCGGGCGAGGATCGGTGCGAGCATCGCCCCGGCCGCCTCGACGTCGAGGTCGCACGCCGAAGTCGGCCAGCTGCGTGACCGCGAGCCCGGGAAAGCCGCACGGATCGATGTCCCCGAAGGGTGCCAGGTCCATCGCGACGTTCAGCGCCAGTCCGTGATAGGTGCAGCCATTGCGCACTTTGAGGCCAAGCGCGGCGATTTTCGACTCGACACCGCCGCGACGCACGTAGACACCTGGCGCGTCGGGCCGGCCGTACGCCGATATCCCTTGCGAATCAAGGAATTCTACCACCGCCGCCTCGATCGCACGGACCATGTCCCGGACGCCCAGGCGGGCGCGGCGGAGGTCGACGAGCAGGTAGGCGACCACCTGCCCCGGCCCGTGATAGGTGACCTGCCCGCCGCGATCGACCTTGATCACGGGAATGCCGGCGTCGCGCCGCAGATGCTCGCGGCGCCCGGCGAGCCCGAGCGTGTACACCGGCGGATGCTCGGTCAGCCAGATCTCGTCGGGGGTACCCGCGTCGCGCGCGTCGGTGAACGCCTGCATCGCGCGCCAGCAGCGCTCGTAATCGGTATGGCCGAGCGTCCGGATGACGGCGCCGCTGGCCTCGTCGCGGCGCGCGGGTGCCCGCGCCGCGAACGCCTCCGTGACGGCGTTCGGCTCGTTCATGGGTCGAAGCCCGCCGTCCGCCGTCAGAGCACCATCGCCACCATCGGGTGGGACGGTGAGCTCGCGATAGAGCGCGTCCAGCTGCTCGCGCGACGTGGCGTTGATCGTGGCCGTCACCGAGAGGTAGTTGCCCTCGCGCGACGAGCGCATCTCGAGCGTGGCCGGCGCGAAGTCCGGCGCGTGCTTCAGCACCACGTCGACGATCGTCTGCGCAAAGCGGTCGTCGCGCCTGCCCATCACCTTGATCGGGAAGGCCATCGGGAACTTGAGCGCGGATGCGGCGGCTTCGCTCATGGCGATCAGCCGGCCGGTGAGCCGTACATGTACTCGCGCGTCAGCGGGTGGGGGAGCCGGCCGTCGTCGAGCGGCCTGCCGGCCAGCAGTTGCCACAGCGACAGCCAGCCGCGGTCGAAGGCGTGCGCCGATCCGGCCATGTACACGCGCCAGACGCGGTAGCGCGCCTCGCCCGCCTCGCGCCGCGCCGCATCGGCATTCGCCTCGAGACGATCGGTCCAGTGCCACAGCGTCTTCGCGTAGTGCTCGCGCAGCGCCTCGGCGTCGACGACCTCGAGGCCGGCGGTCGACATCGCGGAGATCACCTTCGCGACGTGGGTGAGCTCGCCGCCCGGGAACACGTAGTCCTCGACGAAGTCGCCGATGCCGCTGCCCAGTGCCGCGGCGCCTTCCATGCCGTGGGTGATGCCGTGGTTGAGCACGAACCCCCCGGGCACGAGCAGGTGGCGGATCTTGCCGAAGTACTGCGGGAAGCGGGCCACGCCCACGTGCTCGAACATGCCGATGCTCGCGATCTTCTCGTAGCAGGGCTGGTCGGGCAGGTCGAGGTAGTCGCGCAGCTCCACGCGCACCCGGCCCTCGAGCCCGCGGCGCCGGATCTCGGCCGCGACGTGGTCGGCCTGGTTCCTCGACAGCGTGATGCCGGTCGCTTCGACGCCGTAGTGCTCCGCCGCCCAGAACATCAGCGCGCCCCAGCCGCAGCCGATGTCGAGCAGCCGCTCGCCGGGCGCGAGGCGCAGCTTGCGGCAGACGTGGTCGAGCTTCTGCTCCTGCGCGGTGGCGAGCGTGTCGTCCTCGCGCCGGAAGTAGGCGCACGAGTACACCATGCGCTCGTCGAGCCAGAGCCGGTAGAACGCGTCGCCGACGTCGTAGTGGCGCGAGATGTTGGCGCGGTTCGGACGGTGCTGGTGCAGCCACGACGCCGCGCGCTCGCCCAGCGAAACGCGGTCGTGGTGGATCTCGCCGACCATGCGCTCGGCGATGCCGAGGATGCGGCGCGCGCTGCCCGAGAAGTCGATGTCGCCGTGCACGTAGGCACGCGCGAGCCGGCCGAGCGCCGGCCGCGCGAGCGCGGTCAGGCCACGCAATGTGCGCGCCGCGATCTCGGCCTCCGGCTGCTCGGAGAGCCGGACGTGCTCGCCACCGGGCAGCACGAACTCCGCCGGCACGCCGAGCGCGCCGTAGCGTCGTTCGATGACCTTGGCGAGGGCGTGCGGCATGTCCTGTCGCGTCCTTGGCCCGCCTGATGGCGTGGTATCCGGAACCAGTTTACCAAGCCGGGCCGATTCCGGTGCACGCCCTGTCCGGCGGCGCCCCGGACGCGATGGGGCGGGCGATTTGACCCCGAGGGCAAGGCCCCCTACCATCCGCGCACTCCCGCCGGGTGGCGCGAGCGCCACCCGCCCGCGTGCAATCCCTTCCCATCGGCAATCCATGACGAGGACCGGCCCGACCCGCGACGACGCGCGCGCCCACTTCGGCGAACGGCAGTTCCGCGATGCGCTGGCCGAGTTCGCGACCGGCGTCACGATCATCGCCACCCGCGACCCGGCGCATCCGGGCGTGGCCCGCTATGTCGGATTCACCGCCAACTCGTTCAACTCGGTTTCGCTGGACCCGCCGCTGGTCAGCTGGTGCCTGTCGCGCCACGCGAACACGCTGCCCGCGTTCGAGCAGTGCGAGCGCTATGCGATCTCCGTGCTCGCGGTCGACCAGGCCGCGATCGCCCGACGCTTCGCCGGCACGCATGCGGACCGCTTCGAGGGCGTGCCCTTTCGGCTCGGCTGGGCAGACGCCCCCCTGATCGACGGCGCGGTGGCCTGGTTCGAGTGCCGGCACTTCTCGCGCCAGCCCACCGGCGACCACACGCTGTTCGTCGGGGAGGTCGTGCACTGCGCGCGCACGCACGGGCCCGGCCTCGTGTTCCACCACGGCCGCTTCGGCACGATCGCGCCGCCGGGCACTTGAGCCCTCCCGGCGTCGCGCCGGTCCGGTCAGGCGGAGACGCCGGCCTTCGCCTTCGCCTTCGGCTTCTTCGACTGGAACACCGCCCAGAGCTTGCGGAACACCGGGCCGGGGACGCCGCCGCCGAACGGCTTGCCGTCGAGGGTCGTGATCGCGACGACTTCCTTCGTCGACGAGGACAGCCACATCTCGTCCGCCGCGAGCGCCTCGGCGCGCGTGATCGGACGGATCTCCACCGGCATTCCCGCCTCGCGCGCGAACTCGATCGCGGCGTCGTAGGTGATGCCGGGCAGGATCAGGTGGTCCTTCGGCGGCGCGACGATCGTCCCGCCCTTGACGACCAGCACGTTCGACGCCGACGCCTCGGTGAGCAGGCCATCGCGGAACATCACCGTCTCGACCGCCCCGGCCTCGGCGGCGAGCTGCCGCATCAGCACGTTGCCGAGCAGCGACGTGGTCTTGAGGTCGCAGCGCTGCCAGCGGTTGTCCTCGGCGGTGATCGCCGCGACCCCGCGCTCCACCTGTTCGCGTGTCGGCGACGGCAGCGGATTGCTCATCATGAACACCGTGGGCGACGCGTCCTTCGGGAACGCGTGGTCGCGCTTCGCCACGCCGCGCGTCACCTGCAGGTACACCGACTGGTCGTCGAACGGCTGGCGCGCGATCAGCTCGCGGACCAGGCGTTCCCACTCGGCATCGGCGTGCGGGTTGGCGAGGCCGATGCCGTCGCAGCTGTGCGCAAGACGCGCGAGGTGGTGCGGCATGCGGAACGGCTCGCGGCCGTAGGCCGGGATCACCTCGTAGACGCCGTCACCGAAGATGAAGCCGCGGTCGAGAACGGGAATCTTCGCGTCCGCGATCGGCAGGAACGCGCCGTTCAGGTAGACGATCGCTTCGGCATCGGACATCGGGATCTCCTTGGCAGTCGCTGCGCAACCCGGTCACTTCGAGAACCACAGGCGGACCGTGTCCCAGGCCCGGCCGAGGAAGCTTGCCTGCGGCACGTCCTCGAGCGCGATCAGCGGGAATTCCGCCACCGGCTTGTCCTCGAACGAGACCTTGACCAGGCCGACGCGCTGGCCGCTCGCGATCGGCGCGATCAGGCGCTCCTGCGCGACGAGCGACAGCGCGAGCTTCGCCGCCTGGCCCTTCGGCAGCGTCACGTGGCGATCGGCGAGGAAGCCGGCCTTGACTTCGGGGGCGCTGCCCTTCCACACCGGCAGCGTGGTCACGGTCTTGCCGGACTGGTAGAGCGCGACCGTGTCGTAGGCCTGGAAGCCGTAGTTGAGCAGCTTCTGGCTCTCCGCGGCGCGGGCGGCGTCGGACGCCGCACCCAGGACGACCGACACGAGCCTGCGCTCGCCGCGCAACGACGACGCGATCAGGCACCAGCCGGCGGCCTCGGTGTGGCCGGTCTTGACGCCGTCGACGTACGGGTCGGTCCACAGCAGGCGATTGCGGTTGGCCTGCGTGATGTTGTTGTAGCGGAACTCGCGCTGCGAGTAGATCGGATAGAACTCGGGGTAGTCGCGGATCAGCGCGGCGGCGAGGCGCGCGAGATCGGCGGCGGTCGCGTAGTTCTGCGGACCCGACAGGCCGGTCGCGTTGGCGAAGCGCGTGTTCGCCATGCCGAGGCGCTGCGCCTCCTTGTTCATCTGCGCGACGAATGTCTCCTCGCTGCCCCCGACCAGCTCGGCGAGCGCGATCGAGGCGTCGTTGCCCGACTGCACGATCATGCCGCGCAGGAGCTCGTCGACCGACACCGCCTTGCGCGGCTCGATGAACATGCGCGAGCCCTCGGCGCGCCAGGCCCTCTCGGAGACGTTGACCATCTGCGACGGCACGATCGACTTGCCGCGCAGCGCCCCGAAGACGACGTAGGCGGTCATCAGCTTGGTGAGCGACGCGGGATCGCGGCGCTCGTCGGCGTTGATCGCCGCGAGCGTCTGCCCGCTGGTCGTGTCGACGAGCACGTACGCGGCGGCGGCGAGCGCCGGCGCGGGCAGCGCGCCAAGGGCGGCTAGCCGGCGCGGTGCTCGGGGCCGTGGCCGCGGGTGCACCCTGGGCGAGTGCCGGCGACGCGGCCGCCACGGCAAGGCAGAGTGCGGCGACGATCGACGTCGCGCGGATCGGATGACGCATGGAATCGCTGCGGGGAAAGCGTTCGATTATAGACCCCGAGAGCGGCCGCGCCCCGGCGCGCGACGCCGCCGCGATCGCGTGCCATCGACGCGTCGGCGGCCGCCGACCGCTACCAGGGGCGCGCGATCGTCATGTCGACGATCGCACCGTCCGCCGCGTCGACGACGACCGCGAAGTCACGATTCGGCGCGCGGGCGGCGAGATAGCGCAGGCCGGACTCGGGACGCCCCGACGCGCGCACGATCGCGTCGATCGCCTCCGCGCGGTCGGGATTGCAGGCGCTTCAGTTCCGCGATCTCGCGCCCCTTTCGCGCCGCGTCGCGCGCGACCTCGGCGTAGGGAACGAAGAAGCGCGGCTGCTGCGTGAGGTCGACGCCGCCGAGCGCGAGGAACAGCGACTCTTCCTTGAGCTTCGGGTCGTCGGGAACCCTCGCACCCACGGTCGGCGGCCGGCCCATCGGCAGCCGATGCCATGGCGGGGAGGCCTTGGCGAGCTCCGCCGGCGGTATCGTGTTGGCCATCACCAGGTCGAAGCGGTCGACGGCGAACACGAGGTAGGCCGGGCGCGCCGTGTACATCACGTGGATGCCGTAGGCGAGCGCCGCAAGCTGGAGGAACCCGATCACCGCGAGGTCGAGCTTCAGCTTGCCGAGCCCCTTCGCCGGATCGAACACGGCGGTCGTGAGCAACGGCCCCAGCGTCACGTCGACGCCGATCATCAGCAGCACGAGCCCCATGCCTCCCGCCGCCTCGAAGTACGGCGGCGGATACCAGACGAGGATCATCGCCGCCAGCACCGTGGCGCCGATCGCGACGGACAGGAGCAGGTGGCCGCCGCCTGCCTGCCACCGGGAGAAGTTCGCGAGCCTCAGCACGTGCCTTGCGGACCTTGCCTTGCGTCGACAGGATTCTAGCAAGCGGGTTCGCGCGGCGCGGCGGCCGGCCGGCGGCCCGATGCCGCCGGCCATTCCCCGTGATGCGCCGTTACGACGGCACCGGCGCGGATGCCGCCGTCGGCCGCGGTCACCGGGATGCAGCTGCAGAAGAGGTTGCGGTCCCCGTAGACGTTGTCGACGCGCGCCACCGGCGGCCAGTACTTGCAGGCCTCCTGCGCCACCGTCGGGTAGGCGGCGACGCGGCGCGAGTAGCCGTGCGGCCAGGCGTCGGCCGCTCACCGCCTCGGCGGTGTGCGGAGCGTGCTTGAGCGGGTTGTCCGCGCGGTCCATGCGGCCCGACTCGATCGCGCGGATCTCCTCGCGGATCGCGATCATCGCGTCGACGAAGCGGTCGAGTTCCACCTTCGACTCGCTCTCGGTGGGCTCGATCATCAGCGTCCCCGGCACCGGGAAGCTCATCGTCGGTGCGTGGAAGCCGTAGTCCATCAGCCGCTTGGCGACGTCCTCCACCTCGACGCCGCTCGCCGCCTTGAGCGGGCGCAGGTCGAGGATGCACTCGTGGGCGACGAGGCCGCCGGGCCCCGAGTACAGCACCGGATAGTGCGCGGCAAGCCGCTTCGCGACGTAGTTCGCGTGCAGGATCGCCGTCTCCGTCGCCGCGGTGAGACCGGCCCCGCCCATCATCGTCACGTACATCCACGAGATCGGCAGGATCGACGCGCTGCCGAACGGCGCGGCAGCGACGGGACCGATCGGCGCGCCGGCCGCCCCGCCCGGAGGCTCCGGCGCCGCGCGCGCCGGCTCGCCGTCGCCGAGGCAGCGGTGCCCCGGCAGGAACGGCGCGAGGTGCGCCTTCACCGCCACCGGCCCCACGCCCGGCCCGCCGCCGCCGTGCGGGATGCAGAACGTCTTGTGCAGGTTGAGGTGCGAGACGTCCGCGCCGAAGTGCCCCGGCGGCGCGACGCCGACCAGCGCGTTCAGGTTCGCGCCGTCGACGTACACCTGTCCGCCGTGCGCGTGCACGATCTCGCACACCCGGGTGATGCCCGCCTCGAACACGCCGTGCGTCGACGGGTACGTCACCATGATCGCGGCGAGGTCGCGGGCGTGGGCCGCGGCCTTGCGCTCGAGGTCGGCGAGGTCCACGTTGCCGTCCGCGTCGCAGCCCACGACGACCACCTGCATGCCGGCCATCTGCGCTGACGCCGGGTTCGTGCCGTGCGCCGACGACGGGATCAGGCAGACGTTGCGATGCCCCTCGCCGCGGGCGGCGTGGTACGCGCGGATGACGAGCAGGCCCGCGTACTCTCCCTGCGAGCCGGCGTTGGGCTGCAGCGACACGGCGTCGTAGCCGGTGCAGGCGCAGATCATCTCCTCCAGCTCCGCGACCAGCTCGACGTAGCCCGCGGCCTGGTCCCGCGGCGCGAACGGGTGCATGTGCGCGAACTCGCGCCACGTCACCGGCACCATCTCCGAGGTCGCGTTGAGCTTCATCGTGCACGAGCCGAGCGGGATCATCGAGCGGTCGAGCGCCAGGTCGCGGTCGGCGAGGCGGCGCAGGTAGCGCAGCATCTCGGTCTCGGACCGGTAGCGATGGAACACCGGGTGTTCGAGGAACGCCGAGGTCCGCGCGAGTGCCGCGGGCAGCGCGTGCGGCGCGCCGGCGTCGAGATGCGCCACGGTGAACGCCACGTCGTCGCCCGCGAACGCGAGCAGGATGCGCTCGACGTCCTGCGGCGTCGTGGTCTCGTCGAGCGACAGGCGGATCGTCGTCTCGTCGACGCGGCCGAAGTTCATGCCGAGCGCGACCGCTTCGGCGTGGATGCGCGCGGTGCGCTCGCCCGTGACGACCGTGATCGTGTCGAAGAAGGCGCGCGTCGGCACCCGGAAGCCCAGTCGCTCGAGGCCGGTCCTGAGGATCGCCGCCAGCCGGTGCACGCGCCGCGCGATCGCGGCGATGCCCTCGGGCCCGTGGTAGACCGCGTACATGCCGGCCATCACGGCGAGGAGCACCTGCGCGGTGCAGATGTTGGACGTCGCCTTCTCGCGCCGGATGTGCTGCTCGCGCGTCTGCAGCGCAAGCCGGTAGGCCGGGTTGCCGTCGGCGTCGACGGTGACGCCGACGAGCCGTCCCGGCATCTGGCGCTTGAACTCGTCGCGCGTCGCGAGGTAGCCCGCATGCGGTCCGCCCCAGCCCATCGGCACGCCGAAGCGCTGCGTCGAGCCGACGACCACGTCCGCGCCCCACTCGCCCGGCGGCGCAAGCAGCGCGAGCGCGAGGATGTCGGCCGCGACGATCGCGTGTCCGCCGCCCGCGCGGACGCGCTCGACGATCGGGCGCAGGTCGCGGACCTCGCCGTCGGCGCCGGGGTACTGCAGCAGCACCCCGAACGCGCCCGCGTCCGCCGCCGCCTCGGCGGGCCCGGTGACGACGGTGACCCCGAGCGGTGCCGCCCGCGTGCGCACCACGTCCAGCGTCTGCGGCAGCACGTCGGCGGCGACGAAGAACGTGCGCGACTCGTGCGACGCCGACGCGCAAGGCCAGCGCCATCGCCTCGGCCGCGGCGGTCGCCTCGTCGAGCATCGACGCGTTGGCGATCGCCATGCCGGTGAGGTCGCAGACCATCGTCTGGAAGTTGACGAGCGCCTCGAGGCGCCCCTGCGAGATCTCCGGCTGATAGGGCGTGTAGGCCGTGTACCACGCCGGGTTCTCGAGGATGTTGCGCAGGATGACGCCCGGGCGTGATCGTGCCGTGGTAGCCCTGCCCGATGAACGACTTCAGCGGCCGATTGCGGGCGGCGATCGCGCGCAGGCGGGCGAGCGCGGCCGCCTCGCCGATCGCGCCGGGCAGCGGCAGCGGCGCCTCGGCACGGATGCCGGGCGGCACGATCGCGTCGATCAGCGCGGCGCGGGACGCGAAGCCGAGCGTCGCGAGCATCGCGGCCTGTTCGGCGTCGGAGGTGCCGAGGTGACGCGCCACGAACTCGTCGTGGCGCATCAGGGACGCGAGGGATTCGCGCGGGGCCATGGGGGTCGTGGTCATCGGGTCTGCAGGTCGAGTTCGTAGCGGCGGCGCCGCGCGGGGCTAGGCGATCGTCGCCTGGTAGGCCGCCGCGTCGAGGAGCTTCGCGACCTCCGCGGCGTCGCTCGGACGGATGCGGAACAGCCACGACGCCGTACGCGTCCTGGTTCACCGACTCGGGCGTACCCGTGACCGCGTCGTTCGCGGCAACCACCTCGCCGGACACCGGCGCGTACACGTCGGAGGCGGCCTTCACGGACTCGACGACGGCGATCGCCTCGCCGGCCTTCACCTTGCGGCCGGCCTTGGGCAACTCCAGGAAGACCAGGTCGCCGAGCGCGGCCTGCGCGTGGTCGGTGATGCCGACGGTCAACGTGCCGTCGGATTCGCTGCGGATCCACTCGTGGCTTGCGGTGTAGCGGAGGTCGGCGGGAAGGTTCATCGAATTCGCTCCGGAAGGGAATCAAGGAGAAGGCGCACCGCCGCTCGCAGGCGACGGTGCATGAACAGCTGGTCGTGGGCGACGCCGTTCACGCGAACGGCGCCGAGCGGACGGAGGGCGACCATCGCCGGCTCGAGGCTAGACCAACGCCTGGCCGTTGCGCACGAACGGCGGCTTGACCACGCGCGCCGCAAGGCGCCGGTCGCGCACTTCCACTTCGACGCCGTCGCCGACGGCGACGCCCTCCGGCACGCGCGCGAGCGCGATCGAGCGCCCGAGCGTGGGACTGAACGTGCCGCTCGTGGTCTCGCCGTCGCCCCGGGACGTGTGGACCTTCTGGTGCGCGCGCAGCACGCCGCCGGCGCCTTCGAGCATCAGGCCGACCTGCTTTCGCGCCGGTCGCACAGCGGCGAGCGCCGCCTTGCCGACGAAGTCGCGGGGGCTGGCGAGATCGACGGTCCAGGCGAGCCCCGATTCGAGCGGGTTCGTCGTCTCGTCCATGTCCTGCCCGTACAGGTTCATGCCGGCCTCGAGACGCAGCGTGTCGCGCGCGCCGAGCCCGCAAGGGCGTACACCGGCCGTCGCCAAGCGCGCGCCAGGCCGCTTCCGCACCGTCCGCCGGCAGCACGATCTCGAAGCCGTCCTCGCCCGTGTAGCCCGTGCGCGCAATGAACAGTGCGCCGACGGTCGCGGCCGAGAAGGGCTTCAGCGCGGCGGTCGCGGCCTCGGTGCCCGGCAACGCCTGCCACGTCTTCGCACGCGCGGCTCGGCCCCTGCACCGCGATCATCGCGAGGTCGGGCCGCGGCACGAGCGAGAGGCCCGGCGCGTTCCGCGCGGCGAGTGCCGCGAGCCACGCGACGTCCTTCTCCGCCGTCGCGGCATTGACCACCAGGCGAAACAAGTCCTCGCGCAGGAAGTAGACGATCAGGTCGTCCTGCACGCCGCCGTCCTCGGCGAGCAGGCACGAATAGAGCGCGCGGCCGGATTCCTTGAGCTTGTCGACGTTGTTCGCGAGCGCGCCGCGCAGGAACCCGCGCGCCGAGCCCCCGGCGACGTCGACGACGCGCATGTGCGAGACGTCGAACATGCCCGCGTCGCGGCGCACCGCGTGGTGCTCCTCGATCTGCGAGCCGTAGTTGACCGGCATCTCCCAGCCGCCGAAGTCGACCATGCGGGCGCCGGCCGCGCGGTGCAGGGCATTGAGGGGGGTCTTCTTCAGCACGCGTCGCTCCGGTGGTCGGACAGGCATGGACGTTCCGGCGCGACCCCAGGGTCGTGCCGCGAGCGCCCCTTCTGTCCTTTTACCTGAGAGATTGCGGACGCGTGCCGGTTGCCCGGCGTCGCCCCGCGTGCCCCTTCGGTGGGCCGTCTCGCCGATCGATCCGGCGGCGGCCGCTCTCCAGATGGCAGCTACGTCGTCCGCAGTCCTTTTGCCTGAGCGATTTCGGGCATTGCGCCTTCGGCGGCGCGCCGGCACTGCGCCGGCTCGCGCTCTCCTGCGGGGACCCGCCGAAGGTTACCGGCGTGGGCGCGGCGTGTCAAAGCGGGCGAGGCTCTGCGCGGGCGCCGCTCGCGAAAACGGCCGCGGTTGCCCGCGGCCGTTGCGCCCGGGAGCGACCTGCCCCCGCGAAATCCCGTCGCTCGTGCTACTTGAGGCCGAGGACGTAGGTGACCATCGTCTTGATGTCGGCATCCGGCACGTTCGCGTTCGGCGGCATCGGCACCGGGCCCCAGGTGCCGGAGCCGCCCTTCTTCACCTTGTCGGCCAGCATCGCCGCCGCCTTCGCGTCGCCGCGGTACTTGTTGGCGACGTCCTTGTAGGCCGGGCCGACCAGCTTCTTGTCGTTGGCGTGGCACGCCGTGCAGGCGTGCTTCTTCAGCAGGTCTTCGGCGCTCTGCGCCTGGGCCGCGCCGGCGGCGAGCAGCGCCGCGCCGGCGAGAGTGACGAGTGCAAGCTTCATGGGATCGCTCCGTGCAAGCAGGGGAAGGGGAGACAGGAAACCCGCGAATGCTACCGGAACGCGGGACCCGATCGCCACGGATTCCCGGCAGCGTCGATGACGGCGAATGCGGCCGATCGCGCATGCGCGTGCGCGCATGCGGCGCGACGCCTAGACCACTTCCTCGAACGCGACCCGCTCGAAATCGGCGCCGCGCAGGATCAGCTTGGTGAGCTTGAAGCGCCGCTCCGGCCCGGACTCCATCGAGCGCAGCACGCGCCCGGGCGCGAACGTGCGGGACGGGACGATCACCGACGCCGGCTCCTCGGGCGACTCCACCAGCTCGAGCAGCGGCAGCGGCGGATCCTCGGAGTAGGCGGACGCCATCGGGCGCACGGCGATCGCGCGCGGCATGCCGGGCCACGCCTTGAAGTCCATCGCGAGCTGTCCGTTCGGGCCGAGCGCGACGCGGGTCACCACGCCCACGCGGATGCGCTCGTCGTCGCGCAGCACCACCAGCTGCTCGAGGAACCAGCGGTGGTGCGCGCTGCCGACGCGGTTCACCGAGGCCTCGCGCCACTCGTAGCGCCCCTGCCAGTGCTCCCACGGCCAGTTGCGCTCCGCTTCCTCGCGATAGCGGTCGTAGTCGGTGAGCGCGCCCAGCGTCGCGAGGTGCTGCGAATTGGAATAGGAGAGCCGGCCGAGCGGGTCCTTGCGGTCGAACGTGCGGCCGCCGATCCGGAAATAGGCGCCGGGCAGGCCGCCGCCGACCAGCTCGACGGTGCGCGTCTCCGCTTCGGTGCGGCGGCGCAACTGGTACCAGTGCGCGTCGAGATGCGACAGCAGCGTGATCGACTGCTCGACCGACAGGTCGTGGCCGAGCGCAAGTTCGGAGGGGCTCGCGCCCTGCGCGAGCCGCTTCAGGCGCCCGCGCACGCTGGTCGCGAGCTTGCCCGGGTAGCAGAAGCGCATCGAGTCGGGAGGCTCGCGCGGAGGGGACACCACGAGCGCGGCGCCGGCACCGACCTCGAGGTCGACGACCACCAGCAGGCCCTCGGTCTCGCGCTGCTGCGCGTAGGGAAAGACCTTGCGCGCCCACTGCGCGAGCCAGCGGTCGGCGATCTCGATCTGCCGCACGGTCATCGAGCAGGGATCGGCAAGCGCCAGCAGCAGCGCGTGGCTGTAGGTCGAGTAGCAGGAGATGCCGACCGCGTTGGGATTCGAGTCGTCGGACACCGCCTGCACCGTGGCCTCCAGCATCTCGGCCAGCCGGTACCAGGCGTGCAGCTCCTGCCACAGCGACGGCGGCGGCAGCCGCCGCGCGAGTCCGTGCACGAGCACCAGCTGCTTGCCCACGAACAACCCGCGCTGCAGGATCTTCGGCTTGACGCCGTCGAGCTCGGGGTCGCCCTCGAGCATCGGCTTCAGGCACATCGAGTACTGGTCCCAGAACGCCTGCCACATCGCGATCGCCTGCTCGGCGGCCTCCTGCTCGCGCTCGGCGGCGGGCTGCGGCTTGCCCGCGTAGCGGCGGGCGAGCTCGGCGTGCAGGTGGAGGGCGCAGTCGCGCAGCACTTCGATCAGCGTCGCGCGCTCGCGCGGCGGCAGCGTGGTGGCGGCAAGCGCCTTGAGCTGCGTCATCAGCCCCGCGTAACCCTGCCCGATCGACAGCAGCGGCAGCGCCTTCGCCCACTTCTTCGCGCCATCGACATCCGCGAAGGCGAGCGCGGGCGAGGTGTCCGGCGGCTCGGGAAGCTTCGGCGCGGTCTCGGCCATCACGCGGGCGCGCCGAGCTCGCCCGCGAGGCGGGCGGCGAGCGCGTCTTCGAAGCCCTCGGGCAGCGCCTTCGCCGCGGCATCGCGCTGGCGTGCGCCCCAGACCGCTTGCGGGAAGTGGCTGTCGTCGGCGAAACGCGGGATCACGTGCCAGTGCACGTGGGGAACGAGGTTGCCAAGGCTTGCCAGGTTCATCTTGAGTGAGCGGCTGCAGCAAGTTGCGAAGTGCGGCTTCCGTCGCGAACACCGCCCGCATCAGGTGCGCGCGGTCGCCGGGCGCGAGTCTCGGTCCACAGTAACGGGCATGCCGGCGCACTGTCGGACGGAGAGCGTTCGGGGGACGCTGCACGCACTTTCATGCTTATAGCATAACCGTTTCGGCGTCCGCCCGCGCCGCCGGAGGCCCGGCCGATGGGCGGCGCAATCGCGCGACGTGCGGCAGGCGCCGCTACAACAGCACGCGCTCGATGCCCCCGGCGTTCGCCCTGGCCACGAAGTCGGCCATCCAGCGCTCGCCGAGCACCCGCTTCGCCATCTCGACGACGATGTAGTCGGCCGAGGTGGCAGCGTCGTCGTCGTAGCGGGACAACCCCTGCAGGCAGGACGGGCAGGAGGTGAGCACCTTGACCGGGCCGGCGAAGCCGTCGGCGCGCAGCGCCGTCGGCGCCCCGGCGCATCTCCTCCTCCTTGCGGAAGCGCACCTGCGTCGAGATGTCCGGACGCGACACCGCCAGCGTGCCGGACTCACCGCAGCAGCGATCGGAGAGCACCACCTTCGTGCCCATCAGGTCGTTGACGACCTGCATCGGCGCGTACGTCTTCATCGGCGTGTGGCACGGATCGTGGTACATGTAGCGCGCGCCCGCGACGCCGTCGAGCCGCACGCCCTTCTCGAGCAGGTACTCGTGGATGTCGAGCAGCCGGCAGCCCGGGAAGATGCGCTCGAACTCGTACTTCATGAGCTGGTCCATGCACGTGCCGCAGGACACGATCACGGTGCGGATGTCGAGGTAGTTGAGCGTGTTCGCGACGCGATGGAACAGCACGCGGTTCGACGTCGAGATCGCCTCGCCCCTTGTCGTGATTGCCCGAGGCGGTCTGCGGGTACCCGCAGCAGAGGTAGCCGGGCGGCAGCACGGCCTGCGCGCCGACGTGCCAGAGCATCGCCTGCGTCGCGAGCCCCACCTGCGAGAACAGCCGCTCCGAGCCGCAGCCGGGGAAGTAGAACACCGCCTCCTGCTCGTCCGCGGCGCGCGACGGGTCGCGGACGATCGGCACCACCGTGTCGTCCTCGATGTCGAGCAGCGCCCGCGCGGTGCGCTTCGGCAGCCCCCCCGGCATCGGCTTGTTGAAGAAGTGCACGACCTGCGGCCTTGACCGGCGCCGTTCCGGTGGTCGCCGGCGGGCGCGCGGTCTGCGCGCGGGCGACGCCCATGCGCGCCGCCACCTGGTAGCCGAGCCGCTGCGCGCGAAAGCCCCAGTCGATCATCAGCTTCTTCGCGACGCGGATCGTCGCCGGGTCGGTGGCGTTGAGGAACAACATCGACGCCGCCGCGCCGGGCCGCCACTTCTTCTTGCCGGCGCTGGCGCAACAGGTTGCGCATCGCGATCGACACGTCGCCGAAGTCGATGTCGACCGGGCACGGGTTCACGCACTTGTGGCACACGGTGCAGTGGTCGGCGACGTCGCCGAACTCGTCGAAGTGCCGCAAGGAGACGCCGCGGCGCGTCTGCTCCTCGTAGAGGAACGCCTCGATCAGCAGGCTGGTCGCGAGGATCTTGTTGCGCGGGCTGTAGAGCAGGTTCGCGCGGGGCACGTGCGTCGAGCACACCGGCTTGCACTTGCCGCAGCGCAGGCAGTCCTTGATCGAGTCGGAGATCTCGCCGATCGCGCTCTGCTCGAGGATCAGGCTCTCGGCGCCGAGCAGCGAGAAGCTCGGCGTGTAGGCGTTGGTGAGGTCGGCCGGTCGCGACGGGTCGCGCAGCAGCTTGCCGGCGTTGAAGCGCCCCTCCGGGTCGACGCGCCGCTTGTAGTCGGCGAACGGCGCGAGCTCCGCGTCGGTCAGGTACTCGACCTTGGTGATGCCGATGCCGTGCTCCCCCGACACCACGCCGCCCAGCGCGCGCGCGAGGTGCATGATCCGGTGCACCGCCGCGTTGGCGTCCTGGAGCATCCGGTAGTCGTCGGAGTTCACCGGGATGTTGGTGTGGACGTTGCCGTCGCCCGCGTGCATGTGCATGGCGACGAACAGCCGTCGCCGCAGCACGTCGCGATGGATCCCGTTGACCCGAGACGAGCAGCGGCGCGAAGGCGAGGCCGGCGAGCGCCTCCTCGAGCGGACGCTTCAGCTCGGCCTTCCACGACACCACGATCGAATGGTCCTGCAGCGGCCGGAAGGTCTCGTCGAGGCGATCGGCGAGGTCCTGCCAGCGGGCGCGCACCTCGCGCACGAGCCCGCGCGCCTCCTCGACCTTCGCCTCGAGGAGCTCCTGCGGCGGCCGCACGTCGCTGTCCGGCCCCCAGGCGTGCGGCAGCAGCGGCGACGCGAGGAACGCGTCGATCGCGTCGCAGAGCTCGAGCTTGTTCGCGAGCGAGTGCTCGATGTTGATGCGCTCGACGCCGTCGGTGTAGTCGCCGAGGCGGTCGAGCGGGATCACCACGTCCTCGTTCAGCTTGAAGGCGTTGGTGTGCTTGGCGATCGCGGCCGTGCGCGCGCGGTCCAGCCAGAACTTCCGGCGCGCCTCCGCCGAGACGGCGACGAAACCCTCGGCGCCACGGGCGTTGGCGATGCGCACGACCTCCGAGGCCGCCTTCGCGACCGCGTCCTCCGCCTCGCCGACGATGTCGGCGAGGAGCACCATGCGCGGCCGGCCGTGGCGCTTGGCCTTGGTCGCGTAGCCCACCGCCTTCACGTAGCGCTCGTCGAGGTGCTCGAGCCCGGCCAGCACGGCGCCGTGCGGCCGCGTGTCGAGGTACTTCTTGATCTCGACGATCGCCGGCGTGGACTCGCGCGCCGGTCCGAAGAACTCGAGGCAGACGGTGCGCGCCGACGGCGGCATCCGGTGCAGCACGAACCGCGCGCTGGTGATGATGCCGTCGCAGCCTTCCTTCTGCACGCCGGGCAAGCCCGCCGAGGTACTTGTCGGTGACGTCCTTGCCGAGCCCCGCCTTGCGGAACGTCGCGCCCGGGATCGACAGCGTCTCCGTGCGCACGACGTCGCGGCCGCGGCGGTCGAGCCAGCGCAGCTCGAAGGTCGCGACGGGCGCGTCGTGGATCTTGCCGAGGTTGTGATCCGACGCGCACGACCTCGAGCCACTCGGCTTCGGGCGTGACCATGCGCCACGACACGAGGTTGTCGACCGCGGTGCCCCACAGCACGGCCTTCTTGCCGCCGGCGTTCACCGCGACGTTGCCGCCGATGCACGACGCGTCCGCCGACGTCGGGTCGACCGCGAAGACGAGGCCGGCGCCCTCGGCGGCATTCATCACGCGGCGGGTCACCACGCCCGCGTCCACAGTCGATCGTCGCCGCGTCGACGCCGTTGCCGGGCAGGGCCATCCGCTCCACCGCGGAGAGGCGCTCGAGCTTCTCGGTGTTGATCACCGCCGAGCGCGCGGTGAGCGGGATCGCGCCGCCGGTGTAGCCGGTGCCGCCGCCGCGCGGGATGATGGTGAGCCCGAGCTCGACCAGGCCTTCGACCAGGCCGCGCACCTCGTCCTCGGAGTCCGGGTAGAGCACGACGAAGGGGTACTCGACGCGCCAGTCGGTCGCGTCGGTCACGTGCGAGACGCGCGCGAGGCCGTCGAAGGCGACGTTGTCCTTCGCGGTGTGGCGCGCGAGCACGCGCAGCGCGCGCTTGCGCAGCTCGCTCGTCTCGGGGAACCAGGCGGCGAAGCGATCGACCGCCTCGCGCGCGGCCTCCGCGAGCCGCGCCACCTTGCGGTCACGATCGGCGTCCGCGCCCGCGGCGATCGACTGCTGCCGCCGCTTCTCGATCTCCGCGAGCCGATGGCGCATCGCGTCCACGAGCAGTGCCTGCCGCCGCGGGTTGTCGAGCAGGTCGTCCTGCAGGTAGGGATTGCGCTCGACGACCCAGATGTCGCCCAGCACCTCGAACAGCATGCGCGCCGAGCGGCCCGTGCGTCGCTCCGCGCGGAGCTCGTCGAGGAGCTGCCACATCGGGGTGCCGAGCAGCCGGATCACGATCTCGCGATCCGAGAACGACGTGTAGTTGTACGGGATCTCGCGCAGGCGCGGCGCGTCGGCGCGCTCGGCCGTCGTGAGAAACGCGTCGGTGGCGGCGTTCATGGCTTCGTTGCCTCCGGTCCGCGCGCGGCGGATGCGCTCGCGGGCCGCGCAATGAGAACAATGAATCATCATACCGCAGCGCAGCAATGCGTCGCGCGCACCGCCCGCGGCGAGCCCCTGTGCACGCCAGGGGCATCGGCGCACTCGCCTGGAACTGGCAGAGGCGCCCGCGTCGGGGCCCGCGAGCGTGACCCGGATCAAGTCGCCGCGCGCGGCTTCGCGCAGAATGGGCACGTGTCCGCTCCATGGTGGGACCGCATGGTGTTCCTTCGCTCGCTCGTCGCTGGGGCCGTGGTCGCGCTGTTGCCGTCCGTTGCACAGGCTGCGGACGCCGGCCGCGGCCGCGAGCTCTACGAGTCCGCCTGCATCGGCTGCCACGGGCGCAGCGTGCACGCGCGAGCCCCTTCCAGTGTCCGCTCGTGTGCCGAGCTCCGCGCGACCGTCGCACGGTTCGCGGACATCCAGGGCCGCAACTGGGACGCCGAGGACCAGTCGACGACGTCACCACGTGGCTCAACGTCCGGTACTACGGCTTTCCGATGCTCGAGGGCCGTTGCGGGGCGCCGATCGCCGGGGCGCGCGCGCACCGCGCCACCGCCCGGTAGCACTGGACGAAGTCCCCCGCCCGCCGGCGTGATGGGGCGGCGCAGCGTTGTTCTATACTCGGCCTCCCCGGACGCTCGCCCCGTCATGGACAACGCACCGCGCCACGCCGCCATCCTGTTCGCCGATGTCGCCGGCAGCACCCGCCTCTACGAGACTGCGGGCGACGCCGTCGCGCTGACGCTGATCGGCCGCTGCATCGACGTGATGAAGGCGGTGTGCGAGGAGCGCGACGGCCGTGTCGTCAAGACGATCGGCGACGAGGTGATGGCCGTGTTCCCGAGCGCGGGCAACGCCGGCTACGCGTCGATCGACATGCACGGCCGCATCTCCCGGCTCGCGGAGGAAGGGGGGGTGCGCCTCGCGATCCACGCCGGCTTCCACTGCGGCCCGGTGCTCGAGGACGCGGCCGACTATTACGGAGACACCGTCAACGTCGCGTCACGGCTGTGCTCTCTCGCGAAGGGCGGCCAGACGCTGATGGCGGCAGAGACGCTCGACCACCTGCCCATGCCGCTCAAGGTCCGCACCCGCAGCCAGGACGTGCACGCGGTCCGCGGCAAGCAGGCGGACATCGAGCTGTTCGAGCTGCTCTGGCAGGACTCGGAGGAAGACCTCACCACGCTGGCCACGCGGCGCGCCGGACGGCGAGCGCAGCTCTCGCTGCGCTACGGCGAGCGCGAGATCGAGCTCGACGAAGACGACGGCGCGCTCACCTTCGGCCGCGACGCCGCCAACGACGTCGTCATCGGCGACCGCAAGGCGTCGCGGGTGCACGCGCGCATCGAGCGCCGTCGCGACAAGTACGTGCTCGTCGACCACAGCACCAACGGCACGTTCTGCACGCTCGACGGCGAGGGCGAGGTGGAGCTGCACCGCGAGGAGCTCCTGCTGCGTGGCCGGGGCCGGATCGTGTTCGGCCACCCGTGGCTCGAGGACCCGGCGTGCGAGGCGGTCCTGTTCGACACCGGCTCGAGTTGACGGGCCCGGGTTGAGCGGAACCGGGCGGTCGCACCGACCGTCATGTCGCGCCGGCGATTGCGCCGCGCGCTCCCGCGTTCTCGTCCCGCATTGGCACTTGCCGGCGGTTTTCGGGCAATATGCAAGGGCGGCGGCCCGACGCCGTGCCCGTTACCCCGACCGATGACGCCCGCCCCAACGGATCGCTACGGCGTCCGCGCGCTGCTTGCGCCCCTTGCCGTCTCGCTGCTCGTCGCCGCCTGCGCGAGCTCGCCCCCGGCGCCCTCGGGCACGCCGCCGCCTGCATCCGCGCGCGGCCCCCGCCGCGGGCAGCGCCACGCCCACCCCGGAAGCCGTCCCGGTGCCGGCCCCGGCGCCGGAGTTGTCCCCCGCCGCCGCCAAGGCGCAGGCGCAGAAGCTCGCGCTCGAGGCCGTCGACCAGCTGCAGAACGGCGACGAGCTCGCCGCCCGCGCGACGCTCGAGCGCGCAGCACAACTCGACCCCGGCAACGACCTCGCGCGGAAGCTCTCCGACCAGATCCGCGCCGATGCCCAGCGGGAGCTCGGTCCGGTGTACTTCCGCTACACCGTGCAGAAGGACGACACGCTGTCGAAGCTCGCGCAGCAGTTCCTGGGCGATCGCTTTCGCTTCTACATCCTGGCCAAGTACAACGACATCACCAATCCGTCGCGGCTCGCGGCGGGACAGGTGATCCGGGTTCCGGGTCGCGCGCCGCCGCCGGCCGCCGCGGCCACGCCGCCCGTCGACCCGGCCCGGCTCCGACCGTGGCCGCGCCACCCGCCACCGGAGCCGAAACCGCGCGACGACGTCGCCGACGCACTGAAGAAGGTCGCCGAGCTGGAACGCGCCGGCAACCTCGAGGCCGCCTATTTCGCCTACACGGACCTCGCGCAGCGCTATCCCGCGAGCGCCGAGGCCGCCAAGCGCCGCGACGCCTCGCGCGCCGACGTTCCTGCGCCAGCTCGACCGCGAGGCGACCACCGCGTTCCAGCGGCAGAACCTCGACCTCGCGATCGCCAAGTGGGACCGCATGCTCGAGATCGACCCCGGCAACAAGAAGGCCCGACTCGAGCGCGAGCGTGCGCTCGACCTGAAGCGCAGGCTCGCCGCGAAGCAGGGCGCCAAGTAGGGCCTGTTCACACCATGCCTGCGAACGCGAACGGGCCCCAGGGTTCGAGCGGCGCGGCGGCGATCCGCGCGATCGCGGCGGGAGCGCGTACCCACGCCGGAATACGCTTCGGTCGCAGCTAGCGCGGCGCGAGCTTGCGGAGCTTCTCCTGCGCCGCCCGCGCCTCGCGCAGCCGCTCCCTGGCCCTGGCGTGCTCCGGATCGAAGCGCAGGCTCGCTTCGAAATGGCTGATCGCCGCCGAGAGGTCGGTACGCATCGCCCTCACCCCGTCCGCGTACTGGGCCTCGCCCAACGCGCGCCGCAACTCGCGCGCCTTGCCGGTCCACTCGGGCAGGGGCTCGCCACGCAACGCGTTCGCCGCCTCGTAGAGGGACAGCGCGCTCTCGCGCTGTCCCTTGCGCTCGGCGTCGCGGGCGCGGTCCGCGACGGCCGCGGCGAGCCTGCCGCGCCCTTCGCGGTCGCCGGCATTGGCCTCGACCCACGCGCGCGCCTCGCGCAGGCCGGCAGACACGTCGCCCGCGCGCAGGAGCTCGATGCGCTGCTCGAGGTCGTAGCTGTCGGCCTGCGTCTGCGCCTGTGCGCGCGACTTCGCGCCGGCGACGAGCGTCTCCATCGAGCGGGCGCGCGCGGCGCGGTCGGCCTGCGTGCGCGCCATCTGCTGCTGCTCGATCTCGCGCAGCGCGGCGGCAGCCTCGGCGTTGCGCGGGTCCTGCGCGAGCGCGCGCAGGTACGCATCACGGGCCCGGGAGGCGTCGCCGGCGCGACGCGCCGCCGCTCCAGCGGCGAGGTACTCGCGCACCGCGCGCTCGATGGCGAGGCGCGACGCCTCCGCGGCCTGGCGATGCGAAGGATTCGCCGGATCGAGCAGCGCGAGCACCTCGTGATGCGCGAGTGCCTGCGCGTGATCGCCGGCCTCGCTCGCCGCCTTCGCGAGTTCCGCCTGCCGGGCGATCACGGCGGCGCGCGCCGACGGGGCGTGTTCCGCGCGCGACACGGCGGGCCCGGCGCCGGGCCCCGCGTCCGCGTCGGGCGCCACCGGCTGCTGTGCGCAGCCGCAAAGCACGGCGCACAGGACGGCCATGCCGGCCCGCATCGTCAGGGCTTCCCGAACGGGACGGCGCTCACGAGCTTGCCGCGAAACGCCTCCAGGTCGTCGCCGCCGAAGATCATCGTCCGGCGCAGCATCAGCGGCGGGGCGTAGAAGGCATTGCCGCCCGGGGTCACGGTGACGCCCATCTCGATGCCGCGGCTCCTGAGCTCCGCGGCGACGACGTCGTTGACGTCGCCGTAGGGAAACGCGAAGACCTGCGTGCGCGTCCCCAGCTCCCGGCGGATCGCCTCCACCGGCACCTCGATCTCGCGTCGCACCCGCTCGCGGTACCGCGCCTCGTTCTCGTCGGCCTGGCGCACGGCGAGGTTCGAGTGCGACTTGCTGTGCGGCTGCACCGCGAAGGTGCCCGAGGCGATCATCTCGCGCATCTGCGCCCAGGTGAGCGCATCGGGCGCGCCGACGAAGTCCGTGTACAGGAACAGCGTCGCCGGGAAGCCGTACTTCCTGAGGATCGGGAACGCGACCTCGTGCGTGGCCCGGTAGCCATCGTCGATGGTGATCACCACCGACTTCGGCGGCAGCGGCTCGCGTCCGTCGAGGAACGCGTCGAGCCTCGAGAACGGAATCACCGTGTAGCCGTTGCGGGCGAGCCAGCCCATCTGCGCTTCGAACGCCGCAGGCGTCACGGTGAGCGTGTTCGCGCGCGGGCCGAAGCGGTGGTAGCAGAGGATCGTCACCGCCTGCGCGGCGCCCGGGCGCACGCCGACGATTGTTGCGGCCGCCCAGCGCGATGGCGACCGCCTGGCCGGGCCGCACCTCGTCGATGCGGTTGAACTCCGCGATGGCGCCGCGATGCGACGCCGAGCCGAGCCAACGCTCCGCGAGCGAGGCCAGCGTGTCGCCCGGCTGCGCCACGACGACCACGTAGTCCCGGTCGCGCGCGAGCACCGGGCCGTCGGGCGTCGCGGTGACGGGAGCGGTCACCTGCGGCTCGCCGTCCGGGCGCGGAACCTGCTGCGCGCAACCTGCCGCGAGCACGGCGACCGCCAGCCCGATGACCGCGGACCGCGGCGCGCGGCGCGCCGAACGGCGCCGCGCGCCGACGGCATTCGCGGTGTCGCCGAACATGCTACGACTCGACCTTCGCGCCCGCGGCCGCGGGGCCCGCGACGACGATCGTGCCCTCGCCCGGCGGGATCGCGGGCCCTCCCGGCCGATCCTGCCGAGCCTCGAGCGCCGCGGCCGTGCGGTCGTAGGCCCGGAAGAGCTCGCCGAATTCGTCGGTGCGCTTGTCGGCGATGCGGAAGTCGTAGCGCCCGGCGGCGATCTCGTCCAGCCCCGACTTGAGCGTCCTGATCGGCCGCGCGAGGCGCCGGGCGAGCAGGTAGACACCGAGCACCACGGTGCCGATCGTGACCAGCGTGAGGATCCCGAGCAGCGTGAGGATCAGCCGCGCGACGCGCGACAGCGGCTCCTCGAGGATGCCGAGGTGCACGTCGCCGATCTTCGTGCCCTGGAACAGGATCGGCGAGCGGAAGTTGAGCACGTCGCGCCCGTCCGCGAGCGCGAGCGACTGCACCGTGAGCGACTTGTCGGGCGTGGCCACGGGACGGCCCTGCTGCTCGACGTACTTCTGGCCGATCTGCGCCGGATCGTTGCTGCCGCGCACGACGCCCTCGTCGTCGGTCACGACGAGGTAGGGGAAGTTCTGCCGGGTCATCGTCTCCTGGATGAAGACCTCGATCGCCGCCCAGTCCTCGCCGAGCAGCGGCACGGCGTTCTGCGTCGACATGAACTTCGCGAGCGACTCGCCGTAGCCCAGCACCTGGTCCATCATCGCCTGGTACTGGCGGTTGTAGAGGATCCCCGCGGTCGCGAGCATCGTCAGCCCGACGAGGACCGCCATGATCGCCGCCCAGCGCACGCCGAGCGAGACGCGGCGGCCGGCGGCCTTCGCGTCCGCCTGCTCCTTCATCTCGCGCGCCACGCCGATCAGCGCCTGCGCCATGTCCTCGCCGGACTGGTAGCGCTTCTCGGGCTGCTTCTTGAGCGCGCGGTCGACGACGCGGCGCAGCGACAGCGGCACGTCCGGGCGCAGCTTCTCGATCGTCGGCGGCTCGGATTGCGCGATCTTGACCGCGACCGTGATGATCGAGTCGCCCTCGAACGGCAGCACGCCGGTGAGGAGCTTGTAGAGCACCACGCCGGCGGAGAACAGGTCGGAGCGCGAGTCGACCTTCTGCCCCATCACCTGCTCGGGCGACATGTAGTTCGGCGTGCCGAGCACGTCGCCCAGCTGCGTGTGCTGCGTGAGGTCGGTCTCGCCGGCGGCATCGATGCGGCAGATGCCGAAGTCCGCCACCTTCACCGTCGTCGTGTTCGCGACCAGCATGATGTTGCCCGGCTTCACGTCGCGGTGGACGATGCCCTTGCGGTGCGCGTAGTCGAGCGCGCGGGCGAGCTGGATGCCGATCTCGACGATCTCGCGCGTCGAGAACTGCCTGCCGGAGCGCATCGCGTCGGCGAGCGTCATCCCCTCGACGAACTCCTCGGCGATGTACGGGTGGCCGTCGTCGATGCCCGCGTCGTAGATCGTGACGATGTTCGGGTGCGACAGCACGCCCGCGCCCTTCGCCTCCCTCAGGAACCGCGCGCGGTAGTTGTCGTCCGACGCGAGGTGCGGCTTCAGCAGCTTGACGGCGAGCGTGCGCGAGATCTCCGGGTCGTGGGCCTTGTAGACGCGGGCCATCGCGCCTTCCCCGACGATCTCCATCAGCTGGTACCGGCCGAGCTTCTCCATGTCGCTTCCGTGGCGTGCCGCAGGTCGCGAGAGCATACGCGGCGCCGACGAGGCGGGAAAGGCTCGCGACCCCGCGCGGCGGACGCCGGAATCCATCCGTCGGGCCACGCGCGGCCGCGACGAATCGGTGCGAAACGGTCGTCGGCTACGTGCGTAGCGACCGGCGCCGCCGCGCCGTCGGATTCGCGCAGCGCATCCGCGCGGCGACAGCCGATCGCCTCGGCCATGTGCGCGGACCCGATGCTCTCGTCGCCGGCGAGGTCGGCGATCGTGCGGGCGACCTTGGCGATGCGGTGGAACGCGCGCGCCGACAGCCCGAGGCGCGTCACGGCCTTCGCGAGCAGCGCATGCGCGGCCGGCACGGGCGCGCAGTACCGCGCCACGCCGGCAGCATCGAGGCGCGCGTTCAGCGTCCCCTGCCTTGCCCACGCGCGGTCCCGGGCCACGATGACGTGCGCGCGCACCTCCGCGCTCTCGTCCCGTCCGGGAGCGTTCGGACCGAGCGCAAGCGCTTCCGGAGGTGGCACAGGCACCTCAACGACGAGGTCGATGCGATCGAGCAGCGGGCCGGAGAGTCGCCCCCGGTAGCGCGCCACCTGGTCCGGGGTGCAGCGGCAGCGGCCACGGGGGTCGCCGCGGTGCCCGCAGGGGCACGGATTCATCGCGGCGACGAGCTGGAACTGCGCGGGAAAGCTCGCCTGTCGTGCCGCACGCGCGATGTTGACCACGCCGGTCTCGAGCGGCTCGCGCAGCACCTCGAGTACGCGCCGGTCCCATTCCGGAAGCTCGTCCAGGAACAGGACGCCGTGGTGGGCAAGCGAGATCTCGCCCGGTCGGGGGTGCGATCCGCCGCCGACGATCGCGGCCGCGCTTGCGGTGTGATGCGGTGCGCGGCAGGGGCGCTCGCGGAACCTGCGCGCATCGAAGCGGCCGGCGAGCGAGGCCAGCGCGGCGACCTCGAGCGCTTCCGCTTCCGTCAACGGCGGCAGCAGCCCCGGCAGGCGCTGCGCGAGCATCGACTTGCCCGTGCCCGGTGGCCCGACGAAGAGGAGCGAGTGTCCCCCGGCGGCGGCGATCGCAAGCGCGCGCTTGGCGTGCGCCTGCCCGCGGACGTCGGCCAGATCCGGCATCGGTGCAGGCTCGATCGCGTCGGGAGCGATCGCCGTCGACAGCTCAGCCTGTCCGCGCAAGTGAGCGCACACCTCGAGCAGCGACCGGGCGGGAAGCACGCGCGCGTCGCGCACCAGCGCGGCCTCGGCCGCGGAGCCGACGGGCAGCACGAACGCGCGGCCGGCGTCCTTGGCGGCGAGCACCATCGCAAGCGCTCCGCGGATCGGTCGCAGCTCGCCGGACAGCGCGAGCTCGCCCGCGAATTCGTGCGCGTCGAGCGCCGGTTGGGGCAGCTGGCCAGTGGCGGCGAGAATGCCGAGCGCGATCGGCAGGTCGAAGCGTCCCGACTCCTTGGGCAGGTCGGCAGGCGCAAGATTGACCGTCACCCGCCGCGCGGGGAATTCGTACTGCGCGTTCTGGATCGCGGCACGGACGCGGTCCCGCGCCTCGCGGACCTCGGCCTCGGGAAGGCCGACGAGGTGGAAAGCAGGCAGGCCCCCGGAGAGGTGCACCTCGACGGTGACGCGCGGCGCCGCGGACCCCGCGAGCGCCCGCGAGCCAACCACGGCTACCGCCATCGCGTCCGCTTCCCCAGCGGCGATCGCCCGACGATCCCGCGCCCGTCAGGAGCGAGGCCGGTGGCGATCCCCCCGAGCCTGCGGCCTCGAGCGCGGTCACGCGTGCCTCCAGCGCGTCGATCTTCGCGCGCGTACGCGCGAGCACCTGCGCCTGGACGTCGAAGTCGGCACGCGAGACGAGGTCGAGCCGCGCAAGGCCGGAGGACAGGAGCGCCTTCACGTTGCGCTCGACGTCCTGGGCCGGGGAGTTCCGAATGGCCTCGCCGACGCGCGCGAGGAGGTCGTCGATCGACTGCCGGTTGAAGTTCAGCATCGATTCGGCTCCGGGTAATCGGGCGGGCGCCGCCGCTCGCCGTGCCGACGAGCCGCAGCACGGTGCGAGTCTAGCAAAGCGTCCCCGCGATACCGCTCGGACATTCGGCCGAGACGCGCGCGCCATTTGCGTGCAAGCCGCGCCAAGCCCGCACCACTTTGGTGCCGATGCGTCCCACTGGTTCCGCTCGCCGATCATCGCATAGCATGCAAGTCCATGATGAAGAACGATTTTGTGCAGTGGCACACGAAATGCTCGATGTGGTCCGGAATCAAGCTTGCCATCCCATGCACCCACTCCGAGAGGATACGAGATGAATCGCAAACTGGTCGGCAGTACGTCGCTCGCCCTGGCGCTCGCCGCGATGGCCGGCGTCGCGAACGCGCAGACCCCCGCGCCCGCCGCAACGCCCGCCCCCGCACCGGCACCGGAACACACGCTCACCGCGAACGTCGGCATCTTCAGCCAGTACATCTTCCGCGGCATCTCCCAGACCGCCGGCAAGCCCGCACTCCAGGGCGGCTTCGACTACGCGCATGCGTCGGGCTTCTACGCCGGCACCTGGGCGTCGAACGCGAGCTGGCTCGAGGACTTCGAGCTCTACACCCGCAGCTCGCTCGAGTGGGACTTCTACGGCGGCTACAAGGCGAACTTCGGCGACAGCGACTTCTTCTACGACGTCGGCACGATCTACTACTACTACCCCGGCAACAGGAATCCCGGCGTCGTCAACGCCGACACGTGGGAGCTCTATGCCGGCGTCGGCTGGAAGTGGGCCAGCGCCAAGTTCTCCTACAGCCTGAAGGACTACTTCGGGGCACAGCCCACCGGTCAGGACACGGACGGCTCCTGGTACCTCGACCTCTCGGCCGCCTACCCGCTGGGCGACACCGGCGTCACGCTGATCGCCCACTTCGGGATCCTCGACGTCCGGAAGGACGGCAGCGGACCGTTCGAGGCGAGCTACAACGACTGGAAGCTCGGCGCGGCGTGGACCGTGCCCGACGGCCTCTTCAAGGGACTCGAGCTCGGCGCGTACTACTCCGACACCAACTCGGACGGCGGCTTCTACACCGACCTCACCGGCAGGGACACCGCCAAGGGCACCGGCGTCGTCTACGTGAAGAAGACGTTCTAGGGCGCGCGCGCGCACGGGGAAACCATGAAACTCGTCACCGCCATCATCAAGCCGTTCAAGCTCGACGAGGTCCGCGAGGCCCTCTCGGCGATCGGCGTATCGGGCATCACCGTCACCGAGGTCAAGGGCTTCGGCCGCCAGAAGGGGCACACCGAGCTCTACCGCGGCGCCGAGTACGTCGTCGACTTCCTGCCCAAGGTCAAGATCGAGGCCGCGGTCAAGGACGACGTCGCCGATCGCGTGATCGAGGCGATCGAGAAAGCGGCCAACACCGGCAAGATCGGCGACGGCAAGATCTTCGTCTTCGACCTGCTGCAGGTCGTGCGCATCCGCACCGGCGAAACCGGCGCGGAAGCGCTGTAAGGGGAGCCCGACATGAGAAAGCTCGTTGTAATGCTGGCGACGATGGCGGTGCCTCGCGGCCGGACCCGTCCTCGCCCAGGACAAGCCGGCGGCGCCCGTTGCCGCACCTGCCGCGGCCACCGCGGTGGAAGCGAAGGCGGAAGCCGCCCCTGCGGCGGCGCCGGTCGCGGCGTCACCCGCTGCGGCGCAAGCGGCCCCGGCCCCGACGCCCAACAAGGGCGACGTCGCCTGGCTGCTCACGTCCACGCTGCTCGTGATCATGATGAGCATCCCGGGTCTCGCGCTGTTCTACGGCGGCATGGTGCGCGCCAAGAACATGCTGTCGGTGCTGATGCAGGTGTTCGTCGTGTTCTCTCTGGTCGTCGTGCTGTGGTGCGTCTACGGCTACAGCCTCGCGTTCACCGAGGGCAACGCGTTCATCGGCGGCCTCGACCGGCTGTTCCTGTCGGGAACTTTCAATTCTGCCGACGGCACGTTCGCGATGGCCGCCACGTTCAGCAAGGGGACGCCGATCCCCGAGCTGCTGTTCGTCGCCTTCCAGGCCACGTTCGCCGCGATCACCGTCTGCCTGATCCTCGGCGCGTTCGCCGAGCGCATCAAGTTCTCGGCGGTGCTGCTGTTCGCCGTGCTGTGGTTCACGTTCGCCTACGCGCCGATCGCCCACATGGTGTGGTTCTGGATGGGCCCGGACGCGTACACCGACGCGAAGCTGATCGACGAGCTCACCGGCAAGGCGGGCCTGCTCTGGCAGTGGGGCGCGCTCGACTTCGCGGGCGGCACGGTGGTCCACATCAACGCCGGCATCGCGGGCATCGTGGGCGCCTACGTCCTCGGCAAGCGCATCGGCTTCGGCCGCGAGGCGATGGCGCCGCACAACCTGCCGATGACGATGATCGGCGCCTCGCTGCTGTGGGTGGGCTGGTTCGGCTTCAACGCCGGCTCGGCGCTCGAAGCGGGCAACTCGGCCGTCCTCGCGTTCATGAACACGTTCCTCGCCACCGCCTGCGCGGTGATGGCCTGGACGTTCGGCGAGTGGATGATGAAGGGCAAGCCGTCGATGCTCGGCGCGGCGTCGGGCGCCGTGGCCGGCCTGGTGGCGATCACGCCGGCCGCCGGCAACGTCGGCATCCCCGGCGCGTTCGTGATCGGCATCGCCGCGGGCCTCGTCTGCCTGTGGGGCGTCAACGGCCTGAAGCGCATGCTCGGCGCCGACGACTCCCTCGACGTGTTCGGCGTGCACGCCGTCGGCGGCATCCTCGGCGCGCTCCTCACGGGCGTGTTCAACGACCCGTCGCTCGGCGGCCCGGGCTTCGTCAGCAACTGGGTCACCGGCGAGATCGTCAAGGCCGCGGACTACACGATCGCGGGGCAGGTCTGGATCCAGGCCAAGGCCGTGCTCCTCACCGTCGTGTGGTCGGGCGTCGTCGCCTACGTGTCGTACAAGATCGTCGACATGGTGGTGGGCCTGCGCGTCGCCGAGGAACAGGAGCGCGAAGGGCTGGACATCGCGTCCCACGGCGAGTCGGCGTACCGCTTCTAGACATCGTTGCACCGGATTGCGCCCCGCCGTTCTCCCCGGCGGGGCGCAAGGCAGGGGGCGACCCCTGCGGCTTCAGGCAGTTTCTCCTCAGTGGCTCTTCGGGGCGCCCTTCCGGCGCCCCGTTTTTTTGCGTCGGGGCCATCGCAGCCCGGGATTTGATCCAGCGCAATGCGACGGACGCGTGCATCAGCCAATCCTGAATTCCCCATCCGAGGAGATCGCCATGCACGTCCGTCTGTCTGTTCTCGCCGCCTGCTGCTTGGCCTCGTTCGCCGTCGACGCGCAGGACCTCACCTGGCGCAAGGACATCGAGCCGATCGTCAAGGCGAAATGCGCCACCTGCCACGGCGCGAGCGCGCCGATCTACGAGGAGTGGAACCTCGACCGCAAGAACTACGAGTCCAAGAACATCGGCCCGCGCATGGACAACTACGTGGACTTCATGCGTCACGTCCTCTGGCCGGCGACCGGCTCGATGATGCGCCGCCTGGACGATGGCAAGAACGCGGGCGGCAAGCCGGGCAACATGCACGCGTTCCTCGGCGCGAACGACGAGGAGCGCGCGCGCAACCTCGCCACCATCAAGTCCTGGCTGGGTGACGGCGCCTGGAACCTGAACCGCTGGGAGACGCGCGGCAGCGTGCCGGGCGTCACGAAGGAGCAACTCGACCGCATCAAGGCGAAGTACTGACTGCGCGCTATCCGCGGGCCGGCGCGCGCCGGCCCCGTTGCGTTCCGCGCCGCACGTCGCGAGCCGGTGCGCGCCCCACAGATGCGACGAGCCCCCGGTACGACCGGGGGCTTCGCCATGGGGGCTGCCGCGCGCGTCAGGCCATGAAGCCCAGGTCCGCGGTCGCGAAGCGCTTCAGGTTGGGGAACACCTGCGCGAGATCCGCGCTGCTCGCCCCGAACCACTTGCCGAGCGTCGCGCCGTACTGCTCGACCGCCGTCGTCGGCACCCAGCGGCCCTCGCCGCCGGTGTCGTCCGGCCCGTTGAGCGTCAGGTTCGGGTAAGCGCCGTACATGCGCTGGCCGTTGACGGCCCCGCCCAGCACCAGCGCGTGGGCACCCCACGCGTGGTCGGTGCCGGAGCCGTTCGACTTGAACGTGCGCGCGAAGTCGGACATCGTGAATGCCGTGACGTTGCTGCCGACGCCGGCCGCGACGGTGAAGTTGTAGAACGCCGTCATCGCCTGCGAGACCTGGGTCATCAGGCCCGGGTGACCGCCCTGCTGGTTCGAGTGCGTGTCGAACCCGCCGATCGAGACGAAGAAGATCTGCCGCGCCGAGTGGCCGAGCGTGGTGCGCTGCTCGATCACCTTCGCCACCGACTTCAGCTGGTTGCCGAGGCCGGTCGCCGGAAAGGCCGCGCCCGTCACGGCGCCGCTGTCGGCACTGCGCAACACGGGGTTCAGCAGCACGCTGGAATTCAGCGCGGACTCCGAGATGCCCTGCGTCGCGGCGACCATCAGGTTGGAATCGTCGGAACGCACGAGGGCCGCGCGCGCGTTCGCCCGCGCGAGCTGCTGCGCATTGGGACTGGCCGCGTCTCCCGCATAGCCGAAGTTCGCGTTCGGATTGGCGGTGGGCAGCGACAAGGTGCGGACGATCGTGCCCGTGCCGAACGGCTGGTTGCCCGAGAACGACATCGACATCGGCGTCGCGACGGGTGCGTTGAGGCCGACCACGCGGTCGCCGAGCCGCCCGGCCCAGCCGGTGATGCCCGAGAGCGAGGCCTGCGTGATCGACGTCTGCGACTGCACCTGCTGGTCGCTGTGCGAGAACAGGTTGTCCGGGCGTTTCTTGGTCCCGGCGCGGTACTCGGCGCGGGTCAGCGGCTCCACCAGCGAGCCCATGTTCGCCACCACCGCGAGCCGGCCGGCGTTGAACAGGCCCTGCAGCCCGGGCATGCTCGGGTGCAGGCCGTAGACCGTGCCGCCCGTGTTCAGCGGCGCGATCTGCAGCATCGCCGGCACGCCGCCCGGGCTCGTGCCGGTCTGCGGCACGTAGTACGGCGAGTTGGTCGCGTTGCGGGCCGCCGCGTACTGTGCGTAGTTGGTGAACGGCATCACCATGTTGTCGGCGTCGTTGCCGCCGAACAGGTACACGCACACGAGCGCCCGGTAGCCCGGCGACTGCGCGCTCGCGGCGGACAGGCCGAGCTTGTCGAGGCTCTGGGCGAGGGCGAACGCCCCGAACGCGCCGGTCTGCTGCAGGAAGCGCCGACGGGAGAACACGAAAGGTCCGCTCATGGCTAGTACTCCGTCTGGAAGCGGGGCGAGCTCACGGTCAGGTAGACCGCGGTGCGGGCCCGGTTGAGCCGGTCGGTGGCAGTGGCCGAGGGATACGCGGCCACCGCGTTGATGATCTGCTGGCGCATGAAGGTCGGCATCGATTTCTGCAGCAGCACGTTGTCGACCATGTCGACCAGCGCCGCCGGGTCGGTGGCGACCGCGACGAACGGTCCGAAGTCGACCTTGGTGCCGACCGCGTTCGCCACCGTCGCCTCGGGCGCGCGGCCGCAGACGTTGCCCGTGCACGTGCCCTGGAACGCGAGCTCGTTGTAGACCCAGTTGGTGCGCGTGAAATACGTGGTCGCGTCGAAGATGCCGAACGACGGGCCGGCAAGCTCGGTGCCCGGCACGACGTAGTCGGCCGGGTAGTAGTTGAACACCGTCGGCGACGCGTAGACGTCCTGGCCCATCGAGCTGACGCTCGCGATCGGCGCGACGCCGTCGCTGTTGGCGCCGAGCGCGCGCAGCGCGCTGGTGACGAGCAGCACCGGCTCCTTCAGCTTGCCGAACGACGACGCCACCGGGTTGCGCGGCGCCCGCGCCTCCGGGTGCAGCAGGATCGCGCGCACGGTCGCCCTGAAGGTCGCCCTTGACGCCCGAGCCGTTGTTGTTGAACACGGCGACGACGTCGCTGACGTACTTGCGCGACGGATTGCTGGTGACGAGGTGCTGGATCAGCTGCTTGGCGACGAACGGGCCGACGTTCGGGTGGGTGAAGATCAGGTTGTTGGCGTTGGTGACGTCCCACGCCGCAGTCAGGCCCGCGGACAGCGTGCCGAGGTCGAGCACGCGTTTCGCGCCCGTGTCGTGCTCGGTCTCCAGCGGCGACCATCTGCGCGTGGTAGCTCACCGTGGCATTGAGGCGGACGGTCTGGCCCGGCAGCGGCGGATAGACCCAGCCGGTGTAGACGCGCGAGAGCTCGGTGATGTCGGCCTGGTCGTAGGTCGGGACCGGGTTGCCGAAGGCGTCGAGCAGCATCGTGCCGTCGTCGCGCAGCTCCCACAGTCCGATCGAGAACAGCTGCAGGATCTCGCGCGCATAGTTTTCGTTCGGCTGGCGCGTGCCCGCCCCCTTGCGGTTGTTCACCGTGTCGAGGTAGTTGCCCATGAACGGGTTCACCGTCACCTGGGTCAGCAGCGTAGCGAAATTGTCGAACGCGTGGTCGAGCACCAGCTGCTGGTAGTCGCGGTTCGCGTAGGCGATCGGGTCCTGCAGCGCGGAGGTCACGATGATCTGCGACAGCGCCCACGCGACGCGGTGGCGCAGCTGGTCCGGCGCGTACAGCGCATTCATGAAGAACTGCTTCTGCAACTGGAAGATGCGGTAGACGTCGCGCTCGCACTGGTTCGTCGTGCCCGCCTGGTTGTTGCAGTTGCAGGGCGTCGAGGCGTTGTAGGCGGTGGTCGTGTACTGGGCGTAGGTGCAGAACGGCCAGGTCTGCCCCGTGCGGCGTCTGCGGCCGGTTCGCCGGGTACCACGGGAAGGCCGAGTACGACGTCTTCGGCTTGTTGAGCTGGTCGTCGACCCACGCGACCACGCCCATCGCCTTGACGCGGTTGATCTCGACGGCCGTCGGCCCGAAGGTCGCCTGCTGCAGGAGCCGCGCGGCCTGCTGGTCGGCGGTCTCGACGGCGCCGCGGCCGAAGTAGAGCGGCCGGTCACCGCCCATGCCGAATGCGAACTGGACGCCGGTCGGGCTGTAGGCCGGACTGCCCACGCCGTTCACGAACACCGGGGCGGTCGACACGTACCACGCGCCGTTGCGGAAGATGACGAGGTCGTCCTTGCCGTCGCCGTTGTAGTCGAAGACGAGCGGCACGTCGCGGCCGTCGCTCGCGCCGCCGAAGCGGTAGGTGCGGCTCACGGCCCCGGTGCGGCCGAGCGACACGTACCAGAGTCCGCTGCGGTACAGGACGAGGTCCTGCACGCCGTCGCCGTCCATGTCGCCGAGCAGCGGGACGTCCCGCGCCTCGCCACCGAACGTCGACCTGGGAGGTCTGCCCGGTGGCGACGTTGAGGAACAGGTAGACGCCGCCGACGCCCGGGACGATGCGGTAGACGACGAGCTCGTCCTTGCCGTCGCCGTCGATGTCGCCGACCAGCGGCTTGTCGCCGATGCCGCCGTGCAGGATCGTCTGGTCGACGGCACCGTCACGGTTGGTGTCGAGGTACCAGAACCCGCTGTTGTAGGTCGCCGGCGAGCGCATGCCGGACCCGGTGACGTCGGCCAGGAGGCCGATGTCGCTCGAGGTTCCGAAGGTCACCGCGAGATCCGGGACCGAGTCGAAGTTGCCGTCGACGTAGAACTGCGTCGACCACGCGCGGTGCAGGCCGATCGCCGCCGTGCGCGTCTGCGCGTCGGCGGTCGACGCAAGGAGCACCGCCGATACGAACAGCACCGCCGCCGCCGACCACCACGACGGCATCGCAGCCCGCTTCGCACTACTCGTAGCAGCTTGCAGCATGAATACCTCGTCTCAGGAAATCCCCTCGCCGTCGGCACGCCGAGCCGCGTGGTCCTCGCGACCCCCGCAATCTGGCGCCTCCGTGGCGACGGGGGTGCGACCGAATCTGCCCTGTCCCGCCGCACACCCGCCGGCCCGGAACAGAACGCTCCCGTCCTCATGACACCCGCATGGCGGAGGTTGCATGACGCACGCATGAATTGCAATCTGCCGCTCCCGCCATTCGTCGGCTGGCAGGGTCCTGCAGAGGGAAGTGCGCGTTTGTCCGCCACCGAAAGTGGCTTCGTGTCGCTGAAAACGCCCTATCGGTCGTCAAGCGCGCCATATTGTGTCTGACAATTCGGCAAACTGGCTCTCACACCGACCACAAATGTAGACTTATGAGTGGAGCGCGCGGACATCTGTACGGGAGAATGCATCAAGTGACTCTGCTTAACCTATGTCGCATATGGAATTTTGCGGCGCAATGGGCGGGCGCCTTCGATCATCGACATGACATATGGGCGAGTTACTGGATTCTGCGCTGTAACCTCCGCAAAGCGCTATTTCAACGGCTTTGTACACGACAGCCGCGGAGACCACCGGCGGGCGCACGGTGGCCGGGACCCGTGCGGCGCCCACCTGCCGAACGGCGGGCGCGCGAACGCGTGGCGCGGACCGGCGGACTAGGGTCCCTTGCGACGACGGGCGCGCGGATGCGCGGCGTCGTAGGCCTTGGCGAGTGCCTGGAAGTCGAGGTGCGTGTAGACCTGCGTGCTCGCGATCGACGCGTGCCCGAGCAGCTCCTGCACCGCGCGCAGGTCGCCGGAGGACTGCAGCACGTGCGATGCGAACGAGTGGCGCAGCATGTGCGGGTGCACGTGGCGGTCCAGCCCCTGGCGGCGCGCCCACGCCGCGAGGCGCCGTTCGATCGCGCGCGGCCCGAGGCGCGTTCCCGTACGGGTCACGAACAGCGCCGCCTCGTCCGGCGCGGCCACGCCGGCGCGCACGGTGATCCACGCGCGAAGCGCCGCGCACGCCGGCGCGCCGACCGGCACGATGCGCTCCTTGGCGCCCTTGCCCATCACCCGGATCTCGCCGGTCGCGAGGTCGAGCCGATCGATGTCCGCGCCGGAGAGCTCCGCGAGGCGCAGCCCCGACGAGTACGCGAGCTCCAGGAGCGCGCGGTCGCGGACCGCGAGCACGTCGTCACCGTCGATGGCGACGAGGCGCACCGCCTCGTCCGGCGACAGCGCGGCAGGCAGCCGCCGCGCCGACCGGGGCGCCTTGAGGCCTGCGCACGGGTCCCCGCGGCGCGACGGATCGACTTCGAGCAGGAAGCGGAAGAACGCGCGCCACGCCGAGAGCATCCTCGCCAGGCTGCGCCCGGAAAGGCCGCGTCCGTGCAGCGTCGCAAGCTGGCGCGCGAGTTCCGGCCGCGACAGTCCGGCGAGATCCCGATCACCCGCGAGCGCGGCAAGCATGCCGACGTCGCGCACGTAGGCCCGGCGCGTCGCGGCGGGGGCGATCGCGAGCGAGCGTGCGAAGGCAGCGACGTGCGCCGCGTTGGCCGCCGAGGGCACGACGGTCGCCGTGTCCCTCTTCGGCATCGGCCGCTACATCCCCGGGAGGTAGCGCGCGATCGCGAGGCTCGCGAGCTCCGCGAGCCGCGACAGGTAGAGCGTGCCGATCCCCGCGTGAAAGCGCTGCGGATCGGGGCTCGCGAGCGCCAGCAGCCCGAACGTCGCCGCGGTGCGCAGCGGCAGGAACGCGAACGACGCCGGGCGATCCTC
Organism: uncultured beta proteobacterium; assembly: GCA_963705175.1. GTDB lineage: Bacteria > Pseudomonadota > Gammaproteobacteria > Burkholderiales > Casimicrobiaceae > VBCG01. The sequence goes on along the minus strand of CAVPJE010000006.1, from coordinate 87,439 downwards.
GCCTTCGAACCACTCCGCGGACTCCGCGACCGCCTCGTGGCCGGTCGCCGGCGCGTCGAGCCGCTCCGCGTACTCGCGCACCTCGGCCGACGTCGCGGCGAGCTCCGGCAGGTAGGACTGTTCCGGCACCCGCCCCCACAACCGCACCGCGACGTACGGCACGGCGAAGTCCTCGCGCAGGCTGTGGCAGAGCACGGCCAGCGTCGCCTCCAGGTCCGGGGCGGCGAACAGCGCGAGCGTCGACCGGTGCAACCGCTCGGTGGTGGCGTCGTTCTCGGCGCCGAAGCGGACGAGTTCGGCGAGCTTGCCGGCGAGCTCGGCGTTCTTGTCGCGCAGCGCGAGGATCTGCCGCTCGGCGATGGGAATCGCGTGCCCGCCGTGCGGGTGCGGCACGTAGATCTCCGCGATCTCGTCCGCGTAGTCCTCGAAGAACTGCGGGTGGTCCTTGAGGTACTGCGCGACGTCGTGGGCTTGCATCGGGCTCTCGCCGGTCCGGTTCGGTGGTGACGCGTGCTCGGGCGTCTCGGGATATCTGGCTCAGGCGGCCGGAACCGGCCACCGCCCCTCGAAGACGATCGCCGCAGGCCCGGTCATCCACACGGGCTGGCCCGGGCCGTCCCAGCGGATCGCGAGCGCACCGCCGCGCGTCGCGACCTTCACGCGGGCATCGAGGCGGCCTCGCCTGCGTCCCGCGACGACCGCGGCGCACGCTCCCGTGCCGCACGCGAGCGTTTCGCCAGCGCCTCGCTCCCAGACGCGCAGCCGAATGTTATCGCGATCGAGAACCTGCATGTAGCCGGCGTTGACGCGGCTCGGGAAGCGCGGGTGGACTTCGATGCGCGGCCCCTGGGTCGCCACGGGCGCCGCGTCGACGTCCGCGACGATCTGCACCGCGTGCGGATTGCCCATCGACAGCACCGACACCTCGAGTGTCGCGCCGTCGACGTCGAGCCGCTCCACCGGCTCGCCGGTGCCCCCGAGGAACGGCACCGTCTCGGGCGCGAACCGGGGCACCCCCATGTCGACGGTGACCTGGCCGTCGTCCTCGAGCCGCGGCACGATCACGCCCGAGCGCGTCTCCACGCGGATCTCGCGCCGGTCGGTGAGGCCGCGCGCGCGCACGAACACCACGAAGCAGCGCGCGCCGTTGCCGCACTGCTCGACCTCGCCCCCGTCGGCGTTGAAGATGCGGTAGCGGAAGTCCACGTCCGCGCCCGACGGCGGCTCGACCACCAGCACCTGGTCGCAACCCACGCCGAAGCGGCGGTCGGCAAGCATGCGGATCTGGGCGGGCGAGAGGTCGAACGGCCGCGTCGTGGCATCGACGACGACGAAGTCGTTGCCGAGGCCCTGCATCTTGGTGAACGCGAGCGCGCTCACTGGACTACCCTTCGCGCTGCGCACTCCGGGATGAGCGCTCGGGAGCGGCCCAGCCCGCTCATGGCCTGCGGTCGCGCAACACCGCGCCGCGGCGGCGGAACGGCCACGACGTGCCGTCCGCGAGGCGCAGCGTGCCGGCGAGCTCGTACTCGAGCGGCGCTGCGGCGCCCAGCGCGGCAGCGATGCGCGGCAGGGACGCGGAGGCGTCGGCGCGCACGTCCAGCGCAACGTCCGCCTCGCCGTAGGCGGGAAGCGTCACCGGCTGCGCGAGCGCGGCGCGGCCCACGTCCACGCCCGCGAGCGAGAGCGTCGCATCCAGCGCGTCGATGGGCAGCGGAAGGAGGTTGCGGCTGCGCAGCGTCAGCTCGACGGCGAGACGGATCTCGGGCAGCCGCGCCTCGACCACGCGCACGCGGCTCGCGATCACCTCGGGAGCGATCGGCCGCTGCAGCGTCGCGCAGCCGGACAGCGCGACCGCCAGCACGGCGGGCAGGAAGTGTCGTCGTTGCATCGCGTGGCCCCGCGCTAGACGTTGAAGCGGAAGTGGACGACGTCGCCGTCGTGCATCACGTAGTCCTTCCCCTCGAGGCGCATCTTGCCGGCCTCCTTGGCGCCGTGCTCACCATTGTGCGCGACGAACTCGGCGAACGCGATCACCTCGGCGCGGATGAAGCCGTGCTCGAAGTCGGTGTGGATCACGCCGGCCGCCTTCGGCGCCGTATCCCCGACGTGGATCGTCCACGCGCGCACCTCCTTCGGCCCCGCCGTGAAATAGGTCTGCAGGCCGAGCAGCTTGTAGCCGGCGTGGATCACGCGGTCGAGCCCCGGCTCGGCGAGGCCGAGATCGTCGAGGAACGCCTGCTTGTCGTCGCCCTCGAGGTCGGCGATCTCGCTCTCGAGCTTCGCGCACACCGGCACCACCGGCGCACCCTCGGCCCTGCGCATAGGCTTCGAGGCGCTCGAGCAGCGGGTTGTCGTGAAAGCCGTGCTCGTCGACGTTCGCCACGTACATCGTCGGCTTCATCGTGAGCAGGAAGAACGGCTTCAGCAGCGCCCTTCTCCTCCGCGTAGAGATCGGTGGCCCGCGCCGGGACGGCCCTCGTTCAGCACCGCCTGCACCTTGACCAGCACCTCGTGCAGGCGCTTCGCCTCCTTGTCGCCGCCCGCGCGCGCGACCTTCTCCACCTTCGTGATCTGCTTCTCCACCGACGCGAGGTCGGCGAGCGCCAACTCGGTGTGGATGGTCTCGACGTCGGAGACCGGGTCGATCTTGCCGGCGACGTGCACGACGTTCTCGTCGACGAAGCAGCGGACCACGTGCGCGATGGCGTCGGTCTCGCGGATGTTGGCGAGGAACTGGTTGCCGAGGCCCTCGCCTTTCGAAGCCCCGGCGACCAGCCCCGCGATGTCGACGAATTCGACGATCGCGGGGATCACCTTCTCCGGCTTCGCGATCGCGGCGAGCCGGGCGAGCCGCGGGTCCGGCACCTCGACGATGCCGACGTTGGGCTCGATCGTGCAGAACGGGTAGTTGTCGGCGGCGATGCCGGCCTTGGTGAGCGCGTTGAACAGCGTCGACTTGCCGACGTTCGGCAGCCCCACGATCCCGCATCGCAAGCTCATCTCTGGTCCTTCGTGTGGAGCGCGGTCATCGCGCGCTCGGTTTCTCCGGCGACGAGCGCCGGAATCACGGCGAGCCCGCGCTCGATCGCCGCTTCGATCGCCGCGCGCTCCTCGCGCCGCGGGGGCTTCAGCACGTAGTCGACCACCTGCTGCTGCGGCACCTCCGAGTCGCGCGGATGGCCGATCCCGAGGCGCAGGCGCGGGAAGTCCGCGGTACCGAGGTGCGCGCGGATGTCCCTCAGCCCGTTGTGGCCCGCCACGCCGCCGCCGAACTTGAGCCGCACTTCGCCCGCGGGGAGGTCGAGCTCGTCGTGGACGACCAGGATCTCCGCCGGCGCGATCGCGAAGAAGCGTGCGACCGCGCCGACCGCACGGCCCGACAGGTTCATGTAGGTCGCGGGCTTGACGAGCCGCAGGTCGGGCCCGGCCTTCGCGACCGCACCGTGAAACCGCGGCTCGCTCGCGAACGACACGCCTTGCGCTGCGGCCAGCGCGTCGACGAACCAGAAGCCGGCGTTGTGGCGGGTCGCGTCGTGCTCGCGGCCGGGGTTGCCCAGGCCGACGACGAGGCGGATCGGTGCCCCCATGGGTCAGCGCGCTCGTGCGTACGGTCGCCCAGCAAAAAGGGCCCGCGGTGACTTGCGCGCGGGCCCCTCGCGGCGACGGCGCTCGCCTATTTCTTCTTCTCTTCCTTCTTCTCTTCCTTCTTCTCGGCGGCAGGGGCTGCGGCCACCGGCGCCGCGGCGGCGGCCTCGGCCACCGGCGCTTCCTCGGTCTCGGCGTGGGCCTTCGGCACCATCGCGGATGCGATCACCGGGTCCTTGCCGTGCGTGAGCGCGACGACTCCGGGAGGCAGCTTGATCTCGGAGACGTGCACGGACTTGCCGGGCTCGATCGCCGACAGGTCCACCTCGATGAACTCCGGGAGGTCCTTGGGCAGGCACGAGACGTCGAGGTCGTTGGCGATGTGACTCACGATCGCGCCGCCGAGCTTCACCGCCGGCGACAGCGTCTCGTTCACGTAGTGCAGCGGCACCTTCATGTGGATCTTCTTGCTCTCGTCGATGCGCTGGAAGTCGACGTGCAGCACCTGCGCGCGGAACGGGTGCATCTGCACGTCGCGCAGCAGCACCTTCTGCGCCTTCCCGTCGAGCTTCATCGACAGGATCGACGCGTGGAATGCCTCGTTCTTGAGCGCGTGGATGAGTGCGTTGTGGTCGAGCTCGATGGGCGTCGGCTCGACCCCCGCGCCGTAGACGATGCCGGGGGCTTTCCCCGCGTGGCGCAGGCGGCGCGACGCGCCGCGTCCTTCGCCCTGGCGGGGAAAGGCGGTGAATTCGATGGAGGCCATGGCAATGCTCCCTGGTGTCTGCGGCCTTCCCTTCGCGGTCCCCGGCACCGCCGTTGGCGGCGGTCGCGGGCCGGACAGGTCGTCCGCGGTTGGCGACAACCCCGCTCGGCTGGCCGGCCGGCGGGGATTAGATAAAGCGTTGGATTGTAACAGGAAAGCGGGGCCGGCGTTACGGCATCAGCTGCCCGCCGTTGATCTCGACCACCTGCCCGGTCACGTAGCCCGCGAGCGCGTCGGAGGCGAGGTACAGGAACGTCCCGGCGCACTCCTCGGCCGTGCCGAGGCGCGCCATCGGGATCATGCCGCGCATCGATTCGAGCATCTGCGGCGTCGAGTAGCGCTCGTGGAACGGCGTCGCGATCACGCCCGGCGAGACGGCGTTCACGCGGATGCCTTCCGGCGCGAGCTCGCGCGCGATGCCGCGCGTGAACGTGCTGACGAAGCCCTTCGCCGACGCGTAGAGCGCCGCGCCCGGGCCGCCGCCGTGACGCGCGGCGATCGAGGTCACGTTGATGATGCTGCCGCGCCCGGACTTGCGCAGGTGCGGGACGGCCGCCGCGCAGCCGATGACGAGCGAGCGCACGTTGAGGTCGACGATGTCGTCGAAGGTCGCGTCGTCGATGTCCGCGACGGGCACCCGCTTGACCATGCCCCCGGCATTGTTCACGACCACGTCGAGGCCGCCCAGGGCGCGCGCCGCCTCGTCGACGATGCGCCGCACCGTCTCGCTCGAGCGCACGTCCCCGCCGACGAGGTGCGCCTCGCCGCCCGCTTTCGCGATCGCGGCGGCCACTTCCTCGGCCTTGCCGCGGCTCGCGTTGTAATGCACCACGACGCGGCTGCCGGCGGCGGCGAACGCGCGCGCCGCGGCCGCGCCGATGCCGGTCGAGGCGCCGGTGATCAGTACGCGCTTGCCTGCGAGGTCGGGGGCGACGGGGGTCGGCATGGGGTTGCTCCTGGGGTGGTCACTCGGTGAACAGGCTCGACACCGACTCCTCGTTGGAGATGCGGGTCATCGTCTCGGCGAGGAGCTGCGCGCAGGACAGCTGGCGGATGCGCGGGCAGGCCTCGCCTTCGGGGGAGAGCGGGATCGTGTCGGTGACCACCAGCTCGTCGATGTCGGACACGCCGATCCGCGACACCGCGCCGCCGGAGAGCACCGGATGCGTGCAGTAGGCGACGACCTTGCGCGCTCCGTGCTCCTTGAGCGCGGTCGCCGCCTTGCACAGCGTGTTCGCCGTGTCGACGATGTCGTCCATGATCACGCAGGTGCGCCCGGAGACGTCGCCGATGATGTTCATCACCTCGGAGACGTTGGCCTTCGGCCGCCGCTTGTCGATGATCGCGAGGTCGGAGTCGAGACGCTTGGCGATCGCGCGCGCGCGCACGACGCCGCCCACGTCGGGGGACACGACCAGCAGGTCGTCGTAGTTCTGCTTCCACACGTCGCCGAGCAGGATCGGCGTCGCGTAGATGTTGTCGACCGGGATGTTGAAGAAGCCCTGGATCTGGTCGGCGTGCAGGTCCATCGTCATCACGCGGTGCACGCCCACCGTGGTGAGCAGGTCCGCGACGACCTTGGCGCTGATCGGCACGCGCGCCGAGCGCGGCCGGCGGTCCTGGCGGGCGTAGCCGAAGTAGGGCAGCGCGGCGGTGATGCGGGCGGCGGAGGCGCGCTTCAGCGCGTCGACCATGACCAGCACTTCCATCAGGTTGTCGTTGGTCGGCACGCAGGTCGACTGCAGGATGAACACGTCGCGGCCGCGGACGTTCTCGAGCAGCTCGACCATCACCTCGCCGTCGGAGAACTTGCCGACGACGGCGCGGCCGAGGCTCAGGTTGAGGTGCCGGCAGACCGCGCTCGCGAGCTTCGGGTTCGCGTTGCCGGTGAAGATCCGCATCCGTTCGTAGGCCATCGAGCGCTTCGCCGGGCTTGGGGCTCAATCAAAAAAGGCAGGCCGCCCGCTGCACGGGCGGCCTGCCTGACGGTGGCTGGGGAGGAAGGATTCGAACCCTCGAATGCCGGAATCAAAATCCGGTGCCTTAACCAACTTGGCGACTCCCCAACGGAAACCTTGCCCCGCCCGGTACATGCCCCTGCCGGAGGGGGGATCGTCGTCCCTTTCGGGCCTTGCCGCGGCCACTACGCGAACGACGCGAGCGGATGCCGCGCGAGCGTGCGGACCACGAGGCCCCGCAAGCCCGGCGGCAGCGCGAGCACGGCTCTTCGGGCCGTCCCGGCGCTTTCGCACGCGGCGAACACCGAACTCCCCGAGCCGCTCATGCGGGCATTGCCTGCCGCGCGTCCCAACGCAGCCAAGGCGGCCGCGACGTCGGGATGGCGGGCAGCGGCAACGGGCTCGAGGTCGTTGCGTCCGTAACCCACGGAAAAGACGTTTATTTTCGCCGACGGTGTCGATCGTGTCAATTCCGAGGCCGCGAAGATCGCCGCGGTCGGCACCTGCACGGCGGGCAGCGCGAGCGCAAGCCATTGCCGCGGCAGCGAAACCGGCGCGATCACCTCGCCGATGCCGCGCACGATCGCGTTCTCGCCGTGGACGAAGAACGGCACGTCGGCACCGAGCTTCACGCCGATCCCGGCGAGCTCGGCGCGGGACAGCCCGAGCGCCCAGAGGCGGTTCAGCCCGAGCAGCACGCTCGCGGCGTCGGAGCTGCCCCCACCGAGCCCCCCGCCGATCGGGATGCGCTTGTCGACGTCGATCGACGCGCCGAACGACGTACCGGTCGCGTCGCGCAATGCGAACGCGGCACGCATCGCGAGGTCGGCCTGTTCCGCGACGCCCGGGACGGCGCGCGCGCGGACGATCGCGCGGTCGTCACGGCGTGCGAGCGTCACCGTGTCGGCCAGATCGACGAGCACGAACAGCGACTCGAGCAGGTGGTAGCCGTCGTCCCGGCGTCCGGTCACGTGCAGGAACAGGTTGACCTTGGCCGGCGCGGGCACGACCAGCGTGTCGCGTGGCATTCGCTGTCTGCATTGGCGGGGGTCGCGTTCGATCGTTGCTACCGCGGGTCACCGTCGACGCGCGAGTCCACCGCCAGCCGGACCTCGATCCCCGGATAGGCGAGCACGAGGCGCGACGGCTGCGTGTCCTCGTCCCGATAGCCGTAGACGATCTCCCATCCGTCCTGCCGCAGCACGCTCGCACGGCCCGCCGTGTCGCGCTCGATGGCGTGGTCGCTCGCGGGGTGCGGCGCCCCGCGCACCCACCAGGCGAGCCCGCGCACGGGCACCGGAACGCCGAGCGCCTCGCGCGTCAGCGACTCCCAGTCGCCCGAGCGTGCGACGCCGCCGTCCTGCAGTTCGAGCACGACGCCGTTTGCCCCTCCGGAAAGCCGGGCGAGCGCCTGACCGAAGGGCGTCGAGAGCAGGAGCTCGTCCGTTTCCGGCGCGTGGACCCAGCGGAAGCTCGCGGCCACGCCGGTCTCGCCGTGGCGTGCGGAGAGCCGCCCGGAAAGCTCGAATGGCGCATCGGCCGGTGCGACGGCCGCGGCGGCGACGTCGACGCGCGGTGGCGTCGCGCAGGCCGCCAGCGTCGCGGCGAGCGCGAGCACGACCGCCCGCCGCCTCACCCCGTGCAGCGCGAACATGACGAGATGACGGCCGGCTCGCCTATCGGCTGTGGCGGCGCATCGTCTCGAGCAGCAGCGGGTGATCGGGCGTCGTCTTGAGCTGCGACTGCCAGATGTCCTTCGCCTTCTGCTGCTGGCCCTTCGCCCACAGCACCTCGCCCCAGTGCGCGGCGATCTCCGGATCCGGGCGCTCCGCGAACGCGCGGGCAAGGTACTGCTCGGCCTCGTCGAGCCGCCCCATCCGATACAGCGCCCAGCCCATGCTGTCGAGAATGAACGGGTCCGCACGGCGCGAGGCGGTGCGCCTTCTCGATCAGCTGGAAGCCCTCGTCGACGCGGCGCGTGCGGTCGACGAGCGTGTAACCCAGCGCGTTCAGCGCGTGCGCGTCGTCGGGCTTCATCTCGACCAGCCGGCGCAGCGCCTTCTCGGCGTCGTCGATGCGGTCGAGCTTCTCCAGCACCATGGCCCGGTCGTAGACCAGGTCCGTCGACTCCGGCAGCTCCGCGAGGCCCTGGTCGAGGATCGCCAGCGCCCTGGCATGGTCGTTGGCGTCGCGGTAGATCTGCGCCTCGGTCTGCCGCACCTGGACACGCTGCTCGATCGTCACGGCGGGCAGCTCGGCAAGGAAACGGCGTGCCTCGTCGCGCTTGCCCTGCTTGCCCATGACCACGGCGATGCGCAACTGGGCGAGCCAGGCACGCTCGCCGTCGGGCACGTCGCGGTAACGGGCGATCGCCTGGTCGAGATTGCCGCGCTCCTCCGCGACCTGCGCGAGGTAGAACTCGACCTGGCCCGCCTCGCCGTAACCGGCGCGCTTCAGCGCCTGCAGATCGGTCTCGGCCGCATCCCAGTCCTTCATCTGCACGGAGAGCACGGCGGCACCGAACTGCAGCTCGCGCTGCGACGGGTCGGCAGCGAGGACGCTCCGGTAGAGGGCGCGAGCCTCGGCGAATCGCTTCTGCTCGACCAGGTGCTGGGCGAGGGCGATCTTGAGGGCGCGCGACTGCGGCGCTTTCGCGAGCGCTGCCTCGATGTAGGCGATCGCCCGGCTCGCCGAGGTCTTGCCGAGGAGTTCGGCCTTGAGCAGCACCGCACGATCCCAATCCGGCTTGAGGGCGAGCGCCCGGTCGGCCGCCTCCATCGTGGCCGTGGCGACGCCCGGATCGGTGAGGCCCGTGTTGAGTCCGGCCAGTGCGATCGCGAACTGCGCCTCGGCACTTCCCGGGTAGGGCTTTCGCCAGATCGACGACCAGGCGGAACACCGCGGCCTTGTCCGACTGGTGGCCGAAGACGCGGTTGATTTGCAGGAACGGCTCGCCCACCCCGGCGCCCGACACCGCGGCGTCGGCCAGGAAGCGTTCGAGCCGGGCCCGCAGCTCGCTCTCCGGGGACTCGTCCTGCAGGCGCGACATGTTGCCCGAGGCGACGGCCGCGATGATCTGGCCCGGCCGCTCGGCCGTCGGCTCGAGCTCCTGCCACAGCCTCGCCGCCTGCTCGATGGCCGGGCGCTGGCGGGTCGCAAGGGCGATCTCGGTCGCGCGCCGGGCGAGCGCCGGATTGGCCGACGCCCGCGCCGCTTCGAGATACGCACGGGCAGCCACCGCCGGTTCACCGCGCTGCAATCGCGATGTCCCCCACCAGGAGCCGGTAGAAGACGTCGGCAGGCAGTGCATCCTTCCGCCGATCGGGTTGCCGCCGGCTCGCTCGCGGACTGCGGGGCCGTCCCCGGACCGGGACTGCCCTGCGCGGATGCCGTGGCCGCCGCGAGTCCCGCGAGCGCGGCGATCGCGATCCGGCTGAGGCGCTGCTTCATCGATTCCTCTGCTTTCCTGGCGTTCCGGCACGGCCGGAGCGGAAAATCCATCTTAGGTTATATTCCGCGGCCCAACAAACGTCGGCGTGACCGCTTATCGCGCGGCATCGCCGCGGTCGCGGCAAACACCCGCCATGCCCGAGCTTCCCGAAGTCGAGACCACGCGGCGCGGCATCGAGCCGCATGTGGCGGGGCGGCGCATCGTCTCGGTCCATGTGTACGACGCCCGCCTGCGCTGGCCGGTTCCATCGACGCTTCCATCGCTGCTCGACGCTGCCCGGATCGTCGCCGTCGAGCGGCGAAGCAAGTACTTGCTCTTCCGCGTTGCCTCGAAGAGCGGGCCGGGAACGCTCCTGGTGCACCTCGGGATGACCGGCAGTCTGCGCGTTTTCGGCGACGCCCCCGCTGCGTCGCCGCCACGATCACGTCGATTTCGGCCTGGACGACGGTACGGTCATCCGCTACCACGACCCGCGCCGCTTCGGCTCGATGCACTGGCTGCCCGGGCCGGCGCCGTCGCATCCCCTGCTCGACGGGCTCGGCCCGGAGCCGTTCGATCCCGCGTTCGACGCGGACTACCTCCACGCGAGGACGCGTGGACGCCGTGCCGCGATCAAGGTCACGCTGATGGACAACCGCGTCGTCGTGGGCGTCGGCAACATCTACGCGGCCGAGTCGCTGTTCCGCGCCGGCGTCCGTCCCGCCACCCCGGCGGGGCGCGTGTCGCGGGCACGGCTCGCCGCGCTCGTCGACGCGGTGCGTCAGGTGCTCGCCGAGGCGATCGACAAGGGGGGCAGCACGTTGCGCGACTTCGTCGATTCGGATGGAGCGCCGGGGCACTTCCAGCTCGACTACCGCGTGTACGGCCGCGAGGGCGAGCCGTGCCGGGTCTGCGGCACCGCGATCCGCAACCGGCGCCTCGGGCAGCGGTCGTCCTGCTACTGCCCCGCCTGCCAGCCGCGCTGACGCACGGCCGGCCGCTCCGTCGCGCAGCGCCCGCACCGTCGGTCGGCCGACCATGGCACCGCCCGCCGCGGGGCACGGGGCGTGCTTCGAATCCCCATGTTAGATTCGTCGTCCCGCGTGGGCGAGGGGAACAGGGGAAGCATCGTGCAATCGCGCGAACTCGCAGCACGTTTCGAGGCCTACGGCGACTGGCGCCGTCGGCTCGCGGCGCGGGTATCGGAACTCCACGGCTGGCTCGACGAGCAGGAGCTCGCGGACGCGCAGGTCGAGCAGCGCGTGGAGCGGATCCTCGAGCGGCTGCACCAGGACAAGCTGGTCGTCGCGTTCGTCGCCGAGTTCTCGCGCGGCAAGTCCGAGCTGATCAACGCGATCTTCTTTGCCGACTTCGGCGCGCGCCTGCTGCCCTCGGCGGCCGGTCGCACGACGATGTGCCCGACCGAGCTCCTGCACGACCCGTCGCGGCCCCCGTCGATCCGCCTGCTGCCCATCGAGACGCGCGGCAAGGACGCCACCGTCGCCGAGTTCAAGAACTACGCCGACGAGTGGACGACGATCGCGCTCGACCTCGCGTCCGCGGAGCGGATGACCGACGCGCTGTCGCGCGTGTCCCAGGTGAAGCGCGTGCCGGTGGCGCTCGCCCGGCGCTACGGATTTCCGGACGGCGACGAAGGGGTGTCGGCGGCCGGCCCCGCCGAGGAAGTCGAGATCCCGTGCTGGCGGCACGCGATCATCAACTTTCCGCATCCGCTGCTGAAGCAGGGCTTGGTGATCCTGGACACGCCGGGACTGAACGCGATCGGCACCGAGCCCGAGCTCACGCTGTCGCTCCTGCCGCAGGCGCACGCGGTACTGTTCATCCTCGCCGCCGACGCGGGCGTCACGAAGACCGACCTCGAGGTGTGGCGGCGGCACCTCGCCGGCGAGGACGCCGCGACCCGGCGCGGCCGGATCGTCATACTGAACAAGATCGACGGCCTCTGGGACGAGCTGAAGAGTCCCGCCGAGATCGATGCCGAGATCGCCCGGCAGGCGCGGTCGAGCGCCGAGCTGCTCGGCGTTCCGCCGGAACAGGTGTTCGCCGTGTCGGCGCAGAAGGGACTCGCGGCCAAGGTGAACGGCGACGACCCGCTGCTCGCGAGAAGCCGTCTGCCTGTGCTCGAGGGCGCGCTGTCCGGGCGGCTGATCCCGGCGAAGCGCGAGATCGTCGGCAGCGCCACGTCGAGCGACGTGCGCGCGCTCGCCGAGGCGGTGAAGGCATTGCTCGGCGCACGCTCCACCGGCGTCGCGGAACAGCTCGCGGAACTGAAGGCGCTGCGCGGCAAGAACCTGGACGTCGTCGCGCACATGCTGGAGCGCGCGCGCGACGAAAAGGAGCTGTTCGAGCGGGGCCTCGCACGCTTCACCGCGCTGCGCAACGTGTTCACGGGGCAGACCAACGCGCTCTTCGACAGGATCGGCCTCGAGTCGCTGCGCAGCAACGCCACGCGCACGCGCAAGGCGATCGAGGCGTCCCCGTTCACGCGTGGCCTGCGGCAGGCGATGGGCGAGTTCTTCGCCTCGATCCGCGCCGACTTCGACGCCGCCGCGCGGCAGTCCGTCGAGATCCACGAGATGATGCGCGCGATGTACGCGCGCTATGCGCAGGAGCACGGGCTCGAGCCGTTCGTTCCCCCGCCCTTCTCCGTGCTCAAGTACCACAAGGAAGTGGAGCGCCTCGAGCGCGCCTACAACGAGCACTTCAACACGCTCTGGAACATGGTGAGCAAGGCCAAGTTCCCGCTCATGCGGCGGTTCTTCGAAACCGTCGCGTCGCGGGCCAAGCGCGTCTACGACGTCGCCAACCGTGACGCCGACGCCTGGCTCCGCGCGGTGATGGGCCCGCTGGAGACGCAGGTCAAGGAGCACCAGCTGCAGCTCAAGCGGCGCCTCGACAGCATCAGGCGCATCCACAGCGCGAGCGACGAGCTCGAGGAGCGGATCGCCGAGCTCGAGCAGCAGGGCCACGCGCTGGCCGCGCAGGTGCGGGCGCTCGAGCGCGAGGTCGCCGCCATCGACGACGTCGTGGCGATGCCCGACGGCCTGCCGCTCGCGGCGAACAGCTGACGCTTTCGCGGCCGCGCCCCCGCCGCCCCCGACGTCAACGAACGAACTTCCCTTCGCGGCCGATCATCGCCAGGTCGACGAAGCGCGAGGCGTTGTGGTTCGTGCTCGAGAACGCGACGCCGAAGCCGCCGAGATCCAGGTTGTTGATCGACTCGAGCGCGGCGACGAACCGCTCGCGCGTGAGGTCGCGGCCGGCGCGGCGCAGTCCTTCGGTCAGCACCTTGGCGGACAGGAAGCCCTCGAGCGTCGAGAAGTTGACCTCGAGGTTGCCGGCGCGCTTCGCGAGGTCGAGGTATTCCCTGACCACCGGCGTCAGCGGGCTCCACGGGAAGGGCACGACCTGCGAGATCATCACCCCGTGCCCTTCGGGCCCGAGCGCGTCGGCAAGCGCCTTGCTGCCGACGAACGAGACCGTGTAGAACGATGCGAGGCTGCCCGACTTCTTCATCTCGCGGACGAACTCCGCGATGGACCCGTAGGCCGAGATCATCACCACCGCGTCGGGCTGGGAGGCGTGGATCGTCTTCACCGCCTCGGCGACGTTGGTGGTGTTGCGCTCCACCGTGCTGGACGAGTGCACCTTGAGTCCTCGCTTGGTCAGCGCGCGCGTGGTCCCGTCGAGGCCGGCCTGTCCGAAGGAGTCCGCCTGGTGGAACACGGCGATCTTGCGGGCGCCGATCCGCGTCAGGTGCTCCACGATCGCCTCGGTCTCGTCGTAGTAGCTCGCGCGCACGTTGAAGACGTAGCGGTTGAACGGCTGCCGCAGCAGCTCGGCGCCGGTGAAGGGCGCGACGAACGGCACCCTGGCCTCGGTGAACACCGGCAGCGACGCCTGCGACGTCGGCGTGCCGACGTAGGCGAAGAGCGCGAACACCCGGTCATCGTTGATCAGCCGCTTGGTGTTTTCCGCCGCCAGCGCGGCTCTCGTACTTGTCGTCGCGGCTCTTCAGCTCGATCGTCCGCCCGTTGATGCCGCCCTGGGCGTTGACGTGGTCGATCCACAGCTTGGCGCCTGCGCGCATCTGGATGCCGAGTTGCGCCGCCGGGCCGGTGAATGCGGCCGACTGCCCGATCAGGACCGAGGTCGGGGTCACGCCATCCTGGCCGCGGGCCGGCCCGGCCACCGTGACCGCGAGCACGAGACCCGCCAGTGCGGCAAAGCATCGAAGAACCATGTCGTCTCCTCCGGTACGGGATCCGTCCGGCGGGCGTGTCGAGACGCCGCGGCCGGCGGTGACCGGGAATGCGAGCAAGTCCCGAGCCAGCGCCCGGGCCGTCGGTCAGCCCGCCGCAGCCGCCTTCGCCGCCATCAGGCCCTCGTACTTGCGCACGAGAGCGTCGCGCGATTCCGCATGGTCGGGGTCCAGCGGAATGCAGTCGACCGGACAGACCTCGCGGCACTGCGGCGCGTCGAAGTGCCCGACGCACTCGGTGCACTTCGCCGGGTCGATCACGTAGATTTCCGGTCCCTGCGCAATCGCGCCGTTCGGGCACTCGGGCTCGCAGACGTCGCAGTTGATGCACTCGTCGGTGATCATCAGCGCCATCGGCGCCTCCCTACCGTGCGAGCCCGGCGGCCTTCGCCTTCAGTCGCCGGTTGACCGCGGGGTGCACGAACATCGACACGTCGCCGCCGAACCTGGCGATTTCCCGCACGATCGTCGCGGAGATGAACATGTATTGCTCGGCCGGCGTCAGGAACAGCGTTTCGACCTCGGGATGGAGGTTGCGGTTCATGCCGGCCATCTGGAACTCGTACTCGAAGTCCGAGACCGCGCGCAATCCCCGCAGGATGACGCGGGCGCCGTGGGCGTGCACGAAGTCCATCAGCAGGGCCGAGAAGCTCGTCACCGTCACGTTCGGGAACGGCGCGAGCACCTCCCTCGCCATCTCGACACGTTCCTCGAGCCCGAAGTACGGCGTCTTCGAGGCGCTGGCCGCCACGCCCACGACGACCGTGTCGAAGAGCTGCGCCGCGCGGCGCACGAGGTCCTCGTGGCCGCGGGTGAAGGGGTCGAAGGTTCCGGGATAGACGACCTTGAGCATGGGGAGTGCCGACGGCAGGCGCCACGCGCGCCGTGCTCACGGCGCGCCGGGATCCGGCCGCAGCAGATGGTAATACACCTGCCCGGCCCGCGCGCTCCGCGTCACCTGCAGGCCGGGCGGGGCGCCGAGCGAATGCCCTGCCTCCGCATAGATCGCTCCATCGGCCGCAAGCCGCGCCGCGGCGAGCGGCAGGAGCCACGCCCAGGGGTCGTCGGCGAACGGGGGATCGAGGAACACGACGTCGTAGCGACCCGCGTCCTGCTCGAGGAAGGCGCGTGCGTCCGCGCGCCGGGCGTCGAGGCCGTCGAGGCCGAAGAGGCGCGCGTGCGCGGCGATCGCGGCGACTGCCTTCGGGTCGCGATCGACGGCCACCGCGCGCGATGCGCCGCGCGACAGCGCCTCGAGCGAGAGCACCCCCGAGCCCGCGTAGGGTTCGAGCGTCGTTCGTCCGGCCAGTGCCTGCCCCAGCCAGTTGAAGAGCGTCTCGCGGACCCGGTCGGGGGTGGGGCGCAGCGCCGCGACCGGCGGGAAGCGCACGACGCGCCCCCGGCAGAGCCCGCCGATGATGCGTACGGAGTTGGGTGGGCGGCGGGACAAGGGGCGAGCGGGGGCGGGCGGAGGGCGCCGCGTAGCGGAGGGCGCCGCGTAGAATTCCATCTTTGCACCGACGTTGTCCAATCCCGTGCTAGACCTGTTCAAGCGCAAGACCGCCGAGGACGAGCAGAAGTCCTGGGCGGAGCGCCTCAAGTCCGGGCTCTCCGCCTCGCGCGAGAAGCTCTCGGGCGCGCTCGCCGGCGTGTTCCAGCGCAAGGTGCTCGACGAGGAGGCGCTCGAGGAGCTCGAGACCGCGCTGCTCACCGCCGACGTCGGCGTCGGGGCGACCGAGCATCTGCTTGCCGATCTCAAGGCGCGCTACCGCACGGCCGGCACCGACGCGGACCCGAAGTCGCTGCTGCGCGAAGCGCTGCTCGCGCTGATCGAGCCGCTGGAGCGGCCGTTCGTCGTCGGGCAGGCGCGGCCGTTCGTCATCATGATCGCGGGCGTGAACGGCGCCGGGAAGACGACCTCGATCGGCAAGCTCGCCAAGTGGCTGCAGGGCTACGAATACTCGGTGCTCCTCGCTGCCGGCGACACGTTCCGCGCCGCCGCCCGCGAGCAGCTCGCGATCTGGGGCGAGCGCAACAACGTCGCGGTGATCGCCCAGGACGGCGGCGACCCGGCGGCCGTGGCGTTCGACGCCGTCGCGGCCGCCAAGGCCCGCGGTACCGAGGTCGTCCTCGCCGACACCGCCGGGCGGCTGCCCACGCAGCTCCACCTGATGGAGGAACTGCGCAAGGTCAAGCGGGTGATCGCCAAGGCGATCCCCGACGCCCCGCACGAGGTGTTCCTCGTGCTCGACGCCAACACGGGACAGAACGCGCTCGCCCAGGTCAAGGCGTTCGACGCCGCGGTCGGCCTGACCGGCCTCATCGTGACCAAGCTCGACGGTTCGGCGAAGGGCGGCGTCGTTGCGGCGATCGCGAAGCAGCACCCGGTGCCGATCCGCTTCATCGGCGTGGGCGAGTCGGTCGACGACCTGCAGCGATTCGTGGCGGCGGAGTTCGTCGACGCGTTGCTGCCGCCGGACTAGGGCCGGTTCGCGAACAACGTCCGGGAACGCGAACGCGTGGTCCGGCGCAGCCGTCCGGGGAACCGGGGAGGGCGGGCGCAATCTGCCCCGCTCGTGGCCCTCGTATCGCCCCCAGTCGCACGCGGTCGCGGTCAACCCATTGATATGTCAGGAAGACGATGCACGCCCGGCCGCCAAAAGCCACTTGCCCGACCAATTCAGTCAGGAACTTTCCGGTACAATTAGCACTCTCATTTCGCGAGTGCTAAACTGAATCCGGATCAGGCATCCCGCCGAGAATCCGGATCAGGGCGGCCCGACCAGGAGAGATGCTGATGACCGGAACCGCGCTGGCTTTCCCGACGCCGACCTCGCTCGGAAGCCTCGACCACTACATCCAGGCCGTCAATCGCTTCCCGCTCCTCACTGCCGAGCAGGAAGCCGACCTCGGCCGCCGCTGGCGCGACGAGCGAGGACGTCGACGCGGCGCGGCAGCTCGTGCTGTCGCACCTGCGGCTGGTCGTCGCCGTGTCGCGCAAGTACCAGGGCTACGGGCTGCCGCAGGCCGACCTGATCCAGGAGGGCAACGTCGGCCTGATGAAGGCCGTGCGCCGCTTCGACCCGTCGCACGGCGTGCGCCTGGTCTCGTTCGCGCTGCACTGGATCAAGGCCGAGATGCACGAGTACATCCTGCGCAACTGGCGCCTCGTCAAGGTGGCGACGACCAAGGCGCAGCGCAAGCTGTTCTTCAACCTGCGCAGCATGAAGTCGAGGAGCGCGGCGCTCAACACGTCCGAGGCCGACGCGATCGCCGGCGAGCTCGGCGTGAAGCGCGAGGAAGTGCTCGAGATGGAGACGCGGCTGTCCGGCCAGGACCTGTCGCTCGATCCGACGCCTGCCGACGACGAGTCGTCGGTCGCGCCGATCGCGTGGCTCGCCGACGAGAGCGAGGACCCTTCGCGAGCGCCTCGAGCGCCGGCAGATCGAGACGCGCCGCAGCGACGGCCTCCGCGCGGCGCTGTCGCGGCTCGACGAGCGGAGCCGCCGCATCATCGAGGCCCGGTGGCTGCGCGAGGACGACGCGGCGACGTTGCAGCAACTCGCCGACGAGTACGGCATCTCCGCCGAGCGCATCCGCCAGCTGGAGAGCAAGGC
This sequence comes from uncultured beta proteobacterium, assembly GCA_963705175.1. Taxonomy (GTDB): domain Bacteria; phylum Pseudomonadota; class Gammaproteobacteria; order Burkholderiales; family Casimicrobiaceae; genus VBCG01. The sequence goes on along the minus strand of CAVPJE010000006.1, from coordinate 69,798 downwards.
ACTGAAGCAGATGCGTGGCGCGATGGCCGAGGCGGCCTGACCGCGCCCTCCGGTCAGCGCACAAGGCAACGGCCCGCGCCCTGCGGGCCGTTGCGCTTTCTGGCGGCAGCGCCGCGTGTCGACGACCTGCTAGATCTCGACCTGCGTGCCGAGCTCGACGACGCGGTTGGTCGGCACCTTGAAGAAGTCCGACGCCTTCACCGCGTTCTTGCTCATCGACGCGAACATGCGCTCGCGCCACAGCGCCATGCCCGGCACCTTGGTCGGGATCAGCGTCTCGCGGGACACGAAGAACGACGTCTCCATCATGTCGAAGGGGAAGCCCTTGCGGCCCGAGAGCTCGAGGAGCGACGGGATGTCGGGGTCGTCCTTGAAGCCGTAGTACGCGAACATGCGATAGAAGTCCGCGCCGAGCGTCGTCACCTCGAAGCGGCCCGAATCCTCGACGAACGGGATGTCGCGCGTCACCACCGTGAGGAAGACGACGCGCTCGTGGAGCACCTTGTTGTGCTTCAGGTTGTGCAACAGCGCGTGCGGGACGCGGTCGGGCGTCGAGGTCAGGAACACCGCGGTGCCCGGCACCCGGGTCGGCGGCGCCGCGCCGATGCTCTGCACGAAGAGGTCGAGCGGCATCGCGTCCTCGGCGAGGCGGTGCATCAGGATCGAGCGGCCGCGCTTCCACGTCGTGAGCAGCGTGAAGACGACGGCGCCGACCAGCAGCGGGAACCAGCCGCCGTCGGGGATCTTGAGCGAGGTCGACGCGAGGAATGCGAAGTCGATCAGGCCGAGCGGCAGCGCGATCGCCAGCGCGGCCGGGAACGACCACTTCCAGATCCGGCGCATCACGAAGAAGATCAGCACCGAGTCGATCAGCATCGCCATCGTCACCGCGATGCCGTAGGCGCCGGCCAGCGCGCTCGAGCTGCGGAAGCCGACGACCAGCAGGATCACCGCGACGAACAGCGTCCAGTTGATGAACGGCACGTAGATCTGCCCGATCTCCCGCTCGGAGGTGTGCAAGATGTTGAGCCGCGGGCAGTAGCCCATCTGCACCGCCTGCCGGGCGATCGAGAACGCGCCGGAGATCACCGCCTGCGAGGCGATCACCGTCGCGCAGGTGGCGAGGATCACCAGCGGCAGGAGCGCCCACTGGGGGGCCAGCAGGTAGAAGGGGTTCTTGATCGCGTCGGGCCGGCCGAGCAGCAGCGCGCCCTGCCCGAAGTAGTTGAGCACGAGCGCCGGCATGACGAACCACAGCCACGCGCGGCGGATCGGCTTGGCGCCGAAGTGCCCCATGTCGGCGTAGAGCGCCTCGGTGCCGGTCACCGCGAGCACGACCGCGCCCAGGGCGAGGAACGTGGCGAGCGGGTGATCGAGCACGAAGAAGATCGCGTGGTGCGGCAACAGCGCCGCGAGCACCGCCGGGTTCTGCACGATCTGCGCGATGCCGAGCGCGGCGAGCGTCAGGAACCAGACCGCGGTGATCGGGCCGAACAGCGCGCCGACCGAGCCCGTGCCGCGCTTCTGGATCCAGAACAGCGCGACCATGATCAGCACCGTCAGCGGGCACGACGAACGGATGCAGCATCGGGGTCATCACCTCGAGCCCCTCGACCGCGGAGAGCACCGAGATCGCCGGCGTGATCATCGCGTCGCCGAAGAACATCGCGGCACCGAAGATGCCGAGGCCGACCAGCCACCAGCGCAGCCGCCCCTGGCGTTCGGTGCCGCGGGAGACCAGCGCAGTGAGCGCTAGGATGCCGCCCTCGCCGTTGTTGTCGGCACGCATGATCAGCACCACGTACTTGAGCGTGACCACGACCACCAGCGCCCAGAACACGAGGGACAGGAGGCCGTAGACGTTGGCCTCGTTGAGCGGCATGCCGTGCGCGCCGCCGAACACCTCGCGCACCGTGTACAGCGGCGAGGTGCCGATGTCGCCGTAGACGACGCCGATCGCGCCGATCATCAGCGGCAAGCATGCGGCGCTCGCCGCGGGCGCGGACACGTCGGCCTGCCTTCAGCTTCCGCCGCCCGTGCCGCCGCTGCCGCTGCCGCCGCTGCTGCCGCCGCTGCCGCCGCTGCCGTCGTCGATACGGCGTGAGAAGCGGATGTTCAGCTGCTTCAGCTTGCGGTAGAGGTGCGTGCGCTCGAGCCCCGCCTTCTCCGCGACCCGGCTCATGTTGCTCTGCTCGCGGCCGAGCAGCTGCTCGAAGTAGATGCGCTCGAAGGCCTCGCGCGCCTCGCGCAGCGGCAGCTCGAAGAAGCGGGAGGTGATCTCGGGCGCGACCGCCTGCGGCGCCTGCGCCGACTCGCCGAGCAGGCGCTTCACGTGGTCCGGCGTCACCTCGGCGCGCACCAGCGCGAGGTTCGCCACGACGTTCGCCAGCTGGTCGAGGTTGCCGGGCCAGTGCGCGCCGGTGAGCGCCCCGAGCGCCGGCGGCGGCAATGCGGCGAGGAGCGGCGCCGACGGGTCGCCGCGCGTCGCCTCGCGCCAGAAGCGCTCGATCAGCGGCGGGATGTCCTCCCGGCGGGTGCGCAGCGGCGGCAGCATCACGGCGCCGACGGAGAGCTGCGACAGCAGCGCGGCGTCGAACTTGCCTTCCGCCGCCAGGTTGCCGAGCGGCTCGGCGCTGGCGCACACGAGCGTCGTCTCGTACTTCTCGAGCTTGGGCAGCAGGAACGCGAGCCCCTTCTGCTCGACCTTCGAGTAGTGGCCGATCTCCGCGCAGTAGAGCGTGCCCTCGCGCACCTCCTCGAGCAGCGCGATCGGGTTGGTGGCGAGCCGCGCCCCGCCCGCGATGGACACGAACGGCGTACCCGGCGCGGCCACGGCGCGCGCGGCGGCGTCGTGGCCGGTGCCGGACTCGCCGAGCAGGAGCAGCGGCTTGCGGGCGGCGAGCACCTGCTCGACGGCACGCTCCGCGTCGCGAACCGGCTGCGCGGTGCCAAGCGCGGCGAGCGACACGCGTCGCGGCTCGCGCACCGCAGCGCTCTTCAGCGCGCGCGCGATCGTCGACAGCAGCTTGGCGAGCCCGATCGGCTTCTCGAGGAAGTCGATCGCCCCGATGCGGGTCGCCTCGACCGCGGTCTCGATCGTGCCGTGGCCCGACATCATCACCACCGGCATCGTCAGCTGTCCCGATGCGCCCCACTCGCGCAGCAGCGTCACGCCGTCGGTGTCCGGCATCCAGATGTCGAGCAGCACGAGCGCCGGCTGCTGCCGCTGGCGGTACGCGCGCGCCTGATGCGCGTTCTCGGCGAGCGCGACGCGATAGCCCTCGTCCTGCAGGATCTCGGAGAGCAGCTCGCGGATGCCGACTTCGTCGTCGACGATCAGGATGTCCTGCGACGTGGCGACGGTCATCGGGTCGCGAGCGGGAAGGTGAGCGTGACGCGCGCGCCGCGCGCGCCATTGTCGAGGGTGACGCGCCCGCCGTGCTCGTCGACGATCTTCTTCACGATCGCGAGCCCGAGTCCGGTGCCCTTGGCCTTGGTGGTCACGTAGGGTTCGAACGCGCGCGCGACGATGTCGGGCGGGAAGCCCTCGCCGGCGTCCTCGAAGACGAGGCGCGCCTCGCCGCCGTCCCGGCCGAGGCTGATCGCGTAGCGGGGCGACTCGGCGCCCGCCTGGGCGTCGATCGCGTTCTGCATGAGATTGTGGAACACCTGGCGGAGACGGGTGGGCTCGCCCTGGATCACGACGGCGCCGTCGGGGAGGGCAAGCGAGGTATGCGGCCGCAGATTGTCGTACAGAGCGAGCACGTCGAGCAAGAGGGCCGACAGATCGACCACCTGCAGCTGGCCGGGCCGGGGCGTGCGGGCGTAGATCGCGAAGTCGTCGACCATCTGCTTCATCGCCTGCACCTGGTTCACGATCGTCGACGTGCCGCGCTTCACCGTCTCCGCGTCCGCAGGGTCGAGGCGCCCCTCCAGCTTGACCGCGAGCCGCTCCGCGGACAGCTGGATCGGCGTCAGCGGGTTCTTGATCTCGTGCGCGAGGCGCCGCGCGACCTCGGCCCACGCGGCATCCCGCTGCGCCTGCACCAGCTCCGACACGTCGTCGAAGACGACCACGTAGCCCGGCACCGGCGCTCCCGGAATGCGCGTGCCGCGCATCAGCACGGTGCGCGCGAGGTTGCCCACCGACAGCGAGGCCTCCTTCTGCCACGGGCCGTCGCGGCTGGTCCGGAAGCCGTCGGCGACCAGCTCGGCGAACGGCGCGAGCGCCGGCAGGCGTCGTCCCCAGTCCGCCAGCGGCGTGCCCGTCAGGTCGGCGAGCGGCTGCTGCAGGATCACCGCCGCGCTCGGGTTCGCCGTGCGCAGCCGATACTGGTCGTCGAACGCGAGCACGCCCGCGGACAGGCTGCCGAGGATGCTCTCCAGGTAGGCGCGGGTCGTCTCGATCGCCTGGCGCGATTCCTCGTTGCGCGCACGGGCATCGGCGAGCTGCGCGGTCATCGCGTTGAACGACTCGGTCAGGATGCCGAGCTCGTCCTTCGAGACCACCGGCTGGCGCCGCGTGAAGTCGCCCTCCGCGACGGCGCGCGTGCCCTCGGCGAGCAGCCCCAGCGGCGCGGAGAAGCGCTCCGAAAGCACGACGGCGAGCCCGAGCGCGCTGCCCAGCGCGAGGAGCAGCGTCAGCGTCAGCGTCAGTGCGTAGAGGCGCTTCAGCGCGTCCCGCGAGAACGAAATCTCCTGGTAGTCGCGCCAGCCGGACTGGACCTTCTCCACCTCCTGCGCGAGGCCGCGCGGCACCGGCTCGATCACCTGCAGCACCTTGAGCGGCTGCAGCCGGTCGTCGCTGTTGACCGGCACGACGACGCGCAGCCACAGCCCCTCGTCGCGCTGCACGATCTCCGTCGTCTGCTGCTGCAGCCGCGCCCGCCGCAGTGCCTGCGCCGGCGGAGGCTCGGGCGTGGCGGTCGACTGCCCGGTACCGGCGACGGCGAGCACCCCGCCCGTGGGCGCGTAGAGCGCGGCCTCGAACGCCCCGGCCTGCTCCGCGGCACGGGCGAGCGCCGCGCCATACGGGTCCGCGGTCTCCGAGAGCGCGATCGCGATGCGACCGGCCTTGTCGGCGGTGTCCTTGAGCAGCGAGTCGAGCGCCGCCCGCCCGACGTTCAAGCCGCCCTCGAGCGCGCGGTCGACGCGCACGTCGAACCAGCTCTCGATCGAGCGGCCGATGAACTGCACCGACACCGCATACACGAGCGCGCCGGGCAGCACCGCGACCAGCGCGAACAGCAGCACGAGACGGGCCGCGAGCCGCGAGCCGAACACGCCGCGCTTCAGCTTCCTGCGCAGCTGCAGGAGCTGCCACACGACGATCAGGATGAGCACGCCGACGAGCACGCCGTTCAGCAGCAGCAGCGTGTCGTAGCCGCGCGCGAACAGCGCGGTGTTGGCGCTGGCGGTCGCCAGCAGGAACAGCGCGATCGCGGACAGGCTCGCCGCCGCGAGGAGCACCCAGCGCACGCGCCCGGAGGTGAGGAGCGGGCTCACGGCACGAACGCAATGCGGTGCGGCTCGGACGCGAGGTGCCAGTCGCGCGACGCGAGGGCGTTCACCTGGAAGGGCTTCGGCAGCTGGTTGACGTCGAGGCGCAGGCGCACGCTCACGTCGTAGCGCGTGCCGCGCTCGAGCTCGCCGGCGCGCACGATCACGCGCGAATTGACTCGGCCGATCAGGCGCTCGACTTCCTGCAGCGTGTCGAACGTCTGCGAAAGGAGCCCGCTCGCCACCCGGTATTGGCGCGTGAGCGGCAGCCACGACACGCGGTACTGCGTCGAAAAACGCAGCACCTTCTCGTCCAGCCAGTACCAGCGCGGACGCGTGACGTCGGCCTCGAGCACGAAGTAGAGCGGAACGCCCCGCTGCAACGCCTCCTCGAGGGTGGCATTGAGCGAGATCGCGAACTGGGCGTTCAGCAGGACCTCGTCGTCCTCGATCCGCACCTCGGCGCTGTCCACGGCGATCGTGTCCGCGCGGGCCGGCGGGCAGAACGCAGGAGCACCGCCGCCGCGCCGGCCGCGAGCAGCATCCGCCGTCGCGCGTCATGCACGAGAAGGCGCGACCCGGGCACCGTAGTTCGAACAGGCGGCATGGGGGAGGGCGCGGCTCCCGGACGGTTCGCGCCTCGGAACGGCGTCGCTCGCGCCAAGGCCGCAGGGAACCTCCCTAGGCCTTGCGCAGCCGTGCGTAGAAGAAGCCGTCCTGATTGTGGCCCGCCGTCTCCGGCGAAGGCAAGAGCTGCCCCCCGGAACGGCGTACGCCGGCGGGAAAGGTGATGGGTTCGCGCAACGCGTCCGGGTGACGCGCGGCGAACTCGGCGATCCTCGCCTCGTTCTCCTCCCGAAACACCGAGCACGTCGCGTAGAGCAGCACACCGTCGCGCGCCAGCAGCGGCCAGAGCGCCTCGAGGATCGCGCGCTGCGTCCCGGCGAACGCCCCGACGTCCGTCGCGCGGCGCAGCCACTTGGCGTCGGGATGGCGGCGCACGACGCCGGAGGCGGTGCACGGCACGTCGGCGAGCACCCGATCGAAAGGCGTGCCGTCCCACCATCCGTCCGGCCGGGCGGCGTCCCCCTCGAGCACCGCAACCCGCGGCCCTTCGAGGCCGAGGCGCGCGAGGTTGTCGCGCACCCGCGTGGAGCCGCGCGGCGTCGCTGTCGAGCGCGGTCATCGCGACGTCGGCGAGCTCGAGCACGTGCGCGGTCTTGCCCCCGGGTGCCGCGCACGCGTCGAGCACGCGCATGCCGTCCCGGGCATCGAGGAGCGGGGCCGCCAGCTGCGCGCCGAGGTCCTGCACCGAGAATGCGCCCTCCGCGAAGCCGGGCAGCGTGGCGACCGGCCTCGGCACGGCAACGACGATTCCCGCATCACCCTCGGCGCGCGCGTCGATGCCCTCGGCCGCGAATCGCGCGAGCAGCGCTTCGCGCTCGCCGCGACGGCGGTTCGCGCGCAGCGCGAGCGGCGGCCGAGCGTTGCCGGCGTCGAGGATCGACGTCCAGTCGTCCGGCCAGTCGGCGCGCACGCGCGCGATCCACCAGCGCGGATGGGACCAGCGCGCGACCGGGTCGGCGTGGACGCGCGCGAGCACGTCCGCGCGCTCGCGGAGAAAGCGGCGCAGCAGCGCGTTGACGAGCGACTTCGCCCCGGGATTGGCGAGCCCGGCCGCGGCGGCGACCGCCTGATCCACCACGGCGAACGGCGGTTGCCGCGTGTGCTCCAGCTGATAGAGTGCGACCTCGACCAGCACGGCGATGCGCCGGTCGGGGATCGGCCGGTCGATCATCGCGCGCACGACGGCGTCGAGCGTGCCGTGGTGGCGGAGCGTGCCGTAGGCGAGCTCCTGCACGAACGCGCGCGCGGGTCCCGCGTCGCGGCCGACGTTCGCCTCCAGCGCGGCCGGCAGCGCCGCGCCGTCGAGCACGGCGTGGACGGCAAGGGCGGCCTCGCGTTGCGACTGCTGCACGCCGCCGCCCGTTGGCTACGCCATGCCGAGAAGCCTGCGGATGCGCTCCTCGGTCGCCGGGTGCGTGGAGAACAGGCCTCTCACGCCGCCACCGGACAGCGGGTTGATGATCATCATCTGCGCGGTGGCGGGATGCGCCTCCGCGGTCTCGAGCGACAGACCCCGCGCATGGCGGTCGATCTTGGCCAGCGCATCGGCGAGCGCCTTCGGGTCGCCCGAGATCTCCGCGCCGCCACGGTCGGCCTCGAATTCGCGCGAGCGCGAGATCGCGAACTGGATCAGCATCGCCGCGATCGGCGCCACGATCAGGATCAGCAGCGCGAACACCGGGTTGCGGTGCTCGTCGTCGCGACCGCCGAAGAACATGCCGAAGTTCGCGAGCGTCGAGATCGCGCCGGCAACCGACGCGGTGATCGTCGAGGTCAGGATGTCGCGATGCTTCACGTGCGCGAGCTCGTGCGCCATCACGCCGGCGAGCTCCCGCGCGGTGAGGACGCGGAGCAGCCCCGTGGTCGCGGCGACCGCCGCGTGCTCGGGATTGCGACCGGTCGCGAACGCGTTGGGCTGGGCTTCGTCGATCAGGTAGACGCGCGGCATCGGCAGGCCCGCCTTCGCGGCCAGCTCGCGGACCATGCCGTGGAACTGCGGCGCGCTCGAAGCGTCGACCGCGCGCGCGTTGTACATGCGCAGCACCATCTTGTCGGAGAACCAGTAGGCCGCGAAGTTGGTCGCCACGCCGAAGGCGAGCGCCACCAGCATGCCCTGGGCGCCGCCGAGCGCCGCCCCCACGGCGCCGAACAGCGCGACGATGGCGGCCATCAGGAGGCCGGTCTTGACGTAGTTGCCGAAGTTCATGGTCGCGAACCCCGTTGCCGGGTCCCGTCACGTCGCCGGCGACATTGCCGGCGCGCGTTAGATGCCGGCGGTGCCGCGGGATTCAATGCGTCACGCTGCCGGTGCGACGAACCGCGCGCCTGCCGCGACGAATCGCCCGGCGACGAGCGCGGACGCCGGCACCCGTCTGCCGCCCGCTCGCTGCAGCTCGAGGATGCGCAGCGTGCCGACGCCGCAGGCCACGTCGATGCCTGCCGGGCGCGCGGCCAGCACGGTTCCCGGCGGCGCGGCCGAGGGGGTCGGCGTCGGCTCGGCGTGCCACACCTTGACCACCGTGCCGCCGAGCGTCGTGTAGGCGCCGGGCGTCGGGTCGAGCGCCCGGACCTGCCGGTCGATCGCCTGCGCGTCGCGGGCCCAGTCGATCCGCGCGTCGCGATCGGTGATGCGCGCCGCGTAGGTCGCGCCCTCCGCCGGCTGGGGCAGGGCGGCGAGCCGCCCGTCGCGGTCGAGGCGCCGCAGCACGTCGACGATCAGCGCGGCGCCGGCCTCCGCGAGGCGGTCGTGCAGCAGTCCGCCCGTGTCCCGCAGGCCGATCGGCACCTCCACACGGGCGATCGTCGGACCCGTGTCGAGACCCTCGTCCATCTGCATGATCGTGACGCCGGTGCTCGCGTCGCCGGCCTCGATCGCCCGCTGGATCGGCGCCGCTCCACGCCAGCGCGGCAGCAGCGAGGCGTGGATGTTGAGGCACCCGAGGCGGGGCCAGGCGAGGACGGCGGGCGGCAGGATGAGCCCGTACGCGGCAACGACCAGCACGTCGAGTGGGCAGGCCAGCGCCTCGTCACGGCCCTCGGGCGTCTTCAGCGTCGCCGGCTGCAGCACCGGCAACCCCCTCGCGACGGCCCAGGCCTTGACGGGCGAGGCGGTCAGCGCGAGGCCTCGGCCCTTCGGCTTATCGGGACGCGTCAGCACGAGCGGTATCGTGAAACCTGCGCCGGCGATCGCCTCGAGCGCCCGCTGCGCGAACTCCGGAGTACCCGCGAACCCGACGAGCAATGTCATGGACGAGAGTGAATACTCACCAACATCGCGCCCGCGAACGCCAGTTCCACGCCTAGCCCGCGAGCCGGCGCTTCTTCTTGAACTTGCCGGCAAGCCGGGCGCGCTTCAGTGGCGACAGGTAGTCGACGAAGACCTTGCCCAGCAGATGGTCCATTTCATGCTGTATGCACACGGCAAGCAGGCCGTCCGTGGCGAGCTCGAAGGTCTCGCCGCGCTCGTTCTGCGCCCGCACGCGGATGTTCGCGGCGCGAGTCACCTTGTCGTAATACCCGGGTACGGAGAGGCACCCCTCTTCGCATTCGGCTTCGCCCTCGGCCTCGAGGAGCTCCGGATTGACGAACACCCGGAGCTGGTCGCGGGTCTCGGAGATGTCGATGACGATCACCCGCTTGTGCACGTCGACCTGGGTGGCGGCGAGCCCGATGCCCGGGGCCTCGTACATCGTCTCCGCCATGTCCCGGACCAGCCGCTCGATCTCGGGGCCGAACACGGTCACCGGCGCGGCCACCTTCTTGAGGCGCGGGTCGGGGTACTCGAGTATCGGGAGAATCATGACCTACCTTGCCAAATGCATGTGCCGGATGCAGAATCCGCGATAAGCCCCTTATTTTGCGGCGCTTTAGGACGTTGACAAGGCCCGCCCGACCCGGAAGAGGTCTTATGCGTCAAAAGTTTAGCATGTCAAGATTGCTCGCCCCGGCGCTCGCCGCCATGGTCATCGCAGCGGCGCCGCCCCGGTCGCGGCGCAGGATCTGCGGCTTGCCGACAACGCGCCGCAGACCTACACGGTGCAAAAAGGCGACACCCTCTGGGACATTTCCGGCAGGTTCCTTCGCGACGCGTGGCGCTGGCCCGACGTCTGGCGGATGAACCGCGACCAGATCCGCAACCCGCACCTCATCTATCCGGGCGACGTGATCCGCCTCGACTACGTCGACGGACAGCCGCGGCTGTCCATCGCCTCCGGCGGCCCCCGCGAATCCGTACGTCTCTCCCCGGCCACGCGCGCGACGCCGCTCGATCGCGAGGCGATCCCGACCATTCCCCCCGGGGACATCGAGCCCTACCTGTCGCGTCCGCTCGTCACCGGCCCCGAGGGCCTCAGGGATTCGGCCGAGATCATCGCCGGCCGTGACCGCGACCGCGTGATCCGCGGCGACGGCGACCGCGTCTACGTCGTCGGCATCGACGCCAAGGCCGGCGACCTCTGGCACATGTACCGCCCGGTCGGCCCGATCCGCTCCCTCGACCGCAAGTCGACGCTCGGCTTCGAGTACCGGTTCCTCGGCTCGGCCCGGGTCGAGCGCTTCAACGAGGTGTCGACGCTGGTGATCGACAACGCGAAGGAGGAGATCCTCATCGGCGACCGGCTCGTGCCGGCGCCGCGCGAGGTGCTGGTCAACTACGTGCCCCACGCGCCGACCCGTGACGTCGAGGGCCGGATCATCGCGACCGTGCGCGACACGGTCGAGCTCGGCCGTGGCGCGATCGTGACGATCGACCAGGGGGCGGCGGACGGCGTCGACGTCGGCACGGTGCTCGCGATCTACCGCGGCGTCGCGCCGATCCGCGATCCGCGCCCGAACAAGGACCAGCCGGTGATCGTCCGCCATTGGGACCAGACGACGTGGTTCACGCCCGAGCGCTATCCTCGACGTCCCGCAGGAGCGCACCGGCCTCATGTTCGTGTTCCGCGTGTTCGACCGGGTGTCCTACGCCATTCTCCTGAACACGACCGATCCGGTGCAGGTGGGCGACTTCATCCGCAAGCCCTGACCGGTCGTCGACTGCCCGCTCCGGGGTGACCCGCACGCCCCATGCCGCTCGACGCTCGCGCTGACGCCTGGGCGCGGTTGGCGCTCGCACGCGTCCCGCCGGCGGCACTGGCCCCGCTGCTGCGCGCGTTCGCGAGCCCCGAGCGCCTGCTGTCGGCCTCGCGGGCGCAGATCGCCGCGGCCTCGTCGCCGGAGACCGCGGCACGCGTGCTCGCGCCCGTCGAGGGCGGCCTGCTCGAAGGCACGCGGCGCTGGCTCGCCGACCCCTCGCACCTGCTCGTCGCCTGGGACGACCCCGACTACCCGAAGGCGTTGCTCGAGACCGCCGACGCGCCACCGGCGCTGTTCTGCATGGGCCGCCGGGAGATGCTGAACCGCCCCGCGCTCGCGATCGTCGGCAGCCGCAACGCGACGCCGCAGGGCGTCGAGAACGCCCGCGCGTTCGCGCGCGCGCTCTCGATGGCCGGCCTCACGATCGTCTCGGGGCTCGCGATCGGCATCGACGCTGCTGCGCACCAGGGCGCGCTCGAAGGCGAGGGCTCGACGATCGCCTGCGTCGGCACCGGCCTCGACCGCGTCTACCCGGCGCGCCACCTCGAGCTCGCGCACGTCATCGCGCTCTCCGGTGTCGTCGTCTCCGAGTTCGTCCCCGGCACGCCGCCGCTGCGGCAGAACTTCCCCCGGCGCAATCGCCTGATCAGCGGCCTCGCGAAGGGCGTGCTGGTGGTCGAGGCCACGGTGTCCTCGGGTTCGCTCATCACCGCGCGCCTCGCCGGGGAACAGGGGCGCGAGGTGTTCGCGATTCCCGGCTCGATCCACTCGCCGTTCTCGAAGGGTTGCCACAAGCTGATCCGCGAAGGCGCGAAGCTGGTCGAGACCGCACAGGACGTGCTCGACGAGCTCAGGATTCCCGGCCTGCGCCCGGCCCCCGAGGACCCCGCGGCCGCAGGACCCTCGGCCCATCATGCGATCGTCGCGGCGCTCGGCAGCGACCCCTGCGACATCGACACGTTGGTCGCGCGCACGCGGAAGTCGCCCGAATCGCTCGCGGCAGCGCTCGTCGAGCTGGAGCTCGACGGCCAGGTCGCCGCCCTTCCCGGAGGACGCTGGCAGCGGGTCGCCTAGCGTCTCGAGGACGCCCGCGGCACCCGGAGCAGGACCGCCTGACACGCTGTTCGGTGTCGTCTTGGGCAAAGATGTGAGCGCTCGCTTGCACGCAAACGGCCTTATCGAGCTCGTGACGACATCCTCCGCCAAAGGTTTTCTTGCCTCCGCTTCGACCGCTCCGGTACCATCGCCCGCTCGCTTCGCCCGGCCCGAGGCCGGATCCCCGGAATGTCCAAGAGCCTGATCCTCGCCGAAAAGCCCTCCGTCGCCGCGGACATCGCGCGCGCGCTCGGCGGCTTCACGCGCCACGGCGAGTACTTCGAGAGCGACCGCCACGTCATCTCGTCGGCGGTGGGCCACCTGCTCGAGATCGGCATGCCGGAGGAAGAGGAGGTGAAGCGCGGCAAGTGGACGTTCGCCCACCTGCCGGCGATCCCGAGCCGCTTCGAGCTGAAGCCCATCGAGAAGAACGAGGCCCGGCTGAAGGTCCTGCTCAAGCTCATCAAGCGCAAGGACGTGACCGAGCTGGTCAATGCCTGCGACGCGGGGCGCGAGGGCGAGCTGATCTTCCGCTACATCGTCCAGTTCGCGAAGACCGGGAAGCCGATCCGACGTCTCTGGCTGCAGTCGATGACGGCCGCCGCGATCCGCGACGGCTTCGCGGCACTGCGCTCCGACGAGGCCATGCGGCCCCTGGCCGACGCCGCCACCTGCCGCTCCGAGTCCGACTGGCTGGTCGGCATCAACGGCACGCGGGCCATGACGGCGTTCAACTCCAGGTCGGGCGGCTTCCAGCTCACGACCGTCGGGCGCGTGCAGACGCCCACGCTCGCGATCATCGTCGACCGCGAGGCGAAGATCCGCGCGTTCGTGCCCCGGGACTACTGGGAGGTGCTCGGCACGTTCCGGGCCAAGGCGGGCGAGTACGCCGGCCGCTGGTTCGACGAGAAGTGGAAGAAGAAGGACGACGACCCCGACGCCCGTGCCGAGCGGCTGTTCGACCAGGCCCGCGCCGAGGCGATCGCCGCGGCGTGCGCCGGCAAGCCGGGCGAGGTCACCGAGGAGTCGAAGCCCTCGACGCAGATCGCGCCGCTGCTCTACGACCTGACCAGCCTGCAACGCGAGGCCAACGGCCGCTTCGGCTTCTCGGCGCGCACGACGCTCTCGCTCGCCCAGGCGCTCTACGAGAAGCACAAGGTACTGACCTACCCCCGCACCGATTCGCGTGCCCTGCCGGAGGACTACCAGGGCACCGTGAAGGCGACGATGGAGGTGCTGGGCGAAACCAACGCCTACGGCACGTTCGCGCGGCGCGTGATCAAGGAAAAGTGGGTGCGCCCCAACAAGCGCATCTTCGACAACGCCAAGGTGTCGGACCACTTCGCGATCATCCCGACGCTCGCCGCGCCCAAGCACCTCAACGAGGCCGAGCAGAAGCTCTACGACATGGTGGTGCGGCGCTTCCTCGCCGTGTTCTTCCCCGCGGCCGAGTACCTGGTCACGACCCGCATCACGCGCGTCGCCGGCGAGCCGTTCAAGTCCGAAGGCAAGGTGCTGGTCGAGCCCGGCTGGCTCGCGGTCTACGGCAAGGTGTCGCAGGAGGACGAGCCGACGCTCGTCGCGGTCGCGGCCGGGGAGAAGGTCGCCACCGAGAAGGTGGACGTCGTGAAGCTCGTCACGCGGCCGCCGCCGCGCTTCAACGAGGCGACGCTGCTCTCCGCGATGGAAGGCGCCGGCAAGCAGATCGAGGACGAGGAGCTCCGCGAAGCGATGCGCGAGAAGGGCCTCGGCACGCCGGCGACGCGCGCGCAGATCATCGAGGGCCTGATCCTCGAGCGCTACATCTATCGCGACGGCCGCGAGCTCGTGCCGACCGCCAAGGCGTTCTCGCTGATGACGTTGCTCTCGGGGCTCGGCATCCCCGAGCTCGTGAGCCCGGAGCTCACGGCGGAGTGGGAGTACCAGCTCGCCGAGATGGAGCACGGCCGGCTGTCGCGCACGCAGTTCATGCGCGAGATCGTCAAGATGACGAAGAACATCGTCGCGCAGGCCAAGAACTACGAGAGCGACACGATCCCGGGCGACTTCGCCACGCTCGCCGCGCCCTGTCCGAAGTGCGGCGGCGAGGTGCACGAGAAGTACAAGAAGTTCCAGTGCGTGAGTCCTTCCTGCGACTTCGGGTTCTGGAAGATCCTCGGCGGCCGCCAGCTCGAGCCCGCCGAGGCCGAGGCGCTGATCCGCGACCGCGAGGTGGGTCCGCTGGAGGGCTTCCGCAGCCGCCTCGGCCGCGCCTTCGCCGCGAAGCTCCGGCTCACCGACACGCTCGAGGTCCAGTTCGACTTCGGGCAGGGCGACGGCGAGGGCGACGAAGCGCCGGACTTCACGGGACAGGCGCCGCTGGGGCCGTGCCCCAAGTGCAGCGCGAGCGTGTTCGAGACCGCCAATGCCTACGTGTGCGAGAAGGCGGTCGGCGCGGACAAGACGTGCGACTTCCGCTCCGGGCGCACGATCCTCTCGCGCAGCGTCGAGCGGGAGCAGATGCAGAAGCTCCTCGCCACCGGCAAGACGGATCTCCTGCAGTTCGTGTCGGCGCGCACCAAGCGCCCGTTCAGCGCGTTCCTGGTGCGCCAGCCCGACGGCAAGGTCGGCTTCGAGTTCGAGGCGCGCGACCCGTCGAAAAAGGGCCGCCCGCAACGCGCGGCGGCACTGCGATCGATCGGCACGCACCCGGCCGACGGCGCGCCGGTCGAACTGTTCTCGGGACGCTACGGCCCATACGTAAAGCACGGCGGCGTCAACGCGACCGTTCCCGAGGCCATCAAGCCCGACGAGCTCACGCTCGAGCAGGCGCTCGAGTTGCTTGCGGCCAAGGGCGGCAAGGCCGCACCGAAGCCGCGTGCCGCGCGCGCCCGTGCCCCGGCCAAACCCGCCGCGGCCGCGAGCCCGGCCCGGAGCCCTCGGACGCCCGTCTCGGGTCGCGGGACGGCCGCGACGGCGCGCACGGCGGCGAAGACCGCCCCGCGAGCCACGGCGAAGACCGCCGCGAAGACCCCGGCGCGCACGGCGTCAGCGAAAAAGTCCGGCGCGCGCAAGACCGCCGCGGCCAAGCGCACGACGCGCAAGTAGGCGCGCCGCCGCGCTTCCCCGCGCTGCGCGGACTGCCGGGCACGGGTGACGCCCTCCCGCCAGCCTGCGGCACCGCAACCACCGACCCTTCCGCGCCATGCGCTGGCTCGTGATCCTCGTCGCGACGATCGTCATCGTGAGCTTCGCCTGGCCGTGGCTCGCGCGCCTGGGCCTCGGCCGATTGCCCGGCGACCTCACGGTTACCCGCCGGGGCCGCACCTACCAGCTCCCGATCACGACGACGGTGCTGCTCTCGCTGTTCCTGTCGCTGGTGCTGCGCGTGTTCGGCCGCTGAGTCCGATCCGACCTGCGGCAAGAGCGATACCCCGTGGTGCTTCCGCGCCCCGCTGCGGCCTCCGCAACTGGTTGGGCGAACGCTATGCGACGATGTCGGCCGCTTGCGTCGACTCGCCCCGGTCGCATCCCCGCTTCGCGGGGCCCCTGCTCCCCGGCTCGCACCGCTAGATCCGCAGCGTCGAGCCGTAGCCGGTGAGCTCCAGGTACCCGCGCCCGACGGTACGCCCGGCCACACTCGCGCGTCACCGCGCCTTCCCAGTAGACCACGCCGGTCGACGCGCGCGAGTCGAGTTCCTGGTCGTCCATCAGGGGCGCGAGCGCGTAGTCGACGCCCCCCGCGTCGACGACGAACTCCACCGGATAGGAGAACCCCGTGCGCGGCGAGGTCCAGCGCCGCCCGGGGGCGAAACGCACCGCATCCGGGGCGAGGATCTCGGTGCGCCCGTCGGCACCGCGGCGTGCGCCGCCGGCCCACAGTCGCGCCCCATCTCGATCGCGCATGCGGAACGCCATCAGCGCACCGCCGTCGTCGAGGTTGATGCCGATCCAGTCCCACCCGGCGGCGTTCTCCGCCATCACTTCGCTCGACCACTCGTGGTCGAGCCACGCCCGCCCCTCGACGTCGCGCGCGCGACCGCCGACGACGATGCGGCCGCGCACCGCAAGTTGCGGCCGGCTGTAATACCAGCTCGCCTGGCGCACTTCCGGCCCCTTGCGCGAATAGCCCTGCTGTCCCTGCAGAAGGATCGGTTGCGTCGCCTCGAACGCGAGGTCGAGCGACGAATTCGCGCGCGGGGATCTTCGCGACATAGCGCTCGCCCTCGAGCGCGAGCGACCAGTCGCCGATCCACGTGCGGGTCGTCGCCTCGTCCGCCCCGGCAAGGTCGAACATCGCGCGCGACGCGCGCTGGTCGTGGCGGAGCCTGCCTTGCGCGGGCTCGGCCAGCGCCGCATGCGCGAACACCAGCTGACGAGGCGCGAAGTTGCTCGGGTTGTCCTCGGCGACGCGCGGCCGATTGCGAAAGAACGTGACCTGAACGCCGAACGGCTCGGCGTCGCGCGTGCGCACCCAGCCGGTCACGTACCACCACTCGTTGCGGTACGCGGGGTGGCTGCCGTGATCGCGCGGGAATCGCAGCGTCTGCCCCGGCAGCACCTCGGGATACCCCTCCGCCGCGCGCGACGGCATCGCCGCGGCGAGCATCGGCAGTGCGAGGAACGCGCGCCGCTTCACCAGTCCTCCTTGACCGCCCGCACGGCGTCGGCGCCCATCGCCTGCCGGCCGGAGAGTACCGCCGTGAGCGTCGCAAGGGCGATCACCGCGAGCCCGAAGAGCGCGAGGTTGCCCCATGGGACGGCGAGCTCCATGCCCCAGTGGAACGACTGGCGATTGACGACGTAGATCAGGATCAGGCTGATCGCCGCCCCGAGCGCGGTGCCCACGCCGACCCCCAATCCGGCGGTGGCCGCGCCTTCGGTGGCAAGCATCGCGCCGATCTGCCGGCGCGTCATGCCGAGATGGCGCAGCACGCCGAACTCCCGGCGCCGCGCGACCACCAGCGCGCCGAACGCGGAAGACAGCCCGATGAGCCCGATCGCCACCGCGGCGAGCTCGAGCGCGTAGGTCACCGCGAACGTGCGGTCGAACGCCGCGAGCGACAGCGCGCGAATCTCGCCGGGAAGGGCGATTTCGAGGCGCTCGCCGTCGGCAACGGTCGCGCGGATCGCGTCGCGCACGGCTGCCGCGTTCGCGCCCGGCGCAAGCCATACCGCGCCGTTGGTCGCGGTGCGGTCGCCGGTCAGGGCGAACCAGGTCGCCTCCTCGATCTGCACGGCGCCCTGCGGTCGGCCGTAGTCGCGCCACACGCCGGCGACGAAGAACGGCGCCGCGCGGCCGGCGATCGGCAGCGTCACCACCCGCCCCGGCCGGAAGTCGAACAGGTCGACCATCGCCTCGTTGACCCACACCGGTGGCGGAGCCCCGACGGCCGCGCGAGCGGCGGCTCGACCAGCGGCAATCGCGTCGCCGCGTCGCGCTCCACGAGCGGCCGCGCGAGCAGCACGACGCGGGGCCGCGCCGCGTCGAGCAGCAGTTGCTCCTCGCGCATGAACTCGACGCGCGCGATGCCGGGCAGCGACTCGATGCGCGCGCGGTCCGCCGGCGCGAGGAACGCGCTGTCGGAGGCCGGCGTGCGGAAATAGAGCTCCGCGGGCAGCACGCGCGCGAGCCACGCGTCGAGCGACGTGCGGAACGACGTCACCATGATCGCCATCGACACCATCAGGCTCACCGCCGCGACGATCGAGGCGAGGCTCACCGCCACCTGGCCCGGCGCGCCGCGCAGCTGCGCAAGCGCGAGCGCCGGCGCGAACTGCGAAGGCGTCGGCAGGCGCGCGAGCACCCTCGCCGCAAGCCAGGGCATCAGGAGCAGCGTACCCACCAGCAGGCACGCGATCGCCACGTAGCCGGCGAGCGGCAGGCCTTCGATCGGAGGCAACCCGACCAGCAGCGCGCCGAGCGCGAACAGCACGAGTCCCGCCGTCGGCGAGCGCAGGTGCGCGAGCGCCGTCTCCTCGTCGCCGGCCTTGAGTGCACGTGCCGGTGCGGCCCGTGCCGCCTCGCGCGCGGGCACGACGCTGCCCAGCAGCGCTGCGGCAACGCCGAGCAGCAAGAACGTCGCCAGCGCCCATGGGTCGACGGCGAGCGAAGGCTCGACGCCGCGGAAGAATCCGGCGCCGAGGTCAGATCCAGAGAAGCGCACCGCGATGCGGGCGATCACGTAGCCCGCGGCGACGCCAAGCGCGGCGCCGGCGACGCCGATCAGCGTGCCTTCGAGCGCGACCAGGCGCGCGAGCCGGCCGCGCGTCACGCCGAGAACGCGTAGCAACGCGAACTGGGCGCGACGGCGCACGACGCCGAGCACCTGCGTCGAGAACACGAGCAGCCCGCCGGTGAACAGTGCCACCAGCGCGAGCACGTTGAGGTTCACGCGATAGGAGCGCGACACGCTCTCGGTCGCGCGCAGGCTCGCGTCGGGCCGGTCGATCGCGACCCCCGCCGGCAGCGCGGCCGCATGACGCTCGGCGAAGCGCCGCGGGTCGACGCCCGTCGCGCAGCCGCAAGTCGATGCGCGTGAGTTGTCCAAGCCTGCCGAACAGCGCCTGCGCGCCGGCGATGTCCATCGCCGCGATGCGCTCGTTGGCGGCCCCGGCCAGCTGGCCGGCGACGCGCAGGCGTACGTCGCCCAGTCCGACCTGCAAGGCGATGGTGTCGCCGCGCGCGAGACCAAACGCGGCGAGCGCGGCGGTGGAGAGGAAGATCGTATCCGGCCGCAGCATGTCGAGGCCGCTGCCGGCTTCGGCGACGAGCCCCGGCTGGATCGCGGCGGCGCGGAAGAGGTCGAGGCCGACCACGCGCAGCGTACTCGTCGGCTCCCGCGACGCGGGCCTCGACCTCGACGGCCGGACTCGCCACCGCCACCTCGGGATCGCGCGCGAGCTGCACGAACAGCGATTCGTCGAAGCCGCTCCGCGAGCCGCGGACCACCAGGTCGGCGTCGCCGCTTACGGTGCGCACGCTTTGCGCAAGCGCATTCACGGCCGAGCCGTTGATGAGCTGCACTGCGAAGCCGAGTGCGACCCCCAGCGCGATCGCGAGCACCGCGATCGCGCTGCGCAGGCGGTTCTGCGCGAACGCGCCGGAGAGCACGGCACGCCAGTCCGACACGTTCGCCGCCCGCAGCATCGCGTCAGCAGCCGCCGGCGTGCGCCCGCAGCCCCTCGCGCGTGAGCAGCAATACCCGGTCGGCCGTCCGCGCGGCGGCGAGCGAATGTGTGACGAGGATGCCGGCGGCGCCGCGCCCCTTCACCTGGTCGCGCAGCAGCGCGAGGATCGTCGTGGCGCTGTCGGGATCGAGGTTGCCGGTCGGCTCGTCGGCGAGCACGAGCATCGGCCGATGCACGAGGGCGCGGGCGATGGCGACGCGCTGCAGCTCGCCCCCGGAGAGCTCGCGCGGGAAACTCGACGCGCGGTCCGCGAGACCGACCGCAGCGAGCATTTCGGCGACTCGGCGCTCGCGTTCGTCGGCGTCGACGCCGATCAGTGCGAGCGGCAACGCGACATTGGCGGCGACCGACAGGTAGGGGAGCACGTGGAACGCCTGGAACACGAAACCCAGGCGCTCGCGTCGAAGCACGGTGAGCGCGTCGTCGTCGAGCGCGGCGAGTTCGGCATCACCGATGCGGATCGAGCCCTCGTCGGCGCGGTCGAGCCCGGCGATGAGGTTGAGCAGCGTCGACTTGCCGACGCCCGACTCGCCCATGATTGCGACGTAGTCGCCGGCGACGAGCTCGAGGTCGACGCCGGTGAGGACAGTCCGCACGCGGGGCCCGGGAAAGCGCTTGCCGAGCGCGCGAATCGAAAGCATGCAGCGAGACTAGCGCGGCCCCCGGGGCCGGGCAAGGTGAACACGACCGCCCATCGGCAGCCGGGCGGGACCCGGTCGGGTCTCGCATTGAAAACCGGCGTTGTCGCACCGATCATTGACATCTGACCGGATCCGGCCTGCGGCCGCGCGCCGCGTCTTCGCCCGCATGCACCTCCCCACGCCCGACCCCGGTTTCACGACCTCCGCGCGGGCGCGCGCCAACTTCCGGCTGGCCGCGACGCTGGCAGTTACCTTCGTCGCGCTGGTCTGGCTGCTGCAGCTCGCCAACTGGGCGCTGGGCCTCGATGCCGCGCCGTTCGGCGTCCGTCCGAGGACGATCGAGGGACTGGCCGGGATCCTGTTCGCCCCGCTGTCGCACAGCGGCTTCGAGCACCTCGTCGCCAACACGATCCCGCTCGCGGTGCTCGGCACCGCGATGCTGCACCTCTATCCGCGCGCCTCGCCGGTCGTCCTGCCGTGGGTCTACCTCGCTCCCGGCATCGCCGTCTGGCTGTTCGGCCGCGACGCGATCCACGTCGGCGCGAGCGGCCTGATCTACGGGCTCACCGCGTACGTGTTCTTCGCGGGACTGCTGCGGCGCGACCGGCGCGCAATCGCCGCGTCGCTGGTGGTCGCGTTCCTGTACGGCAGCGCGATCTGGGGCGTGATGCCGCTGAAGCAGACCGATTCCTGGGAGACGCACCTCGCGGCAGCGCTGGTCGGTACCGTGCTCGCGGTGCTGCTGCGACATCGCGACGTGCCGCCGAAGGTCGTCTACACGTGGGAACTGCACGAGGAACCCGATGGGCCACCATCCGAGGAACCCGTGCCCCCGATCGACGCGGAAGCCGAGCCACCCGCTCGACCCTGAGGTCCTGTCGTCGCACCGCATCGCGCTGTCAACCTGGGCGTGCGTGCCGCGTTGTGGGCTGGCCGCCTGGAGATCGGGGCCGGAACCATTGGGGAGCGCGAAGCTGATGCACGACGACCTGGGCGGGCCGCTCGCGGAGACGATCACTCTGCAGAAGGCGAAGAAGCTGATCCAGTGCATGGCGCACGAGCAGAGCTTTCTGCTGCTCGCGCCGCCGGGCGTGGGCAAGTCCGACATCGTCTACCAGGCGGCGCACGAGGCGGGACTGCCCTGCCGGTCGCTGCTCGGCACCCAGATCGCGCCCGAGGACGTCTCCGGCGTCCCGCGCATCGTCGGCGAGCGCAGCGTGTTCTGTCCGCCGCGCGTGCTCCTGCCCGAACCTGCCGAACCGTTCTGCCTGTTCCTCGACGAGTTGCCCGCGTGCGCGCCGGACGTGCAGAAGGCGTTCTACTCGCTGCTGCTCGAGCGCCGGCTGGGCGAGTTCGCGCTGCCCACGGGAACGTGGGTGGTCGCCGCGGGCAACCGCGTGCAGGACCGGGCGCTGGTGCGGACGATGAGCTCGGCGCTGGTCAACCGCGTGACGATCCTGCAGATCCGCGTCGACGTCGACGAATGGCAGGCGTGGGCGGCGCGGAGCGGCGTGCGCGCCGACGTGCGCTCGTTCATCCACTACCTTCCCGACGCGCTCGAGCGGCCGGTGCCGCAGGAGCCGGTGCCGTTCTCCACGCCCCGCGCGTGGGCGCTGTTCTCGCGCTCGCTCGACCTGGCCGAGGCGTCCGGCATCCTCAACAGGGAGACGCGCCGCGCGCTCGCCTTCGGCAAGCTCTCGCCCGAGGACGCGTCGGTGTTCTGCGCGCTGGCCGAGGAGACGATCGCGCCGATGCGCCCGCTCGAGGACTACGTGCGCGACCCGCAACTCCTGCCCGGCGGCGAGGCCGCGCGCTGGTTCATCCTGGACTGCATCCGCCGGCGCGTGCGCGACGAGCGGCTCGAAGGCGTGTCCGCGCGCGCGGTCAACCGGTTCCTGAACAGCCTGTCGCCGGAACACCAGCTCACCGTGCTCACCGATCTCGTCGCGCGCTGGGCTGCGCTCGGCGCGGAGCCGGCGATGCTCGCGATCCTGAAGAAGGTGACCGGCCTGTGAGCGACGTGTCGCCGTCGATGGCGCGTCTCAACCGCGGCCTGCGCATGGTCACCGTGCCGTTCCCGCACCTCGCCGGGCTGGTCGGCGCGGCCCGCGTCACGCTGGACGCCCGTGTGCCGACGATGGGCGTGTTCGCCTCCGGGCGGCTGGTCGTCAACCCGGATTTCGCTGCGCGGCTGAACGATCGCGAGCTCGTGTTCGTGCTGGCCCACGAGATGCTGCACCTCGCGCTGCGCACCCACGACCGCGCGCGTGGTGCGGGGCGCCTCGAGTTCAACTACGCGCACGACTACATCATCAACGACATGCTGCGCGCGGAGCTGGGCTTCGAGAGGATTCCCGCGAACGGGCTCGACCTCCCCGGCGCGCGCGCGAGGTCCGCCGAGGAGATCCTGCTCGAGATGCGCCGCAAGGGCCACGAGATGGCCTCGCGCACGCGGGTCTGGGACGGCGACGCGGTGACGGTGCGGGGGCGTTTCCGCGGACCGGGTGGCGCGTCGTTCCGCGTCCGAACGCGACAGCGGGCCCGACGAGGACGGCGGCGACGTGCTCGCCGAGGACGTCGAACGCGAGTGGTTCCCGGAGGACGCGGACGCGCAGGCCCGCGACGCGACGCGCATGCGCGAGCTCGCCGCGAAGGCGGCCGCGCTGGGCGAGGCGATGGATGCGATGCGCGGGCGCCGCGGCGTGGGCCGGGGCGCGGAAAGCCGCCACGTGGCCGCCCTGCGCGGCCTCTACCGCACCCCCTGGCAGCTCGCGCTGCAGCGCTGGCTCGAGGCGGTCGCGCCGGCCGAGCGCACGTACACGCGCATGTCGAGGCGCGCGAACGGGCGCGACGACCTCGTGTTGCCGGGCCGGCGGCGCGCCGGGTGGCTGCTCAACGTCGCGCTCGACACCAGCGCGTCGATGGCGGACGAGATCCCGCGCGCGCTCGGCGCGATTGCCGACTTCTGCGATGCCGCGGGCGTCGACCAGGTGCGTCTCGTCCAGTGCGATGCCGCGGTCACCGGCGACGAGTTCCTGCCGCCGGAGGCGCTCGCCCTGCACCGCATCCACGGCTACGGCGGCAGCGACCTCTCGCCCGCGTTCGATCACCTCGCCGCGGAGCCGCAGACGCGCGCCGTGCTGGTGATCACCGACGGCGACGTCCTCTACCCCGAAGCAACGCCGCCCTACGATGTGCTGTGGCTGCTGCCGTCCGGCACCGCGTTCCCGTTCACGCCGCGCTATGGCCGCGTGGTGAGGATGGACTGATCCGCCGACCCGCACACCCGAGCGAGCCCCCCAATGAAGGTGATCCAGGAACTCGTTGCGCATTTCGATCGCCGCGGCCGCCTTTCGCGCGCGCAGATCCGGCGCCTGCTCGAGCAGGGCTTTCTCGCCGCGGATGCACCCGCGAACATGGTCGATCTCGCGCAGCCGGTCGGCGCGACCTACTACTTCCGCGTCACGGGCGAATCCAGCGGCCCCTGCTGGGGCACGGACGTGTACACCGGGGACACGTCGATTGCGGTCGCCGCCGTGCACATGGGCCTCGTGAAGGCCGGCATGTCGGCGATCGTCAGGGTCGAGGCGGTCTCGCCGCCGACGGAATTCCAGGGCTCGGCGCGTCACGGGGTGACGAGCCACGACTTCGGTCGCTACGGCAGCGCGTACCGGCTCGCCGCCGTCTAGCCGGCCCGCGCCAGCGCTGCGGGCATCGACCAGGTCGGTCAGTTCCTGCGGCGCGGCGCCGCGGACGGTCCGCGACCCTCGAGGTGGCGGAACGTGATCCGTCCCTTGCTCAGGTCGTAGGGCGACAGCTCCAGCGACACCTTGTCGCCGGCGATGATGCGGATGTGGTGCTTGCGCATCTTGCCCGCGCTGTAGGCCACCAGGCCGTGACCGTTTTCGAGCGTGACGCGATAACGGGAGTCGGGCAGCACTTCCACCACGACGCCATTCATTTCGAGCAGTTCTTCCTTGGCCATCGATATCCTTGAAGGCGTTTCGGAAACGACAAAGCCCGGCACGAAGCCGGGCTTGTCCTGGGGCTTCGGCGGTGCGGCTGTGCCGCCGCGCCGCAACGCGCGTTCAGTCAGCCGCGCGGATGTTCGCCGCCTGCAGGCCCTTCGGGCCCTTGACGACGTCGAAGCTGACCTTCTGGCCTTCCTTCAGGGTCTTGAAGCCCGTGCCCTGGATCGCCGAGAAGTGCGCGAAAAGGTCCTCGCCGCCGCCGTCCGGCGTGACGAAGCCGAAGCCCTTGGAGTCGTTGAACCACTTCACCGTACCTGTTGCCATGTCTTGATCATCCTTGAAACAAAATAAAAAAGGGGATTGCCCCTACTGGGGGCGAAGGTCAAGACGTGATGGGAATTGAGGCGCCGCGGAACCGCGACGCCGGACAACGACAACACAGCTTGAAGATCGCGGCGTGCACTATGCACGGGAATCGCCCGGTTGGCAACCGAAATCTTTCAGGCGGTTGCGGATACGCACGCCGGTAGCTTGCCGCGGCAATTACGCTGCGCTTGGCGGCCCCGAGGGGAAATCGGCATGACGTCGCTCGCCGCATGCTCCTGCTCGGTCTCGCCACCCGCGATCGGGTACTCAGACGTCGAGGTTGCGCACGCCGAGCGCGTTGGTCTCGATGAACACGCGCCGCGGCTCGACCTCCTCGCCCATCAGCCGGTCGAAGATCTCGTCGGAGGCGATCGCGTCCTCGATCTGCACGCGCAGCAGGCGGCGGACCTTCGGGTCCATCGTCGTCTCCCAGAGCTGCTCGGGATTCATCTCGCCCAGCCCCTTGTAGCGCTGGATCGAGACGCTGCCGCGCGCCTCGGCGAGCAGCCAGTCGAGCGCCTCCTTGAACGAGCGCGCGAGCTGCTGCTTCTCGCCGCGCCGCACGAACGCGCCGGCGGACACGAGGCCCTGCAGCACCTCGGCGGCCGCGTGGATCTGCCCGCCGTCGCCGCTCGCGAGGAAGTCGGCATCGATCGCGGTGTAGTGCGGCGTGCCGTGGTGCGTGCGGGTGATCAGCAGCCGCCGCGACTCGGTCGCGGCGTCGTAGCGGGCCTCGACCTTCACCGCCGGGTCGGCGATCGCTTCCTCGAGAGCCTCCGCGCTGCGCTGCGCCGCGATCTCGGTCGCGAGATCGACCTTCGTGCCGCCGAGCATCGCGTACAGCGCGGCGGAGTCGATGATCCGCGCGGTGCGCTCGACGACGGCTTCGGCGAGCAGGTACTCGCGGGCGACGTTGCCGAGCGACTCCGGCGCGAGCGGAACGCGCCCCTCGCCGGGCACCAGCTCGGCCCCCTTCAGCGCCACCTTGAGCAGGAACTGCTTCAGCTCGTGGTCGTCCTTGAGGTAGACCTCCTCCCTGCCCTGCTTCGCCTTGTAGAGCGGCGGCTGCGCGATGTAGATGTGGCCGCGCTCGACCAGCTCGTGCATCTGGCGATAGAAGAACGTGAGGAGCAGCGTGCGGATGTGCGAGCCGTCGACGTCCGCGTCGGTCATGATGATGATGCGGTGGTAGCGCAGCTTGTCGGGATTGAAGTCGTCCTTGCCGAACCCCGTGCCGAGCGCGGTGATCAGCGTGACGATCTCCTGCGAGCCGAGCACCTTGTCGACCCGCGCGCGCTCGACGTTGAGGATCTTGCCGCGCAGCGGCAGGATCGCCTGGAACTTGCGGTCGCGGCCCTGCTTGGCGGAGCCTCCCGCGGAATCGCCCTCGACGAGGTAGATCTCGCACAGCGCGGGATCGCGTTCCTGGCAATCCGCGAGCTTGCCCGGCAGCCCCATGCCGTCGAGCACGCCCTTGCGGCGCGTGAGCTCGCGCGCCTTGCGCGCCGCCTCGCGCGCGCGCGCGGCCTCGACGATCTTGGTACAGATCACCTTGGCGTCGCCCGGGCACTCGAGCAGGAAGTCGGCGAGCTTCTCGGCCACCACCTCCTGGACGATCGGCTGCACCTCGGAGGACACGAGCTTGTCCTTGGTCTGCGAGCTGAACTTCGGCTCCGGCACCTTGACCGAGAGCACGCAGGTGAGACCCTCGCGCATGTCGTCGCCGGAGGTCTCGACCCGAGCCTTCTTGGCGATCTCTTCCTTCTCGATGTAGCTGTTCAGCGTGCGCGTCATCGCCTGCCGCAGGCCGGTGAGATGGGTGCCGCCGTCGCGCTGCGGGATGTTGTTGGTGAAGCACTGGACGTTCTCGACGTACGAGTCGTTCCACTGCATCGCCACCTCGACCGTGACGCCGTCCTTCTCGCCGACCGAGTGGAAGACGCGGGGATGCAGCACGGACTTGCTGCGGTTCATGTACTCGACGAAGCCCTTCACACCGCCCGAGTACGCGAAGTTCTCGCTCTTGCCGTCGCGCTGGTCGACGAGCTCGATCTTGACGCCGTTGTTCAGGAACGACAGCTCGCGAATGCGCTTCGCCAGCACCTCGTAGTGGAAGTCGATCCTGCTGAACGTCTGCGTCGAGGCCATGAAGTGGACCTCGGTGCCGCGCCGGTCGGTGGTCCCGGCGACGGCGAGCGGCGCGACCGGGACGCCGTGACGGAACTCCATCTGGTGGACCTTGCCGTTGCGCCAGATGCGCAGCTTGAGCCAGTCCGACAGCGCATTGACCACCGACACGCCCACGCCGTGCAGCCCGCCGGAGACCTTGTAGCTGTTCTGGTCGAACTTGCCGCCGGCATGCAGCTCGGTCATCACGATCTCGGCCGCGGATCGCCGGGCCTCGTCGTCGTCCTTGACGTCCGTCGGGATGCCGCGTCCGTTGTCGACCACCGACACCGAGTTGTCGGCATGGATGACGACCCGGATGTCGTCGCAGTAGCCTGCGAGGGCCTCGTCGATCGCGTTGTCGAGGACCTCGAACACCATGTGGTGGAGGCCAGTGCCGTCGGAGGTGTCCCCGATGTACATGCCCGGCCGCTTGCGGACGGCGTCGAGGCCTTTCAGCACCTTGATGCTGTCGGAGTTGTATTCCTGGGCGGCGGGGGTCTGGGGCTGCGGCTGGGCTGGACTCATCGACTCGGTTTCGGTGGTGCTGGGTGGTGCGGTACGGCTTCGCGATGCGCCGCCGCGGCCAGGCCGACGGCGGTCCGGAGCGGGCGACGCGTGACGGCGATCAGATCCGCATCGGCATCACGACGTACTTGTAGTCGTCGCGATCGGGCATGCTGACGAGCGCGCTGGAATTGGCGTCGCCAAACCCCAGCCGAACCCGCTCGCTGTCGAGGTTCTGCAGGACATCGAGCAGGTAGGTGATGTTGAAGCCGATGTCGAGCGAATCGCCCTTGTAGGGAACCTCGAGCACCTCCTCGGCTTCCTCCTGCTCGGCGTTCGTGCAGATGATCTTGAGCTCGCCGTCCGACAGCACGACTCGCACGCCGCGGAACTTCTCGTTGGAGAGGATCGCGGCCCGCTGCAGCGCCGACAGGAGCTCCAGCCGGTCGAGCTCGAGCAGCTTCGTGTAGCCGCTCGGAATGACGCGGTTGTAGTCGGGGAACTTGCCGTCGACGACCTTGGACACCAGCTCGACGTTGCCGAACCGGAAGCGCACCTGGTTGGCGAGGATGTCGAGCGTGACGGGCTCCTCGGTGTCGGCCAGCAGCTTGCCGAGCTCCAGCACCGTCTTGCGCGGCAGGATCACCTCCTGTCGCGTGTAGCTGCCCGGGACCGCGAGGCTCGCCCACGACAGCCGGTGGCCGTCGGTCGCGACCGCCTGCAGCGAGGCCTGGTCGACGACGAGCAGCATGCCGTTCAGGTAGTAGCGGATGTCCTGCTGCGCCATCGCGAACTCGGCAAGCGCGAACAGCGCCCGCAGGTCCTTCTGCGGCAGCGACAGCGTCTGCAGCTGCTCGGTGCCGAGGCTGATGCGCGGGTAGTCGCCGGCGGCCATCGTCTGCAGGTTGAAGCGCGACCGCCCGGCGCGCACCGTCATCTTGTTGCCGGCGGCTTCCACGTTGAGCATCGAGCCGTCCGGCAGCGCGCGCAGCAGGTCCTGCAGCTTGCGTGCGGCGACCGTCGTGGCCTGGCCGTCCTTGCCCGGGATGTCCGCGACCGCGGTGATCTGCATCTCGAGGTCGGTCGCCGTGACATGCAGCCCGCCGTCCTTCTGCTCGAGCAGGACGTTGGCGAGTATCGGCAGCGTGTGCCGGCGCTCCACGATCCCCGATACCGCTTGCAGCGGCTTCAACAGCGCATCGCGGGCGATTTGTTTTAGTTGCATGTCAAACAGAATAGGAATGATGATAGGAGTCGACGGCCGGCGTGCGTATCGGCAAAAACCGCTTGCGCATCAGTGGCGAAGCGGCGATGGCAACGTACGTATAACCGCGGGGTGGCCTGTGGATCGTTTGGGGGTCGAAATCCGTTTCCCGCGGAACGGCCGACAATCCACAAATTGTACTACGGAAAGGACCTCATTTCCTAGGCAAAACGGGGGCTTGCGCCACGCCTCCGGGGTGGGTTCGGGGTCCGTCGCAACGCCGTGCTGCAGGCATGGCGCGAAGCAGGGCCTAGTTGCGCAGCACCTGCAGCAGGAAGGTGACGTCGTGGTTGATCTCCGCATGCGCTTCGCGCAGTGCCGCGATGGTCCGGCAGGCGTGCAGGACCGTCGTGTGGTCGCGGCCGCCGAAGTTGCTGCCGATCTCCGGCAGCGACAGCTGGGTGAGTTCCTTGGCGAGCGCCATCGCGATCTGCCGGGGCCTCGCCACGGCGCGCGAGCGCTTCTTGCTGTGCATGTCGGTGATCCGGATCTTGTAGTAGTCGGCGACGGTCTTCTGGATGTTGTCGATCGAGATCTGGCGGTTCTGCACCGCCAGCAGGTCCTTCAGCGCTTCCTTGGTGAGGGCGAGCGAGATGTCGTTGCCGTGGAAGCTCGCGTAGGCCATCACGCGCTTCAGCGCGCCTTCGAGCTCGCGGACATTGCTGCGGATGTGCTTGGCGATGAAGAACGCGACCTGCTCGTCCAGCCGGGCCTTCGCCTGCGCCGCCTTGGCGAGCAGGATGGCCACCCGCATCTCGAGCTCGGGCGGGTCGAGCGCGACGGTGAGCCCCCAGCCGAAGCGCGAGATCAGCCGCTCCTCGATGCCCTCGATCTCCTTGGGGTACTTGTCGCACGTGATCACGACCTGCTTGTGGGCCTCGATCATCGTGTTGAACAGGTAGAAGAACTCCTCCTGGGTGCGGCTCTTGCCGCCGAGGAACTGGATGTCGTCGATCAGCAGGAGGTCGAGCGAGCGGTAGTGCCGCTTGAACTCCTCGAAGCTCTTGTGCTGGTAGGCGCGGACGACGTCGGCGATGTAGGACTCGGCATGGGTGTAGCGGATCTTGGCGGCCGGGTTCTGGGCCAGGATGTGGTTGCCGACCGCCTGGATCAGGTGCGTCTTGCCCAGTCCCACGCCGCCGTAGATGAACAGCGGGTTGTAGGAGGTCGGATGCTCGGCGATCTGCAGCGCGGCGGCGCGGGCGAGCTGGTTCGCCTTGCCGGTGACGAAGCTGTCGAAGGTGAGCGTCGGATTGAGGCTCGACACCTCCGAGCGTCGCGGTGCAGCTGGCGGGGGCCGCAGGAACCGCCGCGACGGCAGGCGCGGGCACCGGAGCGGCGGACTCGCGGGCCGCCGGCTCGGGCGGGCGACGGGTGTCGCCGGGCGGGGCGATGACGAACTCGACGCCGAGGTCGTTGCCGGTGGCGTCCCGGAGCATCGTCGAGATCCTGGGCCCGAAGCGGTCCTTCACCCACTGCAGGACGAAGCGGTTCGGAGCCACCAGCCGAACCCCGTCCGCGGTCGGCTCGCAGCGCAGCGGACGGATCCAGGTCGCGAACTGCTGCGGAGGCAGGTCCCGCTCGAGGGAGGTGAGGCAGGCCGACCAGGGGTCGGCGCCGTTCGTAGAGGGGGTGGTCCGGTTTTCCAAGGCAGCGACAGGGCGGCGTTCGATGGCGCCGCGCTCTTCTTCTGGTGGAGGGCAAAAAAGGGTACCGGCAAGCCCGCGACGGGTATTCCGGCACCCCTAGTTATGCACATTCTAGAGGCCGGGCGTCAGGTTATCCACAGGCAATGTCCAGCCTGGCGCGGACCTTCGAAGCCGTCGCGAGCCCGTTCGAGCGCCGCGAGAGTGACCGCTCGCACCGGACAAGCCGCGAGAGCGCGGGCAGGGCCTATTGACAAAATCAGCAGCAAGGTGCTCTAATGAAAGGCTTTTCCGTGGCATCGACCGCGCTTCTTGCACCGACGGCGCGACCGTCCGCCAGACGGATTGCCAACCATCCAACGCTAGCCCGCTCATCGCCCGACCAGACAGGCCGCCATCATGAAACGCACGTTCCAGCCTTCGAAGCTCCGCCGCGCGCGGACGCACGGATTTCGCGCCCGGATGAAGACCGTTGGCGGCCGCAGGGTGATCTCCGCGCGCCGCGCCAAGGGCCGCGTGCGCCTCTCGGTCTAGCGTCTGCTGCCGAGCGAAACGCGCTTCCCGCCAGGGGCCCGACCCTACCGGCTCAGCGGAGCCGGCACGTTCGAGGCCCTGTTTCGCGAGGGCGAGCGCCGCGAGGGGCGCTACATGCAACTCGTCAGCGTCCGCGCCGCGAAGCCGCTTGGCCGCGCCGGCTTCGTCGTCAGCCGCAAGGCCCTGCGCCGCGCCGTCGATCGCAACCGGCTGAAGCGCCTGCTGCGCGAGATGCTCCGTACGGCCCGGCCCGACGCAAACGCCCTCGATATCGTGATCCGTCTCAAGCGACCCGTGCCAGCGCACCTCCTGACCGAGGCCGTGGACGAAGCCGCCCGGCTGCTTGCCGAGGCGGCCGCCGCCGCGTCCAGGACCCGGCCATGAAGCGCGTGCTGGTCGCGGGCATCCGTGGCTACCAGTACGCGGTCCGGCCGCTGCTCGGATCGAACTGTCGCTTCTTCCCCAGTTGCTCGGACTACGCGCGCGAGGCGATCGAGCGGCATGGCGCCGCGCGAGGCAGCGTGCTCGCGGCGATGCGCATCGCCAAGTGCCATCCCTATCATCCCGGCGGCTACGACCCGGTCCCCGAGCGCTAGCGCGCTCGCTTTCCCTCCCGCTGCCCAAGGCCGCATGGACACGCAACGCCTGATCCTCTTCCTGGTGTTCTCCTTCTCGCTGCTCTTCCTCTGGGAGGCCTGGCAGAAGCACGCCAACCCGCCGCCGCCGAAAGTCGCGCAGTCGGCACCGACCGCGACCGGGGCGCCTGGCGCCGGGCAGAAGCCCGCGGATGTGCCCGCGGCGAGCCTGCCGGCTGCGGGGGCCGCGACCCCGTCGACGCCCGCCCCGGCCGGTGCGGCGGGCGCGGCGGCCGTCCCCGGCAGCGCGGCGCCCGGCGGCTGCCGCGGCACAGCTCCTGACGGTCAAGACCGATCTCTTCACGGCCAGGATCGATCCGGTCGGCGGCGTGGTCGCCGAGGTCGCGCTCAGCAAGCATCGGGACGCGACCGACGCCGCCAAGCCCTATCTCGTCCTGCAACGCTCCGGGACGCGCACGTCGATCGCGCAGGCGGGGCTGCTCGGAGAAGGTCTCCCGAATCACCGCACGACCTGGCAGGTATTGCCGGGGCCGCGCGAACTGCCGGCCGGCGCCGATTCGTTCGACGTGAAGCTCGCCGCCACCGGCAGTCAGGGCGAGAAGGTGGTGCAGACGCTCACCTTCCACCGGGGGTCGTACCAGATCGACGTGGCGTTCGAGATCACGAATGCCGGAGCGGCGCCGCTCGCTCCCTTCGCCTACTACCAGTTGACCCGCGACACCACGACGGCGCTCCCGCAGAGCTCCTGGACGCCGGTGTCCTACACCGGCCCGGTCGTCTACAACGAGACCGACAAGTTCAAGAAGGTCGAGTTCGGCGAGATCGACAAGCTCGCCGCCGACGCGAAGCGCAAGCCGCCCTACACCGCGAAGACCGACAACGGCTGGGTGGCGATGATCGAGCACTACTTCGTCAACGCGTGGCTGCCGGGGCAGGACAAGCGGGAACGGGAGTTCTACACCCGCAAGCTCGACAACGGCCTCTATGCGGCGGGCGTGATCCTGCCGATGGCGCCGATCGCGCCGGGCGCCACCGGCACGATCAAGGTCCCGCTCTACGCCGGGCCCCAGGAACAGGACGTGATCGGCAAGCTCGCCCCGGGCTTCGACCTCGTCGTCGACTACGGGATCTTCACCGTGCTCGCCGCGCCGCTGTTCTGGCTGCTCAAGTGGCTGCACGGCCTGATCGGCAACTGGGGCTGGGCGATCATCGTGATGACGATCATGATCAAGGGCGCGTTCTATCCGCTCAATGCCGCGGCCGCGCGCTCGATGGCGAAAATGAAGATCGTCGGCCCGAAGCTGAAGGCGCTGCAGGAGCAGTACGCGAACGACAAGCAGCAGCTCCAGATGAAGATGATGGAGCTGTACAAGAAGGAGAAGATCAACCCGCTGGGCGGCTGCCTGCCGATCCTCGTGCAGATCCCGGTGTTCATCGCGCTGTACTGGGTGCTGCTCTCCGCGGTCGAGCTCCGCTACGCGCCGTGGCTCGGCTGGATCAAGGACCTCTCCGCACCGGATCCCTGGTTCATCCTGCCGGTCCTCTACGCGATCACCGCCTACCTGCAGGTCAAGCTGTCGCCGACGCCGATCACCGACCCGGTGCAGGCCAAGGTGATGCAGATCATGCCGATCGCGTTCTCGGTGCTGTTCATCTTCTTCCCGTCGGGGCTGGTGCTGTACTGGCTCGTCAACAACACGCTGCAGATCGGGCAGCAGTGGCACGTGAACCGCATGCTGGAGAAGGAAGCCGAGGTCGCTGCGGCCAAGCGCCGCTGATCGGGATGCGGTTCGGGTACGGAAAGTAGGGTCAGACTCGACTTTCCTGAGCTTCGAGATTGGTTCCGTCACGCGGACTGCAGAGGAAAGTCGAGTCTGACCCTACTTTCCGGGCGCGGCGTGCAGGGTAAGCTTCCCCGGTGAGCGCGCGCCCGCAGCCCCCTGCCGAGACCATCGCCGCGATCGCCACGCCGCCCGGACGCGGGGGTGTCGGCATCGTCCGCGTGTCCGGCGCAAACGTGGGACGCGATCGTCGCCGCCGTCGTCGCCCGACCGCTCGACGCGCGTACCGCGACGTTCGCGGTGTTCCGCGGCGCGCGTGGCGAGCCCCTCGACGAGGGCCTCGCGTTGCTGTTTCCGGCGCCGGCCTCCTACACGGGCGAGACGGTGCTCGAGTTGCAGGGGCACGGCAGCCCGGCGGCGTTGCAGCTCGTCCTCGCCCGTTGCCTCGAGGTCGGTGCGCGTCTCGCCGCGCCGGGCGAGTTCACGCGGCGCGCGTTTCTCAACGGCAAGCTCGACCTCGCGCAGGCCGAAAGCGTTGCCGACCTGATCGAGGCCGCCACGTCGGCGGCAGCCCGCGCCGCCGCGCGCTCGCTCGCCGGCGAGTTCTCCCGGGAGGTGCGCGCGCTGGTCGACGCGCGTGACCGAGCTGCGGATGCTCACCGAAGCCTCGCTCGACTTCCCCGAGGAGGACATCGAGTTCGTGCGCGAGGCCGACGCGGCTAGGCCGGCTCGCGCGGCTCTCCGGGCGGCTCGCGGGAATCCTCGTCCGGGCCGCGACCGGCGCCCGGCTGAACGAAGGGCTCACCGTCGTGCTGGCCGGCCGACCCAACGTGGGCAAGTCGAGTCTCCTGAATCGTCTGGTTCGCGAGGAAGCGGCGATCGTGACCCCCATCCCGGGAACCACGCGCGATACCGTCGAGCGGCAGGTGGAGGTCGGCGGCATCCCGGTCACCGTGGTCGACACCGCGGGCCTGCGCTCGACCGACGATGCCGTCGAGAAGATCGGCATCGAGCGTACCTGGGCCGCGATCGACCGCGCGGACCTCGCGCTCGTTCTCGTCGACGCGCGCGACACCGAGAACGCACTCGACCCGGAGGACGCGGCGATTCTCGCCCGCCTTCCCGCGCGATTGCCGCGCGTGGTCGTGCACAACAAGGCCGACCTCGCCGACGTCGTGCCGCGCAAGGAGTGCGGTCGACGGACGCACGCACGTCTGGCTGTCCGCGCTGACCGGCGCCGGGATGGACCTGCTCGAGCAGGAGATGCTTGCGGTCGCCGGCGTGGCGAGCGCCGGCGAGGACACGTTCATCGCGCGTGCACGCCACGTCGAGGCACTGCGCGAGGCGGCGACGCACCTCGCCGCGGCCGCCGCGCACATCGAGGCCGAGGCGCCGCCGCTCGAGCTCTTCGCCGAGGAGCTTCGCGAGGCGCAGGACGCACTCTCGTCCATCACCGGCGAGTTCACGTCCGACGACCTGCTCGGCGTCATCTTTTCGCGATTCTGCATCGGCAAGTGAGGACACGATGAGTGCCGCCGGACCGCTCCAAGGCACGAAGGGCGCCCCCTCCGGGGGCAGCGCAGCGGCGTCAGCCGCAAGCGTGGGGGTTCCACCGATGAGCGTCGCAACGAAGCCCCTCGAGGGGATCGACGGTCCTCGATCTCTCCAACGTGCTGGCAGGGCCGTTCGCCTGCTACCAGCTCGCGTGCCTCGGCGCGCGGGTGATCAAGGTGGAGAGCCCCGACGGCGATCTCGCGCGCCGGCTCGGTGCGGACGCGGCCTACGCGCGCGCCGGCATGGGCATCTCCTTCCTCGCCACGAACGCCGGCAAGGAGTCGATCGAGATCGACCTCAAGACGCCCGACGGCAAGGCGGTGCTGGAGCGGCTCGCCGAGCGTGCGGACGCGCTGGTCGAGAACTTCCGTCCCGGCGTGATGGAGCGCCTCGGCCTCGGGCACGAGGCGCTGCGCGCCCGCAATGCCGCGCTCGTCTACTGCGCGATCTCGGGCTTCGGCCAGGACGGGCCGCTCGCGCAGCGACCGGCCTACGACCAGATCATCCAGGGCCTCTCCGGCGTGATGAGCGTGACCGGCGACGAGCGCTCCGCGCCGCTGCGGGTGGGTTACCCCGTCTGCGACACGATCGGCGGACTCACCGCCGCGTTCGCCGTGTGCGCCGCGCTGCTGCGCGCCAAGGCGACCGGCGAGGGGTCGTTCCTCGACGTGTCGATGCTCGACGCGACGCTCGCGACGATGGGCTGGGTGGTGTCGAACTACCTGAACGCCGGCGTCGTGCCGCGCCCGATCGGCAACGACAACTTCACCGCGGCGCCGTCGGGCACGTTTCGCACGGGCAACGGGCTCCTCAACATCGCGGCGAACGAGGACCGGCAGTTCGAGGCGCTGTGCCGCGTCCTCGGCGCGCCGGACCTCGCCACCGATGCCCGGTTCGCCGAGCGGGAGGCGCGCAAGCGGCATCGGGCGGAACTCACCGCCTGCCTCGAGCCGCTCCTTGCGTCGCGATCCGCGGCGGATTGGGAGTCGATCCTCGAGGCGGCGGGCGTGCCGGCCGGACGGGTGCTGGGCCTGCCGGAGATCCTGGCGCATCCGCACGTCGCCGACGGCGGCCTGCTCGGCGACGTTCCGCGACGTGCCCGGCGCGCCGCGCGACGTGCACGTGACGCTGCCGGGCTTCCGCATCGACGGTGCGCGCCCGGCCCCGGCGACGCGCCCGCCGACGCCGTCCGAGCAGCGCGACCGCATCCTCGAGGAGGCGGGCTACGACGCCGCGGCGCGCCGCGCGCTGGTCGATGCGGGCGCGGTGCGCTGATCAGCCGGGCGCCCTATCGCGCGCGCTGTGCCTTCGGTTATGCTGCGCGGTGCCGGACGCCGCACACGATGCCCGCACCATCCCGGAGGAGGAATCGATGGACCGCCGTGACTTCTCGCTCGCCGCGCTGGCCGCCGCTGGTCGCGGCGCAGTTCCCCCTGATCGGCACGGCGCAGGCGCAGGCGATCGGCACGCTGAAGATGATGATCCCGGCGAATCCCGGCGGCGGCTGGGACCAGACCGGGCGCGCGCTCGCGGCCGCGATGCAGTCGGCGAAGGTGGTGAACTCGGTCCAGTTCGAGAACAAGGGCGGCGCGGCGGGCACGCATCGGCCTCGCCCAGTTCGTCAACAGCGCGAAGGGCGACCCCAACGCGCTGATGATGGGCGGCATGGTGATGGTCGGCGGCATCGTGCTGCAGAAGAGTCCCGGTCGACCTGACGATGGTCACGCCGATCGCGCGGCTCACCAGCGAGTACCTCGTCGTCGTCGTGCCGGCGGCTTCGCCGCACAAGTCGATGGCCGACCTGGTCGCGGCGTTCAAGGCCGATCCGGGCAAGGTGTCGTGGCACGGCGGCTCGGCCGGCGGCTCCGACCACATCCTCGCCGGGCTGATCTCGCGCGCGGCGGGCGTCGACCCGACGAAGGTCAACTACGTCGCCGCGAAGGGCGGCGGCGACCAGGTCGCGAACATCGTCGGCGGCCACGTGACCTGCGGCATCGCCGGCCTGGGCGAGTTCGCCGAGCACATCAAGAGCGGCCGCATGCGCGCGCTCGCGGTCTCGGGCCCGGCGAAGATCGACGGCATCCCGACGCTCAAGGAGCAGGGCATCGACGTCGTGCTCGGCAACTGGCGCGGCGTGTTCGCTGCGCCGGGCATCACCGCCGCGCAGCGCGACGCGCTGGTCGCCGCGGTCAAGTCCGCGACCGACTCGCCGGCGTGGAAGGAATCGCTCGCGAAGTACGGCTGGGAGCCGGTGTTCCTCGGCGGCGACGCCTACAAGGCGTTCGTCGACGAGGACACGAAGCGCATCACGGGCATCCTCGAGTCGCTCGGCCTGCGCAAGTAGGCGCCGCGATGCCGCGTCCGCCGCGCCGAGCTCGTGCTCTCGCTCGGCGTGCTGGCGCTCGGCGTCTTCGCCACCGTCGTCGCGTTCCGGCTGCCGGAGGCGGGCGGCTATGCCCGCGTCGGGCCGAACTTCATGCCGAAGGTCGTCGCGGGCGGCCTGATCGTGATGGGCCTGTGGCTGCTCGCCGAAGTCGCGACCGGCGGCTGGCGCGAAGCGGTCGACGACGATCCGGCCGCGCGCGGCGAGCACGCGTTCCACCTGCCGGCGTTCGCGTGGGTCAGCGCGGGCCTGTTCGCGCAGATGGCGCTGATCCGCGACGCGGGCTTCGTGATCGCGGCGATGGCGCTGTTCGTCTGCGTCGCGCGCGGCTTCGGCAGCGCGCGCCCGGCGCGCGACGCCGCGCTCGGGCTCGTGCTCGGGCTCGCCGTCTACCTGTTCTTCGTCAAGTTCCTGAACGTGGGCCTGCCGGCGGGCTGGCTCGGCCCCTCCTCGGGGAGCGCGGGACTGTGACCGAGACGCTCGCCGCGCTCGCCGCGGGCTTCGGCGTCGCGCTCGCGCCGATCAACCTGCTGTGGGGGTTCATCGGCGTCACGCTCGGCACCGCGATCGGCGTGCTGCCGGGCGTCGGGCCGGCGCTCACCGTCGCGATGCTGCTGCCGCTCACCGAGCAAGCTCGACCCGACCGGCGCGCTGATCATGTTCGCCGGCATCTACTACGGCGCGATGTACGGCGGCTCGACGACGACGATCCTGCTCAACACGCCCGGCGAGTCGGCGTCGATCGCCACCGCGCTCGAAGGCAACAAGATGGCGAAGCGCGGGCGCGCGGGGCCGGCGCTGGCGACCGCCGCGATCGGCTCGTTCGTCGCCGGCACGATCGCGACGGTGCTGCTCACGCTGCTCGCGCCGCTGGTCGTCGAGGTCGCGCTGAAGTTCGGGCCGACCGAGTATTTCGCGCTGATGGTGTTCGCGTTCGTCACCGTCGCCGCGGTGCTGGGCGCGTCGACGGTGCGCGGCCTGTCGATGCTGTTCCTCGGCCTGCTGTTCGGCCTCGTCGGCATCGACGACCAGACCGGCCAGATGCGCTTCGCGTTCGGCGTGCCCGAGCTGATGGACGGCATCGACGTCGTCGTGCTGGCGGTGGGCCTGTTCGCGGTCGGCGAGGCGCTGTACGTGGCGGCCTACCAGAGCCGGATGCGCGAGGAGCTCGAGCGGCTGTCCGGGCTCGCTCTGGATGTCGCGCGAGGACTGGCGGCGCTCGTGGCCGGCGTGGCTGCGCGCGCACCGCGATCGGCTTTCCGTTCGGCACGATCCCGGCGGGCGGCGCGGAGATCCCGACCTTCCTCTCGTACGCGATGGAGAAGAAGCTGTCGAAGCACCCGGAGGAGTTCGGCAACGGCGCGATCGAGGGCGTCGCCGGGCCCGAGGCCGCCAACAACGCCTCGTCGACCGGGCGTGCTGGTGCCGCTGCTGACGCTCGGCATCCCGACGTCGGCGACCGCGGCGATCCTGCTCGCGGCGTTCCAGAGCTACGGCCTGCAGCCGGGGCCGCTGCTGTTCCAGACGCAGTCGTCGCTGGTGTGGGGCCTGATCGCGAGCATGTACGTCGGCAACGTGCTGCTGCTGATCCTCAACCTGCCGCTGATCGGCATGTGGGTGCAGGTGCTGAAGATCCCGCGCGCCGCCGCTCTACGCCGGCATCCTGGTGTTCGCGACGCTCGGCGCCTACAGCCTGCACCAGTCGGTGGTCGACCTCGTCGCCGCTCTACGTGTTCGGCCTGCTCGGCTTCATGATGCGGCGCTGGGGCTTCCCGGTCGCGCCGGCGGTGATCGGCCTGATCCTCGGCCCGCTCGCCGAGTCGCAGTTCCGCCGCGCGCTGGCGATCAGCCAGGGCGACCCCTCCGTGTTCTTCACGCACCCGATCTCGGCGGCGCTCCTCGCGCTCACCGCGCTGCTCGTGCTCGTGCCCTGGATCGTCAAGGTGGCGCGGGAGCGCCGCAGGCGCGGCGGCCGCGGTCCTCGTAGCGGCGATGCGGCACGGCTTCGTGCGCGCCGCGGCGGGTCTCGCGGTAGCGCTGGCGGCGGGGCTACCTGTTCAGCCGGTTGCACACGCCGATCCCGTGGATGCTGGGGCCGCTGACGACGGTGGCGGTGCTGCGGGTGCCGGGCTCGATCGACGCGCGCCCGCCGGGCGCGGCCGTTCGGCCAGTGGGTGATCGGCACCTCGCTGGGGCTCTACTTCACGCCGGCAGGTCGTGCGCGACGTCGCCGGCTGGTGGCCGCTGCTCGTCGCCGGTGCGCTGTTCGCGCTCGCCGGCGGCTATTTTGGCGGCGGCCTGTCCTCGCCCGCCTCGCCGGCATCGACCGCACCACGGCCGTGTTCGCGTCGGTCCCGGGCGGCGCTTCGGAGATGGCCGTGCTTGGCGAGCGCTACGGCGCGCGCGTCGACCGGGTGGCGGCCGCGCAGAGCCTGCGCATCATGATCGTCGTCTTGATCGTCGGCCGCGTTCACGCTGCTCGGGCGCACGGCGGGACGCTTCGTGCCCGGCGTGACGAGCGTGGACGGGCAGGCCTCGCCTTGCTGCTTGCCGCGACGTGCGCCGGGGCCTTCGCAGCACGCGGCTCGCGTGCCCAATGCTTTCATACTCGGCGCGCTCGCGGTGGCGATCCCGCTGACTGCGGCCGGACTTTCACCTTTCGGCCGTGCCCGCGCCCGCTGTCGAACGCGGGCCAGTGTTTCGGCTGCATGCTCGGCTCGCGGTTTCCAGCCGGACTTCGTCGCGGCGCACCGCGCTTCATCGCCGCGGTTGGCGCGACGGTCTGGGGCGATCGATGCATAGGCCGGGCTGTTCGGGATGCTGCTCGCGTGGGTTGCCGGGCGCGTCGTTCTATACGCTCGCCCTCGGGCTCGCGCCGGGCGGCATCGCCGAGATGTGCGTCACCGCGAAGGCGCTGCAGCTCGGCGTGCCGCTGGTGACGGCCTTTCACGTCGACACGGGTCGTCGTGCTGCTGCTGCTCACCGGGCCGCTGTTCGGGCTGGATGCGCGCCGGTGGCCGCTCGCGTTGCACCTCGAGGGAGAACGACGGTGAGCTGGAACCCGGGGCAGTACCTGCAATACGAGGATGCGCGGCTGCGGCCGGCGCTCGATCTCCTGGCGCGCATCGGCGTGGCGGCGCCCGCTTCGGTCGTGGACCTCGGGTGCGGGGCGGGCAACGTGGCGCGGCAACTCGCGCGCCGATGGCCCGCTGCGCGCATCGAGGGCGTCGACGGCGACGCGGCAATGCTCGAACGGGCGCGCGCGGCGACGGCCGGGGACGGGCGCTTCTCGTGGACGCAGTGCGATCTCGCGGCCTGGCGACCACGCTCGGCATGTCGGATGTGCTCTACAGCAACGCGGCGCTGCACTGGCTCGACGACCACGCGGAGCTCTTTCCGCGCCTCTTCGCGACGGTTGCGCCGGGTGGTGTGATGGCCGTGCAGATGCCCGACAACTTCCGCGCGCCGTCGCACCAGGCGCTGTTCGAGTCGGCGTCGCTCGCGCCGTGGCGGGAGCGTCTCGCGCCGCACGTGCGGCGTGCGCCCGTCGCCGCGATCGCGGCGTACCACGAGTGGCTCGAGCCGCTCGCCGCGTCGCTCGACCTCTGGACTGCCGAATACCTGCAGTGGCTGCCGAAACGAGCGGACGGCGAACACCCGATCGTCGCGTGGACGCGGGGTACCGCCCTGGTGCCGTTCGTGGCGGCGCTGGAGGTACGGCGAGCGAGGCAGGGGTTCGTCGACGCGTTTGCCGCACGCATCGAGGCGGCCTATCCGCGGCGCGGCGACGGCAGTGTGCTGTTTCCATTTCGCCGAATATTCATCGTCGCCGTGCGCGGCGCCGCGTCCGGTCATTGATCTCGCGCAATCGGGCGGCGTTGGGTTCGCCGCTCCAGCGTGCTAGAGTTTTTGACCGGGGTCGCCAAGCGCACGACGCTCGGCGCCGAGCCGTTTCCATCCGACGAAGAGCCACGATGAACCAGCCCGAATCGATCAAGAGCCTCGCCGCGTCAGTGAACGCACCCGACTACGTCGCCCACGCCCGGCTGCTCGGCTGGGTGCGGGAGATCGCCGCGCTCACCAAGCCCGAACGCATCGAATGGAGCGACGGCACGGAAGCCGAGCAGCTAGCGGCTGTGCGCGCTCATGGTGAAGAGCGGAACGCTGATCAAGCTCGATCCCGCGAAGCGCCCGGGCAGCTATCTCGCGCGCTCCGATCCGTCGGACGTCGCGCGTGTCGAGGACCGCACGTTCATCTGCAGCGAGCGCGAGGAGGACGCGGGCCCGACCAACAACTGGCGGGCGCCGGCCGAGATGCGCGCGACGCTCGGGACGCTCTTCGACGGGTGCATGCGCGGCCGGACGATGTACGTCGTGCCGTTCTCGATGGGGCCGATCGGCAGCCCGATCGCGCACATCGGCGTCGAGCTCACCGACAGCCCGTACGTGGTGGTGAGCATGCGCGTGATGACGCGCATGGGTCGACGCGTGTTCGGCGTCCTCGGCTCCGACGGGCCGTTCGTGCCGTGCGTGCACTCGGTCGGCGCGCCGCTCGCCCCGGGACAGACCGACGTGCCGTGGCCGTGCAACGCGACCAAGTACATCGTGCACTTCCCCGAGACGCGCGAGATCTGGTCGTACGGCTCCGGCTACGGCGGCAACGCGCTGCTCGGCAAGAAGTGCTTCGCGCTGCGCATCGCGTCGGTGATGGGTCGCGACCAGGGCTGGCTCGCCGAGCACATGCTGATCCTCGCCGTCACCAATCCCGACGGCTTCAAGTATCACGTCGCCGCCGCATTCCCGAGCGCGTGCGGCAAGACCAACTTCGCGATGCTGATCCCGCCGAAGGCGTTCGAAGGCTGGAAGGTGACGACGATCGGCGAGGACATCGCCTGGATCAAGCCGCACGCGGACGGCAGGTTCTACGCGATCAACCCCGAGGCGGGCTGTTTCGGCGTGGCGCCGGGGACCTCGTACGAGTCGAACCCCAACGCGATGGCGATGCTCTACGAGAACGTCATCTACACCAATGTCGCGCTCACCGACGACGGCGACGTCTGGTGGGAAGGCATGACCAAGGAGCCGCCGCAGCACCTGATCGACTGGCAGGGCAAGGACTGGACGCCGGGCTGCGGTCGTCCCGCCGCGCACCCGAACGCGCGGTTCGCCGTGGCCACTTCGCAGTGCCCGTCGATCGACCCGGAATGGGAGAATCCGCAGGGCGTGCCGATCGACGCGTTCATCTTCGGCGGCCGGCGCAGCGACACGGCCCCGCTGGTGGTCGAAGCGCGCTCGTGGGAGGAGGGCGTGTACATGGCGGCGACGATGGGCTCGGAGATGACGGCGGCCGCGGCCGGGACGATCGGCGAGGTCCGCCGCGACCCGTTCGCGATGTTGCCGTTCTGCGGCTACCACGTCGGCGACTACTTCAAGCACTGGCTGGAGATGGGGCACAAGGTGCCGTCCCCGCCGAAGATCTTCGCGGTGAACTGGTTCCGCAAGGATGCGAACGGCAAGTTCGTGTGGCCGGGCTTCGGCGAGAACATGCGGGTGCTGCAGTGGATCGTGGCGCGCTGCGCCGGGCACGCGCCCGAGGTGGAGACGCCGCTCGGTCTCATGCCCGAGTACGATGACCTCAACTGGGAGGGGCTCGACTTCGGTCCCGATCGCTTCGCCCAGGTGACGGCGATCGTCCCCGACCAGTGGGTGCGCGAGCTCAAGTCGCACGAGGAACTCTTCGCCAGGATCGGCGCGAAGCGTCCCAAGGAGCTCGCGCGCGAATTCGATCGACTGGCGGCGCACTTGACGGTGTGATCGCTCACTTGCGCAGTGCAACGGTCCTTCGTTATCGCTAAGCGATTGATTTTATTGCTCTTGGTTGCGGATTGCGTGATCATGCTTGGGGGGATAGTCCAAGTTCGGCTGCCACGCAGTTTGCATCCGGAACATGGCGGTGGCGCTGGGCCGCTCGTTGGACCGTGACGACTCGCCGGGGTGATCCCCCGCGCCGGCACGCATGCAGCGACCGTGGGGCCTGCGCGCTCCGTCACCCGCCACCACGTTTGGGCAGGGACGCCTCGCCGCCGACCCGGCCTTAGGTACCGCCAGCTGCGCAAGCGCGCGTCGGCGGCGCCTTCGACACGGCTCAGCCGTCATGCTCAGATGGTACGAGCAGCGCATCGACCTCGCTCACTGTCGCCCCAGCCGTCCAGCGGTGCTCGTGCATTTGATCGACGCTTGGCATGGCCGCGCACTCGAAGCGCGTCCGTTTGCCAAGTACCTCGCGGGCGACGTCACGTCTGCCATCGGCGAGCTCGACGACCTCGTACGCGTTAGGCGCTTCGG
Organism: uncultured beta proteobacterium; assembly: GCA_963705175.1. Classification (GTDB taxonomy): domain Bacteria; phylum Pseudomonadota; class Gammaproteobacteria; order Burkholderiales; family Casimicrobiaceae; genus VBCG01. The sequence goes on along the minus strand of CAVPJE010000006.1, from coordinate 26,580 downwards.
CAGCGACGACGATCGCGGCGAGTCAGGAAGCGGCCTTGCGCTGACAAGGACTTCATGGCTTTCGCAGTTCGGCGGCGACCAGTTGGGCGAGACGCAGGTCAACCAGCAGTGGCTCGCGAAACCATGGGGCCATGCACTGTCGGCTGCGCCATCGCTGCTGGAGGCGGTGCAGCGGCGCCCAGCAACGGCATGCGACCGCGACGACCCTGCGCGCCGCCGCAGACATTGGGCGATAGGGATCCGGGCAGCGGATCGTATGACGATGCCGCCCAGGCGCGCCCAGGCGGCGCCGCGGCCTGACGGCGTTGCCGACGCGCAAGCGGTGGTCGGAGCGAGCGCCAGCGCAGCACGTCGAGGGGGTGCCTGCGTGGGATCGGCGCGGCCGCCCCCGTTCATGACGTTTCACGTGGAACCAAAGCGCGCCGGGATGCCAGGCGCTGAGGCGGCGATGCCGATTCGAGCCGCGCGGTCGGCGCGGGATCGCCGCCCGTAGAGCGGGGTGCCGGGCGCCGGCGTGTCCGACAACGCGATGTTTCACGTGGAACGTGCCTTCATCGGCTGGAGCGTTCGCGTACAATGGCGTGCCCCGCAGCCGTGGGCGCGCGGCCGGCAATAACGATTGCAAATCATGCACTTTCCGGAGCGATTCGACGTCATCGTCATCGGCGGCGGCCACGCCGGCACCGAGGCGGCGCTCGCGGCGGCCCGGATGGGCGCGCGGACGCTGCTGCTGACGCACAACATCGAGACCCTCGGGCAGATGTCGTGCAACCCGTCGATCGGCGGCATCGGCAAGGGCCACCTGGTCAAGGAAGTCGACGCGCTGGGCGGCGCGATGGCGATCGCCACCGACGAGGCCGGCATCCAGTTCCGGATGCTCAATTCGAGCAAGGGGCCGGCGGTGCGGGCGACCCGCGCGCAGGCCGACCGCGTGCTCTACAAGGCGGCGATTCGCCGCCGCCTCGAGACCCAGCCGAACCTGACGCTGTTCCAGCAGGCCGTCGACGACCTGTGATTGCGACGGCGACCGGGTCGGTCGGCGCGCGTCACGCAGATCGGGCGTCGCCTTCGAGGCGCGCGCGGTGGTGCTGACCACCGGCACCTTCCTGCCGGACTGATCCACGTCGGGCTGCAGCACTACGAGGCCGGCCGCGCGGGCGAGCCGCCGGCGCAAGCGCTGGGCGCGCGGCTGCGCGAGCTCGCGCTTCCCGGTCGGGCGGCTCGAAGACCGGCACGCCGCCGCGGCTCGACGGACGCACGATCGACTTCGGCGCCTGGAGGAGCAGCCGGGCGACGATCCGGCGCCGGTGTTCTCGTTCATGGGCGACGCGCGTCGATGCACCCGCGGCAGGTGCCCTGCTGGATCACGCACACCAACGAGCGCGACCCACGAGTCATCCGCGGCGGGCTCGACCGCTCGCCGCTCTTCACCGGGCGTCATCGAGGGCGTCGGCCCGCGCTACTGCCCGTCGCATCGAGGACAAGGTCGTGCGCTTCCCCGACCGGGACGCGCACCAGGTCTTCCTCGAGCCGGAAGGGCTCGACACGACCGAGATCTACCCGAACGGCATCTCCACCGTCGCTGCCGTTCGACGTCCAGCTCGCGCTGGTGCGCATCGATGCCCGGGCTGCGAGCAGGCGCACATCCTGCGGCCCGGCTACGCGATCGAGTACGACTATCTTCGACCCGCGCGCGCTCAGCCGACGCTCGAGACGAAGCCGATCGCCGGGCCTCTTCTTCGCCGGCCAGATCAACGGCACGACGGGCTACGAGGAGGCCGCGGCGCAGGGCCTGCTCGCCGGCATCAACGCCGCGCGCTTCGTCCGCGGGCGACGACGGCTGGTCGCCGCGGCGCGACGAGGCCTACCTCGGCGTGCTGGTCGACGACCTGGTCACCCGCGGGCGTGACCGAGCCCTACCGGATGTTCACCTCGCGCGCCGAGTACCGGCTGCTGCTGCGCGAGGACAACGCCGACCTGCGGCTGACCGAGCACGGCCGCGGCTGGGGCTCGTCGACGACGCGCCGCTGGGACGCCTTCTGCCGCAAGCGCGACGCGGTCGCGCGCGAGCGCGAGCGCCTCAAGTCGACCTACGTCAATCCGTCGGTCGTGGCCGCGAGAGAGGCGGAACGCGTTCTGGGACAAGCCATAGAGCGCGAGTATGCGCTCACTGACCTGCTGCGGCGCCCGGGCGTCCGCTACGCGGAACTGATGACGCTGCCCGGCGCCGGCGAGCCGGTCGCCGACCCCGCGGTCGCCGAGCAGGTCGAAATCGCGACCAAATACGAAGGCTACATCGACCGCCAGAAGGACGAGATCGCGCGCATCTCGCCCACGAGGAGACCGCGGCTGCCGGCGGATCTCGACTACCGCGCGGTCCGCGGCCTCTCCGCCGAGGTGCAGCAGAAGCTCGCGCACCACCGTCCGGAGACCGTCGGCCAGGCGGCGCGCATCTCCGGCGTGACGCCCGCGGCGATCTCGCTCCTGCTCGTGCACCTGAAGCGACTGGCCGCCGAGCCGGCGGCGCCGGACGCGCTTCGCGCATGACGGCCGCGCCGCCAAGGCGCCGGGTCCGCGGTCGAGGCGGACGAGCGCGACCTCGCGGCGCTGCTCGATCGCGGCCTCGAGGGCCTCGGCCTGCCGCTGCCGCCGGCAGCGCGCCAGCAGCTCCTTCGCTACGTCGCGCTGCTGGCGCGATGGAACCGCACGTACAACCTGACCGCGATACGCGAGCCCGAGCGGATGGTCACGCACCACCTGCTCGACAGCCTTGCGGTGGTGCCCGCGCTGGACCGCGTGGCCGCCGGGCGCGCGGCGTTCTCCGTGCTCGACGTCGGCAGCGGTGGCGGCCTGCCCGGCATCCCGATCGCGATCGCGCGGCCCGAATGGCGCGTGACGATGGTGGATCCGGTGCAGAAGAAGGGCGCGTTCCTGGTGCAGGCGATCGCCGAGCTCGGGCTTGCCAATGCGCGGGCCGCGATCGCCCGCGTGGAGGATCTCGCGCACACCGGCGCCGTTCGATGTCGTGATCTCGCGGGCGTTCGCCGACCTCGCCGCGTTCGTGCAGGCCGCGCTTCGCCACGTTGCGCGCGACGGCCGACTCGTCGCGATGAAGGGCGTGCACCCGGACGCCGAGCTCGCGGAGCTCCCGCCCGGCGTGGAGGTCGAGGAGATGCTCGCGCTCGCCGTACCCTTCGTCGACGGCGCGCGCCACCTCGTCGTCATGCGACGCCGCACCTGACGGCCGCCGCGCCGCCGATCGGAGCACCATGAAATCCCCGCGCATCATCGCCGTCGCGAACCAGAAGGGCGGCGTCGGCAAGACGACCACCGCCGTCAACCTCTCCGCGAGCCTGGTCGCGATGAAGCGGAGGGTGCTGCTGATCGACCTCGATCCGCAGGGCAACGCCACGACCGGCTCCGGCATCGACAAGCGCGCGCAGACGCAGAACGTCTACCAGGTGCTGCTCGGTGAGCGCTCGATCGCCGACGTGCGCCTGGCCTCGCCGTCGGGCGGCTACGACCTGGTGCCGGCGAACCGCGATCTCGCCGGCGCCGAGGTGGAGCTGGTCGACATGCCCGAGCGGGAGACGCGCCTCAAGGACGCGCTCACCGAGGCGATCTCGCAGATGAAGAACGCGATCGACGTGGTCGCCTCCGACTACGACTTCATCATCCTCGACTGTCCGCCCTCGCTGTCGCTGCTCACGCTGAACGGACTGTGCGCGGCGGACAGCGTGCTGATCCCGATGCAGTGCGAGTACTACGCGCTCGAGGGCCTGTCCGACCTCGTGCAGACGTTGAAGAAGGTGCGCGCGCACCTCAACCCGCGGCTCGAGATCGAGGGGCTGCTGCGCACGATGTACGACCCGCGGAACACGCTCGCGCAGAACGTCGCCGCCGAGCTCGAGCGGCACTTCGGCGACAAGCTCTACCGCACGCTCGTGCCGCGCAACGTGCGGCTCGCCGAGGCGCCTTCGTACGGCATGCCGGCATTGAAGCTCGAAGCGAAGTCGAAGGGCGCGCAGGCCTACCTCGCGCTCGCCGGCGAGGTGCTCCGTCGCATGGAGGCGCGCGAGAGCGCGAGCGACCGAGGCGACGGCGATGACGACGGATGCCGCGGCCTGACGGCGCGGCGCGAGCCACGGGAACGAAGATGATCCGACCCAAGGGACTCGGCCGCGGCCTGGACGCGCTGCTCGCCGGCACCGACGACGCGGCCACGCCGAAAGATGCGCTGCAGACGCTGCCCGTCGACAGGCTGAGGCCGGGCAAGTACCAGCCGCGCGGGCGCATGGACGAGGCCTCGCTCGCCGAGCTCGCCGACTCGATCCGCGAGCAGGGCGTGGTGCAGCCGATCCTCGTGCGCCCGGTCGACGGCGGCCGCTTCGAGATCATCGCCGGCGAGCGGCGCTGGCGCGCCGCGCAGCGCGCGGGCCTCCACGAGGTGCCGGTGCAGGTGAAGGTGGCCTCGGACCAGGCGGCGCTCGCGCTCGCGCTGATCGAGAACATCCAGCGCGAGGACCTGAATCCCCTCGACGAGGCGCACGGGCTCGCGCGCCTGATCGAGGAGTTCGGCCTGACCCACGAGGCCGCGGCGAAGGCGGTCGGCCGCTCGCGCTCGGCGGTGACGAACCTGCTGCGGCTGACGCAGCTCGCCCAGCCGGTGCAGGACATGCTGCTCGGCAACCAGATCGAGATGGGGCACGCGCGCGCGCTGCTCGCGCTGCCCGCGGCGCGGCAGACCGGCGCCGCCGCGCGCCTGGTCGAGCGCAAGCTCTCGGTGCGCGACGCGGAGCGGCTCGTGCACGAGCTGCTGCACCCGGCCGAACGCTCCCCGCGGCGGCGTGTGCGCCCGGCCGCCGATGCGGACACGGCGCGCCTCGAGAACGAGCTCGCCGAGACGCTCGGGGCGAAGGTGCGGATCGAGCCCGGCCGCAACGGCGCCGGGCGCGTAGTCATCGGCTATTCGAGCCTCGACGAGCTGGACGGCATCCTCGCGAAGCTGCGCGGCTAGCGGCCGACGGCGCGTGGCGTGAACTCACGCAGGTGGAAGATGGGGCCGCGGCGCGAAACGGCGGCCCGTCGGGCCGCCGTCGTCCTGCCACGCCCGAGCCTGCGTCAGCCGAGCTGCTTCAGCATCGTCTCGGCATCGGACACCTCGTACTTGCCCGGCGCCTCGATGTTCAGCGCCTTGACGACGCCGTCGTCGACCAGCATCGAGAAGCGCTGGCAGCGCATGCCGAGCCCCTTCGCCGCGAGGTCGAACTCGAGCCCGAGCGCCTTCGTGTACTCGGCGCTGCCGTCGCCCAGCATGCGCACCTTGTCGCCGGTCTTCTGGTCGCGTGCCCAGGCGCCCATGACGAAGGCGTCGTTGACGGACATGCAGGCGATCGTGTCCACGCCCTTGGCCTTCAGCTTGTCGTAGTTCACGAGGTAGGAAGGGACGTGCTTCGCGGAGCAGGTCGGCGTGAACGCCCCGGGCAGCCCGAAGATCACGACCTTCTTGCCCTTCGTGAGGTCCTCGACCTTCACGGCGTTGGGGCCGATCGAGCAGCCTTCCTTCTCGACCTCGAAGAATTCCATCAGCGTTCCGGCGGGAAGCTTGTCGCCGACCTTGATCGTCATGCCGTGTCTCCGGTGGTGGTTGTCGCGGGGAACAAAGGGGGCGCCGAGCGGCGCCGTCCCGGATCTGCGACTTTCGCAGCCTCGCGCCCGCATTGCAACCCTGCGCAGGGCGCGGTTCCCCGCATCGCCCGGCAGGTCATGCGGTGCGTCGCCCCTTGCCGGCCGCCGGCGCCCGGCGTAGCGTGAGGCGCTCGCGATCTCCGGAGTCCTGCCATGCCTCGTGCACGCACCCGGCCGGCGGCCACGCCGGCGCGGCCGGTCACGCTCTTCGTCGCCACCCGCAAGGGCCTCTGGACGCTGACGAGCGACCCGGCACGGCGCGGCTTCAAGCTCGCCGGCCCCCACTTCCTCGGCCACATCGTGCATCACGTCGTGCTCGACCCCCGGGACGGCCGCACGCTGCTCGCGGCCGCGCGCACCGGCCACCTCGGCCCGACGGTGTTCCGCTCGACCGACCGCGGCCGGCGTTGGGTCGAGGCGAGCCAGCCGCCGGCGTTCAAGTCGGGGAGCGGCAGGGCGGTCGACCACACGTTCTGGCTCACTCCCGGGACATGCGTCGCAGCCGGGGGTCTGGTACGCGGGGACGTCGCCGCAGGGACTGTTCCGGTCCGACGACGGCGGCGCGACCTGGGCCGGCGTCGATGGCTTCAACGAGCATCCGCAGCGCAAGGCGTGGTGCAGTGGCGACCAGGACGGCACGCCGGACGGCGCGAAGCTGCACTCGATCATCGTCGACCCTCGCGATCCCGCGCATATCTACATGGGGATGTCCAGCGGCGGCGTGTTCGAGTCGAGTGACGCCGGCGCGAGCTGGCGGCCGCTCAACAAGGGCATTCGCGCCGACTTCCTGCCCGAGCCTGCGCCCGAGTACGGGCACGACCCGCACTGCCTGCGCTTCGCCGGCGGCAACCCGGACCGCCTCTATCAGCAGAACCACTGCGGGATCTACCGGCTCGACCGTCCGGGCGAAGTCTGGATCGAGATCGGAACCGGCATGCCGAAGTCGGTCGGGTCGGTCGGCTTCCCGATGGTTGCCCATCCTCGCGAAGCCGACACGCTCTGGGTATTCCCGATGGACGGGACGGACGTCTGGCCGCGGGTCGCGCCCAACGGCAAGCCGGCGGCCTACCGCTCGCTCGATGGCGGGCGCACCTGGCGGCGCCAGGACGAAGGATTTCCGGCATCGCAGGCCTGGTGGACGGTCAAGCGCCAGGCCATGACCGTCGATGCCCGCGAACCGGCCGGCGTCTATTTCGGCACGACCTCGGGCGAGGTCTGGGGCAGCCGCGACGAGGGCCGGACGTGGCGTTGCCTGGCGCGGCACCTTCCGCACATCTACGCCGTGGAAGCGGCCTGACGCCATGATGAAACGAACACCCACGCTCGCTTCGCGCGCTGCCCCCCGGCGGAGGCGGGTCAGTTCGCTCGCACGGCGCGGCCGCTTCGGAACTGACGTGGCCAAGGCCAGCGCCGAAGCCGCCGCGGTGGTCCGGGTGCGCATCCCGTCCCCGCTCCGCTCCTACACGGGCGGGGACGACGAGGTGGCCGTGGCCATCCCCCTGCTGGCGCCGGAGAACCCGCCGTCGCTCACCGCCGTGCTCGCGGCGCTGGAGGGGCGCTTTCGGGGCCTGCGCTTCCGGATCGTCGACGAGCAGGGCCGCCTGCGGCCGCACATCAGGCTGTTCGTCGGCGGGACGCTCGCCACCGACCTCGGGGTGCCGGTGCCGTCCGGAAGCGAGGTGATGATCGTCGCCGCGCTGTCCGGCGGCTAGCCCGGCGATCGTGCCGACCGCAACGGGCGGTTCCGCAACGCACCAAAGCGTTGCGAGCGGGGGGCGCGAAACGCTACAATTCCAAAGTTTGCTGCCGCCCGCATCGCGCTGCAACACGCACGCGCCGGAGTGACCGCCCCGCTCAACACCCGCCCGATCCGCATCCTCCTCCTGTCCCAGGCGATCGCGACCCTCGCGTTCGCCGTCGTCGGAGGGCTGTGGGCCGGCGGTCACGGAGCGGTGTCGGGGGCGCTCGGCGGACTGGTCAACCTCGTCGCGAATTTCGTCTACGCGCTGATGGGGGGAATCGTCCGGCCCGCCACGGCGATCGGTGCGTTGTACCTGATCCTGCGTGCGGAAGGCTTCAAGGTGGCCCTGGTGCTGGTCCAGCTGATCCTCGTGCTGGTGCTGTACCGGGACTTGGTGAGCGCGCCGTTCATCCTCGCGTTCGTCGCCACTGCGTTGATGTTCGGGCTCGCGTTGCGGGTCCGCGGTTAGAGAACGACGCACCCGACCCCGTCCTCCCCCCTCCGAAGCGAACCCAGACCATGGCGGCCGGACCTACCACCCCCACCGAGTACATCACCGGCCACCTCACCCACTTCGCGAGGCCCGTCGCGGAAGGCGGCGGCTTCTGGACGGTGCACTGGGACACGGTGATCACGACGCTCGTCGTCGGCGCGATCACCTTCGGCTTCCTCTGGCTGGTGACGCGCGCCGCCACGTCCGGGGTGCCCGGCAAGCGGCAGGCGGTGGTCGAGCTCCTCGTCGACTTCGTGCACGGGCAGGCCAAGTCCGTCTACCACGGCGCCTCGACGCTGGTCGCGCCGCTCGCGCTGTCGACGTTCGTGCTGGTCTTCGCGCTGAACTCGATGGACTTCCTGCCCGTCGACGTGATGGCGAAGATCACGCACAGCTTCGCGCCGCACTGGCGGATCGTGCCCACGGCGGACGTCAACACGACGTTCGCGCTCGCGCTGTCGGTGTTCCTCCTGATGATCTTCTTCGGGATCCGCAGCAAGGGCCTCGGCGGATGGCTGTGGGAGCTCATGACCACGCCGTTCGGCAAGTTCCCGCTGCTGTGGCCGGCGAACCTCCTGATGAACGTCGTCGAGTACCTGTCGAAGCCGCTGTCGCACTCGCTGCGTCTGTACGGCAACATCTACGCCGGCGAGATCATCTTCCTGCTGCTCGGCCTGTGGGCCGCCACCGGCCTCGCCGGCACGATCTTCGGCGGCGTGCTGAACCTCGGCTGGGCGATCTTCCACATCCTGATCGTCACGCTGCAGGCCTTCATCTTCATGATGCTCACGGTCGTCTACCTGTCGATGGCCGAGGAGCACCACTAGCGTTCCGCACCACCCCTTCGCACGTCACCACCGTCACTGAAAGGAAAGAACGATGGACAAGATCCAAGCGCTGGCGATGATCCAGTCGTACACCGGCATCGGCATCGGCCTGATCATCGGCCTCGGCGCGCTGGGCGCCTGCATCGGCATCGGCATCATGTGCTCGAAGTTCCTCGAGAGCGCCGCCCGCCAGCCCGAGCTCATGCCGCAGCTGCAGGGCAAGGTCTTCCTGCTGCTCGGCCTGATCGACGCCTCGTTCATCATCGGCGTCGGCCTCGCGATGCTGTTCGCGTTCGGCAACCCGCTGCTCGCCGCGATCGGCTGACGCCGGCGCGAACCGCGCCGCGAACTGCCGCAGGGACCCGCACCATGAACATCAACCTCACGCTGCTGATGCAGGCGGCGGCGTTCGCCGCCTTCATCTGGTTCACCGCGAAGTTCGTCTGGCCGCCGCTGATGCGCGCGGTCGAGACGCGCCAGAAGCAGATCGCCGACGGCCTCGCGGCGGCCGACGAGGGCCGCAAGAGCCTCGCCAACGCCGAGAAGCGGATCTCCGACCTGGTGGGCGAGGCCCGCGCCAAGGCAGGCGAGATCGTCGCGCAGGGTGAGAAGTTCAGGCAGGAGACCGTCGAGCAGGCGAAGGCCGAGGCGAAGGCCGAGGCCGACCGCATCGTCGCCGCGGCCAAGGCCGAGATCGCGCAGGAGGTCGCGCGCGCGAAGGAGGACCTGCGCCACCAGGTGTCGAGCCTCGCCATCGCCGGCGCGGAGAAGATCCTGAAGCGCGAAGTCGACGCCAAGGCGCACGCCGACCTGCTCGCCGAAATCCAGCGCCAGGTGTAGGCCGAGAGCCATGGCCGAACGCACCACGATTGCCCGCCCCTACGCCGACGCCGCGTTCGAGGTGGCGCGCGAGAAGCAACGACCTCGCGGGCTTCGGCGCGATGCTCGCGCTCGCGCAGACCATCGCCGCCGACCCGAGGATGGCCGAGGCGCTGGCGAGCCCGAAGCTCGACGCCGACGCGAAGGCGTCGCTGTTCCTGTCGATCGCCGGCGACCGCTTTTCCGCCGAGATGCGCAACTTCGTGCGCATCCTGATCGACGGTGACCGCATCGGCGTGCTGCCGGAGGTCCGCGCGCTCTACGAGACGCGCAAGGACGAGGCCGACGGCGTGGCGAAGGCGACGATCGAGACGGCGATGCCGATTCCCTGCCGCGCAGCTCGCCGAGCTCACCGGAGCGCTCGAGCGGCGCTTCGGCAAGAAGATCGAGGTGACGGTCGCGGAGAACCCCGCGCTCGTCGGCGGGGCGCGCATCACGGTCGGCGACACGGTGATCGACGGCTCGGTGCGCGGCAAGCTCGCCGTGATGGCCCAGGCGCTTTCGGACTGAGGATGAAACATCCCCCCACGCTCGCTCCGCTCGCTGCCCCCCCGGGGGTGAGTCAGTCGGTCGGGGCGGCCCATCCCGACTGACAACGAGACACTGACCCCCGCGCCTGTCGGCACAGCCGCCCGGCGCGACGCGAGGAAACCATGCAGTTGAATCCTTCGGAAATCGGCGAACTGATCAAGAGCCGGATCCAGAACCTGGACATCGGCGCGCAGAAGCGTACGCAGGGCACGGTGGTGTCGATCAGCGACGGCATCTGCCGCGTCCACGGCCTCTCCGACGCGATGCAGGGCGAGATGCTCGAGTTCCCGGGCAACACGTTCGGCCTCGCGCTCAACCTCGAGCGCGATTCCGTGGGCGCGGTGATCCTCGGTGCGTACGAGCACATCTCCGAGGGCGACACCGTCAAGTGCACGGGCCGCATTCTCGAGGTGCCGGTCGGCCCCGAGCTGATCGGGCGCGTGGTCAACTCGCTCGGCCAGCCGATCGACGGCAAGGGTCCGGTCAACGCGAAGGCGACCGACGTGATCGAGAAGGTCGCGCCCGGCGTGATCGAGCGGAAGTCGGTGTCGCAGCCGGTGCAGACGGGCCTGAAGGCGATCGACGCGATGGTGCCGGTCGGCCGCGGCCAGCGCGAGCTGATCATCGGCGACCGCCAGACGGGCAAGACCGCGGTCGCGATCGACACGATCATCAACCAGAAGGGCAAGGACCTCATCTGCGTCTACGTCGCGATCGGCCAGAAGGCGTCGTCGATCAAGAACGTGGTGAGGAAGCTCGAGGAGACCGGCGCGATGGCGTACACCATCGTCGTCGCCGCCTCCGCGTCGGAGTCCGCGGCGATGCAGTACATCGCGCCCTACTCCGGCTGCACGATGGGCGAGTACTTCCGCGACCGCGGGCAGGATGCCCTCATCATCTACGACGACCTCACCAAGCAGGCGTGGGCGTACCGGCAGGTGTCGCTGCTGCTGCGCCGGCCCCCGGGCCGCGAAGCCTACCCGGGCGACGTGTTCTACCTGCACTCGCGCCTGCTCGAGCGCGCCGCGCGCGTCAACGAGGACTACGTCGAGAAGTTCACCAAGGGCGCGGTCAAGGGCAAGACCGGCTCGCTCACCGCGCTGCCGATCATCGAGACCCAGGCCGGCGACGTGACCGCGTTCGTGCCGACCAACGTGATCTCGATCACCGACGGCCAGATCTTCCTCGAGACCGACCTCTTCAACGCCGGCATCCGTCCCGCGATCAACGCGGGCATCTCGGTGTCGCGCGTCGGCGGCAACGCGCAGACCAAGGTCATCAAGAAGCTGGGCGGCGGCGTGCGCCTGGCGCTCGCGCAGTACCGCGAGCTCGCCGCGTTCGCGCAGTTCGCCTCCGACCTCGACGAGGCCACCCGCAAGCAGCTCGACCGCGGGCGCCTCGTGACCGAGCTCATGAAGCAGCCGCAGTACCGGCCGCTGCAGGTCAACGAGATGGCGCTGACGCTGTTCGCGGTCAACCGCGGCTACTTCGACGACGTGCCGGTGGACAAGGTGCTCGCGTTCGAGGGCGCGGTGACGCAGTACATGAAGAGCCAGCAGCCGGCGCTGATGGCGCGCATCGAGGACACCAAGGACCTGACCGCCGACGACGAGAAGGCGCTCGCCGCGGCGATCGAGGACTTCAAGAAGACCGGAACGTACTAACTTCGTCGCTCCCGCGAAAGCGGGAGCCCAGCGGCTTTCGGCGAACGACACTGGGTCCCCGCTTGCGCGGGGACGACGCCGCAACGGACGGGACGCAGCGCATGGCGGGCTCCAAAGAGATTCGCAACAAGATCAAGAGCGTGCAGAGCACGCGCAAGATCACCAAGGCGATGGAGATGGTCGCGGCCTCGAAGATGAAGAAGGCCCAGGACCGCATGCGCGCCTCGCGCCCGTACACCGAGCGCGTGTTCGACATCATGATGCACATCTCCGCGGCCGCCACCGAGTACCGGCACCCGTTCCTGGTGCCGCGCGAGGCGGTGAAGCGCGTCGGCGCCATCGTGGTCACCACCGACAAGGGCCTGTGCGGCGGGCTCAACACCAACGCGCTGCGCCTCGTGCTGAACAAGCACAAGGACTGGAAGGCGAAGGGCGTCGAGGTCGACTACGTCGCCGTCGGCAGCAAGGGCCTGGGTTTCCTGCAGCGCATGGGCGGCAACGTCGTCGCGAGCGTCACGCAGATCGGCGACCGCCCGCACATGGAGCGCCTGGTCGGGCCGGTCAAGGCGCTGCTCGACCTCTACGTCGAGGGCAAGGTCGACGAGGTGTGGGTGTTCTTCACCACGTTCATCAACACGATGAGGCAGGAGGCGCGCGGCGGGCGGGTCGTGCCGGTGCCGCAGCAGTACCGGTCGCTGTCGGGAGCGGGCGAGCTGCGCAAGGCCCAGACCCAGAGCGGCTCGTGGGACTACATCTACGAGCCTTCGGCCCAGGAGCTCCTCGACGGCATGATGCGCCGCTACATCGAGTCGGTCGTCTACCAGATGGTCGCCGAGAACATGGCCTCCGAGCAGTCGGCGCGCATGGTGGCGATGAAGGCCGCCTCGGACAACGCGGGCAAGATCATCAACGAGCTGCAGCTCATCTACAACAAGACGCGCCAGGCGGCGATCACCAAGGAACTCGCGGAGATCGTGGGCGGCGCGGCGGCGGTATGAAAGCAGGGTCAGACTCGACTTTCCCGCACGCCAAGCGTCGGACGCGCTCCCCGCGAAACGGGGAAAGTCGAGTCTGACCCTACTTTCCAGCGACGAACGTTCAGGATCTCAACATGAGCCAGGGAACCATTGTTCAGTGCATCGGCGCGGTGGTCGACGTGGAGTTTCCACGCGACAAGCTGCCCAAGATCTACGACGCCCTCAAGATGGACGACATCGGGCTCACGCTCGAGGTCCAGCAGCAGCTGGGCGACGGCGTCGTGCGCACGATCGCGCTGGGGAGCTCCGACGGCCTGCGCCGCGGCATGCAGGTGGTGAACACCGGCGGGCCGATCTCTGGTGCCGGTCGGCACGAAGACGCTCGGCCGCATCATGGACGTGCTCGGCCGGCCGATCGACGAGCGCGGGCCGGTCGCCGCCGAGAAGTTGATGTCGATCCACCGCGCCGCGCCGGTGTACGAGGAGCTGTCGCCCTCGACCGAGCTGCTCGAGACCGGCATCAAGGTCATCGACCTGATCTGCCCGTTCGCCAAGGGCGGCAAGATCGGCCTGTTCGGCGGCGCGGGCGTCGGCAAGACCGTCACGATGATGGAGCTCATCAACAACATCGCGACGGCGCACTCCGGCCTGTCGGTGTTCGCGGGCGTCGGCGAGCGCACTCGTGAGGGCAACGACTTCTACCACGAGATGATCGACTCCGGCGTCGTCAACAAGGACGACCTGTCGAAGTCGAAGGTGTCGATGGTCTACGGCCAGATGAACGAGCCGCCGGGCAACCGGCTGCGCGTCGCGCTGACCGGCCTCACGATCGCCGAGTCGTTCCGCGACGAGGGCCGCGACGTGCTGCTGTTCATCGACAACATCTACCGCTTCACGCTCGCGGGCACCGAGGTGTCGGCGCTGCTCGGCCGCATGCCGTCCGCCGTGGGCTACCAGCCGACGCTCGCCGAGGAGATGGGCCGGCTGCAGGAGCGCATCACCTCGACCAAGACCGGTTCGATCACCTCGATCCAGGCCGTCTACGTGCCGGCGGACGACCTCACCGACCCCTCCCCGGCGACGACGTTCGGCCACCTCGACGCCACGGTCGTGCTGTCGCGCGACATCGCCTCGCTGGGGATCTATCCGGCCGTCGACCCGCTCGACTCGACGTCCCGCCAGATCGACCCGAACGTCATCGGCGAGGAGCACTACACGACGACCCGCCGCGTGCAGCAGACGCTGCAGCGCTACAAGGAACTGCGCGACATCATCGCGATCCTCGGCATGGACGAGCTCTCGCCGGACGACAAGCTGGCGGTGGCCCGTGCGCGCAAGATCCAGCGCTTCCTGTCGCAGCCGTTCACGGTCGCGGAGGCCTTCACCGGCTCCAAGGGCAAGTACGTCTCGCTCAAGGACACGATCAAGGGCTTCCAGATGATCGTCGACGGCGAGTGCGACGCCCTGCCCGAGCAGGCGTTCTACATGGTCGGCCCGATCGAGGAAGCGTTCGAGAAGGCCAAGACGCTGCAGTAGCGGAGCCCCCCATGGCCGCCCCCACCATCCGAGTCGACATCGTCAGCGCCGAGGAGCAGATCTTCTCCGGCGAAGCGGAGTTCGTCGTGCTGCCCGGCATCATGGGCGAGCTCGGCATCTACCCGCGCCACACGCCGCTCTTCACGGCGATCCGCCCCGGCGCCGTCCGCATGCGCGTGCCGAACCAGGCGCAGGAGGAGTTCGTGTTCGTCCAGGGGGGCTTCCTCGAGGTGCAGCCGCACCACATCACCGTGCTCGCCGACACCGCGATCCGCGCCAAGGACCTGGACGAGAAGTCGGCGCTCGAGGCGAAGCGCGCTGCGGAGGAGGCGATGTCCAACAAGACCAGCGCCGAGGAGATCGCCACCGCCGAGGCCGAACTCGCGATGGCCATGGCGCAGATCGAGGCGATCCGCAAGATGCGCAATCGGGCGTAAGCGCTTACTCTTGTTGCATCACAAGGGCGGCCGAGTGCCGCCCTTGTGCTTTCCGTAGCGCCGGAGAGATGGCCGGGCTCGGTAATCGGCCTGGTCTTGCGGCACTGCAATGCGGCCGCCTCCACACCGTGGGATAATTGTTGCATCGCAACAAGCGGGCCGAAGCCCGGCGTCGGAGGCAATCATGGCGGACCTCAATGCGACGATCGACCGGGCCGGCACGATCTCGCGCCAAGTGGCGACACTCCTCGACCGGCGGGTGCGCAATGCCAGTGGACGCTACGCGAAGCGCATGCAGGCCGCGGCGAAGGATCTTGCGACCCGCCCGCCGCGCAACCCGCTCGAGGTTGGGCAGGACGCACTGCGCTACGCGATCGACGCGACGCAGCGGACGCTCCTGTTCTGGGACACGCTGCGCGAGCGCGGCAACGGCTGGATCGCGCACGAGCGCGCCGGAAAGCCGCCGCTGCTGCACAACGATTGGGAGATGCTTGCCGACGCGCGCACGTTCGAGCGGCCCTGCAACTACGCACTGCTGCGCATCATCCCCCCGCGCGACGTCAGGATCGACGAGCGCCTGCGGCCGTTCATCATCATCGACCCGCGTGCCGGCCACGGACCGGGCATCGGCGGGTTCAAGAAGGACTCCGAGGTTGGCGTGGCGCTGCGCGCCGGGCACCCGGTGTACTTCGTCGTGTTCTTCCCCGACCCCGCGCCGGGACAGACGCTCGCCGACGTCGTCGACGCCGAGGCGGAGTTCGTCCGCATCGTCGCCGCGCGCCATCCCGGGAGCCCCAAGCCCGTGCTGGTCGGCAACTGCCAGGGCGGATGGGCGGTGATGATGCTTGCCGCGTCGCGGCCCGACATCGCGGGTCCGTGCGTGATCAACGGCGCGCCGATCTCCTACTGGGCCGGCAACGACGGCGAAAACCCGATGCGCTACCTGGGTGGCCTCGCCGGCGGCGCATGGCCGGCGCTGTTCGTCAGCGACCTCGGCGCGGGCAAGTTCGACGGCGCGCACCTGGTGCGCAACTTCGAGTACCTGAACCCTGCGAACACCCTGTGGGAGAAGTACTACCAGCTGTGGTCGGCCATCGACACCGAGCCGCCGCGCTTCCTCGAGTTCGAGCGCTGGTGGGGCGGCTTCTACCTGTTCAACGACCAGGAGATCCGCTGGATCGTCAACAACCTGTTCGTGGGCAACAAGCTCTCGGCGGGCGACGCGCGCCTCGGCCCCGGGCGCTTCTTCGACCTGAAGTCGATCAAGAGCCCGATCATCGTCTTCGCCTCGATGGGCGACAACATCACGCCGCCGCAGCAGGCGTTCAACTGGATCGGCGACCTCTACTCGTCGACCGAGGAGATCAAGGCCAACGGCCAGACGATCGTCGGCCTGCTGCACGAGGACGTCGGTCACCTCGGCATCTTCGTCTCGGGCCACGTGGCCAATCGCGAGCACGCGCAGATCGTCGAGCTCCTCAAGCACATCCAGCAGCTGCCGCCCGGGCTGTACGGCATGGACATCAAGGAGCGGCCGCGCGCCGACGGCTCGATCGAGTACGACGTGACGATCGTCGAGCGCACGCTCGAGGACCTGCGCAAGATGCAGAAGTACGACCGCGTCGACGAGAAGCCGTTCGAGGCGGTGGCCGCGCTGTCCGAGCTCACCGAGCGCGCCTACGAGCTCCTCGCCCGGCCGATCGTGCGCCAGCTGGCGCCGGAGTGGGTCGCGAAGGCCCTGCGGGAGCTGCATCCGCTGCGCATGCAGCGCTGGGCGATCTCCGACTACAACCCGCTCGTCGCCGCGCTCGCCCCCGTGGCCGCGATGGCGCGGACGTGGCGGCGGCCGCGAAACGATGACAACGCGATGCTGCCGGTCGAGCGGTTCGCGAGCGAGGCGATCTCGGCGCTCCTCGACCTGCACCGCGACCTGCGCGACGCTGCGGCCGAGGGCGCGTTCTTCCAGGTCTACGGCAACATGCTGACGCTCAACGTGGCCGACCAGCAGCGCGCGATCCGGCGCGCTACGCGCTTCGATCCCCGCTCGGTTCCCGCCGTGCGGCAGGTGCTCGACTCGGCCGAGGAGGCCGGCGTGATCGAGGGCTTCGTGCGCATCGGTCTCCTGATCGCCAAGGCGGGAAGCGGGCGGCGCAAGCTGTCGTCGATGGAACGCGTACGCGAGCTGATCGCGCCGGCGCACCTGCTCGACGCGGTGTCCGAGGACGAGTTCCGCAGCCTCATGCACGAGGAGACGATCATCGTCGAGTTCGAACCCGACCGCGCGAAGCGCGCGCTGCCGCGGATCCTGCGCACGGCGGTCGACCGGCGGCACGCTCACGACCTGCTCGACGGCATCGCCACCCATCATCGCCTCGACGAACGCCAGCAGGCGCTCGTGGCCGAGCTTCGCGAGCTGCTGCCGCTCTCGCGCAAGGCGCTGCCCGGGCCGCGCAAGGCGCCGGGCCGGGCGGTGCCCAGCAAGCTCGCGGCGCCACGCGGCGCCCGCCGCGCGTCGCGCACGACCAGGAGGGGATGACACCATGCAGGACTACGGCAATCGCACTTTCGACGAAATCGAGGTCGGCGCTGCCGCTACGGCAACGCGCACGCTGACCGCCACCGACGTCGAGGCGCTTGCGCTCGCCGCAGGAGACGTGGAGGGGCTGCACATCGAAGGCTACGACCCCAACGAGCGGCTGACGGCGCAAGGGGCCGCGGCGATCGCGATGATCGCGGGACTCGTGAACCGCCGCCTGCCCGGCCCGGGGGCGCGCATCATCCTTTCGCGCATTCACTACTCCGGCATCATCAACATCGGCGACACGCTGACCGCGAGCGTGGTCGCGAAGGCCAAGCACAAGCGCGACCACGCGATCGAGTTCGACTGTCGCTGCGTGAACCAGGCCGGCGAGGTGCTCGTCGACGGGTCGCTGATGGTGACGGCGCCGACCGAGCGCATCCAGTATTCCAACGTCGCGACGCCGGAGCTGATCCTGCGCCGCAACGACGGCTTCGCGCCGCTCTTCGCGCGCTGCAAGGCGCTGGATCCCATCACCTGCGCGGTCGTGCACCCTTGCGACAAGGCCTCGCTGCTCGGGCCGATCGAGGCCGCGCGCATGGGCCTGATCGTCCCGGTGCTCGTCGGTCCCGAGGCGAAGATCCGGGCGGTGGCGAAGGACGAGGGGATCGACCTCTCGCCCTACCAGATCGTCGCCGTCGAGCACAGCCACGCGGCCGCCGAGAAGTCGGTGGAGCTCGCGCGGCTCGGGCACGTCGAGGCGCTGATGAAGGGCAGCCTCCACACCGACGAGCTGATGGCCGCCATCGTGCCCTCGGCGACGGGGTTGCGCACGGCGCGCCGCATCTCGCACGTGTTCGTGATCGACGTGCCGACCTACCCGCGCCTGCTGATGGTGACCGACGCCGCCGTCAACATCTACCCCGACCTCGAGGCCAAGGTGGACATCTGCCAGAACGCGATCGAGCTCGCGCAGATCCTCGGCATCGAGACGCCGAAGGTCGCGATCCTGTCGGCGGCCGAGACCGTGAACCCGAAGATTCCGGGATCGATCGACGCCGCGGCGCTGTGCAAGATGGCCGAGCGCGGGCAGATCGTCGGCGGCGTGCTCGATGGTCCGCTCGGGCTTCGACAACGCGATCTCCGCGGAGGCGGCGCGCACCAAGCACATCGTCTCGCCGGTCGCCGGGCAGGCCGATATCCTGCTGGTCCCGGACCTCGAGGCGGGCAACATGGTGGCGAAGCAGCTCCAGTACCTGGCCGGCGCCGACGCGGCGGGCATCGTGCTGGGCACGCGGGTGCCGATCGTGCTGACGTCGCGCGCCGACAACGTGCGCGCGCGGCTCGCCTCGACCGCGGTGCTGAAGCTCGTCGCGCACGCGCGGCGGGGCAAGACGCTGCAGATGGAGCATTGAAGGACAGGGCCATGACAAAGTCGATCGCGGTCCTCAACGCCGGCTCCTCGAGCATCAAGTTCTCGTTGTACTCGCTCCTGGGCGAGGGGTTCGACCTGATCGCGCGCGGCCAGGTCGAGGGACTCGGTACGCCCAACGCCGCCTTCGCCGCCAAGGACGCCGACGGCAAGGCGCTCGGACGCGCACGCCTGGTCGGCCACCGAGTCGCCCGACCACGCGGCCGCGGTGCGTCACCTGATTGCCTTCCTGCGCGGGATGCAGGGCGAGCGCACTCTCGCGGCCGTGGGCCATCGCGTCGTGCACGGCGGCATGGCGTACTCGCGGCCGGTGCGCGTCGACGCCGCGGTGCTCGCGGCGCTCGACGAGTTCGTGCCGCTCGCGCCGCTGCACCAGCCGCACAACCTCGCCCCGATTCGCGCGATCGCCGCCGAGGCGCCCGGGCTGCCGCAGGTGGCCTGTTTCGACACCGCATTCCACCGCGCGCAGCCGCCGCTCGCGCAGGCGTTCGCGCTGCCGCGCGGCGATCACCGACCGCGGCGTGCGCCGCTACGGTTTCCACGGCCTGTCCTACGAGTACATCGCGAGCGCGCTGCCGGCCGTCGACGCCGCCGCGGCGCGCGGGCGCGTGATCGTCGCGCATCTCGGCAACGGCGCGTCGATGTGCGCGATGCAGGGCTGCCGCAGCGTCGCCTCGACGATGGGATTCACCGCCGTTGACGGCCTGATGATGGGCACGCGCACCGGCGCGCTCGACCCGGGCGTCGTGCTCTACCTGATGGACGAGCTCGGCATGGACGCGCGGGCGATCGAGAAGCTCCTGTACCGCGAGTCGGGCCTGCTCGGCGTATCGGGCGTGTCCAGCGACATGCGCACGCTGCTCGCCTCCGACGAGCCGCGGGCGGCGTTCGCCATCGAGCTGTTCTGCTACCGCGCGCAGCGCGAGCTGGGCTCGCTCGCGGCTGCGCTCGGCGGCCTCGACGCCCTGGTGTTCACCGGCGGCATCGGCGAGCACGCGGCGCCGATCCGCGAGGGGATCATGCGCGGCGCCGAATGGCTGGGCCTCGAGCTCGACCCGGCGGCCAACGCCGCACATCGCACCTGCATCACCACGCCGGACAGCGACGTCCCGGCCTATGTGATCCCGACCAACGAGGAGCTGATGATCGCGCGCGACACGCGTGCGGTCGTGGGCGCGTAGCGAAGCCGCGCGGATCGCTGGGCGGCGATGCCGGCGCTAGGGTTCGGGCGACGCCGGGAGTGTCGGCTGGTCCTGCTCGTCGACCCACGCGCCGATCAGCGTGTAGGCGACGGCGAGGATCACCGGACCCACGAACAAGCCGACCAGTCCGAAGCCCAGCAGCCCGCCGATGACGCCGGCCATGATCAGCAGCAGCGGCAGGTCGGCGCCGCGGCGGATGAGGATCGGGCGCAGCACGTTGTCGAGCGAGGCCACGACGAGCGTCCAGACGAGCAGCAGGCTCGCGGCGACCGTGGCGTCGACGTAGAAGAGCCAGGCCACCGCGCCCAACATCGGCAGCGACGGGCCCGAGCTGCGCGATGCAGAACACCAGGATCAATGCCGCGATCGCGCTGGCATACGGCACGCCGGCCGCCCAGAGGCCGAGCGCCGCGAGCGTGGTCTGCACGAGTGCGGTGACCACGATGCCGAGCGCGACCGCGCGGATCGAGGCGCCGGCGAGCACCACCAGCTGATCGCCCCGCTCACCGTGCACGCGGCGGGCGAAGCGCCGCACGCCGCGGGCGGCGGTCTCCCCGGTCATGTAGAGCACGCCGCAGAGCGCGAGCGCGAGCAGCAGGTGAATCGCGAATCCACCGACGTTGCCCGCCTGCGCCGCGATCCACGACGCCACGGGACCCACGAAGGGCGTGACCTTCGCGACCAGCGCCTCCGGTGTCGCCGCGGCGAGCGCGTTCCACTCGGACGCCACCTTGGCGCCGACGACGGGCACGCCGGCGACCCAGTCGGGTGGCGCCGGGATGTGCAGCTCCGCCACCTTGATGTCCTGCAGACGTGCCGCCTGCTCGACGATGGCCGACACCGCGGCGACGAGCGGCACGACGACGAGCAGGAGCATCAGCAGCACGATCACGGCCGTCGCGAGCCAGCGCCGCCCGCCGACCGCGCGCTCGAGCCTCTGCAGCGCCGGCCAGGTCGCGACGACGATCATCGACGCCCAGACGAGCGCCAGCAGGAACGGCTTCATCACCCAGAAGACGCCGGCGAGCAGCGCGCCGATCAGGAGCACGCCGAACACGATGCGCGTCAGGTCGCGGTAGGCGGGTGCCATCGTCATGTGCGCGGTCTCCGAACGGGCTTGGCGGTGGCGCGCGGCACTCAGGCGGCCTGCCGCACGGCGGGCGCGGGCAGCTGCTGCTCCGCGA
Organism: uncultured beta proteobacterium; assembly: GCA_963705175.1. GTDB lineage: Bacteria > Pseudomonadota > Gammaproteobacteria > Burkholderiales > Casimicrobiaceae > VBCG01. Next base: position 5,471 of record CAVPJE010000006.1, on the reverse strand, counting down.
GTGTCACCCAGTAGGATCCGCCGATCGTGAGCGCGCGGTCGTTGAAGTCGTAGCGCGGGTTGTGCACGTTGACCGTGCCGTCGCCCTCGCCCGTGCCCATCCACACGTAGCAGCCGCGCTTGGCCTGCAGCATGAACGCGAAGTCCTCGCTGCCGAGCTCGGGCACCGGGTCGGTCTCGACCTGCGCATCGCCGACGACGGCGCGCGCGGCGCGCACCGCGTGACCCGTCTCCGTCCGCCGGTGTTGACGGTCGACGGGTAGCGCCGCTCGTAGCGAACGGTGGCCGCCATCTCGAACGTCGCCGCGACGCCCGCGGCGAGGCCGCGGATGCGCGACTCGATGAGGTCCTGCACCTCGCGGCGGAACGTGCGCACGGTCCCGCGCAGCACCACCTGCTCGGGGATCACGTTCCAGGTGTCGCCGCCGTGCACCTGCGTGACCGACACGACGCCGGCGTCCTGCGGGTGGAGGTTGCGCGCGACGATGGTCTGCAGCGCATTGATCATGTGCGCGGCGAAGAGCATCGGGTCGCGCGTGACGTACGGCATCGCGGCGTGACCGCCCTTCCCGGTGACGACGATCTCGAAGATGTCGTAGGCGCCCATCAGCGGGCCTTCGCGCGTCGCGAACGTGCCGAGGGCCTTGCGCGGCCAGTTGTGCAGCCCGTACACCGCCTCCATCGGGAATCGGTCGAACAGGCCCTCCTCGACCATCACCCGTCCGCCGCCCTCGTTCTCCTCGGCGGGCTGGAAGATGAAGTACACCGTGCCCGCGAAGTTCCTGCGCTGCGCGAGCGCCTGCGCGGCGCCGAGCAGCATCGTCGTGTGCCCGTCGTGGCCGCAGGCGTGCATGCGCCCCGGATGACGCGACTGGTAGGACACGCCGGACGCTTCCTGGATGTGCAGCGCATCGAGATCGGCACGCAGGCCGATCGCGCGCTCGCCCGTGCCATGGCGCAGCACGCCGACGACGCCGGTCTTGGCGAGGCCGGTGTGCACCTCGAGGCCCAGGCGTGTCAGCTTGTCGGCGACGAACGCGGCGGTGGCGCTTTCCTCGAACGCGGTTTCCGGGTGCGCGTGCAGGTGGTGGCGCCAGTCGCGCATTTCCGATTCGAGGGCCTGGATCTCGGGAACGAGGTTCATCGCGGGGCATCCTGGAGTGGTGTGCCCCGGGATGCTACCGCACCGTCGCACGTGCCGGGCTCGGTCTCGCGGCGGCGGTATCATGGCGGCGGAGGGCAAGCGCGCATGAGCCCGAAGGGCCGCCCCGAGGGCGAATCGGGCCCGAAGCGCGTCAGCGCGGAGGGTAGTCCAGTGAGTGGGGCGAACAACAAGGTCTACGATCTGCTGGTCGTGGGGGGCGGCGTCAACGGTGCCGGCGTGGCGCGCGACGCCGCCGGGCGCGGGCTCGCGACGCTGCTGGTCGAGCAGGACGACCTCGCTGCGGCGACTTCGCAGTGGAGCACCAAGCTGATCCACGGCGGCCTGCGCTATCTCGAACACTACGAGTTCCGGCTGGTCGCCGAGTCGCTCGCCGAGCGTGAGGTGCTGCTCGCGCAGGCGCCGCACCTGATCGAGCCGTTGTCGTTCGTGCTGCCGCACGAGCCGCATCTGCGTCCGGCGTGGATGATCCGCGCCGGGCTCTTCCTCTACGACCGCATCGGCGGGCGGATGAGCCTGCCGCGGTCGTTCACCGTCGATCTCAGGTCGAGCCGCTGGGGTGCCGGGCTCAAGGACCGGTTCCGCACCGGCTTCGTCTACGCCGACGCACGCGTCGACGACGCGCGGCTGGTCGTGCTGACTGCCGTGGCGGCGCGCCGCAAGGGTGCGGAAATTCGCACCCGCACGCGTTTCGACGGCGCGGCGCGCGATGGCGGCGTCTGGCGCGCGCGGCTGTCCGACCCGTCCGGGAAGGTCGAGGAGGTTCGCGCCAAGGCGATCGTCAACGTCGGCGGCCCTTGGGTCGCGAAGGTGCTCGAGACCGTGTCGAGCGCGCCGACCGACGCCTCGGTGCGGCACGTCAAGGGCAGCCATATCGTCGTCCCGCGCGTGCACGCCGAGGAGCACGCGTACATCCTGCAGAACGCCGACAAGCGCATCGTCTTCGTCATCCCCTTTCACGGGCGGTACACGCTGATCGGCACCACCGACGTCGCGGTGACCGAGTTCGAGCGTCCGGAAATCTCCGAGGGCGAGATCGAGTACCTGCTCGAGATCACCAACACCTACCTCGAGCACCCGCTCGCGCGGAGCGACGTGATGTGGGCGTTCAGCGGCGTGCGGCCGCTCTATGACGACGGCAAGTCGGACCCCTCGTCGATCACCCGCGACTACGTGCTGAAGCTCGATGCCGGCGCGGGGGGCGCCGAGCCGCCGGTGCTGTCGATCTACGGCGGCAAGCTCACCACCTACCGCAAGCTCGCCGAGGCGGCGCTCGCTGCGCTGAAGCCGCACTTCCCGGCGATGCCCGGCCCCTGGACCGAAGGCGACACGCTGCCCGGCGGCGACATGCCGGGACACGACCGCGCCGCGTGGATCGCCGAGCTCGGCCGGCGCTATCCGGGGCTGCCGCCGGGCCTCCTCGACGACCTTGGCCGCCGCCACGGCTCGCGCGCGACCGCCGTGCTCGGCGACGCGAAGACGCCCGCGGATCTCGGACGGGACTTCGGCAACGGTCTTTGCGAGCGCGAGGTCGACTGGTTCGTGCGCGAGGAGTGGGCGAAGTGCGCCGACGACGTCCTCTGGCGGCGCACCAAGGCCGGCATCGGCATGGACGCGGCGGGGCGCGACGCACTCGCCGCGCATCTGGGCGGATGAATCAACCCGGGCCACCCCGGCCGCGCGGCCGGTCGCGCGCGTGTGCCTGTTCTGCGGCGCCAACGTGGGTGCCCGCGCGAGCTACGCGCACGCGGCGCGCACGCTCGGCGCGATTCTCGCCCGCGAGGGACTCGCGCTGGTCTACGGCGGCGGCAGCGTCGGCCTGATGAACGAGGCCGCGGAGGCAGTGCTCGCCGGCGGCGGCCGCGCGGTCGGCGTCATCACCGAGGAGCTGATGGCGCGCGAGGTCGGCCACGCCGGATTGACCGAGATGCACGTCGTCACGACGATGCACGAGCGCAAGGCGCTGATGGCGAGCCTCTCCGACGCGTTCATCGCGCTGCCCGGCGGCTTCGGGACCTTCGACGAGCTGTGCGAGATGCTGACCTGGGACCAGCTCGGCATCCAGGACAAGCCGGTCGTGCTCGTCAACGTCGATGGCTTCTTCGACGGTTTCCTCGCACAACTCGACCGGGCCGTGCAGGACCGCATGCTGAAGCCCGAGAACCGCGCGATGCTGTCGGTCGTCACGGAGGTCGAGGATGCGCTGCCCGCGGCGCGCCGCTGGCAGCCGCCCGCGGCAGCTTCGAAGTGGTATCGCGATCCGGTGCCTCGGCCGTGACGACGGGCGATCCCGCGCGCATGCGGCCGCTCGCGTCGCTTGCCGAGGCCGCGCGCGTGCGCGTGCGCGGGGTGCTCGCGGACATCGACGACACGCTGACTACCGACGGCCGGCTCACCGCGGAAGCGTATGCGGCACTCGCTAGGCTCCACGAGGCCGGCTTCGTCGTCGTGCCGATCACGGGGCGGCCGGCCGGCTGGTGCGACCACATCGCCCGGATGTGGCCGGTGTCCGGCGTGGTCGGCGAGAACGGCGCGCTGTGGATGCGTCACGATCCCGCGACGCACAGGCTCGTCCGGCGCTTCGTCGCGACGGACGCGGAGCGCGCGGCGAATCGCGCGCGACTCGAGGACATCGGCGCGAGGATCCTCGCCGCGGTGCCCGGGACGGCGCTCGCCTCCGACCAGCCGTATCGGGAAGCCGACCTGGCGATCGACTACTGCGAGGACGTGCCGGCCGCTGCCGCGTGCCGACGTGGACCGCATCGTCGCGATCATGGAGGCCGAGGGCATGACCGCGAAGGTGAGCTCGATCCACGTCAACGGCTGGTTCGGCACGTACGACAAGCTGGGCATGACGCGCCGCTTCCTCGCGGAGGCGCTGGCGATCGACCTCGACGCCGAGCGCGACCGCTTCGTGTTCGTCGGCGACTCGGGCAACGACGCCCCGATGTTCGCGTTCTTTCCGCTGTCGGTCGGCGTGGCCAACGTGCGCGCGTTCCTCGACCGCCTCGCGACACCACCCGCGTACGTCACCGAGCGCGCGTCGGGCGCGGGGTTCGTCGAGGTCGCGGAGCGCCTGCTCGCCGGCGCCTGACAGCGGCGCCGGGATGGCGGCTGCGGCGCCCGTGATCCGCGTCTGTCAGTGGATCACGCCGAGCTTCTCGAGCCGCTCCCTGATGTGATTCAGGGTCTCGTCGATCATTGCCTGCGCCCCGGACTCGCCGATCACCTCCGCGGCCCGCGTGCGCACCGCGTAGTGCAGCATCACGAGCTCCCGCATCTTCGTGAAAGCCCGCGGATTGGACGCGTGGCACACCGACGCGTCGTTGCGGATCACGCGCTCGATCTTGTCGCCTTCGAGCAGGTTCACCTTGCAGATCGCCGACAGGTGTACGAGCTCCTCGTCGATTTCCTCGATCCGCCTCGCGAACACCTCGCGCTCGGCTATGTGAACGCCGTTGACCATCGTCGCGCCCCTTTCTTCTTCGGCACGCCCCAAAACGGGGCAGGCCGTTCACGGGCCGTCACGCCAATGATCCGCGATGTCGAGGACGCTTGCTACCGGTTCGGTCAAATGTTGGCGTGCAAAGGCCCGAACGGCGTCCTGGTCGGTGCCGCTGGTCAGGTACTCGACCGGCGACTTGCCGTCGACGCGCCCGAGCAGCAGTCCGGGCAGCAGTGCGGCGGTGCGGGCATCCAGCGCCTGCCACGGCTCCCAGGCGACGTGGGCGCGGTAAGCCCCGACCAGGCGCTCGAAGAGGTGCAGGTAGCCGCCTCGCCAGTGCCGTTTCCACGCCCCCTTGAGCAGCAGGTGGTTGAGCACGAACGCCAGGTCGAACGCCGGGTCTCCAAACCACGCACATTCGGCATCGAGCACCACCGGGCCGTCCGGCCCGATCAGCAGGTTCTTCGGGCTGAAATCGCCGTGAACGAGGACACGCTGGTGGGCCGCCGTGATCTCTGCGAGGTCGGTGAGCCGGGCAGCGAGTGCCGGGTGTGCCCGGCCGGTCGCGAGGAGGTAGGGCTCCAGCCGGATCGCGTGGAACAGGTCGCCGGTCGGGAATCGCGCGGCGACGTCCTGCCGATCGGCGGTCCCGGCGTGGATGCGGCCGAGCACGTCGCCGATGCTCGCGGCGGCTGCCGGGTCGAGGATGCCCTGCGCCAGCTGCTCCTTCCACACCGGGTAGCGCGCCGGCGGCAGCCACTCCATGGCGAACGCGCCCGCCTCGGCATCCTCGGCCAGCACGCGCGGGGCCGCGCCCGGCACGATGGCCGTGGCTACGCGCATCCACGCGATCTCGTACCGGTTG
>CAVPJE010000005.1:0-79771 GCA_963705175.1 uncultured beta proteobacterium | reverse complement strand
GGACAGGTCGCCCCGCGATTCGCGAAGATGGCATCGACATCCTCGTCGACCTGAAGGGCCACACCGTCGGCGCGCCGCTCGCGCGCTCGCGCTCCGTCCTGCGCCGATCCAGGCGCACTATCTCGGCTACCCGGGAACCCTCGGCGGCGGACTCGTCGACTACCTGATCGGCGACGCCGTCGTCACGCCGGCGGCGCACGCAGCGGACTACGCCGAAACCCTGGTGCGCCTGCCCGGTAGCTACCAGATCAACGACCGCGACCGCCCGGTCATCGAGCCGCCGTCGCGGGCCGAGCTCGGCCTTCCGGACGATGCCGTCGTGCTGTGCAACTTCAACGCGACCTGGAAGCTGCGGCCCGAGTCGATGGACGCATGGGCCGCGATCCTCCGAGCGCGTTCCGGGCGCGGTGCTGTGGCTTCTGTCGCGCCGCGACAACGACCCGGCCGTGGCGAACCTGCGACGGGAAGCGACAGCCCGAGGCATCGACGCGCAGCGGCTGGTCTTCGCGGCGGCGCGACCCAATGCCGAGTACCTGGGCCTCTACCGTCGCGCCGACCTGTTCCTCGACACCTGGCCGTACAACGCCCACACGACCGGCAGCGACGCGCTGTGGGCGGGATGCCCGGTGCTCACGCTCTCGGGCGACACCTTCGCCGCGCGCGTCGGCGAGAGTCTCGTGCGCGCGGTCGGGCGCCCGAGCTCGTCGCCGGGACGTCGACGCGTATGTTGCAACGGCCATCGGCCTCGCCTCCGACCGCCGGCGCTCGCCCGCGTGCGTGCGTATCTCGAAGGCCCCGGGCACGCCAGCCGGCTGTTCGACACCGTGGCGACCACGCGCGCACTGGAAGCGGCGTACGTCGAGATGGCCGACCAGTATCGCCGCGGCGTGCGCGAGCCGATCGACGTTGTCTAGCGCTATTCGCCGCGCAGGAAATCCAACGCGTCAGAAATGCGCGCGACGGGCACGACCTTGATGCCCTCGATCGCCTGCCGCGGCTTGTTCGCCACCGGGATCAGGGCGGTGCGGAAGCCGAGCTTGGCCGCCTCCCGGATGCGCTCCTGACCCCGCTGTACCGGGCGCACTTCGCCCGCAAGCCCGACTTCACCAAACACCAGAGCTTTGTCGGGCAATGGCTTGTTTATAAGCGATGAATTGACGGCGAGCAATACGGCAAGGTCGGCCGCCGGCTCGCCGATCCGCACGCCACCCACGGCGTTGACGAAGACGTCGTAGCCCGCCGTTTCGACCCCGCCGTGCCGGTGCAGGACGGCGAGCAGCAGTGCCAGGCGCTGCGGATCGAGTCCGACGGCGAGCCGCTTCGGGTTGCCTCCCTGCACCGGGTCGACCAGTGCCTGGATCTCGACCAGCAGCGGACGCGAGCCCTCGAGGGTCGCGACGATCGCCGAACCCGGCACCGAGGCGTCGTGCTGCGACAGGAACAGCGCCGACGGATTGGTGATGCCCTTCAGTCCCGCGCTCGGTCATGCCGAACACGCCGAGCTCGTTCGCGGCGCCGAACCGGTTCTTGATCGCGCGCACCAACCGGAAGCTCGAGTGCGGGTCGCCCTCGAAGTACAGCACCGTATCGACGATGTGCTCGAGCACCCGGGGTCCGGCGATCGCCCCTTCCTTGGTGACGTGACCGACGAAGATCACCACGATGCCGCGCTGCTTGGCGAGGCGCGTCAGCTGCGCCGCGCACTCGCGCACCTGCGAGACGCTGCCCGGCGCGGAAGTCAGCGCCTCGGTGTACATCGTCTGGATCGAGTCGACGACCACCACCTCCGGCGCGGCGCCGCCGATGGCCGCGACGATCGCCTCGAGCTGCACCTCGGCCAGCAGCTCGACCGGCGCGTTGACGAGCCCGAGCCGCTGCGCGCGCATCGCGATCTGCTCGACCGACTCCTCGCCGGTGACGTAGAGCACCTTGCGCGTCGCGCCCAGCACGGCACAGGCCTGCAGGAGCAGCGTCGACTTGCCGATGCCGGGATCGCCGCCCAGCAGCACCACGCCACCTCCGACCAGCCCGCCGCCCAGAACGCGGTCGAACTCGTCGAGGCCGGTGGGGATGCGGTGGATTTCCTTCGCGTCGACCGCGGACAGCGGCCGGATCGCCGAGCGCGCGCCCGCCACGTTGGTGAACCGCGTCGGCGCCGGCGCCGCCACGGATTCCACGAGGGTGTTCCAGGCGCCGCAGTGCGGGCACTGGCCCTGCCACTTCGGCGATTGCCCACCGCACTCCGTGCAGCTGTAGACCGTCTTCGCCTTGGCCATCGTCAGCGCAGTTCGCCCGGCAGCACGACCGAGGCGCCGAGCTTGCCGACCACCACGCCCGCCGCCTCGTTGGCGATGCGCACGGCGACATCGAGCGCAGCGCCCGCGGCCGCGAGCGTGCCGAGCGTGGCGATCACCGTGTCACCGGCGCCGGAGACGTCGAACACCTCCCGCGCCTGCGCGGGAATCGTGAGCGCGCCGGCGTCGGTGACGAGGGTCATGCCCTCGTCCGAGCGCGTGACCAGCAGCGCGCCGAAGTCCAGGCGGGCGCGCAGCGCCTGCGCCCGCTCGGTGAGGTCGGGCTCGTCGCGCCAGCGGCCGACGACCTGTCGCAGTTCGGCGCGGTTGGGGGTGATCACGGAGGCACCCCGGTAGCGCTCCCAGTCGTCACCCTTGGGGTCGACGAGCACCGGGCGGCCCGCGGCGCGCGCCCGCCCGATCATCGCCGAGATGTGCGCGAGTCCGCCCTTGCCGTAGTCGGAGCATATGACGAGGTCGGTTTCCGCGAGCAGACGGTCGAACTCGGCGAGTGTGGTGGAGAGCACCTCGTGCGACGGCGCGGTCTCGAAGTCGATGCGCAAGAGCTGCTGCTGGCGCCCGATGACGCGCAACTTCACCGTCGTCGCGAGCTCCGGATCGCGGTGGAAGGACGTGCGCACGCCCTCTGCAGCCACCAGGCGCGCGAGCGTCGCCCCGGCCTCGTCGCCGCCGGTCACCGACAGCAGCGTGGCCTGTGCGCCGAGCGCGGCGACGTTACGGGCGACGTTCGCCGCACCACCGGGCCGCTCCTCGCATCGGACGATGCGCACCACCGGCACGGGCGCCTCCGGAGAGATCCGCTCGACGTCGCCGAACCAGTAGCGGTCGAGCATCACGTCGCCGACGACGAGGACGCGCGCGCGCGCGACGCGCGCGCGCCACGCGGAGAAACGGGTCGTGTCCGCGGAACTCGTCATGGGCACGGCCTAGCGGCGGCCGATCGCGAAGTACTCGAAGCCTGCGTCCTTCACGAACGACGGGTCGTACATGTTGCGGCCGTCGAAGATCAGCGGCGCCCGGAGGCTCGTGCGCATCGTCTCGAAATCGGGGCTGCGGAACTCCTTCCACTCGGTGACGATCACCAGCGCGTCGGCGCCGGCGACCGCCTCCATCGGCGAGCTCGCGTAGGCGAGCCACGGCTCGTCGCCGAACGCGCGCCGCGCCTCGGGCATCGCGACCGGGTCGTAGGCGACGACCTTCGCGCCGCGGCGCGCGAGCTCGGCCAGGATCACCCGCGCCGGCGCCTCGCGCATGTCGTCGGTGTTCGGTTTGAAAGCCAGCCCCCACACGGCCAAGGTGCGCCCGGAGAGGTCGTCGCCCAGCCGGCCGGTGATCTTGCCCACCAGCACGGACTTCTGCGCCTCGTTGGCCGCCTCGACCGCGGCCAGCACCCTGAGCGGCAGTCCCGCCTGCTTCCCGGTGAACTGCAACGCCTTCACGTCCTTCGGGAAGCAGCTGCCGCCGTAACCGACGCCCGGGTAGAGGAAGTGCCAGCCGATGCGCGGGTCGCTGCCGATGCCCTGCCGGACCATCTCGATGTCCGCGCCGAGCCGGTCGGCGAGGTTCGCGAGCTCGTTCATGAACGAGATGCGCGTCGCGAGCATCGCGTTGGCGGCGTACTTGGTGAGCTCCGCCGAGCGGACGTCCATGACCAGCAGCCGTTCGTGGCTGCGCTGGAACGGCGCGTAGAGCGCCCGCAGCACGGTGATGGCGCGCTCGTCCTCGGCGCCGATCACCACCCGGTCGGGCCGCATGAAGTCCTCGATCGCCGCGCCCTCCTTGAGGAACTCCGGGTTGCTCGCGACCGCATAGGGAATCGAAGCGCCACGGGCTACGAGCTCCTCGGCGATCGCGGCGCGCACGCGGTCGGCGGTCCCCACGGGCACCGTGGACTTGTCGACGACGATCTTCCAGTCGGTCATGCGGCGGCCGATGTTGCGCGCCGCCCGCAGCACGTACTGCATGTCCGCCGAGCCGTCCTCGCCCGGCGGCGTCCCCACGGCGATGAACTGCAGCGTGCCGTGGGCGACCGCCCGGTCGACGTCGGTCGTGAACGCGAGGCGCCCCGCTTCGACGTTGCGCCGGATCATCGCCTCGAGCCCGGGTTCGTGGATCGGCACGCCGCCCTGGTTCAGGGTCTCGATCTTGCGCGGATCGACGTCGAGGCAGAGCACGTCGTTGCCGACTTCGGCGAAGCAGGTGCCGGTGACGAGGCCGACGTAGCCGGTCCCGATCATCGTGATCTTCAAGCGGTTCTCCCCAACGTGCGGTGGATCGATTCGAGCGCGGCCTGCGGGTCCGGCGCCTGCGTGATCGGGCGGCCGATCACGAGATGGTCCGCGCCGGCGGCGATGGCCTCCGATGGCGTCGCGGTGCGGACCTGGTCGTGCGTGTCGGCACCGGCGGGACGGATCCCCGGCGTCACCAGCAGGAACTTCGGTCCGCACGCGGCACGCAATGTCGCTGCTTCGCGCGACGAGCACACGACGCCGTCGAGACCGTTCGCCTGCGCGAGCTTCGCGAGGCGCAGCACCTGCACCTCGGGGGCGTCGGCGATGCCTGTCGCCGACAGGTCGGCGGCGACGCAGGCTGGTGAGCACCGTCACCGCGATCAGGTGGGGCTTCGCCCGGCCGGTCCCGGCCGCCGCGCGGTCGACGGCTTGGCGCGCTGCGGCGAGCATCGCGGTGCCTCCCGAGGCGTGCACGTTCAGCATCCACACGCCGAGGCGGGTCGCTGCCGCGCACGCCTGCGCGACGGTGTTCGGGATGTCGTGGAACTTGAGGTCGAGGAACACGCGGAAGCCGCGGTCGACCAGTTCCCGAACCAATGCCGGCCCTTCGGCGGTGAAGAGCTCCTTGCCGACCTTGAGCGCACAGGTGTCGGGCGCGAGGCGCCGCGCGACGGCGAGCGCGCCCGCGGCATCGGGAAAGTCGAGGGCGACGATGATCGGCGTGGTGTTCATGGGCGTGCTGGTGCGTGGGGTACCGCGGCCGCTAGCCTTGCGGCTCCGCGGTCTCGGTCCGCTTCGGCGAGTAGGTTTCCCACCGCTGGCAGCCGGGGCAGCGCCAGTAGTACTGCCGCGCGCGGAAGGCGCACTGTTCGCAACGGTACATCCCCAGCCGCTTGATGTGCTGTCCCACGAGCGCCTTGACCAGCTCGAGGTCGTGGCGCCGGTCGGGCGGTGCGGCTTCGAGCTGCGCCTCGAGCAGCCGGTCGAGCCCGATCAGCGTCGGCGCCTTGGCGAGCTCCGCACGGATCAGGTCGGCCGCAGCCTGCGGACCGTCGTGTGCAAGGACCAGCGTGAACAACGCGTTGAGAATGTCGAGCGACGGATACTGCGCCTGCCAGCTCGACAAGCGCCGGATGCCGGACGGTACGTCGCCAAGCCTGGTATAGGCTGTTGCCACGCGTTCGGCCACGAGCGCCAGGAAGGCCGGATTCTGCGATTCGATGCGCGACCAGGTCTCGATCGCTTCGGCGAGCTGCTGCTGCTGGGCCTGAGGTCGCCGGCGAGCATCGTCGCGCGGGTGCACGCGCGATACTCGGCGCGCGCGAGGTCGATCTCGGCGGCGGCGGTCGCGAAATCGGAGCGGGCGAGCGCGGCCTGCGCCATCTCGCAGTGATAGTGCGCGATCTCCTTGAACTGCGGCGTCTTGGCGACGGCTTCCATGCGCCGCGTGATCGAGATCGCCTTCGGCCAGTCCTTCTCGGTCTCGTAGATCGACAGCAGGAAGCCCTGCGCCGCGTGCTCGTAGGGCGTGCCGTCGAGCTTGACGAACAGGTCCTCGGCGCGATCGAGGAGCCCCGCGCGGTGGAAGTCCTGCGCGAGCTCGAACGTCGCCGTCTCGCGCCGGTCCTTCGGCAGGTCGGGCCGGTCGAGCAGGTTCTGGTGCATGCGGATCGCGCGGTCGACCTCGCCCTGCCGGCGGAACAGGCTGCCGAGCGCGAAGTGCAGGTCGATCGTCTGCGGGTCGACCTTGACCACCTCGATGAACGACTCGATCGCCTTGTCGGGCTGCTCGTTGAGCAGGAAGTTGAGGCCCCGGAAGTAGGACAGCGGCAGCGCGCGGGACTCGGTCAGCAGGTGCTTGATGTCGATGCGCGCGGCGATCCAGCCCAGCGCGAAGAACAGCACCGGGATCGGCAGCAGCCACCAGAGCTCGAAGTCCATGGGGTGCGGGGGTGTCTCAGGCGACGTCGGGCGGCAGGCCGCGGCCGGGGCCCGGCGACGGCTCCGGCACCGCGCCGTGCGGCGCCGGCGGGACCGGCCGATCCCGGCGTCGCAGCCGGTCGAGGCTGCGCTTCAGCCGCGCCACGCGCATCGCTCCGGCGACGAGGCCCGCCCCCACGCCCGTCGCGAACGCGGTGAACACCACGAACGCGAGCGGGCTCTCGAACACGGTGGCGCCGAACAGCCGGATCGTGACCGCCTCGGTATTGGATAGCGCAAGGAACAACAGGGCGACGAACACCGCCACGGCAGCGGCAAGGCGCAGCACGGTGCTCATGTGGCGGCGGTCCGGAGGAGAGGAAGACGGCGGCCGCGGGACGCGCCCGCCGCCGCACGCGTCATGCGTCGGGCTTCTTGAAGTCGACCCGTTCGCGCAGTTCCTTTCCCGCCTTGAAGTGCGGGACGTGCTTCTCCGGCACCTGCACCTTCTCGCCGGACTTGGGATTGCGACCGGTGCGCGGGGGGCGATAGTTGAGACCGAAGCTGCCGAACCCGCGGATCTCGATGCGCTCCCCCTTCGCGAGGCTCTCGGCCATCGCGTCGAGGATCATCTTGACCGCGAGCTCGGCGTCCTTGGCGACCAGTTGCGGGAACTGGGCGGCCAGGCGGTCGATCAGCTCCGATTTGGTCATCGCGGCAGGCACGTTGTCAGCCGTTGCTCTTGTCGCCGAGCTTCGCCTTGAGCAGCGCGCCCAGGTTGGTGGTGCCGGTCGTCGCGCCGGCGGTGTCGGCCTTGATCGACTGCATCGCCTCGCTCTCGTCGGCGTGGTCCTTCGCCTTGATCGACAGGTTGATCGAGCGGTTCTTGCGGTCGATGTTGATGATCATCGCCGTCACCTTGTCGCCTTCCTTCAGGTGCTGGCGGATGTCCTCGACGCGGTCGCGCGCGACCTCGGAGGCGCGGAGGTAGCCCTCCACCTCGCCCGCGACGAGGTCGATCACCGCGCCCTTGGCATCGAGGCTCTTCACCGTCCCGCTGACCACGTTGCCCTTGTCGTGCGTGGCGACGAAGTTGGTGAACGGATCGCCCTCGAGCTGCTTGACGCCGAGCGAGATGCGCTCGCGCTCGACGTCGATCGCGAGCACCACCGCGTCCACGTCCTGGCCCTTCTTGTAGTCGCGAACCGCCGCCTCGCCAACCGCCGACCACGACAGGTCGGACAGGTGCACGAGGCCGTCGATGCCGCCCGGGAGGCCCACGAACACGCCGAAGTCGGTGATCGACTTGATCGTGCCCTTCACGCGGTCGCCCTTCTTGTGATTCATCGCGAACTCGTCCCAGGGGTTGGGCATGCACTGCTTCATCCCCAGCGAGATGCGCCGGCGCTCCTCGTCGATCTCGAGGATCATCACCTCGACCTCGTCGCCCAGCTGCACGACCTTGGTCGGATGGATGTTCTTGTTGGTCCAGTCCATCTCGGAGACGTGCACCAGGCCCTCGATGCCCGACTCGATCTCGACGAACGCGCCGTAGTCGGTGATGTTGGTGACCTTGCCGAACAGGCGCGTGCTCGGCGGATAGCGCCGCGACAGGCCGACCCACGGGTCCTCGCCCAGCTGCTTCAGGCCCAGCGAGACGCGGTTCTTCTCCTGGTCGAACTTGAGCACCTTGGCGGTGACCTCGTCGCCGACGGCGAGCACCTCGGACGGGTGCTTGACGCGGCGCCAGGCGAGATCGGTGATGTGCAGCAGGCCGTCGATGCCGCCCAGGTCGACGAACGCGCCGTAGTCGGTGATGTTCTTGACGATGCCCTTCACCGTCGCGCCTTCCGACAGCGTCGAGAGCAGCTTCTCGCGCTCCTCGCCCAGGCTCTCCTCGAGCACGGCGCGGCGCGACACGACCACGTTGTTGCGCTTGCGGTCGAGCTTGATGACCTTGAAGTCGAGCGACTTGCCCTCGAACGGCGAGGTGTCCTTGACCGGGCGGATGTCGACCAGCGAGCCGGGCAGGAACGCGCGGATGCCGTTGATCATCACGGTGAGGCCGCCCTTCACCTTGCTGGTGACGTGGCCCTGCACGACGGTGCCCTGCTCCATCGACAGCTCGAGGTCCTGCCAGGCCTTGAGGCGCTTGGCCTTGTCGCGGGACAGGCGCGTCGTGCCGTAGCCGTCCTCGATCGACTCGATCGCGACGGTGACGAAGTCGCCTTCCTTGACCTCGACTTCGCCCTGGTCGTTCTTGAATTCCTCGATCGGGATGAACGACTCGGACTTGAGGCCCGCGTTGACGACGACGACGTTGTAGTCGACGCGCGTCACTTCCGCGGTGATGAGTTCGCCCTGGCGCATCTCCTGGCGCGCGAGCGATTCCTCGAACAGCGCGGCGAAGTTCTCGGCAGCCTGGGGCTGGGTGGTCTGGGTGGCAAGAGCCATCGGGTTCGTTCCTCGATCAGTTCGTCGGCCGCGTCGCCTCGAGAACCCTGTTTCTCGGGCGGGCGGGCAGTTGTCGATTCCCCGCATGCATGGCGCCGGCTTGGAAAGCGCCGCAGCGGGACCCCATTGCGCGAACGCTGGCGCCGCCGGGTCCTCGAGGCGTTGTCCACCCCGGGCCGGCGCCCGCGCAACCGACCTGTCGCGACCGACTACGCGGCGAGTCCGGCGGCCCTTGCACGGGCCAGCACGGCTTCCACCGCGGCGTCGATCGTCAGTTCGGTCGTGTCCACGACCACGGCGTCGGCGGCGGGAACGAGCGGTGCGACCGCCCGGGACCCGTCGCGCGCGTCGCGCTCGCGGATATCGCGCAAAAGACTTTGAATATTAACATCAATTCCCCTTTGCGCCAACTGCCTGTGACGGCGCCGGGCCCGCTCGTCGGCCGACGCGGTGACGAATACCTTCACCGCCGCGTCGGGGAACACCACCGTGCCCATGTCGCGCCCGTCGGCCACCAGCCCCGGCGGCACGCGAAACGCCCGTTGCCGCTCCAGAAGCGCCGCCCGCACCGGCGCGTGCACGGCGACCCGCGAGGCGGCCGCGGACACCGCCTCGTCGCGCACGGCCTCCGTCACGTCCTCCCCGTCGAGGCCGAGCCGCCCGCCGGCGAACGTGGCATCGAGGCCGCGGGCGAGTGTTGCGAGCGCGTCCGGGTCGTCGACGTCGGCGCCGCTGCGCAGCGCCTTCAGGGCCACCAGCCGGTACAGTGCCCCGCTGTCGAGGTAGCGGTAGCCAAGCACGGTCGCCACGCGCTCGGCGATCGTGCCCTTTCCCGAGGCGGCGGGTCCGTCGACCGCGACCACCGGCACGGCCTCAGGCATGGACGTAGACCGGTTCGAAGCCTGCGATCGACGCGAAGACCGCGAAGTACTCCGGAAACGTCTTCGCCACGCATCCCGGGTCGCGGATCGTCACCGGGACGCCGCCCAGCGCGGCGAGCGAGAAGCACATCGCCATGCGGTGGTCGTCGTAGGTGTCGATCGTCGCCGGACGCAGGCCGTGGGGCGGGACCACGCGCAGATGCGAAGGCCCGGCGTCGACGTTCGCCCCGAGCTTGCCGAGCTCGGCCGCCATCGCGGCGATGCGATCGGTCTCCTTGACCCGCCAGCTGCCGATGCCCGTGAGCGTGGTCGCCTCCTCGGCGAAGAGCGCGGTCACCGCGAGCGTCATCGCCGCGTCGGGGATCTCGGTGCAGTCGATCGTGCCGCCGCGAAGCGACCGGCCGCGGCGGGCCTCGATCCAGTCCGGTCCGAAGCGGACGTCCGCGCCCAGCCGCGCGAGCACGTCGGCGAACGCGACGTCGCCCTGGATCGAATCGCGCCCCACGCCGGTCACGCGCACCGGTCCCCCGCCGAGCACGCCGGCGGCGAGGAAGTACGACGCCGCCGAGGCATCGCCCTCGACTCGCAACCGCCCCGGACTGCGGTAGCCGTCGCCGGCGGGAACGACGAAGGTGGCATCGTCCGGCGTCGCCACCGCCACGCCGAAGCGGCGCATCAGGTTGGTCGTGATCGCCACGTACGGTCGCGAGACGAGCGGCGTGGTGACGCGCACGGTGCTCGCCGACGCGCCGCGCCCCGCCGGCCAGCGGCAGCGCCATCAAGAGCGCCGAGAGGAACTGGCTCGATACGTCGCCGCGAATCTCGATCGTCTCTCCGGCACGCGCACCGCTCGGGCCGATCGCGAGCGGCGGGTAGCCCGCATTGCCGAGGTAGCGTACGTCGCAGCCGATGCGGCGCAGCGGCGCCACCAGGTCGCCGATCGGTCGCTCGTACATGCGCGGCACGCCGCGGATCGTGTAGTCGCCACCCAGGATCGCGAGCGCGGCGGTGAGCGGGCGCACGGCGGTCCCCGCGTTGCCGAGGAACAGTTCTGCCCGGCCGACCGGAAAGCGTCCGCGCGCGCCCTCGACGCGAAGCTCCCGCGGCGCGCTCCCCTGCACGGAGGACGACGCCGAGCGTCGCGAGCGCCTCGCGCATGCGGGCGACGTCATCGGCGTCGAGCAGGCTCAGGAGCTCGGTCGTGCCGTCGGCCAGCGCGGCAAGGAGGAGCACGCGATTGCTGATGCTCTTCGACCCGGGCAGGTCGACGGTGCCCGCGGCGCGTGCGAGCGCGGGAATCGCGAGTGCGTCGTGCGGTCGCGTGCCGGAAGTCATGCGGTGTCTCGCGGTCGGAGCAGGCGCGATCGCCCCGGGCGGCGTGCGGCGCGCGCCTCAATCGCCGGTGGGGCGCGTGCCCCACGCGCGGCGCGCCTGCGCAGCGGACTCGAGCATCGCCGAGAGCGTGCGGCCGTCGCCGTCGCGCAGCGCCGCGTCGAGCACGTCCAGTGCGCCGCGGAACGCGGCGATCTCGTGGCGCAGCGCATCCCGGTTGGCGAGCCCGATGTCGTGCCACATCGCGGGCGACGCCGCCGCGATGCGCGTGAAGTCGCGGAAGCCCGAGCCCGCCAGTCCGAACAGTGCACCGGACTCCGGTCGCACCGCGAGTTCGGCGACGTAGGCGGCCGCGAGGAAGTGCGGCAGGTGCGAGACCGCCCCGAGGATCCGGTCGTGGGTCTGCGCATCGAGCGTGACGACGTCCGCGCCGCACGCCTCCCACAGCGCGCGAACCCGCGCGAGCGCCGTCGCGTCGGTCTCCGGCAGCGGCGTCAGCACCGCGTGCCGTCCCTCGAACAGCGTCGGAAAGGCGGCCCGTGCACCCGATTGCTCGGTGCCCGCGATCGGATGCGCGGGCACGAAGCGTGGCAACGCGGCGCCGAGGTGCGCGCGCGCCGCGGCGACGACATCCTGCTTCGTGCTGCCGCCGTCCGTCACGACCGCGCCCTCGGCGAGCGCTCCCGGCATCGCCGCCAGCAGCGCCGGAAACTCGCCGACCGGCGTGGCGAGCAGCACGATGTCCGCATCGCCGAGCTCGCGCAACCAGGGTCCGTCGCGCAGCACCGCCCGATCGATCACGCCGGCGGCGAGCGCCTCGTCCAGGTTGCCTTGGGAACGGCCGACGCCGACCACCTCGCCGACCACGCCGCGGGACTTGAGCGCCAGCGCGAACGAGCCGCCGATCAGGCCGACGCCGACGACGACCAGCTTGGGGAGTCGCGACGACATCACTCCGCCAGCGCGCGCGCGAGTGCCGTGAGGAAGCGCTCGTTCTCCACGGGCAGCCCGACGGTGATGCGCAACCACTCGGGCAGGCCGTAGTTCGCCACCGGACGCACGATCACGCCCTGCTTCAGCAACGAGACGTTGATGCGGCCCGCCGCGCCGACCTTCGCCAGCACGAAGTTGGCGTGCGAGCGCACGTAGGGGATGCCGAGGGCGTCGAGTCCGGCGTAGAGCTGCGCGAGGCCTTCGCGGTTCAGTGCCCGGCTCTCCTCGACGTAGGCGTCGTCGGCGAGCGCGGCGACCGCCGCGGCCTGGGCCAGCGCGTTGACGTTGAACGGCTGGCGCACGCGGTTCAGCAGGTCGGCGACCGTCGCGTCCATCACGCCGTAGCCCACGCGCAGGGCCGCGAGGCCGTGGGCCTTGGAGAACGTGCGCGAGACGATCAGGTTCGGGTGCGCCGCGATCCACGCCACGCTGTCGGCGCGGTGCGACGGCTCGAGATACTCGTTGTAGGCCTCGTCGAGCACGACGACGACGTCGCGCGGCACCGCGGCGATGAACGCGCGCACGTCCTCCGGCGCGCAGCCAGGTGCCCGTCGGGTTGTTCGGGTTGGCGACGAACACGACCCGCGTGCGCGCGCTGATGGCCGCGCGCATCGCCGCGAGGTCGTGGCCATGGTCGCGCGCCGGCACCTCGATGCCGTGGGCGCCGCGCGCCTGCGTGGCCAGCGGGTAGACCGCGAACGCGTGCTGCGAGAACACGGCCTCGTCCCCCGGCTCGAGGAACGCGAGCGAGACGAGCTCCAGGATGTCGTTGCTGCCGTTGCCGAGCACGATCTGGCCGGCGGCACCCCGAGGCGCGCGGCCAGCGCCGCCTTCAGCGCGAAGCCGTTGCCGTCGGGGTAGCGCGTCAGCTCCTCGGTCGCCGTCGCGATGGCCGCTCGCACCTTCGCACCGGGTCCGCGGGGATTCTCGTTCGAGGCCAGCTTGACGATCGTCGCGGGGTCGAGGCCGAGCTCGCGGGCGAGTTCCTCGACCGGCTTGCCGGGGACGTAGGGCGCGATGCGTCGTACGTAATCGGGCGCGAGCGCGGCGAGGGCGGGATCGGTCATGGCGGTCACGAGGCGGCCGGATAGGAGCCGAGGAGCTTCAGGAACGGCGCGCGCCGGGCGAGCTCGGCGAGCGCGGCCGCGACGGGCGGGTCGCTGCGGTGCCCCGCGACGTCGACGAAGAACAGGTATTCCCACAGGCCGGTACGGGCCGGCCGCGATTCGAAGCGGGTCATCGACACGCCGTGACGCGCGAGCGGCTCGAGCAGGTCGTGCACGGCGCCGGGCCGGTTGGGCGCGCTCATCACGAGCGAGGTCTCGTCGCGGCCGGAAGCCGGCACCTGCTGGCGGCCCAGCACCCAGAACCGCGTCGTGTTGTTGGACTCGTCCTCGATGTGCGGGCAGAGCACCGCGAGGCCGTAGATCGCCGCGGCGTTCTCGCCGGCGATCGCCGCCGCACCCGGTTCCGCCGCGGCGAGACGGGCGGCCTCGGCGTTGCTCGCCACGGCCACGCGCGTCGCCGCGGGCAGGTTGCGCGCGAGCCACTGCACGCACTGCGCGAGCGATTGCGCGTGCGAGTACACCTTGCGCACGTCGGCAAGCGTCGCCGCGTTCGACAGCAGGTTCTGCTGGATGCGCAGCTTGATCTCGCCGCAGATCGAGAGCTCCGTCGTGCACATGAGGTCGAGCGTGCGACCCACCGCTCCTTCGGTGGAGTTTTCCACGGGCACGACGGCGTAGTCGGTGCGTCCGGCTTCCGCCGCGCGGATCACCTCGTCGATCGTCGGCAGCGGCACCGCGTCGACGAACGTGCCGAACTGCTTCGCCACGGCCGCGTGGCTGAACGTGCCGGCCGGCCCGAGGTAGGCGACGCGGAGCTGCTGCTCCAGCGCGAGGCAGGCGGACATCACCTGCCGGAACACGCCGGTCACGTGCTCGCCGGTGAGCGGGCCCGTGTTCTCGGCGACGAGCCGGCCGAGCACCTGCGCCTCCCGCTCGGGCCGCCAGGCCGGCCCGCCGGCGCCGGCCTTGAGCTCGCCGATCGACTGCGCGTGGCGGGCCCGCTCGTTCAGTCGCGCGAGCACCTCGCGGTCGAGGCGATCGATCGCCTCGCGATGGCGGGCGAGTTCGGCGTCGCGATCAGTCACTCCTCCTACTCCTCACGTCCTCGCCTTCGCGCTCGGCGACGCGCTCGAGCCCGGCGAGCGTCTCGCCTTCGCCGAGGTTGATCAGCGTGACGCCCTGCGTGCCGCGGCTCATCTCGCGGATCGACTTCACCTGGGTGCGGATCAGCACGCCGCCGGTGGAGATCAGCATCACCTCGTCGTCCGGACGCACCAGTGCCGCGGCCACGACCTGGCCGTTGCGGCTCGACTGCTGGATCGCGATCATGCCCTTCGTGCCGCGACCGTGGCGCGTGTACTCGACGATCGGCGTGCGCTTGCCGTAGCCGTTCTCGGTGGCGGTCAGCACCGACTGCTCCTCGTCCTCGGCGACCAGCATCGAGATCACCGTCTGGCCCGGGTCGAGCGTCATGCCGCGCACGCCGTGCGCGTTGCGGCCCATCGGGCGAACGTCGTTCTCGTCGAAGCGCACCGCCTTGCCGCCCGAGCTGAACAGCATCACGTCGTGCTGGCCGTCCGTCAGCGCGACGCCGATCAGCTGGTCGCCCTCGGACAGGTCCACGGCGATGATCCCCGACGGGCGCGGTCGCGAGAAGTCGGCGAGCGGCGTCTTCTTCACGGTGCCCGTCGCGGTGGCCATGAAGACGTACTTGCCTTCCGCGAACTCGCGCACCGGCAGGATCGCCGTGATCTTCTCGTTCTCGACCAGGGGCACGAGGTTGACGATCGGCTTGCCGCGCGAGGACCGGCTGCCCTGCGGCACGTTGTAGACCTTGAGCCAGTAGACGCGGCCGCGATCGGAGAAGCAGAGGATGTAGTCGTGCGTGTTGGCGATGAACATCCGCTCGACGAAGTCGTCCTCCTTGGTCGCGGTCGCCTGCTTGCCGCGGCCGCCGCGCTTCTGCGCCCGGTACTCGTCGAGCGGCTGCGCCTTCATGTAGCCGCCGTGCGACATCGTGACCACCATGTCCTGCGGCGTGATCAGGTCCTCGATCGACAGGTTCTCGCCCTGGGCGATGATCTCCGAGCGGCGCTTGTCGCCGAACTCGTCGCGCACCGCGACCAGCTCGTCGTGGACGATCACCGTCACGCGCGCGGGCCGGGCGAGGATGTCGAGCAGGTCGACGATCAGCGCCATCACCTCGCGGTACTCGCCCTGGATCTTGTCCTGCTCGAGGCCGGTCAGGCGCTGCAGCCGCAGCTCGAGGATCGCCTGCGCCTGCGCGTCGGAGAGCCGGTAGCCGGCCGGGCTCGCGTCCTTCTGCCACCCGAACTCGGGCAGGAGCCCGTCGGGCCGCGCGGCGTCGGCGGCCGCGCGCTCGAGCATCTCCTCGACCAGCGGGGAGCGCCAGACGCGCGCCATCAGCGCGACCTTGGCCTCGGGCGGGGTCGCGGACGCCTTGATCAGCGCGATGATCTCGTCGACGTTCGACAGCGCGACGGCGAGGCCCTCCAGGATGTGGCCCCGCTCGCGCGCCTTGCGCAGCTCGAAGCGCGTACGGCGCACCACCACTTCGCGGCGGTGCGTGACGAAGTGTTCGAGCAGCTGCTTCAGGTTGAGGAGCCGCGGCTGGTTGTCCACCAGCGCGACCATGTTCATGCCGAAGCTGTCCTCGAGCTGCGTCAGCTTGTAGAGGTTGTTGAGGACGATCTCGGGAACCTCGCCGCGCTTCAGCTCGATCACGACGCGCATGCCGGACTTGTCCGACTCGTCGCGCAGGTCGGAGATGCCCTCGAGCTTCTTCTCGCGCACCAGGTCGCCGATGCGGGTGAGCAGGTTCGCCTTGTTGACCTGGTAGGGAATCTCGTCGACGACGATCGCCTGGCGGTTGCCCTTCTCCATGTCCTCGACGTGGGTGCGCGCGCGGATCACGACGCGGCCGCGGCCGGTGCGATAGCCCTCGCGCACCCCCTCGAGGCCGTAGATGATCCCCGCGGTCGGGAAGTCCGGCGCCGGGACGAGCTCCATCAGCTCGTCCACCGACAGCTGCGGGTTGGCGAGCAGCGCGAGGCAGGCGTTCGCCGTCTCGGTCAGGTTGTGCGGCGGGATGTTGGTCGCCATGCCGACCGCGATCCCCGAGCTGCCGTTCACCAGCAGGTTCGGCAGGCGCGAGGGCAGCACCGACGGCTCCATCTCCTTGCCGTCGTAGTTCGGCACGAAGTCGACCGTCTCCTTGTCGATGTCGGCGAGGAGTTCGCCGGCGATCTTCTCCAGCCGGCACTCGGTGTACCGGTAGGCCGCCGCCGAGTCGCCGTCGACCGACCCGAAGTTGCCCTGCCCGTCGATCAGCGGGTAGCGCAGCGAGAACTCCTGGACCATGCGCACCAGCGCCTCGTAGGTCGCGCTGTCGCCGTGCGGATGAAATTTCCCGAGCACGTCGCCCACGACCCGTGCGCACTTCACGTAAGGCCGGTTCCAGGCGATGTTCGCCTCGTGCATCGCGAACAGCACCCGGCGATGGACGGGCTTGAGGCCGTCCCGGACGTCCGGGAGCGCGCGGCCCACGATCACGCTCATCGCGTAATCGAGGTAGCTGTGGCGCATCTCGGCTTCGAGGCTGACCGGCAGGGTTTCCTTGGCGAACTGCTCCATGGGGAGGGCGGAGTCCTTCGGGATAAAAGCGTTGACTGGGGGCTCGTTGGCGCTTCCATCCGGGAATCGCCACGCGCCGGCCGTTTTGGACCGCGCGCGACGCCCGCCGGAGTGGGGTCACCGAAGCGTCCGGAGCACCGTGAGGCGTCCGGAGAGCCTTGAAATTGAAAGATTTTACCACGCCGTTGTAACGCCGCGACAGTCGCGGGCCGGATTGCCTGCGCCGCAGGCTTGTCGGGGCCCGAACGAGTGTTCCCGTGCTATATTCGCTCGCAGGAGCAAGAATTCGGTGCGTCAGGTAGTTACGCCTGCGCATGCCTAGATCGCTGACTTCCATAAAACCTGTTGAAAACCAAAGCCAAAGGGGTGAAACAATGACTCGACGTCTACTGACCGGTGTTCGCGCTGGGGTGTTCGTCGCCGCCTTCGCCGGCGCGGGCACGGCCCTCGCTGTAGGGATGCTTTCGCCGGTGACGCCGACCGCGCCGGTCGCTGCGCCGGCACCGACCGGTCCCGTGTATACCACCGGATACGTCCCCGGAGTCGCCGGCTGCGACCTCAAGAACTGCGGCTACTGGCTCACGACCAGCGGCCCGGTGGACAACAACGTCCTGAAGAGCGCCACCTACAACGGCGCGAAGGGCCTCGCCGGCAACCTGTGCTGGCGTACCGGCTACTGGGCCCCGTCGATGGCAATCGCCCAGTGCGACCCGGATCTCGTGCCCAAGCCCGCTCCTGCGCCCGCTCCTGCGCCCGCGCCGACGCCCCGCGCCCCGCCCCGGCACCGGCACCGGCCCCGGCGCCGAAGCCCGCTCCGGCCCCGGCCCCTGCCGTGCAGAAGATCACGCTGGCGTCGAAGGCGCTGTTCGACTTCGACAAGGCCGTGCTGCGGCCGGAAGGCCGCGCCGCGATCGACAGCGAGATCATCGCCAAGCTGCCGCAGGTGCAGAAGCTCGAACTGGTCCTCGTCACGGGTCACACCGACCGCATCGGCACGCAGCAGTACAACCAGAAGCTCTCCGAGCGCCGCGCCGATGCCGTGCGCGACTACCTGGTGAGCAAGGGCGTCGCCAAGGACAAGATCGAGACCCTCGGCATGGGCAAGACCCAGCCGGTCCCGGGCGTGACCTGCAACCAGAAGAACAGGAAGGAACTGATCGCCTGCCTGCAGCCCAACCGCCGCGTCGAAGTCGAGGTGAAGGGCGAGGCCGTCGTCAAGAAGTAACGCACGACAGCGGTCGAAGAAGGCCCCGCGTTCGCGCGGGGCTTTTTTTTTCACGAAGCCCGGCACGAATCCGACCCTCCCACGTTACCGATGCGACACGTCGATCTGGCGATCACCGCCGCGTTCGTGATTCCGGTAGAGCCCGCCGGCGTTCTCCACGGGCACACGGTGCTCGTCGACGCCGGCAGGATCGTCGCGATCGCCTCGCCCGAGGTCGCCGCGCGCGACTTCCTGCCGCGTACGCGCATCGACCTGCCACGGCACGCGCTGCTGCCGGGACTCGTCAACGCGCACACGCACTCGGCGATGTCGCTGCTGCGCGGCATTGCCGACGACCTGCACCTCGACGACTGGCTGCGCGACCACATCTGGCCGCGCGAGGCGCGCTTCGTGACGCCGGAGTTCGTGTACGACGGCGTGCTGCTCGCCGCGCACGAGATGCTGACCGGCGGCATCACCTGCTGCAACGACATGTACTTCTACCCGGACGCCGCGGCCCGGGCCTATCAGGCGGCGGGGCTGCGCGCGGTGCTCGGCCTGCCGGTGCTGGATTTCCCCACGCCCTACGCGAGCGACGGCGACGCCTACCTGCAGGCGGGCCTTGCCGCGCGCGACGCCTTCAGGCACGCGCCGCGGCTCACGTGGATGATGGCGCCGCACGCCCCGTACACCGTCGGCGACGCGCATGTTCGGGAAGATCGTCACGTTCGCGCGCCAGCTCGACCTGCCGATCCAGACTCACCTGCAGGAGACGCGCGGCGAGCTCGAGACGTCGCTCGCCGCGACGGGCGAATCCCCGCTCGCCCGCCTCGACCGGTTGGGCGCGACCGGCCCCGGATTCGTCGCGATTCATGCGGTGCACCTCGGACCCGGGCGACCGCGGAGCGGCTCGCCGCGCAGGGCTGCAGCGTCGTGCACTGCCCGGCCTCCAACATGAAGCTCGCGAGCGGCATCGCGCCGGTGACCGAACTCGTCGCGGCCGGCGTCAACGTGGCGCTCGGCACGGACGGCGCGGCGTCCAACAACCGCCTCGACCTCTTCGCCGAGATGCGCCTCGCCTCGCTGCTCGCCAAGGTCGCAACCGGTGACGCGGCCGCATTGCCGGCCGCCGAGGCACTGCGCATGGCCACGATCGGCGGCGCGCGCGCGCTGTCGCTCGACGACCGCATCGGCAGCATCGTCGCGGGCAAGGAAGCCGACCTGATCGCCGTCGACATGGGCGAGCTCGCCGACGCCCCCGTTTATGATCCGATCTCGCACCTGGTTCACGTCACGAGCCGCGAGCGCGTGACCGATGTGTGGATCTGCGGCGAACGAATCGTGCGCGAACGGCGTCTCACGACGGTCGACGTCGCCGCGCTCGCCGGCCGCGTCAGGCTCTGGCAGCAGAAACTCGCGTAGGCAACCGATGACCACCCTGGCCGAAAACCGGAACGCCGATCCCGCCGAGCTCGCCAAGTTCGGCGCGCTTGCCCACCGCTGGTGGGACCCGGAAAGCGAGCTGTTCGGTCCGCTGCACAGGATCAACCCGCTGCGCCTCGGCTGGATCGAGCGCACCGCCGGGGGACTCGACGGCAAGCGCGTCCTCGACGTCGGCTGCGGCGGCGGCATCCTTGCGGAGTCGATGGCGGCGAAGGGCGCGAGCGTGCTCGGCATCGACCTCTCCGAGAAAGCGCTCGGCGTCGCGAAGCTCCACAAGCTCGAGTCGCGGCGCCCCCGTCGACTATCGGCTCGTCGCCGCCGAAGAGCTCGCCGGCGAGATGCCCGGCGCATTCGACGTCGTGACGTGCATGGAGATGGTCGAGCACGTGCCCGACCCGGGTTCGACCGTCGCGGCCTGCGCGGCGCTGGCGAAGCCCGGCGGCACGGTGATCGTGTCGACGATCAACCGCAACCCGAAGTCGTACCTGTTCGCTATCGTGGGCGCCGAATACGTGCTGAAGCTCCTGCCGCGGGGAACCCACGACTGGGCGCGTTTCGTCCGTCCCTCCGAGCTCGCCGGCCACGCCCGGCGCGCGGGTCTCGACCTCGCCGCATCCACCGGGCTCGTCTACAACCCGCTGACGAAGGTGTTTCGGCTCGACCCAGCGCGACACCGACGTCAACTACATCGCGGCGTTCCGCAAGGAAGCCTGAGCCCCGGGATGCGCGCACTTCCCGTCGACGCCGTCCTGTTCGACCTCGACGGTACGCTCGCCGACACGGCCGGCGACCTGGCCGGAGCGCTCAATCGCCTGCGGCGCGATCGGGGCCTGGCGCCGGTGCCGATGCAGTCGCTGCGCCCCCATGCGTCCGCCGGTGCGCGCGGGCTGATCGGCGCAGGGCTAGGCGTGCTCCCGGACGCCCCCGAGTACCCGGCCCTGCGCGACGCCTTCCTCGCGCACTACGAGGCGTGCCTCGCGGAGACGACGCGGCTGTTCGCCGGCGTGGCCGAGCTGCTCGATGCGCTCGACGCGCGAGGACTGCGATGGGGCATCGTCACCAACAAGGCTGCCCGCTTCACCGTGCCGGTCGTCGCGGCGTTGCAGCTCGCCGACCGCGCCGCGACCGTCGTTTCCGGCGATACGACGCCCCATCCGAAACCGCATCCCGAGCCGCTCTTCCACGCCGCCCGCGAACTCGGCATCCCGGCATATCCGCTGCGCCTACGTCGGCGACGACCTGCGCGACATCACCGCCGGGAACGCGGCCGGCATGCCGACGCTCGTGGCGCGCTGGGGCTATCTCGGCACCGGCGAGCCGCACGACCGCTGGCCCGCGACAGGCGGGGCCGACCATCCGCTGGGATTGCTCGACTGGCTGCCCTGCTCCCGGGCTCGCGCCGCTACCCCGGACACGCGCCGGCGTTGAGGATCAGGAGCTCCCGCAGCTTCCGCACCGCGCGTGCCCTGCACTCGCACCGCCTGGTTCGCGGCAAGCGGTCGCAGGATGGACACGATCACGTCTTCGGGCGCACGCAGCGCGATGCCGTTGGCCAGAGTCACGCGGTCGCCCTTCTTCAGGCCGAGCATCGCGGCGAGTCCCGTCTCGTCGCGCACGACGAGTGCCCCGTCCTGGACATCGACGACCGCGCGCAGCGCCTGCGGCTGGCCGATCAGGCCCTGCACGAGCTCGGCATTGAGACGCACCACCGCGCCGCGATAGTCGCGCGGGATCGCACAGGCGGCGGAACGCGTGGGTAGTCGATCGCGACGCCGGCAGGGGCGCGGAGGTCGCGCGTAACGGGATCGCACGTTCGCCGCCGGCGTCGCGCACCGTGACTCCGTCGGGCTTCACGGCGACCAGCGTCGCGCTGTCCGAGAGGCGCGTCCCCGCCGCCACGAGCCGGGCGGTGCCATCCGCGAAGCGGAACAGCGCCTGCCCGCCTCCGTCGCGCTCGGCGATCACGCCGAGCAGGCGAACGTCACCCGACAATCGCGGCAGGCGCAGGCGTTCCCTGGGCCGTGGTGGTCGGCGCCTCCCGTGACGTGCCGAATGGCGGCGACACCGCGAGCGCCGACCGACGGCACCGGCTCCTTGGCGGACCAGGCCGGCAGGTCGACCGCCGCCGGTCCGAACCAGCGCCATCCCCACCAAGCGACGACGACCGCGACCGACGCGGCGGCGAGCAGCGTGACTCCCAGTTCGACCGCGCGTCGCACGGTCATCGCGCAGGTGCGCGCACGCTCGCGCACCGCCACGCGGCGACACGGAGCGCGCGGAGCCGCGCCGGACGCATCGCTATAATCGCGCTTCTCTCCGGCATGCGACCTTGAACCCCCGTCTCGATCTACTGCAGCCGTATCCGTTCGAACGGCTGCGCAAGCTGCTCGCTGGCGTCACGCCCGATCCGTCGAAGCGCCCGATCGCGCTCTCGATCGGCGAGCCGCGGCACCCCACTCCGCCACTCGTTCTGGAAGCGTTGGCGGGCGCCGGTGCGGGGCTTGCGAATTATCCCATGACCGCCGGCGTGCCCGCCCTTCGCGAGGCGATCGCCGTGTGGCTCGCCTGGCGCAACCGGCTGCCGCCGCTCGATCCCGCGACGCAGATCCTGCCTACGCTCGGCAGCCGCGAGGCGCTCTTTGCGTTCGCCCAGACGGTCGTCGACGCGAGCCGCCCCGGCGCCACGGTCGTCGTCCCGAATCCGTTCTACCAGATCTACGAAGGTGCGGCGCTCCTCGCCGGCGCCCGGCCCTGGTACGTGAACGGCGACCCGGCCCGCAACTTCGCGCACGATTGGGCTGGCGTGCCCGAGGCGGTCTGGTCGCGCACGCAACTCCTCTACGTGTGCTCGCCCGACAACCCGACCGGGCGCGTCGTCACCGGCGACGAGTGGCGGCGGCTGTTCGCGCTGGCCGACCGCCATGGCTTCGTGATCGCGGCCGACGAGTGCTACGCCGAGGTGTACTTCGACGAGGACCACGCGCCGATGTCGGCGCTCGCCGCGGCCCGGGCCGACGGACGCGACGACTACCGCCGCCTGCTCGTCTTCGGCAGCCTGTCCAAGCGTTCGAACGCGCCGGGGCTGCGCTCGGGCTACGTGGCCGGCGACGCGGCGCTCGTCAAGGCGTTCCTGCTCTATCGCACCTACCACGGCTCGGCGATGTCGTCCGCGGTCGCTACCGCCAGCATCGCCGCGTGGAACGACGAGACGCACGTCGTCGAGAACCGTCGCAAGTACGCGCAGAAGTTCGCGACGCTCGCACCCCGCCTCGCGTCGGCGTTGCCGTGCACGATGCCCGATGCGGCGTTCTACCTGTGGGCGAAGACCCCGATCGACGATGCCGAGTTCGCGCGGCGGCTGTATGCGGAGGAGAACGTCGTCGTCCTGCCCGGCAGCTTCCTCGCCCGGGAATCGGGCGGGGTCAACCCGGGTTCGCGGCGCGTGCGCATCGCGCTCGTGGCCGAGCACGCGGAGTGCGCAGAGGCGATCGAGCGGATCGTGTCGTTCGCGTCGCGGTTGTAGCGCCTCGATCGCCCGGGTACGCCGCGCCGCGCCGGTCCCGGCCCGAGCCGCTCACCCGCGCCCCGGGCGTTCCGTCGGCGTCCGCGGCATCCCGTCGCGGCGAAACCGACGCTCCGAGGCGGTTCGTAGAATCCGTCCCATGCCACCCGCCCCCCTCGCCGAGACCTGGGCCGAGGCGCTCGCGCGCGGCTTCCGCGTCCGCCCGACGATCCTGTTCCTGATCGCGGCGATGAACACCGCGATCGCGCTGCTCGTCTGGGTCGAGGATCCGCGACCGTTCTGGCACCCGTTCGTCTCGGTGCAGCTGTCGGGCTTCGCGGTCGCCTACTGCGTCAACGTCGCCGCGCCGTGGAACAAGCGCCATCCGATTCCGCGGCTCGCGCTGGCCGTCGCCGTCGGTTCGTTGCTCGCGCTGGTGCTGATCGTGATCGTCAAGCAGTACGACCTCGTGCACATCACGACGAGGTGGACGCTCGTTCGTCGGCAACTTCTTCTCCGCGTTCTTCGTCGGCCTGTTCGTCAGCCTGTTCTTCTTCGTGCGCGAGCGCGACGCCCGCGCGAGGCCGCGCTGCACCGGTCGGAAGCCGAGCGCAATCTGCTCGCACGGCAGGCGGTCGAGGCAGAGCTCAAGCTGATGCAGGCCCAGGTCGAGCCGCACTTCCTGTACAACACGCTGGCCTCGGTGCAGTACCTCACCGAGACCGATCCGCCGCAGGCCTCGAAGCTTATCGGCCACCTGATCGACTACCTGCGCGCGGTGCTTCCGGACCTGCGCGCGGAGTCGAGCACGCTGCGTCGCGAATTCGCGCTCGCGCGCGCCTACCTCGAGATCCTCGCGATGCGCATGGGACCGCGGCTCGCGTGGCGCGCCGCGCTGCCTGACGGGCTCGCCGAGCTCGCGTTCCCGCCGAACATGCTGATCTCGCTGGTCGAGAACGCGATCAAGCACGGCCTGGAGCCGAGTGCCGACGGCGGCTCCGTCGCGATCGAGGCACGGCGCGACGGCGACCGGCTGGTGGTGTCGGTCGAGGACACGGGACGCGGCATCGTCGCCGGCACCGGGTCCGCCGCCGCCGGCGAGGGCGTGGGGCTCGCCAACGTCCGCGAGCGACTCGCGGCGCTGTACGGTCCGCGGGGACGTTTCGCACTCGAAAGCGTCGAGCCGCGGGGCACCCGTGCGATCATCGAGGTGCCCTGCGAATCCTGACCTCGCCCGGAGTGCCGATGCCCACGGCCCTGATCGCCGAAGACGAGCCCTTGCTGCGCGAGCAGTTGAAGCACCGCCTGCGCGACGCCTGGCCCGAGCTGGAGATCGTCGCGGCGGCGGGCACCGGCGCCGACGCGCTCGCCGCGTTCGAGGCGCGCCCCACCGACGTCGCATTCCTCGACATCCGCATGCCGGTGATGAGCGGGCTCGACGTCGCCCGCGAGATTGCCGGGCGAACCCACGTGGTGTTCGTCACGGCGTACGACGAGTACGCGATCGCCGCGTTCGACGAGGGTGCCGTCGACTATCTGCTTGAAGCCGGTCTCCCCCGAGCGCATCGACAAGGTGGTGGCACGGCTCAAGTCGCGGCTGGCCGATCCGCCCCGGGACCTCGCGGCGCTGATCACGAGGCTCGCGTCAAGCGACGGCGGGCGCCTGAAGTGGATCCGCGCCTCCCTCGGCAACGCGATGCGCATGATCGCCGTCGACGACGTGCTCTATTTCCAGGCCGAGGACAAGTACACGAAGGTGGTGGCGGCCGACGGCGATGCGCTGATCAAGAAGCCGATCAAGGAGCTCTTCGACGAGCTCGATCCCGAGGTGTTCTGGCAGGTGCACCGCGGCACGATCGTCAACCTGCGCGCAATCGCCCGCGTCGAGCGGGATTGGCGCGACCAGCCGGTGATCTCCCTCAAGGGGCGCGGCGAGAAGCTCGTCGTCTCCCGCACTTTCGCTCACCGCTTCAAGGCGATGTAGTGAACCACGCTGCGCGGTGAGGGATACCAAGCCTGCGCGGGGATCGCCGCGGAATCGCGAGGCACAGATGGCGGACGCTCGACGCACCGTCATTGGCGCCCTTCCAGCAATGCCGCGCGCAGCGGGCCGCAGATAGCGCTCGGCCCGCAGAGAATCGACCGATGTTCATCCTCGGAGACGGTCTTGCATGGCTCGGCCGGCACGCGACCCTGCTGATGGCCGCGGGCGTGCTGCTCGGCCTTGCCGCGCCGCCGCTCGCCGAAATGGCGCAACCGCTGCTGGTTCCGGCGCTGGTGATCCCGCTCGCGTTGGCACTGGTACGCCTCGACTGGGGAGCCGCGTCGGCCTGGCGTGCGCGTCCCGCGCTGCTCGCACAGTTGGTCGTCTGGCTGCTCGTCGCCTCGCCGCTCGCGGTGGCGGCGCTGGTCGCGGTGCTACGCGCGGTCGGACTGCCGTCGCCGCTGGGGGACGCGCTGATCCTGATGGCCGCGGCGTCGCCCATCGTGTCGTCGGTGGCGATCGCGCTGTTCGTCGGCCTCGACGCGTCGCTCGCCGTCGTCGCGGTGCTCCTCGCCACGGCATTGGTGCCGATCACGCTGCCACCCCTTGCCGCGCTGCTTGCCGGCGTCGCCATCGAGATGGGCATGCCGGACTTCGTGCTTCGGCTCGTCGGCCTGGTCGGCTCGGCGTTCGCCGCCGCGTGGCTCGTTCGACGGTTCGTGCCGGCAGCGACGCTGGCGGCCCGCCGTGAACACATCGACGGCCTTGCGGTGGTCAATCTGGTTGTGTTCGCGGTCGCGATCATGGATGGCGTGACCGCCTTCGCGTTGCAATCGCCGGCCTACGTGGCGATGGCGCTCGCCGCCGCGTTCGTGTTCAACCTGCTGCTGCAGGCGGCGGGCTATCTCGCGTTCCGCCGGTTGGGTCGCCGCGAGGCGCTGACCGTCGCGCTCCTGTCCGGCAACTGCAACATGGGCCTCGTGCTGGTCGCGCTGCAGGGTCGCGCGAGCTTCGAGGTGACCGTGTTCTTCGCGCTCGCCCAGATCCCGATGTACACGCTGCCCGCACTCCTCGCGCCCGGCTATCGGCGATTGCTGGCCGGTGCGCCCGGCGATGCGGGAAAGTCATAGTAAAATCAAAGTTTTTCCGGTGCCGCCGATGTCACTCCAGAACACGATCGACGCCGCGTGGGAACGCCGCGCGAGAGCTCGACCCCCGGTCCACCCCGGCCGACGTCCGCGACGCCGTCGCCCACGTGATCGGCGAGCTCGACGCCGGCCGTCTGCGCGTCGCCGAGAAGATCGGGGGCGCGTGGACGACCCACCAGTGGGTCAAGAAGGCGGTCCTCCTGTCGTTCCGCCTCGCCGACAACGTGGCGATGGGCCCCGCCCCCGATCGGGCGCCGTTCCGCTTCTTCGACAAGGTGCCCACCAAGTTCGCGCGCTTCGACGATGCCGCGTTCGCGGCGGCCGGCGTGCGCGTCGTGCCGCCGGCGATGGCGCGCCGCGGCGCGTTCATCGCGAAGAACGTCGTGCTGATGCCGTCGTACGTGAACATCGGCGCCTACGTCGACGAAGGCACGATGGTCGACACCTGGGCGACCGTCGGGTCCTGCGCGCAGATCGGCAGGAACGTGCACCTCTCCGGCGGCGTCGGCATCGGCGGCGTCCTCGAGCCGTTGCAGGCGAACCCGACGATCATCGAGGACAACTGCTTCATCGGCGCCCGCTCGGAAGTCGTCGAAGGCGTGATCGTCGAGGAGAACAGCGTGCTCGGCATGGGCGTCTTCATCGGCCAGAGCACGAAGATCTACGACCGCGCAACCGGCGAGGTGAGCTACGGCCGCGTGCCCGCCGGTTCGGTGGTCGTCGCCGGCAGCCTTGCCTCCGCCACGGGCGACTGCCACCTCTACTGCGCCGTCATCGTGAAGCAGGTGGACGCGAAGACCCGCGCGAAGACCAGCATCAACGACCTGCTGCGCAATCCGTGAGAGCCCCCACGCCCATGCCGGTCGCCATCAAGACTGCCGACGACGTCGCGAAGATGCGTGTCGCGGGCCGGCTTGCCGCCGAGGTCCTCGACTACCTCACGCCGTTCGTCAAGCCCGGCATCGCCACCGGCGAGATCGACCGGCTGGCCCACGAATACATGGTCGGCGTGCAGCAGACCGTCCCGGCCACGCTCGAATACGCGCCGCCCGGCCATACTCCGTACCCGGCGTCGCTGTGCACGTCGGTGAACCACGTCGTCTGCCACGGCATTCCCGGCGAGCGCAAGTTGAAGCCGGGCGACATCGTCAACGTCGACGTCACGGTGATCAAGGACGGCTACCACGGCGACACGAGCCGCATGTTCTACGTGGGCACGCCATCGATCCAGGCACGCCGCCTCGTCGACGTCACCTACGAGGCGATGTGGCGCGGGATCCGGGAGGTCCGGCCCGGTGCGCACCTGGGCGACATCGGGCACGCGGTCCAGCGGCACGCCGAGTCGAACGGCTTCTCGATCGTGCGCGAGTTCTGCGGGCACGGCATCGGCCGCCAGTTCCACGAGGAGCCGCAGGTCCTGCACTACGGTCGCCCGGGCACCGGCCTCAAGCTGCAGGCCGGGATGATCTTCACCGTCGAGCCCATGGTGAACGCGGGCCGCGCGGCGATCCGCGCGCTGGCCGACGGCTGGACGATCGTCACCGCCGACCACTCGCTGTCCGCGCAATGGGAGCACACGATCCTCGTCACCGACGACGGCTTCGAGGTGCTGACCGTGTCGGCGGGCACGCCGCCGCCGCCCGCCTGATCCGATTGCCATGGCGTCGCGGCCGCAGAGCATCGACGCCGCGCCGATCGCGGCGCCCTCGTCTGTCGCGCGCTGGCGCCGGGAGGTCCGGGCCGGTCGCGATGCGTTGCGCGAGGCATTCCTCGCGAAGCCGGACACGCCGCGGCTGCTGCGCGAGCATGCCCGCCTCGTCGATCGCGTGCTCCGGGGTCTCTGGGTGGAGAGCGCGATGCCGCGCGGCGTCGCGCTGGTTGCCGTCGGCGGTTACGGGCGGGGCCAGCTCTTCCCGCACTCCGACGTCGACGTCCTGATCCTGCTTCCGGCCGGGGCGGACCCGGCGCCGTCCGCGCAGATCGAGCGCTTTCTCGCCGCGTTGTGGGACGCCGGGCTCGAGGTCGGTCACGCGGTCCGCACCGTCGACGACTGTGAACGCGAGATGGCCGGCGACGTGACGGTGCGCACGAGCCTTCTCGAGAACCGCCTGCTCGCCGGCAGCCGGAAGCTCCACGCGGCATTCCTCGAACGCTTCGCCGCAGCGCTCGACCCGCGGGCGTTCCACGAGGCGAAGACGCTCGAGCAGCAGCAGCGGCACCTCAAGTACCACGATGCCGCGTACAACCTCGAGCCCAACGTCAAGGAAAGCCCCGGCGGGCTGCGCGATCTGCACACGGTGATATGGATCGCCCGCGCGGCCGGTCTCGGCCGCACGTGGAAGGAGCTCGCGGCGCACGGACTCTTCACGGAGCGCGAGGCGCTCGCCGTGGCCGCCGCCGAGCGCTTCGTCGGCGGGCTGCGCGTGCGGCTGCATCTCCTCGCCGGCCGGCGCGAGGATCGGCTGATCTTCGACCTGCAGACCACCCTCGCCCGGGAACTGGGGTTCGCGGACACGCGCGGCCAAGCGTGCCTCCGAGCAGCTGATGCAGCGCTACTACCGCGCGGCACGGCTGGTCCGGCAGGTGAGCACGATCCTGCTGCAGAACCTGCACGCGCGGCTGTTCCCGATTGTCGCGCGGCCGATCCCGATCGACGGCGAGTTCGAGGCGATCGACGAGCTCCTGCACGTCCGCGACGAGCGCCTGTTCGAGCGGCGGCCCGGGGCGATGCTCGATGCCTTCCTGCACATGCAGCGCCACCGGGAGCTGACCGGCATGTCGGCGCGGACGCTGCGCGCGCTGTGGCGCAACCGCCATCGCATCGACGCGGCGTTCCGCAGGGACCCGGAGAACCGGCGGCGTTTCGTCGAATTCTTCCGCGCGCCCCGCGGCATCGTCCACGAGCTGCGGCGCATGAACCTCTACGACATCCTCGGGCACTACCTGCCGCCGTTCGGCCGCATCGTCGGGCAGATGCAGCACGACCTGTTCCACGTGTACACGGTCGACGAGCACATCCTGATGGTGATCCGCAACCTGCGCCGGTTCACCGAGCCGCAGCACGCGCACGA
Organism: uncultured beta proteobacterium; assembly: GCA_963705175.1. Taxonomy (GTDB): domain Bacteria; phylum Pseudomonadota; class Gammaproteobacteria; order Burkholderiales; family Casimicrobiaceae; genus VBCG01. Next base: position 50,572 of record CAVPJE010000005.1, on the reverse strand, counting down.
GTACCCGCTGTGCTCGCGCCTGATGGCGGACTTCGAGCGGCGCGAGGTGCTGTTCCTCGCCGGGCTGTTTCACGACCTCGCGAAGGGCCGCGGCGGCGACCATTCGCTGCTCGGCGCGCGCGACGCGCGCCGCTTCTGCCGCGACCACGCGCTGCCGCCGGAGGACGCCGACCTCGTCGCCTGGCTGGTGGAGCACCACCTGACGATGTCGGCGGTGGCGCAGAAGCAGGACATCTCGAGCCCCGACGTGGTAGCCGCGTTCGCCGGTCGCGTCGTCACGGAGCGGCGCCTCGTCGCGCTCTACCTCCTCACGGTCGCGGACATTCGCGGCACGAGCCCCAAGGTGTGGAACGCCTGGAAGGCGCAGCTCCTCGAGGAGCTGTTCCACGCGACGCGCCGCGTGCTCGCCGGCGTGGACGCGCCGCGCTCGCTGCAGGACGGCCTGACCGCCCGCCAGGCCGATGCGCGCCGGCTGCTCCGCCTCTACGCCGTCCCCGAGGGCGCCGAGGACAAGCTGTGGAAGCACCTCGACACGCCCTACTTCCAGCGCCACTCCGCCGACGAGATCGCGTGGCATGCGCGTCACCTGTTCTGGCGCGTCGATCGGCCCGAGCCGGTCGTCAAGGCTCGCCTCGCGCCGACGGGAGCGGGACTGCAGCTCCTGGTCTACCTGCCCGACCAGAAGGAGCTCTTCGCCCGCATCTGCGGCTTCCTCGGCAAGAGCGGCCTGTCGATTCTCGAGGCGAAGGTGCACACGACGCGCCACGGCTTCGCGCTCGACACGTTCCTGGTGCACGACCCGGCGAATCCCAACGCCTCGTACCGGGAGGCGATCCAGTTCATCGAGCACGAGCTCGTCCGTGTCCTCGTCCTGCAGCCCCCGCTCGAGCCGCCGGGTCCGGGACGCGTGAGTCGCCGCCTGCGCCATTTCCCGCTCACGCCGCAGGTCCAGGTGTTCCCCGACGACAAGGGCACGCACTACATCCTCGAGGTCGTCGCCGGGGATCGTCCGGGACTCCTGGCGGGGATTGCCTACGTGCTCGCGAAGGCGGGCGTCAACGTCGCCAGCGCGAAGATCAACACGCTGGGCGAGCGCGCCGAGGACGTGTTCCTGATCGACGGCGCGCGCCTGCACGACGAGCAGGCGCTGTTGAGGCTCGAGACCGCGCTCTACGATCGGCTGCGGGTGCAGTAGGCAAGCCCGCATCGAACCGACGGCTCAGTCTTCCGCAGTCGCCAACTCCGGGAACAGGACGTCGGTGAAGCCGAAGCGCGTGAAGTCCCGCATGCGCATCGGATAGAGGATGCCGTCGAGGTGATCGCACTCGTGCTGGACGACGCGGGCGTGGAAGCCCTCGACCTCGCGCCGGATCGGCGTGCCGGACGGATCGAGACCCTCGTAGCGAAGGCGCCGGAAGCGGGACACGATGCCGCGCAGTCCCGGCACCGACAGGCAGCCCTCCCAGCCTTCCTCGGTCTCGTCGTCCAGCGGTGTGAGCACCGGGTTGACGAGCTCCGTGTACGGCACCGGAGGGGCGTCCGGATAGCGGGGATTGGATTCCATCCCGAAGATCACCACCCGCAGCGGCACGCCGATCTGCGGCGCGGCGAGCCCGGCGCCGTTGGCGGCCTGCATCGTGTCGCGCAGGTCGACGAGGAGCGCTTCGAGCTCGGCAGAGGGCACGCGCGTGACGCGGGCGGAAGGTGCCAGCAGCCGCGGATCGCCCATGCGCAGGATGTCGCGGATCACGGCTGTGGCTTGTGCCCGAGGCGCGGCGCGACCAGTTCGAGGAGCGCGCGCACCTTTTCCATGCCGCTCTCGAGCGTCTGCACCAGCGCCTCCATCGAGATTGCGAGCGTGCTGTCGCCGCGGCCCGCGGCGTGGTTGACGACGACGCAGATCGCGACGTAGGGCAACTCGAGCTCCCGGGCGAGCGCGGCCTCGGGCATGCCGGTCATGCCGACCATCGTCACGCCGTCCCGATCCATGCGCTCGATCTCGGCCGCCGTCTCCAGCCGGGGACCGTTGACCGCGCCGTACACGCCGCCGTTGGTGAGTGCGATGCCCGCCTCCGTCGCGGCGTCGAGGCAGGCCGCGCGCAGCTCCGGCGTGTAGGGATGGGTGAAGTCGACGTGCACGACGGGCAATCCACCGCCGTCGAAGTACGTTTGCGCGCGCCCGGACGTATAGTCGATCAGCTGGTGCGGCAGTACCAGCTCGCCCGGGGCGTGGCCGCGAATGCCGCCGACCGATGCCACGGCGACGACCGCGGTGGCGCCGGCGTCCTTCAACGCATGCAGGTTCGCGCGGTAGTTCACGCGGTGCGGAGGAATCGTGTGGCCGTGTCCGTGCCGCGCGAGGAACACGGCGTCGCGCCCCGCCACCTGCCCGAACACCAGCGCCGACGAGGCTTCGCCGTACGGAGTCCGCACGACTTCGCGCCGGGCGATGGCGAGGGTCGAAAGTTTGGTCAGGCCGCTGCCGCCGATGATTGCGAGCATGGAAATTGCTTTTGGAGAGGGGGTTTGGGGTGGTCGCGAGCCGACATCGCCCGTCGGATGGTGCCCGGGAACCTGCCGAACGGGCGGACCGGCCGATGGGAAATCCCCGGAAATTATGACATTCTCATAGCTGGCGCCGGCCCCGTCCGGCCAATGAGCGGATTGTAGCCGCGGGAAATCCATGTACCTCGACCGACTCTTCAAGCTGATGGCGGAGAAGCAGGCCTCCGACCTGTTCATCTCCTGCGGCGCGCCGATCAACATCAAGGTCAACGGCGTCGTGCAGCCGGTGTCCACGCAGTCGATGGACGTCGAGACGGTGCAGCGCATCGCCTACGAGCTGATGTCGAAGGAGCAGGCGCGCGAGTTCGAGAACGAGATGGAGATGAACCTGTCCCACCTCGACCGCGCCGTCGGCAACTTCCGCATCAACATCTTCCGCCAGCGCGGCACGATCTCGCTCGTGATCCGCTTCGTGCGCAACAAGGTCCCGCCGTTCGAGCAGCTGAAGCTGCCCTCGGTGCTGCTCGACCTCGTGATGGAGAAGCGCGGCCTGATCCTGATCGCCGGCGCGACCGGCTCCGGCAAGTCGACCTCGCTCGCCGCGATGATCGACCACCGCAACAACACGCGGTCGGGCCACATCCTGACGATCGAGGATCCGATCGAGTACCTGTTCGAGCACAAGCAGAGCCTCGTCAACCAGCGCGAGATCCACGTCGACACGCAGAACTACCAGTTCGCGCTGCAGAACGCGCTGCGCGAGGCGCCGGACCTCATCATGATCGGCGAGATCCGCGACAAGGAGACGATGCAGTCCGCGCTGCTGCACACGCTGACCGGCCACCTGTGCCTGTCGACGATCCACGCCAACAACAGCTACCACGCGCTGTCCCGGATCATCAACCTGTTCCCCTACGACGCGCGTTCCGCGGTGCTGTCCGACCTGTCGATCGGCCTGCGCGCCATCATCTGCCAGCGCCTGGTGAAGAACGTCGACGGCAGCCAGCAGCCGGCGGTCGAGATCCTGCTCAACACCGCGCTCATCGCCGAGCTGGTCAAGAACGGCGAGTTCGCGCAGATCAAGGAGGCGATGGAGCAGTCGCTCTACCCGGGCTCGCAGACCTTCGAGCAGGCGCTGTGCCGCATGTACCTCGACGGCGCGATCACCTACGACGAGGCGATGGTCGCCTCCGACTCGCCGACCAACCTGGCCTGGCTCATCAACCAGAGCAACCCCGACTCGCGCGTCGACGCGATGGAGTCGTCCGCGAAGGGCGAGAAGGCGCGGCGGCCGCAGGCCGACTTCGCGTCGCTGTCGATCGACGCCGGAATGCTCGAGCGGCACTGAGTCGCGTTCCCGGGCTCGGCGTCGCGCGTCGGCGGCAACCGATGCCGACGCCGAACCCGGACTTCCGTTTGGTACCATCGGGCGCATGGATCGTGGCCCGTCTCCCGCGCTCGCGCTCGCCTGCGAGCTGATCGCGCGGCGTTCCGTCACGCCGGACGACGGCGGCTGCCAGGCGCTCCTCGCCGAACGGCTTGCGCGGGCGGGATTCGCGGCCGAGACGCTCGCCTCCGGCGGCGTCACCAACGTGTGGCTGCGCCGGGGCACCGAAGCCCCCGTGCTCTGCTTTGCCGGACACACCGACGTCGTGCCGCCGGGCCCTCTGGACGCCTGGCACAGCGATCCGTTCGAGCCCTCGATCCGCGACGGCTGGCTCTACGGCCGGGGCGCGGCCGACATGAAGGCCTCGATCGCCGCCTTCGTGACCGCTGCCGAGGCATTCGTGGCGGCGCACCCGCACCATCGCGGGTCGATCGCGCTCCTGCTCACCTCCGACGAGGAGGGACCGGCCACCGACGGCACGCTGAAGGTGGTCGAGCGGCTCGCCGCGCGGCGGCGACGCGCATCGACTGCTGCATCGTCGGCGAGCCCTCGTCGGTGGACCGGCTCGGCGACATGATCAAGAACGGGCGTCGCGGCACGCTGTCGGGCGTGCTCCGGGTGCGGGGCGTCCAGGGGCACGTCGCCTATCCGGAGCAGGTCCGCAATCCGATCCACCTCGCCGCACCTGCGATCGCCGAGCTGGCGGCGATGCGCTGGGACGACGGCAACGAGTACTTCCCGCCGACCACCTTCCAGTGCTCGAACGTGCACGCCGGCACCGGGGCGACCAACGTCGTTCCGGGCATGCTGGAGCTCTCGTTCAACTGGCGCTACTCGACCGCGAGCACGCGCGAGAGCCTGGTCGGGCGCCTCGAGGCGGTGCTGCGGCGGCATGGCCTCGAGTACGAGCTCGAGTTCCCCTCCGCCGGCAAGCCGTACCTGACGCCGCGCGGACGGCTGGTGGAGGTCGTCATCCGTCCGCGATCGCGGCGGAATGCGGATTCGAGCCCATGCTCTCCTGCACCGGCGGCACCTCCGACGGCCGCTTCATCGCGGACATCTGCGGCGAGGTCGTCGAACTCGGCCCGGTCAACGCGACGATCCACCAGATCAACGAGCGCGTCGCCGTCGCCGACGTCGACCGTCTCGCCGCGTTGTACCGGCGGGTGCTCGAGGCGCTCCTGGGCACGCGCCGCCATGAGCCCGGCGGGCAAAGCGAAGCCCGGAGCGCGCAGCGCGAAGGGTAGACCAGTGAGCGCCGTCCACGAGCTCGTCACCGTGCGCGACTGGATCCGCCACGCGGTGTCGCACTTCGGCGCCGCCGGCCTGGCCTTCGGGCACGGCAGCGCCGACGCCTACGACGAGGCCTGCTACCTCGTGCTCCATACGCTGCACCTGCCGCGGGACCGGCTCGAGCCCTTCCTCGACGCCCGGCTGCTGCCGAACGAGCGCACGCAGCTCGCGCAGGTGCTGGCGCGCCGCGTCGACGAACGCATTCCCGCGGCGTACCTCACGCACGAGGCGTGGCTCGGCGAGTTCCGCTTCTACGTCGATCCGCGCGTGATCGTGCCGCGCTCCTTCATCGCCGAACTCATTCCCGACGCGCTGCAGCCGTTCGTCGGGGACCCCGAGCGCGTGGCCGCGGTCCTCGACCTCTGCACGGGATCCGGCTGCCTCGCGATCCTGCTCGCGCACGCCTATCCCAATGCCGAGGTCGACGCAGCCGACATCTCGCCGGACGCGCTCGCCGTCGCGCAGCGCAACGTCAGCGACTACGAGCTCGATGGGCGGATCAACCTGGTCCGCTCCGACCTGTTCGGCAACCTCCCCGAGAAGCGCTACGACCTGATCGTCTGCAATCCGCCTTACGTGACCACGGCCGCCATGGAATGCCTGCCCGCCGAGTACCGGCACGAGCCGCCGCTGTCGCTGGCGGGGGGCGACGACGGCATGGACGCCGTGCGGGCGATCCTCGCGGAGGCGCCGCGCTTCCTCGCCCCGAACGGCGTGCTCGTCGTCGAGATCGGGCACAATCGCCCGTTCGCCGAGGCCGCCTTCCCGCGCCTGCCCTTCGTCTGGCTCTCCACGCCGGGCGCGGAAGACGCCGTCTTCCTGATCCATCGCCATGACCTGACTTCGGATGCGACGCGCTGAGGACGGTCCGGCCACCGCCACGGACACGCACCAGGACCACGCATGCCGCACGACGTCACGCTGATCGCCACGTTCGCGGTGGCCTTCGTGCTCGCCTCGATCTTCGGCTACATCGCGAGCCGGTTGCGCCTCCCGCCGCTGGTCGGCTATCTCGTCGCCGGGGCGATCATGGCGACGTCCGTCCCGGGCTTCACGGCCGATACCGGCATCGCCGGCCAACTGGCGGAGATCGGCGTGATCCTGCTCATGTTCGGCGTCGGGCTGCACTTCTCGCTCGGGGCACTGCTGGCCGTGCGCAACATCGCGATCCCCGGCGCGGTCGTCCAGATCGTGCTCGCCACGCTGATCGGCGCCGGCATGTCGATGCTGTGGGGCTGGTCGTTCGGTGCCGGCCTGATCCTCGGCCTCGCGCTGTCGGTCGCGAGCACCGTGGTGCTGGTGAAGGCGCTCGAGGAGCGCAACGCCCTCTCGACCACCAACGGACGCATCGCGGTCGGCTGGCTGATCGTCGAGGACCTGGCGATGGTCATCGTCCTCGTGATCCTTCCCGCGCTCGCCGAGGTGCTCGGCGGCAGCGCCGCGGCGGGCGCTCACGGCGGCGAAAGCCGTGGCCTCCTGGCGACGCTCGGGATCACCATCCTCAAGGTCGCTGCGTTCGCCGCCATCGCACTGATCCTCGGTCCGCGCGTGATGCCGTGGATCCTGCGGCAGGTCGCGCGCACGGGTTCGCGCGAGCTCTTCACCCTTGCGGTCCTCACGCTGTCGGTCGGCATCGCGTTCGGCGCCACGGCGCTCTTCGACGTGTCGTTCGCGCTCGGCGCGTTCTTCGCGGGCATGGTACTCAACGAATCGGAGCTGTCCCACAAGGCCGCCTCCAACTCGCTGCCCCTGCAGGACGCGTTTGCCGTGCTGTTCTTCGTTTCCGTGGGGATGTTGTTCGACCCCACGATCATCGTGCGCGAGCCGCTGATGGTACTGGGCGTCCTCGGGCTGATCCTGATCGGCAAGTCGGTCGTTGCGCTCGCACTGGTGGTTGCCCTCGGCTATCCGATGAGCACCGGGCTCATGATCTCGGCTGCACTCGCCCAGGTGGGAGAGTTCTCGTTCATCCTCGCCTCGCTCGGCATCGCCTACGGTCTGCTGCCCAGGGAGGGCCTGTCGCTGATCGTCGCCGGCGCGCTGATCTCGATCACGCTGAATCCCCTGGCATTCTGCGCTCGCCGATCGCCTCACCCGATGCCTGCGCGCACGGCCGGCCCTGCGGCTCGCGCTACGAGGAGCAACGCATCGGCAAGGTCGCGGCGCTCGAGCACGAGCTTGCCGAAGCGGAGCGGCGCGCGCAGGAGAAGGCGGCGCGCCACCGCACGCTCGACCCCGCGGAGCTCGCCGAGCGCTTCCCGCTGTTCGCGCGGCTCACGCCCGAGCAACGCGAGGTGGTCATCCTGCACTTCCGCCCCCAGGCGGCGGGCCCGGGCGAGCGCATCATCCGCAAGGGCGACAAGGCCGACGCGGCCTATTTCATCTCGTCGGGCGAGGTCGAGGTCGACGTCGGCGCACGACGCATCCGGCTCGGCCCGGGCGACTGCTTCGGCGAGATGGCGCTGATCAGCGGCCAGCCGCGCTCCGCGCACGTGACCGCGCTCGACTACTGCAGCCTGCTCAAGCTGACGACGGGAGACTTCCGCGAAATCCTGCGGCGGTATCCGGAGATCCGCTCGCAGATTGCCGATCTCGCCGCGCAGCGCGGTCAGATGAACCGCGAGCAGGTCGAAGGCGACAGCGGGAGCAGGGACGCCACGCTGCCGGACTGAGCACTGCCGACGTGGCGTGGCCGAGCCTGGTGCTCGCGGCCCGTCAACCCGCCCTACCCGGCCGCGTACGCGTTCAGGCGTGCAGCTTGAAGAACTGGCGGATGCGGCGCACGAACTCCGCCGCTCGACCGCTGGCACGCTTGCCGCGGGCCTCCGCCGACAGCATGGCGAGTGTGGCGTCGTTGTCCGCCTGCCGGTGCGCGAGCACCTGCGACAGCGCGTCCACGATCTCCGGGCGGCGCTTCAGGATGGCGTCGAAGCCGGCCTTGTCGATCCGGTAGCAGACCGCGTCCCCGTCCGCGACGACGGTCGCCCCGCGTGCCTGCCCGGTAAGGAGTCCCATCTCGCCGACGTAATCGGGCGCGCGCAGGCTCGCCAGTCGCGTGCGGGCCCCGCCCGACTCGTCGTGCACGGCCAGCCGTCCCGCGACGAGTATGTAGAGCGAGTCGGCGGCGTCACCCTGGCGGAACAGGATGTCGCCGTCGGCGAACGGATGGCGCTCGAGCGACGCCGCCAGCGCATTGCGTTCGGCCTCCGTGAGCGAGGCGAACAGCTCGATCCGCGACAGTGCCGCCAGTCGCGCCTCGCCCTCCCGGCGCATGCATGCCTCCGGCGACACCCGGTCGACATGGACGTCCCGCTGCGGGAACGGGATCCTGACGCCGGCCCGCTGCAGGGCCGCGAAGACGTGGGCGCGAATCTCGGAGTCGGCCTCCTTGGCATCCTCGTAGTCCGCGATGTAGTAGTAGACGGCGTAGCCGATGCCGCTGTCGTCGAAGTCGACGCAGTAGCAGGTCGGGGGCGGACTGGCGAGCACGTTGGGGATCTCCGCCTGCGCGAGCGCCTGCGTGATCAGGCGCGTCACCCATCCCGGCGCATGGTCGTAGTCGGCCGTGAAGGCGACCTCGCGCTTCGGCCACTCCCTGCCGGCCGCGCGCGAGACGATCTGCACCTTCTCCTTGATCAACTTTGCGTTGGGAATGATGACCAGCTCCATCGAGTGCGTGCGGATCGCCGTCGTGCGCCACCGAATCGCCTCGACCCGGCCCAGCGAGCCGTCGAAGCGGATCCAGTCGCCGATGCGTACGGTCCTCTCGGCCTGCAGCGACAATCCCGCCCACAGCGCGCCGAGCACCTCCTGCGCCGAAAAGGCGATGGCACCCGTGATGACGGCCGACGTCGTGACGATGCCGGCGAGATTGACGCCGACGACATCGAGCCGAACCAGCGCGTAGACGATCAGCGCGAGCCCGAGCAGGACGTCGATGAAGAGCGCGGGTACGTGAAAGCGCGCGAGCAGCACGCCGGCCACGAACTGCAGCACCGCGCGGATCACCACGACCGCGAGCAGCGCGAGCACGCCTTCGCGGGCGATGTCGTAGAGCGTCTGGTTCGGCAGCGTCCTGCCCCACTGCTGGAGCACCCACAGCGCCGCGAGCAGCACGAGCGCGATTCCCGGCGAGGATGACGGCACCACGGCGACGCTCGCGAGGGCCGGCGAAGGACAGCGTGGCAACGAACACCGCGATGCCGGTGTACAGGGCGGCGTCGCGGAGCGTCTCGGCGGTCACGAGCAGCATGGGCATCTCATCGCGGGGCTCCGGGGCGTGCGGCAGCGGCGATTATAGGCGGACGCCCTAGAATAGTCGCGTTACCCATCGAGGCGAACGGCCATGCATTCACGTACCGGCGGCGAGCTCGTCGTCGACAGCCTGCTCGCGCACGGCGCGACGCATCTCTTCGGCGTGCCCGGAGAAAGCTACCTGCCGATCCTCGACGCGCTCCACGACGTCGGCGATCGCCTGACCTTCGTGACCTGCCGGCAGGAGGGCGGCGCCGCCTACATGGCGGAGGCGCACGGCAAGCTCACCGGTCGACCGGGCATCGCCCTCGTCACGCGCGGCCCGGGCGCCTCCAACGCGGCGATCGGCATCCACACCGCGGCACAGGACTCGACGCCGATGCTCGTGCTGGTCGGCCAGGTCGACACCGGATCGACGGATCGCGAGGCGTTCCAGGAAATCGACTACCGACGCATGTTCGGCAGCGTGGCCAAGTGGGCCGCGCAGGTCGATCGCGCGGAGCGCATTCCCGAGTACCTGTCGCGCGCGTTCGTGACCGCGATGTCCGGTCGCCCCGGTCCCGTGGTGCTGGCGCTACCGGAGGACGTGCTCGCGGCGCATGCGGTCGCGGCCGACCTGCCACGCGCATCCCCCGTGGAATCCGCACCGGCCGAGGCCGACGTGCGATCGGCCCACGCGCTCCTTGCGAATGCCGCCCGCCCGCTGCTGCTCGTTGGGGGCAGCCGATGGGACGTCGACGCCAGTGCCGCGCTGACCGAGTTCGCGGCGCGCCATGATCTCCCGGTCGCCTGCGGTTTCCGTCGACAGGACCTGTTCGACAACCGCCATCCGAGCTACGTCGGGGACGTCGGCATCGCCGTCAATCCGGCGCTGGCGACGCGAATCCGCGATGCCGACGTCCTCCTGGTGATCGGCGAGCGCCTGGGCGAGATCACGACGACCGGCTACTCGCTCCCGCGGCGCCGCTGCCGACGCAGACGCTGATCCACGTCCATCCCGGGGTCGAGGAGCTTGGGCGCGTGTACCGGCCGGCGGTCGCCATCGCCGCCACGCCCCCGGCGTTTGTCGCGGCACTGGCGAAGCTCCCGGCGCTCCGGGGCGAACGATGGCGTGCATCGACCGCTGCGGCGCATGCGGAGTACGAAGCTTGGCGCATGCCGCGACCGGTACCCGGCGACGTGGATCTGTGGCAGGTTGTCCGCTGGCTGGACGAGCGTCTTCCCGAGGACGCGATTGTCGCCAACGGTGCCGGCAACTACACGACGTGGCTGCACCGCGTCTACCGCTATCGCCGGCCGGGAACGCAACTTGCGCCGTACTCCGGCTCGATGGGCTACGGCGTTCCCGCCGCGATCGCCGCGAAGCTCGTGCATCCGGAGCGCATCGTCGTCTCGTGGAACGGCGACGGCTGCTTCCTGATGAACGGACAGGAACTCGCCACGGCCGTGCAGTACGGCGCCGGCGTCGTGTTCGTCGTGATCGACAACGGCATGTACGGAACGATCCGGATGCATCAGGAGCGACGCTATCCCGGTCGCGTCGTCGGCAGTGGCCTCACCAATCCGGACTTCGCCGCGCTCGCGCGAGCGTTCGGCGCGCACGGCGAGACGGTGCGGCGCACCGAGGAGTTCGCGCCGGCCTTCGAGCGCGCGCTCGACGCCGGGCGCCCGGCCCTGCTCCACGTGCTGCTGGACCCGCAAGCGCTGACGATGCACGCGACGCTCGATTCGATCCGCACGGCCGGCGGGCATCGCTGAAGCGCGCCGCATCGTAAAAGGCCCGCGGAAGGACCCGCGGGCCTCGGGCGTCACGCGCCGCGCGTCATTGCACGGCAAGCGTCTTGCTCCTGGCGCCCTCCGCCTTGGGCAGCGTGAGCGTCAGCACGCCATTGTCGAACTTCGCCTCGGCCTTCGCCGCGTCGACGTCGGTCGGCAGCGTGAAGGCGCGCGCCACCGAGCCGTAGTACCGCTCGGTCCGCAACACCTTGTCGCCTTCCTTCGTCTCCTTCTCGCGCTTCACTTCGGCGCTGATCGAGACTTCGCCGCCTTCCACCGACACCGCGATGTCCTCCTTCGCGACGCCCGGGAGTTCGGCCTTCACGACATAGCCGCGTTCGTCCTGGGTCACGTCCACCCGCATCATCGGTTCGGGCTCCGGCATCGCCCCCGTCGTCACCGGGAACTCCTTCCAGAAGCCCGTATCCGCGAACGGATCGAACCGCGCCATTTCGCGCAGCGGATGCCAACGAGTCAGGGTCCTCATATTGCCTCCCGTCCTCGGCGGGCCAGCTTCGGCCGAGCCACCCGGCCCGACGGTTGCCGCTGGCCTCGAATGTAGCCTACGCCGCAGGCGCCGCGACGTATTGCCGAGGGTCAACGGTGCTGCGGAAATGCGACGGCAGTGGCATCACGGTCGGGGTGTGGCAGATAATCGGACTGCCGGGCATCCGCCGCATGCCGGCCGTTGCTGCGGCACCGCTCGCGCCGTCTCGTGCCTGGCGATCCCCGATGACCGGTCTCTCCGCGCCGCCGCCCTCGCCGGGCCTCGACGAATCACGCGTCGACGGTTTCCTGCGCTCGCGGATACCGGGACTCGCCGGCGTGCCGAGATTCACGCCGATCGCCGGCGGCCAATCGAATCCGACGTACTTCGTCGACTACGACGATCGCTCGCTGGTCCTGCGCAAGCAGCCTCGGGGCGAGCTGCTGCCCTCCGCGCATGCGGTGGATCGCGAGTACCGCGTGATGGCGGCGCTCGCCGCGACCGGTGTTCCCGTGCCCCGCATGGTGCTGTTCCATCCGGAACGCGACGTCGTCGGCACGCCGTTCTTCGTGATGGAACGGGTTCAGGGGCGGGTCTTCGGCCAGTACGCGCTGCCCGGCTGCGGTCCCGCCGAGCGACGGGCGATGTACGAGTCGATGGCCGACGCGATGGCGCGCCTGCATCGGGTCGACCCGACGGCGGTCGGGCTCGGGGACTTCGGCAAGCCGGGCAACTACTTCGCGCGCCAGGTCGTGCGCTGGGCGCGACAGTGGGAGATGAGCCGGACCCGCCCCAACCCCTGGCTCGAGCGCCTGATCGAGTGGCTGCCCGCGCATCTTCCGGAGGGCGAGGAGGTCGCGATCTGCCACGGCGACTTCCGCATGGGCAACCTCATGTTCCATCCCACCGAGCCGCGGGTGGTCGCGGTGCTGGACTGGGAACTGTCGACGCTCGGGCACCCGCTCGCCGACGTGGCCTACAACGCGATGGCGTGGCGGACCCTGCCTACGGAGTACGGGGGCCTGCTCGGACTCGACCGTGCGTCGTTGGGGATACCGGACGAGACCGCCTATCTCGAGCGCTACTACGCCGCGGCCGGGCGGGTCGACCGCGCCCTGCCGTTCCACTTCGCATTCGCGCTGTTCCGCTTCGCGGTGATCTTCGAGGGCATAGCCGCCCGCGCGGCAGCCGGCAATGCCGCCGCCGCCGACGCCGCCACGGCCGGACGACTCGGCCCCGCGTTCGCCCGGCGCGCGGTGGAGATCGTCGAGGGCCGACCGCCCGACCTGAACCCGCTCGATTGAGCGTCCGGGACACGACCGGCCACCGCACCGACGCGCGGCCGAACTCCGACGTTGCGCTGCAGCGTAGCGGCGGCGGAACAGCGTGCTCCTGTGGCCACGTCGATTGCGGTGCGCCTCGGAAGGGCTACAATGGTGCACTGCACACAAGGGTTTCCCGGGAGAGATCATGGAATTCGGAGGCAAGGTTGCCGTCATCACTGGCGCCGCGAGCGGCATCGGTCGCGCGGTGGCCACCGCGCTCGCCCATCGCGGCGTACGTGCCATTGCGCTGGTCGACATGGGCGAGGCGATCGAGGACGTGGCCGCCGGCGTGAACGCGGACTCGAAGCGTCAGGTGGCCTATCCGTTCCGCGGCGACACGACGGATGCGGACTTCCGCACGTCGGTGTTCGACCAGATCAGCGAGCGCTTCGGGCTGGTCTCGATGTGCGTGCCGGCGGCCGGCATTACCCGCGACGAGCTCGCCGTGCGCATCGACCGCGAGACCGGCAAGGCACGCGTCTACCCGGTCGAGAAGTTCCGGCTCGTGGTCGAGGTGAACATGATCGCGCCGGTGTACTGGGCGCTGGAGATGATCGGCCGCATCGCCGAGGACCGCGCCGCGCGCAGCCTGAAGCGCTGGGTGCCGGCGGAGGGCACGCAGGGCGCGATCGTGTTCATCGGCTCGGTCTCGTCACAGGGCAACAAGGGCCAGATCTCGTACGCCAGCACGAAGGCCGGGCTCGAAGGCGCCGCCGCAACGATCATGAATGAGGCGATGTTCCACGGCGTTCGCTGCGGACTGATCCACCCCGGCTACACGGACACGCCCATGGTGCGCGCGCTTGGCGAGGAGTACATCGGCAAGAACATCCTGCCCTACACGCAGCTGGGCCGCCTGATCCGTCCCGATGAGATCGCCGACGCGATCTGCTTCATGCTCGCCAACTCGGCGGTGAGCGGCGAGCTCTGGGCCGACGCGGGCTGGCATCCGCCGGCGTAGCCGCGTACTGCGCGGGGCGCCCCACGCGCCGCATCGTTGGGGCGCGGGTCACTCCACTCGCATCCTCGCGACCTTTTGTCCATGACAAAAGGTCGTCGAAAGCGGGGATACTCCGCCAATGCGCCTCGACCCGACGGGTCCGCGGGCGCGGAGGTCCCCGTCCATGAACCTGTTCAACAAGCTGCCGGGCTTCACGCGTTCCACCCCCGGCCGTGAGCGGCGCATCCTGTGCGTCCTGCCGCGGGTCCTCTGGATCGGAACCGCCCTTCTCGCGCTGCCGTCGGTTGTCTCCCGCATGTGGGCCTGGCCGGGCCAGGCAGACGACGTCGCCTCGTCTGTCGCGCTCGTCGACATCTACGCCATCGGCGCGGTGACTCTGCACTGGACCGCGGTGCTCACCGTCGCGATCGCCGCCTTCACGGTGGTGGTGATGAAGGGTCCGGCCTATGTGGCCGACCCCTATCCCCTCCCCGACGCCGACGCGCCCGATCATCCGGAATCCCGATGACGGGGCTGCCTGCCCGTCCCCAGGCGGCGGTCCTCGCGCAGGATTGCGCGGATTCCGGTGCCGGCGCCGAATCGCCGTCGCCCGACCGCGCACCGAAGACCGACACGGCGGCCACGCCGATCCCCGATGGCCGCTGGTCGCGGCTCGCGCGGCTGGGTTCGCTCGCCACCGGCGTCGCCGGCGGGATGCTCGCGGAAGGCGCGCGACAACTCGCGTCGGGACGCCGCCCGCGGATCGGCGACCTGCTGCTCACGCCCGCGAATGCCCGCCGCGTCGCCAATCGCCTTGCCGAGTTGCGTGGCGCCGCGATGAAGGTCGGGCAGATCCTGTCGATGGACGCCGGCGACCTCCTGCCGCCGCAACTCGCCGAGATCCTGGCGCGGCTCCGTGGGGATGCGCGGCCCATGCCGATGAGCCAGGTGGTCGGCGTGCTCGACGCGAACTGGGGCAGCGGCTGGGATCGTCACTTCGCCCGCTTCTCGTTCTCGCCGGTAGCGGCTGCCTCGATCGGCCAGGTTCATGTCGGCGAAACAAGGGACGGTCAGCGGCTGGCGGTCAAGATCCAGTATCCCGGCGTACAGCGCAGCATCGACAGCGACGTCGACAACGTCGCCACGCTGCTTCGCGTCTCGGGCCTGCTGCCGCGCGGCCTCGACGTCGCGCCCCTGCTCGACGAGGCGAAGCGGCAGCTCCACGCCGAGGCCGACTACCTGCACGAGGGCGCGAACCTGCGCCGCTTCGGCGCGCTCCTCGCGGGCGAGCGCGATCTCGTGGTCCCCACGGTCCACGGCGAGTTGACGACGCGAAGCGTGCTTGCGATGTCGTGGCTGGACGGCGAGCCCGTGGAGTCGCTCGTGCACGCGCCCCAAGCGCTGCGCGACCGCATCGCGACCCGGCTCTTCGAGCTCTTCTTCCGCGAGATCTTCGAGTTCCGGCTCATCCAGACCGACCCCAACTTCGCAAACTACCGCTACGACGCGGCGCAGGGCCGGCTCGTCCTGCTGGACTTCGGCGCGACGCGCGCGTACGGCGAGCCCGTGGTCGACGCCTATCGTCGGCTGATCGCCGCCGCGGTCGCGGGCGACCGACCGGCGATGAGCACGGCCGCGCAGGCCATCGGCTACTTCAAGGCCGGCATCGCGGATCGCCGACGCGACAACGTGCTCGACATCTTCGCGTGCGCGTGCCTGCCGCTCCGCCACGAAGGGCCCTTCGACTTCGGCCGCTCCGATGTTGCCGCGCGCCTGCGCGATGCGGCGCTTGCGCTCGGCACGGAGAAGGACGCGTGGCACACGCCGCCTGTCGACGCGATGTTCCTGCATCGCAAGGCGGGCGGCCTCTATCTGCTTGCCGCAAGGCTCGGCGCGCGCATCGACGTGCGCGCGCTGTCGCGCCGCTTCGTCGACGACTTGCCATCGGGCGCCGCCGCCCTTCGGACATGAGCGTGCACGCATAGTCGTGCCGAGTTGCGCGTGCTTGCGCGGCGCGCGGTTTCGCATCGCCACC
Organism: uncultured beta proteobacterium; assembly: GCA_963705175.1. Classification (GTDB taxonomy): domain Bacteria; phylum Pseudomonadota; class Gammaproteobacteria; order Burkholderiales; family Casimicrobiaceae; genus VBCG01. The sequence continues at coordinate 34,570 of CAVPJE010000005.1, read as the reverse complement.
CGCGGGCGTGCGAAACGTCGAACGTCCATGCAATAATCCCGCGCCACGAGCGGGGTCGAGCGACGGTGCCTTCGAGTGCGGCGTCGGATGTCGGCAAACCCTGCCACGACCCGGGAGGATGACCGATGGACGAAGTTGCCCGACTGAACTGGCTGGTGCCGCTGCTCGCGTTCGCGCTGGCGGCCGTGTTCGGCGCGATCGCGCAACGGTTCAACTTCTGCACGATGGGCGCCATCGCCGACATCGTCAACTTCGGCGACTGGCGCCGGATGCGCATGTGGCTGCTCGCGATCGCGGTCGCCATCGCGGGAACGACGCTGCTCGCGACGTCGGGCCTGATCGACCTCTCGAAGACGATCTACACGACCGCGAAGGTGCCCTGGTTGTCGCATGTCGTGGGCGGCCTGCTGTTCGGATTCGGCATGACCCTGGGCTCCGGTTGCGGCAGCAAGACGCTCATCCGCGTCGGCGGCGGCAACCTCAAGTCGCTCGTCGTCCTGGTCTTCCTCGGCATTGCCGCGTACATGACGCTGCGCGGCGCGTTTGCGCCGCTGCGCGCATTCGGCCTCGACCCGGTTCAACTCGACCTCGGTGGGATGGGTGCCGCGACGTCCGACCTCGGGACACTTGCCAGCAGCTTCGGCTGGGGCGCGGCGGCGAAACGCTGGCTGCCCTTCGCTGATCGCGCTGGCGATCGGGTCTTCGTGTTCGCCAACCGCGACTTCCGCAGCACGCGGGAGATGATCTTCACCGGGGTCGTGATCGGCGCCGTCATCGTCGGCGGCTGGTACGTCTCGGGTCACATCGGCTATCTCGCCGAGGATCCGGCCACGCTCGAGGAGAAGTTCGTCCGCACGAACACGGGCCGGATGGAGTCGTTCTCGCTCGTGGCGCCGGTCGCGTTCCTCCTGGAGTTGCTGATCCTGTGGACCGACGCCACGCGCGTCGTGACGTTCGGGATCGCGAGCGCGCTCGGCATGATCGCGGGCGCCGCCGCGATGGCGCTCGGCACGCGCACCTTCCGCTGGGAAGGTTTCGCAAGCACGGAGGACCTGGTCAATCACGTTGCAGGCGGGATCCTGATGGGGTTCGGCGGCGTGACGGCGCTGGGTTGCACCATCGGACAGGGGCTCACGGGACTGTCGACGCTCGCCGTGGGCTCGTTCCTGTCGTTCTTCGCGATGTGCGCCGGCGGCGTCCTTGCCGTCAAGTACCAGACCTGGCGGGTGATGCAGTCCGACTGACACCGCGAACGCGCCCGCGCCATGGGCGCGATGCCGGAAACCCTTCGCGCGCGGCGTCACGCCCGTTCCTGCGGTCGTGCCGCCGACCAGGGCAGCGCCAGGACGGCGCCGAAAACCGAGGCTCCCCCATTTGGGTAGCAGGGAATTACCCGTCGCGGTTATAGACACCGATCGGCGAAGTTTCGCCTAATGCTAGGGTTTGGCAGCTGCGCAAGTCGTGGCCGAGGGTTGTCGCTGTACCGCCACGTGAGGCCACGTGCCTGTCGTATGCGCTCGCGCACGCTTCGCGGCGTTGGCGCGAGCAGGAATGCCCGGGATCCCGGTCAATGAACGCAGGAGGCATCAACGTGCAATTCGACAAGGAACTGGACGCACGCGGGCTGTCGTGCCCGCTGCCGATCCTGAAGACGAAGAAGGCATTGAACGACCTCGCATCGGGCCAGGTGCTGAAGGTGGTTTCCACCGACCCGGGTTCGGTCAAGGACATGGAGGCGTTCGCCAGCCAGACCGGCAATCCCCTGCTGTCCGCCGGCGAGGAGAACAAGGACTTCGTGTTCTACCTCCGCAAGAAGTAGCCGGAACGCGGCCATCCCGCCCCGTCCCCAGAGGAACCCCATGGCACTCCCCACTGAAGAGAAGCAACCGGTCATGTCCGGCGACGCGCTCGACCGCGCCATCACCGCGCGCATCGACGCGCTGTTCGAGCAGCGGCTCGAGGCGAAGCTCGCCGAGATCAAGGCCGCGAAGCCGGCGTCGATGACCATCATCGCCACCAAGGGCACGCTCGACTGGGCCTACCCGCCGTTCATCCTGGCTTCGACCGGCGCGGCACTCGGCTGGGACGTGTCGATCTTCTTCACGTTCTACGGGCTGGAGCTGCTCAAGAAGGACCTGCGCAAGCTCAAGGTGAGCCCGCTCGGCAACCCGGCGATGCCGATGAAGATGCCGATGGGCCCGGCCTGGTTCAAGTCCATCCAGTGGAACATCCCGAACGCCGTGCAGTCGATCATCCCGGCGTACGAGCACTTCGCCACGAAGATGATGCAGAAGACGATCAAGAACCAGGGCGTGGCCCCGATTGCCGACCTGCGCACCATGTGCATCGAGGCCGGCGTGAACCTGATCGCGTGCCAGATGACGGTCGACCTCTTCGGCTACAAGACGAGCCAGTTCATTCCCGAGGTCAAGGAGTACGTGGGCGCCGCGAGCTTCCTGCCGCTGGCAAGGGATGCGGACGTCAGCCTGTTCATCTGAGGCCCACGCATCCGTAAACGCCGAGATCAACAACTACGACAAACGGGGGAGAACATGAAGAAGCGACTGATTGCGGCAATGATCGCGGCCGCGCCGCTCGCGGCACAGGCGACGGACGGGTATTTCTCGCACGGTTACGGGGTGCGTGCGAGCGGCATGGGCGGGGTGGGGGTGGCGGTGGCGCTGGAGCCGTTCGCGGGCGCGATCAATCCGGCGACGGCGGGGTTCCTGGGCAACGTGTGGCAGGTGGGGCTGACCTATTTCAGTCCGGACCGCACCTCCGAGCGCACGGGCTCGGGTCCGGCGGGTCTCGACGGCTCGGTGCGCAGCGACAGCCGCGGCTTCGCGATTCCGGAGTTCGGCGTGAACTGGGTGGTGAACCCGGCGGTGGCGGTGGGCCTGACGGTGTACGGCAACGGCGGCATGAACACCGACTATCCGGGCGGGCAGATTGCGCCGATGAGCGCGTGCGCGCAGTTCAATCCGCCGCAGGCGGGGGTCGATCCCGACTACAACCTGCTGTGCGGCAACGGCCAGCTCGGGGTCAACCTGACGCAGCTGATGATCGCGCCGTACGTGGCGTGGAAGTTCCATCCGGACCATGCGGTGGGCATTGCGCCGACGATCGCGTACCAGCGCTTCAAGGCGTACGGGCTGCAGGCGTTCGACAACCCGTTCCTGTCGACGGCGCCGGGGAACGTGACCAACAACGGCTACGACGACTCGTGGGGCTTCGGTGCGCGCATCGGCTACATGGGCAACTTCGGTCCGGTGTCGGTGGGTGCCGCCTACGCGACGAAGATGAGCATGGGCGAGTTCGACGACTACCGCGGGCTGTTCGCCGAGGCCGGGGACTTCGACATTCCGTCGAACTTCACGGTGGGCGCGGCGTGGCGGGCGCTGCCGGGGCTGTTGCTGGCGCTCGAGTACCAGAAGATCTACTACTCGGACGCGAAGGCGGTGAACAATCCGAGCGTGCTGATCGGCAACTGCTCGCAGGGTGACCGCAGCGCCTGCATGGGGGGCAGCAACGGGGCGGGGTTCGGCTGGCAGGACATCGACGTGTGGAAGTTCGGGGTGCAGTACCAGATCGACCCGCGGTGGACGGTGCGGGCGGGCTACAACCGCTCCGAGAACCCGATCCGGCCGGAGGACGTGACGTTCAACATCCTGGCGCCGGGGGTGATGGAGGACCACTACACCGCCGGCGTGACGTACTCGATGGGCCGGGACGGCGACATCTCGGCGTTCTACATGTACGCGCCGGAGGTGAGCGTGACCGGGACCAGCCTGTTCGTCGGCTTCGGCGCGCCGCCGACGACCACCGACACGATCCGCATGAAGGAGTGGTCGCTCGGCATCGCCTACTCGCGGCCGTTCTGACCCTCGATGCGCTCCGTCGTCATCGCCGTTTCGCTGTTCGCGCTGGGCCACGCTGCGCCCGTCCTCGCCGCACCGTGATGATGTCCGCCGACTGGGCCAAGGAAGCGTGCGAGGCCTGGAACCGCGACCCTGTGCTCACCGACAAGCTGGTCGAGACCGGTTGGGTGAAGAATGACAAGGGCCGCGGCTTCAAGGTGATGCAGGTGTTCCGCTCCGACTGCGGCGACAAGGCGACCGCCGAGCTGCGCGTGGCATTGAAGGACGGCAAGGCGATGTGCGTCTTCGGCGGCGCGGCCGAGACCGTGAAGCTCGACGGCGGCGCCGACTACCTGATGAAGGCCGAGACCGGCCGCTGGGTCGAGATGGGCAAGGGCGAGTACGGCCCGATGCGGGCCATGATGCTCGGCCGCCTGGGCTTCACCGGACCGATGGTGGAGGCGATGGGCAACATGGCGCCGTTCGAGAACTTCCTCCTGCTCGTCGGCAAGGTCCCGTCCGAGACCAAGGCCTGCCCCGCGAACTGAGCCAGGAATGGAGCCGGCGCGTCGTATCGCGCTAGAGGCGCAGTGCCGGATCGGCCGCCATCGCTTCGATAGCGGCCTCGCCTTCCTCGCCCCCACGCTCGAACTCCGCCAGCGTGCGCACGCACACGTCGCGCCAGTGCATCGCGCCGGCGGCCACGGCGTCGGACAGTGCGCGCGTGCCGTCACCGTCCCGCCACGCGGCGTAGGCGCCGGCGATGCGTGGACAGAGCTCGCGACGCATGCCGTCGAGACCGGCGAACCAGGAGTGGATCGGCGCCGGCGCGCCGCGCCCGAGCAGCGCCGGCAACGTCACGAGGCAATCGGCGAGGTGATCGCGCGCCGCGCGCGCGAAGACCTCGGCGCGGCGGCGCACCAGACGCGACAGCATGTCCTCCCAGCCCGGGCCGAGCGCACGTCCCGCCTCGCGCTCGCCGAGCTCGTGCAGGATCAGTGTTTCGGCCTCCATCGCCGCCATGCGCTCGAGCGCGGCGGCATCGCCGCCGACGCAGCCGTACGCATCGAGCGCGGACTTCAGGGCGCCGTCGCGACGCTTGAGCGCCCAGGCCTCGGTCCGCTCCGCCAGCACGCGCGCCAGCGATTCGAGGCGGATCGAGACCGTCCCGCCGCGCATCGACGCCGGCGCGGCCGAGAGGTCGCGCGCCAGTTCGCGACCTGCGACCAGGATGCGCATGCCCGTCTCGTTGCTCCTGCCGTTCGAGCCGGCCGAGGAAGAACTGGGGCTTGCCGAAGCGGCCGACGCCTGCGCCGTAGACGAGTCCGAGCGGTGCGATCGCCCGGTTGACCGTGTCCGCGTCCCAGGGATCGATCGACTCCCCCTCGAGCGGCAGCGGCCGGTAGTCAGCGTCCTCGAGCGACTCCCACAGTGCCTCGCGATGCACGATCCACGCGCCGATCTCGGCGCGCGGCAGTGGCGTCGCCAGCGGAACGCCGCGTTCCCACCGGTAGAGCTCGCGCATCTCGAGCAGGTACGTGCACAGCGTCATGTTCCGTGCGTGACGGGCATCGGTGACGTTGCAGTTCGCCTGCACCGCGGCACGCAGCCGCTCGATCGCCGGGCTCACTGGACTACCCTCCGCGCTGACGCGCTCCGGGGCGGATTCGCCCTCGGGGCAGCCCTTCGGGCTCATGGCCCGCCTCCGGAGCGTCTGCGAATCCGCCACGCGACGATCGACGCGACCACGTCGTGCCAGGGCAGCTCGGCCAGGCTGCCGAACCGTGCTCTGCGCGGCGGTGACGAGCCGATGCACGTCGGTTTCCCCGGGCGCGACGCACCCGCGCACGCCCGCAAGCCCGCCACACGCGAGCCGCATCGCCACCGCGTGCGGCAGCGGCACTCCCGGCGCGAGCTTCAGGGCGAACGTCGCGCGCTCCTGCAGGAGGGCGGCGAGCGTCGTGCAGTTGGTCCGTGCCGTGGGCGAGGTGCAGCCGATCGCCTCGCGCTCGGCCAGCGCGCGCCGCACCGACGTCGCGCACGTCGCGCAACCGGCGGCGATCGCCTTCTCGAACACGCACGCGAGCGGCACGGCCGCGCCGCGCGCCGCCCGGTAGGCCGTCTCGTCCACGTCTCGCGCCCTGCGCCGGGCCGCCGCTACTCGTCGCCGACGAGACCCGGCTTGGGCTCGCGGACCTGCGACAGGAGGTCCTCGGCCTCGAGTTCGTTCGCGGCGAAGATCACCTTGATCGCGCAGCCCTCGGGAAGGTCCGGAGCGACGCGCAGCGCCTTGGCGCGCGCCGATGCCGCACCGAACGTGGGGGCCTCCTCGATCTTCTCGAGACGCCGGATCGGAAAGTTGAACATCCGGTAGACGTAGTAGGGCAAGCTCGGACTCCTCTTCGTCGCTAGTCGACGTAACGCTTCAGCGTGCTGCGCCGCCCCGGCCGGCTCTTCTGGATCACGACGCCGCGAATGGTGGCGAGATCGGCGATCGCCGTGGCCGGATACGCGGCATCGAGTGCGCGAAGCTGCCAGCCGTCGTCGGCCCTGACCAGTTGCCGGAGCGTCCAGCCGTCGTGCACCTCGGCGACGACGTACGCGCCGTCGCCCGCGAGGCCCTCGGGCTCGACCACGATCACGTCGCCGTCGGCAAACTCGGGCGCCATGCTGTCGCCGAGCACCATCAGCGCGAACGGCTCGGCACCGGCGCAGTCGCCCTCCGCAGCGCTCGCCGCCGGCACGATCGGAACGATGCGGCGCCCGTCCATCGCCATCACACGACGGTCCATGAAGAGTCGTGCCGGCTCCGCGCCCGCTTCGGCCAGCGCGGCGCCCGCGGCCTCGACGAACGCCTCGGGACCGGCGACGTAGACGTCGTGCTGCGGCAGCGCGATCGACCGCGCCATCGCCGTCACCACCTCGCGGGCGCCGGCACCGGGGTCGGCCGCCCGGTGCGGGGCGTAGCGGAACCCGTCGAGCGCTTCGGCCCAGGCACGGCACTGGTTCGCAAGGTAGTGTCCGTCCGCGCGCACCGCGAGCCAGTCGAGGGAGATCGACTCCGTGGCCTCGATGGCCATCGCATGCTCGATGAGACTCTTGATCGGCGCGAATCCGGTGTCGCAGGCGACGAACGCCAGGGGACGCTCGGACTCCGCGAGAACGAAGTGGCCCGTCGGCCCCCACAATTGCAGCGTGTCGCCCGGACGGATCGCCCCGGTGTGGAGCATTTCCGCGAGTGCATCGCCGCCATCGCGGCCCACGTGGAAGTGCAGGTTGCGATCGTCGCAGGGGCAGCTCGCGATCGGATAGGTCGCGTGCGCGTCGACACCGCCGGCGCCGCCGTACAGCGTCACGCTCTGGCCGGCGAGAAAGCGCAGTCGCGACGTCCTCGGCGTCTGCAGGTGCAGCAGCAACGTTTCGCCGGCGAGCGGCTGGACGGCGCGCACGCGTACCGCGATCTCCTGCTCGGGAATCTCGTCCGGCCCGCGCGCCTCGAGCGTCTCGATGACGATCTCGCCCGAGGCGGCCGAATGCGCGCAGAGCAGCGTGTGGCCCTGCAGGCGCTCGGCTTCCGACAGCGGGTAGTCGAAGGGCATCGTCCTGACGACCTGGCCTTCGATCACCCGTGCCTTGCAGAGCCCGCAGGTGCCGTTGCCGCAGCCGTAGGCGAGCTTGAGCCCCGCCTTGAGACCGGCCTGCAGCAGCGAGTCGCGTCCCTCCACGAAGTAGACGCGGCCGCTTGGGCGCACGGTCACCTGCGCGGACATCACCTTCAGCACGTCGTTCATGACCGTCAGCGCATCCGCGGATTCGGTGGCGAGGACGTCGGCCAGGCCGCGCCCGAGGCTCGCGCGAAGCTCATCGAACGCCGGCGACGCCGCACCGGCCGCGAGCGCGTCGAGGCGCTCCTGCAGGGCGACGACGAGCGCGTGGTAGCGCGCGAGGTGCCGGCGGGCATCGGCGAGTTCCCGGCTCTGCTCGAACAGCCGCTGCGCGAGCACGTCCTGCGACGGCAGCACGCGCTCCTGCACCCGGCGGCCGAACGCCTCCTCCTTCAGCCTCGAGACGCGCTCGAACGCGCCGGAGTCCTCGGCGCTCCATGCCGGATAGAGCCGGGCGAGACCCTCGGTCGACACCAGCCCGTCGTTCGACGGCAGACGGCCCTCGCGCACGTGCCGCTGCAGTGCGCCGCGCGGCACGCCGATGAGTCGCGCCGCCCGCGACAGCGTCAGCCATTGGGTCATCCTTCAGTCGCGGGTCATCCCTTCTCCACGCCGGGTTCCGCCACGTGCACTGGACTACCCTCCGCGCTAACGCGCTTCGGGGCGGATTCGCCCTCGGGGCGGCCCTTCGGGCTCATCGGCGCGTCACGCGCGGCATTCCGCGGCGCGCCGTCGCGTCGGTCGCCGGGCCGGCCGTGACCATCCGGTCCCCGATGCGTTCGTGATAGCGGGCACGCAGGATGAGCCGCGGCCGCAACGGATCGTCGGTGAATCCGGAACGGTCGTGCAGAACATTGTTGCAGAGAATTCCCATGCCGGGCGCGAGCGTCAGCCGGTGGATCCACGGCGACGGCGTCGCCAGCACGCGCTCGAGCGCCGCCACCGCAGCGCGCACGGCCGGGTCGGGGTGCCACTCGATGCTGCGCGTGCGCGCCGTGTAGCGCATGTGCAGGTGGCCGCTCGACCGGATCGACCGAGAAGACGGGACCGCCCTGCGCCGGCCTCGCGACGCCGTCGTCGTCGGTACGCTCGGGGATCGTCATCGCGTCCTCCCGCATCAGCGCGCGGACGTGCGCCGGGTCCGTGTCGCGCAGCAGCAGATAGGCGATCTCGGGGTCGAGCAGCGCATTCTCGCCACCCTCCGCCGCATTCTCGACACAGTGCAGGACCATCGCCCGGATGCGGCGTTGCGGCGGATTGTAGTAGCCGTCGGTGTGCCAGCGGATCGGGCGGTTCGTGTACGGGAATGAAGTCGCCGCGCCCGGACTCCGCCGGCGACCTTGACCTGGCTCACGCCGTCGTCGTCGGCGAGCCAGTTGCGGTCGAGGCTCACGAGCCCGAACTGCGCGCCGAGCCGGCGGGGAATCTCCTTGTCCGCCCCGCGCACGCCGCTCGCGTAGACGACCATGTTCGACCGTGCGGCAGCGGTCGAGCATCGGCGCGGCGCTCGGACGGCGTGAGCGCGCGCGGATCGCCGACCTCGACGGTGAGTCCCGCCAGCCCGTCCGGGTACTCGGCGAGCTTGCGCTCGCGCCACGCACGGTAGGTGCGATCGTCGTCGGGGTCGAATGGTCCGGTCACGGGCGATGGCGACGTGCGCAACGCTGCCATGGCGCTATTCGCCTCGCGCCCCGGCCTGGCCCCGCGACCGCCGGCGCGGCGCGGGATCCAGCAGTCCCGCCATCGCGCCGCGCATCAGGTCCACCGCTTCCGGGGCCTCGCATTCGATGACCTGCGAGATCGCCCACGTCTGGTCGTGCGCCTGCATGGTTTCGGCGACGCAATGCCCGAAACAGCGGACGAAGCCGTACTCGGGGCCCTCGTCGGTCCACCGGAACCCGGCGTAGTCGGCCGAGCGCTCGTTGACGAGCGCGATGAACCGCTTCTTGTAGCCTTCCGGCGAGTCGCCGCGCCAGCAGGTCGGCCTGGTTGTCCGCGAGGTACCCGCCGACCTTGTTCGCCATCGCGGTCGTGAACTCGACGCGCCACGCCTCGTCGCCGCGCGCGTGCGCGATCCGGTCGGCGCAGAGCGTGAGGAACGCCAGGAACTCGGCCAGGAAGGCGAAGTACGGCGCGCCCGGGGGCAGCTCGTAGCCCGCGCCACGCATGCGCTTGAGCGCGTTCTGCGCGATCCGGAAGACGATGAAACCCGCGGCGCCGGCGATCTCCGTGGCGCCCTTCTCCGTTCCCGGCTTGAACCAGTGGCTCTTGATGCGCATGCGCGGGCGACCCGCTCGTCACTTCGCGATGTAGAACTCGAACTCGCCGGCGCCCACTTCCTCGACGCCCCGGAGCGTGAGGCCGGTCGCCTTGACCCAGTCCTCGACGTCGCCGGAGATGCCCGGGCAGTTGCTGACCAGCTTCAGCGTCTCGCCGGCGCGCATGCCGTTCAGGAGCTTCTTCGCCTCGACGATCGGCCCGGGGCACGACACGCCGCGAAGGTCCAGCACGGCGTGGGCCGACGGGTGCCGCACGCGGCCGCGCTCGATGTAGTAGGCGTGGCCGCCGTCGGCGCAGCGCTCGGTGCGCGCGATGTGGTTGTCGGTGTACTTCGCCCAGGCGATCAGGTCGTCGTGCGTGCCGGGACAATCCGAGAGCAGCTTCAGCACCTGGCCCTGCTTCAGGTCGTCGACGAGCTTCTTCGCACCGAGCAGCGGCGCCGGGCAGCTCGTCCCCCGCATGTCCAGCGTCGCCGTGGGCTGGGGTACCTTGGTCTCCGTCGTCATCGCGCCTCCTGCTGCGGCCCACCGGCCGCCGGCATCAGTATCCGCCCTTGCCGTAGGGCTGCGGCAATCCGGCGATCTTCGCACCCTGCTTCGCCGGTCCCATGGGGAAGAGGTCGTACAGGTACTTGCTGTCGGCGTCCGGGCGGATGGCCTGGAAGCCCTTGAGCATGTTGCGGAAATTCGGCGAGTGCCCGTTCGCCTGGTAGTCGTCGCGCAGGAACCGGATCACCTCCCAGTGCGCCTCGGTCAGCGCGATGCCGTCCGCAGCCGCGATCACCTCGGCGGTCTCGTCGCGATAGTCGGCCTCGAGCAGATAGCCCAGGTCGTCGCACGCCAGCGTTTCCCCTTGCACCGTGTAGCTCATGCCGTCTCCTGCGATGGATGTCGCGCGACCGCGTGCGTGCGCTATGCGGACGTCGCGATCGCCTTGTGTGGAACGAAGATGCCGAACCCGAGCTGCCGCTCGCCACCGAGCCCCTCGGCCTGCACGCGCAGCGAGTCGGCGGGTCCGAGGCCGTGCAGCGCCAGGCTGTAGCCCACGACCTCCCTGCCCTCGGCACCGACCGACCGCGCCCGGCCCGAGATGAACTCGCAGCGCACGCCGAGCTCCGCGAGCCAGCGCACGATGTCGCCGTGGAATGTCCGGCTCGTCGCGCGCGCCGGTCGCCACGCGCTGCGCATAGAGCGTGGCGCTGGGCGCGAGCGCCTTCAGGTGGCCGGCGCCGACCGTGACCGGTTCACCCCCGAGGTCGAGCCCACGGCCGGCCAGTGCCAGGGTTGCCGCCGCGCGGGCCTCGGGGACGCGGACCATCAGCCGCGCGCGCCGGGCAAGCACCAGGGTCCCGTGCGTCGACGGCGCCGCGCGCAACGGATGGATGCCCGCGCGGGGCTCGGCCTCGAACCACGGCAGCACCGCCGTCACGGCGAGGGCGAGCGCCGCCGCGCAGTCGGCCGGCACCAGGGTGCCGGAAAGCTCGAACAGCACGTCGACCACCGACACGTCCATGCCCGCCTCGAACACCCTTCGCTCCGGCGCGCTTCCGCCAGCGACGATCGCCGAGCCCCGGCCGTCCCCGATCATCACGCCTCCCGGCCGCCGGTGTCGAGCGCCTGCGCCTCGCTCCAGCGCACCATCGCCTCGCCCCAGGCCTTCGCCGTCAGCGGGTCGATGTCGAAGATCGTGAACCGCGCCCGCTCCCGGATCCGGACCCGCAGCAGCCTCATCCCGCCGGCGTCGTGGATAAACTCGTCGAGGACGATCTCCTGGCCGCCCAGAGGCACGGTGAACCGGTCGACATTGGTGAGTTCGGGCATGGCACGGCCTGCGTGGTGACGCCCCGGTGCCAGCCCGCCGCTCGGCGGTGCGCGCGACGCAGGGACGGCGCTTCCGGGGCGGCGGGGAGCGGGCAACGCGAGCCCGGTATTGGGCGATTTTCCCCTCGCGCACGTCCATAGCCAATGCGAGTAATGCACCCTACCCCATCTGGGTAGTTCTCACGCTTCGCCATAGGGCTTATTCAAGTCTACTAGCCAGGGGGATGGCGGCCGCACCGCGTCCCGCCTTAGGATTGCACGCCGCCGGAAGCGGATGCACCGAGTACCAGATCAAGCGAGGAGGACAGGTCATGGCGAAGGACATGCACAAGACGCCGATGCTCGATGCGTTGGAAACGGGGCCGTGGCCGAGTTTCGTCACCGGCCTCAAGCGGCTCGCGAAGGACAAGGACTACGTCGTCGACCTGCTCGGCCAGCTCGAGCACTCGTACGAGACGCGCAAGGGCTACTGGAAGGGCGGCACCGTCGGCGTGTTCGGCTACGGCGGCGGCGTGATCCCGCGCTTCACCGAGGCGAAGGACGAGTCCGGCAAGCCGATGTTCCCCGCCGCCGCCGAGTTCCACACGCTGCGCGTCATGCCGCCCGCCGGCATGCACTACAACACCGACGTGCTCCGCAAGCTGGCCGACGTCTGGGAGAAGCACGGCTCGGGCCTCATCGCGTTCCACGGCCAGTCCGGCGACATCATGTTCCAGGGCGCCACCAGCGAGAACGTGCAGCCGGCGTTCGACGCGATCAACGAGCTCGGCTTCGACTTGGGCGGCGCCGGCCCGGCGGTGCGCACCTCGATGTCCTGCGTCGGCGCCGCGCGCTGCGAGCAGTCGTGCTACGACGAGGCGCGCGCGCACCGCGCCGTGATCAACAGCTTCCTCGACGACATCCACCGCCCCTCGCTGCCGTACAAGTTCAAGTTCAAGTTCTCGGGCTGCCCGAACGACTGCATGAACTCGATCCAGCGCGCGGACATGGCGGTGATCGGCACCTGGCGCGACAACATCCGCACCGACGAGACGCTTGCGAAGAAGTGGTTCGCGAAGCACGGCATGAACGAGCTGGTCAACGACGTCGTCGCCCGCTGCCCGACGAAGGCGATCCAGCTGAAGGAAGTGAAGGACCTCAAGGCCGGCGCCGTCGGTCTCGACGGTCGCCGTCAGCGACACGCACGGCATCGAGATCGAGAACCGCGACTGCGTGCGCTGCATGCACTGCATCAACGTGATGACCGGCGCGCTCGCCCCGGGCAAGGACAAGGGCGCGACGGTCCTCGTCGGCGGCAAGCGCACGCTCAAGATCGGCGACCTGATGGGCACGGTCGTCGTGCCGTTCATGAAGCTCGAGACCGAGGAGGACCGCGACAAGCTGGTCGAGCTCGGCCAGAAGATCATCGACTTCTTCGCCGAGAACGCGCTCGAGCACGAGCGCACGGGCGAGATGATCGAGCGCATCGGCATCGTCAATTTCCTCGAGGCGCTCGAGATCCCGATCGACGCGAACATGGTCTCGCAGCCGCGCACCAATCCCTACGTGCGCATGGACGGCTGGGACGAGGAAGTGGCGAAGATCAAGGCCGCGAAGCAGGTCGCCTGAGGAGAAACGCAATGGCACAACCGCAGATGCGCCGGGCGATCGAGAGCGGCGTCCCCGACAACCAGCAGTACCTCCACCCGCTGCTGAAGAAGAACTACGGCAACTGGAAGTACCACGACCGGCCGCGTCCCGGCGTGCTGCACCACGTCGCCCACGGCGGCGACCAGGTGTGGACGGTCCGCGCCGGCACGCAGCGGCAGATGGACGTGTTCACGATCCGCCGGCTGTGCGACATCGCGGACAAGTACGCCGAGGGCCACGTCCGCTTCACGATCCGCTCGAACATCGAGTTCATGCTGTCGAGCGAGGCCAAGGTCGCCCCGCTGATCGCCGCGCTCGAGAACAACGGCTTCCCGGTCGGCGGCACGGGCAACTCGGTGTCGATGATCGCGCACACGCAGGGCTGGCTGCACTGCGACATCCCGGGCACCGACGCGTCGGGCGCGGTCAAGGCGCTGATGGACGAGCTGATCGACGAGTTCCGCAAGGAGGAGATGCCCAACCGCGTGCACCTGTCGACGTCCTGCTGCGAGATCAACTGCGGCGGCCAGGCGGACATCGCGATCATCATCCAGCACACGAAGCCGCCGAAGATCAACCACGACCTCGTCGCCAACGTGTGCGAGCGGCCCGCGGTGGTCGCGCGCTGCCCGGTCGCGGCGATCCGCCCGGCGCTCGTCAACGGCAAGCCCTCGCTCGAGGTCGACGAGAAGAAGTGCATCTGCTGCGGCGCCTGCTACCCGCCCTGCCCGCCGATGCAGATCAACGACCCGGAGCACTCGAAGTTCGCGATCTGGGTCGGCGGCAAGAACTCCAACGCGCGCGCGAAGCCGACGTTCATGAAGATGGTCGCCGCGGGCATTCCCAACAACCCGCCGCGCTGGCCCGAGGTCTCCGAGGTCGTCAAGCGCATCCTGTACGTCTACAAGGACGACGCGCGGCCGTGGGAGCGGCTGTCCGACTGGGTCGAGCGCATCGGCTGGCCGCGCTTCTTCGAGAAGACCGACCTGCCCTTCACCAAGTACCTGATCGACGACTGGCGCGGCGCGCGCGTGAACCTGAACGCGTCGACGCACATCCGGTTCTGAGCGCGGGGCGACGCCAATGAAGTTCGGCATCCTGGTCAACGAGGGCCCGTACCAGCACCAGGCGAGCGACTCCGCCTACCTGTTCTGCAAGGCGGCGCTCGCGAAGGGGCACGAGATCCAGCGCGTGTTCTTCTACCACGACGGCGTCAACAACTCGACGCGCCTCACCGAGCCGCCGCAGGACGACCGCAACGTCGTCGCGCGCTGGTCGAAGCTCGCCGCCGACCACGGCGTCGACCTCGTCGTCTGCGTCGCGGCGGCGCTGCGCCGCGGCATCAAGGACGACAACCTGGCGCCGGGATTCCGCATCTCCGGCCTCGGGCAGCTGGTCGAGGCCGGCATCCAGGCCGACCGGCTGGTCGTGTTCGGCGACTGAAGCGGGCTCGTCCGGGCGAAGCGAAGGGCAACCTGGGGCAATCGGGGACAGCATGTCGGAAGGCACCGCGAAGAAGTTCATGTTCGTCAACCGCACCGCGCCGTACGGCACGGTGTACGCGCTCGAGTCGCTGGAGGTCGTGCTGATCTCCGCCGCGTTCGACCAGGACGTGTCGCTGGTCTTCCTCGACGACGGCGTCTGGCAGCTGAAGAAGGGCCAGCAGACCAAGGGCATCGAGACCAAGAACTTCTCGCCGACCTACCGCGCGCTCGAGGGCTACGACGTCGAGAAGCTCTACGTCGAGCAGGAGTCGCTCTCCGCACGCGGGCTCTCCGAGGAGGACCTGATCGTCGACGTGACGGTGCTCACCTCGGCCGAGCTCGGCAAGCTGATGGAAGAGCAGGACGTCGTCCTCTCGTTCTGACCGGCACGATTCTCACGGAGCGCGAATGCTGCACATCCTCAACAAGTCCCCGCTCGAACGTCCGTCGCTCGACGCGTGCCTGCGCATCGCCGAGCCGGGGAGCATCCTGCTGATCGAGGACGCCGTCTACGCGGCCGCGCGTGGCAGCGCTGCCGCGGCGCGCCTCGACGCGGCGAAGGACCGCTTCAAGGTCTACGTACTGCTGCCGGACGCCGAGGCACGCGCGATCGCCGACCGCCTGATCGAAGGCGTGACGACCGTCGGCTACGATGGCTTCGTCGACCTCGTCGCCAACCACCGGAACTGCCAGTCCTGGCTCTGATCCGCCACGCGCCCAGCGGCGCACAGAAGGAGATTCCATGCCCACCATCGAAGTGAACGGCAAGTCCTACGAGACCGACGAGGAAGGCTATCTCGTCAACCTGGCCGAGTGGAACGAGGACGTCGCGAAGCACATCGCACAGATCGAGAACGTGCCGATGTCGGACAGCCACTGGGAGGTCGTCAACTTCCTGCGCAAGTACTACGACGAGTACCAGATCGCGCCGGCCGTGCGCGTGCTGACCAAGGCGATCGGCAAGCAGCTGGGGCCCGACAAGGGCAACAGCCAGTATCTCTACGAGCTGTTCCCCTACGGCCCCGCGAAGCAGGCGTGCAAGATCGCCGGCTTGCCGAAGCCCACCGGCTGCGTCTGATCGCTCGCGGCGGCCCGGCGGCATCCCGCCGGGCTCCGACGCCACACCGCGCCGCCCGCCGATGACCGCCTTCTTCGCCGTGCTGCTGTACCTCGCGACCGCGGTGGTCGTGGGCGGGCTCGCGTACAGGACCTGGGACTACGCGCGAACGCCCGCGCCGCTCAAGATCCCGACGACGCCCGCGCCGGTCACCCGCGGCGGCGTCGCGCTGCGGCTGCTGCGCGAAGTCGCGCTGTTCGAGAGCCTGTTCCGCAGCAACCTGTGGACGTGGGCGTTCGGCTGGATCTTCCACGTCGGGCCTCGCGCTCGTGCTCGTCCGGCACCTGCGCTATTTCGTCGAGCCGGTGTGGGGTTGGGTCGCGTTCCTGCAGCCGTTCGGCATCTATGGCGGCTTCATGATGGCCGCCGGGACTCGCCGGCCTCTGGGCCCGGCGCTTTCTCGTCGCGCGCGTCCGCTACATCTCGACGCCGTCCGACCACCTGATGATCGCGCTGCTGCTCGCGATCGCCGGCACGGGTCTCGCGATGAAGTACGTCGCGCACACCGACATCGTCGCGGTGAAGGCCTTCACGCTCGGCCTCCTCTACTTCGACTGGCAGCCGCTGCCCCCCGACGGGCTCGTCTACGCGCACCTGGCCCTCGTCGCGCTGCTGATGCTGATCTTCCCGTTCAGCAAGCTGCTGCACGCTCCCGGCATCTTCTTCTCGCCGACACGCAACCAGGCCGACGACCCCCGCGAGCGCCGCCACCTCGCGCCCTGGGCGGCGCGGCTCGATCCCTGAGAGCCCACCAGCGAATGGCCGCCGACGTCAAGGCTCCTCCGCTGCGCGAATTCCCGGGCACGCCGCCGCCGCTCGCGCCGGACGCGATGGCCGCGTCGAAGCCGTACGTCGCCACGGACAAGATGCAGCAGGCGCTCGGCTTCCCCGGCGCGCTCGACGACGGCTGGCAGAAGCGCGCGCTCGACAAGATGGGCGAGCTGCTCGGCAAGTACCGCTCGCTCAAGGTCTACCTCGACGCCTGCGTCCACTGCGGCGCCTGCACCGACAAGTGCCACTACTTCCTCGGCACCGGCGATCCGCTCAACATGCCGGTCGCGCGCCAGGACCTGATGCGCAGCGTCTACCGCCGCCACTTCACGCTGCCGGGCAAGCTGTTCCCGAAGCTCGTCGGCGCGCGCGACCTGACGCGCGAGGTGCTGGACCAGTGGTACTCGTACTACAACCAGTGCTCCGAGTGCCGCCGCTGCTCGGTGTTCTGCCCGTACGGCATCGACACCGCCGAGATCACGATGGCCGGCAAGGAGATCATGGACGCCGCCGGGCTCGGGCAGAAGTACAGCAACGAGATCATCGGCAAGGTGCACCGGATCGGCAACAACCTCGGCCTGCCGGGACCGGCGCTCGCCGACACCCTCGAGGGCCTCGAGGAAGACGTCAAGGAAGAGACCGGCGCCGACGTCCGTTTCCCGCTCGACCAGAAGGGTGCCGAGGTGCTGCTCGTCACGCCGTCGGCGGACTTCTTCGCCGAGCCGCACGTCGACAGCCTGATCGGCTACGCGAAGGTCTTCCACGCCTCGGGCATCTCCTGGACGCTGTCCTCGCACGCGTCCGAGGCGGGCAACTTCGGGCTGTTCATCGGCAACTACGACCAGCTGCGCACGATCGCGATGCGCATCCGCGAGGCGGCGCTCGAGCTCGGCGTCAAGCGCATCGTCGTCGGCGAGTGCGGCCACGCGTGGCGGGTCGCGTACAGCATGTGGAACACGCTCGCCGGCATCGGCGCCGGGGGCGACGACCGCTTCGCCAGGATTCTCCAGCAGCAGCTCGACTCGCGCTACAAGCAGCCGATGCACATCTGCGAGTTCACGCACGACCTGATCGGGCGCGGCGCGCTGACGCTCGACCGCGAGGCGAACGACCACCGCGTCGTCACGTTCCACGACTCGTGCAACGTCGCGCGCGCATCGCGCATGGGGGACATCGCCGGGCGGTCAGTTCGAGATCCCCCGCGCGATCATCCGCGCGGTGGCCAACCGGTACGTCGAGATGGCGCCCGGGACGACGCACGACGCGACGTTCTGCTGCGGCGGTGGCGGCGGCCTGCTCACCGACGAGCTGCTCGACCTCCGCGTCAAGGGCGCGCTGCCGCGCATGGAGGCGTTGCGGCAGGTCGCCGACGGCCAGGGCGTCAACTTCATGGCGACGATCTGCGCGATCTGCAAGGCGCAGTTCACGAAGGTTCTCCCGTACTACGGATTCAAGATGGGCATGGTCGGCGGCGTGCACCAGCTGGTCAGCACCGCGATCCGTCTCGGCGCAAAGCAGTAGCTACACACGTCTTATCGGAGATCTGGCAATGGCAACGACACCCGGGCCGCAGGAAACGAAGCTCACGTTCCGCCGCTATCGCGACGGCGACGCGAAGTGGGAGTCCTGGCGCGAGCAGATCTTCCAGGCGAGCTGGACGCACAAGTGCCCGACCTACATCCAGTCGACGCCGCCCTGCCAGGGCAGCTGCCCCTCGGGCGAGGACATCCGCGGCTACCTCAACATCGTGCGCGGCATCGAGAAGCCGCCGGTCGGCGCCGACGGCAAGCCGACGATGAACTGGCAGGAGTACGCGTGGCGGCGGCTCACCGAGGCCAACCCGTTCCCGTCGGTGATGGGACGCGTCTGCCCGGCGCCCTGCGAGACCGGCTGCAACCGCAACGAGGTCGAGGACCACGTCGGCATCAACTCGGTCGAGCACTTCCTCGGCGAGTACGCGATCGCGAACCGGCTGGCGTTCAAGGCGCCCGAGACCTCGACCGGCAAGAAGGTCGCGGTGATCGGCGGCGGGCCCGCCGGCCTGTCCTGCGCCTACCAGCTGCGCAAACTGGGCCACTCGGTCACGATCTTCGACGAGCACGAGCACCTGGGCGGGATGATGCGCTACGGCATCCCGGGCTTTCGCACGCCGCGCGAAGTGCTCGACGCGGAGATCCGGCGGATCACCGACATGGGTGTCGAGACGCGGACGAAGTGCCGCATCGGCACCGACGTCACCCTGGACGCGCTGCGCAAGGAGTTCGACGCGGTGTTCCTCGGCATGGGCGCGCAGTCGGGCCGGCCGCTGCCGGCCCCGGGCGGCGACGCCCCGAACGTCGTCACGGCGACGTCCTTCCTCAAGGCGTTCAACGACGGGCGGCTGCGCCACGTCGGCAAGCGCGTCGTCGTCATCGGCGGCGGCGACACGTCGATCGACGTGGCGACCGTGGCGCGCCGGCTCGGCCACATCGGCCAGGCCAAGCCGACCGACTTCCCCGAGCTCGCGATCGCCGGCCACGTTGCGCACGATGTCGCCAGCGTGTCGGCGAAGCAGGGCGCCGAGGTCGTGCTGACGTCGGTGTTCGGCGTCGACAAGATGCAGGCGAACAAGCACGAGATCGAGCAGGCGCAGGCCGAGGGCATCGCCATTCGCGGCGGCATGGCGCCTGTGGGCGTGGTCAAGGATGCATCGGGGCGCGCGATCGCCCTGAAGGTCGCGAAGTGCGAAGCGAAGTTCGTCGGCCCGAAGCTCGAGATCAAGATGTTCGAGGGCACCGAGGAGGAGATTCCCGCCGACCTCATCGTCTCCGCGATCGGCCAGGCGGTCGACTTCACCGGGCTCGAGGAGTTCGACAGCGGCAAGGGCGCGGTCGTCGCCGACAAGAACTACCAGCTGCCGGGCAAGCCGGGCACGTTCGCGGGCGGCGACGTGCTGCGACCGCACCTCCTCACCACCGCGATCGGCCACGGCGCGATCGCCGCCGAGGGCATCGATCGGTTCCTGCGCGGCGAGGACCAGGAGAAGCGGCCGAAGGTCGACGTGCACGCCTTCGACCTGATGCGCAAGATGGTCGAAGCCGGCCGCACGTTCACCGAGGTCCACGAGCCGATCCACGGCACCGACCGCTCGAGCGCGGGCATCCACAACTACGACAACCGCTCCGACCGCTACGTGATCCCGCACGAGGAGCTGTTCCTCGGCCACTTCGGCTTCACGCCGCGGGTGAAGCGCAAGTTCATCACGCTGACGAAGGAATCCGCCCTCGGGAACTTCGAGGAACGGCTGGAGCCGCTCGCGGAAGCCGAGGCGGTCGCCGAGGCGAAGCGCTGCATGAGCTGTGGCCAGTGCTTCGAGTGCGACAACTGCGTCGTGTACTGCCCGCAGATGGCGGTGGCGCGCGTGCCGAAGAAGGAAGCGACGACCGGCCGCTACGTCTATACCGACTACGACAAGTGCATCGGCTGCCACATCTGCAAGGACGTGTGCCCGACCGGCTACATCCAGATGGGGCTCGGCGAGTAGCACCATGTCCCGCGAACGTTCCACGGCAGGCTCGCGTGCGCGGGCGCTGGGTGGCGCTGCTTCGCGCTCGTCGCCGTCGCGGCGCCGGCCCTGGCCGACGCGCCGGCCGGAGCGGGAACCTCGCGCGTGCCGAAGCCCACCGTCGCTGTGACGGCCGCCGGGAGCTGCGTCGAGGACACCGCGTTCATGCGGCGCAACCACATGAAGCTCATCCGGCACCAGCGCGACCTCACCGTGCACGAGGGCATCCGCACGACGCAGCACAGCCTCGCCAACTGCGTGAACTGCCACGCCGACCCGAAGACGGGCCGCGTCACCGGCAGCAAGGACGCGTTCTGCGAGGGGTGCCACAGCTATGCGGCGGTGAAGCTCGACTGCTTCGAATGCCACGCCGACCGGGCGAAGGCCGCCACCGCATCAGGGAGAAGGCGAGATGAGCGCCGCCGGGCCGTCCCAAGGCGCGAAGGGCGCCCCCTCGGGGGGCAGCGCAGCGGCGTCAGCCGCAAGCGTGGGGGCTCATCGTCCAAAGGGCGTCGATCACGCGCGGCGGCAGATCCTCGCCTGGGGCGCAGCCATGGCCGGCGTCGCGATCGCTCCCGGCATCACGCTGTTCGACCTCGCGCACGGTCGCCCGCCCTCCGAACCGGCGTCGCGCACGAAGCGCTGGGGCATGCTGGTCGACGTCAACCGCTGCTCCGCCGACTGCAACGCGTGCGTCGTCGCGTGCGACCGGGAGAACGGGCTGCCCATCGCGAAGACGGCGACGTCCGCGCAGTGGATCCGCAAGGTCGAGTTGAAGGACATGCGCGGGGCGACGAAGTCGCTGCCGATGATGTGCCAGCACTGTGCCGAGCCGCCGTGCGTCGACGTCTGCCCGACCGGGGCTTCGTTCAAGCGCGCCGACGGCATCGTGCTGGTCGACCGCCACACGTGCATCGGCTGCCGCTACTGCATGATGGCTTGCCCCTACAAGGCGCGCTCGTTCGTCCACGAGCCGGTGACCGACCAGAAGCCCGACGTGCCCCGCGGCAAGGGGTGCGTGGAGTCGTGCACGCTGTGCGTGCACCGCATCGACCGCGACCAGCTTCCCGCTTGTGTCGAGGCCTGCGCGGCGAGCGGCCACCACGCGATCCTGTTCGGCGACCTCAACGACGCCGGCAGCGAGATCTCGAAGCGGATCGCCGCCGTCGCGAGCCAGGCAGCTGCGCGCCGACCTGAAGCTCGACACCGGTGTTCGCTACGCGGGGATCTAGGGTGACCTACCCCCACGCTCGCTTCGCTCGCTGCCCCCGACAGGGGCGCGCGCACCCTTGGGGCGGCCCGGCGGGTGCGCCATGAATCGCGACCACCTTCGCCCGTTCGGAGAGCCGCTGGTTCTGGGCACTCGCCTTCCTCGGCGGCGCCGTCGTGCTCATGGGGCTGCTCGCCGCGCACGCGATGGAAGTCAACGGGCACGTCATCACCGGCATGGACAACCAGGTGGTGTGGGGCATGCCGCACGTGTTCGCGATCTTCATGATCGTCGCGGCCTCGGGCGTGCTCAACGTCGCGTCGATCGGCTCGGTGTTCGGCCAGGCCGCCTACAAGGCGCGGGCTCCGCTGTCGGGCCTGCTCTGCCTCGCGCTCCTCGTCGGCGGCCTGTTCGTGCTGATGCTCGACCTCGGCCGGCCGGAGCGGATGGTCGTCGCGGCGACGCACTACAACTTCAAGTCGGTGTTCGCGTGGAACGTGTTCCTGTACTCGGGCATGTTCGCGATCGTCGGCGTCTACCTGTGGACGCTGATGGAGCCCCGGCTCGGCGCGTGGTCGAAGCCGGCCGGCCTCGCCGCCTTCGTGTGGCGCATCGTGCTCACGACCGGCACGGGCTCGATCTTCGCGTTCCTCGTCGCCCGCCAGGCCTACGGCTCGGCGCTGCTGGCACCGCTCTTCATCGTGATGTCGTTCGCCTGGGGCCTCGCGGTATTCCTCGTCGTGCAGTCGGCGATGTACGTCTGGAACGACCGCGCGCTGCCGCCGCCGCTCGCGCGGCGAATGCGCAACCTGCTCGGCCTGTTCATCGTGAGCGTGCTGTATCTCACGGCGGTCTATCACCTGACCAACCTCTACTTCGCGAAGCAGGTCGCCTTCGTGCGCTTCATCCTCGTCGACGGCGGTGTCTATCCCCTGCTCTTCTGGGGTGGCTACGTGCTTGTCGGCAGCCTGCTGCCGCTGGTCCTGATCTACCACCCGCGTTTCGGCAGTGCCCGGTCGATGCTGGCGGCGTCGCTGCTGGTCGTCGCGGGCGCGTTCGCGCTGCTCTACGTGTTCATCATCGGCGGGCAGGCGTGGCCGCTCGAGATCTTTCCGGGCTACCGGGTCGAGAGCACGTTCGGCGACGGGCGGATCGCCGCGTATGCGCCGAGCGTTCCCGAGGTGCTGCTCGGCATCGGCGGGCTCGGCGTCGCCTTCCTCGTCACCGTCGTCGGCGTGCGCGTGCTGCGTTTCCTGCCGCAGGACGACCTCCAACCGGCGGCGGGCGCCGAAGCGCGATGAGCCCGAAGGGCCGTCCCGAGGGCGAATCAGGCCCGGAGCGCGACAGCGCGAAGGGTAGACCAATGAGCCCGAAGGGCCGTCCCGAGGGCGAATCAGGCCCGGAGCGCGACAGCGCGAAGGGTAGACCCGTGAGCGCCGTGGCGCCGCGCCGCTTCCTGGTCTCGGCCGCGCACAAGTCGTCCGGGAAGACGACGATCGCCATCGGCCTCGCCGCCGCGCTCTCGCGCCGCGGTCTCGTGGTCCAGCCGTTCAAGAAGGGCCCGGACTTCATCGACCCGCTGTGGCTCTCCACCGCGGCCGGCCGCCGCTGCCGCAATCTCGACCCGTACATCTCCGACGACGACGAGATCCGCGCGGCATTCCTCCGCCACACCGCGGGCGCCGACGTCGCGCTCGTCGAGGGCAACAAGGGGCTCTACGACGGCGTCGCCATCGACGGCAGCAACAGCAATGCCGCGCTGGCGAAGTCGCTCGCGTTGCCCGTCGTCCTCGTCATCGACGCCCGCGGCATGACGCGCGGCGTCGCGCCGCTCGTCCTGGGCTACCAGGCATTCGACCGCGACCTGCGCATCGCCGGCGTGGTCCTCAATCAGGTCGGCGGCGCGCGGCACGAGGCGAAGCTGCGCATGGTCCTCGAACAGTACACCGAGGTGCCGGTGCTGGGTGCGGTCCACCACGATCCCCGCATCGGGATCGTCGAGCGACACCTCGGACTGCTGCCGAGCAACGAGGCGACGGACGCCGTCGCGCCTCGTCGCCGACATCGCGGCGACGATCGAGCGCCAGGTCGACGTCGACCGGCTGCTGCGGATCGCGGCCGAAGTGACGGCGCTGCGCGCGCCGGCAGCGATGGCCCCCACGCCGCCACCGCCCAGGAATCGGACATCCGGATCGGCATTCCGCAGGATCGCGCGTTCGGCTTCTACTATGCCGACGACCTCGACGCGCTGCGCGCGGCCGGGGCCACGCTGGTGCGCTTCGACGCGCTGGCCGACGCGCAGGTGCCCAACGTCGACGCGCTGTTCATCGGCGGGGGCTTTCCCGAAATGCACGCGCGCGAACTCGAGGCGAATGCGGCGCTGCGCACGCGCATCCGCAACCTGATCGACGCCGGGCTCCCGGTCTACGCCGAGTGCGGCGGGCTCATGTATCTCGCGCGCTCGATCAGCGTCGGCGGACACACGTACCGGATGGTCGGGGCCATTCCCGGCGACGTCGTCATGCGCGACCGCCCCGTCGGGCGCGGCTACGTGCACCTCGAGGAAACCGCTTCGGCTTCCCGTGGCCCGCGGCGCCGGACGCGCCGACGCACGATCCGCGCGCACGAATTCCACCACGCCGCGATCGAGAACCTGCCCGCCGATACCCGCTACGCGTACGACGTTCGCCGCGGCCACGGCATCGACGGCACGCGCGACGGCATCGTCGTCGGCAACGTGCTCGCGTCGTTCGCGCACCTGCGCTCGACCCGCGGCCGCGACTGGGCCGCGCGCTTCGTCGAGTTCATCCGGCGCAGCGACTACCGCCGCCGGCGGGAAGGCAACATCGTCTATCTCGCACCGCCCCGCAGCCGCGAGGCGATGGTCCTCTGACCGCTCATGCAGATCGCCATGGTCGCCAATCGCACAGCGCATCGCCCAGCATTGGCTCGACGTCGCCGGCCGGCGCGTCGAGACCGACAGCGAGGGCTATCTCCTGGACCGGGGACAGTGGTCGGAGGACTTCGTCCGCGCGCTCGCGAAGCACGAGGGACTCGAACTCACGCCCAAGCACTGGGAGGTGATCCGTTACCTTCGCGACTACGAGTTCGAGCACGGCGTCCAGGCGCAGGTGCGGGTGATGATCCGCCACTTCACCGAGCGTTGGGGCCCCGAGCGCGGCTCGAACCACGCGCTGCACGACATGTTCCCGCGCGGCGGCCCGCAGAAGCAGGGCAACCGTCTTGCCGGCCTGCTGCGCACCAAGGGCGAGCACTGAAGGACACGACGATGATCACCGTCACCACCGACGCGGCGCGGCAGATCCGCATCGCGGCCACCCAGTCCGGCGCCGACGAGCTCGGGCTGCGCATCGCCGTGCGGCGCGACGAGCAAGGCGCGCTCCACTACGCGATGGGATTCGACGAGGCGCGCGGGGACGACGTCGTGGTTCCATCCGAGGGCGTCGCGCTGGTCGTGTCGCCCGGGCATCGGGAGTTGCTGGAGGGCATGACGCTCGACTACGTCGAGCTCGAGGCCGGCGACTTCCGCTTCATCTTCATCAACCCCAACGACGCGTCGCCATCCGCGCCGACGCCCGCCGCCACCGCCTGTGGCGGTGGTGGTGGTGCCGGCGGCTGCGGTTGCGGCAACGGCTGAGGAGGCCCACGTGTCCAAGACTCCGATCCTGCGCGTGCACGACGGGCACGCAGCGAAGTCCGGCCGGCGCGGCGTCGTGCCGGGAGGCGAGGTCTACCTCGTCGGCGCTGGCCCCGGCGACCCGGACCTGCTCACGATTCGCGCGCTGAAGCTGATGCAGCGCGCCGACGTCGTGCTCTACGACAACCTGGTGTCGGCCGAGATCCTGGCGCTGCTGCCGCCTGCGATCGAGCGCGTCTACGTCGGCAAGCGGCGTGCGAACCACGCGCTGCGGCAGGAAGACATCAACGCGCTGCTGGTGCGGCTCGCCCGCGCCGGCAAGCGGGTGCTGCGACTCAAGGGGGGCGATCCGTTCGTCTTCGGCCGCGGCGGCGAGGAGATCGACACGCTGTCGGCGGAGGGCGTCCGCTTCGAGGTCGTGCCGGGTATCACCGCCGCGCTCGGCGTGGCCGCGTACGCGGGCATCCCCCTCACCCATCGCGACCATGCCCAGTCCTGCGTGTTCGCGACCGGGCATCTGAAGAACGGCACGATGGACCTCGACTGGCCGGCGCTCGCGCGTCCGCGCCAGACGATCGTGGTCTACATGGGACTGCTCGGGCTCGCCTGAGCTCTGCTCGAAGCTGATCCTGCACGGCCTGCCCGGCGACACGCCGGCGGCCGTGGTCCAGCAGGGCACGACGCACGCCCAGAAGGTCGTCACGGGAACGTTGCTGACGCTTGCCGAAGCCGTTGCGGGCGCGGGTCTGCACGCCCCCACGCTCATCATCGTCGGCGAGGTCGTGCGTCTGCGCGAACGGCTCAACTGGTTCCGGCCGGCCGGCGCTGACACGGACACCGTCGCCGACCTTGCGGCGCGCCGCACCTCGGCGGCGGGCTGAGCGGGCCGGGGTCGCCAGGCCTCCGTGATCGGCGGTGCGGTGCGAAGCGTCGCGTGGTCGGCCGTTTGCGTCGACTCGCCTGGTCGCATCCCCGCTGCGCGGGGCCCCTGCTTCCCGGCTCGCGCCGCCGCAGCTACGACGCCTTCTGGTGCGACTCGTTCGCCATCGCGGCACGGTGCTCCACCGCGAACACCGCGGCCTCGACGCGGGACGTGAGCCCGAGCTTGGACAGGATGTGCCGCACGTGCAGCTTGACCGTGTCGTGGCTGATGTCGAGGGCCTGCGCGATCGCCTTGTTGCTCTTGCCGCTCGACAGGTGCTGGAGGATCTCGCGCTCGCGCTCGGTCAATTGCTTCATGTAGCCTTCGCGCGACTTCTTGGGCTCGCCGGGCATCAGCAGGTCGACCAGCTTGATCGCCATCATCGGCGCGACCACGACCTCTCCGCGCGCCGTGCGCCGGATAGCGTCGATCACGTCGTCGGGATCCATGTCCTTCAGCAGGTAGCCGCGCACGCCCATCCGGAACGCGCGCGCGAGATCCTCCTGCGCGTCGCTCATCGTGAGCACGACGACCGGCGTGGTGCAGCCCTCGGCGCGGAGGCGCGTCAGCAGGCTGAAGCCGTCGGTCGGCATCATCCGCAGGTCCATGATCGCGAGGTCGGGCCGCTCCTCCGTCAGGAGCCGCACCGCCTCGTCCGGGTTGCCCGTCGTGCCGAGGACCTTGATGCCGGCGCGCTGCTCCAGCAGTTCCGCCAGAGCCGCGCCGGCACAGCCCGTGGTCGTCGATCAGCACGACCCGAATCGGTTCACTCATGACCTCGTCTCGCTTGGCGGGTGGTCCGCCGGAAAGAACAATCGAACGCGCGTTCCCGCTCCGGGCGCCTGGTCGATCGTGAGGCGGCCGCCGAGTCGCAGCGCGCGCTCGCGCATGATCGCCAGTCCGTAGTGGCCGCCATCATCGGTCTCGGGATACGCGCCCATGCCCGACGCCGTCGTCGACGACGGCGCATTCGTAGCCCCCGGGTGCGCGGTCGAGTCGCAGATCGACGCGCCGGGCGCGCGCGTGCCGGCAGACGTTGGCCAGCGCCTCCTGGACGATGTGGAAGATCTCGACCTCGCGATCGGCCGGCAGGCAGAAGCTCGGGAACGCGGTTCTCGAAGGTCAGCGTGACGCCCGTACGATCGAAGAAGCCGTCGGCCGTCTCCGCGAGCGCGTGGACCAGCCCCTGCGGATCCATGCGGCTCCTGAAGTACGTGATCAGCTCGCGCAGGCGCCGGTGCGCGTTGGTGAGCGAGTCGTCGACGTCGCCCCAGTACTTGAACGCGCGCAGCTCGTCGCGCTGGCGGATCGCGTCGGACAGGAGGCTCATGCGCATGCGCATGAACGTGAGTGCCTGCGCCAGCGAGTCGTGGACTTCGTTGGCCATCATCTGGCGCTCGTGCATCAGCGAAATGCGCAGGTTCTCGCGGGTGAGCCGGGCATTTTCCAGCGTGATTCCCAGAAGATCGCCGACCGCCTTCAGCAGCAGGGACATTTCGGCCGGCAACCGGCAGGGTGCCGCGAACAGCAGTGCGAGGGTACCCACCGGGTGGGCCCGATGCTCCAGCGGCACCACGGCGACGTGGCGGCAGACCTGGGTCACCGTGCTGGCCACGAGCTGGTCGGCGGTACCGCACACGTGGCGACGAACACATTCGCTCGCCGGATCCACCGCCTCGTCGCAGACCGCGCACCAAGGCGTTGCCGGGGAGATCGCGGAACGACCGACGGTGGCCACGAGCGCGCCCGCGGCGCCGTCGGCACCCACGAGCCGCACCGTGGCGGCCGTTGCCCCGGCCAGGCGAACCACCGCCTCGAGCATCGGCTGCAGAGCTTCCGTGAGGTCGGCAACCCGGCAGTCCGGCAACGCCACGCTGCCGGCATCGTATGGCGGGGACAAGCTCGCGTCGAGCTCGTTCGCAACCGCATGCCCGGCATCGACCGTGGGGAGCCGCTCCTCGTGCTGCAACACTATCCGCTTCCTCCTCGGATCGAAGCGCCGGCCGGCGCGCGACCGCGCTACCGGTCGCCGGGACACTGCGGCCCCGTTGCGCCGGCTACTCTGCGGATTATCGCCCGCCGGTCGAGACGGCACAAGGAAACGACACCCCGCCATCACCCTTCCGGGGTATCTGATTCCTCCCCGTTCTGGCTATAGACACGGGTGCCATCGCGGGTATTAATGGAGCCTGCCGAAATAGGGGCGCGGTTTGGTGCGGCTGCGCGACTCGTACTACTTGCTCGGCCCGCCTCGACCCTGCCTGCCCATGTCTCCCATCCACGATCCGCTCGCGTCGCCCTCCCCCGGCGCGACCACCGAGGTACGCAACACCACCTGCTACATGTGCGCCTGCCGCTGCGGCATCCGGGTGCACCTGCGGGACGGCGAGGTCCGCTACATCGACGGCAATCCCGACCATCCGCTGAACAAGGGCGTGATCTGCGCGAAGGGCGGCTCGGGGATCATGAAGCAGTACTCGCCCGCCCGGCTCACCCGGCCGCTGAAGCGTCGCCCGGGCAGCGACCGCGGCGCCGGCGACTTCGTGCCGATCGAGTGGGACGAAGCTTTCGCTATGCTGGAGGAGCGCCTCGCGCGAATCCGCTCGACCGATCCCAGGAAGTTTGCGCTCTTCACCGGGCGCGACCAGATGCAGGCCCTGACCGGCCTCTTCGCGCGGCAATTCGGCACGCCCAACTACGCGGCCCACGGTGGGTTCTGCTCGGTGAACATGGCGGCCGGCCTGATCTACACGATCGGCGGCTCGTTCTGGGAATTCGGCGGGCCGGATCTCGAGCGCGCAAAGCTGTTCGTCATGCTGGGCACCGCCGAGGACCACCACAGCAACCCGCTCAAGATCGCGATCTCCAAGTTCAAGCGCGACGGCGGCCGCTTCATCTCCATCAACCCGGTCCGCACCGGCTACTCGGCGATTGCCGACGAGTGGCTGCCGATCCGGCCGGGCACCGATGGCGCCCTGCTCTTGTCGCTGATCCACGAGCTGATCGCCCTCGGGCTCTACGACCGCGAGTTCCTGGTTCGCTGCACGAACGCGGGGCAGCTCGTGAACCTCGACGCGCGCCACGACGAGTTCGGCATGTTCGTGCGCACCGAGGTGCCCGAGGAAGAAGGCTGCTTCGACCCGCAGAACAAGCTGTGGTGGGACCGCGCGACGAACCGTCCCGTGATCACGCACAGCGAAGGCACCGACCCGTTCCTCCTCGGCGAATTCCGCCTCTCGGACGGCACGCCGGTGAAGCCCGCGTTCCAGCTGCTCAAGGAGCGCGTCGAGCAGTACACCCCGGATTGGGCCGCCGGCATCACCGGCATCCCCGCCGCCGCGATCCGTCGCCTCGCGCACGAGATGGGCATCACCGCGCGTGACCAGAAGATCGAGCTGCCGATCGCCTGGACCGACGTCTGGGGCAAGGAGCACGACACGGTGACCGGCAACCCGGTCGCGTTCCACGCGATGCGGGGGCTCGCCGCGCACTCGAACGGCTTCCACACGATCCGCGCGCTCGGCATCCTGATGACGCTGCTCGGCACGATCGACCGGCCGGGCGGCTTCCGCCACAAGGCGCCGTTCCCGCGCCCGATCCCGCCCTGCGCGAAGACGCCCAACACGCCGCTCGCGGTCAAGCCGGGACATCCTCTCGACGGACTCGCGCTCGGCTGGCCGGCCGAGCCCGACGACCTGTTCGTCGACGACGCCGGCGAGCCGGTGCGCATCGACAAGGCCTTCTCGTGGGAGTACCCGCTGGCGGTCCACGGGATGATGCACAACGTGATCACCAACGCCTGGCGCGGCGACCCGTACCCGATCGACACGCTGATGATCTTCATGGCCAACATGGCCTGGAACTCGACGATGAACACGTCGGAGGTGCGCCGGATGCTGAACGACCGGCACGCCGACGGTCCCGACAAGGGCGAGTACAAGATCCCCTTCCTGGTCGTGTGCGATGCGTTCCAGTCGGAGATGACCGCGTTCGCCGACCTCGTGCTGCCGGACACGACCTATCTCGAGCGGCACGACGTGATGTCGATGCTGGACCGGCCGATCTCCGAGTTCGAAGGACCCGTCGACGCGGTCCGTATCCCGGTTGTGCCGCCGACCGGCCAGTGCAAGCCCTTCCAGGAGGTGCTGATCGAGCTCGGCGGACGCCTGAAGCTGCCGGCGTTCGCGCGACCGGACGGCACGCGCAAGTACCGCGACTACCCCGACTTCATCGTCAACTACGAGACCGAACCCGGCTCCGGCATCGGCTTCCTCGCCGGCTGGCGGGGCAAGGGCGGCGAGAAGTTCATGCGTGGCGAGCCCAACCCGCGCCAGTGGGAGATGTACGCGCAGAACAACTGCGTGTTCCACCACCGGCTGCCGCCCTCCTACCAGTACATGCGCAACTGGAACAAGGGCTACCTCGAGTGGTCGCAGCGCAACCGCATCACGCGCTACGCCGAGCCGATCCTCGTCCACCTCTATTCCGAAGTGCTGCAGAAGTTCCGCCTCGCGGCACAGGGCCGGGGAATCACGCGCAAGCCGCCGGCCCGGCTCGCGAAGCGCATCGAGGAGTTCTTCGACCCGCTGCCGTTCTACTACGAGCCGCTGGAAGCGCAGGCGACCGACCGCGCGAAGTACCCGCTTTCGGCCGTCACCCAGCGGCCGATGGCGATGTACCACTCGTGGGACTCGCAGAACGCGTGGCTGCGCCAGATCCACAACCAGAACGCGCTGTACGTCAATCCGGCCGTCGCGCGGGCGCAGGGCATCGAGGACGGCGGCTGGATGTGGGTCGAGTCGCAATGGGGCAAGGTGCGCTGCGTGGCGCGCTACTCCGAAGCCGTCGAGCCGGGCACCGTCTGGACCTGGAACGCCATAGGCAAGGCGCCGGGCGCGTGGGCGCTCGCGCCGGACGCCAACGAGTCGCAGCGCGGCTTCCTGCTGAACCACCTGATCTCGGAAGAGCTGCCCGGCCCCGCGGGCTGCGGCCCCGTCTCCAACTCCGACCCGGTCACGGGCCAGGCGGCCTGGTACGACGTGCGCGTGCGCATCTACCGCGCCGAAAGCCACGAGCCCGCGGCCACGTGGCCGCAGTTCGCGCCGGTGCCCGCCGCGCCCGGCACGGCCGCGGCGCGCCCGCGCTGGCTTGCCTACTTCGCGGGCGAAGGGCGCCGCAAATGACGCAGCTCGCCCTCGTCATCGACCTCAACGTGTGCGTCGGCTGCCACGCCTGCGTCACCAACTGCAAGCAGTGGAACACCTCGGGCTCCGCCGGTCCGCTCGCCGACTTCAGTCCCTACGGTGCGGACCCGACGGGCACGTTCTTCAATCGCGTGCAGACCTTCGAGGTCGGCGAGTATCCGAACACGCAAACCGTGCACTTCCCCAAGTCCTGCCTGCACTGCGAGGACCCGCCGTGCGTCCCGGTGTGCCCGACGGGGGCGAGCTACAAGCGCGCCGAGGACGGCATCGTGCTCGTCGACTACGACAAGTGCATCGGGTGCAAGTACTGCTCGTGGGCGTGCCCCTACGGCGCGCGCGAGCTCGACGCCGAGCGCAAGGTCATGACCAAGTGCACGCTGTGCGTCGACCGCATCTACGACGCGTCGCTGCCGGAGCGCGACCGCCAGCCGTCCTGCGTGCTCGCCTGCCCGACCAACGCGCGCCTGTACGGCGACATCCACGATCCCGACTCCGTCGTTTCGGCGGCGATCCGCGACAACGGCGGCTACGCGCTGATGCCCGAATGGGGCACGCACCCGGCGAACCACTACCTGCCACGACGCAAGACGGCGATGCACGTCCACGAGGACGAGCTGCAGCGCGCGGACAACCCGCTGAAGATCGACGGCCTGCAGCCCAAGCCGGCAAAGAGCGAGCCGGCACTCGACGACTTCACATCCTGGTGAGCGAGCGGACGCCTTGAGACCGGAATTCTCCGTCATCTTCCTCACGACGCTGATCGGCGCCGGGCAGGGACTGTTCCTGGCCCTCGTCGCAACGCAGATTGGCGCGCTCTTCGACCTCCTGCCGGCGCAGGACGGCCGCTCGTTCTACGCCACCGGCTCGCTCGTCGCGCTGGTGGCGACCGGCCTCGGCCTCGTTGCGTCGTTCTTCCATCTCGGGCGCCCGGAGCGCGGCTGGCGTGCGATCGCGCGCTGGCGCACGTCGTGGCTGTCGCGCGAGGTGATCGTGCTGCCGGCGTTCATGGCAGCCGTGTTCGCGTACGGCCTCGCCCACTGGGCGGGCTGGCGACCGGTCCTGGCGACGCTTCCGGGTGGAGGGCTCGTCGACGCAACGCTCGTCATCGGCGTCGCGGCATCGATCCTCGCGTTCGCGCTCTTCGTGTGCACGGCCATGGTCTACGCATGCCTGCCGTTCCTGCGCGAATGGCACAGCCCGCTGACAGTGCTGAACTTCGTGCTGCTCGGCAGTGCGTCCGGGTTCACGCTCGCCGCGGCCTTCGCGGGCGTGGCCGCGCCGCCGCTGGCGCGGCCTTTCGGCACGTGGGCGCTGGTCCTGCTGGGACTCGCACTCGTCTCGCGCGGCGCTTCACTGATGCGCAACGCGCGTCTCAAGGCGCGGTCCACGATCCAGACCGCGATCGGGATCAAGCATCCCCGCATCGTGCAGATCTCCCCGGGATTCGAGAGCGGCTCGTTCAACACGAGGGAGTTCTTCCACGGCCGCACGCGCGCCGCGCTGCGCTCGGTCAAGTGGAGCTTTCTCGTTGCCGTGTTCGTGATTCCGGCACTGCTGCTCGCGGCCGCGCTCTGGACGTCGCTGCCGGGATTGCTGCCTGCCGCTTTTGCGGTGCAGTACGCGGGACTTCTCGCCGAGCGCTGGTTCTTCTTCGCGGAGGCGAATCACCCGCAGAACCTCTACTACCAGGCAATCGGCTGAACTTGCGGTCCATCAAAGGATACCTGACCTCCTGCAACGTATGGTCGCTGCCCCATTCCCGCAGGTTGTCGATCCCCGAGCCCGGGCGCGCGCACCGCGCCCTCGCGACTGCAAGCACGGAGGAACGAGCACCATGCCGCTGGTTGATCCCCATGGCGGTGGCGAACTCACTGCCGTTGCTGCTCGAAGACGACGCGCTGGCCGCGGAACGCAATGCGCGCGGCGGGCCTCGCCAAGGTGCGCGTCAGCTCCCGCGAGAAAGGCGACCTGATGATGTTCGGCATCGGGGGCTTCACGCCGCTCGAAGGGTTCATGTCGCGCGCCGACTGGCAGGGTGTGTGCGATGGCATGCGGACGGCGAGCGGCCTCTTTTGGCCGATCCCCATCACGCTGTCGACCGATGCCGCCACGGCGGCGACGCTCTCCACCGGCCAGTACGTGGCGCTCGCCGACCCTGACGACGGATCGATCCTCGCGTCGATGCAGATCACGGAGAAGTACACGATCGACAAGGCGCACGAGTGCGCGACCGTGTTCCGCACGACCGACCTCGCTCACCCCGGCGTGAAGCTGGTGATGGAACAGGGCGAAGTCAACCTCGCCGGGCCCGTCAAGGTACTGTCGACGGGCGGATTTCCGGAAAAGTACGGCGAGCTCTTCAAGACGCCGCGCGAGACGCGCGCGCTGTTCACGCGCGCTCGGCTGGTCGAGGATCGCGGCGTTCCAGACGCGCAATCCGATGCACCGCTCGCACGAGTACCTCGCGAAGGTCGCGATCGAGGTCTGCGACGGCGTGCTCGTCCACTCGCTGCTCGGCGCGCTGAAGCCGGGCGACATCCCGGCCGAAGTCCGCACGCGCGCGATCGCGGTGCTCGCCGACCGCTACTTCGTGAAGAAGACCGTCGTGCAGGCAGGCTACCCGCTGGACATGCGCTACGCCGGCCCGCGCGAGGCGCTGCTGCACGCGCTGTTCCGGCAGAACTACGGCTGCTCGCACCAGATAGTCGGGCGCGACCACGCCGGCGTCGGCAGCTACTACGGACCCTTCGACGCGCACCACGTCTTCGATCACCTGCCCGCGGGAGCGCTGCAGACGCACCCGCTCAAGATCGATGTCGCGTTCTGGTGCTACAAGTGCGGCGGCATGGCGTCGGGGCGGACCTGCCCGCACGACGACGCGGACCGCCTGCAGGTGTCCGGCACGCAGCTGCGCAAGTCGCTTTCGGAGGGACTCGAGGTGCCGCCCGAGTTCAGTCGGCCCGAGGTGCTCGCCATCCTGCGCGAGTACTACGCGGGACTCGACGCCTCGCAGAACGTAGAATTGAAGCTCGCCGGCCCCTCGGCGCGCTGACGCCGCCGCTGACCCTGAACCGCAATCGCTGCGGACGTATTCGTCCTTGATGGGTCCGCACGCAGAGCCGCCGATCCGGCGCGATCAATGCTGCCGTATCACCCCTACGGCTGTTTGGGCGTCTTGTATTCGACTTCCTTCTGGAACGGTTTCCAGACAGTTTCGTAACCAACAAATCCCTTTTCGTTTGGCGCCATCTGACGCGTCGTAAAGAAACGCGTATGGCCGTCAGGAACCTTGGTGGGGGTGGGTTTTTGCTCGCTCATGAGTCACCATTCTTGCCGTGAAGTCGGGATTGCAGGCGCAAGTAACCAAAGCCGAAACTCGTCCGATGCCATTCAACACCGCTGCCTAAAC
>CAVPJE010000004.1:0-31814 GCA_963705175.1 uncultured beta proteobacterium | reverse complement strand
CTCACCCGGGCGCTGGTGCCGCTGCTCGCGGCGAGCTTCGACGGGAGCGTCACGTTCACGCTCGACACGCGCGGCGAGGATCCGCGCGCCTACTGGGGAAGCTACGCCGCGGCCAAGGCCGGACTGTCGGCGCTCGCGACGATCCTCGCCGACGAGTGGGAGAAGCGCGACAACCTGCGGGTGAACGCGGTCGTCCCGGGGCCGATCCGATCCCCCTTGCGCAACCAGACCCATCCTGCCGAAGACACCTCGGCGTTGCCGCCTCCCGAGGCGCTGGTGCCGCTGTACCTGTACCTTGCAAGCGGACAGTCGAAAGCCGAGAGCGCACGGCGCATCGATGCTCAGGCCTGGCTCGCCGGCGCACCGTCGGAGTCGTCGCTCCTGCCGTAACGCAACAGCACCCGCAGGCGGCGGAAGTCGTCCGCGGTCGAGCATGTCGGCAACGATGGGAACGCTGCGCGCGAGCCGAGCGCCGTCCGGCCGCCAGACGATCGAGGTGAATGCCGGATGTACGTGCGAGGTGTCGAGCACGCGTCCCGCCCGCACTCGGCCGTCCTTGCGACGCACGACGATCGTGCGGTCCTCGTGAAGCATCACCTCGACGATCGACGACGGCGCGCGGCGCAGGCCGTGCTGGCGGATGCGATGCGCCGCCCAGCCGACCAGGACGAGCGCCGCCAGCGCGTCGGTCCACAGCGGCGCCGGCATGATGACGAGCAGCACGATGGCGAACCCCGCGAGGGCCGCGAGCGCGCACGTCGCGATGCGCGAGGGACGGAGGGCAACGCGAAACTGGATCGGCGGGCGCATGCCGCCATTGCAGCGCGGGCGAGGCGCACCCCGCCATCGTCCGGTCGACTCAACCGTGCGGACGATTGACGGGTTTCGAAGCGTCAGGCGGGCCTCCATGCCCGCCCACGAATCGGCGCGGCGTACTCTGGTCGGCCCGGTGCGCCCTCGCCCGGCGACGCACCCTGCGGGCCTGGCCTGCGGCCGCCGGGCTCAGGCGGCCTTCTGTCCCGCGAGCAGCAGCCAGGTGTCGACGACCGTGTCCGGATTGAGCGAGATGCTCTCGATGCCCTGCCCCACCAGCCACTGCGCGAGGTCGGGGTGGTCGGACGGGCCCTGGCCGCAGATGCCGACGTAGCGCCCCTTGCGGCGGCAGGCGGCGATGGCCATCGACAGCATCGCCTTGACCGCGTCGTCGCGCTCGTCGAAGGTCGAGGCGATCGCGCCGCCGGCATCGCGGTCCACGCCCAGCGTGAGCTGCGTGAGGTCGTTCGAGCCGATCGAGAAGCCGTCGAAGTGCTCGAGGTAGGCATCGGCGAGGAGCGCGTTCGTCGGCAGCTCGCACATCATGATCACGCGCAGCCCGTTCGCGCCGCGCGCAAGGCCGTTCTCGGCGAGGAGCTCGACCACGCGCTTCCCCTCGCCCACGGTGCGCACGAAGGGCACCATCAGCTCGACGTTGGTCAGGCCCATGTCGTCGCGCACGCGCTTCATCGCGCGGCACTCGAGCGCGAAGCAGTCGTAGAACTCCTTCGACACGTAGCGCGACGCGCCGCGGAAACCCGAGCATCGGGTTCTCCTCGTGCGGCTCGTAGCGGTTGCCGCCGAGCAGGTTCGAGTACTCGTTCGACTTGAAGTCCGACAGCCGCACGATCACCTTCTTCGGCCAGAACGCCGCGGCGATCGTCGCCACGC
This sequence comes from uncultured beta proteobacterium, assembly GCA_963705175.1. GTDB lineage: Bacteria > Pseudomonadota > Gammaproteobacteria > Burkholderiales > Casimicrobiaceae > VBCG01. The sequence continues at coordinate 30,110 of CAVPJE010000004.1, read as the reverse complement.
CCTCGGCGATCTTGCTCGACGTAGTACTCGACCGGGCTCGGGTAGGCGGCGATGCGGCGCTCGATCTCGTGGCGCAGTTCGGCGGGCTGGCGGTCGAGCTCGAGCAGCGCCTTCGGGTGGATGCCGACGTTGCGGTTGATGATGAACTCGAGCCGCGCGAGCCCGACGCCCTCGTTGGGCAGCCGCTGGAACGAGAACGCGAGCTCCGGGTTGCCGACGTTCATCATGATCTTCGTCGGGCAGTCCGGCATGCGCTCGAGCGAGGCCTCGACCACCTCGACCTCGAGCGCGCCCTCGTAGACGTGGCCGGTGTCGCCCTCGCAACACGAGACGGTGACCGTCGCGCCTTCCGCCAGCGTCGCCGTCGCGTTGCCGCAGCCCACGACCGCCGGGATGCCGAGCTCGCGGGCGATGATCGCCGCGTGGCAGGTGCGCCCGCCGCGGTTGGTGACGATCGCCGCGGCCCGCTTCATCACCGGCTCCCAGTCGGGGTCGGTCATGTCGGTGACGAGCACGTCGCCCGCCTTGACCTTGTCCATCTCGGCGGCCGAGCGGATCAGGCGCACGGCGCCGATGCCGATCTTCTGGCCGATCGCGCGACCGCTCGCGAGCACCGGTGCCGTCCCCTTCAGCCGATAGCGGCGCGTCGACTCGGCGCTGCCTTCCTGCGACTTCACGGTCTCGGGACGCGCCTGGAGCACGTACAGCTGGCCGTCGAGTCCGTCGCGACCCCACTCGATGTCCATCGGGCGGCCGTAGTGCCGCTCGATCGTCATCGCGCAGCGCCCGAGCGCGTGGGCCTCCTCGTCGGTGATCGAGAAGCGCAGGCGCTCGGCCTCCGCAACCTCGACGGTGGCCGTCGAGCGCCCGGCCGCCTGCGCATCCGCGAAGACCATCCTGATCGCCTTGCTGCCGACGGTCTTGCGCAGGATCGCCGGTCGCCCCTCGGCGAGGTTGCGCTTGTAGACGTAGAACTCGTCCGGGTTGACCGAGCCCTGCACGACGGTCTCGCCGAGCCCGTACGAAGCCGTGATGAACACGACCTGGTCGAAGCCCGACTCCGTGTCGAGCGTGAACATCACCCCGGACGTGCCGAGGTCGCTGCGCACCATCCGCTGCACGCCCGCGGAGAGCGCAACGTCGGCGTGGGCGAAGCCCTTGTGCACGCGGTACGCGATCGCGCGGTCGTTGTAGAGGCTCGCAAACACCTCCTTCACTGCATGAAGAATATTCTCCAAGCCTTTGATATTGAGAAATGTTTCCTGCTGACCTGCGAACGACGCATCGGGCAGGTCCTCGGCGGTGGCCGACGACCGGACGGCCCACGACGCCTCGGGATCGTTCGCGGTCAGGCGCGCATAGGCGTCACGGATCGCCGTGTCGAGTGCCGGTGGCAGCGTTGCCTCGGTGACCCAGCGGCGAATCTCGCTTCCTGCCCGGGCCAGCTCCGCGACGTCGTCGACGTCGAAGCTCTCGAGGCGCCGCGCGATACGCTCCGCCAACCCGCTCTCCGCGATGAACTCGCGGAACGCGGCCGCAGTCGTGGCGAACCCTCCCGGCACACGGATGCCGGCGCCGGCGAGCTGGCCGATCATCTCGCCGAGCGACGCGTTCTTGCCCCCGACCTCGTCGACGTCGGTCATGCGCAGGCGCTCGAACGGAATCACGCGGACGACTTCGCTCACGGATGCTCCCTCGGAATGCGACCGATCGACGGCGCGCAGAAGCGATGATTTTACCGCGCGGGCACCTCGCGCCCGACGGTAAACCGGCACCCGGAAACACCAACGGCGCCCGCAGGCGCCGTCGCTCGTGGTGGGTCGTGCGACTCAGATCCGGGGCTCGACCACTTCGCCGCCGTTGGCGCCCTCGGCCTCGATGTCCTCGACCTCGCTCGCCTCGAGACCCGGCACCGTGCCCGGGCGGTGGCGGCTGCGCACCGCGCGCCGCAGGCTGCGGTACAGGTCGGGGTGCGACTCCTTGAGGTACTTGATGATCTCGAAGTCGACCCGCTTGACTTCGGAGAGATCGATCTGCTCGACGTGCACGAGCCGCAGCAGCTCGCGCACCGGCTTCGGCATCTCGCGACCGCTTTCGTAGCGCGACCCGCCGCTCTGCGTCACGCCGATCTGGGTCCAGAACTGTTCCTGGTTGAGACCGAGGCGACGGCGGATTTCGCGGGGATTGAGTACGCGGTCGAAGATCTTCACGTGTCTGTTCCGATGAGCAAACGCACCTTGCCCGCGTGCGTCATACCATTGGCATATTCTCGGCTCAAGCGCGCGCCCGACGCAAGCGCCACCGATAGGCGGCTCGGACGCAGTGTTGTTTCCATGCGTGGTATGCGGCTTGCGTGCGCATTGCCGTAGGCTACGCCGCAGCCCCGTTCCGGCCCAACGCGAGGCCGGACGCGAGGCGGAGTGCGCCTGCGGCTATGATCCGCGCCTGACCGCCCTCATCTACCCATTGATGCGCTACGACCTGCACTGCCACTCGACCCGCTCCGACGGCCTGCTCTCGCCCGCGGAGGTGGTGCGCCGCGCGGCGGCCCGTGGGGTCGACGTCCTCGCGCTCACCGACCATGACGAGACGGCCGGCCTCGACGAGGCGCGCGCGGCCGCCGACGAAGCCGGCATTGCGCTCGTCACCGGCGCAGAGCTGTCGGTGAGCTGGGACGACCTCACGATCCACGTCGTCGCGCTGCGCTTCGACCCGGCGCACGGCGGACTGCAGGGCGGGCTCGAGCAGATCCGCAGCGGCCGCGACGGCCGCGCGCGGCGGATCGCGGAGTCCCTGGCCGCGCGCAGGCATTCCTGGCGCCTACGAGGGCGCGCGCCGCTACGTGACGAGCGAGCGCCTGATCTCGCGCACGCACTTCGCGCGATTTCTCGTGGAAGCGGGCCATGTGCGCGAAATGAAAGACGTTTTCTCCCGCTACCTGACCCCGGGACGACCCGGTTACGTGGCGCACGCCTGGGCAAGCCTCGACGACGCGATCGGCTGGATCCACGCTGCCGGTGGCCAGGCGGTGCTGGCGCATCCGGGACGCTACAAGGTCACCTCGAACGGACTCAAGCGTCTGCTCGGCGAGTTTCGCGATCGCGGCGGCGACGCCGTCGAGGTCCTGTCCCCGTCGCACCAGGCGGCGCAGGTCGCGCAATTCGCCTCGCTCGCCCGCACCTACGGGCTCGCCGCCTCGACCGGCTCCGACTACCACGGCCCCGGCGAGAGCTGGCTCGACCTGGGCGACCTCCCGCCTCTCCCGTTCGGGGTCGACCCGGTCTGGAAGCGCTGGTGACGCGGCCCGCACAGCCCATGCCCGATCGCCGCACCGTGTTCTTCGTCTCGGACCGCACCGGCATCACCGCCGAGATGCTGGGCAACAGCCTGCTCGTGCAGTTCGACGAGTTCCACTTCGTCCGGCACTCCCTGCCGTTCGTGGACTCCCCCGAGAAGATCGACGACGCGATCCGCGAGATCAACGCGACCGCCGCGCGGGAGGGCAAGCGGCCGCTCGTGTTCAGCTCGATCGTCGACGAGAGCGCCTGCGAGCGCATCCGCAACGGCGCCAACGCATTGACGCTCGACCTGTTCCAGATCTTCATCGCTCCGCTCGAGGGCGAGCTCGGGGCGCGGAGCTCCCACGCCACGGGACGCTCGCACGGCATCGCCGACGCGAGCGAGTACTACTCCCGGATGGAGGCGATCAACTTCGCGCAGTCGCACGACGACGGCGCGGCGACCCGCGACCTTGCCAAGGCCCAGGTGATCCTGGTGGGCGTCTCGCGCTGCGGCAAGACGCCGACCTCGCTGTACCTCGCGCTCCAGTTCGGAGTGCGCGCCGCGAACTTTCCCCTCACCCCGGACGACTTCTCCGACCGGCGTCTGCCGGCGTCGGTCGTGCCCTACCGCCAGGCGCTGTTCGGCCTCACCATCCACCCCGACCGGCTGCGCGAGATCCGCGAGGCGCGTCGCCCCGGCAGCCGCTACGCATCCCTCGACAGTTGCCGCCAGGAAGTGCGCGAGGCCGAGCACCTGATGGAGCTCGAGCGCATCCCGATGATCGACACGACGTCCAAGTCGATCGAGGAGATCGCGACGACGATCCTGCATCGCACCGGGCTGCGCCGCAGCGCGTTCTAGCGCTCGCCCTGCCGGCTGCGCCGCACAACGCTGCAAACGGCCCGGCCGCATCGCCGCGATCCGGCCGGCGGCATGCGAAAATGCACGCCGCACGCGCTGCCGCGCGGCGCGAACACGCAACGGCGGCGCCAGAACGCCGCGGAGAACTCCATGCTGAAGGGGATCCACCCGCTCCTCACTGCCGACCTGCTGCACGCGCTCGCGTCGATGGGCCACGGCGACACGATCGCCATCGTCGACGCCAACTTCCCCGCCCACTCCACCGGCCGCTCGGTGATCGACATCGCCGGCGCCAGTGCGCCGCAGGTGCTCGACGCCGTGCTCTCGGTGCTGCCGCTCGATCGGTCGCGATGCCCGCGGTGTTCACGATGGAGGTGATCGGCGACCCCGACGCCGTGCCCGCGCCGGTCGCCGACTTCGCCGCCGTGCTGACCGATCACGCGCTGGCCGACTGCGAGATCGGCCACCTGCCCCGCCATGCGTTCTACGACAAGGCGGGGGACGCGTTCGCGATCGTGCGCACCGGCGAGCTCCGTCCCTACGGCAACATCCTGCTCGTCAAGGGCGTCGTCGAGCGCGACGCGGGCGGCGGCTGACGGGACGCTGCGCGTGGTCGTCGTCTTCGGCTCGATCAACCTCGATCTCGTCGCGCGCGTGGCGCGGCTGCCGCGCCCGGGCGAAACGCTCGCCGGCTCGAGCTTCGCGACCAGTCCGGGCGGCAAGGGGGCGAACCAGGCACTTGCCGCACGCCGCGCCGGCGCCGTCGTCGCGATGTTCGGCGCCGTCGGCCGCGACGCGTTCGCGGTACCGGCCCTCGCGCTGCTGGATGCGGCGGGCATCGACCTCGCGGGCGTTCGCTCGACCGACGAGGCGACCGGCGTCGCGCTGATCCACGTCGACGACGCCGGCCAGAACGCGATCACCGTGGTACCGGGCGCCAATGCGCTCGCCCGCGCTGCGGACGTGCCTGACGCGGTGCTCGGTCCGGTCACGATGCTCATGCTGCAGTTCGAGACGCCGCACGCCGAATCGCTCGCACTCGCCAGGCGTGCTCGCGCCCGCGGCGCGCGGGTCGTGCTGAACCCGGCGCCTGCCGCGTCGTTGTCCCCGGCCTGGCTCGACGCGATCGACGTGCTGATCGTCAACGAAACCGAAGCGGGCGAGATCGCACGCCCGCTCGGCCTGCCGGCGACGCCGCGCGAGTTCGCCGCCGCGCTGTCGGCGCGGCACGGGCCGGTGGTCGTCGCGACGCTCGGAAGCGCCGGTGCGTTCGCCGCGGCCGCGGGCATCGGCTACCGACTGCCGGCGCTCGAGGTGGAGGCACGCGACACCGTCGGTGCGGGCGACGCCTTCGCCGGTGCGTTGGTCGCCGCGCTCGATCGGGGCGAAGCCGTGGATGCCGCGCTTGCGCTCGCGATCGCCGCCGGATCGCTCGCCTGCACGCGACCCGGGGCGCAGGCCGCGATTGCCCTCGCGACACGAGACGTCGCTCGCCGCCGCGCAGCTACAATCGGCGCTCGTCCGCACCCCGCTCTGAGAACCGCCATGCTTCTCCGCCGCTTCCTCGCCCAGCGCCGCGTTCGCGTGCGCCTGCTCGTTCGCCGCGACCGCCCATGCCGCGAACGACTACACCGACACCTGGTGGGCCGCCGGCGGCACCGAGGAAGGCTGGGGCGTCAACCTCACCCAGCAGAAGGACTTCGTCTACGGCACGTTCTACATCTACGGACAGGACGGCAAGGCGACGTGGCTCACGGCGCAGATGTCGCGCGACGGCACCGGCGAGATCTTCAAGGGCGGCCTCTTCCGCGTGACGGGCACGTGGTACGGGTCGCCGACGTGGAACGGCTACCAGATCACGCCGGTCGGCAACGCGACCTTCACCGCCAGCTCGGCCTACGACGGCGAGCTCGTCTACACGGTCGACGGATCCACGATCACCAAGAGGATCGAGCGGCTCAAGATGGTCGACCTCTCGGTCGCAGGCGACTACCGGGGCGCCGTCGCCGGGACGCGCAGCGGCTGCTCGGCCAACGGCAGCTTCACGGACCTGATCGACTTCCTGGTGTTGCACTCGCCGACGACGGGCGAGATCCGCATCGACCAGTACAACGCCAACACCGGCGTTCGCGTCTGCCGCATGGAAGGCAAGGCCAGGCAACTCGGCAAGCTGCTGCTGGTCGCGGACGCGTCGTACGACTGCGGCTCGAGCTGGAGCGAGAAGCGCGCGCGCATCTACAATCTGCGCCGGACGCCGACCGGCTTCGAGGGCCAGTGGTTTTCCGACGGCGGCGGCGGGTGCACCGAGAGCGGCGACTTCTCGGGCGTCACGTACCGCTGAACCGACGCACGCACTCGAACAGCGTCACCGCGGCGGCAGCGGCGGCGTTGAGCGACTCCATGCCGCCCGGCATCGGGATCGTCACCTTGGCACTCGACGCTGCGATCAGCGCCGGCGAAAGCCCGGCACCCTCGTTGCCGATCGCGAGCGCCAGTGGCCGCGCGAGCGCGGCGCGGTACAGGTCGGTGCCGCCGTCGCGCACGGTGGCGATCACCTGCCCGCCACGGGCCCGGTAGCGCGCCGCCCACGCCGGCAGGTCCACGTCCTCGTGGATCTCGAGGTGAAAGTGCGCGCCCATGCCGGCGCGCATCACCTTCGGCGCCCACGCGAACGCGCAGTGCCGCGACAGGAACGCGTGGGTCACGCCTGCGGCGGCCGCGGTACGCAGGATCGACCCGGCGTTGCCCGGATCCTGCACGTCCTCGAGCAGGACGCAGAAGTCGCCGCCGTCGGACGCCGGCGGATGCGGGCGTCGGTACCACCGCGAGCATGCCGACGCCCGCGGGCAGCACGGCCATCGAGGCGAACAGCGCCTCGGGGACGACCAGTGTGCGCTCGCCGAAGCGGCGGCAGAGCGCCTCGACACCCGGGCGCCCGAGGAACGGCTCGGAGACGACGAGCACCTCGGGTGCGCCGCGCCGATCCGCGTAGACCGCGACGAGGTGCTCGCCCTCGAGCACGCAGCGCCCCGCCTTGCGGCGCTCGCGCGCCGACGCGAGCAGCTGCGCCGTTTCACGCAGCCGCGGGTTGTGGCGCGAGGTGATGCGCAGCACGCGTGAGGACGCGGGACGGCGCCCCGCTCACTTGCCGCGGCGCCGGGAGCGCCGCGGGCGCCGTGCGGCTGCCCGGCGCCTGCAGCTGGAAGAACACCTCGTCGCCGCGGATCATGCCGAGCTCGGAGCGTGCGCGCTCCTCGATCGCCTCGAAGCCGGTCTTCAAGTCGCGCACGTCGGCCTCCAGCGCCTCGTTGCGGGCCTGCAGCTTCGCGTTGTCGGCCTGCCGCAACGCGAGCTTGCGATCGAGGTCGCGCACCATCAGCCAGCCGCCCTTGCCCAGCCACATCGGGTACTGCAGCGCCACGATCAGCACGACGAAGACGATGGCAAGGACGCGCACGGACCGTTTCAGGCGATGCTGAAGAACGCCGCGCGGCCCGGGTAGCGCGCCGCGTCGCCGAGGTCCTCCTCGATGCGCAGCAGCTGGTTGTACTTGGCGATGCGGTCGGAGCGCGACAGCGATCCGGTCTTGATCTGCCCGGCGTTCATGCCGACCGCGATGTCCGCGATCATGCTGTCCTCGGTCTCGCCCGAGCGGTGCGAGATCACCGCCGTGTAGCGCGCGCGGTTCGCCATCGTGATCGCCGAGAACGTCTCGGACAGCGTGCCGATCTGGTTGATCTTGATCAGGATCGAGTTGGCAACACCCTTGTCGATGCCCTGCTTCAGGATCTTGGTGTTGGTGACGAACAGTTGTCGTCGCCGACGAGCTGCACATGCTTGCCGAGGCGGTCGGTGAGGAGCTTCCAGCCGTCCCAGTCGTGCTCGGACATGCCGTCCTCGATCGACACGATCGGATAGCGGTCGCACCACGTCGCGAGCACGTCGACCATCTCCTTCGACGAGTACGTCTTGCCCTCGCCCTCGAGCGCGTAGCGGCCGTCCTTGAAGTACTCCGAGGCGGCGCAGTCGAGCGCCAGCGCGATGTCGGTGCCGGGCGTGTAGCCCGCCTTGTCGATCGCCTGCACGAGGAGCTCGAGCGCGGCCTCGTTCGACGGCAGGTCCGGCGCGAAGCCGCCCTCGTCGCCGACGGTCGTGGGCATGCCCTTGCCGTCGATGATCTTCTTCAGCGTGTGGAACACCTCGGCGCCGTAGCGCAGCGCCTCGCGGAACGACGGCGCGCCGAGCGGCACCAGCATGAACTCCTGCAGGTCGATCTTGTTGTTCGCGTGCGCGCCGCCGTTGATGACGTTCATCAGCGGCACGGGCAGCTGCATCTCGCCGGCGCCGCCGAGGTAGCGGTACAGCGGCAGGCCGGACTCCTCGGCGGCCGCCTTGGCGACCGCGCACGACACCGCCAGGATCGCGTTCGCGCCGAGCCGCGACTTGTTGTCGGTGCCGTCGAGGTCGATCAGCGTGCGGTCGATCAGCGCCTGCTCGGTCGCGTCGAGGCCGAGCACCGCCTCGCAGATCTCGGTGTTGACGTTCTCGACGGCCTTCTGCACGCCCTTGCCGAGGTAGCGCTTGGCGTCGCCGTCGCGCAGCTCGATCGCTTCCTTCGAGCCGGTCGACGCGCCGGAGGGCACGGCGGCGCGGCCCGATGCGCCGGAGTCGAGGACCACATCGGCCTCGATGGTGGGGTTGCCGCGGGAGTCGAGGATCTCGCGGGCGATGACGTCGACGATCGAGCTCATGGTCAGGTATCCGGTATCAGTGGTCAGGAATCAGATTCCGGTACGAGTCGTCGTGCCGCAATCCGGGCAACTTGCCGCGATGAAGCTCATCGCGCGGCCTGCATCAGTTCGTGCTCGGGAAAGCCCGCGCGCTTGACGGCCGCGTCGAGCTCGACGAGCGTTTCGAGGAGCGCACGCATCCGCGGCAGCGGCCACGCATTCGGGCCGTCGGACAGGGCGCGCGCCGGATCGGGGTGGGTCTCCATGAACACGCCGGCCACGCCGGCCGCCACCGCCGCCCGGGCGAGCACGGGGACGAACTCGCGCTGGCCGCCCGACGACGGTGCCCTGCCCGCCGGGGAGCTGCACGGAGTGCGTGGCGTCGAAGACCACGGGGCAGCCGGTGGCGCGCATGATCGCCAGCGAGCGCATGTCGGACACCAGGTTGTGGTAGCCGAACGAAGCGCCGCGCTCGCAGACCATCACGTTGTCGGCGCCGCTCGCGGCCTTCGCCTTGGCCACCACCTGCAACATGTCGTCGGGCGCGAGGAACTGCCCCTTCTTGATGTTCACCGGCCGGCCGGCACAAGCGACCGCCTGGATGAAGTCGGTCTGCCGGCACAGGAACGCGGGCGTCTGCAGCACGTCGACGACGGCCGCGACCGCCGGGATCTCGTCGATCGTGTGCACGTCCGTCAGTACCGGCACGCCGACCTGCCGCCGCACCTCGGCGAGGATGCGCAGGCCCTCGTCCATGCCCGGGCCGCGGAAGCTCGCGTGCGAGCTGCGGTTGGCCTTGTCGTAGGACGACTTGAAGACGAACGGGATACCGAGCGCCGCGCAGGTCTCCTTGAGCCGGCCCGCGACGTCCACCTGCAGCGCCTCGCTCTCGACGACGCAGGGCCCCGCGATCAGGAACAGCGGATGGTCGAGACCGACGTCGAAGCCGCAGAGCTTCATCCGAAATTCGCGAAAGTAGGGTCAGACTCGACTTTCCCGAAGAAAGTAGGGTCAGGACTCGACTTTCCAATTCCGATGGCGCTGAGAGACGGACATGTCGGCGTGGAAAGTCGAGTCTGACCCTACTTTCCGAGGCTGACCCTGCTTTCGGGCTAGAGGGACGCGACGAGGTCGGCCACGGGTCCCGCCGCGCCACCCTGCCCCCGCCGCTGCTGCTCGAGCGCGGCGCGCACGAAGCTCACGAACAGCGGGTGCCCGCGGCGCGGATTCGAGGTGAACTCGGGGTGGAACTGGCAGCCGAAGAACCACGGGTGGTCCGGCAGCTCGATCATCTCGCAGAGGTCGCCGGCCGCGGCGCTCTTCGCCCACGCGCCCACGACCAGCCCCGCCGACTCGATGCGCGGCAGGTAGTGGTTGTTGACCTCGTAGCGATGCCGGTGCCGCTCGGACACGCCGGTGGCACCGTAGATCCGGTTCGCGAGCGAGCCCGGGACGATCTCGCAGGGCTGCGCGCCGAGGCGCATCGTGCCGCCCAGGTCGGACTTCTCGGTGCGTCGCTCGACCGTGCCGTCGCGGTTCTGCCATTCGGTGATCAGCGCGACCACCGGGTGCGGCGTCGCCGGATCGAACTCGGTGCTGTTCGCGCCGGCAAGGCCCGCCTTGTGGCGCGCGTACTCGATGACGGCGAGCTGCATGCCGAGGCAGATGCCGAGGTACGGAATCCCGTTCTCGCGCGCGTAGCGGATCGCGGCGATCTTGCCCTCGACGCCGCGCTTGCCGAAGCCGCCCGGCACGAGAATCGCGTCCATGCCGGCCAGCGGCTCGGTGCCGTCGCGCTCCACGGCTTCCGAGTCGACGTAGTGGATCTGCACCTTGCTGCGGGTGTGGATGCCGGCGTGGACCAGCGCCTCCGAGAGCGACTTGTACGACTCGGTCAGGTCGACGTACTTGCCGACCATCGCGATGTGCACCGTGTGCTCCGGATGCTCGAGCGCCTCCACCAGCCTGTTCCAGGCCGACAGGTCGCCGGGCGGCGGCGACAGCGCGAGCTTGCGGCAGACGATCTCGTCCAGGCCCTCCCGGTGCAGCGCCGCCGGGATCTTGTAGATCGAGTCGGCTGTCCAGCGCGGGAATGACCGCCTCGGGCGGGACGTTGGTGAACAGCGCGATCTTGCGGCGGTCGCCGTCGGGCAGCGGCCGGTCGGCCCGGCACAGCACGACGTCCGGCTGGATGCCGATCTCGCGCAGCTCCTTCACCGAGTGCTGCGTCGGCTTGGTCTTCATCTCGCCCGCCGCCGCGATGAACGGCACCAGCGTGAGGTGGATGTAGCAGACGTTCTCGCGGCCGAGCGTGATGCCCATCTGGCGGATCGCCTCGAGGAACGGCAGCGACTCGATGTCGCCGACCGTACCCCCCACCTCGACCACCGCGACCTCGGCGTCGCCCGCGCCCGCGGCGATCCATGCCTTGATCTCGTCGGTGATGTGCGGGATCACCTGCACCGTGCCGCCCAGGTAGTCGCCGCGGCGCTCCTTGCGGATCACGCTGTCGTAGATCTGGCCGGTGGTGAAGTTGTTGCGCTTCCCCATCCGGACATCGGTGAAGCGCTCGTAGTGGCCGAGGTCGAGGTCGGTCTCGGCGCCGTCGTCGGTCACGAACACCTCGCCGTGCTGGAACGGCGACATCGTGCCCGGATCGACGTTGATGTACGGGTCGAGCTTGAGGTTGGTGACGCGCACGCCGCGCGTCGCGAGGATCGCGGACAGCGAGGCGGCGGCGATCCCCTTGCCGAGCGAGGAAACGACCCCGCCGGTCACGAAGACGAACTTGGTCATGGCGGACAAGTTCTCTTGGAAATCGCCATTCTACCGGAAAGGCCCGCCGGTCCGCGCCCGGGCGCGGCGCGGCTACAGCCCGAGGCCCGCGGCGATTCGGGATCGCACGGCGTCGCGCCCGATCAGCGACAGCACCGCGTCGATCGCTGGTGTCTGGGGCGTGCCGGCGACGAGTGCGCGCAGCGGCATCATCACCTGCGGCGGCTTCAGCCCGAACGCCGACGCCGTCGACTTGAGCAACGCCCCGATCGCCTCGCGCGTCCAGGCGACGCCGGAGAGTTCGCCGTGCAGCGCCACGAGTGCCGCTCGGCTGGCCTCCGGCACGTGCTGCGCGAGGAACTCGGGCTTCGGATGCGGCGTCGCGTAGAAGTAGTGGGCGGCGTCGGCCATCTCCACGAGCGTGGCGACGCGGTCGCGCAGCAGCGCGGCGACGTCGGCCGCCGGCGGGCCGGCGCTCGGGTCGAGCCCGGCGCGCTCGAGGAACGGCACGAGCCGCGCGCCGAGCACGTCGGGGGGCAGCCGCTTCAGGTGCTCCTGGTTCACCCAGGAGAGCTTCTCCGGGATCGAAGCGGCCGGGCGACGACGACAACCCGTCCAGGTCGAACCAGCCGACGAGCTCGTCACGGTCGAAGATCTCGTCGTTGCCGTGCGACCAGCCGAGGCGCGCGAGGTAGTTCACCACCGCCTCCGGGAGATAGCCCTCGTCGCGGTACTGCAGCACGCTCTTCGCACCGTGGCGCTTCGACAGCTTGTCGCCCTCGGGCGTGAGCACCGTCGGCAGGTGGGCGTAGACGGGTGGCGTCGCACCCAGCGCACGCATGATGTTGATCTGGCGCGGCGTGTTGTTGACGTGGTCGTCGCCACGGATCACGTGGGTGATGCGCATGTCGATGTCGTCGACGACGACGCAGAAGTTGTAGGTCGGCGTGCCGTCGGCACGCGCGATCACGAGGTCGTCGAGCTCGGCGTTGGCGATCTCGATCGGACCCTTGACCGCGTCGTCCCAGCGCACGCTGCCCCGTCGTCCGGATTGCGGAAGCGCACGACCGGCGCGACGCCGGGCGGCGGGGTCAGACCCTGCACGCGCTCCGGACGCCAGCGGCCGTCGTAGCGCGGCTTCTCGCCCCGCGCCTGCTGCGCCTCGCGCAGCGCGTCGAGCTCGGCCTGCGGCATGTAGCAGCGGTACGCGAGGCCGCGCGCGAGCATGTCCGCGAGCACCGCGCGGTAGCGGTCCATGCGCTGCATCTGGTAGTAGGGCCCCTCGTCGTAGTCGAGTCCCAGCCAGTCCATCGCGTCGACGATCGCGCGCGTCGCCTCCGGCGTCGAGCGCTCGGTGTCGGTGTCCTCGATGCGCAGGATGAACGCGCCGCCGTGATGGCGCGCGAATGCCCAGGGAAACAGTGCCGAGCGGATGTTGCCGAGATGGATGAAGCCGGTCGGGCTCGGGGCGAAGCGGGTACGGATTTCAGGCATCAGGAATCAGAGGTCAGGTATCAGCGGCGTCGATGCGACTCGGAGCGTTCGGGCGCGCCATCGAGGCGCGGCAAACCGCATCGATTCCGAACGAGAGTGCGATTCTACCGATCCGGTCATCGGCGTTCGGAAGCGCCGCGTTCGTCGCGGCTCGATGCCGCGCCTTCCAGTTCCGCACGACGAATCCGCTATCCGATTCCTGTCATCTGATTCCTGATGCCTGATACCTGAGATCGAGCGTCGTCGGCGTGGCCGGATTCGGCGGCTCGGGCTCGACCGCCATCGGCCCCGGCGTGTGGCCGTTCGGCCAGAAACGGGCGAAGCGCCGCGCCTCGGCCTCGTTGGCGTTGACCGGGAACGTGTCGTAGTTGCGCCCGCCCGGGTGGGAGACGTGATAGGTGCAGCCGCCGAGCGCACGCCCCGCCCACGCGTCGACGAGGTCGAACGTGAGCGGCGCCTGCACGCCGATGGTGGGGTGCAATGCCGAGGGCGGGCTCCACGCGCGGAAGCGCACGCCGGCGACATGCTCGCCGGGCACGCCGGTCGACGTGAGCGGCAGCACGCGACCGTTGCAGGCCACGGCGTGCCTTCCGGTCGTCATGCCGGTCACCTTGACCTGCAGGCGCTCGACCGACGAATCGACGTAGCGTGCCGTGCCGGTGCCGGCCATCTCCTCGCCCAGCACGTGCCACGGCTCGATCGCCTGCCGCAACTCGATCGTGACGCCGTCGTAGCTCACGGTGCCGTAGCGCGGGAAGCGGAATTCGACGAACGGGTCGAACCACGCCGGCGCGAACGGGTAGCCGGCGCGCCCCAGGTCGGCGACGACGTCCGCGATGTCGGCCGCGACGAAGTGCGGCAACATCCAGCGGTCGTGCAGCGCGGTGCCCCACGGCACGAGCGGGCCGCGGTAGGGCTCGCGCCAGAAGCGCGCGACCAGCGCGCGCAGCAGCAGCATCTGCACCGCGCTCATCTGCGCGTGCGGCGGCATCTCGAACGCGCGGAACTCGACGAGGCCAAGCCGGCCCGTCGGGCCATCCGGCGAATACAGCTTGTCGATCGAGAACTCGGCGCGGTGCGTGTTGCCGGTGAGGTCCGTGAGCAGGTGCCGCAGCAGCCGGTCGACGAGCCAGGGCTGCAGCGTCTCCGTGCCGGACTCGTGTCGCGCGTCCATCTGCTGGAACGCGATCTCGAGCTCGTAGAGCTTGTCGTCCCGCGCCTCGTCGACGCGCGGCGCCTGGCTGGTCGGCCCGATGAACGTTCCGGAAAAGAGGTAGGACAGCGAGGGGTGGTTCTGCCAGTAGGTGATGAGGCTGCGCAAGAGGTCCGGACGCCGCAGCAGCGGACTGTCCGCGGGCGAGGCACCGCCGAGCGTGACGTGATTGCCGCCACCCGTGCCGGTGTGGCGTCCGTCGAGCATGAACTTCTCGGTGCCGAGCCGCGACTGCCGCGCCTCCTCGTAGAGGATCTCCGTGCGCTCGATCAGCTCGCGCCACGTGCGCGACGGATGGATGTTGACCTCGATCACCCCCGGATCGGGCGTCACCATCAGCACCGACAGGCGCGGGTCGCGTGGCGGCGGGTAGCCCTCGATCGACACCCGGACGTCCTGCGCCGCGGCGGTGTCCTCGACGGCCGCGACGAGCGCGGCGTAGTCCTCGACGCGATCGACCGGCGGCATGAACACGCGCAGATGGCCGGCGCGCGCCTCGACGCACACCGCGGTCTTGACGACCTCGCGCGGCGCGTCGCCCCGCACCCGGCCCGGAGCGGCCCGTGCGCGCAGCGTCTCGCCCGACGGCAGCGCACCGGAGGGTGCGAACGGGTCCGCCGGGGGCTCGGCGTCTTCCTCCGCGGGCAGCACCCACGGCAGCGAGTCGAGCGGCAGCCGCAGGCCGAGCGGCGAGTCGCCGCCCAGCACGTACAGGCGCTCGCGACGCAGCGGCCAGGGACTCGACACCCAGTGCGCCGGCGCGTCTGCGGACGCCGCCACGGCTTTCAGGGGGAGCACGTACCCCGCGGGCCGCTCGAGGCCGGCACCGAGCAGCCGCGCGAGGCGCGCACGTTCGGTGGGCTTCGAGAGGTCCGCCTGCAGCGGATCGACGTTGACCGGCAGCGCCGCCTCGTCGCGCAGGAGCTTCGGCACGTCCTCCCACGCCGTCAGCACCGTCGACTCGGGCAGCTCGAGTCGACCAGCGAGCGCGCGCAGGAAGCGGTCGGCGTCCTCGTGCGTGGCGTACCCGGGTCCGGTAGTGTCCGCGAAGCGCGCCGCATCGCGCCACAGCGGCTCGCCGTCGTTGCGCCAGAAGATGCCGAGTGCCCAGCGCGGCAGCGGCTCGCCCGGGTACCACTTGCCCTGCCCGTCGTGAAGCAGCGCGCCGGTGGCGAAGCGCGACGCGAGGCGGCCGTGCAGCGTCTGCGCGAGCTCGCGCTTCGCCGGCGAGAGCGCCGCGGTGTTCCACTCCGGCCCGTCCATGTCGTCCACCGACACGAACGTGGGCTCCCCGCCCTGCGTGAGACGAACGTCGTGCGCGTCGAGCTCCCGATCGACGGCCTCGCCGAGCGCGTCGATCGCCTTCCACTGCGCGTCGGAATAGGGCTTCGTGACCCGCGGATCCTCGTGGATGCGGGTGACGTGCATGTCGACGGAGAACTCGGTCTCGCAGACGTCGGTGAAGCCGATCACCGGCGCCGCGTTGCCGGGATCGGCCGAGCACGCGAGCGGCAGGTGTCCTTCCCCCGCGAGGAGCCCCGAGGTCGGATCGAAGCCGATCCAGCCTGCGCCCGGGATGTAGGCCTCCGCCCAGGCGTGGAGGTCGGTGAAATCGTGATCCGTGCCCGCGGGACCGTCGAGCGGCTTCACGTCGGCGACGAGCTGGATCAGGTAACCCGACGCGAAGCGCGCCGCGATGCCCAGGTGGCGCAGGATCTGCACGAGCAGCCAGGCGCTGTCGCGGCACGAGCCACAGCCGAGCGCCAGCGTCTCCTCGGGCGTCTGCACGCCCGCCTCCATCCGCACGAGATAGCGGGTTTCCCGCTGCAGCTGCTGGTTCAGGCGCACGAGCAGCAACACCGTGTTCTCGCCGGGCGTGATCGTCGCCCGGAACGCGTCGAGCCAGCGGGCAAGCCGCGGCCCCGGCGACGCCTGCTCGAGAAACGGGATCAGTTCCTTGGCCAGTGCCGGCGCGTAGGTGAACGGGAACTGCTCGGCGTAGGGCTCGACGAAGAAGTCGAAGGGATTGATGACGGTGAGGTCCGCCGTGAGGTCGACCAGCACCTCGAGCTTCTCGGCCGGCTCGGTGAACACCAGCCGGGCGAGCCAGTTGCCGTAGGGATCCTGCTGCCAGTTGAGGAAGTGGCCCGACGGCTCGACGTTGAACGAATAGCCCAGCACCGGCGTGCGGCAGTGCGGGGCCGGCCGCAGGCGGATCTCGTGCGGCGAGAGGCCTACCCGCCGGTCGAAGCGATAGGTGGTGCGGTGGTGGAGCGCGACCCGTATCGCCATGTCAGTGGCGCCCGGCCGCCCCAAGCCACTGACCAGCCCCCTGGGGGGCAGCGAGCGGAGCGAGCGTGGGGGATGTTTCATCCTAGGCTGCCCGGGTCACGCCCACTGCGGGTCGGGCAGCTGCCCGAACACGCGCCGCAGCCCTTCCCCCCACTGCGTGTGCACCATCTGGAAGTACGGGTCGTCCTCGTCGACGCACCGCACGAACTTGATCCGCAGCGCGTCGTGCTCGTACACGCACAGGTCGATCGGCAGCCCGACCGAGATGTTCGAGCGCATCGTCGAGTCGAAGGACACCATCGTGCACTTGACGGCGTCGGTGAGCGTCGTGCGGCGATTGACGACGCGGTCGATGATCGGCTTGCCGTACTTGGTCTCGCCGATCTGGAAGTAGCTGGTTTCGGCAGTCGCCTCGATGAAGTTGCCCTCGTTGTAGACGTGGAAGAGCCGCGGCGGCTCGCCGCGGATCTGCCCGCCGACGATGAAGCTCGCCGAGGCGTCGATGTTGTTCTGCAACAGGTACGCGCCGTCGCGGCTCTTCACCTCGCGCAGCGCGTCGCCCAGCAGGCGCGCGACGTCGAACATCGAGTTGGCGTTGTAGAAGTGCAGCTGCGAATCGCCGCCGCGGATGCGCTGCTCGAGCACCGACAGCGCGTTCTGCGTCACCGACAGGTTGCCCGACGACAGCGTCACGATGACGCGCGAGCCCTCCTCGACGAAGGTGCGCATCTTGGAATACCGCGACACGTGGTCGACGCCCGCGTTGGTGCGGGAATCGGAGGCGAAGATCATGCCGGCGTCGAGCGCCATGGCGACGCAGTAGGTCATGGAGGAAGGGGTCGCGCGGATGCGGGTTGGAAAGTCGACATTCTAGGCGCCACGCGGCGGCCCCGCCCGGCCCGCGCGTCGGGTGGCGCCGGGTGGGCTCACGCGGTCGGCGCGAAGAAGCGCCGCGTGATCTCGCTCGCCAGCGCGTAGATGCGCTCGAGGAAGTCGACCAGGTACTCGTGCAGCCCGAAGCGCATGATGTCCTCGGTGCGGCCGAACTCGAGGCGCGCGTGCAGTTCCCCGGCCATCCGCTCCAGTTCCCAGTTATGCTCGTCGCAGAGGAGCTTCAGCGTGTCGTTGATCATCGTCAGGCAGGCGTGGAGCGAGCGCGGCATGTCGCGGCGCAGGATCAGCAGCTCGGCGACGCGCCGCGGCGTGATGACGTCGCTGTAGATGCGCCGGTAGGCCTCGAAGCCCGACACGGACGTGAGCAGCGATTGCCACTGGTAGTAGTCGACCGCGCCGCCCACGTCCTCGGCCGACGGCAGCAGGATGTGGTACTTGGTGTCGAGAATCCGGGCGGTGTTGTCGGCGCGCTCGAGGTGCGTGCCGAGGCGCAGGAAGTGGTAGGCCTCGCCGCGCAGCATCGTGCCGAAGGTCACGCCGCGGAACAGGTGCGAGCGCATCTTGATCCAGTCGCAGAACTCCTGGACGCCGATGCGCTGCACGTGGTCGTAGTCGAAGCCGCGCATCTCGAGCCACGCAGCATTGGCCTCCTCGTACATCTCCGAGGTGATGGCGCCGCGGACGGCGCGCGCCGACTCCCGCGCCGCACGCAGGCAGCAGAACACCGACGACGGATTCGATGCGTCGAACAGCATGAAACGGAGCACGTTCTCCGCGGACAGCACCGGGTGCTTGCGGTAGTAGGCCGTGGCGAGGCCGGTGCTGATCAGCGGCACCGCCCATGGCGCAGCCCAGGCGAGCCCCGGCTCGCCCAGCTGGTAGGGCAGGAGCGAGTTCCGGTAGGTGACGTCCAGGATGCGTGCGGTGTTCTCCGCGCGCTCGAAGTGCCGGCCGGTCCAGTACAGCTCGTTGGCGACGCGCGACAGCATCAGTCGCAATCCAGTACCCAGGTGTCCTTGGTGCCCCCGCCCTGCGACGAGTTCACGACCAGGGAGCCTTGGGTGAGCGCCACGCGCGTGAGGCCCCCGGGCACCAGGTTGACCGTCTTGCCGGACAGCACGTAGGGCCGCAGGTCGATGTGGCGGGGCGCGATACCCGATTCGACGAACGTCGGGCAGGTCGACAGCGCGAGCGTCGGCTGTGCGATGTACTTCTCCGGCGCAGCCAGGATGCGCTGCCGAAACGCCTCGCGCTCCGCGGCCGTGGACGCCGGGCCGATCAGCATGCCGTACCCGCCCGCGCCGTGGACCTCCTTGACCACCAGTTCGCCGAGGTGCTCGAGCACGTGGTCCCGGTGCTCCTTCAGGTAGCAGCGGAACGTCTCGACGTTGTTCAGCACCGGCTCCTCGCCGAGGTAGAACCGGATCATGTCGGGCACGTAGGGGTAGATCGACTTGTCGTCGGCCACGCCGGCGCCGATCGCGTTGGCAAGCGTCACGCGGCCCGCGCGGTACGCGGAGAAGAGTCCCGGCACGCCCAGCATCGAGTCCGGGCGGAAGGCACGCGGATCGAGGAAGTCGTCGTCGACGCGCCGGTAGATCACGTGCACGCGTTGCGGCCCGCGGGTCGTGCGCATATAGACGGTGTCGTCGCGGATCAGCAGGTCGGCGCCTTCGACGAGCTCCACTCCCATCTGCTGGGCAAGGAAGCTGTGCTCGAAGTAGGCGGAGTTGTACGGCCCGGGCGTGAGCACGGCCACAGTGGGCTCGTCGCCGCCCTCCGGGGCCACCGCGCGGAGGTTCTCGAGCAGCATGTCGGGGTAGTGCTGCACCGGCCGAATCGACTGCGTGGCGAAGAGCTCGGGGAAGAGCCGCATCATCATCTTGCGGTTTTCGAGCATGTACGACACGCCCGAGGGCACCCGCAGGTTGTCCTCGAGGACGTAGAACTCGCCCTGCCCGGCCCGCACAATGTCGACGCCGGCGATGTGCGCGTAGATGCCGCCCTTGACGTCCATGCCGTGCATTTCCGGCCGGTACTGCGAATTGCCGAGCACGCGCTCCCGCGGCACGCGGCCATCGGCGAGGATGCGCTGATCGTGGTAGATGTCCTCCAGGAACGCGTTGAGCGCCGCAACCCGCTGCTTGAGTCCGCGCTCCAGCATCGCCCATTCGTCACCCGGGATGATGCGGGGCACGAGGTCGAACGGTATCAGTCGCTCGGTGCCGGTCTCCTCCCCGTACACCGCGAACGTGATGCCGACACGCTGAAACGCGTGCTCTGCCTCCTCGCGCTTCTGGGCGATCCGGTCGGGGGGCGTCCGCGCGAGCCAGTCGGCAAACGGACGGTAATGTTCCCGAATCGTCCCGTCCGGGAACTGCATTTCGTCGAATGGGCTGGTGGGCACGGCGGGGCCGGACGTCAAGTCACCGAATAGCTAGCAAGCCGCGAGCCACACAGGAAAAACCTGCGGGCACGGGGGTTTACAAATTCTAGCTCGTCCCGTCGACCGCAAATGCTCTAAATTGGTGCATTGTGCGTGCGATTTCGGGGCGGTTATGTCCATGACACCCTTGGACATTGCCGCTTTTCCGGTTTGACCCCCCCACGACCCCATGATTAAATCGCGGCTCCTGTCTGGGTTCGCGGGGCGGTTAGCTCAGCGGTAGAGCACTGCCTTCACACGGCAGGGGTCACTGGTTCGAACCCAGTATCGCCCACCACATGAACCACGGGGTCGCATGCAGATGCGACCCCTTTTTTTTCGTTCGTGCATCCGACGCATACGGCGCGACATCGCGCGACGTCGTCCTGCCGATCGACGAGTTGCCCTGACCGGCGCACGCCCGATCGCGCATCGAACGCCACGTCATCGTCCCGGTCGTCAGGGCCGCCCGAGAAAGAAGTACGCCGCGCTGTTGCCACCCGTGCCGATCCCGTAGCCCAGGTACATCGGTCCGAGCGGGCTGTCGAGCGCAAGGAACGCGGCACCGGAGTACAGCGTGCCGGTCGGATTGCCCGCGACCAACGGCCGGCCGTAGTCGCCCACCTCGGCCGAGACTCCGGCGTAGAGCCCTTCGAACAGCGGCACCGTGAGCAGGCGGTAGTTGTACATGAGGCGGCCATAGAGGAAGCGCTCGTTCAGCAACTGCCCGGTCTGGAACCCGGACTGCTGCAGGAACCCGCCCCACGGCGCCGTGGCGTAGGCGGGCGAGCGGTCCCCCGAGATCGGCCCGGAGCCGCGCGTGGCGAGATTCAGCGTGTGGCGGCCGTAGCTCTTGGCGAAGATGAACGATGCCTCCCAGCGGTCGTAGTCGAAGTCCGAGCCGAGCGACTCGAGACCCTTCATCAACTGGAAGCTGCCCGCCCACCCGTCCTTGGGGAAGTTGATGCTGTCGAGCTGGTCGAAGTAGCCGCGCAGGCGCACGCCGGCGAGCGTCGAGGACTGCAAGTCGTCGATCAGCTCGGTGCCGGAATTGAGCTCCGGCCTGGTCACGCCGCCGAAGACGCCGAGCCGCACCTCGCCGTAGCGGGTGAACTGCGTGCCGAAGTCGAGGCCCGCGATCGCCGTCGGCAGCGAATACTCCGAAGTCGACGTGTCGCCGACGAACACGTCCAGGAAGCGGCGCTCCAGGTCGAGGTACGGCGCCACGAAGAAGCGCTGGCGCGGATCGAGCGGCTGATAGAACTCGGAGTACCACGCCGTGTTGCGCCCGAGCGCGACGTCGTTGTACCACTCGCCGCCGTAGCTGTTGATCCACGTGCGGCGGTACTGCGCCTGCAGGTTGAAGAACGCGTTGCCGCTGAAGTCGGAGGAAAGTCCGAGCCCGAAGCGCAGGAAGTTCGGCCCCCAGCTCTTCTCGACGCCCTGGATGTTGAGGATCTGCTTCGTCGGCGTCTCGAGCAGCCGGTAGCTCACGTGCTCGAAGTCCCGCGTGCCGTACAAACGCAGCAGGTCGGCGTCGAGCGTCGCCTGGTCGAACGGCTCGCCCGCCCTGCTCTCGATCAGCGTCGCCATGAACTCGGGGTTGACCCGCTTCGGCCGCGGTTCGAAGCGGATCTCGTCGACAGGACGGGTAGTCGCGACGATGGTCTGCGTGCGCTGCGACTGGAACTGCGCGTAGCGGTCGGGGGGCAGCGACAGCGCCGCGAGCTGGTCGGCGACCTTGCGCGCTGCGGCCTCGCCGATCGGGAAGGTCGACTTCATGTTGTCGAAGTCGCCCGCCGTGTAGTTGCCGAGCTCGGGCAGGATCAGGATGTCGGTGGACTTGAGCGTCGCGAGCGTCTGCTGGACGTTCTGCTCGGTGAGGATGGCAATCATCTGTCCCGTGATGCCGAGGACGTTCTTGATCTCCTCCCGCTTCGAGAGCGGCGTGCCGAGGTTGACGGCGATCACGATGTCGGCACCCATGCCGCGGGCGACGTCCACCGGCAGGTTGTTCACCAGGCCGCCGTCGACCAGCATCATGTCGTCGAACTCGGCGGGCGCGATTACGCCGGGTACCGACATGCTTGCCCGCATCGCGAGCGCGAGGTCGCCCTTGTCGAACACCTTCGGCTTGCCGGTGACGAGGTCGGTCGCCACCGCCCGGAACGGAATCGGCAGCTTGTCGAAGTCGACGTAGCCCCTGATCCGCGACAGTTCGCGCAGCACGGTCTCGAGCTGCACACCGGAGACGATGCCCTTTGCGAAGCCGACGTCGCCGCGGTCGTTGACACCGATCTCCGGCGAGAACAGGTTGAGGCGCAGCTCGTCCTGCTTGCGGCGGATCGTGAGCTCCTGGCGCGGGGGCACTTCCTTGAACAGCAGGTCGAAGGTGATCTTCTCCGTCAGCTTCTCCATCTCGGGGACCGTCATGCCACTCGCGTACGCGGCGCCGACCAGCGATCCCATGCTCGTGCCGGTGATGCAGTCGATCGGCACGCGGTACTCCTCGAGCACCCTGATGACGCCGATGTGCGCCGCGCCGCGGGCACCGCCGCCGGACAGCACGAGGCAGACCATCGGACGGCCGACCGGCTTGTCGATTCTCGACGGAGCTGCACCCGTCGCCGCCGGCGTGGACGGCTGCGCAAGCGCGAAGCTCCCGGCCAGCGAAACCACGGCAGCCACGATCGCGGCTGCGGCTGTGCGCGCTGATGTCATGCAGTATTTCTCCCTGCGGGCGTTCCGCGTCCGCCTGCCTACTTCGCGCGCGGCCGTGCACCGCCGGACCGGCAGGCCGCCACGGCAGTGCGGATCGCCTCGATCGCCTGCGGGCGCGGGAAGCTCTTGCGCGCCGCGAGCGCAACGCGCCGCGACGGCGCCGGCTTGGTGAACGGCACCGGCACCACGAGCCGGCTGTGGTACTTGGGCGTGAGCGCATCGTGCGGCAGCACCGAGATGCCGAGGCCCGAGGCCACCATGTTGCGCACGGTCTCGAGCGAGTTCGTGCGCGTCACATGCGCATCGGCGCGGTTCAGCTCCGGGCAGCGGTCGAGCACCTGGTCGCGGAAGCAATGGCCGACGTTGAGCAGGATCGTGTGCTCGCTCGCGAGCTCGTCCGGGTGCACCGACTTGCGCTTCGCCCACTTGTGGCCCTGCGGCACCACGACCTGGAACGGCTCCTCGTAAAGAAATGTCGTGACGATGCCCGGCGGATCGAACGGCAGCGCGACGATCGCGGCATCGATGCGGCCGCTCTTCAGCGCGCCCTCGAGGTGCTCGGTCAGGTTCTCCTCGATGTCGAGCGGCATCTGCGGCGCAAGCTCGTGCAGCGCGGGGATGAGGTCCGGCAACAGATAGGGCGCGACGGTGTAGATCACCCCGAGGCGCAGCGTCCCGGCCAGCTGATTGCGGCCGGACTGGGCGATCTCCTTGATCCGCGACGCCTCCTCGAGCACGCGCTGCGCCTGTTCGACGATGCGCTCGCCCACCGGCGTGACCGTGATCTCGCTCTTGCCGCGCTCGAAGAGCGGCGCGCCGAGCTCCTCCTCGAGCTTCTGGATCGCGACCGAGAGCGCCGGCTGCGACACGAAGCACTTCGCCGCGGCGCGCCCGAAGCTTCGTTCCTGCGCGACCGCGACGATGTAGCGCAGTTCGTTCAGTGTCACGACCGCGCCGCATCGCCCGGCACGCGGGCACGGTTGGCAAGGAACGCGGCGAATTCGCGGCCGGTCTCCGGATGCTTGAGGCCGAAGTCGACGGTCGCCTCCAGGTAGCCCACCTTGCTGCCGCAATCGTAGCGTCGCCCCTTGAACTCGTAGGCGACGACGCGCTCCTCGACGAGCAGTCGGGCGATCGCGTCGGTCAACTGGATCTCGCCGCCCGCACCGGCGGGCATCGTCCGCAGGTGGTGGAAGATCCGGGGCGTCAATATGTAGCGGCCGACCACCGCCTTGGTCGAGGTCGTCGATCCCGGCTTCGGCTTCTCCACGATGCGCACGATGCGTGCGATGTCGCCTTCCGGCGCGGCAGTCTCGACGATGCCGTAGCTGCCCACCTCCTGCGGATCGACGCTCATCACGCCGATGGTTGCCACCCGCTCCCGCGCGGCGACCTCGACCATCTGCTTCATCACCGGGACCTCGGCGTCGATCAGGTCGTCGGCGAGCAGCACCGCGAACGGCTCGTTGCCGACCACCGGCGCGGCACAGAGCACGGCGTGACCGAGCCCCAGCGTCTCGGTCTGCCGAATGAAGATGCAGTTGATCCCCGGAGGTGTGGCCGCCTGCACGCACTCGAGCAGCGCCGACTTGTTGCGCAGCGCGAGCTCGGTCTCGAGCTCGTAGGCCTTGTCGAAGTGATCCTCGATCGCGCGCTTGTTGCGCCCGGTGATGAAGATCATGTCGGTGATGCCGGCCGCCGCGGCCTCCTCGACCGCGTACTGGATCAGCGGCTTGTCGACCACCGGCAGCATCTCCTTCGGACTCGCCTTGGTGACGGGAAGGAAGCGGCTGCCGAGCCCGGCGACCGGAAATACGGCCTTGGTGATCTTCATCGGAACTCTCGTGATTCGTCGGTTGAAACCATGGGCGCCGCGAGGAGCGCGCGCAGGCCGTCCTCGTCGATGACCTCGATGCCGAGCGCGCGGGCGCGCTCGAGCTTGCTGCCGGCGTCCGCGCCGGCAACGACGTAGCGGGTCTTCGCCGAAACGCTGCCCGCGGCCTTGCCGCCCGCGGCCTCGATCAGTGCCTTCGCCTCGTCGCGCGACATCGTCGGAAGCGTACCCGTGAGGACGAAGGTCACGCCGGCGAGCGGACCGGCGGTCGCGGCACCCGGCGCCCCTTCGGTCCAGTGCACGCCCGCCGCGCGCAGCGCGTCGATCACCTGGCGATTGTGCGGCTCGGCGAAGAACCGGGCGATGCTCTCGGCCAGTACCGGGCCGACGTCGCGCACACGGGTGAGCGCGTCGAGGTCGGCGGCCATCAGCCGGTCGAGGCTGCCGAAATGTCGTGCGAGTTCCTTGGCGGTCGCCTCGCCCACGTGGCGGATGCCGAGCGCGAAGACGAAGCGCGCGAGTGTCGTGGACTTGCTCTTCTCGATCGCCGCGACGACGTTGCCCGCACTCTTCTCCGCCATGCGCTCCAGCGCCGCGAGCTGTGCCCATGCCGAGGGTGTACAGGTCCGCCGGCGTGCGCACGAGGCCCGCGTCGACCAGCTGGTCGACGAGCTTCTCGCCGAGGCCCTCGATGTCCATCGCGCGGCGGCTCGCGAAGTGCAGCAGCGACTGCTTGCGCTGCGCCGGGCAGACGAGGCCCCCGGTGCAGCGCGCCACGGCCTCGTCGGCGAGCCGGATCACCGCCGAACCGCACTCGGGGCACTCGGCCGGCATCGCGAAGACCGTCGCGTGCGCAGGACGGCGCTCGTGCACGACGCGCACCACCTCGGGGATCACGTCGCCCGCGCGGCGCACGACCACCGTGTCGCCGACGCGCACGTCCTTGCGCCGCACCTCGTCCTCGTTGTGCAGCGTCGCGTTGGTCACCGTCACGCCGCCCACGAACACGGGCGCGAGCCGCGCCACCGGCGTGATCGCGCCGGTGCGTCCGACCTGGACGTCGATGCCGGCGACCACCGTGGTCGTCTCCTCCGCGGGGAACTTGTGCGCGATCGCGAAGCGCGGCGCGCGCGACACGAAGCCGAGCCGCCGCTGCGCCTCGAGATCGTCGACCTTGTAGACGACGCCGTCGATGTCGTAGGGCAGCGACTCGCGCAACGTGCCGACCTTGCGGTAGTAGCCGAGCAGTCCGTCGAGACCGTCGGCCGTCGCCCGGGCGTCGCTCACCGGGAAGCCGAGCGCCGCGAGCCGGTCGAGAAGCTCCGCATGCGTCGTGGGCGGGCGCTCCGGCGCCCCAGTCGACGTCCCCGATCCCATAGGCGAAGAACGTGAGCCTGCGACCGCGCGTCACGTGCGCGTCCAGCTGCCGCAGGCTGCCCGCTGCGGCGTTGCGCGGATTCACGTAGAGCTTCTCGCCGCGAGCCGCCTGCGCGGCGTTCAGCTTCTCGAAGTCGCGCTTCCTCATCAGCACCTCGCCCCGCACCTCGATCAGGCGCGGCGGCGAGCGCGCGGCGAGCGCGAGGGGAATGGCCTGCACGGTGCGCAGGTTGGCGGTGACGTTCTCGCCGCTCGTGCCGTCGCCACGCGTGGCGCCCACGACGAAACGGCCGTCCTCGTAGAGCAGGCTCACCGCCAGGCCGTCGAACTTCGGTTCGCAGGCGTAGCGCACCTGCTCGGCCTGCAGGGCTTCGCGCACGCGCCGGTCGAAGGCTTCGGCCTCGGCATCGGCGAAGGCGTTGTTGAGCGAGAGCATCGGCACGCGATGCGTGACCGTTTCGAATGCCGACGCCGCCTTGCCGCCGACGCGCTGCGTGGGGGAATCCGGCGCGAGCAGCTCGGGGTGCGCCGACTCGATCGCGGCGAGCTCGCGGAACAGCGCGTCGTACTCGGCGTCCGCAATCGTCGGCGCGTCGAGGACGTAGTAGCGGTGATCGTGCTCGGCGATCAGGTGCCGCAGCTCCTCCGCGCGGCGTGCGACCGCTGCGGCTCCCGAGCCATCGCCTCGCGCGTGCGCCGGTGACGGCACCTGGAGCAGCCCCTCAGGCCGCGAAGAGCTTGAGCGCCCGCGGGCTGCCGGGCTCGATGTTGTAGCGCCGCAGCGCGGCGTCGCCGCCCGCCACCTGTTCGCGGATCGCGGCAAGTCCGGCGTCGTTCAGCAGCCGGCCGTTGTCGTCGACCAGCTCGCCGCCGACGGTCTGCGCCATGCGCTTGGCCGCGAGCTTCATCTGGTCGAAGGCGCGCGGGGGATCGACGACCCGCGGCACGTCGAGCAGGAACACGACGCCGCTCGTCGCGCCCGCGCGGAGGCTGTCCGCGGTGAATGCCTCGTCGGTGACGTTCTGCAGCGTGAACAGCACCGCGCCCGTGTCGTCCTGCACCCACTCGAAGCGGCCGGTCGGCGACAGCCGGAATCCCGCGGCTTCGGCGACGCCGCGCAGTCGCGTCCCGGCGATCGTCGCCGGCGGTGTCTTGCGCACGGTGAGGCCGATCTGCATGTCGAGCTCCGCGCACAGCCGGTCGAGTGCCTCGGCACGCTGCGCTTCCTCGCCAAGCGGCGACGCCGTGAATGCCCCCGGCAGCGAAGCGGCGACGTCGCCGACGAGCTTCTGGAAGGTCTCGATCTGCGACGCGGTGGCCGGGCCATTGCGGTCGGCGAGCAGCATGCACGCCGCGAACTCCCCGTATTCGCCACGGCTGTCGGTGACGAGCCGCTGCCACGGTCCCCGCGGCTCGCGGCGCCCGTACCAGCGCACCGGCTTGCCGATTCGCGCATGCAGGCCCGCCGAGAGCGCCCCGGCCGTTGCGGGACGCGTCGGCTGCACCATCACGATCGTCTCGATGTCCGCGTCCGGCGCCGCCACGGTCGTGGCCGCCGATGCCGCGCCTCGGGGCCTCGGCGTCGCGGGGCCTTCGACGGGCTCGTCCGCTTCGGCGTCGGCTGCAGCCTCGGCCTCGGCGTCCGCTGCAACCGGCGCATCGCCGAGCACACCGTGCAGTCCCACCACCGAATCCATCGGCGGCCGCCAGTCGGGATCGTGTACGCACCTCGGTTCCGGGAACCGCCGCGGTCGCCTCGACCGCCGTGGGGGTCGACTGGGGGCCGCGGGGGTCGCGGCCGCGGCCTTCGGCGGTCGCCGCGAAGCGTCGGCTCGACGCGCGCGTCGCTCGCCTGTGGCTTGTCGCGTCCGCTCGCGAACGCCGCGTCGATGCGCTGGCGGATGCGCCGCTCCTGCCAGCGGTTGAAGAGGATGACGCCGACCACCAGCAAGACGCCGGCGACGACGAGACCGAGTTGAAGCGAGCTCACTAGACTACCCTCCGCGCTGCGCGCTCCGGGCCTGATTCGCCCTCGGGGCGGCCCTTCGGGCTCATCGGGATCCAATCGCGCGCGCCGCCGCCCCGCGCGCGGCATCGGCGAATGCGGGACGCGCCATCCGTTGAATTATAGGCTCACGCCGATCGATAACGAACGATGCCGGCACCGCCACCGCGACGGGGGTCAGGCGGCGGCCATCGCCGGCGCGCCGGCGGCCGCGAGTCCCACGGCCTCGGCGATGTCCACGGCCACCACGCGCGAGATGCCCGGCTCCGGCATCGTGATGCCGATCAGCTGGTTCGCCATCTCCATCGTGATCTTGTTGTGGGAGATGAACAGGAACTGCGTCTCCCCCGACATCTCGCGGACCATGCGGCAGAAGCGGTCGGTGTTGGCGTCGTCGAGCGGCGCGTCGACCTCGTCGAGCAGGCAGAACGGCGCCGGATTCAACTGGAACAGGGCGAATACGAGGGACGTCGCCGCGAGCGCCTTCTCGCCACCCGATAGCAGGTGGATCGACGTGTTGCGCTTGCCCGGCGGCTGCGCGATCACCTGCACGCCGGAGTCGAGGATTTCCTCCCCGGTGAGCACGAGGCGCGCCTGGCCGCCGCCGAAGAGCGCCGGGAAGAGCCGGCCGAAGTTCGCGTTGACGACGTCGAAGGTCTGCTGCAGGAGCTGCCGCGATTCGCGATCGATCTGCCGGATCGCGCTCTCCAGCGTGGTCATCGCTTCGGTCAGGTCGGCGGCCTGGCGGTCGAGGTAGGCCTTGCGCTCCTGCGCCGCCGCGAGCTCCTCGAGCGCCGCGAGGTTGACCGCGCCGAGCTCCGCGATCGCCTTCGAGAGCCGCTCGATCTCGCCGGGAAGCTGGGACTTGGTGCCGAAGCTCTTCTGCGCTTCCGGCAGCGCGGCGAGGTCCGCCTGGGCCTCGGCGAGCTGCTCGCCGTACTGCGCCTCGGCGAGCGCGGCGGCCTGTTCCTTGAGCTGCATGTCCTGGATCTTCTGCCGCGCCGGGTCGAGCCTCTGCTCCGCGGCGAGCCGCGACTCCTCGGCGGCCCGCAGCTCGGTCCCGAGCCCCTCGAGCCGTTCGCGCGCCGCCTGCAGCGCGTGCTCGGCCTCGCCGCGCGAGCCGAGCTGGCGCTGCAGCGCCTCCTCGACCGGCGACCAGTCGATCGAGGCGCGCTCGCTCGACAGCTGCTCGAGCAGCGACTGCTGCGTGCGGTTCGACGCCGCGAGTGCCTCGCGGCGCCGCTCGAGGTCGGCCATCCGATCGCGCGCGCTGCGCTCCGCGAAGCCGGCCTCCTGCATGGCCCGCTCGGCGACTCTCAGGCGCTCGCGTGCACGCTCCTTCTCGACTTCGGCCTCGTTCCGCGCGTGACGCGCGCTCCTCGCGCTCGGCAATCTGGTCGTGCAGGCGCGACTGGAGGTCGGCGATCTCCGCACCGATGCGCTCCTGCTCCGCGCGCTCGGCGGCCACCTGGGCCACGGCCTGATCGCGGGCCTCGACCAGTTCGGCGCGCCGCTGTTGCGCGGCCTCGGCGGCCTGCTTCATCTGCACGAGCTCGAGCTCGAGGTCGTGGCAGCGGCGTTGCTGCGAGGCGAGTGCCTGCGATTCCGCGTGATACGCGTGCTGCTGCGCCTTGAGCTCGGTCTCGACGCTGTCGAGCCCCGCGCGCGCTCGCCTGCCACACCGCGCGCGGCGGCGACGGCATCGGCGAGCTCCTCGAGCTCGCGCTGCCGCTCCAGCACGCCGTGGATCTCGCCGTCCGGCTTGAACAGCGTGACGGACTGCGCCGTGACAACGTGCCCCGTCGGGGTCACGAACGACTCGCCGAGACCGAGCGCATCGCGCTCCGCGAGCGCTTCGGCGAGCGACGCCCGGCAACGAACGCCGTGCAGCGCGTCGGCCACGAGGCGCCCCAGCTCCGGTCGCTTGATGCGCACCCGCGCGAGCAGGGCATCGCCACTGCCGGAAGGCCCGTGGCGGGCGGGCGCCGGCGCGTACAGGGCAAGCCGCACCGGCGGCGCGGACGCCGCTTCGTCCCAGACGGTCACCCGGTCCAGTGCGTCGAGCTCGCGCGCCTCGAGGCGCTCGCGCAGCACCGACTCGAGGGCGTCGTTCCACCCCGGCTCGACGTCCAGCGCACGCCACAGCTGCGGCGCATCGGCGAGACCGGCGACGCCGAGCCACGCGTCCTTGTCCTGGCCGTGCCCGA
>CAVPJE010000003.1:0-62700 GCA_963705175.1 uncultured beta proteobacterium | reverse complement strand
TGCCGGTGCGCGGTGCAGATGGCGTCCATCGGGCGTCCATCGGGCGGCCATCGCGGCATGTGCCCCGCTCGGACCCATCAAGGAGTTCCCACTCATGTACGCGGTCGTAAAAACCGGCGGCAAGCAGTACAAGGTTGCCCCCGGCGAAAAACTCAAGGTAGAACAGATGCCGGCGGACGTGGGCGCACAAGTGGTTCTCGACCAGGTGCTCCTGGTCGGCGAGGGCGACAACGTGCGTCTGGGTCAACCCGTGCTCGCGGGTGCGTCGGTGCAGGCGACGGTCGTCTCGCACGGCCGTCACGACAAGGTCAGGATCTTCAAGATGCGGCGGCGCAAGCACTACCAGAAGCACCAGGGCCACCGCCAGAACTACACCGAGATCAAGATCGACACCATCGTCGGCTGACCTCGCGGAGCGATACGAAATGGCACACAAGAAGGCAGGCGGCAGCTCGCGCAACGGCCGCGATTCGGAAGCGAAGCGGCTGGGCGTCAAGGTCTACGGCGGCGAGGAGATCCGCGCCGGCGGCATCATCGTGCGGCAGCGCGGCACGCGGCTCCATCCGGGCGTCAACGTCGGCATCGGCAAGGACCACACGCTCTACGCTCGCGTGGACGGCCACGTGAAGTACGTGACCCGCGGTCCCAAGGGCAACAAGATGGTCGACGTCGTCGCCGCCGAAGCCGCGGCGTAGCGCGCACGCCCGCACGGGCAACAAGTAGGGTCAGACTCGACTTTCCGGCCGGAACCGGAAAGTCGAGTCTGACCCCGCTTTGCTAACGGCGCTCGATCCAGGCGAGCAGCCCCATCGCGACCGCGGTGAACAGCACCAGCGGGAACGTCGCGGCGAAGAGTGGCGGCCAGTCGTTCAGCACGCCGAGGTTGTTGAACAGCCGGCCGAGCATGAAGAACGCGAGCCCCAGCATCGTGCCCGTGAAGATGCGCACGCCCATGCCGCCGGAGCGACGCTGGAACTGTGCGAAAGGCAGCGCCAGCACCATCATCACCAGCACCGCGCCCGGATAGAAGATCTTGTTCCAGAACGCGATCTCGAAGCGGGTGGTCTTGGTGTTGGCTGCCCATCAGGCGGATGTTGTCGTAGAGCGTGCCGAGCTCGAGCCGCTCGGGCGCGACCTGGTAGACGGTCAGGAGCGACGGGCGCAGCACCGTCTCCCAGGTCGTCTCGGCGACGGTGGTCATCGTCGCGGTGTCGCCGGCAAACGTCGTCGTCTGCACGTTCGAGAGCTTCCAGCGCCCGGGTTGCACGAACCGCCCGGATTCGGCGCGGCGAACCGCAAGCGAGCCGGAAGTCCGGACCGAACTCGTAGATGCGCACGCCGGAGAGCGACAGGTCGGCGAGCACCGAGCGCACGTTGACGAAGGTCATGTCCTGCCGGAACCAGAACCCCGAGTCGAACTGCTGCGCGACCACGCTGCTCGAGTCGCCCTTGGCCGAGGCGCGCAGCGTGTTG
Organism: uncultured beta proteobacterium; assembly: GCA_963705175.1. Lineage (GTDB taxonomy): Bacteria > Pseudomonadota > Gammaproteobacteria > Burkholderiales > Casimicrobiaceae > VBCG01. The sequence goes on along the minus strand of CAVPJE010000003.1, from coordinate 61,227 downwards.
GCGAGGCGCTCCGCGGCGGGCGAGACGAACTCGCCGGCGAGGAACGTGGCGATCGCGAGCGGGATGCCGACGCGGATCACCGCCCAGGCGACCTGCCAGAGCGATGCGCCCGAGACGCGCATCACGGTGAATTCGGAGCTCACGACGAATTGCGAGAGCGCGAACAGCGTGCCGATCAGCGCCGACACGGGGAAGAGCTCGTAGGCGCGCGCGGGCAGGTGCAGCGCGACGTAGGTCACCGCCCCCATGATCGTGTAGTTGCCCTGCCCGACGTCGGAAAGCTCGTTGATCAGGTCGAAGAACGAGAACAGCATGAGCAGCGCGGCGAACACCACGAGCGTCGCGCCGAGCACGTCGCGGCCGATGTAGCGGGTCAGCGTGCGCATCGGTGGGCTCGCCCGGTGGTCACGCGGCCGGCCGCCGGAACCACCCGCCGGGCGGGGCCATGCGGTGGCGGAACAGCAGGAACACGGTGACCGCCGCGATCGCGTGCGGCACGATCAGCCCGACCCAGAAGTCGAGCTTGCCCTGGGCGATGAGGCTCTGCACGACGTTGAGGCCGTTCGTGTAGATCATGTACAGGAAGGCGGCGGCGAGCAGGTTGAACGAACGCCCCATGCGGGGATTCACCTGCCCCAGCGGGATCGCGAGCAGCGTGAGCATCAGCGCGAGGACGGGCACCGAGATCCGCCAGAACAGCTCGCTTCGCTCGAGTCGACCGTCGGAGGTGAACAGCGTCGCGGTCGGGATGGACCGGCGCGACGTGGGCAGCGCGCGCGCCTCGGCCGGCTCGATCCTCCGCCCCAGCTTCTCGAACTCGATCACCCGGTATTCGAGCGTGCCGGGCTTGCGCTCGTAGCGGCGGCCGTCCTCGAGCACGAGGAAGCGGTCGCCGTTCGGCTGTTCCTCGAGCCGTCCGATGCGCGCCACCGTCGTCTCGTCCTTGGTCGTCGTCGGTCGACTGCAGGTACACGTTGCGGATCGTGCCGTCGAACGTGTTCACGCTCTCGACGAACACGACCAGCTTGGCGCGTTTGAACTCGCGAAACAGTCCGGGCGCGATCAGCGAGATCTCGTCGCGCGACTCGAGCTGCCGCTCGAACTCGTGCTTGCGGCGCTCCGCCCAGGGAGACAGGAACAGCGACAACGCGACGATCGCGACCAGGAACGGCGCGGCGAAGAGCAGGATGGGCTTGAGCCACGCCGACAGCGACTGGCCCGACGTGAACCAGACGATCATCTCGCTGTCGCGGTACCAGCGGGTCAGCGTCAGCAGCACGGTCAGGAACAGCGCGACCGTCAGCAGGATATTGAGGAAGAAGAGGGCGTTGAAGCCGATCAGCGCCATGACGCCGTCCGGCGCGACCGTTCCGCCGGCGGCCCGGGCCAGCAGGCGGATCACCAGGTTGGTGAAAAGGATTCCCAGCAGGACGACGAACAGCCCGATGGCCGTCAGCGTCATCTCGCGGACCAGGCTGCGGCGGAAGATCATGACGACGGGGACATCTTTGACTTTTTCGCGGTTTCCCGCCGATAATGGCCAGAATTGCGCCTGTGGGCAAGAAAAAGACGAAATCCGTCGTGGGGGAGCCAGATGGAATTTACCATAAAGAGCGGTAGTCCCGAGAAGCAGCGCAGCGCCTGCGTCGTCGTCGGCGTGTTCGACAACCGGAAGCTGTCGTTGTCCGCGGAACTGATCGACCGCGCTTCCGGGGGCTACGTGAGCGAGATCATCCGCCGCGGCGACATGGAGGGGAAGCTCGGCTCGACGCTGCTGCTCCACAACGTGCGCGGCACGCTCGCCGACCGGGTGCTGCTGGTCGGGCTCGGCAAGGAGCGCGACTTCCGCGACAAGGAATTCCGCTCCGCGGTGCGCTCCGCGGTCAAGCTGCTGAACGAGACCGGCTCCTACGAGGCCGTGTTCTACCTGACCGAGGAAAAGGTCAAGCGCCGCGAAGTCGGCTGGCGCGTCGAGCACGCCGTGCTGGTCGCGATGGAGTCGGTCTACCGCTTCGAGCAGATGAAGAGCCAGCCGACGGAGGTCCGGCGGCCGCTGCGCAAGCTCACGCTTTCGGTGCCGCAGCGCTCCGACCTCGGCACCGGCGAGAAGGCCGCGGCGCGCGGCCTCGCGATCGCCCACGGCACCGATCTCGCGCGCGACCTCGGCAACCTGCCCGGCAACGTGTGCACGCCGAAGTACCTGGGCGAGCGCGCGCTGGAGCTCGCGCGCGAATTCCCCGACCTCAAGGTGCAGGTGCTCGAGCCGGCCGAGATCGAGGCGCTCGGCATGGGCTCGTTCCTGTCGGTGACGCGCGGCAGCGACGAGCCGCCGCGGTTCATCGTGATGGAGTACATGAATTCGCCGCGGAAGGCGAAGCCCTACGTGCTGGTCGGCAAGGGCATCACCTTCGACACCGGCGGCATCTCGATCAAGCCGGCGCCCGACATGGACCACATGAAGTTCGACATGTGCGGCGCGGCCAGCGTGTTCGGCACGATGCGCACGATGCTCGAGCTCAAGGCGCCCGTGTCGATCGTGGGCCTCGTCCCCACCTGCGAGAACATGCCGTCGGGGCGCGCGACCAAGCCCGGCGACATCGTGAAGAGCATGTCGGGGCAGACGATCGAGATCCTCAACACCGACGCCGAAGGCCGGCTGATTCTCGCCGACGCGCTCACCTATGCCGAGCGCTACGAGCCCGAGGCGGTGATCGACATCGCGACGCTCACCGGCGCGATGGTGATCGCGCTGGGCCACGTCGCCGCCGGCGTGTTCAGCAACAATGACGCACTCGCGCGCGCGCTGTGCGCGGCCGGCGACGAGGCCTACGACCGCGCGTGGCCGATGCCCCTGTGGGACGACTACCACGACGGACTCGCGTCCAACTTCGCGGATTTCGCGAACGTCGCGGGGCGCGCCGGCGGCAGCATCACGGCGGCGTGCTTCCTGTCCAAGTTCGCGAAGAAGTACGACTGGGCGCACATCGACATCGCGGGCGTCTCGCACAAGGACGGCAAGGAAAAGGGCGCGACGGGCCGGCCGGTGCCGCTGCTCGCCACGTGGCTGCTCGCCCACGAGGGCTCGCCCGCCTGATTGCCCGCGCGCTGCCGCATGACCACGATCGACTTCTACACGCACGTCGACGACCGCCTCGCGGTCGCGGCGCGGCTTGCGGCAAAGGCTCTCGCCCAGCATGGCCGCGTGCGCGTGCTCACCAAGGACGAGGCGGACACGGCGGCGCTCGACCGGCTGCTGTGGGTGCAGCCCGCGACAGGCTTCCTTCCGCACTGCCGGCTGGACAGCCCGATCGCCGCCGAGACGCCGGTGATCGTCGACCACGTGCTGGAGCACGACGGCCCCGCCGAGGTGCTGATCAACCTCCGCGATGCCCCGCCGCCGTTCTTCAGCCGCTTCGCGCGCCTGGCCGAGATCGTCTCCGCCGACGCGGTCGACGCGGCCGCGGGACGCGAGCGCTACCGCTTCTACCGCGAGCGTGGCTACGAGCTGCGCGCGCACAACCTTGCCGGGAAGGCGTAGCATGAAACTCGCACGCTCGCTGCGTCTGCTGTCCCTCGGGCCGGTTGCTCTGCTCTGACATGCCCACCGCGCGCGAACTCCTCGAGCAGGCCGATGCGCTGATGCGCCGGGATCGCGACGCACTCGCGGCGGGCGATCGCGCGCGGCCTTCATCGACGCCCGTCACGCTGGCGCCGCGGCCGCTGACAGGGCGCCGCGATGTCGCCGCGGACGATCCAGCGCGAGCCGATCGCACCGTCCGTCGCGCGCACGTCGCTGCCGATTCACCCGACCGATTCGCCGGCTATCAGCGCGCCCGAGGCGCCATGGTTCGCGCCGGCCGCCACGCCGGCATCGTTGCGCGACGCGCCGGCCGCGGTGCCGATGCCGATGCACGAAGCGGCTTCGACGCCGGATGCGGACTTCCCGACGCTGACCGATGCGGTCGTCGACATCGTCGAGCCTGCCGAGGACGCCGCGGCGTTCGCCACGACGACGCGGGGGACGTGCCGATCCTGACCGACGCGGTCGAGGCCACCGACGGTGCCGAAGTCGACGACCTCACGCGCGGAGAGCCTTCGATCTGGGACGTCGCCGCGCGCGGCGACATGAGTGTGCTCGGGCAGCCGCCTGACTCCGTCGTCGTCGTCCCTCCGCTCGACCGTCTGCCGATCGCGCCGCCGCCGGGACGCGATCCGCTCGGTCTCGACCAGCCGGCGCCAGGATTCGTGGCGCCGGCGTCGGCACTCGCGCCTGCGCAGACCGTGTCGTCACCGGAGACCGGGCCCCCGCCCGAGGCACCGATGGAGACGGCACAGGAAGCCGGAGCGCACAGGCGAGCCCGAGCGCGCGTTCGAGACTTCGACGTCGTCCGACCGCGCGGACGAGCCGGTACCGGGTGACGGTGCCGAGCTCGGCGGGCCGATGTCGATGCCACCCCTGCACGGCGACGACCGTGCACGTGCGGTCGCCGATCATGTTGCGCTCGCGGGCTTCGCGCCGTTGCGGCCGCAGCCGGGTTACGAGGCGCCGTCGGCCCTCGACCGTGGCGACACGGACGAGCCGGACGCGTCCGAAGCAGTGACCGAGGCGCACGCTCTATCGCCGGCACCCGCGCCGGATTCCGTAGTGGCTGCGCCGGTCGACGTTGCGGAGGCCGACCGGACATTGCCCGCCGCAGTGGCCTTGTCCCCGGGGATTGCGCCACCGCCGGTCGAGAGCGGCGCCGCGCCGGTGCTCGACGACGCGCGCGTCGCCGAAGCCGTCGACGAGATCCGGATGCAGGTGCTGCAGCGGATCGACATCTTCACGGACACCACGCTCCGCGCGAAGCTCGGCGAGCAACTGCAGCCGCTGGTGGAGCGAGCGAGCGCCGACCTGGTCGCCGCGATCAACCAGCACGTGGGCGATCTCCTGCGCACCTACGTTGCCGAGGCGCTCGAGCAGGAGATCGAGCGCTGGCGCGACGGCCAGCGTTAGCGCGGTTGCCACGCGGCGGACCTTGGCAGCCCTTGCGGCCGGGTATCATCGTCCCATGAATGCAGCACCACCGCTTCGTCGGGCCCGCGAGCGGGATGCCGCGAGCGCGCAGGCGCTCCTCGCCGAGCGTGGCGCGCGCGCGACCCGCGCGCGCATCGACGTGCTCTCGACGCTCCTCGCCGCCGACGAGGCGTTGTCGCACCACGACGTCGAGCGCCGGCTCGCGCGCGGCCACGACATCGACCGCGTGACGCTCTACCGCGTCCTCGAGTGGCTCACGGCGCAGGGCCTTGCGCACAAGGTCTCCGGCGACGACCGCATCTGGCGCTTCTCCGCCGCCGGCCACGCGGGTGGTGGCGCGGTCCACGCGCACGCCCACTTCGAGTGCAGCGACTGCGGGCGCGTGATCTGCCTGGAGCAGGCGCGCGTGCCCGTGATCGCGCTGCCGGCGGGCTTTCGTCGGCGCGAGGTCGAGGTGACCGTGAAAGGCACCTGCGACGCCTGCAGGGGCTGACAGGCGCGCGCGGCCCCGCAACGGGCCGCCCGATCCGCCTTCGGACTGACACTTGCAACCCTTACGAAGGGAATCACGATGATCATCGTCATGCAGCCGGACGCGGGCGACCGCGCCATTGCCGCCGTCGAGGCGAAGATCCGCGCGCAGGGGCTGGGCGTGCACGTGTCGCGCGGCACCGAGCGCACGCTGATCGGCGCGGTCGGCGACGAGCGCAAGCTCGCGCCGGAGATGTTCGAGACGATGGCGGGCGTCGAGCGCGCGCTCCACATCCTCAAGCCCTACAAGCTCGTCGCGCGCGAGTGGCACAAGGCCTCCACGGTGATCGACGTGCGCGGGACCCCGATCGGCGGCCACGACGTGCAGATGATCGCCGGCCCCTGCTCGGTGGAGACGCCCGAGCAGATGAGCGCCGCCGCCGACGCGGTGGCGGCCGCAGGTGCGCGGCTGATGCGGGGCGGCGCGTTCAAGCCGCGCACCTCGCCGTACGCGTTCCAGGGCAAGGGCGTCGACGGGCTCGCGCTGCTCCAGGACGCCGCCGCGCGCCACGGGCTGCCGGTGGTGACCGAGCTCATGGACGTGCGCATGCTCGACACGTTCCTCGAGCACCAGGTCGACGTGATCCAGATCGGCACGCGCAACATGCAGAACTTCGACCTGCTGAAGGAGGTGGGGCGGGTCGACGTGCCGGTGATCCTGAAGCGCGGCATGAGCGCGACGGTGAACGAGTGGCTGATGGCGGCCGAGTACATCGCCGCGGGAGGCAACCACAAGATCATCCTGTGCGAGCGCGGCATCCGCACGTTCGAGACCGCCTACCGCAACGTGCTCGACGTCACCGCCGTGGCGGTGCTGAAGAGGGAGACCCACCTGCCGGTGATCGTCGACCCTTCGCACGCGCGGCGGCAAGGCGTGGATGGTGCCGGCGCTGTCCTGCGCCGCGGTGGCGGCCGGTGCCGACGGGCTGCTGGTCGAGGTCCACCCCAATCCGCCCGAAGCCTGGTGCGACGCCGACCAGGCGCTTACGCCCGCCGAATTCGCGGACCTGATGGGTCGGCTCGACGCCGTGGCGCATGCGATGGGCCGTGGGCTGGCGCGGCGTGCGCCGGAGCCGCGCGAGGCGGCGGTCGCCTAGCCATGGAAGCCGGGGCTGCAGCCGTGTTGCGGCCCCGGTTTCGCGTGCAACGCAGTTGCGATAGAGTCGCGCCATGTTCGAACTCGATGGCGTCGAGCACTGGTACGGCAACACCCGCGTGCTCGCCGTCGACTCGTGGCACGCGGGCGCCGGCGAGACCTGGCTGCTTGCGGGACCGTCGGGCAGCGGCAAGTCCACGCTGCTGCACGTGCTCGCCGGGCTCACGACGCCGACGCGAGGGCGGGTGGTCGTCGCGGGGACCGAACTCGGTGCGCTCGCGCCGGGGCAGCGCGACCGCTGGCGCGGCCGCTGCGGTCGGGATCGTGCCGCAGCGGCTGCACCTGGTCGGTGCGCTCTGCGTCGCCGACAACCTGCGCCTTGCGCAGACGCTGGCCGGGCTGCCTGCCGACGACGACCGGATCCGGGCGATGCTCGAGGCGGTGCACGTGGGCGATCTCGCGCACCGTTACCCCCGCGAGCTTTCGCAGGGACAGGCGCAGCGCGTCGCGATCGCGCGCGCCGTGATCAACCGGCCGGCCTTGGTGCTGGCCGACGAACCCACCGCCAACCTCGACGACGCGCACGCCGCGGCCGCGTTCGAGCTCCTGCGCGCGCAGGCGCTCGAAGCCGGGGCGACGCTGGTGGTGGCCTCGCACGACGCGCGCGTGCGGCCGCTCGTGCCGCACGTCCACGCTTTGCCGGCGCGGGAAGCGGCGGCGGCATGAGCGAATGCGCATGAACGACCCGGCGAGCGCATGGGCCTGACGCGTCTCGCCCTCGCCTACGCGCGACGCCGACCGCTCGCCACCGCGCTGGTCGTGCTGCTGCTCGCGGCAGGCACCGCGGTCGTCGCGCTCACGCTGCTGGTGGCGCGCGAGCTCGAGGGGCGGCTCACCCGCGATGCCGCCGGCATCGACCTCGTCGTCGGCGCGAAGGGCAGTCCGTTGCAACTCGTGCTCGCCGGCGTGTTCCACGTCGACGTGCCGCCGGGCAACATCCCGCTGGCGTCCGTCGCGGAGCTCCGCGCGAACCCGATGATCGCGCAGGCGATTCCGCTTGCACTGGGGGACAGCTTCCGCGGATTCCGCATCGTCGGCACGGAACCCGCGCTGGTCGAGCACTACGGTGGCCGGCTCACGGCCGGTGCGCTGTGGACAGCGGCCGATGGAAGCGGTGCTGGGCAGCGAGGTCGCGCGCGTTGCGGCACTCGGCGTCGGGGGCGCGTTCGCCGGCTCGCACGGGCTTGCCGAGGGCGGCGGCGAGCACGGCGACGACACCTATCGCGTGACCGGCGTGCTCGCGCCGACGGGCACCGTGCTGGACCGCATGGCACTCACGTCGGTCGAGAGCGTCTGGGCCGTGCACGACGCGCATCACGGCGCCGAGGAGGGCGACGAGCACACGCGCACGAGGGCGACGCGAAGGGCGAGGGCGCGCACGCTGCCAAGGCGATGCCCCGCGAGGTGACCATGGTGCTGGTGCGCTACGTCGGCCCGCTCGCCGCGGCCAGCCTGCCGCGGCAGATCAACGAGTCGACCAACCTCGTCGCGGCATCGCCCGCCTACGAGACCGCACGGCTCCTGTCGATCTTCGGCATCGGCATCGACCTGCTGCGCGCGTTCGCCTGGCTGCTGATCGCCGCTTCCGCCCTGATGCTGTTCGTCGCGCTCGCACAGACGCTCGACGAGCGGCGCTACGATCTCGCGATCCTGCGCACGCTGGGCGCGAGCCGGCTGCAGGTCGCGTGGGTGCTGATCGCGGAGTCGGTGACGCTCGCGCTCGCGGGAGGGCTGATCGGGCTCGCGGCCGCGCACGCGGTCGCGGCGTTCGCCGGAAAGCTCGTGCCCGCCGCCGCCCCGCTCGCCGCGGCCGCGTGGACGCCGCATCCGGAGGAGGCATGGGTACTCGGGATCGCGGTCGCAGCCGGTATACTGGCGGCGCTGTGGCCCGCTTGGCAGGCATACCGCCTCGACGTCGCGGCCACGCTCGCCGACTCCTGAGCGAGGTATGACCATGAAGCGCTTTGCGATTCCTCCGTGCTTGGCGGCGCGTGGCGCTCGCCGCCGCGTTGCCCCTGTTCGCGCAGGCCGTCACCACGGTCCCGCCCGGCGGGCTGCCTTCCGCAAGCGACTTCTCCGCGCAGATCCTGCCCGAGCGGGCGGGCGTCGTGTCGTGGCGCACGCTGGCGCAGGTGTCGTCGGTGAAACAGGGCGGCAAGATGGTGCCCGAGTTCTCGAAGGACATCGTCGCGCTCGACAAGAAGGACACCCGCGTGCAGGGCTTCATGATCCCGCTCGACGTCGGCGACAAGCAGAAGCGCTTCCTGATCACGTCGGTGCCGCCGCACTGCTCGTTCTGCCTGCCCGCCGGCCCGGACTCGGTGGTCGAGGTGATCGCGAAGACACCCGTCAAGTACACGTTCGATCCGATCGTCGTCGCTGGCCGCTTCAGCTTGCTGAGGGACGACGCCTCCGGGCTCCTCTACCGGCTCACCGATGCTTCGCAGGTCGAGGTGGCGCAACTCGCGCCCGGCGCGCCGGCGGGACTGGTGCCGCCCTCGGGATCCTCCGCGGGCAAGCTGCCGGTCAAGTAGCACCCCGGGGACCGGTGCGTCGGTGCCGGGACGATCGGGGCGATGAGCGCAAGCCGTGTCGACCTCCTCTTGCTTCCCGGCCTCACCAACGACGCCCGCGTGTGGCAGGGCGTCGCCGATCGACTGGGCGACGTCGCGTCGGTGCGGGTGGCGGACCTGACGACGCGCGACACGATGGCAGAGCTCGCGCAGGACGTGCTGGCCAGGGCGCCGGCGCGCTTTGCAATGGCTGGCCTGTCGATGGGCGGTTACTGCGCGCTCGAGATCGTCGCCCGGGCTCCCGAGCGCGTGATGGCGCTCGGGCTCGTCGACACCGGTGCGCGGCCCGACACCGCGGAAGGCCGCGCGAACCGCGAGAAGCAGATCGCCCGCGCGCCGGCCGAGCTCGCCGCAATCGTCGAAGAGCTGTTGCCGAAGTGGGTGCATCCGAGCCGGATCGACGACCACGCCGTCGCGGACATCGTGCGCGCCATGGCGCGCGACAGCGGTGCCGACGTGTTCGCGAGGCAACAGCGCGCGATCATGAGCCGGGCCGACAGTCGGCCGCGTCTGGCCGGGATCCGCTGCCCGACGGTCGTCGTCTGCGGACGCGAGGACGCGTTGTTGCCGCTCGAGGTCCACGAGGAAATGGCACGCGGCATCCCCGGCGCGAAGCTGCGTGTGATCGAGGCCTGCGGACATCTCGCGCCGCTGGAACGGCCGGCCGACGTCGCGGCGGCGCTGCGGGAGCTGCTCGATAAGTAGGGTCAGAGACGACTTTCTCGGGAAAGTCGTCTCTGACCCTTATTGCCGCGCTGCCGTCCGGAGCGTCCGCGGGGCGCACCGCTATAATTCGAGGCTTTGCCGATCACGCGCGGCGCCACGCGGCGGCGCGAGCACAAGAACGTCATGGAACTCGCCAAGAGCTTCGAGCCGCACGCCATCGAGCGCACGTGGTATCCGTTGTGGGAGTCGCGTGGCTGGTTCCGGCCTTCGATGGCACCGGGGACGACGCCGTTCTGCATCCAGCTCCCGCCGCCGAACGTCACCGGCACGCTGCACATGGGCCACGCGTTCCAGCAGACGCTGATGGACGTGATGATCCGCTGGCACCGGATGCGAGGCGACAACACGCTCTGGCAGCTCGGCACCGACCACGCCGGCATCGCCACGCAGATCGTCGTCGAGCAGCAGTTGCAGGCCGAAGGCAGGACGCGGCACGACCTGGGGCGTGAGGCGTTCACCCAGCGCGTCTGGGCGTGGAAGGAGGAGTCCGGCGGCGCGATCACGAAGCAGATGCGCAGGCTCGGCACCAGCGGCGACTGGACGCGCGAGCGCTTCACGATGGACGAGGGGCTCTCGGCGGCGGTGCTCGAGACCTTCGTGCGCCTCCACGAGGACGGGCTCATCTACCGCCGCAAGCGGTTGGTCAACTGGGACCCGAAGCTCGGCACCGCGGTGTCCGACCTCGAGGTCGACAGCGAGGAGGAACAGGGGAAGCTCTGGGAGCTGCGTTATCCGCTCGCGGACGGGTCGGGATCCCTGGTCGTTGCGACGACCCGTCCCGAGACGATGCTGGGCGACACCGCGGTCGCGGTGAATCCCGCGGACGAGCGCTACACGCACCTGATCGGGAAGACCGTGCGGCTGCCGCTCGCCGGGCGCGAAATCCCGATCATCGCCGACGACTACGTCGACCGCGAGTTCGGGACCGGCTGCGTGAAGATCACGCCGGCGCACGACTTCAACGACTGGGCGATCGGCGAGCGCCACGGCCTGCCCGCGATCGCGATCCTCGACCTCGAGGCGAAGATCAACGACAACGCCCCGGCGAAGTACCGCGGCCTCGACCGCTACGTGGCGCGCAAGGCGGTGCTCGAGGACCTCGCGGCCGCCGGGCTGCTGGTGTCGGAGAAGGCGCACAAGATGATCGTGCCGCGGTGCGGTCGCACCGGCGAGGTGGTCGAGCCGACGCTGACCGACCAGTGGTACATGGCCATGACCAAGCCGGCGCCCGCGAGCCACCCGCTGTGGCCGGGACGGACGATCCAGGACCTGTGCCTCGCCGCGGTGAGCGAGCAGGGGCTCGCGCACCCGAAGACCGGCGAGGTCGGGCGCGTGCGCTTCGTTCCGGGCGAGTGGATCTCGACCTACCTGCACTGGATCAACAACATCCAGGACTGGTGCATCTCGCGGCAGCTGTGGTGGGGCCACCAGATCCCGGCGTGGTACGACGAGACCGGCAACGTCTACGTGGCCCGCAACGAGGCCGCCGCGCGCGCGCTTGCCGTGGCGAAGCTCGGCCGCGAGCCCGCGAGCTTCCGCCGCGACGAGGACGTGCTCGACACCTGGTTCTCCTCGGCCCTGTGGTGCCACTCGACGCTCGGCTGGCCCGCCGACACGCCCGAGCTCCGCACGTTCCTGCCGTCGTCGGTGCTCGTCACCGGCTTCGACATCATCTTCTTCTGGGTCGCGCGGATGATCATGACCACGACGTACTTCACCGGTCACGTGCCGTTCCGCGACGTCTACATCAACGCGATCGTGCGCGACGAGGAAGGCCAGAAGATGTCGAAGTCGAAGGGGAACGTGCTCGATCCCCTCGACCTGATCGATGGCATCGACCTCGAAGGTCTCGTCGCGAAGCGCACGTCGAACATGATGGACCCGCGGCAGGCGGAGTCGATCGGCAAGCGCACGCGCAAGCAGTTCCCGGACGGCATCCCGGCGTTCGGTGCCGACGCGCTGCGCTTCACCTTCGCGAGCCTCGCCACCTACGGCCGCACGCTCAACTTCGACCTCGCCCGCTGCGAGGGCTACCGCAACTTCTGCAACAAGCTGTGGAACGCGAGCCGCTTCGTGCTGATGAACGTCGCCGGCAAGGACGTCGGGCTGGACGGGCCGAAGCCGCCGCTCTCGTTCGTCGACCGCTGGATCGTCTCGAGGCTGCAGGCCGTCGAGGCCGAGATCGACCGCCAGCTCGGCGACTATCGCTTCGACCTCGCGGCCAAGGCGCTCTACGAGTTCGTGTGGGACGAGTACTGCGACTGGTATGTCGAGATGGCGAAGGTCCTGCTCGCCGACGCCGATCCCGAGGTGCAGCGCGGCACGCGGCGCACGCTGGTGCGGGTGCTCGAAGCGGTGCTCCGGCTCGCGCACCCGATCATGCCGTTCATCACCGAGGAGCTCTGGCAGCAGGTCGCGCCGCTCGCCGGCAAGTCGGGCGAGACGGTCTCGCTGCAGCCTTACCCGAAAGCGCAGCCGGCGAACGTCGATGTCGTGGCTGAGGCCGAGGTCGCGGCGCTGCAGGCGGTCGTCAATGCCTGCCGCGCGCTGCGCGGCGAGATGAACCTGTCGCCGGCGCAAAAAGTACCTCTGCTCGCGGCCTCGTCGCACGCGGAGGAGCGCGCCCGCCTCACGGCGTTCGCCCGCTACGCCGCGCCGCTCGCACGGCTCTCCGAGGTCAAGGTGAGCGAGGAGCTGCCGGCCACCGACGCGCCTGTGCAGGTGGTCGGCGAGACGCGCCTCATGCTGCACATCGAAATCGACAAGGCGGCCGAGCGCGAGCGCCTCGGCAAGGAGATCGCCCGGCTCGAAGGCGAGATCGCCAAGGCGAACGTGAAGCTCCGCAACGAGAGCTTCGTCGCGCGCGCGCCCGCCGCCGTCGTCCTGCAGGAACGTGCGCGGCTCGCGGGATTCGCCGCGACACTGGCGAAGCTCAAGCCGCAGTTCGAGCGTTTGGGCTGACTTTTCCTTACCTGTCGCGCAGGAACGCCCAGGCGATCCCGGCGATGACCTGGACGACGCTGCACAGCACGGCACCGGTGTAGAAGACCGCCGCGGCGAGGCGCGCCTCGGACAGCGTCTCGATCGCCACGGCAACCGTTCCCGTCACGACCAGCGCGACGCACCAGCGCAGCATGTACACCGGCAGGTGGACGCGCTGCCGCACGTTGTGGCGCCACGCGGCAGCCCGCCGCAGCAGGTCGCCGGTGTTGACGTCGAGGAACAGCCACCCCCAGAACCAGTAGCGGTACAGGAGGTGCCAGAGTGGCTCGCGAAGCAGGCTTGTGGCGGGCAGGGCGCTCACGGCAGGGTATGGTCGGTCGGTCCGGGGCGGCGCATGCGTCGGTGTTGCGCCGGGCATGCAAGTGGCGTGCCGCCCATGGCACGCGGTCACGGTGGCGTACCATCGGGCGATGGCCCTGCCGGACCCGCGCCACCTGTTCCGCGCGTTGCGGCATCGCAACTTCCGGCGCCTCTTCGCCGGCCAGAGCGTCTCGATGGTCGGCACGTGGCTCCAGCAGGTGGCGATGGGCTGGCTCGTCTACCGGCTCACCGGCTCGGCGTTCCTGCTCGGGGTGATCGCGTTCTGCGCCAACGTCGGCATCCTGCTCTTCGGCACGTTCGCGGGTGTCGTCGCCGACCGCGTGAACCGCAAGCGTGGCCTGTTCGTCACCCAGGGGCTCCTCGCACTGCAGGCGGTGACGCTGGCGGTGCTGGCGGGCACGGGCAGCGTCCTGCCCTGGCACCTCGTCGCGCTCGCGTTGTGGCAGGGCATCGCCAACGCCTTCGACATCCCGCTGCGGCAGTCGCTGTTCGTGCACATGGTCGACGATCGCGCCGACCTGCCCAACGCGATCGCGCTCAATTCGTTCGCCGTCAACGGCGCCCGCGTCGCCGGTCCGGCGCTCGCGGGCCTGCTGATCGCGGCGACCAGCGAGGCGGTGTGCTTCGCGATCAACGCGATCTCGTTCGTCGCGGTGTTCGTATCGTTCGCGACGATCGCGTTCCCCCGCGAGCGCGATCGTGCCGCAGGCGACGGCTTCGCGAAGAGCTGGATGGAGGGCTTCCGCTACGTGACGGGTTTTGCGCCCGCGCGTGCGCTGATGGGAATGGTGGCGATCCTCGCGTGGACGATCATCCCCTACGTGTCGCTGATGCCGGTCTACGCGAAGGACATCTACGGCGGTGGTCCCGGCACGCTGGGCCTGCTGCTCAGCACCGCGGGCGCCGGTGCGCTCGTCGCCACGCTCTATCTCGCGTCGCGGCGCACGGTCGTGGGACTGGGCGACGTGATCGTCGGAGCCGCCGTGGTGTCGGGTTTGGCGCTCGCCGGCTTCGCCTATCTCACTTGGCTGCCGGCCGCGCTGCCGCTGGCGTTCCTGTTCGGCGGCGGATTGATCCTCGCCGCCGCGTCGTCGAACACGATCCTGCAGACGATCGTCGACGACCGCCTGCGCGGCCGCGTCGCCGGCTTCTACATGCTGGCGTTCCTGGGCACCGCGCCGCTCGGCAACCTCGCCGCGGGCGCGATCGCAGCGCGCATCGGCGTGCCGGCGACGTTCCTGCTGAACGGCCTGATCGCGTTCGTTGCGGCGCTCGTGTTCATGCGCAAGCTGCCGTCGCTGCGCAAGGCGATGCGGCCGGTCTACGAGAAGCTGGGGCTGCTGCGGGGCGGCGTCGAGTAGCCCCGCGCCTTGGGGCTATCGCCAGACGTACGCGATGCCGACGCCGCCGATCCACTGGTTCGCGTCGCCGCGATCCCTGACGACCGGCGAATCGCCCGCGTCACCGGTCACGCGCGAGTACATGCCGCCGACCGCGCCGAGCCAGTTCGGGTGGAAGCGCCAGATCAGCGCCGGCCAGACGTAGACGTTCGAGACGCCGCCGCCCGGCGAGTACACGGGCAGCCCGCTCGCGACCGCGTTGGCCGGCGTCACGCCGAAGTAGGTCTGGTTGAAGCTCGAGCTGCCGCCGCCGAGGCCGCCACCCAATCCGACGAAAAGGTCCTCGCGCAGCGGGAAGAAGAACTGCCCCGAGGCCCACCAGTAAGCGTCGTCGTACTCGTCGTTCAGGTTCCACTGCACGCCGACGTTGGCGCGCGCGATCCACGGGATGCCCTGGGCGTTGATGTACTGGTAGCCGACGAAGACACCCGCATCCCACGAGTTGTCGATCTCGCTCATCCGGCTGACGACTTCGTCGTCGACGTCCTTGCGTCCCGGGCGGAACTGCAGCGTCGGGCCGGCACTCCACGTCGCCGAGTCGATCAGGTTGACGCTGCCGAAGATGCCCCACCAGCTGACGTTGCGGTTGGAGTTGCCGAACTGGTAGTACAACGCCGGTGCCGCCACGAACGTGTAGTCGTCCGAGCCGACATAGTCCGGTGCGAAGCCCGCGCCGATGCCCGCCATGTTGGGCACCATCTCGGCGATCTTGGCCGGCGTGAGGCCGGCGGGAATCGCCGTCGACGACTGCGCCGCGGCGGTGGGGACGTACGCGGCGGAGACCGCAAGCAGCGCCACGAGCAGCGCCGGCATCTTCGAACGGGAAATCGACATGGTTGCCTTCCAGGGGATGTTCTTGTTGCCGGGCGCGGGTGCCGCTGGCGAAAAGGCAATTCTACACACGCCGGCCGCCGCGCGCAGCCCGCGGTTCGCCCGCGCCGGCGCGGCCTTTCGCGCGTTGCACCGAAAGGAGGCAGCCGGTCACCTCCTCGCGGTCGTGGTACAGGTGGCGAATCGCAAGTGTCGCCCGCACCCCCGCGGCGCGCAGGCGCTGCTCGATCAGTGCCTGGCAACGTTGCACCTCGTCGTAGCGCTTCTTCATCGGCAGCTTGAGATTGAAGATCGCCGCGTGCGCATCGCCGTCGGCGATCCAGCCGGCGACGAGCTCCGCGATGCGCGCGGGGCGCTCGACGATGTCGCAGACCAGCCAGTCGACCGGACGGGGCGGCCGCCACGTCAGGCCATCGGCGCGCAGGTGGCGCACGCGCGGGTCGTGCGCGACGTCGCCCTTGAGCGGCCCGTTGTCCACCGCGACGACCTGCAGGCCGCGGCTCGCCAGCACCCACGTCCAGCCGCCGGGGGCGGCGCCGAGATCGACGGCGCGCTGCCCGGCATGGAGGAGATCGCCTTCACGCTCGCCGAGGAAGACGACGATCGCCTCGGCGAGTTTCTGCGCGGAACGCGAGGGCGCTCGACCGGCACGGCGCAGACGGGGGATGCCGAGCGGCCAGCGCGTCGCCACGGCGGCACTCGTGCCGATCCAGGCCGTGCGGCCGTCCGGAAGGAACACGTGCAGCCGGCAATCCGCGTTCGCGTCGATGCGGCCGGCCTCGCCGAGCGCGACTTCGAGCCGTGACTGCAGCGCGCGGGCGAGCCGGGAAAGCGCCTTGCCGTCGTTGGTGTCGGGGTACTCGACCCACACGCTGCACCAGGGCGGGGCTTGCGCGGGATCCCGCGCGAGGTCGTCGATCGCCGCCAGCAGCGACGGCATGCGGTCGGCGCGCGTGCGTTGGTCCTCGCTGGCGACGGCGTGGGGTCCGGTACCGACGATGGCGTTGCGCGCGAAGATCGGCGGATGCGCCGCGATGCGCCGGCGGAAGGCGGCGGCGTCGAGCCCGTCGGCCGTCGCGTGGGCGTGGCCGGAGCCCGCAACGGCCGCAGGCCCTGCGTGGATGCCGAGCGCCGCGGCGGCGCGGACGAGGTCGGTCGCGGCCTCGCCTTCGAAGCCGGCGCGCGAACCGGCGAGCAGCGCCAACCGGCCGATGGTGGCGTCAGGCGGTCGACGCAACCGCGTCGGGTGTGCGGCTCGACTCGTCACCCGCGGGCACCGTGGCGGGAAGTGTCTGCGCCGGCGGCGGGCTTGCCACGACCGGCGCGACCGGTGCCTCGGCGGTCGCGACCGCCGTCGGAGTTCGTCGCTGCAGCAGCATCGGGACGGGTCGACGGGCACTTTGGCGTTGGATGACGTGTCCGCCGAGCGCCGACGTCGTCGCACCGTGGGTCGATGCCACTGCCGGTTGGTCCGGATTGCGCGCGTAGGCTTCCTCGCGCTCGCGCATCCGCTCGTCGTGGGTCTGCCGGTCGGGCCGCGTCGCGACCTCGCCGCGCGGCGCGCGTTCCGCTCGCTCCGCGCGTGGTGCACGAGGAGCGGCGCCGTCCGGACGGTCCGTGCGTGGGGTACGGCTGGTGCGACCCGTGCGTTCCGGTCGCTCGCGCCGCTCGGCCGGGGCCAGCGTCGCCTTCTCGACCGAGTAGTCCTCGGGTTGGTGCACGAGCACCTTCTTCTTCAGGAGCTTCTCGATTTCCGACAGGTACTTCTCCTCGGCGGGATCGACGAGCGAGATCGCCACACCCGAGGCACCCGCGCGGCCGGTGCGGCCGATGCGGTGGATGTAGTCCTCGGGCACGTGCGGCAGCTCGTAGTTCAGCACCACCGGCAGGTGGTCGATGTCGAGTCCGCGGGCCGCGACGTCGGTCGCGACGAGCACCTGCAGCTTGCCGTCCTTGAACGCGGTCAGCGCCTCGAGGCGCGCGGCCTGCGTCTTGTCGCCGTGGATCGCCGACGTGATGAGGCCGTCCTTCTCGAGCTGGCGGGCGAGGCGCGACGCGCCGTGCTTGGTGCGCACGAAGCACAGCACCTGCCAGTAGTTGCGCGTCTTGACGAGGTGCACGAGCAGTGCGCGCTTGTCCTCCTGCGGCACCTTGTAGGCGCTCTGGTCGACGGTCTCGGCGGCGGTGTTGCGGCGCGCGACCTCGATCAGCTGCGGCTGGTTCAGGAGCTCGTCGGCGAGCTTCTTGATCTCGCCGGAGAAGGTGGCGGAGAACAGCAGGTTCTGGCGCTTCGCGGTCGCGGGCAGGAGCGCCATGATGCGCTTGATGTCGGGGATGAAGCCCATGTCGAGCATCCGGTCGGCCTCGTCGAGGACGAAGATCTCGACCTGGCCCAGGTAGACGCTCTTCTGCTCGATGTGGTCGAGGAGCCGTCCCGGGGTGGCGACCAGGATCTCGACACCGGCGCGGACGATCGCCAGCTGCGGCTTGATGTCGACGCCGCCGTAGACGACGGTCGAGCGCAGGCCCGTGTACTTGCCGTACTCGCGGATCGATTCCTCGACCTGGATCGCGAGCTCGCGCGTCGGGGTCAGGATGAGCGCGCGCACGGGATGCCGCGCCGGCGAGGGGCTCGTGTTCGCGTACTGCGACAGCTTGTGCAGGATCGGCAGCCCGAAGCCGGCGGTCTTGCCGGTGCCGGTCTGCGCGCCGCCCATCACGTCCTTGCCCGCGAGGACGACGGGGATGGCCTGCTGCTGGATGGGGGTGGGGGTGGTGTAACCGGACTCGGTCACGGCCCGGAGAATCTCCGGCCGCAAGCCGAGCTCCGAAAAGCTCGGGGCACTGCTCATCACGACATCTCCTGAATGCGGCCCACTCGCGTTGCGAGTTCCGGTCCAGGCAGCGTGGTCAACAGTGGAAGAAATGCGACCGGAAACAAAGCTTTGCGATTATACCCGCTTCAGGCCTCGAGGGGAAATCGGTGACCGAGCGGGGCTCGCCCCGGCATTTGCCCGGCATCTGCCAGTCGCGCTGCAGCGCACAAACAGCTATAATCAAAGGCTTTTTTCCTTCCGGCCCACTCCTCGGCGGTCCCCATGCCCAAGGCGCTCCGCAACATCGCCATCATCGCCCACGTCGACCACGGCAAGACCACGCTCGTCGACAAGCTGCTCTCGCAATCGGGCACCTTCGCGGCGCACCAGCACGTCGCCGAGCGCGTGATGGACAGCAACGACCTCGAGCGCGAGCGCGGCATCACGATCCTCGCGAAGAACTGCTCGATCCTGTACGCGGACGATGCCGGCGAAACGCAGATCAACATCGTCGACACCCCCGGTCACGCGGACTTCGGCGGCGAGGTCGAGCGCGTGCTCGGCATGGTCGACGGCGTGCTGCTGCTGGTCGACGCGGTCGAGGGGCCGATGCCGCAGACGCGCTTCGTCACGATGAAGGCGCTCGCGCAGGGGCTGTCGCCGATCGTCGTCGTGAACAAGGTCGACCGTCCCGGCGCGCGGCCGGAGTGGGTCGTGAACGCGACGTTCGAGCTGTTCGATCGCCTCGGCGCGAACGAGCACCAGCTCGACTTCCCGGTGGTGTACGCGTCCGCCCTGAACGGCTGGGCGACCACGGACGTCGCGGTCGCCAAGGCCGCGAGCGGCGTGGCCGACTCGGCGGAGGCCCGCGCGGGCAAGACGATGCGCCCGCTGTTCGAGGCGATCCTCGCGCGCGTGCCCGCGCCCGTCGGCGATCCGGACGGCCCGCTGCAGTTCCAGGTGGCAGCGCTCGACTACTCGAGCTACCTCGGCCGGCTGGGCATCGGCCGCATCCGGCGCGGGCGCATGCGCGCCGGGCAGGACGTCGCGGTGCTGCACGGCCCGCTCGCCGAGGGCATGGCGCCCCGCAAGGCGAAGCTCGCGCAGGTGTTCACGTTCAAGGGTCTCGAGCGTTCCCCCGTCGACGAGGTCGAGGCCGGCGACATCGTGATGGTCACCGGCGTCGAGGACCTCACCATCGGGACGACGCTGACGCCGCTGGACGCCCCCGAGGCGTTGCCGCCGATCGCCGTCGACGAGCCGACGCTGTCGATGTACTTCCAGGTCAACACCTCGCCGCTCGCCGGCCGCGAGGGCAAGTTCGTCACGTCCCGCAACGTCCGCGAACGTCTGCAGCGCGAGCTCCTCACCAACATGGCGCTGCGCGTCGAGGACACCGAGGACACCGACGTGTTCCTGGTGTCGGGGCGGGGCGAGCTGCACCTCACGATCCTGATCGAGAACATGCGCCGGGAGGGCTACGAGCTCGCGGCGTCGAGGCCGCGCGTCGTGCTGCGCACGATCGACGGCGTGGTCAACGAGCCCTGGGAGTTCCTCACCGTCGACGTCGAGGACGCGCACCAGGGTGCGGTGATGCAGGAGCTGGGCAGCCGCCGCGGCGAGCTCACCCACATGGAGTCCGACAGTCGCGGCCGCACGCGCCTCGAATACCGCATGCCGGCACGGGGGCTGATCGGGTTCCAGGGCGAGTTCATGAACCTGACGCGCGGCACGGGACTGATGAGCCACGTCTTCGACGGCTACTCTCCGGTCAAGGGCGAGATCCCCGAGCGCCGCAACGGCGTGCTGATTTCGCAGGAGGACGGCGCGGCGGTCGCCTACGCGCTGTGGAAGCTGCAGGAGCGGGGGCGGATGTTCGTTTCGCCGGGCGAGATGCTCTACGAGGGCATGGTGATCGGCATCCACAGCCGCGACAACGACCTGGTGGTGAACCCGATCAAGGGCAAGCAGCTCACCAACGTGCGCGCATCCGGCAAGGACGACGCGATCCTGCTCACGCCGCCGATCCAGCTGACGCTCGAGTACGCGGTCGAGTTCATCGCCGACGACGAGCTCGTCGAGGTCACGCCGCAGTCGATCCGCATCCGCAAGCGCTTCCTCAAGGAGCACGAGCGCAAGCGCGCTTCGCGCGAGAGCGCGACGGCCGAGGCGTCGGACGCCTGAGCCGACGCATGCTCGCGCCCGCGCTCGCGTCGCGCTTCGCCCGGATCGCGCTCGACAACGTCGTCCGCGAGTATCCCAACAAGCCCGAGCACGTGCTGCACGGCCCCGGCGACGTTTCCTTCCCGCGCACGCTGCACCCGGCGTTCTACGGCAGCTACGACTGGCACTCGTGCGTGCACATGCACTGGCTGCTGGCGCGGTTGCTGCGGAAGTTCCCGTCGCTGCCCGAGGCGCCGGCGATCGCGGCACTCTTCGACCGGCACCTCTCCGCGGCAGCGATCGCGGGCGAGGTCGCCTACCTCGCGCGCCCCGGCGCGAAGGCGTTCGAGCGCACCTACGGCTGGGCGTGGCTGCTGAAGCTCGCCGAGGAGCTCGGACGCGGCGCGGGCGCGGACTTCGCACGCTGGCGGAGCGAACCTCGCGCCGCTCGCGCAGGCGTTCGTCGCGCGCTATCACGACTACCTGCCCAAGGCCGCGCATCCGCTGCGCGGCGGCACGCACCCGAACAGCGCGTTCGGGCTCGCCTTCGCGATCGACTACGCGCGTGCCTGCGACGAGCCGCGCTGGCGCGCGCTGTGCGAGGCGAAGGCGCGCGCGTGGTTCGGCGGCGATCGCGACTATCCGGCCGCGTGGGAGCCGTCGGGGTCGGACTTCCTGTCGCCGGCGCTGGTCGAGGCCGACCTGATGCGGCGCGTGCTGGAACGGGACGAGTTTGCCGCGTGGCTCGGGCGCTTCCTGCCCTGGTTCATGTCCGGGGAGCCGGCGGCGCTGTTCACGCCCGCGGTGCCGACCGATCGCAGCGACCCGCAGATCGTGCACCTCGACGGGCTGTCGCTGTCCCGCGCGTGGTGCTTCGACGGCATCGCCGACGCACTGCCGCCGGGCGATCCCCGCATCGCCGTGGCGACCGAGGCCGCCGCCGTGCACCGCCTCGCCGGGTTGGATGGGCTGCAGAGCGGCGACTACATGGGCGCCCACTGGCTCGCGAGCTTCGCGGCCGTCGCCCTCGACGGGGCCTAGTTTCGCGCCCTCGGTCCGACGCTCGGCGACCTGTGTCGCCACCGTTCACGCGGCGGGCCGGCATGCTTTGGACGATTGCATCCGCGCGAGCGTTGACCCACAATGCGCCGGATCGCCGCTGCTTCCGGGCGATCTCCGGGGAGGAACGATGCGAATCGTGAAGGCCCTTGCGGCACTGGCTGCCGGTGCGGCGCTCGCCGGCTGCGTGTCCACGATGGACGCGACGAAGCCCTCCGCGTTCGATACGACGGCGACGAGGAAGGTCTGCAACACGCAGGTCTGCGAGATGCCGGTGCGCATCTCCGACGCGTGCGTCGTCAGCAGCGGCGCGTGGGAGCAGATCCTGCTCGACTCGGGCCCGATGGGGCAGCGCAAGCTGGTCTGGACGATCGTCACCGACGGGTTCCGCTTCTCGGAGGAGCCCGCGGCCTTCGCGTTCTTCACCAAGTCCGGCGACGCCTCGAGGCTGCGCAACGTCAAGGTCACCGGCAACGGGAAGAAGCTCGAGATCGACTTCCACCGCGACGGCCGGGGTACCTGGCTGCGCTACGGCATGCACGTGCGGCGCGAGGGCGGGGCGTTCTGCCCGGCGCTCGATCCGTGGATACTGGACTAGGCCGTGCGGTTTCGACGCGGACCGCGTTGTCAATCGGCCCACCGGCGAATCGGCGAGATGCCAGATGAGAGCTCGCCGATCGTCGATTGCGATAGCGCTTGCCTGCCGCATGCGTCGCGGGCTGCGGCGCCGGGACCCCGTTCACGGCGCTGACGTCGACGGCCGAAGATCCGCGCCGGGAGCTCCGGCACCTCCCTTCGTCCCGAGCGGTGTGCGTAGCTCGAGTCCAAGCCACTCATTACGATGGTCGGCTGATCGGTCCCGTGGCCCGACGCGTAGTTGACGTGGAGCATTGTCAACGATCCGGCTACACAGTTCTCGCAGGATCGAACTCGACTCCGGCCGATCCAGTTCTCCGACGAGCACGATGCGCGGCTCCATTCGGTCTCGTCGGTCGACCGAGATGCCTCGGACCAGATGACAGGACGATGATCGTGCGCATGGGATCGAGGGGCGACGGCACCGGCGGACGAGGCGAGCAACTCGCTCAAGTACGGCCTCGACGCTCGTCGACTCGAACGCCAAGCCCTGGTGCGATCGATCCCTGGATCGTCGACAGGTAGGTCCCGCGGACCGTCCCGGCTCGGCTGAGCCCGGGGGCCACGGGGCGGATCGCGGATCGGCGACGACGCGACCGTCGCTACGCCAGTGGCGCGAGCCATTGGCGATGGCGGCGACCTCGGCGCGTCGTACGACGGCGGACCGACCGCCGGCGGCTTCGGCAGCGCGAACCGCGCGTCGCCCAGCGCGGCGCGCGTCTTCGAGATCCACGACGACAGGTAGGCCTCGTCCGCCGGATCGCGGCGGTAATCCGTTTCCTCGCATGTGCCGCTCGGCGGCGCCGAAGAGCCGTGCGGCGCGTTCCCACTCGCCGCGCGACGCGGCGAGGCCCGCGGCGACCTCGAACAGGCTCTGCATCGCCTGTGGCGCGACCCGTCTCCTCGACGAATGGCGATCACCTCGCGCAGCGGGTCGACGGCGCGTGCCTCGTCGCCGCGTGCGACGGCGACCATCGCGAGATTGAGCAGCACGATGCACTCCATCTCGCGGTCGCCGAGCTTGCGGCTCAACGCCAGCGCATCCAGGTAGAGCGCCTCGGCTCGCGTCGAGATCGCCCTCGAGCCGGCGAATCTGCGCCAGGGCGTTCGAGGCCATCGCGATGCGGCGCTCGTCACCCATTTCACGGGCGATCTCCAGCGTCCTTTCGCACTGTTCGGCCGCGCCCGCGGAGTCGCCCTGGCCCATGAGCGCCAGCGCGAGGACGTTCAGCACGCCGGCCACCATGCGCGCGATCGCGCTGCGACCGCGCGATGCGCAGACTCTCCTCCAGCAGCGGCTGCGCCTCGGCGTAGCGGGCCGTCAGCGCGGAGATCTGCCCAGCGACCCAGAGCGCGCGGCCGCGCCCGGATGCCGGCCGGCTCGTGAGGACCGTTGGCGACCGTGTCGAGCGACAGCGCGGTGCCCGAGCTCGAGCAGGCCGCGCGCGAACCAGTAGTGCCGCATCGCGAAGACGAGGCGGTAGCTGCGCTCGCACGCGTCCGGCGCCCGCAGCGACCAGGCGTGGGCGGCAAGGATGTTCTCGCGCGCACGGTCGAGCGCGCTCCAGCCAGCGGCTGCTTCGGGGCCGCGAAAGTCCGGTGGCGGCCCCTTCTCGATCAGTCGCCAGGTAGTAGCCGAGGTGCCTCTCGCGGACCGGGTCGCCGTCGCCCGAGGCATCGAGCTTCTCCATCGCATATTGGCGCACCGTCTCGAGCATCGCGTAGCGGCCGGCATCCGCGTCGAGCGTCACGAGCGACTTGTCGACGAGTCCCGTGAGGAGCTCGAGGACGTCGCCTGCCGCGATCTCGCCTCCTGCGGCAACGGCCTCGGCGGCGTCGAGCGTGAACCCGCCCGCGAACACGGCGAGGCGGCGCAACAGCGCGCGCTCCGGCTCGGAGAGAAGGTCGTGGCTCCAGTCGATCAGTGCGCGCAGCGTCTTCTGTCGCGGCAACGCCGTCCGGTCGCCGGAGGCGAGCAGGCGGAAGCGGTCGTTGACGCGCGCGGCGATCTCCTCGACCGGCAGCGCGCGCAGGCGCGCTGCCGCGAGCTCGAGCGCGAGCGGAATGCCGTCGAGGCGCCGGCAGATCTCCACCACGGCGGGCGTGTTGCGATCGTTCAGCGCGAAGGCGGGCTGAGTGCCGCGGGCCCGCTCGACGAACAGGCGTACTGCCTCGCTGGCCCCTGCGGCATCGGCCGAGGGCTTGCCGTCCAGGCGTCGGCACCGCCAGCGGCGGCACCGGATGCACCGTCTCGCCGGCGATGTTGAAGCGCTCGCGGCTCGAGGCGAGGATGCGCACGCCCGCGCTCGCCTGCAGCAACTGGTGCACGAGCGTCGCGCAGGCGTCGATCACGTGCTCGCAGTTGTCGAGCACGAGCAGGAGCGAGCGGTCGCTTGACGTGCTGCAGCAGCGCGTCCTGGATCGAGCGGCCGGGTTCCTCGCGCACGCCGAGCACCGTGGCCACCGCCTGCGGCACGAGCCGCGCGTCGCTGATCGGGGCGAGTTCGACGAACCAGACGCCGTCCGGGTAGTTCGACACGACCTCGGCCGCGACCTGCAGCGACAGGCGCGTCTTGCCCACGCCGCCGATGCCGAACAGCGTGAGCAGTCGCGTGCCGGCGAGCTCTTCCTTGACCGCCGCGAGCTCGTGCTCGCGCCCGACGAACGTGCGTGAGCTGCTGCGGCAGGTTGTTCGGAATGGACTCGAGCGTGCGCAGCGCGGGAAACTCGCGCGGCAGCCCGTCCTGCTCGACCTGGTAGACGCGCTCCGGCGTCAGCAGGTCGCGCAGCCTGACAGTACCGAGGTCGCGCAGCGTGATGCCGTCGGGAAGGCCGTCGCGGACGAGCTCGGCGACGGCCTGCGTGGCGAGCACCTGGCCGCCGTGGGCGGCGGTGGTCACGCGCGCAGCCCGGTTCACGGCGTTGCCGAACGAATCGCCGTCGCGGTCCTCGACCACGCCGGCGTGGAGCCCTGCGCGTACGCGCAGGGCAATCCCCCGGTGTTCGATGCGTCGCGCAATGCGCGCTGCAATGCGACGACCGCCGCGAGCGCGCCGTGCGGATCGCGAAACGTCGCGAGCATGCCGTCGCCCGTCGACTTGACCACGCTGCCGCCGCGCCGGCCAACCTCGTCGCGCAACAGGCGATCGTGTCCCGCGAGGGCTGCCGCCATGCGCTCGGGCTCGCGCTCCCAGAGGCGGCTGCTGCCTTCGATGTCGGTGAAGAGGATCGTCTTGACGGCGGGCGAGTCGGGCACGGGCGAATTCCGGTACGTCCTTTGCCGATCCGCTGCTACCGAGGCGTCAGTGGTGGCCGCTGGAGGTGGCCTCGGCACGATAGCGCGGATCGAGCTCGCGCGTCGTCGTCATGGGCGGGCCGTCGAGGAGATCCCAGCGATTGTCGCCGACGATCGTTGCGCAACGCTCGAGATTGTCGCGGGTGGACCGGGCATAGGGGTCGGCGCCGCCGAAGTGCGCGGCGAGGTGGCGGGCCACGTTTCCGAAATCCTTCTCGAGCCGGGGTCGTGCCACGTTGGCGTAGAAGCCGGGAGTGTGCGCCACGAGGTCGCGGGCATCGCGGAACAGGATCTTCTGCCGGCCGTCCGCCGCGACGCACCGATCGCCGCCTCCGATCACCAATTCCGGATAGAGGTGGTGGTAGCAACGCTCGAGGTAGCGTCGGTCGGCCATCTGGCAGAGGAGATCGGCGCTGCCCAGCATGCGGCCGATGGCGATCGCCGCGTCGTCGCGGCCGTCGAGCAGCGGACCGGGAGCGGCGGCAACGCGGGTCGCCATGATCAGCGAAGCGAGTTGCGCATACGGGGCGAGGGCGGTCGAGCGCAGGTAGTCGGCGGCGAACGCTGCGCTTCGCGACTCGTGCGCGGCGGCGAGCTCCGGTCCGCGCAACGATGCTTCGGCGGTGGTGCGCAGGAAGCCGGTATCGTGCAGCAGCGCGAGCAGGACGGCAACGAGTCCGAGTGTCCGGCGTCAGCGCAGCGGCCGTCGCGCCACCCTGCTGTCGGTAGCCGTCGACGAGCCTCGCCATCGCGAGCGCGGCGTCGAGCGAGTGCCGCAGGTCGTGGTAGGGCATGTCGCAGGCGAGGTAGCCCGGATGACCGCCCGCGAACAGCCGCTCGACGAACGCGAAGCAGGCGCGCAGTAGCGCGCGGTCGAACTGCCCGGCGCCGTAGCTGCGCGAGAGAATGCCGTCGATGGCGTCGGCGACCGCCGCCGCGTCGTCGAGCGGCACGGTGCCGGTCACGTCGCTCAACGCGTGTCGTTCGGACATGGGTGCCACCTCCCTCGCCCTCCGGCGGCCGGACGGGCCGGTAGCCGAGGGTCCGACGATTGTAGGACGATTCCGGGATCATCGGGCAGGGCGGCGACCGGCGACCGAGAGCGGGCCAATGCGCCCGCGCCGCGCCGCGCGCGCTCGCTGAACGCCGGAGGTTCGCGCGAACGGCACGCCCGGGGTATTTGAGGCACACTGCCGGCCTCGTGCGTCCCGGCCGGGCGACCAGCGGCGTCCGGCGCAGCGCGCGAGACCCACTACTGATCGGGCGCGCGCGCTTCCATGAAAATTCCCAGCAGGCTGCGGCCGCTGCTCCAGGACGGGTTGATCGACGGCGTCGTGCGTCAGTTGACGAGCGGCAAGGAGGCGATGGTCTTCGTCGTGCGCTGCGGCGACGAGACGCGCTGCGCGAAGGTCTACAAGGAAGCGGAACGGCGCAGCTTCCGGCAGGCGGTCGACTACACCGAGAATCGCAGGACGAAGAACACGCGGCAGGCGCGCGCGATGGCCAAGGGCACGCGCTTCGGGCGGCAGGCGCGGGAGAGCGCGTGGCAGAGCGCCGAGGTCGATGCGCTCTACCGCCTGGCCGCGGCCGGCGTGCGAGTGCCGAAGCCGTACCAGTTCCACGAAGGTGTCCTGCTGATGGAGCTCGTCACCGACGAGCACGGTGCGGCGGCGCCACGGCTCGTCGACCTGGACTTCACGCCGGAAGTCGCGCGCGGCCACCACCAGCGCCTGATCCGCGAAGTCGTGCGGATGCTCTGCGCCGGCGTCGTGCACGGCGACCTCAGCGAGTACAACATCCTGATCGGCAGCGACGGGCCGGTGATCATCGACCTCCCGCAGGCGGTGGATGCCGCCGGGAACAACCACGCGCGGAAGATCTTCGAGCGTGACGTCGCCAACCTGCGCAGCTGCTTCGGCCGGCATGCGCCGGAGTTGCTGGCTACCGACTACGGCCGCGAGATCTGGGCGCTGTTCGAAGCCGGTACCCTGCAGCACGACACGCCGCTGACGGGCCGCTTCGAGCGCGTCGACGCCGCCGTCGATCTCGGCAGCGTGCTGCAGGAGATCGAGGACGCCCGCCTGGAAGACGCCGCCCGCAGGTCGCGCCTGCAGGGCGTCAGCTAGACCGACTGCCCGTTGGTCGCCGTCGTGGTCCGGCGATCGGCGAGCCGCACCGGAATGCGCCGCGGCCCGAATGCACCCTCGTACTTGCCGAAGCGCCCGGCGATTGCCGCGCCGCACGACTTGCAGCGGCCTTCGCCGTCGAGCGCGTAGGCGAGGATGCGATAGCCGTCGCGTGCGATCACCGGCGTGTCGCAGGACGGGCAGGCGGTGGTGCCGCCGGCCAGGTCGTGCACGTTGCCGGTGTAGACGTAGCGCAGGCCATTGCCGATCCCGATGTCGCGGGCGCGCTGCAGCGTCGCACGCGGCGTGGCCGGGACGTCCGACATCTTCCAGTCCGGGTGGAACGCGCTGAAGTGCAGCGGTACGTCCGGGCCCAGTTCCTTCGCCACCCACCTGGTGAGCGCGTCGAGTTCCTCGGCGCGAGTCGTTCTTCCCGGGGATCAGGAGCGTGGTGATCTCGAGCCAGCAGTCGGTCTCGCGGCGGAGGTACTTCAGCGTGTCCAGCACCGGGTCGAGGTGCGCGCCGGTGAGCTTCACGTAGAAGTCGTCGGTGAAGGCCTTCAGGTCGACGTTCGCCGCGTCCATCTTCGCGAAGAACTCGCGCCGCGGCTCGGGCGAGACGTAACCGGCGGTCACCGCGACCGTGCGAATGCCGCGCGCGTGGCAGGCGTCGGCGACGTCCATCGCGTACTCCGCGAAGATCACCGGGTCGTTGTAGGTGAACGCGACGGAGCGGCAGCCCATGTCCACCGCGGCGGCGGCGATCGCGTCGGGACTCGCGCGGTCCATCAGCGTGTCCATCTCGCGCGACTTGGAGATGTCCCAGTTCTGGCAGAACTTGCACGCGAGATTGCAGCCGGCGGTGCCGAACGACAGGATGGCGCTGCCCGGCAGGAAGTGGAACAGCGGCTTCTTCTCGACCGGGTCGACGCAGAAGCCCGACGAGCGGCCGTAGGTGGTGAGGAGCATCCGCTCGCCCTCGCGCTTGCGTACGAAGCAGAGTCCCCGCTGGCCCTCGTGCAGCTTGCAGTCGCGCGGGCAGAGGTCGCACTGCATGCGGCCATCGGGCAGCATGTGCCACCAGCGGGCGGCGTATTGCGATTCCGGAACGGTCATCGGAGCGTCTCCACTTCGTTCCACTGCGCTTCGCTCCACTTCTGCACGCGGTAGCGCAGCACCCGGCAGTGCTCGATCGGGTGCGACGCGGGCAGTCCCGCCTTGCGCGCGAGTTCGCCGAAGAAGTCGCGCGGATCGGGCAGCACGTCCCACACCTGCGGCAGGAACGTCGCGCGGCGGGCGCCTGCCTCCAGCACGATGCCGTCGACTCCGGGAACGACCTGCGCGAAGAGCTCCCCGGCCGTCGCGAACGGCAGCGGCTCGGACGGCGAGAGCAGCGACACCTCGATCGACGTGACCTCGAGCTCGTGGTGGCGAAGCGGCGCAAAGCGGGGATCGGCGAACGCGGCGGCACGGGCGTTGGCGGCGACGTCCTCGGCGAGCGCGCGCCGCGGCTCCAGCGAGCCGATGCAGCCCCGCAGGTCGTCGCCCTGCCGCAGCGTCACGAACGTTGCACCGGGCTCGGCGAGCCAGTCCGCATTCGCGCGCGGCCACGGCGCGAGTCCGAACGCTTCGCGGATCGAGCCGCGGGCGATGCGGATCAGCGCTTGGCCCTTGTGGCTGTCGTGTTCGGTTGCCATTGCCGCTCAGTGCTCGAAGAACGCGAATGCCGCGTAGCCGACGACCCGGCTGCGATCGCCCGCGGTGTCGCCGGAGTTGCGCAGATCGAGCAGTTGCGCGGTCAGGCCACGCCTGCGCGCGACGGTGAGGAGTCCCGCGATGGGCGTTGCCCCGCACGCCTGCTCGTGGTCGAGCGCCGGATCGAGCGCGACGATCGCGGTGGCGGTCGCGCGGTCGATCCGCGCGGCGTCGTCGTAGCGGTGGTAGTGCGACAGGTCCGACGAGATCAGGATCAACGTTTCCGGGCCGCCCCACAACCGGTCGAGGACGTCGGCGACTTCGTCGGCGGACGCATCGCCGACCGCGAGCGGGACGATGGCGAATTCGCGCAACATGCGCTGCAGGAACGGCAGCTGCACTTCCAGCGAGTGCTCCTGCGCGTGGGCGGGGCCCGAGACGACGACCTGCGGCAAGCCGGCCAATGCGGCGACGGCCTCGCGGTCGACCGGCACGCGGCCGAGCGGCGTGTCGAACGCATCGGCGGACGGCAGCGCGAGCCCGCGCACCGCGACGCGGTGGCAGGGTCCGAGCAGCACGACGCGGCGGATCGAGTTGCGCACCGGCTCGAGCGCGGCAAAGGCGCTTGCCGCGATCGGACCCGAGTAGACGTAGCCCGCGTGCGGAGCGATCAGTGCCTTGGGTACGCGGACCGGCCAGCGGGTGCGCGCCGGCGAGCGCATCGTCGACGTCGCGGGCGAGCGTTGCCGGATCGCCGGGGTAGAACATGCCCGCGACCGCCGGCGGGCGCGGGTGTCGGACAGGGGTGGGCGAGAGCGTCATCGGAAGTGGGACCTTTGTCGTCCAAGATGCGTCCGATCGCGCGCTCGCGCAAGGGGGATCCTGGCGCGCGATTCGTCTTTCTCGCGGCTCGGTGCGCGGCAGCGACACGTGCCCGGCGTGTAAACTTCCCGCATGCCGGATTTCATGCTCTGGATCGCGCTCGCCGTGGGCGCGATGGTCGTCGTCGCCTTGGTGCTGCTGGCGATCGCTCTCGGGCGGCTCGGTGCGATCGCCAACGGTCGCGCCGAGACGGTGACGGCGCTCGACATGCTGCGCACCGAGGTCGCGGTGCTGAAGGCGCAGGGGCAGGACCTGGAGCGAGACCTGAAGCAGGATCTCGCCGAGAACCGCCGCGAGAACCTCGAGGTGGCGAAGGGGCTGCGCACCGAGGTCGGCGAGCGCATCGGGCAATTCACCGGCACGACTTCCGGGCAGCTGCAGGATTTCGGCATCCGCCTCGCGGACTTCACGCGGCTCACGCAGGAGCAGCTGCGCAATGCCGACGAGGCGCAGAAGCAGGGCGCGCGGACCACGGTCGCCGAGCTGGGCAGGCTCAGGGAAGCCAGCGAAACGCGGCTCGAGGCCGTGCGCCAGACGATCGAGCAGCGTCTCGACCTGCTGCGCAACGAAAATGCGCAGAAGCTCGAGCAGATGCGCGCGACCGTCGACGAGAAGCTGCAGGCCACGCTCGAGACGCGCCTCGGCGAGTCGTTCAAGCTCGTCTCGGACCGGCTGGAGCAGGTGCACAAGGGCCTGGGCGAGATGCAGACGCTCGCCACCGGCGTCGGCGATCTCAAGCGCGTGCTGACCAACGTCAAGAAGCGCGGCACGTGGGGCGAGATGCAGCTGGGCGCGCTGCTCGCCGAGGTGCTGACGCCCGGGCAGTACGCGACCAATGTCGAGACCGTGCCCGGTACCGGCAAGCGCGTCGAGTTCGCGCTGCGCATGCCCGCGCCGGCCGACGAGCCGCCGTGCTGGATCCCGGTGGACGCCAAGTTCCCGGTCGAGGAGTGGGAACGGCTGCAGGACGCGCTCGAGCGCTCCGACCTCGAGGCCGCCGAATCGTCGCGACGCGGCCTGTCGACGTTCCTGCGCCAGCAGGCGCGCACCGTGCGCGCGAGCTACATCGCGCCGCCGCACACCAGCGACTTCGCGTTCCTGTACCTGCCGACCGAGAGCCTCTACGCCGAGATGATGGCGCGCCCCGGGCTCGCCGACGAGCTGCAGCGCGAGCACCGCGTGATCTTCACGGGGCCCTCCAACTTCCTCGCGCTCCTCAACATCGTGCAGATGGGCTTTCGCAGCGTCGCGATCGAGCAGCGCTCGGCCGAGGTCTGGCGCACGCTCGGCGCGGTGCGCACCGAGTTCGGCAAGTTCGGCGACGTGCTCGCCCGCGCGAAGAAGAAGCTCGACGAGGCGAGCAACACGCTGGACGAGGCGCGTGGCAAGACGACCACCATCGCACGCAAGCTCCGCGACGTCGAGGCGTTGCCGGCGGCCGATGCGGCGCGACTGCTGGGCTCGACACCGGCGATCGACGTCTCGCCCGGCGACGACGCGCCGCTCGAGGACAAGTAGGGATGGTCTTCGAAGCGCTGCGCAACTGGCGCAGGCGGCGCGTGCTCGCCTCGGCGGACATCCCCGAGACGTTGTGGCGGGAGGCGCTGGAGATGCTGCCGTTCCTCGCCATCTACACCGAGGACGAGCAGGCGCGCCTGCGCGAGCTCTGCGTGCTGTTCCTGGACGCGAAGGGTGTGATCGGCGCGCGCGGGCACGAGGTCACGCCGCTGCAGCGCGTGGTGATCGCGCTGCAGGCCTGCGTGCTGGTGCTGCACCTCGACCTCTCGCTCTACGACGGGTTCGAGAACATCGTCGTCTACCCCGACGAGTTCGTGCCGGGATGGGAGTGGGAGGACGAGGCGGGCGTGGTCCACACGATGGACGAGCCGCTCGCGGGCGAGGCGATGCCGAGGGGCCCGGTGGTGCTCTCCTGGCCGGAC
Source organism: uncultured beta proteobacterium (assembly GCA_963705175.1). Taxonomy (GTDB): domain Bacteria; phylum Pseudomonadota; class Gammaproteobacteria; order Burkholderiales; family Casimicrobiaceae; genus VBCG01. The sequence continues at coordinate 29,057 of CAVPJE010000003.1, read as the reverse complement.
GTCGTCGCCGCCACCGACTGGGAGTCGGCGGGCATGAACCTCGTCATCCACGAGTTCGCCCACAAGATCGACATGCAGTCAGGCGACGCCAACGGGTGCCCGCCGCTGCCGGCGGACATGTCGCGGGAGGCGTGGACCGCGGTGCTCGGCGCCGCGTTCGACGACTTCGCCGCGCGGGTCGAGCGGGGCGAGCGGACCGCGATCGACCCCTACGCCGCCGAGAGCCCCGGAGAGTTCTTCGCGGTGCTCTCGGAGGTGTTCTTCTCGGAGCCCGCGCTCCTCCGACACGACTACCCGGAGGTCTACGAGCAGTTCCGGCGCTTCTACCGCCAGGACCCGGCGGCGCGGGCAGCGAGGGGCGGGCCTGTAGCATTGCGCTCTGCCGATTTTCGTTGTTGAATCGTCGTCCGCCGGTCGTCCGGCCCACCCGAGGATGCACTTATGCGCAAGCTCGCCCTGTTCGCCGCGGCGTATCTCGCCGCCGGCTCCGCGATGGCGTTCCACTGCCCCGCGGACATGAAGAAGATCGACGAAGCGTTGGCAACGAAGCCGCAGCTCTCCGTGTCGCAGATGGACGAGGTGAAGAAGTACCGTGCCGAAGGCGAGGCGTTGCACAAGGCCGGCAAGCACCAGGAGTCGGTCGACACGCTCGCCAAGGCGATGAAGATCCTGAATGTCAAGTAACGGACGCCCTCTGGGCGCCCTGATCGACGCCACGCGAGCGCGTGGCGTTTTTTTCGCCGCCGGGGAACCGGCGCAGGGCACCACCATACAATGCGCGGCACCTGTCCGCGCGCCCGCGCCGCGGGCGGCCGACCCCGACAAGAACAAGGTAATCCCCCATGCTGACCACCATCGGCACACCCGCGATGTGGGCGGGCTTCGCGGCGCTCGTGGTCGTCGCGCTGATCGTCGACCTCGTGGTGCTCAACGCGAAAGGCGCAAAGAAGGTCGGCTTCCGCGAGGCGCTGCTCTGGTCGCTCACCTGGGTGGCGCTCGCGCTGGTGTTCAACGCCTGGCTGTGGTGGTACGTCGACGGCACGCAGGGGCGGGAGGTCGCCAACCGGATCGCCGCGGAATTCTTCACCGGCTACCTGATCGAGAAGAGCCTCGCCGTCGACAACATCTTCGTCTTCCTGATGCTGTTCACGGCGTTCGGCGTGCCGGCGATCTACCAGCGCCGCGTGCTGGTGCTGGGGGTCATCGGCGCGATCGTGCTGCGTGCGGTCATGATCCTGATCGGCGCATGGCTGCTCGCCAAGTTCCACTGGATCCTCTACGTCTTCGGCGCGTTCCTCCTGCTCACCGGCATCAAGATGCTGTTCTTCGCCGAGGCCGCGCCGGACCTCGAGCAGAACCCGGTGCTGCGCTGGCTCCGCCGGCACATCACCATCACGCCGGCCTACCACGAGGAACGGTTCATCGTCACGCAGGACGGGCGCCGGGCCTACACGCCGCTCTTCGTCGTGATGGTGATGATTGCGATCACCGACGTGATCTTCGCGGTGGACAGCATTCCGGCGATCTTCGCGGTGACGCTCGATCCGTTCATCGTCCTCACCTCGAACGTGTTCGCCATCCTGGGCCTGCGCGCGATGTACTTCATGCTCGCGGATCTCGCCGACCGCTTCCACCTGCTCAAGTACGGGCTCGCGTTCATCCTGGTGTTCATCGGCATCAAGATGCTGCTGCTCGACGTCTACAAGATCCCGATCGGCTTCGCGCTCGCCGTGGTCTTCACGGTGCTGGCGATCTCGATGGTCGGCAGCCTCTGGGTGACGCGGCCGGGGGCAAAGCAGGGCGATGACGGGGGTCCTGCGCGCTGATCGCCGCGCGGCGCAGAACGCAACGGCCGCGCTCCGCCACCACGACGGCGGAGGGCGCGAGCGGCGCGGTCAGCCGGCCGGACGCTTCGCGCTCTTCGGCCGGAAGGCGCGGCAGACGGCCTCGTGGGTCTCGACGTAGGGCCCACCGATCAGGTCGATGCAGTACGGCACCGCCGAGAACGTGCCGTGCACGATGACCTTGCCGTCGGCGTCGCGCACGCCCTCGAGCGTCTCGCGGATCGCCTTGGGCTGCCCCGGCAGGTTGAGGATCAGCGCGCGCCCGCGGATCACGCCGACCTGGCGCGAGAGGATCGCCGTGGGCACGTAGTGCAGCGAGATCTGGCGCATCTGCTCGCCGAAGCCCGGCATCACCTTGTGCGCGACGGCGAGCGTGGCCTCGGGGGTCACGTCGCGCGGGGCGGGGCCGGTGCCGCCGGTCGTGAGCACGAGGTCGCAAAGGACGACGTCCACGAGCTCGATCAACGTGCGCTCGATCACCGCCTGCTCGTCGGGAATCAACCGCGTCTCCATCGTCCACGGGGTCGCGAGCGCCAGCGCGAACCAGTCGCGCAGCGCGGGGATGCCGAGATCCTCGTAGACACCCGTGGAGGCACGGTCCGAGATCGACACCAGTCCGACTTTGAGGGCTCGGGATTCGTTCATCGCCATTTCGCGGAGCAGGGGTGGTCGACGCGGCGCGCAGGTCGAGCCGCGATCGCGTCAGGGGGCGTCGAGCGTGCGCGCGACGAGGCGGAACAGCGCGCGGAAGCGGTGCGGCGGGCGTCCTTCGGCGCGCTCCGCGCGGGCGTCGCGGACCATCCGCGCGAGGTCCTCCCGGTCCGCGCCGGGATGCAGGACGACGAACTCGGCGAGCGCCGCCTCCTCGGCGAGCAGCCGGTCGCGCCATTGCTCGGCGGCGGCAAACCGCGCGCGATCCTCGTGCGACACCGCGGCGATCGAGGCAAGCGCGGCGCGAATGGGCTCGGCATCGACGTCGCGCATCAGCCGGCCGATGAACTGCATCTGCCGCCGGCGCCCCTCGTGCTTGGTGATGCGGCGCGCGAGCGCGATCGCCTCGGCAAGGCGCTCGGGGAGCCCGAGCGCGGCAAGTCGCGGCGGGTCGAGCGCGACCAGCGCCTCGCCGAGGTCCTGCAATTCGTGCATCGCCTGCTTGCGCCGGGTCTTCGACGGCGGCGCATCGGCGGCGGGCGGCGCGCGGTCGTGGTCGTCGCGGCGAGGCATCATCGGTCGAGGGCGGCGGGCGAGCGGGTGCAGGAAGGCAAACCTGCTTTGTTATCATAGCCCACGCCCGATAGCCCACGCCCTGTCCGCGCTTCGCCGTGCCGATCCTGCGAATGCGCTTCCGGAGTAGAGTCCGTCGATGACCGCACCATCCCGCGCCACCGCGGCCGCCGCGCCCGTGGCCGCCGCCAGCCCGTCCGGCGAGCATCCGTTTCCGGTCGCCACCGCCGAGCTCGAGCGGGTGGCCGCGGCAATTCTCGCCGCGGCCCGCTCGGGCGGTGCGACCGCCGCCGAGACCGAGGTGTCGCAGGCCGTCGGCCAGAGCGTCACCGTGCGCCATGGCGACGTGGAGACGATCGCGTACCACCGTGACAAGGGCATCACGCTGACGGTTTATGTCGGCCAGCGACGCGGCCAGTCCTCGACTGCCGACTTCGGCGACGCCTCGATCCACGCCGCGGTGGAGAAGGCCGTCGCGATCGCCCGCTTCACCGCCGAGGACCCCTGCGCCGGGCTCGCCGATCCGGCGCGTCTCGCGCGTGCGTGGCCGGACCTCGACCTCTATCACCCGTGGTCGCTGACCGTCGACGAGGCGATCGCGCTCGGCCGCGAAGCGGAGCGCGCGGCGCTCGCCGTCGATCCGCGCCTCGTCAACAGCGAGGGCGCCACGGTCTCGCGCGGCGAGTCGGAGTTCGTCTACGCCAACAGCAACGACTTCATGGGCGGGTGGCGTGGATCCCGCCACCACATCGACTGCTCGGTGATCGGCGAGGATCGCGGCGCGATGCAGCGCGACTACTGGTACACGGCGTCGCGCGTGCCGGGCGAGCTCATGCCCGCCGCGGAGGTCGGACGCATCGCCGGCGAGCGCACGGCGCGCCGGCTGAACGCCCGCAAGCTGGGTACCGTCGAGTGCCCGGTGCTGTTCGAGGCGCCGGAAGCCGCCGAGCTGATCGGCAGCTTCGTGCACGCGGTGTCCGGCGGAAGCCTCTACCGCAAGGCGTCGTTCCTGCTGGATGCGCTGGGCACGGCCGTGTTCTCCCCGAACGTCTCGATCCGCGAGGAGCCGCACCTGCCGCGGGCGCGCGGCAGCGCGCCGTTCGACGGCGAAGGCGTGGCGACCGCGGCCCGCGAGGTCGTGCAGGGCGGCGTGCTCGCGGGCTACTTCCTCGGCAGCTACTCGGCGCGCAAGCTCGGCCTCGAGACCACCGCCAACGCCGGCGGCGCGCACAACCTGGTCGTGTCGCACGGCGAGGACGATCTCGCCGGACTCCTGCGCCGCATGGGCCGCGGTCTGTTCGTGACCGAGCAGCTCGGGCAGGGCGTCAATCTGGTGACCGGCGACTACTCGCGCGGCGCCGCCGGATACTGGATCGAGGACGGCGCGATCGCCTACCCGGTCGAGGAGATCACGATCGCCGGCAACCTGAAGGACGTGTTCCGCGACATCGTCGCGGTGGGCCGCGACGTCGACCGGCGCGGCTCGCGGCACGTCGGCTCGATCCTGGTCGGCCGCATGACCGTGGCGGGGCACTAGCGGATGCCGCTGTGGAGACGCCGCGACGTTGCGCCGTACGCCGCCCGATGATCGAGCCGGTGCTCAACTTCTTCCGCGGCTTCAAGGATCCGCTGAGGAGCGGCGCGCAGGCAGCGCGGTGGATCGCCGCGCTTGCCCACGGGCGATATCCTCGCGCTGCAGAAGGAGGCGCTCGAGGTCGTCGCGAGCTTCCCGGGCGCGCGCAAGGACATCAATCCCGCGCAGGCCGAGGCGCTGCTGCGCATCGACGCGCGCCTCGAGGCCGTGCTCGCGGAGCTGACGCGGCAGTACACGCTGAAGTACCAGAAGAGCACGGCGATCGAGACCCGCCTCTGGCACGCGGTCTTCGACCTGATCAAGGCCTTCCTCGTCGCCTACAACGCGTCGCTGAAGGCAGGGTACGCGCGGGCGGAGAACCGGCGCTGGCGCGCGGTGCTGCCCTGGGTGCTGGTGCGGCTCGCCCACTACAAGGGGCTGGACGGCAAGTTCCGGCTGTTCCGCTACGGGCAGTGGATTCCCGCGCAGTGGCGCGAGCTGCACGAGCTCTACGAGTTCGCGCGCATGCGGGGCTGGCAGCGCGAGCAGCTGGTGTTCGGCGCCGCGGCGTTCTCGGTGCCGGGCATCACGTTCGAGCAGGAGTACCTGAAGGCGCTGCTGCTGATGCGCCTCGACTCGGGCAACTTCACGCCCGACCAGGTCGAGTGGGTCGCGAAGCACATGGACGACTGGGCGCCGTCGCTGTCGCTGGTGCCGCCGCCGGGCGAGGGTTCCGGCTTCTACGTCGACCTGACCGGCACGCAGGGCCTGCGCCGGCGCGAGAAGCGCGCACTGGCGGGCCGCGTGCAGTTGCTGGACACCGGCCCGGCCTACACGCGCATCGTCGAGCAGCTGCGCTGGCTGCCCGAGCAGGACGACGCGGTGCCGAAGCCCGGGGACCTCCCCGCCCGCGAGCAGCGCCTGCTGCTGATGCGGCTCGCGTCGCTGTTCGGTCCGGACGCCATCGCCCACGCGCCGCGTGCCGAGCGGGTCCCCGTCGACGGCGAGGTGCGCGTCGTGGTCGGCCTGCCGGCCCTCACGCGCGCGGTGGCCGAGATCGATCGCCTCCCCGAGGCGGCGCGCACGCCCGGCGTGACGGCGAGCTTCGACGAGATCACGCAACTCGTGAACCCCGCGGTGAATCCGGAATCCGTCGCGCGCCGCATCCAGGGCTCGAGCTGGCGGATCGCCGATCGCAGCGAGACCGGTTGCCGCCTGCTCGCGCCGGCGCGCGAAGCGCCTACGCACCTGGGCGAGCTGCTCGCGATCCGTGATGGCGAGACCTGGCTGCTCGGCGTCGTGCGCCGCATGCAGCGGAGCCAGGCCGAAGAGGTCACGGTGGGTGTCGAGATCGTCGCGCGCAAGCTGGTGCGCGTGCTGATGCGCACCTGGAGCGCGCCCGCGGACGACGGTCGCGCGGGCGCCGAGCGGCCATTCTTCGGCCTGTACATCCCCGCCCACAGCGACAATCGCCAGTCGGCGCAGCGCAGCCTGGTCGGCCCGGACGACAAGCTCGCGCACGGCGCGATGGTCGAGCTCGACACGGGCAGCGCCCGCTACCTGGTGCGCTTCACCCAGATGCTCGAGCGCCAGGCCGGATGGTCGTGGGCGCTGTTCAGCGCGGTGCGCAAGCTGTCGTCCTGACCGGGTTTCCGTCTACACTGTGGCCCGCCGCCGACTTTAGACTTGGGTCAAAGCCCGCAGCGGCCCAACGCCGGCACAATCTCACATTTGCTCTATCGCCGGGTCGCGCGAGAGTCCGCGACCGGCACCGATACCCGGCGTGTTCCGGGGGAGAGAGGAGAGGAAATCCATGGAACGCCGTTCCTTCATCAAGAACGCCGGCTTGGCCGGCATCCTGGCCGCGGGGTCCGCGCCCGCGATCGCGCAGTCGCAGCCGGGCGTCAAGTGGCGGATCACGTCGAGCTTTCCCAAGAGTCTCGATACCATCTACGGCGGCGCCGAGGTGCTGGCCAAGCGCGTCTGGCGCGATCACCGGCGGCAAGTTCCAGATCCAGGTCTTCGCCAGCGGCGAAATCGCCCCCGGCGGGCAGGCGCTCGACGTCGTCCAGAACGGCACGGTCGAGTGCGCCACACCTGCTCGTACTACTACGTCGGCAAGGACCGGGCCTTCGCCTTCGGCACGGCCGTCCCCTTCGGCCTCAACGCCCGGCAGATGAACGCCTGGGTCTACTACGGCGGCGGCCAGAAGCTCCTCGACGACTTCTACAGCAACTACAACGTCGTCTCGTTCCTCGGCGGCAACACCGGCGTGCAGATGGGCGGCTGGTTCCGCAAGGAGATCCGTACCGTCGCCGACGTCAAGGGCATCAAGATGCGCATCGCCGGCTTGGGCGGCACGGTGTTCTCGGCGCTCGGCATGGTGACCCAGCAGATCCCGGGCTCGGACATCTATCCGGCGCTGGAGAAGGGCACGATCGACGCCGCGGAGTGGGTCGGTCCCTACGACGACGAGAAGCTCGGCTTCTTCAAGGTCGCGAAGAACTACTACTTCCCGGGCTGGTGGGAGCCGGGCCCCGCGATCCACTTCTTCGTCAACAAGAAGGCGTGGGACGCGCTGCCGGCGGAATACAAGGAGGCGTTCCAGGCCGCGGCGTACGAGGCCAACGTCACGATGATGGCCGAGTACGACGACAAGAACCCCGCGGCGCTGCGCCGCCTGGTCCAGCAGGGCGTCCAGCTGCGCAGCTTCTCCCCCGAGATCCTGGAAGCCGCGTTCAAGGCCTCGCAGCAGCTCTACGCCGACGAGTCGGCCAAGAACCCGGCGTTCAAGAAGCTCTACGACGCGATGCTCGCCTACCAGAAGACGCAGAACCAGTGGTTCGGCGTGGCCGAGCTGCGCATGGACCAGTTCCTGCAGCAGCACATCAGGTAGATCCGGCGCACGCGGTCACGCGAAGAACCCCCGCGGCGCGCCGCGGGGGTCTTTTTTGCGGCAGACCCGCGCCGCCGGTTCGGAGGACCCCGCTACTTGGCGGGCTCCTTGCCGGCGGATTCGCGCAGCGCCTTCATCAGCGCGTCGTCGTCCTGGCCAGGCGGCGGGGCAGTCCCGGGGACCCTCTGCTGCGAGTCGTCCTTCAGCATCTGCTGGATGTCGATCTGCGGCCCGGACCCTTCCGCCACCGGCTTGTCGTAGCTCACCAGCGCGGGGAAGGCGATGATCAGCGCCACCATGATGCACTGGATCACCACGAACGGGATCGCGCCCCAGTAGATCTGGCCGGTGGTGACCGGTGCGAGCGTCCTGCCGCTGTGCGAGTCCTTCCAGGGCAGGCTCGGCGCGACCGAGCGCAGGTAGAACAGCGCGAAGCCGAACGGCGGGTGCATGAACGAGGTCTGCATGTTGACGGCGAGCAGCACCCCGAACCAGATGAGGTCGATGCCGAGCTTCTCCGCCACCGGCCCGAGCAGCGGCACGATGATGAACGCCAGTTCGAAGAAGTCGAGGAAGAACGCGAGCAGGAAGACGAGGATGTTGACGACGATCAGGAAGCCGATCTCGCCTCCCGGCAGTCCCGTCAGCAGGTGCTCGACCCACTTGTGGCCGTCCACGCCGTAGAACGTGAGGCTGAACACGCGCGCGCCGACCAGGATGAAGACGACGAAGGTGGTGAGCTTGGCCGTGCTGTCCATCGCCTGCTTCAGCAGCGACCACGACAGCCGGCCGCCGGACCAGCGCCATGATGATCGCCCCGCTGGCGCCCATCGCCCCGCCCTCCGTCGGCGTCGCGATGCCGAGGAAGATCGTGCCGAGCACGAGGAAGATCAGGGCCAGCGGCGGGATCAGCACGAAGGTGACCTGCTCCGCCATCGCGGAGAGCAGCTTCAGCTTCAGCACGCGGTTCGCCACCGCGAGCACGAAGGCGACGCCGATGCCGACGAGCATGCCGATGACGATCTTCTCGTCCATGGCCTTTTCGCTCAGCTTCCACGCACTCGTAGGCCGAGCGCGGCGGCGACCGAGACGATGGTCAGCACGAGCAGCGACGCACCGCCGGACTTGCCGTTCGGCTCGCGGAACACGCGCGCTTCCGGCGGCAACGCCGGCGCCCACTGCGGGCGGAAGATCGTGCAGCCGAGCACGTACGCGCAAGTAGAGCCCGGCGAGCACGAAGCCCGGCACGAACGCCCCCTTGTACATGTCGCCGACCGACTTGCCGAGCTGGTCGGCCATGATGATCAGCACGAGCGACGGCGGGATGATCTGGGCCAGCGTGCCCGACGCCGCGATCACGCCGGAGGCAAGGCGCCGGTCGTAGCCGTAGCGCAGCATGATCGGCAGCGAGATCAGCCCCATCGAGATCACCGAGGCGGCGACGACCCCCGTGGTCGCGGCGAGCATCGCGCCGACGAAGATCACCGCGTAGGCGAGGCCGCCGCGGACCGGGCCGAACAACTGCCCGATCGTGTCGAGCAGGTCCTCGGCCATGCCCGATCGCTCGAGCACCAGGCCCATGAACGTGAAGAACGGAATGGCGAGCAGCGTGTCGTTGTTCATGATGCCGCCGAAGATCCGCTCCGGCAGCGCCTGGAAGAACGTCGGCTGGAACAGGCCGAGCTCGATGCCGATCCAGCCGAAGATGATGCCGTTGGCGGCGAGCGAGAAGGCGACGGGGAAGCCGAGCAGCAGGAAGACGACCAGCGACCCGAAGATGATCGGGGCCATGTTGGCGATGAGGAACTCGATCATGACCGGCTCCCCGGCTTGCCCTTGTCCCGGATCATGTCGTCGGCCATGCCGACGACGTCGGCGACCTCGGGCGCCACCTGGTGCTTCTTGATCTCTGCGGCGAGCTCTTCCTCCGCCGACGGCCGCTTTTCCTTGTCCAGGGCGTTCGGACCCTTCCCGGACAGGAACGCGAGGCGCTTGACGAGTTCGGAGATTCCCTGCAGCAGCAACAGGAAGAAAGCCCACCGGAAGCAGCAGGCGCACCGGCCAGCGCACCAGTCCGCCGGGGTTGGCGGACATCTCGCCGGAGTTCCAGGCGTTCATGAACACCGGCCACGACAGCCAGAGCGTCATCGTCACCATCGGCATGAAGAAGACGATGAACCCGAACACGTCGATCCAGTGCTGCGTCCGCGGCGAGAAGCGGCCGAAGATGACGTCGATGCGAATGTGCTCGTTCTTCTTCAGGACGTAGCCGGCGCACAGCAGGAAGATCGCCGAGAACAGGTACCACTGGATCTCGAGCAGGCCGTTCGAGCTCCAGTCGAAGGCGTACCGGACCACGGCATTGCCGGCGCTGATCACGACGACGATGAGCACGAGCCAGATCGTCGCCTTGCCGATGGCCTCGTTCAGGCGGTCCACGGCACGCGAAAGGGCTAGCATGGCATTCAAGGTGCGCTCCTCCTCGGGACGGCGGGGACGGCTTCGCTGCGGCTTCGTACCGGCCGCTTGGGGTCGCGCCCGGCGCGCGAGGGCGCCGTGGTGACCGCGGCATTATAAGGGTCTCCCGCGTCGCGAAAGGGCCTCGGCACCCCCGGAACGCGGGAACGCGCAACGCAGTGCCACCTTCATTCCGGCGCACAGATCCGGGGCGGCGCCCGGCCGGCTTGCCGAGGCGGGCCCGGGGGTGCGATGCTAAAATTCAACGGTTTAGTCACCACATCCGCCGGGCGCCCCCATGTTCCATCGTTCCCTGACCCTCGCTCAGTCCGACCCCGACCTCTGGGCTGCCATCAGCGCCGAGAACCGCCGGCAGGAGGAGCACATCGAGCTCATCGCCTCGGAGAACTACGCGAGCCCGGCGGTGATGGCGGCGCAGGGATCGCAGCTCACCAACAAGTACGCGGAAGGCTATCCCGGCAAGCGCTACTACGGCGGCTGCGAGCACGTCGACGCCGCGGAAGTGCTCGCGATCGAGCGGGCGAAGAAGCTGTTCGGCGCCGAGTTCGCCAACGTGCAGCCGCATTCCGGCGCGCAGGCCAACCAGGCGGTGTTCTTCGCGACACTCAGCCCCGGCGACACGATCCTCGGCATGAGCCTCCCGCACGGCGGGCACCTGACCCACGGCTCGCCGGTGAACATGTCCGGCAAGTGGTTCAAGGTCGTCCCCTACGGGCTCCATGCGGAGACCGAGCACATCGACTACGACGCCGCGGAGGCGCTCGCGCACGAGCACCGGCCGAAGCTCGTGATCGCCGGCGCGTCGGCGTACTCGCGCATCATCGACTGGAAGCGCTTCAAGGCGATCGCCGACGCCGTGGGCGCGAAGCTGATGGTGGACATGGCGCACTACGCCGGGCTCGTCGCGGCGGACGTCTACCCGACGCCGGTGGGCATTGCCGACTTCGTCACCACCACGACCCACAAGACGCTGCGCGGCCCGCGCGGCGGCATCGTGCTCGCGAAGGCCGAGTACGAGAAGGCGATCAACTCGGCGGTGTTCCCCGGCCTGCAGGGCGGCCCGCTGATGCACGTGATCGCCGCGAAGGCCGTGGCGTTCGGCGAGGCGATGACGCGCGACTTCAAGGTCTACCAGGAACGCGTGCTCGAGAACGCCCGCGTGCTCGCGAAGGTGCTGCAGGAGCGGGGGCTGCGGATCGTCTCGGGCGGCACCGACTGCCACCTGTTCCTGGTCGACCTCCGCGCGAAGAAGATCACCGGCAAGGACGCCGAGGCCGCGCTCTCCAAGGCGCACATCACCGTCAACAAGAACTCGATCCCCAACGACCCCGAGAAGCCGTTCGTGACCTCGGGCATCCGCATCGGCAGCCCGGCGATCACCACGCGCGGCTTCGCCGAGATCGAGACGGAGGAGCTCGGCCACCTGATCGCCGACGTCCTCGACGCGCCGCACGACGATGCGGCGATCCTGCGCGTGCGCGGCGCGGTGGCGCGGCTCACGACGCGCTTCCCCGTCTACCAGTGAGTCGGGTGCGCGGATGAAGTGCCCGTTCTGCGGCAGCGACGACACGCAGGTGATCGATTCGCGCGTGTCGGAGGCGGGCGATTCGATCCGCCGCCGCCGTCGCTGCACGGCCTGCGAGAAGCGCTTCACCACCTACGAGACCGTCGAGCTCAGGATGCCGCAGGTGGTCAAGAACGACGGCTCGCGCGCCGACTTCGACGTCGCGAAGATCCGGGTCGGCTTCCAGCGCGCGCTGCACAAGCGCCCCGTGCCGACCGAATTCGTCGACGCCGCGATCAACCGCATCGTGCAGCAGGTGCTCGCGCGCGGCGAGCGCGAGATGCCGTCGCGCGAGATCGGCGGCATGGTGATGCAGGAGCTCTACCGCCTGGACAAGGTCGCCTACATCCGCTTCGCGTCGGTGTATCGCGCGTTCCAGGACGTCTCCGACTTCCACGACGCGCTCGCGGAAGTCGAGGCGCCGGGCAAGAAGCGACGCGCCGCGCAATGAAGGACCCGTTCGGCGACGACGACCGGCGCCACATGGCGCGGGCGCTCGAGCTTGCCGCCCGCGGGCTCTACACGACGACACCCAACCCGCGGGTGGGCTGCGTCGTCGTTCGTGACGGCCGTGTCGTCGGCGAAGGATGGCACGAGCGCGCGGGTGGGCCGCACGCGGAAGTGGCGGCGCTCGCGGCGGCGCGGGACCGCGGCGGCAACGTCCGCGGCGCGACGATGTACGTGACGCTCGAGCCCTGCAGCCACACCGGACGCACGCCGCCCTGTGCCGACGCGATCGTGGCCGCGGGCATCGCGCGCGTCGTCGTCGCGATGCGCGACCCGAACCCGACTGGCCGCGCACGGCGGCGCGAAGCTCGCCGCGTCCGGCGTGCGGTTCGAGGCAGGCCTGATGGAAGCGGAGGCGCGCGACCTCAACCCCGGTTTCGTCGCGCGCCTGACCCGCGGGCGTCCGTACGTGCGGATGAAGGCGGCGGCCAGCCTCGACGGGCGCACGGCGCTGCCGGACGGCGCGAGTCGCTGGATCACCGGCGAGGCCGCGCGCGCGGACGGCCATGCGTGGCGCGCCCGCGCCTGCGCGGTGCTGACCGGCATCGGCACGGTGCGGTCCGACGATCCCGAGCTGACGGTGCGGGCCGTCGCCACGTCCCGGCAGCCGCGGCGCATCGTCGTCGACCGGCACGCGCAGACGCCGCCCGGCGCCAAGGTGCTGAAGGGCGGAGCGCTGGTGGTGACCGCCGGGGAGCGCAATCCGGCGTGGCCCGCCGACGTCGAGCACCTCGCGCTGCCCGATGCCGCGGGACGGGTCGATCTGGTCGCGCTGATGCGCGAGCTGGCCCGGCGGGAGCTGAACGAAGTCCACGTCGAGGCGGGCAACCGGCTGAACGGCGCGCTGCTGGCCGCGGGCGTCGTCGACGAGCTGCTCGTGTACCTCGCGCCGTCGCTCCTTGGCGATCCGGCGTTCGGGATCGCCGCGTTCGACGACGAGCACCGCACGCTGGATCGCCGGGTGCGGCTCGACTTCGGGGCGATCGAGCGCATCGGCGAAGACGTGCGCGTGATCGCGCGCGTGCGCAACGAAGGGAGCGAGTGATGTTCACCGGCATTGTCCAGGCGATGGGGCGGATCACCGAGGTGGCCAAGGGTCCATCGGCGGCGCGGCTCGTGATCGACCCCGGGGTGCTTCCGGTCGACGACGTCGCGATCGGCGACTCGATCGCGGTCGGCGGCTGCTGCCTGACCGTCGTGGCGATCGAGGGCACTGCGAAGGCACGGCACCTCGCGTTCGACGTCTCGGCCGAGACGCTTGCCTGCACCGCGGGCCTCGACCGGCCGGGGCCGGTGAATCTCGAGAAGGCGCTGCGCCTGTCGGACCGGCTCGGCGGACACCTGATGACGGGCCACGTCGACGGCGTCGGCACCGTGGTGTCGCTGGAGGCGGTGGAGAGCGAAGGCTGGGACAAGGGCAGCCGCCGCCTCGTGGTCGAGGCGCCGTACGCGCTCGCGCGCTACATCGCGCCCAAGGGGTCGATCGCCGTGCAGGGCGTGAGCCTCACGGTGAACGGCGTCGACGGCGCGCGGTTCCACGTCAACCTGATCCCGCATACACTCGACGTGACGACGCTCGCGTCGCTCGCGCCGGGGGCGCGGGTCAACCTCGAGATCGACCTGATCGCGCGCTACGTCGCGCGGATGAGCGAATTCGACGCGGCCGCCGGCGCGGGGTCGCGGCAGTGACGCATCGGGGTCGGCGTCGGATGGCGAAGTCATTCGACCGCAAGCCCACGAAGGAGGAACGATGGACCTGACCACGCTGCAACGCCTGCCGATGTGGATCGGCGGCAAGCCGGTCGCGGCGCGCACCGCGCGCTACGGCGAGGTGACGAACCCGGCCACGGGCGAAGTGATCCGCCACGTGCCGTTGGGGAGCGTCGAGGACGTCGATGCCGCCGTGGCCGCGGCGCGGGAGGCGCTGCCCGCGTGGCGCGCGGCACCTGCGTTGCGCCGCGCGCGCGTGATGATGCGCTTCCGCGACCTCATCGACGCGCACCGCAAGGACCTGCGCAAGCTGGTCTCCGAGGAACACGGCAAGACGCTCGCCGACGCCGAGGGCTCGGTCACCCGCGGCATGGAGGTCGTCGAGTTCGCGACCGGCGTGCCGCACCTCCTCAAGGGCGAGTACACCGAGAACGCGGGCACCGGCGTCGACGTCTATTCGATCCGCCAGCCGGTGGGGGTGTGCGCCGGCATCACGCCCTTCAACTTCCCGGCGATGGTGCCGATGTGGATGTTCCCGGTGGCGATCGCCTGCGGCAACACGTTCGTGCTGAAGCCTTCCGAGCGCGTGCCCTCGACGTCGATGCGGCTCGCGGAGCTGTTCAAGGAGGCGGGCCTGCCCGACGGCGTGTTCAACGTCGTGCACGGCGACCGCGAGGCCGTGGATGCGCTGCTCGTGCACCCGGACGTGCGCGCGATCTCCTTCGTCGGCTCGACGCCGGTCGCGAGGCACATCTACGAGACGGGGACGCGGCACGGCAAGCGCGTGCAGGCGCTCGGCGGCGCCAAGAACCACGCGATCGTGATGCCCGACGCCGACCTGCCGTTCGCGATCGAGTCGATCATCGGTGCCGGCTACGGCTCCGCCGGCGAGCGCTGCATGGCGATCTCGGTGGTCGTGGCCGTCGGCGACGTCGCCGACAAGCTCGTCGACGGCCTGGCCGCGCGCGCGCGCAAGGTGACGACCGGTCCGGGCGACGGCGCCGACGTCGAGATGGGCCCGGTGATCACCGCGGCCGCGCGCGACCGCATCGAGGGCCTGATCGACAAGGGCGCGGCCGAGGGCGCGAAGCTGGTCGTCGACGGGCGCGGCCTCCGCGTGCCCGGGCACGAGAAGGGCTGGTTCGTCGGCCCGACGCTCTTCGACCACGTGCTGCCCGCGATGACGATCTACCAGGAGGAGATCTTCGGACCGGTGCTGTGCGTGGTGCGCGTCGAGTCGCTCGAGGCCGCGCTCGACCTCGTCAACCGCAACCCGTACGCGAACGGCGTGGCGCTGTTCACGCGCTCCGGCTATGCGGCGCGGCGCTTCCAGGAGGAGGTCGAGGTGGGCATGGTCGGCATCAACGTGCCGATCCCGGTGCCGATGGCGTTCTACTCGTTCGGCGGCTGGCGCAACTCGCTCTTCGGCGACCTGCACGTGCACGGCATGGACGGCGTGCGCTTCTACACGCGCGGCAAGGCCGTGACCGCGCGCTGGACCGACGACGGCAGCGCCGCGCCGGGGTTCCACATGCCGTTGCTCGGCTGAGCGAGGCGGCTGAGCTGAGCGCAGCCTTCAGCGGGCGCGGCGCGTCGGCCGCGTGCCGGCCCCACGAACTCGAAGTAGAAGCGCAGCAACGTCCAGCCGGTGACGACCTTGCCGTCGACCTCCGGCGGGCGCGCCTTCGCGGAGCCGACCGCCGCGCGGACCGAGTCCCTGAAGATCGGATCCTCGAACGTGCCCTGCACGACCTCGAGACGGCCGTCCTCGTGCACGACCGCGAGAATCTCGGCGCTGAACTGTCGCCGCTCGGCGAGTGCCGCCTCCGGATAGGTGCCGGCCGGCTCGACCTCGAACTCGGGCACGATGCGCACGGCGCCCGGATGGAGGGCGTCCAACGAGGCGAGCAGCTGCTGGAGTCAGGCGGGACATCGGACTCCGCGACTTGCACGAGCACGCGGCCCTCGCCCGATCCCTTGACGGGGGTGGTTTCGGGGCCGGGATCGGCGCGGTCACGAGAGCCTTCGGCAGCGCTGCAGCGGTTGCGGCGGAGTGCGGGCAGCGTCGGCGGGGGCGGCGCGACCGGCTCGGGTGCAACGAACTTCTGGGCCGGGGTGGCGAGCGTCGCGCGCAGTGCCGCCTCGGGTGGCGCCTGCCGTCCGACGCCGCTGCCGCCGATGACGAGCGCGACCATCGCGGCCAGTGCCGCATGCACGGCCACCGACGCGCCGAAGGCCATGGCGACCGGGCGCTCGCTGCGCGTGGCGTCCGCAAGGGACGCGCGGAGATCGGCGTCAGCGGCCAGGGCGAGCTCGTCGGGGCGGAACCATAGCGGCCCGACGTTCGCATGCCAGCGCGGCAGCCGCAACATGGTGCTGGACAGGAACGGCCCCCCGCCGCGGCGAGGGGCCGTGCATGACCCGGCGAGCGCCACCTACTGCCCGAGCTGGCGCCAGGAGATCCGGTGCTGGCCGAGGATCGCCGGCAGCTTCGCCTTGAAGGTCAGCAGCTGGCTGTTCACCGAGCTCACCACCGCGAGCCGGATGTCGGGGATGCAGTTCGCCGAGCAGCTCGGGTCGTGCATCGCGATGACGTCGAGGCCCGCGGCACCGTCGGGCACGTAGATCGACTCGATGAAGTTGCCGCCGCCGTCCTGCAGGCGCGACTCGCCGTTGCCGATCTGGCGCACGTAGATCGTCGCCGGTTGGCCGACTCGCAGGGATCGGTCGGCAAGTCCGGTGGCGATGTAGGCGACGAGGCCCGACCGCCGCCACCGGCGCCTTCACGATGCGCTGCCCGGCCGGCAGGTCGTCGTACCAGCCCTTGGTGGCGATGACGCCGGCGCCGAGGCCCGCGACGCCCGCAGACCGCATCGAGGTCGCTCCAGGTGAGCGGCGCGCCGATCACCGACGGCGTCTTGTACGTGCCGTCGCGCATCGCGTACATGCGCTGCATCTGCGTGTCGGACGAGGTCGTCCTCGTGCAGCAGGCGGCCGGTGCCGACGAACACCCAGCGGTCGATGCCGTTCGCGATGTCGACGTCGACGCGTGGCGGTGTGGTGATCGGCTGCGGTACGCCGCCGGAATCGGTCAGCACCGCGAACTTCTCGACCACCCAGTTGGCGTCGTTGGCGTCGGACACGTCGAAGCGCCACACGTTGCCGAACAGGTCGCCGGCGTAGATCTGCTCCAGCATCTGGTTGCGGTAATCCTGCGTGTAGCCCGAGAAGTGCACGAGCCCGCTGGGGTTCGCCGGCGAGCCGGCCCCGGTCGACATCGTCTTCAGGAGGGCGCCGTCGCTCGCGCGCAGCACGAACAGCTTGCCCTGCGCCGCTCGTGTTGTTGTAGCCCGCGCTCACCACGACCACCCAGCCGTGCGCGCGCGTCTTGGCGATGGTGGGCCGGCCGAAGGTGTAGCCCATGTCGGGATCGGTGAAGCGCCACTGCACCTTGCTGGCAGCGGAGACCTCGTCGGTGATCGACGCGGGGTCGGTGACGTCGAGCGCGTAGTAGCTCTTGCCGCCCTTGCCGAGGCCGGTCACGAGCAGCGTGCGCCAGTTGCTGCCGCCGAAGTCGACGTCGACCACGCGAGGCGTCGCATCGACGTAGTAGCGGTGCGAGTACAGCGGCAGCCCGCCCGGCTGGTAGGTGAGTCCGAGCAGGCCGTTCTTGTCGTTGCCCGCGGGCGGCGCCTTGCGGTAGAGGTCCGGCGGCACGAACGCCCAGGCCTCGTTGCCGGTGGCGTCGTCGAAGGCGTGCAGCATGCCGTCGTTCGCGCCGACGTAGAGGCGCGTGGGCCTTCCTGCCCTGGCGAGCTTGAACGCCGAGTAACCCGGATCGGTGGCGTCGACGAACTCCCAGTCGGGCGGCCCGACCAGCACCGGCTGCGAGTTGACGATGTCGCCAAGGGGGCTCGGGCGCACGCGGAACTGGCCGTCGTCGTCACCCTCGTTGTCGCGCCGGCCGCGCAGGAACTCGACGACGCGATCCTGCGAGGCGGCGTCGGCGCCGAGCGTGGACGCCTGCGTGGCGCCGAGGCTCGTGCGGACGAACGGCACGGCAGCGCCGACCTCGTCCATCGTGACGATGCGGCGCTCGGTATACCAGGGTGTCGGAACCGGGACGCTCGGCGTGGTCTGCGCGGTGAGCTGCGTCTCCACGTCCCAGATGACCGCGAGCGGGGCGCCCGACGTCGGGTCGATGCGGATCTTCTGGATGTTGCCGCCCCAGCCCTGCACGAACTTGGTGATGTACGTGTAGTCGTTGCTGGGCGACAGGTTGGGGTTGGCGAAGGTCGCGCCGACGTTCGAGCCCGCGGGGCTCGTGATGTCGGAGAGGATCTGCCGCGATGCCGCGGCCCAGCTGCTGCGAGGTCTTCGCGTTGACGAAGCGGCCGCGCGCGTTGACGGCGGCATGCCACAGGTCGTCGACGCCGCTCGATCCCGGCTTCCAGGAGTTGGGCGACGGGCGTGGGCCACTTGACCGTGCCGGCGGCGATCTGCGCCTCGACGGCGCCCGGCGAGACGGCCGTCAGCACGCCCTCGGTACCGAGCGACAGCGCGGCGAAGTTCAAGTGCTGCCAGGGCGCCGGGTCCTTGCCGATCGAGCACGTTGTTGGTCATCGCCGGACGCATGTCGGTGACCCAGTAGTACGTCGTGTAGTCGGCGAGGGTGTTGCCCATCGACGCGGCCGTGTCCTCGCGATAGAGGTTCGGCCACGCTGCGCCGGCGACGATCGGCGGCGCCACCACCAGCGGCTGCGGCAGCGGCGGCACGATGTCGTCGAGGTTGCCGACCATCGTCCACGGCAGCGCCGTCTGGTTGGTGATGCCGTCGGTGAACAGCATGTGGTAGTTCTTCTGGCACGACAGCTTGATCGGGTCGGTCGAGCCCAGCAGCGACGGGTTGCCGCTCGGCCCTTGAACAGCTCGCCGATGCGCACCACGGCGTCGATGTTGGGCGTCTGCTGGCCCATCTTGATCTGGATGCCGAACAGCTGCTGGTACCACTTGTCCTTCTGGCCGCCCGACCAGGGCGTCGAACAGCTTCGGATCGACGTAGGAGGTGCCCGGCGTGTTCGACAGCGTGTGGAAGCCCACCATGAAGTCGGTGTCGAGGAAGGTGAAGTTCTGCGAGATCACCGTCTTCGCGGCCTGGATGCGCGTGCGGTAGTACGCGAACCAGTTCGCGTAGTTGGTCATCTCCTGGGCGTAGGTGCGCGTGACGGTCTGCCACGCGCCGTTCTTCCAGTAGGTGTGCGTGTACGTCGGGGTCGTGGCCACCAGGTCGACGCGCTCGAACGCCGGATTCGCGTAGTTGTCGAGATACGCCGGGTCGGTCTTCGGCACGCCCCACTTGTAGAAGCGCGGGTACGGATGTGCGGCGTCGTGCTCGTCCTGGCAGGTGCCGGGCTGGCCGAAGCCGCGCCACTTGTTGTTGCTCGGCCGAGATCTTGGTCGTGCACCACTCGACGCTGGTCTTCCAGTAGTGGCGCGGCACTGCCGCGAAGCCCGGTACGGTCGGGCAGCTGCCGGTGCGCTGGGCGGTAAAGAGCCCGCTCGGGTAGTTGAACGGCCCGGCGGCCGGTCCGCCGGCGTAGGCGCGGTTGTTGCGGCGGCAGACTTCGCCGGCACCGTCGGCATCCTGCTGCATGGTGATGCCGATGTTCGTCTTGGTGATCGGGGTCGTGCAGCTGCTGCGTGCAGCCGCCGGTGATGTTGGAGCAGGTCGTCTGCGGCACCAGCGCGACCGGGCAGGTGCCCGGCGGCTGGTAGGCCGGACACGCGGGGAGCGAGCAGCTGGCGCCGGTGCAGTTGCATGCCGCGTTGCTGCCTCCGGATCCCGGTGCGGCCGAGCTCGCCAGGCGGCAGCGGCCGTTCTTGCCGGTGACGCCGTTCGTGCAGGTACTGGAGCTGGAGCAGGGCAGGCACTCGGGGCCGACGCACGGGCCGGGCGAGCTGTACGCGGGGTTCGTATTGCAGCCCGCCGGGGTGTAGGTGGTGACGGTCGTTCCGGGCAGGCAGCCGGTCTGGTTGCTCTGGAAGAAGCAGGTCTGCGGCTGCGTCGGCGGCAGCACCACGGCGACCGGGCAGACGTTGGTCGTCGTGCAGGTCTTCGGGTACTTGGCGTGCGTCGGTATTGCACCAGAGGCTCTTGTTCCACGTGGTATTGACGCCGCTCGCGCCGCGCCAGTAGTACTTGGCGTCGTCCGCGCCGGACTGCTTGTTGCCACGGGTACTGGTAATCGCCGGGCGTGGCCGGGGCGACGGCCGAGTAGTCGGTGCCGTTGATGCGGCACTCGGCGCCGCCGCCGGTCCCGGGATTCCAGTTGGTGTTGTTGGGCCAGTCGGAGTTGCACCACATGCCGACCTGGACGTTCGACGTCAGGTTCTCGTAGCGCAGTTCCGTCGACCAGGGATCGGCGACCACGCTGGTGTACGTGGTCTGGTCGGGGTAGGGCGTGCCGTCGTACTTGACGGGCGGACGGTAGTCGATCGACGGATCGTAGTAGATGCGGTTCAGCGCGTTGCTGTGCACCGGTGCCGGCCAGGCGCGCAGCCAGTCCGGGATCGTGCTGTTGCTGTAGTTGAACGAGTTCGGCGGATTGCCGTCGCCGTAGCGCGGGTAGGGGACGTTGGGCGCGCCGAGCGTCTGGCCCGACGAGTAGATGAACGGCGGCGACGTGCCGGATCCGCCGAAGCCGCAGGGCACGCTCATCAGGCCCGAGGCATCCCGGCAGAAGCCGCCGACACCTGGCGACGCGCCGGGCACCGCGCCGATGATGTAGTCCGGCAGGAAGTCCGAGAGCATGCTGGTCGAGTCGTCGACGGTCAGCACGACCGAAGGTTCGGCGGAAGGCGTGAACGCGATCGGCTCGTCGGCGAGCTTGGTCACCGCGCCGTAGGCCGGCGTGGCGATCGGCCCCAGCGCGAGGTTGAGCGACAGGAGCGAGGCAACGACCTTGCGCCAATGGATCGGAGTGCGGTTCTTCATGGCGAATCCCCTGCGGTCAACGCAGCATGGCCTGCGAGAACGACACCGAGTTGCCGGGGCCGTCCACGCGCACGGTCATGCGGTAGTAGGGAATCTTCGGCAGCGGGATTCCCTTCTTCTGCTGCGCCTCCTTCGCGTACGGCTGCTTCGGAGGGATCATTTCGCATTCGTTGGGCGCTGCCGGCTTGCCCAGCGAGGCGGCGGTGCACATGCGCTCGATCACGTAGCGCACGGTATTGCCGGTCGCGGCGTCGGTGACGACCTGCGCGCCGCCCGGATAGGCGGGTGGCGGATTCGCGCCCTGCAGAGCGGCGGGGACGCCGTTGCGCGTCCTCGCCGCCCTGCCGGAAGGCGTAGTAGTTGCGTCCGAGGTCGTGGTTGGTGGGGTCGGCGATCGTCCGGGTCGGCGGGAACAGGTCGTAGACCGCCTTCTCGACCGCGGCGGTGGAGAGCGACACCGCCGCCTGCCGGAACGCGAGGTTGCCGACGACCAGCGTGTTGGTGTGCACCGAGCGCATCAGCGCCACGGCGGCGAGCGACAGCAGGACCATCGCGATCAGCGCGACGAACACCACGATGCCGCGCTCGCGCGCGGGCCGGGCGGCCGGGGTACGCGCCTGTCACTGACTACCCTCCGCGCTAACGCGCTTCGGGGCATATTCGCCCTCGGGGCGGCCCTTCGGGCTCACTGGACTACCCTCCGCGCTAACGCGCTTCGGGGCATATTCGCCCTCGGGGCGGCCCTTCGGGCTCATGACGGGTTCCATACCTGGTTGCGCAGCGGAATCACCTGCTCGAACACCCGGTGGCGGTAGTTCGCCGTGCCCGGGATCGTGACGCCGGCCATCTCGCCGGTGCAGGGCACGAGGCCGCGGCAGTCGAACAGCGTCACCGAGAAGTCGCCGGTGAGGTCGGTCACCGCGGCACGGCCCTCGGCGTCGGTCGCGCGCTCGAACTGGGAGCTCCTCACCACGACGGCGAGGCGGATCGCCTTGATCTGCCGCAGCTGCGCGAGCGGGGCGGCCAGCACGCTCGGCTCGTCCCAGGGCGCGTTGCGGGCGCTCACCCAGGTGTCGATGAACTGGTTGCCGTCGGTGTCGAGGCCGTACTGCGCCTTCAGCAGCACGATGTTGGAGACGATGGGGTTCGCCACGGCGGCACCGTTGATCAGGTCCCGGCTGCGGATCACGCCGGCCAGGACGTCGTAGCGGACCTTGCGCACCTGGTTGGCCGGGCCGAGGTTCACCACCCACGTCGCGCCCTGTGGAAACGTGGTCACCATCGGGCTGGGCGTGATGTTGACGACGCCGGTCCCGGCGTTCGGGACCCACCATCGCGGCGACGGTGCCCATCTCGCAGGCCCCCGCCGCGATGTCGGACATGACGAACATGTTGCCGACCTCGAAGCCGAGCGGGCTCTGCAGGTTGATCGTGCCGCCGGGGTTGAAGGTGGTCAGGATCTCGAGCTGCGTGACGAGGCGCGGGTTGACGCTGTAGAAGACGTCGAACGAATCCGAGGTGAAGTCGTTGCCGCCGTCGCGGATCAGCACCGGGATCGGCCGCCAGGTGGTCGCGAAATTGCCCGTGCTCGGGCAGCTCGCGAGTTCCTGGGCGGTGGCGGCAATGCCGTTGCCGGCATTGCCGACGTCCTGCCCGAGGATGAACGTCGAGATCATCCCTGCGGACTGGGCGTCGCCGCCGGCGGTGGTGGTGCGCTTGTAGCCCTCGGAAAGCGCGAGCGCCTGGTAGATGACGAGCAGCGCGAGCATGCCGATCACGACGCCGACCAGGATCTCGACCAGACCGAAACCGGCGTGTCGGCGCGACGTGCGGGCGTTGGGGCGAATGGGGCGCGGGCGCATGGCGTCAGTTGAGGCCGAGGATCGAGGTCATCGTGTAGTTGTGGACTTGCGGCACGCCACCCTCGGCCGAGGGTTGGCGCCACTGGATGACGATCGTCACCAGCGAGCTCGTCGAAGTGAGCGAGATGCCGCCGCCCGCATCGGCGATCTGTCC
Source organism: uncultured beta proteobacterium (assembly GCA_963705175.1). GTDB lineage: Bacteria > Pseudomonadota > Gammaproteobacteria > Burkholderiales > Casimicrobiaceae > VBCG01. The sequence continues at coordinate 6,251 of CAVPJE010000003.1, read as the reverse complement.
GTTCGGCGGCGGCTGGACGAGCGTCACCGTCGGGTTGTTGGCGATCGCGTCGGCGCCGGGCAGCCGGAACACCGCCTGCTGGAACGCGTCGTACTCGGTCTGGCCCGACGCGACGTAGCGCGTGGGGAGGGCGGTGGGCTGATCGGCCCACATCTTCGCGAGGTAGGCGTTGGCGAGGTAGGCGGCCTCGCCGCGGTACTGGGCGTCGCTCGAGTAGCCGATGGCGCGACCCTGCAGCGCGAGCAGGCCCAGCACGCCCAGCGTGAAGATCAGGATGCCGACCAGGGCTTCGAGCAGGAAGCCGCCCCGCTGCGTGCGGCGGCCCGCGTTGACGGAAAGGGCGGCGTGCGACGGGCTCATCACGGGCAGCCGATGGGATCGGGCAGGGCGAACTTGGGATCGCACACGCGCACGCCGACGCCGAGCGCCGGGTCGGCGAGCACGCGCAGCGGGTGCGGGCTCGCGATCGCCCCGTTGGTCAGGTTGACCCACCGGATCGGATTGCTGCCGCCGAAGGGGTTCGGCGCGCGGAACTGGCCGAGCGGCGAGTAGGTGAGCTTGGTCGCGCCGGCCGGCTGCGCGCACGATGACCACCTGCCCGGCGGCCTCGGTGTCGGGTTCCTGGTGCAGGACGGTCGATGTCGTCGGGGCGACGCAGTCGTCGAGCGAGCGCAGCTCCCAGCCGCTGCCGGCGACGAGCACGAACTCGACGCAGCCGTTGCGCTTGATCGCCTCGACGCTGGCCTGGCGGATGCCGTGGGCGATCGAGTCGGCGCGTGCTGCGGATGCGCGTGTTGCCGATGAACCCGGAGAGCGTCGGCGCGGCCAGCAACGCGAGGATCGCGAGGATCGCGAGCCCGACCATGAGCTCGATCAGCGTGAAGCCCCGCTGGCGCATCGTCAGGAGCACTTGCCGCTCTTGCGCACCGCCCAGCAGGTGTTCGGTGCCGGCAGCGCCCAGGTGGCCGGGTACGCCGACCGTCGAGCGCGTGACGCCGCCGGCGTTGACCAGCAGGCGATACTGGAAGGAGCCCATGCCCTTGGCGCCGTTGCCGTTGGCGTTCAGCGTGTAGCCGTTCGCGTTGGCGCCGCCGCAGACGACCTGGAAGCTCGATTCGGCCGCGTTGAACGGTGGATCGGCAACGCCGCACGCCCCGGCGTTCGCGTAGGTGCGGTTGTCCTGGAAGTACTGCTCCATGCGCACCCGCATGTCGTTCAGCGTCGGCGGTGGCCTCGGTGATCCGGGAACGCTGCACGTACTCGGTGTAGAGCGGATAGGCCGCGGCGGCGAGGATGCCGATGATGGCCACGACGATCATCAACTCGATCAACGTGAAGCCGGCGGCTCGGCTTCGCGATCCGGTGGGCAACCGACGCGCGCGCTGCATGGAATTCTCCTCGTTCACGCAACGCATGCTACGGAACCACCCCCTGGGCAACAATCGAAAGCCGATCGAAGGGCGGCCGGCAGGAACAAGCGGCGGCAGGCCCGGAAAGGCGCCGTTCGATGCGGCGAAAACCGGCGCGGGCCGCGGGTGGTCAGGGGCAGGTTCCCCGCATGCGTTCGATGCGGGTGCGCCCCGAATTGGCCAACACCACATGGTAGCCGACAAGACCTGGACGGCAGACCTCCAGCGTGCCCATCTGCAGCGCACCCGAGACCGTGCGGGCATGACCGGTCCAGTCGAAACGGAGGTAGTGTGCGACCGGGCGGTTGCCGGTCATCGTCACGCCGGATGCGGCCGGGCCGTCGTGGCCGATGGAAGGCTCGCCGGGGTCGGGTGTGCCATTGGCGTCGCCGTCCGCGAACATCAGCCATCCCTCGTGCCACAGGCGCGTCGGGCCGCACGGATCGGCCGGGACCGACGCGCAGATCACCACCGGCCCGTTGCGCTTCAGGGCTTCGCTGCGGGCGTGGAAGATCGCGTCCGAGAGCCGGCGGGCCTCGTTGCCGAGTCGATGCTCGGCGACCAGGCGTGCGAATGATGGCAACGCGAGGCCCATCAGGGCCGCGGCAATCGCCAACGAGACGGCGAGCTCGACCAGCGTGAAGCCGGACGGCGGCCGTCCGGTGCGGGTGCAGGGTCGCATCTTCATCCCCTTGTGACGGGCGCCCGGCGGGCGCCGACGCAGGCATCCTGACCCCGTCGGAACGTCACCCGCGATGCGACGCTCGCTCTAAGCCTTTGGTTCTATTGACCGATGGACGGGGCGTCGGCGGTGCGGTAGCGAGTCCGGCGGCATCCCTGCCTATACTGGCCGGCGGCACCGGGGGCGGCCTCCCGCCCGACGCGCGCGGGGAGCCCGGCTCGTCCCCCCTGCGCGATGCGACGCCCGCATCCCTGGACGCGAGTGGGTGCGCCCCGTCGAAAGGAACCGCTCCGATGAGCGCCTGGCACACGAAGCACATCGTGCGCTTCTCCCACTGCGATCCCGCGGGGATCGTCTTCTACCCGCGCTTCTTCGAGATCGTGCACGAGGCGAAGGAGGACTGGTTCCGCGAGGCGGTCGGCCTGCCCTTCCGCGAGTTGATCGGGGAACGCCGGGAAGGTTTCCCGATCGTCCGCCTGGAGTGCGACTTCCGCGCGCCATCGCGGCTCGGCGACGAACTCGACATCGCGGTCGGCGTGGCGCGGATCGGCGAGGCGTCGCTGCATCTCCACTACGCGCTCGCCTGCGCAGGCGAGCCGCGGCTCGACGTCCGCACGGTGGTCGTGCACACCGACCTCGCGTCCGGGCGTCCTGCGCCGATCGATGCGGATCTGCGCCGTCGCTTCGAGGCGTTCCTGATCGACGCGCCGCGGTGATCCTCGAGGCGTCGTTGGACTTTTCGCGCGGCGCTGCCGGATAATTTGCATCCTGGTCCTTCGCGCCGCGTCCGATGCACGTCCCCCGGAGCCTCCCCCGATGAACGCCCCCGACCCTGTGCCGGCCCCGACGAAGCCGGCGTTCCGATGGGACGACCCGCTGCTCCTCGAGGAGCAGCTGACCGAGGAGGAGCGCATGGTGCGCGACACCGCGCGCCGCTATGCGCAGGAGCGGCTGCTGCCGCGCATCAAGGACGCCTTCCGGCACGAGCAGTGCGACCCGGCGGTGTTCCGCGAGATGGGCGCGCTCGGGCTTGCTGGGCCCGACGATTCCGTCCGAGTACGGCGGCGCCGACCTCAACTACGTCTGCTACGGGTTGATTGCGCGCGAGGTCGAGCGCGTCGACTCGGGCTACCGCTCGATGATGAGCGTGCAGAGCTCGCTCGTGATGTTCCCGATCATGAGCTACGGCTCGGAGGCGCAGCGCCGCAAGTACCTGCCGAAGCTCGCCACCGGGGAGTGGATCGGCTGCTTCGGACTGACCGAGCCCGACCACGGCTCGGACCCGGGTTCGATGGTGACGCGCGCTCGCGCTGCGGCAGGCGGCTACCGGCTCTCCGGCAGCAAGATGTGGATCTCCAACTCGCCGATCGCCGACGTGTTCGTCGTCTGGGCGAAGGACGACGAGGGCACGGTGCGCGGCTTCGTCCTCGAGAAGGGCATGCAGGGCCTGTCCGCGCCGGAGATCGAGGGCAAGTTCAGCCTGCGTGCGTCGATCACGGGCGAGATCGTGATGGACGACGTGTTCGTGCCTGCCGAGAACCTGCTGCCGAACGTGAAGGGACTGAAGGGCCCGATGGGCTGCCTGAACAGCGCCCGCTACGGCATTGCCTGGGGTGCGCTCGGCGCCGCGGAATTCTGCTGGCACGCGGCGCGCCAGTACGTGCTCGACCGCAAGCAGTTCGGGCGGCCGCTCGCGGCGAACCAGCTGATCCAGAAGAAGCTCGCCGACATGCAGACCGAGATCACGCTCGGGCTGCAGGGCTGCCTGCGGCTCGGCCGCCTCAAGGACGATGGCAAGGCGGCGCCCGAGATCACCTCGATCATGAAGCGCAACTCGTGCGGCAAGGCGCTGGAGATCGCCCGCATGGCGCGCGACATGCACGGCGGCAACGGCATCGTCGACGAATTCCACGTGATCCGCCACCTGGTGAACCTGGAGACGGTCAACACGTACGAGGGAACGCACGACATCCACGCGCTGATCCTCGGGCGCGCGCAAACGGGCATATCGGCGTTCTGATCGACGGCGCGGCGCTCGTCGACGCCGTGCAAGGGGGCCCCGCATTGAAGCTCTACGACTATTTCCGCTCGTCGGCCGCGTACCGCGTCCGCATCGCGCTGAACCTCAAGGGCCTCGCACCCGAGCGGGTGTTCGTGCACCTCGCGAAAGGCGAGCAGCTCGCGGGCGACTACCTGTCGGTCAACCCGCAGGGACTGGTGCCGGCGCTGATCACCGACGACGGCCTCGTGCTGTCGCAGTCGCTCGCGATCATCGACTGGCTCGACGAGACCCACCCGGTGCCGCCGCTCCTGCCCGCCGACCCGGACGAGCGGGCGCGCGTGCGCTCGATCGCGCTCGCGATCGCCTGCGACATCCACCCGCTCAACAACCTGCGCGTGCTGAACTACCTCTCGAACACCCTCGGCGTGACGGCGGAGCAGCGCACGGGCTGGTACAGGTACTGGATCGACCTCGGGTTCGAGGCGCTGGAGAAGCGCCTCGCCGGCGACCCGCGGACCGGACCCTTCTGCCACGGGCGGTCGCCCACGCTTGCCGACGTCTGCCTCGTCCCGCAGGTCGCGAACGCCAGGCGCTTCCACGTCGACCTCTCGCCCTATCCCGCGATCGTGCGCATCGACGCCGCGTGCGCCGCGCTGCCGGCGTTCGCGGACGCCGCGCCCGCGCGCCAACCCGACGCCGAGTGAGCCACCGGTCCGCGACATGATCCTCCACTACGCCGTTCCCGCCTGGTCGCTGCCCACCGTGCCCGTCGCCGGCCGCGACGAGCTGTTCCCGGTCCGGCACATCTACTGCGTGGGACGCAACTACGCCGAGCACGCGAAGGAGATGGGCGGCGACGCCGCGAAGGAGCCGCCGTTCTTCTTCACCAAGGCGGCGGATGCCGTCGTGCCGGTGGTGCCGCCCGCGATCGGGCACATGCGCTACCCGCTCGGCACGCAGAACCTCCACCACGAGATCGAGCTGGTGGTCGCGATCGGCAAGGCAGGCGCGCGCCTCGACGCGCGCCACGCGCTCGACGTCGTCTTCGGCTACGCGGTCGGTCTCGACATGACGCGCCGCGATCTGCAGAACGACATGCGCGAGAAGAAGCGGCCGTGGGACCTCGGCAAGTCGTTCGCGCAGGCCGCGCCGATCGCGCCCATCCACCCGGCCGCGAAGATCGGGCATCCCGCGCGCGGCGCGATCCGGCTCGCGGTGAACGGCACGGTCCGGCAGCAGGGCGACCTGTCCGAGATGATCTGGGACGTGCCGCACACGCTCGCGTTCCTGTCGCAGTACTACGAGCTCCTGCCCGGCGACCTGGTGTTCACGGGCACGCCGTCGGGCGTGGCAGCGGTGGTGCCCGGCGATCGCCTCGACGGGCACGTCGACGGCCTGTCGCCATTGTCGATCGTCGTCGATCCCCCCGCGCCATGACGGTGCCCGTCTACACCCCCGAATTCGTCGAGCGCGGCTACAACAATCGCGCGGCGGTCCCCGACCATGCCAGGTGGTTCGTCCGCTACGCGGAGCTGTCCGCGGCCGCGCGCGATGCGCTGCAGCCCGTGCAGGACCTGCGCTACGGCGACGGCCCGAAGGAGACGCTCGACCTGTTCGTGCCGGCGACGCCGTCGCGCGGCACGCTGGTGTTCGTCCACGGCGGCTATTGGCGCGCGCTCGACAAGGCCGACTTCCTGTTCGTCGCCACGCCGTTCGTGCATGCGGGCTACGCGGTTGCGGCGATCAACTACGACCTCTGTCCCGCGGTGTCGATCGCGACGATCGTCGAGGAATGCCGTCGCGCGGTCGGCTGGATCGTGCGCGAGGGCGCTCGGCATGGCGCCAACGCGAGCCGGATCGTCGTCAGCGGGCACTCGGCGGGCGGGCACCTCGCCGCGATGCTGCTCGCCACGCCCGCCAGCGCCTGGGGGGTTGCGCGTCATCCGGTCGCCGGCGCGGTGTCGTTGTCGGGCGTGCACGACCTGCGCCCGCTCATGCTGTTCTCGTTCAACGTCGACTTCAGGCTCGACGATGCGGAAGCCGCGCGCCAGTCGCCGATCCTCGCCCGACCCGCGACCGACGCGCCGATCGTCGTCGCCGTGGGGGCGGACGAGACGAGCGAGTTCGTGCGTCAGGCGCAGCTCCTGTGGGACGCCTG
>CAVPJE010000002.1:0-59504 GCA_963705175.1 uncultured beta proteobacterium | reverse complement strand
CGCCGCCTCGCGGATCAGCCGCTTCATCTCGCGCACGGCCTCGCGCAGGCCGAGGAACACGGCGCGCGACACGATCGCGTGGCCGATGTGGAGCTCGCGCACGCCGGGGAGCGCGGCCACCGGCTGCACGTTGAAGTAGTTGAGCGCGTGGCCGGCGTTGAAGCGCATGCCCAGGCTGCGGATCATTGCGCCCGCCTGGCGGATCTTCTGCAGCTCGGCGACGACCGCGGCACTCTCCGCATCGCGGCCGCGCGCGTGGAACGCGTGCGCATAGGGTCCGGTGTGGATCTCGCAGACACGCGCGCCGATGCGCGCCGAGGCTTCCACCTGGCGCTCCTCGGCGTCGATGAACACGCTGGTGACGATGCCGGCGTCGGCGAGGCGCGCGACGACGCCCTTGCAGGCTCGCTTCCTGCCCGGCGACGTCGAGGCCGCCCTCGGTGGTGATCTCGTGCCGCCCCTCGGGCACGAGCATCGCCATCTCCGGCTTCAGCCGGCAGGCGATGCCGACCATTTCCTCGGTGCCCGCCATCTCCAGGTTCAGCTTGATGTGCGTGAGCTCGCGCAGCCGTCGCACGTCCTCGTCCTGGATGTGCCGGCGGTCCTCGCGCAGATGCACGGTGATGCCGTCGGCGCCGCCCAGGTGCGCCTCGACGGCCGCCCACACCGGGTCGGGCTCCCAGGTGCGGCGCGCCTGACGCAGCGTCGCCACGTGGTCGATGTTCACGCCCAGCTCGATCATGTCAGTGGCGCCGGGCTATCCCAAGCCACTGACCAGCCCCCTCGGGGGCAGCGAGTGGAGCGAGCGTGGGGGGATGTTCCATCGATCGTTCCTTCAGCGTTCGCCGTCGAGGGCCTGCAGGTCGGCGACGATGCGCCGGCTCTCGATGCGTCGGGAGTCGAGGTAATGGTCGAGGACGTCGCGCATCAGGCGCTTGGCCTCGGCCGCGGTTTCGGCGTCGGGATAGCGGGACTCGGCGAGCGCGAGGAGCGTCGCGCCACGCACCACGGGCCATCGCGCGCCCGGTTCGGCGGCGCACGGCCGCGCGCCCTGGTCGAACGCGTAATGGTACCGCGCGTCCGGATCGATGGCCGCGCCGCCCCCTGCCTCGCGCGTCAGCGGCAACGCGTAGCCCAGCGCGGCGAGCAGCCCGACCTCGAAGTGCCGCAGCACGGCTGCCTGCCCGACCGGCGCCGCGGCGACGGCGAGCGTGCGCAGCGCGGCCTCGTAGTCGTCCCAGAGTCCGGGGTGGGGGTCCTCGCGCGGCAGGAGCTTCAGCAGCAGTTCGTTCACGTAGAAGCCGGAGAGGAGCGCGTGCCCCGACGGCAGCGGCACGCCACCGCGCCACTCGGCCTTGACCAGCGTCTTCAGTTCGCCGGCACCCGCGTACGAGACCGTGATCGGCTGGAACGCCTGCAGCAGGCCGCGCAATTCCGAGCGCGGTCGCTTCGCGCCGCGGGCGACGAGCCCGACGCGCCCGTGGTCGCGCGTGAATGCCTCGACGATCAGGCTCGTTTCCTTGTACGGGTAGGCGTGCAGGACGAACGCGGGCTGGTCGTCGCGACGTTCCGGCAGCGCGCGCGTCGCCATCGCGGGCTACAGCCCGAGCCGCCGGAGCGCGGCCTCGTCGTCCGCCCAGCCCTTCTTCACGCGTACCCAGATCTCGAGGTACACCGGCCCCCCGAACAGCGTCTCGAGGTCGCGCCGCGCCGCAGCGCCGATCGACTTCATGCGCTCGCCGCCCGCGCCGAGCAGGATCGCGCGCTGCGACGCCTTGTCGACGTAGACGCTGGCGAAGATGCGGCGCACCGGGCCGTCGTGCTCGAAGCGGTCGATCCCGACGGCGGTCGCGTAGGGCACCTCGTCGCCCAGCAGCCGGAAGATCTTCTCGCGGATGAACTCCGCCGCGAGGAAGCGCTCGTCCCGATCGGTCAGCTCGTCCGCGCCGTACATCGCCGGCGCCTCGGGGAGGAGCTTGCCGACCTCCTCCTTGAGGGCGTCCACCTGCGTGCCCTTCTCGGCCGACACGGGCACGATCGCCGCGAACTCGCGCAGCGACGCGAGCTCCGCCATCACCGGCAGCAGCGCCTTCTTGTCGGCCAGCGTGTCGACCTTGTTCACCGCGACGACGACCGGCAGGCCGACCGGCAGCAGCGCCGCGACGTTGCGGTCCGACCTGGGTCAATCGCCCGCCGTCCACCACCAGCACGGCGACGTCGACGCCCGCGAGGCTGTCGACGACCGTGCGGTTCATGCGCTCGTTGAGGCGCGAGCGGTGCAGCGTCTGGAAGCCCGGCGTGTCGACGAACACGAACTGCCGGCCGGGCTCGGTGAGGATGCCGACGATCCGGTAGCGCGTCGTCTGCGGCTTGCTCGAAGTGATCGTCAGCTTCTGCCCGACGAGCCGGTTGACGAGCGTCGACTTGCCGACGCTCGGGCGGCCCACGATCGCCACGTGGCCGCAGCGGTGGGCGGCGGGGCTCGTGGCGCTCATGCCCGGGTGGAGTTTGCGGTCACGGCGCGCCACGCCGCCTCGGCGGCGGCCTGCTCGGCCACTCGCCGGCTCGTCCCCTGCCCCAGCGTCGCGATCGCGAGCGAGGCGATGGCGCACTCGGCGGTGAAGGTCTGCGCGTGCGCGTCGCCTTCGACCGTCACGATGCGATAGGCGGGCACGGGCAGCCGCCGGCCCTGCAGCCACTCCTGCAGGCGCGTCTTCGGGTCCTTGCCCAGCGCCGACGGGTCGGCGTTGCCGAGCACCTCGGCGAACGTGCGGTCGATGACCCTGCGCGCGGCCTCGAACCCGCCGTCGAGGAACACGGCGCCGTAGATGGCCTCGAGCGCATCCGCGAGCATCGAGGGCCGCTCGGCGCCACCGCTCTTCAGCTCGCCTTCGCCGAGGCGGATCGCGCCGGACAACGCGAGCCGCCGCGCGACGTCGGCGAGCGTGTCGCGGTTGACGAGACTCGCGCGCACGCGCGACAGGTCGCCTTCGGGCAGGTCGGGGAAGCGCTCGAACAGCGCGCGCGCGACGACGCAGTTCAGCACCGCATCGCCGACGAACTCGAGCCGCTCGTTGTGACGGGCGCCGTGGCTGCGGTGGGTCAATGCCTGGTCGAGGAGTTCCGGCCGGCGGAACGCGTGGCCGAGCCGCCGTGCGAGGTCATCGGCCATCCGGGGGCGTCACCGGGCCGACGTCGCCTCGAACTCGAGCAGGATGTACATGTTGCCGAACATGTGCAGGCGGCGCTCCCACGCCAGCTCTGCCGTGACCTGCGTGCCCCTGCGCTGCAGGATCACGTCGGACGCCTTGACGTCCTCGACGTAGCTGGTCTGCAGGCGCCGGGCGAGTTCGGCGCGGAACGCGGCCGGGTTGTTCGGATCGGCGGAACCCCCGCGCATCGTGTCGTCGAGGGCCTTCCTGACGGACTGGTACTCGATGTAGGACGGGATCACGCGGAAGCCGACCATCGCGAAGATCACCACCACGGCCGCGACCAGCAGGAACCCCAGGATGGTGAGGCCGTGCTGCCGACCCGGCGGTCCGCCGGCCGCTCCCGCCCGTGCACCGATGTCCATCTCGCTCTCCCTCAGCGGATGCTGCTGCCGACGCGATCGAACGTCAGGCCCGCGATGTCGTCCCAGTTGAACCAGATGAAGAAGGCGCGACCGCGGATGTGGTCGTCCGGCACGAAGCCCCAGTAGCGACTGTCGTCGCTCGCGTCCCGGTTGTCGCCCATCATGAAATAGTGTCCGGACGGGACCTTGCAGCGGAAACCTCGTTCATTGTATTCGCAATTCTCGCGACCGGGGAACGGCCGCACGCCGCCCGGCTGGACGGTCGGCGCCTGCGGATTGACGGCGATCGAGTACTGGCGCGGCGCGCCGCCCTCGTCCTTCCTCGATCCGCCGCTCCGTCGTCTCGAAGCGCAGTCCCTCGAGGTAGCTGTAGGAGCCGTCCGCCTGCTGCGGCAGCACCACGCCGTTCACGGTGAGCACCTTGTCGCGGTACTCGACCACGTCGCCGCCGACGCCGACCACGCGCTTGATGAAGTCCTGCGACGGATTCACGGGATAGCGGAACACGACGACGTCCCCGCGCTGCGGATCGCCGACCGGCAGGATCTTGCGCTCGACGATCGGCAGCCGGATCCCGTAGGTGTACTTGTTGACCAGGATGTAGTCGCCGACGACCAGCGTGGGACGCATCGACGACGAGGGGATCCGGAACGGCTCGGCGAGGAACGAGCGCAGCAGGAACACGACGAGCAGGACCGGAAAGAAGCTCTTCGGGTACTCGATCCACCACGGCTCGGGCTCGCCGGCGGGACGGCGCTTCGCGAAGTGCACGCGGTCGGCGAGCCAGACGACGCCGGTCGCGACGGTGAGGAGAAACAGGATCAGCGCGAAGTTCATCGGGCAGGGACCCCGGCGATGGCGCGGGCCCGGAGGTTCGGACGCGGGCCGGATTGTCCCATGCGCGTGGCGGAACGTACCCACCCCGGCGTCGGCACGGCGATCATCACTTCTCGCCCACCTGCAGGATGGCGAGGAACGCTTCCTGCGGGATCTCGACGCTGCCCACCGACTTCATGCGCTTCTTGCCCGCCTTCTGCTTCTCGAGCAGCTTGCGCTTGCGGGTGATGTCGCCGCCGTAGCACTTGGCGAGCACGTCCTTGCGCATCGCCTTCACCGACTCGCGGGCGATGATCTGCGCGCCGATCGCCGCCTGGATCGCGACGTCGAACATCTGCCGCGGGATCAGGCCGCGCATCTTGTGGACGACCTCGCGACCGCGGTACTGCGAGACGGAGCGGTGCACCATCACCGACAGCGCGTCGACGCGCTCGCCGTTGATCAGGATGTCGAGCTTGACCACGTCGGCGGCGCGGAACTCGAGGAACTCGTAGTCCATCGACGCGTAGCCGCGCGACACGCTCTTCAGCCGGTCGAAGAAGTCCATCACGACCTCCGCGAGCGGCAGCTCGTAGTGGATGACCACCTGCCGGCCGCGGTATTGCATGTCCTTCTGCACGCCGCGCTTCTCGGTGCAGAGCGTCAGCACCGGGCCGACGTAGTCCTGCGGCACGAGGATCGTGACGTTGATCACCGGTTCGCGGATCTCCTCGACGCGCGAGAGGTCCGGCAGCTTCGACGGGTTGTCGATCTCGACGACGGTGCCGTCGCGCTGCAGCACCTGGTACACGACGGAAGGCGCCGTCGTGATCAGGTCCATGTCGTACTCGCGCTCGAGCCGCTCCTGCACGATGTCCATGTGCAGCAGGCCGAGGAAGCCGCAGCGGAAGCCGAAGCCCAGCGCCTGCGACACCTCGGGCTCGTAGTGCAGCGAGGCATCGTTGAGCTTGAGCTTGGTGAGGGCCTCGCGCAGCGCCTCGTACTGGTTCGACTCGACGGGAAAGAGCCCGGCGAAGACCTGCGGCTTCACTTCCTTGAATCCGGGCAGGGCGCCGGCCGCGGGCCGCTGCACGTGGGTGATCGTGTCGCCCACCTTGGCCTCGGCGAGCTCCTTCACCCCGGAGATCACGAAGCCCACCTCGCCCGCCGACAGCTGCTCCCGCGCGACCGACTTGGGCGTGAAGACACCGAGCTGTTCGCACTGATGGACCGCGCCGGTCGCCATCAGCAGGACCTTGTCCTTCGGCTTCAGCGTGCCGTTCATGACGCGCACGAGCATCACGACGCCGACGTAGTTGTCGAACCACGCGTCGATGACCAGCGCCTGCAGCGGCGCCTGCGGATCGCCCTGCGGCGGCGGCACGCGCGCGATGATGGCCTCGAGGATGTCGTCGATGCCCTCGCCGGTCTTGGCGCTCGCCAGGATCGCATCGTGCGCGTGGATGCCCACGATGTCCTCGATCTCCTCCATCACGCGCGACGGCTCTGCCGACGGCAGGTCGATCTTGTTCAGCACCGGCACGACCTCGACGCCGAGCTCGATCGCCGTGTAGCAGTTCGCGACCGTCTGCGCCTCCACGCCCTGCGAGGCGTCGACGACGAGCAGCGCGCCCTCGCAGGCGGACAGCGAGCGGGAGACCTCGTAGGCGAAGTCGACGTGGCCGGGCGTGTCGATCAGGTTCAGGCGGTACACCTGGCCGTCGCGGGCCTCGTAGGACAGCGCCGCGGTCTGCGCCTTGATCGTGATGCCGCGCTCGCGCTCGAGGTCCATCGAGTCGAGCACCTGCTCGCTCATCTCGCGGTCGGCCAGGCCGCCGCAACGCTGGATGAAGCGATCGGCGAGCGTCGACTTGCCGTGGTCGATGTGGGCGATGATCGAGAAGTTGCGGATGTGACGCACGGGATGCGGTCCGGGTGGACGGGTGTCCGCGCCAACGCGCGGCGGCGCCGGCGGCGCGGGCCCCCGGCGCGGCGATGCAAAACACGCAATTCTAGCGGATCGGGTCCGGGCCGGCGAGCGTGGCGGCCAGCGCAGCAGCCACGCGCGCCGCGTCGAGCCGGTAGCGGCAGAGCTCGTGGCCCGGGGCAGGCTCGCCCGCGAACAGCACGGGCACGGCGTCGCCCCAGCGCGCCTCGAGCGCGGCGTGCTCGGGCGCATCGACGTCGATCACGTCGACCGGCGTACCGGCCGCGAGCGGCCGCAGCGCCTCCAGCATCTCGTCGCAGAGGTGACAGTACGACCGCGACAGCAGGGTGAAGCGCACGGGCCGGGCTCCGGGACGACGTCTCCCGCTACTCGCCGTTCTGCAGGCGAACCGTCGAGAAGAAGGTCTGGTCGCCGCGCTTCAGTCGCAGCGTCACCGACTCGCCCTTTTCGAGCTTGGCGAGCAGCTCGTTCACCTGCACCGCCGTGCGCGCCTCGGTCGTGACCCCGCGGCTGCTCACCGAGAGGATGACGTCGCCGGGCTGCACGTTGCCGCGCACGCCGCCGGGGATGTCCTCGACCAGCACGCCGGCCTTGACGTCGGCTTCCTTGCGCTGCTCGGGCGTCAGGTCGGAGAGCACGAGCCCCATGCGGTTGGGCTTCGCCTTCTCCTTCGGCGGCGGGGTCCCGTTGCGCCGCTGCGCGGTCGGCGCCTCCTCCTTCATCTCCGCGACGGTCACCGCGATGTCGCGCTGGGCGCCGGCACGCCAGACCGTGAGCGTGACCTTGGTGCCCGGCCGGACCTGCGTGATGATCCGCGGCAGCGTGTTGCTGTTGCTCACCTCGCGCCCGTCGACCTTGAGGATGATGTCGCCCGGTTCGACGCCGGCCTTCTCCGCCGGTCCGCCCTTCTCGACCGAGTTCACCAGTGCGCCGGATGCCGCCTTCAGGCCGAACGAGTCCGCGGACTCCTTCGTCACCTCCTGGATCTGCACGCCGATGCGACCGCGCGTGACGCGACCCTTGTCGCGCAGCTGGCTCACCGTGTTCATCGCGACGTCGATGGGTATCGCGAACGCGAGCCCCATGTAGCCGCCGGAGCGGGAGTAGATGAGCGAGTTGATGCCGACCACCTCGCCCTTGAGGTTGAACAGCGGCCCGCCCGAGTTGCCGGGATTGATCGCGACGTCGGTCTGGATGAACGGGACGAGGTTCTCCTGCGGCAGGTCGCGGCCCTTGGCGCTCACGATCCCGGCGGTCATCGTGTTCTCGAGCCCGAACGGCTTGCCGATCGCCACCACCCACTCGCCGACCTTGAGCTTCTCGGGGTCGCCGACCGTGACCTTCGGCAGGTCCTTCGCGTCGATCTTGATCACCGCGACGTCGGTGCGCTTGTCGGCGCCGACCACCTTGGCAATGAACTCGCGACGGTCGGTCAGGCGTACCTTGACCTCGTCGGCCGCGTCGACGACGTGCGCGTTGGTGACGATGTAGCCGTCCGCCGAGACGATGAAGCCGGAACCCGCGCTCTGCGTCTCGAACTCGCGCTGCGGGCCGCCGCGGGGAACCGGTCCGAAGCGGCGGAAGAACTCGTAGAACGGATCGTCCTCGGACAGCTCGGGCGTGCGCTGGTTGCGGCGCGTGCGCTGGACCACGTCGATCGACACGACCGCGGGGCCCTGCTTCTCGTAGAGCTCGGTGAAGTCGGGGAGCATCGCGCCCCGCCCCTGCGCATCGGCGGGCGGCGACCCGACCGCGAGCGCGGCGGCCAGCGCGAGCGGAGCGCAGCAAAGGGCAATGCGGCGGGCAAACGTCGTCATGGTCTCTCTTCTCCGGGGAAACAGGTCGTGCGCCTAGCGGCGCGCGACGGACAAAGCGATCTGGCGCACCGTCGCGGCGGGGGCCTCGCCGAGGACGGTGACGAAATGGTCGTCGACCTTCATGCTGTAGACGTTGAGGCCGCCCTGGCGCATCGTGCCGAGCGCCTGGCCGGGCACCGCGGTGATCGACTCGACGAACACCGATACGGCGACGAGCCCGTCGGAGAACACGAGGTGCGCGACCGGATCGCGCTTGCCCCGCAGCGTCCGGAACCCCTCCGTGATCTTGACGAACCCGGGCGGCAGGCGCGTCACCGCCCAGCCGGTGTCCTGCGCCACGCCGTCGCCGGCGGTGCCTTCCCTGAGCTGCCAGTCGGGCGGCGTGCCGGCCCAGCTCGGCTTCACGTGGTCGCGCTCGACGCGCACGCCGATCGCGATGTCGGTGAACGCGAACTGCTCGACCACCTCGCCCTTCTCGTTGATGAGCCGTGCCTTGAGCAGCAGCCCGGTGTCGCGGTGCACCCAGAACTTGTGACCGTAGCGGAGCCCGTCGCGGGGCTCGAAGACGATCGCCTGGGCCTCGTGCCCGGCCACGCGTGCCACCTCTCCGACGCGGAACTCGTAGAACTGGGCGAGCGCCTGCTGCTGCTGCGGCGACAGCGAGGGAAAGACGTTGCGGAACGTGCGCGGCTCGACGCGGACGATCTTCGCGTCGGGATAGTAGCAACGCACCTCGCCCTGGCTGCGGATCACCTCGCGGGCCGGCCCGTCGAGGTTGACGAGCTTCTCGTGCTCCGCGCCGTTCTCGTAGAGGTGCGTGAGACGCGAGGTCTCGACGCGGGGACCGTGCTGGTAGACGATCGTGCCGACGTAGGTGAGCTCGCGCGCGGCCTTCGCGGCCTTGCCGAGCCAGGTGGAGGCGTCCTGGGCACGGGCCGAGTGAACGGGCGCGACCGCCACCGCGACGAAAACGGCAGCGATCTGCGCGAGACGCCGTACCGGCGTCGCTGGGGCGCCCTGCGGCGCCGGGGCGAAGCCGATGCTCACGGTCGGGCGTCGCTTCCCTGCACGGACACCGCGCGGAGGTAGGGCTGCACGCCCTGCAGCGCGGTCGCCGGCGAGTATTCCTGGTGCACGAGCACGTAGTCCTGCGGCAGCAGTTGCGGTCGCACCTGCGCGCTGGTGACGGCGGCCGCCTCGCGGGCCTTGGCGACCGCGGTTCCGGGCGAATCGGTGAGGGAGAACGCGGTCCAGCCGACGACGCCCACCGCGGCGATCGTCGCCGCCGCCGCCACCGCCCAGCGCGCCACCGGCCGCTCGGTCCCGGGCTTCGGTCGCGGCGCGAGCACCGTCGGCTCGGCGGCGAGCGCTGCCGAGAAACGGCTCGCGAACCCGGGTGAACCGTAGGGGCAGCCGCGCAGCGTGTCCCCGATCGCGTGATAGCAGTCCCAGGTGGCGAGCGCCTGCGGTCGTCGCAGCTCGCCGGCGACGCGGTCGAGCTCCGCCTCGTCCAGGTCCCCGTCCATCAGCCGCGAAAGGTCCTCGTTCATCACCATCTCCGGTTCTCGTCCGTGTCGAGCAGGGGCCGCAACTCGGCGGCGATTGCATCGCGGGCACGGAAGATCCGCGACCGCACGGTACCTATGGGGCAGTTCATCACGGCGGCGATCTCTTCGTACGTCAGACCCTCGATCTCGCGCAAAGTTATCGCCGTGCGCAAATCTTCCGGGAGCGCCTCCATCGCGCGGTTCACCGTGGCGGCGATCTGCTTGCCGTGCAGCTCGCTTTCCGGCGTCGCGGAGTCGCGCAGGCCCTCGGCTTCCTCGAAGTTCTCGGCGTCCTCGTTGTCGAACTCGGTCGTCGTCGGGGCTCGGCGCCCCAGGGCGACCAGGTAGTTCTTGGCAGTGTTGATCGCGATGCGGTACAGCCACGTGTAGAAGGCGCTATCCCCGCGGAAGCTCGGCAGCGCGCGGTAGGCCTTGATGAAGGCTTCCTGCGTCACGTCCTCGACCTCCGCCGGGTCGCGCACCATCCGCGACAGGAGTCGCCCCAGCTTGCGCTGGTATTTCGCCACCAGCAGCTCGAACGCACGTTTGTCGCCACGCTGCGCACGCTCCACCAGCTGCTGATCGACCTCGCGATCACCCATCAGCGGGTTCTTCTGTCCCTGGACGTGCGTTGTTGTGGAGCCGCCGACCGGGAGGATGTTCCTTCCGGACAGCGGCAGGCCGTTGGAATGCCGACGGCCGGCGGAGCACGCTCGCACCGAAAGACCGTCGTTTGGCGCCGAAGTTCATCGAAGATGAGGTCCGACCCCGATTATCGCAAGGTTTCCCGCCGGCGCAGGGGGCCGCGATGCGCCGACCCGGGCGACGCGGCACGCGGCCGCGGGGTCTCCGCCCGGCGGCGTCATCGCCCCCGAAGCTCGACCACCGGCTCGATCGTGCCGGTGACGATCCCCCGGTAATTGAGCACGTTCGGGCGGGCGTACGGCGTCAGCGCCTCCCGACGAGCGGCGTCCAGCAGGCCGAGCTGGTCCAGCACCGCGACGACCACGGGCAGCAGTGCCCGCTTCGCGCCGTCGGCCACCTTGACCGCGATGCCGATGCCGAGGCTCGCGATGCCGATGGCCTGCACGCCCTCGGCGCCGACCTTCGCCACCCAGTCACCCCGCCCGGCGGCCATCAGCGCCGCGTCCGGGCGCCCGGTACCGGAAACCATCTCCGGGAACGCCACCATCGCGTCCCGCAGCGTCGCGGGCGCCGCGCCGAAGTCCGCATCGTCGGCCGCCGCGGTGGCGAGGCGCGCAAAGGCCCGCGCCAGCGCCGCGAGCGGAAGCGCGTAGTTGGGCGCCGAACAGCCGTCGATGCCCGCCGTGGAGATCGCCTTCGGCGATGCCGCTGAAGGTCGCAACCGCGGTGCGAATCTCGCGCTGCAACGGGTGCCCCGGCGTCGAGGTAGTCGCCCTTGGGCCAGCCATGGAGCGCGCAGCACGCGAGCATGCCGGCGTGCTTGCCGGAGCAATTGTGCGCGAGCGGCGTGTACGGCGGTGGCGGCGGCACCTCGCCCCTGCACCTCGTAGTGGCCCGGTGCGTGAGTGCCGCACTGCAGGTCCTCCGGCCGGTTCCCGGCGCGCGCGAGCATGTCGCGCACCGCCTCGACGTGCCGTGCCTCGCCGGAGTGGCTCGCGCAGAGCAGCGCGACCTGCGCGCGATCGTAGCCGAATCGCGCCGGGCCCCCGTCGCGCGACGAACGGCAGTGCCTGCAGCGGCTTCAGCGCACTGCGCGTGAACACCATGGCGCTCGGGTTCGCCCGCGGCGTGGAGCACGTGCCCGCCGCGGTCCGCGACCGCGACCGAGCCCCAGTGGATGCTCTCGACGCCGTCGCCGCGGGTGGTGATCGCGATCGGGACGTGGGCCGGCGTGCGCAAGTGGGCCGTCGACCCGGGTCTCAAGGCGCTCCCGCCAGCGCGTTGCGGATCTGCTCGAGCGCGGCGGGGTCCTCGATCGTGGTGAGGTCGCCCGGGTCGCGCCCCTCGGCAAGCGCCTGGATCGACCGCCGCAGCAGCTTCCCGGAACGCGTCTTCGGCAGCAGCGAGACGAAGTGCACCTGCCCGGGACGCGCGATCGCGCCGAGCTCGCGGTCGACCGTGTCCATCACCTCCTTGCGCAATGCCGCCACGCCCTCCGGCGTGCCGAGCCGCGACGGGTCCTTCACCACGGCGAAGGCGACGGGGATCTGCCCTTTCAGCGGATCGGCCACGCCGACCACGGCGACCTCGGCGATGCCGGCGTGCGCCTGCACCGCCTCCTCGATCTCGCGCGTGCCCAGCCGGTGACCGGCGACGTTGATCACGTCGTCGGTGCGTCCGAGCACGAAGTAATAGCCGTCGGCGTCACGGGTCGCCCAGTCGAACGTCGAATAGACCTGCTTGTCGCGGAAGGTCGAGAAGTAGGTGCGGACGAAGCGCTCGTCGTCGCCCCAGATCGTCGTCATGCATCCCGGAGGCAGCGGCGGCACGATGGTCAGCACGCCCTTCTCGTTCGGACCCACCTCCTCGGCCGTCCCCTCGTGCAGCAGCTTGACGTCGTAGCCGAACACGGGGAACGACGGCGAGCCGAACTTGCGCGGCGTCTCCTCGACCCCGAGCTGCGCCGAGAGGATCGGCCAGCCGGTCTCGGTCTGCCAGTAGTTGTCGACGATCGCGACGCCGAGCGCGTCGCTCGCCCAGCGCGCGGTCGGCTCGTCCAGCGGCTCGCCGGCGAGGAACAGGTACTGGAGCGAGCCGATGTCGTGCTTCTTCATCCAGGCCGGGTCCTGCTTCTTCAGCACCCGGATCGCCGTCGGCGAGCTGAACATCGTCCGCACCTTGTTCTCGGCGACGATCTTCCACCAGATCGACGGGTCGGGACGGATCGGCAGGCCCTCGTACATGATCGTCGTCGAGCCGTTGATCAGCGGGCCGTAGATGATGTAGCTGTGCCCGACCACCCAGCCGATGTCGGAGGTGGTGAACATCGTCTCGCCGGGCGCGACGCAGAAGATGTGCCGCATCGACGACGCGAGCGCGACCGCGTAGCCGCCGGTGTCGCGCTGCACGCCCTTCGGCTTGCCGGTCGTGCCGGAGGTGTAGAGGATGTAGGAGGGCTCCGACGACTCGAGCCACGCGCAGGGCACCCGGGCATCCATGTGCGACTTGCGCAGTTCCGCGTAGTCGAGGTCGCGCCCGGCGGTGCGGGACATCGCGCGGTCGAGGCCGCGGTCGACGATCACCACCTTCGCGGGCGGGCTCTTGGCGAGGCGCAGCGCCTCGTCCACCAGGTGCTTGTAGGGCACCGGCTTGCCGCCGCGCATGCCGGCGTCGGACGTCACCATCACCTTCGGCGTCGCGTCGTCGATGCGCGTCGCGAGGCTCGCCGCGGCGAAGCCCCCGAAGACCACCGAGTGGATCGCGCCGATGCGCGCGCAGGCGAGCATCGCGAACGCGGCCTCGGCGATCATCGGCATGTAGATCAGCACGCGGTCGCCGCGACCGACGCCCTGCGCCTGCAGGATCGCGGCGAAGCGGTTCACCTCGGCGTGGAGCTCGCGGTACGTGTAGCGCCGCTCGTCGCCGGTCTCGGTCGACAGGTAGTGCAGCGCGGTCTGGTCGCCGCGCGTCGCGAGGTGCCGGTCGACCGCGTTGTGGCACAGGTTCGTGCGGCCGCCGACGAACCATCGCGCGAACGGCGGCTTCGCGTAGTCGAGCACCGCCGCGAACGGCGTCTGCCAGTCGATGAGCGCCGCCTGCTCGCGCCAGAACGCGTCGCGGTCGGCGAGCGAGCGCCGGTGGAACTCCCTGTACGTGGTGGACATCGCTCCTCCTCCTTGTTCTTGCCGCCTCGATTCGTCGAGTGTCGTCCCGCCGCCTTCCGGCGTGACGGCTAGGGGTGCGTGTCGGCACCGATGCGGACCACGGTCCGCCCGCGCACCATGCCCTTGAGGTACGCGTCGAAGTGCGTGGGCAGCTCGTCGAAGTCGATCGTGCGCACCTGGTCGTGCACGACGTCGGGACGCCATTCGACCGCGAGCTTGTTCCACACCTTCTGCCGCAGCGGCATCGGCGTGTTCGCGCTGTCGGCGCCGAGCAGGCCGACGCCGCGCAGGATGAACGGCGCGACGGTGGTGTTGAGCTTCATGTCGGCGGCAAGCCCCACCGCGCCGACCATGCCGCCCACCTTCATCGTCGACAGCAGCCATGCGAGGAGATCGCCGCCGAGGTTGTCGACCGCACCCGCCCAGGTCGCCTTGTCGAGCGGCCGGATCTTCGTGAGGTCGATGCGTGCGCCGGTCGAGCACCTCCTTCGCGCCGAGGCTGGTCAGGTAGGCCTTCTCCTCCGGCTTGCCGGTGATCGCCACGACGTGGTAGCCGCTCTTCGCCAGGATCTCGACCGCGACCGAGCCCACGCCGCCGGTCGCGCCGGTGACCGCGACCGGCCCGTTCGCCGGCTTGAGCCCGTTCTGCTCCATCAGCATGATCGCGAGCGCCGCGGTATAGCCCGCGGTGCCGAGCGTCATCGCGTCGAACGCGGTCATGCTCTCCGGTCGGCGCACGACCCAGTCGCCGGGCACGCGCACGTGCTCGCTGTAGCCGCCGTCGTGCGCGACCCCCATGTCGTAGCCGTGCACGACCACCTTGTCGCCGCGCTTCCAGCGCGGGTCCTGCGACGACTCGACGGTGCCGGCCATGTCGATGCCGGCGACCGTCGGGTACTTGCGCATGATGCGGCCGGTGCCGTTGTGCGACAGCGCGTCCTTGTAGTTGATCGTCGAGTACTTGGTGCGCACGACGACGTCGCCGGCGTCGAGATCGTCGAGCGAGAGCTCGACGAAGCGGCTCGACACGACCTTGTCCTCCTCGAAGGTCCGGTAGGCCTTGAACTTGTGCACGGTCATCCTCCTTGGGCTTGGGCTTCGTTGTACTTCCGTGTGGCGGTCAGGCCGCGCTCGCGTGCGCGAGCGCCATGTAGTCGTGCGAGCGCATTTCGACCAGGCGGCTCACGGTGCGCGGGAATTCCTGCGCGTTCGGGCCTTCGACGTAGAGCGACTCGGCCGCGACCGCGGCCGACAGGACGAGCTTCACGCGGTGATCGTACAGGATGTCGACGAGCCAGGTGAATCGCCGCGCCTGGTCCGCCATCCCGGCATCCATCCGGGGCACGCCGGACACGAGGATCACCGCGAACTCCCGCGCGAGCTCGAGGTAGTCCCGTTGCGACCGGGGCCCGGCGCAGAGCGCGGCGAAGTCGAACCAGGCCGCGCCGCCGGCGCGCCGCCTGGCGACGATCGTGCGCCCCTCGATCGCGAGCCGCGGGTCCTCGTCCGGACCGCTCGCCACGGCGTCGAACAGTGCGGGCGAGCGCCGCGTCGGCCGCCGCGTCCGCGGGAACGTGGTACACGGGCGCCTGCTCGAGCGCCCGCAACCGGTAGTCGGTGCCGCCGTCCACCTCGAGCACGTCGAGCCACTCGCGCATGAGGCCGATCGTCGGCAGGAAGTTCTGGCGCTGCAGGCCGTTGGGATACAGGCCCTCCGGCGGGTAGTTCGAGGTCATCACGAAGACGACGCCGTGCGCGAACAGCGCCTTCAGCAGTCGCCCGAGGATCATCGCGTCGGCGATGTCGGAGACGTGGAACTCGTCGAAGCAGACCAGCCGGTGGCGCTTCGCGATGCGCTCCGCGACGGTCGCGAGCGGATCGGTCTCGCGCGAAAGCCGGGCGAGCTCCTCGTGCACGTCGCGCATGAACGCGTGGAAGTGCACCCGGGTCTTGCGGCGCAGGTGGACCGTCGCGTAGAACGCGTCCATCAGCAGGCTCTTGCCCCGGCCGACGCCTCCCCAGAGGTAGACGCCGCGAGGCACCGCGGGTGGCGCGATCAGGCGCTTCAGCCGCGACTGCCGGGCGGTGCGGAAGGCGTGGAGCTCGGTGGCGAGATGCTCGAGCCGGGCGAGCGCTCGCCGCTGCGCGTCGTCCGGCGCGCTTCCCCGCTCGGCCAGGAGCCGGGAAAGGTGCGCGCCGACGGATTCCCCGGTTGCCGCGGCGATCTCCCCCACGCGGGCGATGTTACCACCGGCCGCGGGCCCCCCGTGCCGCCGATCCGGGACATCAGAGATTGAGCGTGCGGCGGTCGACCGCGAGCGCCGCCTCCTTCGTGGCCTCCGAGAGCGACGGATGGGCGTGGCAGATGCGGGCAAGGTCTTCGGACGAGGCGCCGAACTCCATCGCCACCACGCCCTCCGCGATCAGTTCGGACGCGAACGGTCCGATGACGTGCATGCCGAGGATGCGGTCGGTCTTCGCGTCGGCGAGGATCTTGACGAAGCCGCTCGTGTCGCCGAGTGCCCGCGCGCGGCCGTTGGCCGAGAACGGGAACGTGCCGGAGCGATAGGCCACGCCTGCCGCCAGGAGCTGCTGCTCGGTCCGGCCGACCCAGGCGATCTCGGGCGACGTGTAGATCACCCACGGCACCGTATCGAAGTCGACGTGCCCGTGCTGCCCGGCGATGCGCTCCGCGACCGCGACGCCTTCCTCCTCCGCCTTGTGGGCGAGCATCGGCCCGCGCACCACGTCGCCGACCGCCCAGACCTGCGGCAGGTTGGTGCGGCACGTGTCGTCGACGGTCGACGAAGCCGCGCTCGTCGACCGCGAGCCCCACTGACGAGGCGTTGAGCCCGTCGGTGTTGGGCACGCGCCCGATCGACACGACCAGCCGGTCGAAGGTCGCCGACTGCGACGTTCCGTCCGCGGCCTTCCAGTCGACCTTGACGTCCTTCTTGCCGGCCGCGACCGACTCGATCGACACGCCGAGGTGAATCGCGAGGCCCTGCTTGGTGAACAGCTTGTGGGCCTCCTTCGCCACCGCCTGGTCGGCCGCGCCGAGGAACGTCGGCAGCGCTTCCAGCACCGTGACCTCGGCGCCGAGGCGGCGCCACACGCTGCCCATCTCGAGCCCGATCACGCCGGCCCCGACGACCCCGAGCCGCTTCGGCACCGCGCCGAGCGCGAGCGCGCCCGCGTTGTCCAGCACGAGCGCGTTGTCGAAGGGCGCTCCCGGCAGCGGCCGCGGCTTCGAGCCCGTGGCGACGATGACGTGCGACGCCGACAGCTCCGCCGGCGCGTCGCCCGCGACGCTGACCAGCCAGCCGCTCTTCGCACTGCCGCCGGCGAACGCGCCGCGGCCGTGGTGGAACGCCACCTTGTTCTTCTTGAACAGGAACAGGATGCCGTCGTTGTTCTGCGCGACGACCTTCTCCTTGCGCGCGATCATCCGCGGCACGTCGATCGACAGTCCCTTGACGTCGATGCCGTGCGCCGCGAAGCCGTGCCCGGCGTGCTCGTAGTGCTCGGAGGACTGCAGCAGCGCCTTGGACGGGATGCACCCGACGTTGGTGCACGTGCCCCCCGGGGCGGGCCTGCCGTCGGCGCGCTTCCAGTCGTCGATGCACGCCACCCTGAAGCCGAGCTGCGCGGCGCGGATCGCCGCGATGTAGCCGCCGGGACCGGCGCCGATGACGACGACGTCGTAGCTCTCGGCCATGGTTCAGAGATCCAGCAGCAGGCGCGCGGGGTCCTCGAGCGCCTCCTTGATCGCGACCAGCGAGAGCACCGCCTCGCGTCCGTCGATGATGCGGTGGTCGTAGGACTGCGCGAGGTAGTTCATCGGGCGCACGACCACCTGGCCGTTCTCGACGACGGCCCGGTCCTTGGTCGCATGCACGCCGAGGATCGCGGACTGCGGCGGGTTGATGATCGGCGTCGACAGCATCGAGCCGAACACTCCCCCGTTGCTGATCGTGTAGGTGCCTCCGGTCAGCTCCTCGACGGTCAGCTTGCCTTCCTGCGCCCGCTTGCCGAAGTCGGCGATCGCCTTCTCGATCTCGGCGAGCGAAAGCTGGTCGGCGTCGCGGACGATCGGCACGACGAGGCCGCGCGGGCTCCCCACCGCGATGCCGACGTCGTAGTAGCCGTGGTAGACGATGTCGTTGCCGTCGATCGACGCGTTGACCAGCGGGTACTTCTTCAGCGCGTGCACCGCCGCCTTGACGAAGAAGCCCATGAAGCCGAGCTTCACGCCGTGCTCCTTCTCGAAGCGGTCCTTGTAGCGGTTGCGCAGCTCGATCACCGGCTGCATGTTGACTTCGTTGAACGTGGTCAGGATCGCGGCGGTCGACTGCGACTGGACCAGGCGCTCGGCGACGCGCTGGCGCAGGCGCGACATCGGCACCCGCTGCTCCGGGCGGTTGCCGAGGCTCGCCGGCATGGCGACGGCGGGCGCACGCGGCGTCGGGGCAGCAGGCGCCGCGGGTGCGGGCACCGGCGCGGCCTGGGCCTTCGCCTCGGCCGCGGCCAGCACGTCGCCCTTGGTGACGCGACCGCCACGGCCGGTGCCTGCGACGTCGTCCGTGGCAAGCCCGCGCTCCGCCATCATCTTGCGGGCCGCCGGAAGCGCGACCGCACCCTCGCCTGAAGCGACCGCCTTTGCCGCGGTGGCGGTGGCGGTGGCCGCGGCCGCAACCGAAGGCGGGGCTGCCGCCACCGGAGTGCCCGCGTCGGCCTTCGCCTCCGTGTCGAGGATCGCGATCACCTCGTTCGAGGCGACCGTCGACCCGTTGCCCTTCAGGACCTCGACCAGCACGCCGTCGCCCGGCGCGGGGAGCTCGAGCACGACCTTGTCGGTCTCGATGTCGATCAGGTTCTCGTCGCGCTTGACGGCCTGGCCCGCCTGCTTGTGCCACGAGACCAGCGTCGCCTCGGCGACGGACTCGGGCAGCTGCGGCACCTTCACTTCGACTCGCATGATTCTTCGCTTTCCGTGGATCAGGTGCGGACGTACATCTCGCCGTCCGCGAGGTTCGCGCCGAACGCGTCCTCGACCAGCTGCTTCTGCTGGGCGACGTGCTTCGACATGTAGCCGACCGCCGGCGACGCCGACACCGGCCGCCCGGCGTAGGCGAGCACCGCGCCCTCGGGCATGTCGGCGCGGAAGTAGGCGCGCAGGCGGTACCAGGCGCCCTGGTTCTGCGGCTCCTCCTGGCACCAGATCACTTCCCTGACGTTCCGGTACGGAGCGATCGCCGCCTTGAAGTCGTCGTGCGGGAACGGATAGAGCTGCTCGAAGCGGATGATCGCGACGTCGTCGATCCGGCGCTCGCGGCGGTAGGCCGCGAGCTCGTAGTAGACCTTGCCCGAGCACAGGATCGCGCGGCGCACCTTCTTCGCGTCGATCTTCTCGACCTCCCCGATCACGTTGTGGAAGGTTCCCGTCGGCGAGCTCCTCGAGCGAGGACACCGCCTCCTTGTGGCGCAGCAGGCTCTTCGGGCTCATCACCACCAGCGGCTTGCGGTACGGCCGCACCATCTGCCGGCGCAGCAGGTGGTAGATCTGCGCCGGCGTGGTCGGCACGCAGACCTGGATGTTGTGTTCGGCGGACAGCTGCAGGAAGCGCTCCGGGCGCGCCGAGGAGTGCTCCGGGCCCTGCCCCTCGTAGCCGTGCGGCAGCAGCAGCACGAGCCCGCAGGTGCGGCCCCACTTCACCTCGCCGGCGACGATGAACTGGTCGATCACGACTTGCGCCACGTTGGCGAAGTCGCCGAACTGCGCCTCCCACACGACGAGCCGCGAGGGGTCCGACGTGGCGTAGCCGTACTCGAAGCCGAGCGTGCCGTACTCGGTCAGCACGGAGTCGATCACCTCGATCGATGGCTGGCCGTGCTTCAGGTTCGCGAGCGGCACGTAGGTGCCCGCGTCCCACTTCTCGCGGTTCTGGTCGTGCAGCACGGCGTGGCGGTGCGTGAACGTGCCGCGGCCGACGTCCTCGCCGGTGAGACGCACGCCGATGCCGCCGTCGAGCAGCGTGGCGTAGGCGAGCGTCTCGCCCATGCCCCAGTCGAGCGGCATGGCGCCCCTCGGCCATCGCACGGCGGTCCGCGATCACCTTCTCGACGCGGCCGTGCAGCTTGAATCCGTCGGGCACCGTCGACAGCTTGCGACCAAGCTCGCGCAGGCGCTCGATCGGCACCCGGGAGTCGTAGCCCACCGTCCAGTGCCGGCCGCGGAACCCCGACCAGTCGGTGGCGAACGGCCGCTTGTAGTTGGAGAGGATCGTCCTGTTCGTGTGGTGGCCCTTGTCCATCGCCGCCCGGTACTCGGCGATCATCGCGTCGGCCTCGCCCGCGGCGATCACGCCCTCGCGCTCCAGGCGCTCGGCGTAGAGCTTGCGCGTGCCGGGATGCGCCGCGATCTTCTTGTACATCAGCGGCTGCGTGACCATCGGCTCGTCGGCCTCGTTGTGGCCCTGCCGGCGGAAGCAGACGAGGTCGATGAACACGTCCTTGTGGAACTGCTGCCGATACTCCATCGCGATCTCGACCGCGAGCAGGCACACCTCGGGGTCGTCGCCGTTCACGTGCAGGATCGGCGCGTCGACCATCTTCGCGATGTCGGTGCAGTAGAGCGTGCCACGGGTGTCGCGCGGGTCGGACGTGGTGAAGCCGATCTGGTTGTTGATGACGACGTGGATCGTGCCGCCGGTGTAATAGCCCCGGGTCTGGGCCATGTTCAGCACTTCCTGGACGACGCCCTGCCCCGCCACCGCGGCGTCGCCGTGGATCAGCACCGGCAGCACCTGGTCGCCGCGCGTGTCGCCGCGGCGGTGCTGGCGCGCCCGCACGCTGCCCTCGACCACCGGGTTCACCGCCTCGAGGTGCGACGGGTTGAACGCGAGCGTGATGTGCATCGGCCCGCCGGGCGTGATCACGTCCGACGAGAAGCCCTGGTGGTACTTGACGTCGCCGGCGGACAGCTCCTGCGCGTGCTTGCCCTCGAACTCCGAGAACAGGTCCGCGGGCATCTTGCCGAACGTGTTCACCAGCACGTTGAGGCGGCCGCGGTGCGCCATGCCGATCACCGTCTCCTGCACGCCGGCGGCGCCGGCGATCTGGATCAGGTGGTCGAGCATCGGCGTCAGCGTGTCGCCGCCCTCGCCGGAGAAGCGCTTCTGCCCGACGTACTTCGTGTGCAGGTAGCGCTCGAGCGTCTCGGCGGCGGTGAGCCGCTCGAGGATCTGGCGCTTGCGCGCCGCGTCGTACGACGGCCGCGAGCGGATCGGCTCGAGGCGCGACTGGACGAAGCGCTTGGTCGGCGTGTCCGAGATGTACATGTACTCGGCGCCGAGCGTGCGGCAGTAGGTGTCCTTCAGCGCGGTGATGATGTCGCGCAGCCGCATCCGCGCCGCACCGGCCTTGAGCGAGCCGACGTCGAACTCGGTGTCGAGGTCGGCCTCGGCGAAGCCGTAGGTCTTGAGGTCGAGATCCGCGATGTAGGGTGGCGCCTCGCGCTGCAGCGGATCGAGGTCGGCCTGGGACATGCCGAGCGTGCGGAACTTGCCGATCATCTGCAGCACGAGCACCTGCTTGTGCATCGTGGTCGAGTCGACCATCGCGCCGGCGAGACGGCGGCTCCTCGCCAGCTCGCGGAACGACTCGATCACCGGGGCGTGCGCCACGTCGGCGGCGTCGCCGCGCAGCTCGTCGAAGTACTCGCGCCACTCCGGCGGCACGCTGGCCGGGTTCGCGAGGTAGTGCTCGTAGAGCTCCTCGATGAACGGGGCGTTGGCGCCGAACAGCGTCGACGTCGACTGGAACTCCTTCATGATGCCCATGCGGATTCTCCTTGCCCGCCGCCGCCCCCGCCGGGGTGGCGTCGCCATGCTTCCGATCGTGCGCCGGACGCGGCGCCGCCGCGCCCGGCCGGTCCGGCCTCAGCGCTTGCCGAGGGTCGGCACGCTGCGTCGCGTCGCGCCGACGAACAGCTGCCGCGGCCGGCCGATCTTGTATTCCTTGTCGGTGATCATCTCGTTCAGCTGCGCGATCCAGCCGACGGTGCGCGCCAGCGCGAAGACCGCGGTGAACAGCGACACCGGGACGCCGATCGCCTTCTGCACGATGCCCGAGTAGTAGTCGACGTTCGGGTAGAGCTTGCGGCTCACGAAGTAGTCGTCCTCGACGCGCGATCTTCTCGAGCGCCATCGCGAGCTTGAACAGCGGGTCGTCGTGCAGGCCGAGCTCGGTCAGCACCTCGTGGCAGGTCTCGCGCATCAGCTTCGCGCGCGGGTCGTAGTTCTTGTAGACGCGGTGGCCGAAGCCCATCAGCTTGACGTTGCTGTCCTTGTCCTTGACCTTGCCGATGAACTCGCCGATCTTCGCCACGCCGCCCTGCTTCTGGATGTCGTAGAGCATGTTGAGGCAGGCCTCGTTGGCGCCGCCGTGCGCCGGGCCCCACAGGCAGGCCACACCCGCGGCGATCGCCGCGAACGGGTTGGTGCCCGACGACGCGCACAGCCGCACCGTCGAGGTCGAGGCGTTCTGCTCGTGGTCGGCGTGCAGGGTGAAGATGCGGTCCATCGCCCGCACCAGCACGTCGTTCTGCTTGTAGTCCTCGGTGGGCGTGGCGAACATCATGCGCATGAAGTTCGCCGCGTACGAGAGCTCGTTGCGCGGGTAGACGAACGGCTGGCCGACCGAGTACTTGTAGGCCATCGCGACCAGCGTCGGGATCTTGGCGATCAGCCGGATCGCCGAGATGTCGCGCTGGTGGGCGTCGTGCAGGTTGATCGAGTCCGGGTAGAACGCGCTCATCGCGCCGATCAGCCCCGTCAGCACGGCCATCGGGTGGGCGTCGCGACGGAAGCCGCGCAGGAAGAACTGCATCTGCTCGTTGACCATCGTGTGCTTGATCACACGCGAGTTGAACGTCGCCTTCTCGGTCGCGTTCGGGAGCTCGCCGTAGAGCAGCAGGTGGCAGACCTCGAGGAAGTCGCAGCGCGTCGCGAGTTGCTCGATCGGGTAGCCGCGGTACAGGAGCTCGCCCTTGTCGCCGTCGATGAAGGTGATCGCCGACGAGCACGACGCCGTCGACAGGAAGCCCGGGTCGTAGGTGAACTTGCCGGTCTTGCCGTAGAGCGTCCGGATGTCGATGACGTCGGGGCCGACCGTGCCCGAGAGCACCGGGAAGCTCACGGAGGGCGAGCCGTCGGAAAAGTTCAGCGTGGCGGTGCGGTCGGTCATCGTTGTTCTCCGTGGGGTGGGTGACGTACGGCTGGGCGCTTGGTGCTTGCTGTCTTGGTGTCGTTTCGCCGCGTCAGTGCCGGCGCAGCACGGCGACGAGGGGCGCGACCCCGGAGGGCGGCTCGACGCGCCCGGCGATCAGGTCCCACAGCTCCTGATCCGGGAGGTCGAGCAGGACGTCGAGCATCGCGAGCTCGTCCTCGCCGATCGCCGCGCCGCGCGCGTCGAGGAAGCGGGTCAGGACGAGGTCGTTCTCGAGCATGCCCCGGCGGCAGCGCCAGCGCAGGCGCGAGAGGCGGACGGGGTCGATCATCGCTTCCCGATGCTCGCGGCGCGTGGAGGCAGCGCTAGACGGCCCGCTTGACCAGCAGGTCCTTGATCTTGCCGATCGCGCGCGTCGGGTTGAGGCCCTTCGGGCAGACGTCGACGCAGTTCATGATCGAGTAGCAGCGGAACAGCCGGTACGGGTCCTCGAGGTTGTCGAGCCGCTCGTTCACCGCCTGGTCGCGGCTGTCGGCGATGAAGCGGTAGGCCTGCAGCAGGCCCGCCGGTCCGACGAACTTGTCCGGGTTCCACCAGAACGAAGGGCAGGCCGTCGAGCAGCAGGCGCACAGGATGCACTCGTAGAGGCCGTCCAGCTCCTCGCGGTCCTCGGCCGACTGCAGGCGCTCCTTCTCGGGCGGCGGCGTGTCGTTGACGAGGTACGGCTTGATCGAGTGGTACTGCTTGAAGAACTGGCTCATGTCCACGATCAGGTCGCGGATCACCGGCAGGCCGGGCAGCGGCTTCAGCACCACCGGCTCCGTCAAGCTCGCGCAGGTTGGTGATGCAGGCGAGCCCGTTCTTGCCGTTGATGTTCATCGCGTCCGACCCGCACACGCCTTCGCGGCAGCTGCGCCGGAACGAGAGCGTCTCGTCGATCGACTTGAGGTGCACCAGCGCGTCGAGCAGCATCCGGTCGGTGGGCGCGAGCTCGACGTCGTAGTCCTGCGTGGTCGGCCGGGCGTCCTGCTCGGGGTCGTAGCGGTAGATGCGGAACTTCATCGTGGCGGTCTCGGGGTCAGTAGGTGCGGGCTTTGGGCGGGAACGCGTCGACCGACAGCGGCTTCATGTTCACGGACTTGAAGCCGAGCCGATTGCCGTCGCGGTGCCAGAGCGTGTGCTTGAGCCAGTTCGCGTCGTCGCGCTCCGGGTAGTCGCTGCGCGCCTGCGCGCCGCGCGACTCGCGGCGCGCCTCGGCCGATACGATCGTCGCCTTCGCCGTCTCGACCAGGTTGTCGAGCTCGAGCGCCTCGACGCGCGCCGTGTTGAACGTGCGGCTCTTGTCCTTGAGCGTGACGCGCCGCGCCCGCGCCTCGATCTCCATCACCTTGGTCACGCCCTCGGACAGCAGCGCCTGGTTGCGGTAGACGCCGCAGTGGGTCTGCATCGAGTTGCGCAGGTCCGCCGCGATCGCCGACGTGCCCTCGCCACCCGTGTTGCCGTCGATGCGGGCGAGGCGCGCGAGCGCGGTGTCCCCGGCATCCTTCGGCAGCGGCTTGTGCGCCTGGCGGTCGAGGCGCTGCTCGACGATGAACTCGCCTGCCGCGCGGCCGAACACGACGAGGTCCAGCAGCGAATTGGTGCCGAGCCGGTTCGCGCCGTGCACCGAGACGCAGGCGCACTCGCCCACCGCGTAGAACCCGTTGACCACCGCCCGGTCGTCGCCGCCCTTCGGCGCGACCACCTGGCCGTGGACGTTGGTGGGAATGCCGCCCATCTGGTAGTGGATCGTCGGCACGACCGGGATCGGCTCCTTGATGCAATCGACGTTCGCGAACTTGAGCGCGATCTCGCGGATCGACGGCAGGCGCTTCAGGATCACCTCCGGTCCGAGGTGATCGAGCTTCAGCAGCACGTGGTCCTTGTGCGGCCCGCAGCCGCGGCCCTCCTTGATCTCCTGGTCCATCGATCGCGAGACCACGTCGCGCGAGGCGAGGTCCTTCGCGTTCGGCGCGTAACGCTCCATGAAGCGCTCGCCGTTGCTGTTGAGCAGGATGCCGCCCTCCCCGCGCACGCCCTCGGTGATCAGCACGCCGGCGCCGGCGACGCCGGTGGGGTGGAACTGCCAGAACTCCATGTCCTGCAGCGGGATGTCCGCGCGGGCGGTCATGCCGAGGCCGTCGCCCGTATTGATGAATGCGTTGGTCGACGCCGCGAAGATCCGGCCCGCGCCGCCGGTGGCGAAGATCGTGGCCTTCGCCTGCAGGATCATCACCTCGCCGGTCTCCATCTCGTAGGCGACCACCCCGACCACGTCGCCGTCGGCGTCGCGGATCAGGTCGAGCGCCATCCACTCGACGAAGAACTGGGTGTGCGCGCGGACGTTGCGCTGGTAGAGCGTGTGGACGAGCGCGTGCCCGGTGCGGTCGGCCGCGGCGCAGGCGCGCTGCACCGGCTTTTCGCCGAAGTTCGCCATGTGCCCGCCGAACGGCCGCTGGTAGATCGTGCCGTCCGCATTGCGGTCGAACGGCATGCCGAAGTGCTCGAGCTCGTAGACGACCTTCGGCGCCATCTTGCACATGTACTCGATCGCGTCCTGGTCGCCCAGCCAGTCCGACCCCTTGATCGTGTCGTACATGTGCCAGAGCCAGCTGTCCTCGCTCATGTTGCCGAGCGCGGCGCCGATGCCGCCCTGCGCCGCGACGGTGTGCGAGCGCGTCGGGAAGACCTTGGACAGCACGGCGACCGACAGGCCGGCCTCGGCCAGCGCGAGCGAGGCGCGCATGCCGGAGCCTCCGGCGCCGACGATGATCGCGTCGAAACGACGTACGGGCAGGGCCATTACCGTGCTCCCCACAGGATCGCGATCGTCCAGCCCGCGTAGGCGACGAGCGCCGCGATGATCGCGCCCTGCAGCGGCAGCCGGATGGCGAGCGGCTTCACGTAGTCCATCGTGATGTTGCGCATGCCGACCCAGGCGTGATAGGCGAGCGCGACCATGAACAGGAACGTCGCGACCCGGAAGAACTGGTTGGCGAACAGCGCCTGCCACGCCGCGTGGTCGAGGCCGCCGTGCCACAGCAGTATGCCGAAGGCGAACAGCGTGTAGACGATCATCACCGCGGCGGTGAAGCGCTGGGCGAGCCAGTCGGCGAGCCCGTAGTGGGCGCCGACGATGTGCTTCTTGTGGGTCGGGTTCACCATAGCCGGATCGCCACGATCAGGGTGATGAGGAGCGCCGCGGAGAAGACGACGGCGGCCGAACGGCGCGCGGGCCCGAGGTCGAGCCCGACGTGCAGGTCCTGCGTCAGGTGCCGGAATCCGGCGAACAGGTGGTGCAGGTACGCCCACACCAGCGCGAGCGCGACGAGCTTCGCGAGCGGATGCCCGATGAACGCGCGGAACGACGCATACGACTCCGGCGAGGCGAGGCTCGCCTGCACGCCCCAGAGCAACGCCGGGAATGCCGACCAGGAACAGGAGCGCCCCGCTCGCACGATGCAGGATCGAGACGATTGCCGGGATCGGCTTGCGGATCGCCAGCAGGTCGAGATAGACCGGGCGTGGCCTTGCTGCCGGTCGCTGGGTTGCGGCCATCGGGGAGCCCCTTCGTGCGGAGAGGTGGAACGTCGCAGCCTTTGTGCGCAGCGCAACATTATAGCTCGTGCGCCCGCGCGCACGACCGCGCGCATCCTGGACAAAGTGCCGCGCCGACGCACCACCGCTCCGACCCTGTGCGGCGCACGCGGCTTCGCGACGCGCCGTCGGTCGAGGCCCGTGCCGGACCGCGGCCGCGACGCCGGACGCGTCACCCCAGCAGGTTGAAGTAGTGGTGCGCGGCGGTCGAGCACAGCCCCCGGCGGTACTCGACGGGGCGCCCGCCGTAGGTGTGGGCCACGCGGTCGACCGCGAGGAGCGGCGTTCCAGCCGGGACGCCGAGCACGCCGGCGGTCGCCGGGTCGGCCGGTACCGCCTTGATCCGCTCCTGGGCGTTCAGCATGCGCACGCCGAACTGCGTCTCGAAGAACCCGTACATGGACCCGGCATAGCTCTCGAGCTTCGCCCGCGTGAGGCCGCGGAACAGCGCCGCCGGAAGCGTGATGTCGTCGACGATCACGGGCCGCCCGCCCCATTCGAGCACGCGGCGCACGACGACCACGGGATCGCCGGGCTTCACCTCGAGCAGGCGCGCGACCTCGGCGCTCGCCTTGCCGCGGCGCACGTCGAGCAGGCGCGAGGCGGGCAGCTCGCTGCCGCCGTCCGGCCGGATGCGGAGGAAGCGGAATGAAGACTGCGCCTCCTCGGTATGCGTGGCGACGAACGTGCCCTTGCCCTGCCGCCGCACCACCAGGTGGTCGGCGGCGAGCGCGTCGATCGCCTTGCGCACCGTTCCCTGCGACACGCCGAAGCGCGACGCGAGGACCAGCTCCGAGGCAATCGCCTCGCCCGGCCGCCACTCGCCCGTCTCGAGGCTCCGGACCAGCAGATCCTTGATCTGCAGGTACAGCGGCCGGAAGGTCGGGGCGGGCTCGGCGGACAGCGCGGGCTTGGTCATCGTCTGGAGATCCGTGGCCGGACGTGCGGGGGAGCGGTGGTCGGGCGTGCAGATCTCGATCAGCTTATCTTATCTCTTATATATGATATATGACTACGTTGACAGAAGCCCTCCCGCACTCCTAGAATTCGCCGAGTCCAACCGGCCGCCCGCGCCGCCGGAAGGCGTGGCGCAGCTGCGCCCGGCAGGCGCAGGTGGCGCGGGCCGCACGTCGTTCCGCCTCCACCCTATCCGCCGCAGGAGCGTTCCCATGAAAGCACCCGTCCGCGTCGCCGTGACCGGCGCCGCCGGCCAGATCGGCTACAGCCTCCTCTTCCGCATCGCCTCGGGCCAGATGCTCGGCCCCGACCAGCCGGTGATCCTCCAGCTCCTCGAACTGCCGATGGACAAGGCGCAGTCGGCCCTGAAGGGCGTGATGATGGAGCTCGAAGACTGCGCGTTCCCGCTCGTCGCCGGGATGACCGGCACCGCCGACCCGAAGGTCGCCTTCAAGGACGCGAACGTGGCGCTGCTCGTCGGCGCGAAGCCGCGCGGACCGGGCATGGAGCGCAAGGACCTGCTGCTCGAGAACGCCAAGATCTTCATCGAGCAGGGCAAGGCGCTCGACGCCGTCGCGGCGCGCGACATCCGCGTGCTCGTCGTCGGCAACCCGGCGAACACCAACGCCTACATCGCGATGAAGTCGGCGCCGTCGCTGCCGCGCGGCAACTTCACCTCGATGATGCGGCTCGACCACAACCGCGCGCTGTCGCAGCTCGCGGCGAAGGCCAACGTGCCCGTCGGCGCAATCGACAAGGTCGCGGTGTGGGGCAACCACTCGCCGACAATGTATGCGGACTACCGCTTCGCGACCTGCGGCGGGCGCCTGATCAAGGACCTGATCAACGACGAGAACTGGAACCGCAACGAGTTCCTGCCGAAGGTGGGCAAGCGCGGCGCCGCGATCATCGAGGCGCGCGGGCTGTCCTCGGCGGCCTCGGCCGCCAACGCCGCGATCGATCACGTCCGCGACTGGGTGCTCGGCAGCGGCGGCAAGTGGGTGACGATGGGCATCGCGTCGGACGGCGCCTACGGCATCCCGAAGGACGTGATGTACGGCTACCCGGTGACCACCGCCAACGGCGCCTACACGATCGTCCCCGACCTGCCGATCGACGAGTTCTCGCGCGAGCGGATGAACTTCACGCTGAAGGAGCTCGAGGAGGAGCGCGCCGGCGTCGCGAGCCTGCTCGGCTAGCGCCCCGCGGGCCCGGGACGCGATGCGCGAGCGGATGCCCCCGCACGAGGCCCTGCACGAAGGGCCGGCGGCGCTGCCCGCGCTGCCGGCCTGCGTCCACTACGCCGGCGCCGAGCGCTACCTGCGCAAGGCGCTCGAGCTGCAGGCGGCGATGGGGCCGCGCTTCGACATCGCCGGCGACTGCGAGGACGGCGCCCCGGTGGGCGGCGAGCGCGCGCACGCCCAGATGATCGCCGGCCTCATCGCGAGTAGCGCCAATCGCCACGGCCGCTTCGGCGCCCGCGTCCACGACGTCCTGCATCACGCGACGGATGCCGAGATCGACGCGCTGGTCGGCAGTGTCGGCGATCGGCTTGCGTTCCTCGCACTGCCCAAGGCGCGCGGGGCATCCGACGTCGCGGCGTTCCTCGCGCGCGTCGACGCCGCGCGCGCGCGCCACGGCGTGCGGCGCAGGATCCCCGTGTCCGTGCTGATCGAGACCCCGGGCGCGGTGCGCGAGGCTTTCGCGATCGCGGCCCTGCCCGGCATCGTGAGCCTCGACTTCGGCACGCTCGACTACGTCTCGGCGCACCAGGGCGCGATCCCCCTCTCCGCGATGCAGTCGCCGGGCCAGTTCGACCACGCGCTCCTGCACCGTGCGAAGGCGGAAGTCGCCGCCGCGGCGCTGGCCCACGGGGTGGTGCCGGCGCACGGCGTCACCCGCGCCCTCGACGACCCCGAGCTGGCGCATGCCGACGCCCGCCGTGCACGCGACGAATTCGGGTTCCTGCGCATGTGGAGCATCCATCCGTCGCAGATCGAGCCGATCGTGCGGGCGTTTGCGCCCCACGCGGGGGAGATCGCCGAGGCGGTTGCGGTGCTCGCCGCCGCACAGGACGCCGACTGGGCTCCGCTTGCCGTCGGCGGCAAGCTCCACGACCGCGCGTCCTACCGCTACTTCTGGAGCTTGCTCACCCGCGCCGAGGCGACCGGCGCCGCGGTGCCGGACGCCGCGCGAGCGTGGCTTGCTGCCGCGGCGGCCTCGCGGGCATGACGATCAACCTGGACGACGCGCGCGACGGCGCGCGGCGGAGATGACCAAGCAAGGAAGGGAACGACCCCATGGCACACCAGCTCTTCGATTCGCTCAAGGAACTGAAGCTCCCGTCCGGCGCGGCCGGACGCTACTACTCGCTGCCCGCGCTCGAGGCCGCGGGCGCCGGCAAGGTCTCGCGGCTGCCGGTGTCGATCCGCATCGTCCTCGAGTCGGTGCTGCGCAACTGCGACGGCCGGAAGGTCACCGAGGAGCACGTGCGCCAGCTCGCCAACTGGTCGCCCGAACGCGCAGCGCGCACGACGAGATCCCGTTCGTCGTCGCCCGCGTCGTGCTGCAGGACTTCACCGGCGTGCCGCTGCTCGCCGACCTAGCCGCGATGCGCAACGTCGCCGACGCGGTCGGGAAGAACCCCAAGGTGATCGAGCCGCTGGTGCCGGTCGACCTCGTCGTCGACCACTCCGTGATGATCGACCACTACGGCACGAAGGACGCGCTCGACCTCAACATGAAGCTCGAGTTCGAGCGCAACCGCGAGCGCTACGAGTTCATGAAGTGGGGCATGCAGGCGTTCGACACGTTCAAGGTCGTGCCGCCCGGCATCGGCATCGTCCACCAGGTGAACCTCGAATACCTGGCGCGAGGCGTGCATCAGAAGGCGGCGCAGTGCATCTACTATCCCGACACGCTGGTCGGCACCGACAGCCACACGACGATGATCAACGGCATCGGCGTCGTCGGCTGGGGCGTCGGCGGCATCGAGGCCGAGGCCGGCATGCTCGGCCAGCCGGTGTACTTCCTCACGCCCGACGTCGTCGGCGTCGAGGTCAAGGGCAGGCTGCCCGAGGGTGTCACCGCCACCGACCTCGTGCTCACCGTCACCGAGATGCTGCGCAGGGAGAAGGTGGTCGGCAAGTTCGTCGAGTTCTTCGGCGAGGGCGCGACGACGCTGTCGGTCCCGGACCGCGCGACGATCGCCAACATGGCGCCGGAGTACGGGGCGACGATGGGCTTCTTCCCGGTCGATGACGCGACGGTCGACTACCTGCGCGCGACCGGGCGCACCGACGCCGAAGTCGAGGCCTTCGGCGCCTATTTCAAGGCGCAGGGTCTCTACGGCATGCCGCGCGTGGGCGAGATCGACTACACCAAGGTGCTGGCGCTCGACCTCGCTTCGATCAGGCCCTCGCTCGCCGGACCCAAGCGCCCGCAGGATCGCATCGAACTGGGGAGCCTCAAGGCGAAGTTCACCGAGCTGTTCGGCAAGCCCGTGGCCGAGAACGGCTTCGCGAAGCAGCCGTCCGACCTCGCCACGCGCGTGAACACGGCGAAGGGCTTCGACGTCGGCTCCGGCGACGTGCTGATCGCCGCGATCACCTCCTGCACGAACACGTCGAACCCGAGCGTGCTGATCGCGGCGGGCCTGCTCGCGAAGAAGGCGGCCGAGCGCGGCCTCACGGTGCAGCCGCACATCAAGACCTCGCTCGCGCCGGGCTCGCGCGTCGTCACCGACTACCTCACGCGCGCGGGGCTCCTGCCCTTCCTCGAGAAGCTCGGCTTCGCGGTCGCGGCCTACGGCTGCACGACGTGCATCGGCAACGCCGGCGACCTGACGCCCGAGGTCAACGAGGCGATCACCGGCAACGACCTGATCTGCGCGGCCGTGCTCTCCGGCAACCGCAACTTCGAGGCGCGCATCCATCCGAACCTCAAGGCGAACTTCCTCGCCTCGCCGCCGCTGGTGGTCGCCTACGCGATCGCGGGCACGGTGCTGAAGGACCTCACCACCGAGCCGCTCGGCAACGGCAGCGACGGCAAGCCGGTGTTCCTGCGCGACGTCTGGCCCTCCTCGCACGAGATCGCCGCGGTGCTCCCCGTGGCGCGCGACGCAGCGACGTTCCGCAGGCTCTACGGCGACCTCGCCAACGCGACACCCCTGTGGAAGGAGGTCAAGGGCGGGGCCGGCCAGGTCTACCACTGGCCGACGTCGACCTACATCGCGAAGCCCCCGTTCTTCGACGGCTTCTCGATGCAGCCGAAGGCCGCAGGCAGCATCCGCGGCGCCCGTGCGCTGGGAATCTTCGGCGACTCGGTCACCACCGACCACATCTCGCCCGCGGGCTCGATCAAGGACACCTCGCCGGCGGGCAAGTGGCTGATCGCGAACGACGTGGCGAAGGCCGACTTCAACAGCTACGGCAGCCGCCGCGGCAACCACGAGGTGATGATGCGCGGCACGTTCGCCAACGTCCGCATCAAGAACCTGATGCTGCCGCCGAAGGCGGACGGTTCCCGCGAGGAAGGCGGCGTCACACTGCTGCAGCCCACCGGCGAGAAGCTCGCGATCTACGACGCGGCGATGAAGTACGTCGCGGCCGGCACGCCGACGATCGTCTTCGGCGGCGAGGAGTACGGCACCGGCAGTTCGCGCGACTGGGCCGCCAAGGGCACGCAGCTCCTCGGCGTGCGCGCGGTGGTCGCGAAGAGCTTCGAGCGCATCCACCGCAGCAACCTGGTCGGCATGGGCGTGCTGCCGCTGCAGTTCAAGGGCGCGGACACGGTCGAGTCGCTGGGCATCCGGGGCGACGAGACGTTCGACGTCGAGGTGCCGGCGGACATCCGGCCGCAGCAGGACCTGACGCTCTCGATCACCCGCAAGGACGGCTCGAAGCAGGCGGTGCAGGTGCTGTGCCGGATCGACACCCCGATCGAGGTGGACTACTTCCGGCACGGCGGCATCCTGCCGTTCGTCCTCCGCGAACTGGTGGCGTAACGGCGGTCCTTGGCCCATGTTGCAGGCGCGCGGCGCGACGAGCGCCGCACTGCCGGAAATGTTGGCGCAGAATTGCTATATTGTTGTATAC
Source organism: uncultured beta proteobacterium (assembly GCA_963705175.1). Lineage (GTDB taxonomy): Bacteria > Pseudomonadota > Gammaproteobacteria > Burkholderiales > Casimicrobiaceae > VBCG01. The sequence continues at coordinate 27,073 of CAVPJE010000002.1, read as the reverse complement.
TATTGGGGTTTTCGATGTTGCGGCGCACCATCTGCGCCACGTTGACCACCCTCGAGCCTCCCCGGAGAACGATACCCATGCGCACCATTGCTCTGCTGTCCGCCCTTGCCGCCGCCCTCACGCTGGCCGCTTGCGGCCCGTCCTCGCAACAGACCGCCGACAAGGCAAAGGCCGAAGCGGCCAAGGCTGCCGAAGCGACCAAGGAAGCCGCGAAGGCGACCGCCGACGCCGCCAAGGACGCGGCCAAGGCCGCCACCCAAGCGACCAAGGAAGCCGCCGGCGCCGCGGTCGGCGCGGCCAAGGACGCCGCCGCCGGCGCCGTCGATGCCACCAAGGAAGCCGCGGACAAGGCCGCTGCCGCCACCAGGGAGGCTGCGGACAAGGCTGCCGCTGCCACCAAGGAAGCCGCGGACAAGGCTGCCGCCGCCGCCAAGGAAGTCGCCGCGCCGAAGAAGTAATCGCGTTCTGCGGGAACGCTACGAAGCACGGCCGCCGGTCACCCGGCGGCCGTTTGCTTTCCCGGTTGCCGCGCCGATCGGCCGGCGCGTTCGAGTACCTAGGTCGCGAGGCGCCCGATCCAGCGCGTCAGCGGCTTCCACTGCTCCCAGTCCTGCTCGGCGCGCGAGCGGGGCATGTCGAAGACGCTCGCGCCGTCACGCGCGCAATAGACGTAGACCTGCGTGTCGCGCAGGTGGCCGACGACCGGAAAGCTGCAGGCCTTCAGGAACTCGTCGAGCTCCGAGGCGCTGTGCGTGCGGGCGTCGAAACGCATCGCGACGAGGCCGATCGGCAATTCGCCGCCCTTCACCGCCTTGTACTCGCCGATGGTGTGCAGGAAGCGGGCGGTCGCCGCCATGTCGAACACCGAAGGCGTCAGCGGGATCAGTACGGCGTCGGCGCGCCTCACCTCGTCACGCAGCTGGTCGCCGTGCAGGCCCGCCGGGCTGTCGACCACGATCCAGTTGAAGTCCTTGCGTTCGCGAGGATCGGCAGGCGCCGCCAGGATCTTCGGGAAGAGCTCCGGACGACGGCCGAGCCAGAAGCTCGCCGACTGCTGGGGATCGTCGTCGGCGATCGCCACACGCTGTCGCTTGCCGGCGAGGAACCCGGCCACGTTCGTGGCCAGCGTAGTCTTGCCGCAGCCGCCCTTGGGATTGGCGATGAGGATGGTGTGCACGCGCGTCACCTGATTGCAATGAACACTACAAGTGTAGCCGACAAGTCGCCGGGGTTGTGGCGCCGATGCGGCTTTCGCCCGCGACAGGCACGGCCGCGGCGCGCGCGCGTCGGCCGACGGCCCTCGCCCCCGACGCTAGAATTGCGCGATGGAGTCCTCGCCCTGTTCCCCACCCCCCGCGCCGGCGCCGGCCCGCGCGCACGACCCCCGCAAGGCGGAGTTCGAGACCAACAAGCTGCGCAAGCGCCTGCGGCGGCTCGTCGGCCAGGCGATCGCGGACTACGCGATGATCGAGCCGGGCGACCGCGTGATGGTGTGCCTGTCCGGCGGCAAGGACAGCCACGGCCTCCTCGACATCCTGCTCACCCTCAAGGACGCCGCGCCGGTGCGCTTCGAGGTGATCGCGGTCAACCTCGACCAGAAGCAGCCGGGCTTCCCGGCGGACGTGTTGCCGCGCTACCTCGCCGAACGCGGCGTGCCGTTCCGCATCGAGGAGCAGGACACCTACAGCGTGGTCAAGCGCCTGATTCCCGAGGGCGGCACGATGTGCTCGCTGTGCTCGCGGCTGCGCCGCGGCGTGCTCTACCGCGTCGCCGGCGAGATCGGCGCGACCAAGATCGCGCTCGGCCACCATCGCGACGACCTGATGGCGACGTTCTTCCTCAACCTCTTCTTCGGCGGCAAGCTGAAGACGATGCCGCCGAAGCTCGTCTCGGACGACGGCCGCAACGTCGTCATCCGCCCGCTCTGCTACGTGCGCGAGCGCGACCTCGCGCGCTACGCGGAAGCAATGGCGTTCCCGATCATCCCGTGCACGCTGTGCGGGTCGCAGGAGCACCTGCAGCGAAAGCAGGTGAGCGCCATGCTGCGCGAGTGGGAGAAGAGGCACGTGGGGCGGCTCGACTCGATCTTCTCGGCGCTCGGCACCGTGACCCCGTCGCACCTCCTCGACCGCACGCTGTACGACTTTGCCGCGGTACGCGCCACCGGCCGCGAGGAAACGGACGGCGACACCGCATTCGACGTCGATCGCGCGCTCGAAGACGCGATCGAGCGCGCGGCACAGGTGCCGGCGGCCGGCGAGGGGAACAGCGCGCCGATCACGGTGCACACACGCGACTGACCGCCGACGCGGCCGACGTCGCAGCTACTTCGCAGCGGTGTCCTTGTCCTGTCCGAACAGGATGCGGCGCTCCTCGTCGCTGGTCGGCGGCCTGGGCTGCGGGTTGACGGTCTTCGCGAGCGCGTAGGCGCGCTGCACGGCGGGCCGCGCCGCGATCGCCTCGTGCCAGCGCTTCAGGTGCGGAAAGTCGTCGATGTCCTGCCGCTGCCGCTCGGGCAGCACCCAGGGGTAGCAGGCCATGTCGGCGATCGAGTAGTCGCCGGCGACGAATTCGCGATCGGCGAGCCGCTTGTTCAGCACGCCGTAGAGGCGCCCGGTCTCGCGCACGTAGCGGTCGATCGCGTACGGAATCGGCTCGGGCGCGTAGTGCAGGAAGTGGTGCGTCTGGCCGGCCATCGGACCCAGGCCCGCCATCTGCCAGAACAGCCACTGCACGACCTCGGCGCGACCGCGCAGGTCGTGCGGATAGAAGCGCCCGGTCTTGCCGGCGAGATAGAGCAGGATCGCACCCGATTCCATCATCGACAGCGGCGCGCCGCCGTCCGGCGGTGCGTGGTCGACGATCGCCGGAATGCGGTTGTTGGGCGCGATCGCGAGGAACGCGGGATCGAACTGCTCGCCCTTGCCGATGTTCACCGGCCGCAACGTGTAGGGAAGCCCGGTCTCCTCGAGGAAGATCGTGACCTTGTGCCCGTTCGGCGTGGTCCAGTAGTGGAGTTCGATCATTTCAGTGGCCAGTTGCCAGGTGTCAGTTGTCAGCGACGAGCGCGCCAAGCTACGCCGACGCCGCGTGCGTCGCGCGCGTGCGGCGGCGCGCCTCGGCCACCGTGGCGATCGCCACCACGTACAGGACCGCGATCGCGACGAAAACCTGCTGCGACAGCGCATGGTCGAGCATCACGCCGAACAGCACGGGCCCGAGCGTGCCGCCGATGTCGAGCCCCGAATAGACGAAACCGTAAACGCGACCCGAGGCCCCCTGCGGCGTCGCATTGCGCACGATCATGTCGCGCGACGGGCCGGTGGCGCCCACGGCGAAGCCGATCGCCGCGAGCAGCGGAACGAACATCGTCGCGGGCGGTCCCGTGGCGACCACGAGCGTGAGCGCGGCAGCCGACGCGAGGCCGGCGATCGCCACCCGGTCGTGTCGCGCGGTGCGTGCCGCGAGGAAGCCGCCGGCGAGGATGCCCGCCGCGCCGCCCAGCACGTAGGCGGTCACGGTGGAGAGCGCGAGCGGCATCGCGACGCCGAACGCGGCATTGAGCGTGCCCGGCGCGAACGTCTGCAGGCCGACGGTCGCCATCGTCTGCACGAGGAAGTACGCGAAGCACATGACGAGCGGCCACTGCAGCAGCAGCGCGAGGTTGTCGCGCACGCCCGCATCGCGCGCATCCGGGTGCGGCGGCGCCTGCAGGAAGTCGCGCTGCGTCGCGATCAGGCCGAGCACGACGAGGCCGGCGGCGCCCATCGCCAGCAGCGCGACGCGCCAGCCGAACGAGGCACCGATGCCGTAGCTCACGAGCGGCGCGAGCGCGTAGCCGAAATTGCCGCCGATGCCGTGCGTCGCGTACGCGTGGCCGAGCCGCTGCTGCGCGACGTTGGCGTTGAGGATCGCGAAGTTCGCCGGGTGGAAAACGCCGTTGCCGATCCCGGCCGCAGCCACCACGGGGAACAGCCACCCGACGCCCGGCACGAACGCCCCGGCGAGCGTTGCCGTCGCGAGGAGCGCGAGCCCCGCGAACAGCACCGGCCGCGCGCCGACGCGGTCGACGACGAAGCCGGCGGCAAACTGCGTCGCGCCGGAGGCCGCGTAGAACACGCCGACGAGTGCGCCGAGCAGCGTCCACGAGGCATCGAACTCGGCGCGCAGCAGAGGAAAGAGCGGCGGCAGCGCGAGCTGGAACAGGTGCGACATGCCGTGGGCGAGGCCGACCAGCCCGATCACCCGGGCGTCACGGCGAAACGAGGCGGCGGCGGCGTGGTCCAAGGGGGCGCGTGGCGGTAGACGTGAGGCGCGAGCCCGGAACAGGCACTATAGCGTATGGCGGGACCCGCCCCGCGCCCAACATGAGGAGCAACCTCCGATGAGTGGCAAGATCGTCAAGAGCGACGCCGACTGGCGTGCGCAGCTCACGCCGGAGCAGTACCGGGTGACGCGCAAGAAGGGCACGGAGCGCGCATTCACGGGCAAGCATTGGGACGAGCATCGCCCGGGCACCTACCGGTGCGTCTGCTGCGGCACGCCGCTCTTCGACGCGGCGACCAAGTTCGACTCGGGCACCGGCTGGCCATCGTTCTATGCGCCGATCGCGGAGGGCAGCGTCGCCGAGCGCGACGACCGCGCGCTGTTCATGCGCCGCACCGAGGTCGTGTGCGCCGCCTGCGACGCGCACATGGGCCACGTGTTTCCCGACGGTCCCGAGCCGACCGGACTGCGCTATTGCCTGAACTCGGCGGCACTCACTTTCGAGCCCACGGAATAGTCACGGTGCGCCTGCTGCTCGCCGAAGATGATGCGATGATCGGCGCCGCCGTGATGCGCGGCCTGCGCCAGGACGGATTCACCGTCGACTGGGTCCGCGACGGCCGTGCCGCCGAGTTGGCGCTCGCGGATGGCGTGCACGAAGTGCTGCTGCTGGACCTGGGGCTTCCCCGCAAGCAGGGGCTCGACGTGCTCGCCGCGATGCGCCGACGCGGCGACGCGCGGCCGGTGCTGATCATCACGGCGCGGGACGCGATCGCGGACCGCGTCGCGGGCCTCGACGCGGGCGCCGACGACTACGTCGTCAAGCCGTTCGACCTGGACGAGCTCGCCGCCCGCATCCGCGCGCTCGCCCGACGCCGCGGCGGACCGGCGCAGCCGAAGCTCTGCCACGGCGGGATCGAGCTCGATCCGGCGATGCGCGACGTGTCGCGCGACGGCGTGCCCATCCCGCTGTCGCCACGCGAGTTCGCGCTGCTCGAGGCACTGATGACCCGGCCGGGCGCCGTGCTCTCGCGGGCGCAGCTCGAGGAGCGCCTGTACGGTTGGAACGACCCCGTGGAGAGCAACGCTGTCGAGGTGCACCTGCACGGGCTGCGCCGCAAGCTCGGCGCAGGCGTGATCCGCAATGTTCGCGGCGTGGGCTGGACGCTGGCCCCGGCTGCGGGGCGCGCGTGAAATCCGCACCGTCGATCCGGCGCACGCTCACGCTGTGGCTTGCGGCGGGCCTGGCGCTGGCACTCGTTGCGGCGGCGGTGCTCACGTACCTTCGCGCGCGGGACGAGGCCAACGCGCTCTTCGACTTCCACCTCCGGCAGACGGCGGCCTCGCTCACGGGACTGCCGATCGCGGGCATCGGTTCCGGCGCCGGCTTCGGCAACGAAGGCCTCGTCGTCCAAATCTGGGATCCCACCGGCGTGCGACTGTACCGCTCGCAACCTGCGGAACAGGACGAATCGCGGATGCCGGGCCGCAGCAATCCCGGCTTCGCGACGATCGACACGCCGTCGGGGCGCTATCGCGTGTTCAGCGTTCTCGCGGCCGGGCAGCTGGTGCAGGTGGGACAGCCGCTCGCGTTGCGCAACGAGCTCGCCGCCAGGCTCGCGGCGTCGACGGTGCTGCCGCTCGCGATCATCGCGCCCCTCGTTGCACTGGTGGTGTGGCTGTCCCTGCGGCGCGGCCTCGCGCCGCTCGCGCGGGTGGCCACCGCCGTGCAGAAACGCGCACCCGGACAGCTCGAGCCGCTGGCGGCGTCAGGCTGGCCCAGCGAGGTGGTGCCGCTGGTCGACGCGCTCAACGGGCTGCTGGGCCGGCTGTCGCGCGCCCTCGACGCGCAACGCGCGTTCGTCGCGGACGCGGCGCACGAGCTGCGCTCGCCACTCACCGCGCTGGGGCTGCAGGCGCAGCTTGCCGAGCGCGCCGGGAACGACGCCGACCGCGCGTCCGCGCTCGCCGAGATGCGTGGCGGCCTCGCCCGTGCGACGCGCATGGTCGAGCAGCTGCTCGCCCTGGCGCGCGAAGAACCCGGCGTGATCGAGCGGCCGCTCGCTCCGGTGGCGCTCGCGCCGCTCGCTCGCACCGTCGTCGCGACGTTCGCCCCGCAGGCCGCGGCGAAGTCGATCGACCTCGGCCTCGACCGCGCCGACGACGCAAACGTCGCAGGCGATGCCGATGCGCTCGCGACGCTGCTCGCCAACCTCGTCGACAACGCGATCCGCTACACGCCGGCGGGAGGACGGGTCGACGTGCTGGTCGAGGCGCACCCGGTACCGAAGCTCACGGTGCGCGACGACGGACCCGGGGTGCCGGCGTCCGCACGCGCCCGGCTGTTCGAGCGCTTCGTGCGCGGCAGCGACGCGGCGGCACCGGGCAGCGGGCTGGGCCTCGCCATCGTGCAGCGCATCGCCATGCGCCATGGCGCCACCGCGACGCTCTCCGACGGCATCGGCGGCCAGGGACTGGCCGTCGTCGTCGCCTTCCCGTCGGCCTAGCATCCCGGGCCGTGCTCCGGGCCACGCGCGGTTCCGCCCCTGCCACGCCGACCTTAAGTCTTCCCTAAGTCTGACGTCCTACCGTGACGGCATTGCGGGACCCGATGTCCCGCGTGACCCGAGCGAAAGGACTTGCACCAGATGACTACGACTCCCTTCCGGCGCACCGCGGTCGCCCTCGCCCTCGTGGGCGCACTGGGCCTGGGTGCCGTGGCGGCCGACCGCGTGCTCCCCTCGACCAACGCCGCCGCGAGCAGCGCACCGGCCGCCACGATTGCGGCGCCGGCGAATCCCGCCGCGCGCAGCCTGCCCGGCTTCGCCGACCTGGTCGCGCAGCACGGCAAGTCCGTCGTGCGCGTGAGCGCAGTGAAGGAGGCCTCCCGGACTGGCCGCGCGGGTGGGTCGCAGATGGATCCGGATCGACTGCCGCCGTTCTTCCGCGGCCTGCCGATGCCCGACATGCCCGAGTCCGGCCCGCAGCGTGGCCAGGGGTCGGGGTTCATCGTCAGCCATGATGGCGTGGTGCTCACCAACGCGCACGTCGTCGCCGGCGCCGACGAGGTCACCGTGATGCTGACCGACCAGCGCGAGTTCCGGGCCAAGGTCGTCGGCAGCGACGCGACCACCGACGTCGCCGTGCTGAAGATCGATGCCAAGGACCTGCCCACGGTGCGGCTCGGCGACCCGGCGAAGCTCCGCGTCGGGGACTGGGTCGTCGCCATCGGTACGCCCTACGGTCTCGAGAACACGGTGACGTCGGGGATCGTGAGCGCGAAGTCGCGCGCGCTCCCCGGCGACGCGGTCGTGCCGTTCATCCAGACCGACGCGGCCGTCAATCCCGGCAACTCCGGCGGCCCGCTGTTCAACCTCGACGGCGAGGTGGTCGGCATCAACTCGCAGATCTTCAGCCGCAGCGGCGGCTTCCAGGGACTCGCCTTCGCGATCCCGATCGACGTGGCGTTGCGCGTCAAGGACGAGATCCAGCAGCACGGCCGTGTGTCTCACGGGCGGCTCGGCGTCAACGTCCAGCCCGTCGACCAGGCGATGGCCGAGAGCTTCGGCCTCGAGGGACCGCGTGGCGCGCTGGTGGGATCGGTGCAGAAGGCGAGCCCAGCCGCGCGCGCTGGAATCGAGCCCGGCGACGTGATCCTCAAGTACGACGGCAAGGCCGTCGATCGCTCCGACGCGTTGCCCGCGATGGTCGCGGCGACGCGGCCGGGCACGAAGGCCGGTCTCGAAGTGTGGCGCGACGGCAAGGTGCAGAAGCTCGAGGTCGAAGTGGGCGAGCGCGATGCGCCGAAGCAACTCGCCGACGCGAGCGATGCCGCAGGACAGGGCAAGCTTGGTGTCGCCGTACGTGCGCTGACCAAGGAGGAACGCCAGGAAGCGAAGCTCGACGGCGGCGTGGTCGTCGAAAGCGTCGCGGGCCCGGCGGCGAAGGCCGGCGTGCAGCCAGGCGACGTGATCGTCGCGGTGAATCGGACGCCGGTCACCAGCGTCGAGAAGCTGCGCGAACTCGTCGCGCAGTCGGGCAAGAGCGTCGCACTGCTGATCCAGCGTGACGACGCGCGCCTGTTCGTCCCGGTGCGCATCGGCTGATCGGGCGCGGCTCGCTCACCCCGCAACGGGCCCCGCGCGGGCCCGTTGCCGTTTGGGCCGCCGCGGCGCCCCCCGCCACGCCTGGGGAACCGACCCCGTGAACGCCCTCGGGCGCACGGATCCGGGCCGCCTCGGGGTGCGCCGGCCCCGCTTCGACGACCGGCCGGCCCGGCAGCCGGTCAGGCGCGGCAACACCTGCTCGATGAAGCGACCCATCGCGGCGATCTCCTCGGCGATCGCCCCGTGGCCCATCGGGTAGCGGTGCCACGCGACGGACCAGCCGTCGCGCTCGAGCAGCAGTCGCGAGGCTTCGCCCCAGTGATAGCGCACGACGTCGTCCTCGCTGCCGTGCGCCATGAAGATCGGCACGTCGCGGTTCGCCGCAGCAGCCTCGGCCGGGAGCGACGACGGATCGATCACGTAGGCGGACAGCGAGATCAGTCCCGCGAGCCGCACCGGGTGGCGCAGCCCCGCGTACAACGCGATCGCGCCACCCTGCGAGAAGCCGCCCAGCACGATGCGCTGGTGCGCGATGCCGCGCTTGCGCTCGCGCGCGATCAGGTGGTCGACGTGGACGCGCGAGGTGCGCACGCCGGACAGGTCGGCGCGCGCATTGAAGTCGTTGTCGAGGAGGTCGTACCACGCGGGCATCACGTAGCCGCCGTTGATCGTGACCGCCATCTCCGGCGCGTGCGGAAACAGAAACCGCACCCGCATCGTGGACGGCAGGCCGAGCGCGGGGACGACGTCGGACCAGCCGTAGCCGTCGTCGCCGAGACCGTGCAGGAAGATCACCGCGGCATCCGGCGACGGGCCCGGTCTCGATCTCGACGGCGGGAAGGAGCGCGAAGTCGGTCACGTCGGTCGATGAGCCTGATGGGCCGCCCCGAGGGCGAATCAATCCCGGAGCGCGTCAGCGCGAAGGGTAGTCCAGTAAGCGGCGGTCCGTCGGTCGGCTGGCGCGCGCGTCGCGATTGTGACCTGTTCAGGCGTGTGACGAAAGCGTAAACTCCGCGCCCAGTCGCGACGCCCCCACGAAGGGCACCCGCGACGTCGCACCGGAACCGAACGGGCTTCCGCGGCGTCCCGAAAGACACGATCTTTGTTGCGGAGCACTCTGCCCATGGCGCCAGCCGCCCCGGTCCTGCGCGAAGTCGCGCTGGACGACAAGTACGCGCTCGAATCCGGCCGCGTCTACCTCACCGGCGTGCAGGCACTGGTCCGGCTGCTGATGCTGCAGCGGCAGCGCGACAGCCTCGCGGGCCTCAACACCGCCGGGTTCGTCTCGGGTTACCGCGGATCGCCCCTGGGCGGACTCGATCAGGCGCTGTGGAAGGCATCGAAGTTCCTCGACCGCGCCAACGTGCGCTTCCAGCCCGGCCTGAACGAGGACCTCGCGGCCACGGCGATCTGGGGCACGCAGCAGCTCAACCTCCACGCCGGCGCGAAGGTCGACGGCGTGTTCTCGATGTGGTACGGCAAGGGCCCGGGCGTGGATCGCTGCGGCGACGTGTTCAAGCACGCCAACTACGCGGGCACGTCGCGGCACGGCGGCGTGCTGGTGCTCGCCGGCGACGACCACGCGGCGAAGTCGTCGACGATCCCGCACCAGTCCGACCACGCGTTCTCGGCCGCGCTGATGCCGGTGCTGTATCCCTCGTCGGTGCAGGAGATCCTCGACCTCGGGCTGCACGGCTGGGCGATGAGCCGCTACTCCGGCTGCTGGGTCGGCTTCAAGTGCGTCGCCGACACGGTCGAGAGTTCGGCGTCGGTCCACGTCGACCCGGCGCGCACCCGCATCATCGTTCCCGACGACTTCCCGCTGCCGCCGGACGGCGTGTCGATCCGCTGGCCCGACGCGTTCCTCGCCACCGAGGCGCGGATGCAGGACTACAAGGTGTACGCGGCACTGCACTACTGCCGGGTGAACCGCCTGAACCGGGTGGTCATCGACTCCCCGAACCCGCGCCTCGGCATCATCACCAGCGGCAAGAGCTACCTCGACGTGCGCCAGGCGCTGGAGGACCTCGGCCTCGACGAGCGCAAGTGCGCGGCGCTGGGCATCCGCGTCTACAAGGTCGGCATGACCTGGCCGCTCGAGCCCGAAGGCGTGCGCGACTTCGCGCTCGGCCTGGAGGAGATCCTGGTCGTCGAGGAGAAGCGCCAGATCGTCGAGTACCAGCTGAAGGAGCAGCTCTACAACTGGCGCGACGACGTGCGCCCGCGCGTCGTCGGCAAGTTCGACGAGAAGGGCGAGTGGGTGCGGCCGCACGGCGAGTGGCTGCTGCCCGCCGCCGGCGAGCTCACGCCGGCGATGGTCGCGCGCGTGATCGCGAAGCGCATCGAACGGGCTCGGGCTCACGCCCAACGAGGCCGACCGGCGGCAGATCGCGCAGCGCGTCGACTGGATCAACGCCAAGGAAGCCGCGCTCGCCAAGCCGAAGATCACGCTCGCGCGGGTGCCCTACTTCTGCTCGGGATGCCCGCACAACACCTCGACGAAGGTTCCCGACGGCAGCCGCGCGACCGCCGGCATCGGCTGCCACGTGATGGCGATCTGGATGGACCGCAAGACCTCCGAGTTCACCCACATGGGCGGCGAAGGCGTGCCGTGGATCGGCCAGGCGCCGTTCACCGACGAGAAGCACGTCTTCGCGAACCTCGGCGACGGCACCTACTACCACAGCGGGCTGCTCGCGATCCGCGCCGCGGTCGCGGCGAAGGTGAACATCACCTACAAGATCCTCTACAACGACGCGGTGGCGATGACCGGCGGCCAGCCGGTCGACGGGCCGATCTCCCCCGCCGACATCGCGCGCCAGTGCGCGGCCGAGGGCGTCGCGAAGATCGTCGTGGTGAGCGACGACCCCGACAAGTACGCGCCCGGCTATTTCGCCGGCGACATCGCCGTCCACCACCGCGACGCGCTCGACGCCGTGCAGCGCGCGTTGCGCGACACTGCCGGCACGACGATCCTGCTCTACGACCAGACCTGCGCCGCCGAGAAGCGCCGCCGGCGCAAGCGCGGCACCTTCCCGGACCCCGCGAAGCGCGTGGTCATCAACGATCTCGTGTGCGAAGGCTGCGGCGATTGCGGGGTGCAGTCGAACTGCGTCTCGATCACGCCGGTCGAAACCGAGTTCGGCCGCAAGCGCGCGATCGACCAGTCCTCGTGCAACAAGGACTATTCCTGCATCAAGGGCTTCTGCCCGAGCTTCGTCACCGTCGAGGGCGGCAGCCTGCGCAAGGCGAGGAAGGCCGAGGCCGCCGACTTCTCGGGCCTGCCGGATCCGCAGCCGGCGTCGTGCGAGAAGCCCTACGGCATCCTCGTCACCGGCATCGGCGGCACCGGCGTGGTCACGATCGGCGCGCTGCTCGGCATGGCCGCGCACCTCGAGGGCAAGGGCTGCTCGGTGCTCGACATGACCGGCCTCGCGCAGAAGAACGGTGCCGTGGTCTCGCACGTGCGCATCGGCGAGACGCCCGAGCGGATCCACGCCACCCGCATCGCCGCCGGCGAGGCCGACTTCGTGCTCGCCTGCGACATCCTGACCGGCGTCGGCTACGAGCCGCTCGCCAAGATGCAGCGCGGCCGCACCAAGGCGCTGGTCAACACGGCGCTGGTGATGCCGGCCTCGTTCACCCGCAACCCGGACGAACGCTTCCCGCTGGGCTCGATGGAACGCGAGATCGAGGACGCCGTCGGACCCGGCGACGCCGAGTTCCTCGACGCGACGAAGCTCGCCACCAGCCTGATGGGCGACTCGATCGCCACCAACCTGTTCATGGTCGGCTACGCGTTCCAGCGCGGCCGCCTGCCGCTGTCGGAGGCCGCGATCCTGCAGGCGATCGAGCTGAACGGCACCGCGATCGAGTCGAACAGGCGCTCGTTCCAGTGGGGCCGGCTCGCGGCCGTCGAACCGGCGCGCGTGGCCGAGGCCGCGATCGCGAAGGAAGTGCCCGACTGGCATCACCCGTCGCAATCGCTCGCGGAGATCGTCGAGCGCCGCGCGCGGTTCCTCGCCGACTACCAGGACGCGGCCTACGCCCGGCGCTACACCGACCTGGTCGAGCGCGTGCGGGTGCGCGAGCAGTCGGCCGTCCCCGACGCGACCGGTCTCGCCGAAGCCGTCGCGCGCTACCACTTCAAGCTGCTCGCGATCAAGGACGAGTACGAGGTCGCGCGCCTGCACACCGGGACCGGGTTCCTCGATCGCATCGCGGCCCAGTTCGAGGGCGACTACACCGTCCGCTACCACATGGCCCCGCCGCTCTTCGCCAGGACCGATCCCGCGACCGGCGTGCCGGCGAAGATCGAGTACGGCCCGTGGTTGCTGAAGGCGATGCGGATGCTCGCGGGGCTGCGTCGACTGCGCGGCACCGCCTTCGACGTCTTCGGCCGCACCGCCGAGCGCCGTCGCGAGCGGGCGCTGATCGGGGAGTACGAGACGCTCGTCGACGAGCTGCTGGCAAGCCTCGCGCCCGCACAACCACGCGCTGGCGGTCGACCTCGCACGCATCCCCGAAGAGATCCGCGGCTACGGCCACGTCAAGGCGCGGCACCTCGACGCGGCGAAGCGGAAGGAGGCCGACCTGCTGGCCCGCTTTCGTGCCGCCACGCCCGGCGGTGCGACGCCGGTGCCGATCGCCGTCGCCGCGTAGGGCTCGCGCAGGCGCGGCGGCCCGCTCCCGGTAGACTTGCGCGTCCAGAAGCCATCGACCGGAGTATCGATGATCCGTCTTGCCCTTGCGGCCGGTGCGGTTGTTGCCGCGCTCGCCACGCCCCTTCACGCCGCGCGGTTCGCCGGTGTCGACGTTCCGGCCCCCCTGCCGCCGAAGCCCGTCGTGGACACGCACTGGGGCACGACGGTCGAGGACCCGTACCGGTACTTCGAGGACACCAAGGATCCGGCGATCCAGGCGTGGATGAAGGCCCACGCCGCCGCCACCGAGGCGATCCTCGCGCGGATCCCCGGCCGCGAGCCCCTGCTGGCGAGGATCCGCGAAGTCGAGTCGCAGGCGGCAGGACTCGCGACCGACGTCACGCGCACCGCGAACGGCCGCTGGTTCTTCGAGAAGCGCGACCCGAAGGACAACCAGTTCCGCCTCGTCACGCGTGAGTACGTCAACGCGCCGGACCGGCTGATCCTCGATCCGGAGGTGCTGACGAAGCAGACCGGCACGCCGCACGCGATCCTCGACTTCTCCCCCTCCCCCGACGGCCGCCGCATCGCCTACGCGGTGCAGGCCGGCGGCGGCGAGATCGGCACGCTGCACGTCGTCGACGTCGCGACCGGCAAGGAGCTGATCACGCCGATCGACCGCATCCGCTACGCGAGCGTGGCCTGGCTCGACGACGGCAGCGGCTTCTTCTTCGCGCGGCTGCGCGAGGGCTACGAGAAGCTGCCGCCCGGGGAGCGCTTCGGCGACCGCACGACCCACTTCCTCTCGCTCGACGCGCCGGACGCCGCCCGCAAGGTGTTCAGCGCGAGCCACAACGCCGAGCTCAAGCTGCCCGACTATGCCTCGGCCTTCGTCTACCAGATCCCGGGCACGAAGCTCGCGGCCGCGTGGGTGTTCCTCGGCGTCGAGCGGCACCGCCTCTACTACCTCGCCGACCTCGACGACGCGAAGCGTGGCACGGCCAAGTGGCGGCAGGTCGTATCGAAGGAGGACCAGGCCGCCGAGATCTGGCCCGCCGGCGGCTACCTGTACGTCCGCTCGTCGAAGGGCGCGCCGCGCTTCCGCGTGGTGCGCATGCCGCTCGACGCGCCGGACATGGCGAAGGCGCAAGTCGTCGTGCCGGCGAGCGAGAGCGTCGTCACCGGCATCCGCGGGGCGCGCGATGCACTTTACGTCGTGCGCCGCGACGGCGCGACGCAGTCGCTGTGGCGGTTGCCGCACGTCGCGCAGCCGACGCTCGAGCGCATCGCATTGCCGTTCGAGGGCAGCGTGGACCTCTCCGACGGCTGGAGCGACCGCGACGGCGTCGTGATGTCGCTGGCGGGGTGGACGCGCGCGACCCGGCCCTACGCCTACGACCCGAAGGGCGGCCTCACGGCCCTGCCGTTCGCGGCCGCCGGTGCGCTCGACGCACCCTCCGACATCGTCGCCCGCGAGGTGCGGGTGAAGAGCCACGACGGCGTCGAGGTGCCGCTGTCGATCATCAGCCGCCGCGACATCCGCCTCGACGGCTCGAGCCCGGCGATCCTCTACGGCTACGGCGCCTACGGCACGACCGAGGACCCGTTCTTCAACCCGCGCACGTACGCGTGGCTGTCGCGCGGCGGCGTCTATGCGATCGCGCACGTGCGCGGCGGCGGCGCGTTCGGCGAGGAGTGGCACATGGCCGGGCGCAAGGCCACCAAGCCCAACACGTGGAAGGACGCGATCGCCGCTGCCGAGTGGCTGGTGGCGAACGGGTACACGTCGAAGTCGAAGCTCGGCATCCTGGGCGGCAGCGCCGGTGGCATCTTCGTCGGGCGCGCGATCACCGAGCGGCCCGACCTGTTCGCGGCCGCGGTGCCCGCGGTCGGCGTGTTCGACGGCCCGCGCTTCGAGGCGAGCGCGAACGGCGTCGCCAACGTCCCCGAGATGGGCACGGTCAAGGACGAGGCGGAGTTCCGCGGCCTGATGGCGATGAGCACGTACCACGCGATCAGGGACGGCACGCCCTACCCCGGCATCCTGCTCGTCCACGGCGTCAACGACATCCGCGTCGACGTGTGGCAGTCGCTCAAGGTGGGCGCGCGCTTCGCCGACCGCGACGTCGAGCGGCAGGCCCGTGCTGATGCGCCTCGAGTACGACAGCGGCCACGGCCAGGGCAGCACGCGCGCGCAGCTGCAGCAGCGCACCGCCGACATCTGGTCGTTCATGCTCTGGCAGTTCGGCGACCCGGCGTTCCAGCCCACGGCCGCGCAGTGAGGTCGCAGGTCCTGCGCGCCGCCGCCGCCGCGCTCGCCGCGCTCGCGGTCGCGTCCGCGCTTCGCGCCGCGACGTTCGCCGGCGTCGACGTCCCGGCGCCGCTGCCCGCGCGTCCGGTGGTCGACACCTACTGGGGCGTGTCCGTCGAGGATCCGTATCGCTTCCTCGAGGACACCGCCGCTCCCGACGTGCAGCGCTGGATGCGTGCGCAGGCGGATGCGACGGCCGCTGCTGCTGTCGCGAATTCCGGGCCGCGGCGCGTACCTCGCGCGGCTGCAGGCCATCGACGCCGCGGCGCCCGCGGTGGTCGGCGACATCGCCCGCGACGACCGCGGCCGGCTGTTCTACCTGAAGCGCGCCGCCGGCGAGAGCCAGTTCAAACTCTACCGGCGCGATACCCCCGACGGAGCGGAAGTGCTGCTGGTCGACGTCGATGCGATCGCGAAGGCGAGCCGGCCGGCCGCACGCGATCGGCGCGTTCGCGCCCGCCCCCGGACGGCCGCCACGTCGCGTACACGCTGTCGGCGGCAGGGAGCGAGATCGGCACGCTGAACGTGATCGACGCCGCGACCGGCAAGGCGACCATCGCGCCCATCGACCGCGTCCGCGGCGGCGGCATCTCGTGGCTGCCCGACGGCAGCGGCTTCTTCCACTCGCGGCTCGCGCCCGACTACGAGAAGCGACCGCGCGGCGAACGCTTCATGGACGCAGCGCACGTATTTCCGCTCACTTGCGGCGCCGGAGCGCCGAGCGCGCGGTGTTCGGCCCCGGCGTCCACAGGGACGTGCCGCTCGGCCGCAACGACAGCGCCTTCGTCATCCCGGTGCGCGGGCACGATCTCGCGTTCGCGACCGTCTTCCACGGCGTGCAGCGCGAGCGCTCGCTGTATCGTGCGCCGCTGTCGGCCGTGCTGGACGGCACGGCACGCTGGGAAAAGGTGTTCGATGCCGGACGCCGGCGTGCACCAGACCACGCGTGCGGGCGGCTGGCTGTACCTGCGGACCGCGCAGGACGCGCCCCGGTTCAAGGTGCTGCGCATCGCCGGTCGCGCGTCCCGATCCGTCGACCGGCCGAAACCGTGATCGCCGGCCGGCGACGGTGTGGTGACCGGCATCGCCGGGGCCCGCGACGCGCTCTACGTGACGCGCCGGGACGGTGCGACTCGAGCGCCTGTTCCGGATCCCGCGCGATGCCCCGTCCGGCGATCGTGCCGGTGGCGCTGCCCGTCGAGGGCGCCGTGCGCTTCGTCGATGCGGGCGCGCAGCACGACGGCGTGCTCGTCGCGCTGTCGGCGTGGACGCGAGCGACACGCCCGTATGCGATCGACGCCCGCGGCGAAGTGACGCCGCTCGTGCTCGCGCCCGCGGGACGTTACGACGCGCCCGGCGACGTCGAGGCGCGCGAGGTGCGCGTGAAGAGCCACGACGGCGTCGAGGTGCCGGTGTCGATCGTGCTCGCCAAGGGCACGAAGCTCGATGGCCGCAGTCCGCTCCTGCTGCACGCCTACGGCGCGTACGGCATGGTGGAGGAGCCGTCGTTCTCGCCGCGCCTCCTCGCCTGGCTCGAGCGCGGCGGCGTCTACGTCAACGCTCACGTGCGCGGCGGCGGCATCCTCGGCGACGCGTGGCGCCGTGCCGGCTGGAAGTCGACCAAGCCGAACACTTGGAAGGACGGCATCGCGGTGGCCGAGTGGCTGATCGCCAACGGCTACACGTCGAGCGACCGGCTCGCGGTGATGGGCGGCAGCGCGGGCGGCGTCTTCGTCGGGCGGGCGATCACCGAGCGCCCCGACCTGTTCGGCGCCGCGGTGATCGCGGTCGGCAACGTCGACTCGTTGCGCTCGGAGACCCGCGCCAACGGCGCAGGCAACATCCCGGAGTACGGCACCGTCACCCGGGAGGACGAGTTCCGGGCGCTCCTCGCGATGAGCCCGTACGCGCACGTCACGCCCGGCACGCGGTATCCGGCGGTGCTCTTCGAGCACGGCGTCAACGACAGCCGGGTCGACGTGTGGATGCCGCTCAAGCTCGCGTCGAGGCTCGCCGGTGCGTCGACCAGCGGCCGCCCGGTGCTGCTGCGCCTCGACTTCGACGCCGGGCACGGCGCCGGCAGCTCACGCGAGCAGACGCTCGAGCGGCTGGCGGATCGATCGGCGTTCCTGCTTGTGGCAGGCGGGCGTCCCGGACTTCCAGCCGGTCGCGCAGACAACGGGCGCAGCGCCGCAGCGCTAGCGGCGGGCGAAGGCGCGGCGGCGCAGCGCGAGCGCGCCCGTCGCGAACAGCGCGAGGAGCAGCGCCGCGAGCGCGGCCGGGGACGTCGCGGGGATCGACTCGGCGATCTTCGCGATGCCCTGCAGCGCGGTCGTCGGGCAGGTGCCGTAGCTGCCGGTGCAGCTGTACAGCACCCGCTTGGTCGTGCAGTTGTAGAGGACGAAGAACTCGGAGGTACCGGCGGCGGTCGGCGGATTGTCGCCGGCGCCGCCGTAGCTGCCGATCAGCGTGTTGGGCTGTCTGCGGCAACGTGATCGGCTGCAGCCAGGTGCGGTTGAACGTCCCGCCCGTGAGCGTGCTGGCGATCTCGTAGCTGCCGATCGTCAGGCCGCTGTCGTTGGTGATGCGGCCGAACTCGCGCACGGGATTGGTCGTGTAACGTGAACGACCATTGCACGTTGGCGGAGGTCTGGCAGTCGGCCGTCGGGGCGAGCTGCACCGACGGTGGCGGACTGCGCGGCGAGACTGCCGGAGACGAGGGCCACGGCGAGCGCGCCGAGGCAGCGGCGAAGCATGGGAGGCAATTCCTGAAGCAAGGGTTGGCCCATGGTAGGGGTGCGCGCTCGGCGAGGGCAAGGGGCGCGGCGGCCCGGTGGGGGACGGCTGCGCGGGCGTCGCGGCGCAGATACACCGCGATGTCGCCCGGGAACGACATTCCGGCGTGCCGTTGGCCGGCGAAGCAATAACGGCAACGTCCCGCGGCCGCCGCCGCCGCCCAGTCCCGGCCCGACCGCCACCCCCGGGACCGTCCCTGCCTCTCCACCGGTCCCTATACTTCCGCCGTGCCCGACGCCGCCCGACCACCGCTCGAGGACGCGTTCGCCCCGGTCCGGGCGTGGCTCGCGTCCCGGGGCCTTCACCCGTTCGCCTTCCAGGAGGAGGTCTGGGCGGCGTTCGCGCGCGGCGAGTCGGGACTGATCCATGCGCCGACCGGCATGGGCAAGACCTACGCGGCGGCGCTGCCCGCGATGGTCGGCGGCAGCCGCGGCGCGGCCGACCATCCGCCTCCGCTTGCCATGCTGTGGGTCACGCCGCTGCGCGCGCTCGCGGGCGACACCGGACTCGCGCTGGCCGAGGCCGCCCGCGCGCTCGCACCGCACTGGACCGTGGACGTGCGCACGGGCGACACGAGCGACGCCGCGCGCGCGCGCCAGGCGCGGCGGCTGCCCACGGTGCTCGTCACCACGCCGGAAAGCCTCTCGCTGTTCCTGTCGCGCGCCGACTGGCGCGAGCGCTTCGCGCACCTCGAGGCGCTGGTCGTCGACGAGTGGCACGAGCTCCTGTCGTCGAAGCGCGGCGTGCAGGTGGAGCTCGCCCGTGCCCGGCTGGCCGGCCTGCGGCCCGGCCTTCGCGTCTGGGGCCTGTCGGCCACGCTCGCCAATCTCGCGGACGCGGCCGCCGCGCTGGTGGGTCCCGACCGCGCCGCCGCGGCCCGCATCGTCCGGGGACTCGAGGCGAAGCGGGTCGACATCGCCACGCTCGCCCCGGCGTCGATCGAGCGCTTCCCGTGGGCCGGGCACATCGGCGTGCGCCTGCTGCCGGAGGTCGTGCGCGCGATCGAGTCGGCGCGTTCGACATTGGTCTTCACCAACGTGCGGTCGAGCGCGGAGATCTGGTACCAGGCGCTGCTCGAGGCGCGGCCGCACTGGGCCGGGTCGATCGCGCTCCACCACGGCTCGCTCGGACGCGAGGTGCGCGAGTGGGTCGAGCAGGCGTCTGCGCGAGGGTCGGCTGCGCGCGGTGGTGTGCACGTCGAGCCTCGACCTCGGCGTCGACTTCGCGCCCGTCGACCAGGTGCTGCAGATCGGCAGTCCCAAGGGCGTCGGCCGGCTGCTGCAGCGCGCCGGCCGCAGCGGCCACCGCCCCGGCGAAGTCTCGCGCGTCACCGTGCTGCCGACGCACGCGCTCGAGCTCGTCGAGGCCGCCGCCGCGCGGGATGCCGCCGCGGCCGGCGACGGTGGAATCGCGCGTGCCGGCCGACGCGCCGCTCGACGTCCTCGTCCAGCACCTCGTCACGTGCGCGCTCGGCGGCGGCTTCGACCCCGACGCGCTCGAGGCGGAAGTGCGCGGCACGCGGGCGTACGCGCACCTCGCCGACGCCGACTGGCGCTTCGCGCTCGACTTCGTCGTGCACGGCGGCGCGAGCCTCAATGCGTATCCCGAGTACCGCCGCGTGGTGATCGGCGAGGACGGCATCGCCCGGGCACCCGACGCCGCCATCGCGCGTCGCCATCGCATGTCGATCGGGACCATCGTCGCCGAGGCGAGCATCACCGTGCGACTTGCCGGCGGCAAGGCGCTCGGCCACGTCGAGGAGTCGTTCGTCGCGCGCCTCGTGCCGGGAAATTGCTTCGTGTTCGCCGGGCGCGTGCTGGAGTTCGTCCGCGTGCGCGAGATGACCGCCTGGGTGAAGCCCGCGCCGGCGCGCTGCCGCCGTCGTGCCGCGCTGGATGGGTGCGAAGATGGCGCTCTCCACGCTCCTCGCCGAGCGCACGCGCGGGCTGATCGCGCAGGCCCGCGCCGGCACGTACGCGCAGCCCGAGCTCGCGCTGGTGCGCCCGCTCCTCGAGCTGCAGGCACGCTGGTCCGCATTGCCGGCCGGCAACGAATGGCTGGTGGAGCGGCTCGCGACCCGGGACGGTCACTACCTCGTCTTCTACCCGTTCGAGGGACGTCTCGCGCACCTCGGGCTCGCCACGCTGATGAGCTACCGGCTGTCGCGCGCGGCACCGCGCACGTTCAGCATCACGGTCAACGACTACGGTTTCGCGCTGCTCTCGCCGGAGCCCGTGACGCTCGGCGTTCGCGAGCTGGGCCCGCTGCTGGCGGCCGCCGGCGTCGAGCGCGACATTCTCGCCGGGCTGAACGCCGCCGAGCTCGCGCGACGGCGATTCCGGGAGATCGCGCGCGTCGCCGGGCTCGTGTTCCAGGGCTTTCCCGGGCAGGGACAGTCGAGCCGACAATTGCAGGCTTCGTCGGGGCTCATCCACGACGTGTTCGCCGAGTACGACCCCGACAACCCGCTGCTCGCGCAGGCGACGCGCGAGGTGCTGGAACGCGAGCTCGAAGCGACGCGGCTCGCCGCAGCGCTCGCGCGCCTTCGCGCCAGCCGTGTCGTCATCACCGACCCGCCGCGCCCGACGCCGTTCGCGTTTCCGCTGATGGTCGAGATGTTCCGCGAGAAGCTCTCTACCGAGGCGCTCGAGGCGCGCGTCGCGCGCATGGTCGGCGAGCTCGAAGCCGCCGCGTCCGCCGGCTGAGAGCACGCCGGCCGGGCGCCGTTCATCCGACACGCCGGGTCGCGACGGTCGCGGTCACCGCGCGATTTGCACCGCGGCCGCGAAGATGTGACGATGCGTGCTTTCGACGGACTCAGACAAGGACACAGCCATGCCGCTTTCCCTCGACCTCTCCGGCCGCGTGGCCCTCGTCACCGGCGCCGCCCGCGGCCTGGGCTTCGCGATCGCGCGCGGGCTCGCGCGCGCCGGCGCCCTCACGGTGCTGAACGGTCGCGACGCCAAGGCCCTCGCCGCGGCCCGCGCCTCGATCGAGGGCGACGGCGGGCGCGCCGACGCCGCGGTGTTCGACGTCACCGACCGCGACGCCGTGCGGGCCGCGATCGCCGACCTCGAGGCGCGGCACGGCGCGATCGACATCGTCGTCAACAACGCCGGCATCCAGCGGCGCCATCCGGTCACCGAGTTCCCGCTCGAGGACTGGGACGCGATCATCGCGACCAACCTCACCGCACCGTTCCTGGTCGCGCAGGCCGCGCTGCCCGGCATGAAGGCGCGCAGCCGGGGCGTCATCATCAACATCGCGTCGCTGATGAGCGAGCTCGGGCGCCCCACGATCGTCCCCTACACGGCCGCCAAGGGCGGCGTGCGCCAGCTGACGCGCGGGCTCGCCACCGAGCTCGGGCCCACGGGCATCCGCGTCAACGCGATCGCGCCGGGCTACTTCCTCACCGAGATGAACCGGGCGCTCATCGACAACAAGGACTTCGACACCTGGGTGCGCGGGCCGCACGCCGATGCGCCGCTGGGGCGACCCCGACGAGCTCGCCGGCATCGCCGTGTTCCTCGCCTCCGATGCCGCGAGCTACATCACCGGCCAGACGATCTTCGTCGACGGCGGCATGAGCGTCTGTGTCTGACGCCCGCCCGGTCAGCGACGGCCTCCCTGTGCCGGAACTGCAGGCCGATTGCACGAGCTTCGGCCGCGGCGCATCGCGCGGCGACGCGCCCTTCGGGCCTGGCCTTCGGCCGCCGCGCTCAGCGCTGCGCCTGGCGGTCGAGCAGGCGGAACAGCCAGTTGAGGCCGGCGACCGTCGAGCCCTGCGGACGGTACTCGCAACCCACCCAGCCGTCGTAGCGGAGGTCGTCCAGCAGCCGGAACAGGAAGGGGTAGTTGATCTCGCCGACGTCGGGCTCGTGCCGCCCCGGCACGCCCGCGATCTGCACGTGGCCGATGTGCGGCTGCCAGCGCCGGAACTTGTTCGCGAGGTCGCCCTCGACCATCTGGCAGTGGTAGAAGTCCATCTGCACCTTGAGGTTCGGGAGCGCCGACCTCGGCGCGGATCGCGTGCGCCTCGCGCTGCGTGCTCAACAGGTAGTTCGGCATGTCGAACGGGTTGATCGGCTCGATCAGCACGGTGACGCCCTGCGGCGCCGCCTCCTCGCACGCCAGGCGCAGGCTGCGCACGTACGAGCGCACGCGGCGCGCGCGCTCGTCCGCGTCGGCGCCCTCGGGGAGCAGCCCCGCCATCACGTGCAGCCGTTGCGTGCCGAGCGCCTGCGCGTAGCGGAGCGCGTTGGCGAACTCCGCGGCGAACTCGTGCTCGCGCCCGGGAATCGAGGCGAGCCCGCGGTCGCCCGCGGCCCAATCCCCGAGCGCGGCGTTGAACAGCACCACCTCGAGTTCGTGCGCACGCGCACGTTCGACCAGCTCGCGGGACTGGAACTCGTAGGGCGACAGGAACTCGACGGCGCGAAAGCCCGCCTCGGCCGCCTCGCCGAACCGGTCGAGGAACGGCACGTCGTTCCACAGCATCGTCAGGTTGGCAGCGAAGCGCGGCATGGTCCCATGAGCCCGAAGGGCCGCCCCGAGGGCGAATCCGCCCCGAAGCGCGTCAGCGCGGAGGGTAGTCCAGTGAGCCCGCCCCTCCGCCGTCGCCCCGGGCGCCGCGCGGTGGGCTGACTTAGAATCGGCCCTCGATCCTAGTGTGCGCCACGCCCGGGCACACAGGCAACGCGTGCCGCGGCACGACAGGCATTCCGACCGATGAGCGTCGCGACACTGCAACTCCCGACACGCCCCACCGACCGGGATGCGGCCCGGGACGTCCTGTCCGCATCGTGCGGCGGGGAAACGGTGGAGCTCCACGCCGCGCGCGCGCTGTACTGGCCCCGCGGGCGCACGCTGTTCGTCGCCGACGTGCACCTGGGCAAGGGCGCGGCGTTCCGGGCCGGAGGCATCCCCGTACCGCGCGGCGCGACCGCCAACGACCTCGCGCGGCTCGCGACGCTCGTCGCCCGCACGCGCGCCGGGACGCTGTGCGTGCTCGGCGACTTCCTGCACGCCGCAACGGGCCGCGTGCCCGCGCTCGACACGGCCTTCCGCGCGTGGCGCGACGCTCATGCGGGACTGTCGGTCCGGATCGTGCGCGGCAACCACGACGCCCGGGCCGGCGATCCGCCGGCGGCCTGGGCGGTCGACGTGGTCGACGAGCCCCACGCGCTGCCGCCGTTCCTCGCCTGCCACGTCCCGCAGGCACCCCGGACGGGCTACGCCCTGTGCGGCCACGTCCACCCCGGCGTGCGGCTCGCCGGTCGCGGACGCGAATCGGTCCGGCTGCCGTGCTTCGTGCTCGGGCGGCGCCGGGCGCTCCTGCCGGCATTCGGCCGCCTGACCGGCCTCGCGATCGTCGCTGCCATCGCCCGAGGACACGGTCGTCGCCATCGCCGGCGACCGTCTGTTCCGCCTGCCGCCCGCGCTTCAGTAGAGCAGTTTCATGCGGGTTGCGGGGTCGTTTATCGGCCCGGCAACATGGATAAGCACGGGCGCCGGCGCCGATACGCTGCGGTGGCGGGTTTTTCGACAGCAACGACCCGGGCCCGGACACCGATCCTTGCTGCGCTGCGACGACGGAAGTCCTTGTTGCGCAACGGCCGCGAGCGCGAAGCGCGGCCGCCGGCGTGGCCCCTGTGGAGAAGTCGGTGAACAAACGGTGGAGCGTCGGTGGATTGCGCGGCCGCCCGCGCCAAGCTCCTGTTTTCAGCCGCGATTCCGCCAGGCGTCCGCGGGGACAAAATCGCGCTTGCATGACGGCCGCCGAGCCACTATGCTTGGTGCTGAACCTGCATCTCAACACAATATCTTGTAGGTTCTGATTCTGAAGCGCTTTCGGCAATGCGTGCCGGCTCAGGAGGATCCGGCACGGCTTGTCAAGCCGGCGCGCGACCGTTTGCACGCTTGGGACGAGATGCCGCGCCGGTCGCGGGATTGCGGAAAAGTATCCGCTTCGCGCCCCGGGCGTTCGAGATCGTCACAAGCACAAGAATTCGGGAGAAACACCGCATGCAACTCACGTCCGCCGCCCCGTCCGCCGCCTCGCCCGGCGTGCCCATCGGCACGATTGCCAGCGCCGAGGCCGGATTGCCGGTCGGCACGGGGGCCGATCCCCGCTTCGCCCAGTACAAGGTCATCCGCCGCAACGGTTCCGTGGTCGGCTTCGAGCCGGCCAAGATCACGATCGCGATGACCAAGGCGTTCCTCGCCGTGCACGGCGGGCAGAGCGCCGCGTCGGCGAGCGTGCGCGACGAGGTCACCCGCCTGACCGATGTCGTGGTCGGATCGCTGATGAAGCGCAAGCCCGAGGGCGGCGCGATCCACATCGAGGAGATCCAGGACCAGGTCGAGCTGTCGCTGATGCGCAGCGGCGCGCACGAGGTCGCCCGCGCCTACGTGCTCTACCGCGAGCGGCGCTCGCAGGAGCGTGCGCAGCAGAAGCCCGCGGCCCGCCAGGAAGCCGTCCAGGCGATCGAGGTGATCGAGAACGGTGTCCGCAAGCCGCTCGACATCGCCCGCCTGACCGCGCTCGTGCGGGAGTCCTGCGAGGCCCTCGCGGACGTCGACGCCGAGCGGATCCTGCGCGCGACGCTCAAGGATCTCTACGACGGCGTGCCGATGGACGAGGTGCGCAAGGGCGTGGTGCTCGCGGCGCGCACGCTGATCGAGAAGGACCCGCAGTACAGCTACGTGACCGCGCGCCTGCTGCTCGACGCGCTGCGCTTCGAGGCGCTCGGCGAGCCGGCGACGCAGGCGGACATGTCGTCGAAGTACGCGGAGTACTTCCCGCAATTCGTGAAGCACGGCGTCAGGATCGGGCTGCTCAACGAGGCGCTGCTGCAGTTCGACATGGGCAAGCTCGGCGCCGCGCTGAAGCCCGAGCGCGACCTGCAGTTCGGCTACCTCGGCCTGCAGACGCTCTACGACCGCTACTTCCTCATCGACCAGTACGCGGTGCACGCCAACGCGGGCCGCCGCTTCGAGCTGCCGCAGTGCTTCTTCATGCGCGTGGCGATGGGCCTCGCGCTGAACGAGGTCGATCGCGAGGCGCGCGCGATCGAGTTCTACGACGTGCTGTCGACGTTCGACTTCATGTCGTCGACGCCGACGCTGTTCAACTCCGGCACGCACCGCTCGCAGCTCTCGTCCTGCTACCTCACGACGGTCGCCGACGACCTCGACGGCATCTACGAGGCGATCAAGGAGAACGCGCTGCTGTCCAAGTTCGCCGGCGGCCTCGGCAACGACTGGACCAACGTGCGCGCGATGGGCTCGCACATCAAGGGCACGAACGGCAAGTAGCCAGGGCGTCGTGCCGTTCCTCAAGGTGGTCAACGACACCGCGGTCGCGGTGAACCAGGGCGGCAAGCGCAAGGGCGCGGTGTGCACCTACCTCGAGACGCTGGCACCTCGACATCGAGGAGTTCCTCGAGCTGCGCAAGAACACCGGCGACGACCGCCGCCGCACGCACGACATGAACACGGCGAACTGGATCCCCGACCTGTTCATGAAGCGCGTCGTCGAGGGCGGCGACTGGACGCTGTTCTCGCCCTCCGACGTGCCCGACCTGCACGACAAGTGGGGCCGCGCCTTCGAGGAGGCGTACACGCGCTACGAGGACAAGGTCGCCCGCGGCGAGCTCAAGCTGTACAAGCGGCTCCCGGCGGTGCAGCTGTGGCGCAAGATGCTCTCGATGCTGTTCGAGACCGGCCACCCCTGGATCACCTTCAAGGACGCCTGCAACGTGCGCTCGCCGCAGCAGCACGTCGGCACGGTGCACAGCAGCAACCTGTGCACCGAGATCACGCTCAACACCAGCGACACCGAGATCGCGGTCTGCAACCTCGGCTCGGTGAGCCTGCTCGGCGCACATGGTGAAGACGGCCGACGGCTGGCAGCTCGACCAGGCGAAGCTGAAACGCACGATCACGACGGCGATGCGCATGCTCGACAACGTGATCGACATCAACTACTACGCGGTGGCGAAGGCGCGCAACAGCAACCTGAAGCACCGTCCGGTGGGGCTCGGCATCATGGGCTTCCAGGACTGCCTGCACCTGCTGCGGGTCCCCTACGCGTCGGACGACGCGATGCGCTTCGCCGACGCGTCGATGGAATCCGTCTGCTACCACGCCTACTGGGCCTCGACCGAGCTGGCCGAGGAGCGCGGTCGCTACAGCTCGTTCGGCGGCAGCCTCTGGGACCGCGGCATCCTGCCGCAGGACTCGCTCAAGCTGCTGCGCGACGAGCGCGGCGGCTACGTCGAGACGGACGAGTCGTCGACGATGGACTGGGACGCGCTGCGCGCGCGCATCCGCGAGCACGGCATGCGCAACTCGAACTGCGTGGCGATCGCGCCGACGGCGACGATCTCCAACATCATCGGCGTGTCCGCGTCGATCGAGCCCGACTACCAGAACATCTACGTCAAGTCGAACCTCTCCGGCGAGTTCACGGTCGTGAACGAGCAGTTGGTGCAGGACCTGAAGCAGCTGGACCTCTGGGACGACGTGATGGTGTCGGACCTCAAGTACTTCGACGGCTCGCTCGCCAAGATCGACCGCGTCCCGGCGAGCTTGCGCAACCTCTACGCCACCGCCTTCGAGGTCGAGACCACGTGGATCGTCGAGGCCGGCGCGCGCCGCCAGAAGTGGATCGACCAGGCGCAGAGCCTCAACATCTACATGGCGGGGGCGTCGGGCAAGAAGCTCGACGAGACCTACAAGCTCGCCTGGTTGCGCGGGCTGAAGACCACGTACTACCTGCGCACGCTCGCCGCGACGTCGGCCGAGAAGTCCACCGGCCGTGGCGGTGAGCTGAACGCGGTGACGGCGTCGGGCGGCATCGCGTCGGCGGCGACGGCGAAGGGCACCGCGGCGGCGGGCGCCGCCGGGGAATCGGAGGCGCCGAAGTTCTGCGCGATTGACGATCCCAC
>CAVPJE010000001.1:0-23657 GCA_963705175.1 uncultured beta proteobacterium | reverse complement strand
ATGGCGCGAATCCTGCTTTTTCGAAGGGTCCCCTTCGCTCGCCATGCACGTCCGCCTCCTCTCCCACCGGCCCGACGCCGGGTGGTCCGCGCCCCTGCCGTCGGAGCTCGACTCCGCGCGAACGCTGTCCTGGCCTTTGCGGCAACCGATTACGCCGAGCGGACCGAGGTCTGGGACGAGCTCGGCGGCGCGTTTCCGGCGAGCCATCGGCTCGGCTGCTCGAGCGCCGGCGAAATCTTCGGCGAGACGGTCGCCGAAGGCTCGTTGGTGCTGGCCGTGGTGCGCTTCGAGCATGCGACGGTGACGAGCACCGCCGCCCCGATCCAGGCGGTCGAGGTGTCGCGCGGCACCGGCGACAAGATCGCGCGGGCGCTCGCACCCCACGCACCCAAGTTGGTCCTCGTGGTTTCCGACGGCCTGCACGTCAATGGCACCGACCTCGTTCGCGGGCTGGCCGAAGGCCTCCCGGCCGGAACGGCGATCGCCGGCGGACTGGCCGGCGACGGCGACCATTTCGGGCGAACCTGGACGCTGGTCGACGGCCTGCCGCGCAGCGGCTGGGTGAGCGCCGTCGCGCTCGGCGGACCGATCGCGGTCGGCCACGCCTCCGAAGGCGGATGGCAGGCGTTCGGCCCGGAGCGCGAGGTGACCGCGTCCGAAGGCAACGTGCTTTACGCGCTCGACGGCAAGCCCGCGCTTGCACTCTACAAGGACTACCTGGGCGATCTCGCGGCAGGGCTGCCCGCGACCGCGCTCTACTACCCGCTGGCGATCCGCATGCCCGGCGAGCGCGGGCCGGGCCTCGTGCGCACCGTGCTCGGCATCGACGAGACGGCGCAGTCGATGACCTTCGCGGGCGACATCCCGCTGGGCGCGCGCACGAGGCTCATGCGCTCCAACCACGACCGCCTGGTCGAAGGTGCCGCGCATGCCGGGCGCGCAGGCGCGCGCCGGTGCGTCGGACCCTGTCTTCGCGATCGCGGTGAGCTGCGTCGGACGGCGCATGGTGCTCGGCCAGCGCGTCGAGGAGGAGACGGCGGCGACGCTGGAAGCGCTGCCCGAAGGCTCGTCGCAGGTCGGTTTCTACTCGTACGGCGAGATCTCGCCGTCGGGCGTGGCGTCCTGCAACCTGCACAACCAGACGATGACGTTGACGACGATCCGTGAAGTCGCTGCATAACCTGCTCGCGCGACAACTCGCACCGCCTCGGCCTCGACGCCTCGCGTCCGCCCGACGCCACCGCATGGGAGACGCTGCTCGCGCGCGTCTCGGAGACGTATGCCGACGCCGACCGCGAGCGCTACCTGCTCGAGCGCTCGCAGGCGATCAGCTCGCGCGAGATGGAGGAGCTCAACGCCAAGCTCGAGCTCGAGCGCGACCGCCTCGAATCGCGGGTGCGCGAGCGCACCGCCGAACTCGCGGCGAGCGAGGCGCGCTTCCGCAGCTTCACTTCGCTCGGCTCGGACTGGTACTGGGAGCAGGATGCGCAGTTCCGCTTCACGTCGATCGCCGGCAACACCGAGGTCTACCCCGGACACACGATCGGCTCGCACATCGGCCGCACCCGCTGGGACATCGACGACTACGACGCTCCCGCCGGCGGCTGGGACGAGCACCGGCGCCTGCTGGCAGTCGCACCAGCCGTTCCACGAGGTCGTGTTCCGGCTCAAGCTGCCGAACGGGGGGCGTGCCTACGCGTCGGTCTCCGGCCTGCCGATGTTCGATGACGAGGGCAGGTTCACCGGCTACCGCGGCATCGGCCGCGACATCACCGAGCAGAAGCTCACCGAGGAGAACATCCGGCGGCTCGCGCGCTTCGATCCGCTGACGGGCCTCGCCAACCGCACGTCGCTGTTCGAGCACGTCGAGCACGCGATTGCGCGCAGCCGCCGGCATCCGCGGCCGTTCGCGCTGCTGTTCGTCGACCTCGATCGCTTCAAGGACGTCAACGACGCCTTCGGCCACTCGACCGGCGACGAGGTGCTGCGCACGATGGCCCGCCGCCTGTCGCTCGCGATCCGGGCCGGCGACACCGTGGCGCGCATCGGCGGCGACGAGTTCGTCGTGCTCGCCGAGGAGGTCTCGCCGGCGACGGTCGTGGCCGACTTCTCGCAGCGGCTGCTGGAGACGCTCGCCGAGCCGATCGTGCTTCAGGGCAAGGAGTTCCGCGTCGGCGCGAGCATCGGCATCGCGATGTTCCCGGCCGACGGCGAGGACGCGCCGACGCTGCTCAAGAAGGCCGACATGGCGATGTACCGGGCCAAGGAGTCCGGGCGCAACGGCTACGCGTTCTTCGCCGCCGAGGCGCGCAACGAGCCGCAGGAGCGGATCCTGCTCGTGTCGGGGCTGCGGCGCGCGATCGAGGCCGACGAACTGGTGCTCTTCTACCAGCCGAAGATCGCGGTGCGCGGCGGCACGATGACCGGTGCGGAGGCGCTGATTCGCTGGCGGCATCCGCAGCGCGGACTGCTGCTGCCGGGCACGTTCATACCGCTTGCCGAGGACTCGGGACTGATCCGCCAGATCGGCCGCTGGGTGCTGCGTACCGCGTGCCTGCAGGCGAAGGCGTGGCAGTCGGTCGCCCCGTACCCGGTTCCCGTCGCCGTCAACCTCTCGGCGCGCCAGTTCGGCGACGACCGGCTCGCCGGCGAGGTCGCCGAGGCGCTCGCGGACTCGGGCCTGCCGGCGCGGCTGCTCGAGCTCGAGATCACCGAGAGCATCATGATGGAGCAGCCGGAGCACGCCGCCGAGAAGCTGCGCGAGCTGCGCTCGCTTGGCGTGCACATCGCCGTCGACGACTTCGGCACCGGCTACTCGTCGCTCGCGCGGCTCAAGCGCTTTCCGCTCACGTCGGTGAAGATCGACCGCTCGTTCGTGCGCGAGATTCCCCACGATCCCGACGACGCCGCGATCACCACCGCGGTCATCGCGATGGCGCACAGCCTGCGGCTCCGGGTGGTCGCGGAGGGCGTCGAGACCGAGGCGCAGGTGCGCTTCCTGCGCGAGCGCAACTGCGACGAGATCCAGGGCTTCTTCTTCAGCCGGCCGCTGCCGGCGCGCGAGGTGCTGCCGTTCCTGCGCCGCCGCGCGGACGCGCACGCGGCGGCGATCGGGACGGGTTGAGGCGTGCGCTCCCTGATAAGTGGGGTCAGACTCGACTTTTCGTCGGTTGCCACCGGTCGAGCGGACGGTGAACGACCATGAAAAGTCGAGTCTGACCCCACTTATCAGTCTGTCCCTACTCCTCGGAGAGGTGCGGCGACGCGAGCCGCAGGTAGTGGAACATCGACCACAGCGTGAGGATCGCGGCGATCCACAGCGCCACGGTGCCGAGCAGCGGGGTCGACACGCCGGGAATCACCGGCTCCCAGAGCAGCAGCGCGATGATCGCGGTCATCTGCGCCACCGTCTTCACCTTGCCGACGAGCGCCACCGCGACGTTCTTCGACTTGCCGAGCTGCGCCATCCACTCGCGCAACGCGGAGATCGCGATCTCGCGGCCGATGATGATGATCGCGAGCCACGCGTCGGCACGGTTCAGCTGGACGAGCAGGATCAGCGCCGCGGCGACCATCAGCTTGTCGGCGACGGGATCGAGGAACGCGCCGAACGCGCTCGTCTGCCCCCAGCGTCGCGCGAGCCAGCCGTCGAGCCAGTCGGTGATCGCCGCCACCGCGAAGACCCACATCGCCGTCCAGTTGCGCGTGGACGGCGACATCCAGTCGTCCGGGAGGTAATAGATCGCGACGAAGACCGGGATCAGGACGATCCGCAGCCAGGTGAGCGCCGTGGGAAGGTTGAAGGGCATTCGACGGGCGCGCTCGCATTGACGGACCCATTCTACCCCCCGATCGCACGCCGGCGCGGCATGGGCGGGAGGTGCCGGTCAGCGACGCGCCTGCGATCCGCCCGCGTTCGCGCTTGCCGGCCGGTCCCGCGACGGGATGTTCCAGAGCCACGCGCCGACCGCTACGCCGAGGGCGACGAGCCCCGCCTTGCCCCACCACGGCTCGACGAAGAAGATCGCCGACACCCCGATCGACAGTCCCATCAGGACGAGCGCGTAGCGCTTGGTGCGCCAGGCAATGGCGCGGTGCCGCCGCCACTCGGCGAGCGTCGGCCCGAAGGTCTTCGACGCGGCGAGCCGCCGGTGCAGCCGCGGCGAGGCGCGCGCGAAGCAGGCCGCCCCGACGAGCAGGAACGGCGTGGTCGGCAGCACGGGCAGGAACGCGCCGACGACACCCAGCGCCACCGCGACCAGGCCCACGGCCAGCAGCACCCAGCGCACGACTCGGCGAGGCATGCGGCACCGGATCCGCGTCGTCCCGCGTGAACGGGATCGCTCGGGTCCATCAGTGCAGCTCCGCGAAGATGCGTTGCGCCAGCGCGTGCGAGATGCCGGGCACGCGCGCGAGGTCGTCGACCGAGGCCGCCTGCACGCCCTTGAGCCCACCGAAGTGCGCGAGGAGCGCCTTGCGCTTGCCCGCGCCGATGCCGGCGATCTCCTGCAGCGACGACGTCGTGCGCGCCTTGGCGCGGCGCGCGCGGTGGCCCTGGATCGCGAAGCGATGGGCCTCGTCGCGGATCTGCTGCAGGAGGTGCAAGCCGCCGTTGTCCGAAGGCAGGCGCATCGGCTCCGGCCGGTCCGGAAACACGATCTCCTCCAGCCCCGCCTTGCGCTCCGGCCCCTTGGCGATGCCGATCAGCGCCGTCGAGTGCAATCCCTGCTCGGCCAGCACCTCCGCGGCCACCGCGACCTGGCCGCGGCCGCCGTCGATCACCAGCAGGTCCGGCGCGGGATACTCGCCGGCCACGATCCGCGCGACGCGCCGCGACAGCGCCTCGCGCATCGCGGCGTAGTCGTCCCCGCCCGCGGGCGGCGTGACGTTGAAGCGGCGATACTCGCCGCTCTGCATCGCCAGTCGGTCGAACACGACGCACGAGGCGACCGCGCGCTCGCCCATCGTGTGCGAGACGTCGAAGCACTCGATCCGCTGCGCGGTCTGCGGCAACCCCAGTGCCGCCTGCAGCGTCGCGAGCCGGTCCTCCTGCGTCGCCTTCTGCGCGAGCTTGCGCCGGATCGCGAACGTCGCGTTCTCGGTCGCCATCGCGAGCCACACGCGCCGCTCGCCACCGGGCGTACCGACGATCTCCACCCGGCGCGCGCTCTGCGCCGAGAATACCTCGGCCAGCGCGTCCTGGTCTTCGGCGCCCGGGCACGACGATCGTCGGCGGCACCGGCCGCTCGACGTAGTGCTGCGCGAGGAACGCCTGCACGACCTCGGGCAGCGCGGCGCCCTCGGCCTGATGCGGGAAGAACGTGCGGTCGCCGACGTGCCGGCCGCCGCGGATCATCACCACGTTGACCGCCACCAGCCCGCCGTCCGTCACCGCCGCGACGACGTCGACGTCGCCCGCGGTGGCGCTCTCGACGAACTGCCGCGACTGCAGCTGGTTCAGGCGCGTGATCTTGTCGCGGATGCGCGCCGCACGCTCGAACGCCAGCGTCGCGGCCGCCTCGTCCATCTGCGCCTGCAGCTGCCCCCGCACCTCGTCGGTCTTGCCCTGCAGGAACAGCACCGCCGACTGCACGTCGTCGCGGTACTCCTCGGGCGACACCAGCCCGACGCAGGGCGCGGTGCAGCGCTGGATCTGGTGCAGCATGCACGGGCGCGAGCGGTTCGCGAACACCGTGTCCTCGCAGGTACGGATCTGGAACACCTTCTGCAGGAGCGCGATGCCCTCGCGCACGGCCCCGGCGCTCGGGAACGGCCCGAAGTAGCGGTGGCGCCGGTCGAGCGCGCCGCGGTGGAAGCGCAGCTGCGGGAACGCGTCCCCGGTGATGCAGACGTAGGGATAGCTCTTGTCGTCGCGGAACAGGATGTTGTAGCGCGGCTCCTGGGCCTTGATCAGGTTGTTCTCGAGCAGCAGCGCCTCGCCTTCCGAGCGCGTCACCGTGGTCTCGACCCTCGCCACCTGCGCGACCATCGCCGCGATGCGCGGCTCGTGGCCGCTCTTCTGGAAATAGTTCGCGACGCGCTTCTTGAGGTCGCGCGCCTTGCCGACGTAGAGCGTCTCGCCCGCCAGGTCGAGCATCCGGTAGACGCCCGGGCGGTGCGGCAGCGAGCGCAAGCAGCTCCGACGCGTCGAACGGCGCGGAGGCGCCCTCCCCGCCCGGCGTCGCGACGGTCCTGCGGTTGGCGCGCGAGACCTTATTCATGGACGGCCGAGGTGAGCGGCGATGGCATCGAACACCGCCTCGAACATCGCCGGCGTGAGTCGCCGCGTGTTGGTGTTGTAGCGGCTGCAGTGGTAGCTGTCGAAGAGCATCATGCCGTCGGTCGTGCCGGACAGACGGTGCTGCGCCGCATGGGCGAACGGGTGCTGCGCCTGCCGCCGTCCGAGCGCACGCAGCACGGCCTCGTGGGCGATGCGGCCCAGCGCAAGCACCGCGGCGCGTCGCGGCAGCGTCGCCAGATCCGCCGCGAGAAACGCATTGCAGCCCGCGATTTCCGTGGGCTGCGGCTTGTTGCCGGGCGGCAGGCACTTGACGGCGTTGTTCACGCGGCAACCGACGAGCGTGAGGCCGTCGTCGGCGCGCGCGCCGTCGGGTCGGCTCGCGAAACCGTACGCGTGCAGCGTCTTGTAGAGCAGGATGCCGGCGTGGTCGCCGGTGAAGGGCCGGCCCGACGCATTCGCGCCGTGCATGCCCGGCGCGAGTCCGACGACGAGC
The DNA here is from genome assembly GCA_963705175.1 of uncultured beta proteobacterium. Classification (GTDB taxonomy): domain Bacteria; phylum Pseudomonadota; class Gammaproteobacteria; order Burkholderiales; family Casimicrobiaceae; genus VBCG01. The sequence goes on along the minus strand of CAVPJE010000001.1, from coordinate 16,923 downwards.
AGGCGCGCGGCGGGGTCGCCGAACGGCGGCACGGGGCGGCACCAATAGGTCGGATGGGCCTCGCGCACCTCGTCGAGGAACGCGGCGAGGCGCGGGCAGCGCCGGCACGCGGGATCGAAGCGCGCGTCGCGCGGCGGTTCTGGCAGAATGCGGGCGGTCACGTCGGGCATTGCGCGGGCTGGAAATCCTAGCACGCGACCACGCCACCGGTCCCCCCGCATGCTCCCTCTCGAACCCAAGCTCGAGGTGCGTTCCAGGCACCCGAAGGCGTCCACGCGCAAGCCGCCCCTGCTGTTCGTGCACGGCGGGTACTGTGACGCCTGGTGCTGGGAGCCCCACTTCCTGCCCTGGTTTGCCGCACGCGGCCACGCCGCTCACGCGCTCAGCCTGCGCGGGCACGGCGCGAGCGGCGGCGCGGAAATGCTCTGGTCGACGGGCCTCGACGACTACGTGGCCGACGTCGAGCGCGTCGCCGCCCAGCTGCCGCAGGCGCCCGTGCTCGTCGGCCACTCGATGGGCGCGGCCATCGTCGAGCGGCTGATGTCGACGCGCCCGGTGCGGGCCGCCGTGCTGCTCGCGCCGTTGCCGCCCGCGGGCCTCATGCCCGTCGCCGCGCGGCTTGCCGCCGAGCGTCCGGACTACCTGTTCCAGCTGGCCAGCTTCGATCCCGTGCGGCTCTCCGCGGAGGTGCTGTCCGTGCTCGAGCCGTTCTACTTCTCCCCCCATGCCGACCGCGCGCTGCTGCGCGAGGCCGCGCGGCACCTCAACGGCGAGTCGCCGCGGGCGCTGCTCGACCTGTCGCTGCGGCTGCATTGGGGTTTGCCCGAGCGCAAGTCGCCGCCGGTGCTCGTCCTCGGCGCCGACGGCGACCGCATCTGCCGTCCGGACGACGTGCACGCGACCGCGCGGCACCACGGCGTGGAGGCCACGGTGTTCCCGGGCCTCGCCCACATGCTGATGCTGGAGCCCGGCTGGGAGGCAGTCGCCGCGGCGATCGCCGGATTCGTCGCCCGGGCCTGACGCACCGGCGCTACGCCGGCGCGCGGCTCGCGGCGGCCGTCCGCGCCGCGCAGAAGGCGGCGAACGCCTCGGGCGTCATTGGCGCCGCGACGAAAAAGCCCTGGAATGCGTCGCAGCCGCGCTTCGCGAGGAAGTCGAGCTGGGCCTGCGTGCCGACGCCCTCCGCGACCACGTTGAGGCCGAGGCCGCGGGCAAGCCCGATGATGGCCTCCGTGATCGCGGCATCGCCGGGATCGGTCTCGAGATCGGCGATGAACGAGATGTCGATCTTGAGCGTGTCGATCGGGAAGTGCTTCAGGTGGGTGAGCGACGAGTAGCCGGTGCCGAAGTCGTCGATCGCGACCGCGAAGCCTTCGTCGCGCAGCTCCTGCAGCACCTTGCGGATCGCGTCGAGGTCGTGCAGCAGGCTCGTCTCGGTGACCTCGAGCTCGATCCACGCAGGATCGCAGTCGGCCGCGCGCACGATCTCGAGCGTGCGGCGCGCGAGGTCGTCGCGATAGAACTGCCGCGCCGACAGGTTGATCGACACCGAGAGCGGCAGGCCGTCGTCGCGCCACGCACGGCACTGCGCCGCGGCGGTCGCGAGCACCCACTCGCCGAGCGCGTGGATGAGGCCCGACTCCTCGGCGACCGGGATGAACACCTGCGGCGGCACGTCGCCGTGCTCGGGATCGTTCCAGCGCAGCAGCGCCTCCGCGCCGATCACCCGGCGGTCGGCCACGCGCACCAGCGGCTGGTAGTGCAGCGCGAGCTTGCCGGTGCGAAGCGCGGTGCGCAGCGACGACTCGAGCGAGTGCTGCCGCACGCGCCGCTCGGCGAGGCTCGCGTCGAGGAACTGGTAGGTGTTGCGGCCGAGCTCCTTGCTGCGGTACATCGCGACGTCGGCGTGCTTCAGGAGCTCCTCCGGGTCGTCGGAGTCGTCGGGATACACCGCGATGCCGATCGAGGACGTGACGTAGATGTCGTGCTCCTCGATGCGGATCGGGTGCGCGACCGCGTCGCAGAGCTTCTGCGCGACCCGCCCGAGCACTTCCGGGTCGTCGAAGTCATCGACGATCACCATGAACTCGTCGCCGCCCAGCCGCGCGAGGAGGTCCGTCTCGCGCAATGCGGTCGACAGCGCCTGCGACACGCGCTTCAAGAGCTCGTCGCCGATGCGGTGGCCAAGCGTGTCGTTGACGTTCTTGAACCGGTCGAGGTCGATGAACAGCACACCCACGCGACGGCCGGAACGGCGCGCCTGGGCGATCGCCTGCGCCAGCCGCTCGTTCAACAGCAGGCGGTTGGGCAGGCCGGTCAGTGCGTCCCGGGTCGCGAGGTACTGCAGCCGTTCCTCCGCCTGGATGCGCGAGGACACGTCCTGCACGAACGACAGGATCGAGACGATGTGTCCCTGGTCGTCGAGCAGCGCCGAGTGGTACCACTCGCACCAGATCGTCTCGCCGTCCTTGCGGTGGTTGCGGGTGAGGCCGGTGGCGCGCGGCTCGTCCCCCGAGGACAGGCGCTCGATCAGCGAGGAGGACGCGGCACGGTCGTCCTCGTGCAGCAGCACGTTGTCGGTGAGCTGCATCCCGAGGACCTCGTCGGTACCCCAGCCGAAGATGTTCTCCGCCTGCGGCGACCAGCGCACCAGCTTGTGGTCGCGGTCCCACTCCATCACCGCGAGCGGCGTGTTGCTGATGTGCGACGAGAGCATCCAGTTGGCGCGGCGCAGCGCCTCCTCGTTGCGCTTCTGGTCGTGGACGTCGGTGTGCACGGCGTAGATGCCGATGACGTTGCCTTCGGCGTCGCGGTTCGGCGCGTAGTGCACCGACTCCCACTTCACGCCGCCGTCCGGCTGCACCAGCATCTGCTCGGTCGAGACCGTCTCGCCCTTCAGCACGCGGTCGAACAGGGGCTTCACCTGTGCGAAGCGCTCCTCGCCGACCACGTCGACGACGCGCTTGCCGGAGAGATCCTTGCGGCTCTCGGCGAGCCAGTCCTCGTCGTGCCGGTTCAGGAAGCGGTAGCGGTAGTCGCGGTCGACGTAGGAGACCCGCGCCGGCACGTTGTCCATGATGAGCCGCAGCTCGGCCTCCGAGGCGCGCAGGGCTTCCTGCGCCTGCTTGAGGCCGTGGATGTCGTTCATCAGCACGAACGCGCCGTGCACGTCCCCGCCGGGGCCGGCGTCGGGCACGACCCGGATCGTCATCCACCGGCGCATGCCGTTCGCGCCCGGGACGAGCCGGTCGAAGGCGGTCGACTCGCCGTCGAAGGCACGGGCGAGCATCGCCTGCGCGCTCTCGTAGATCGCGCGGCCGACGACGTCGCGCGAGCCGCATCTCCGCCACGGCCGCGACGGTCAGCCCGAAGTACTGCAGGAACGTCCGGTTGACGTAGTGGCAGCGCTCGTCCCGGTCGATGTAGGCCACCGGCGCGGGCACGCCGTCCATGATCGCGCGCAGCTGGCTTTCGCGCGAGGCGAGCGCGTCCTGCACCTGCTTCAGGTCCGTGATGTCGTGCCCGACCACGTAGAGCCCGCGGATCTTGCCGTCGAAGTGGAAGTCGGGAACGATGCGCGCGCGGAACCAGCGCGTGCGGCCGTTCAGGTCGACCACCGGACGCTCGTAGGTGACGGACTCGCCGGCGAGCGCGCGGACCACGTACTCGTCCTGCATGATGCGCTGCTCGTCCGACAGCACCTCGGCCGGCTCCCGGCCGACGATGTGCTCGCGCTCCTGCCCGGTCAGGTCGAGGAAGGCCTCGTTGACGAAGGCGAGCCGGCGCTCGGCGTCGAGGTAGACGACCGGCTCCGGGATGTTGTCCGTGAACAGGCGCAGCTGCTCCTCGCGCGCCGCGAGCGCCTGCTCGGTGGTCTTCACCTCGTGGATGTCGTACTCGGTGCAGTAGACCCCGCGCACCTGCCCCGCCGCATCGAGGTCGGGCACGATGCGCCCGTGCATCCAGCGCTGCGCGCCCGCGGTGGTGAGGCCCATGCGCTCGTACTCGACCGCCTCGCCGCCCTGCGCGCGCGTCAGGATGGGGCGCAGGAAGTTGGCGACGTCGCGCGCGAGCACGTCCGCGGGCATGCGCCCGTAGATCTGCTCCTGCGGCAGGCGGGCGAGGTTCGCGAACGCCTGGTTGACGAAGCGGTAGGAGAGGTCGCGGTCGAGGTAGGCGATCGGGCCCGGGATGTTGTCGGCGAAGAGGCGCATCTGCGTCTCCTGCGCCTTCAGCGCGTCCCGCGCGCGGACGTCGTCCTCGATGTCGTTCATCACCAGGAACGCGCCGCCCACCCGCCCGCCCATCTCGCGCTCGGGGACGAGCACGTTGCGCACCCAGCGCAGCTCGCCCGACGCCTTGCGCTCGCGGCGCTCCCACGAATCCGTCGCGCCCGCGAACGCGCGCTCCATGTGCGTCGCGAGGTCGGCCAGCGTCTCGGCGGGCATGAACTCGGCGAGCGCGTGGCCGAGCAGGTCGTCGCTCGGCACGCCGATCCAGTCGCTGTACGGCCGGTTGGCGAAGCGCAGCTTCTGCTGCCGGTCGAAGTAGAGGATCGGCACGCCGACGCTGTCGGTGACGAGGCGCAGGCGGTGCTCGCGCCGTCCTGCCTCCAGCTCCAGCCGCTTCAGGTGGTCGACGTCGCTGTAGGCGACGAGGAAGCCGCGCACGAGGCCGTCGGGCGCGCGGTCCGGGTAGTAGTCGACGCGGATCCAGATCGGCGGCCGCCCCGGCGCGAAGAGCTGGCGCTCGAATCCGGTCCGCTCCCCGTCCAGCGCCGCGTCGATGTAGGCGTCGTACAGCTCGTACACCTCCTTGCCGACGACGTCGATGACCTCGCGGCCGAGCACCTGCTCCGGGCGCCGGTCGATCCACTCGAGGAACGCCTTGTTGGCGAAGCGGTAGCGCTGGTTGCGGTCGACGTAGGCGAGCGGCGAAGCGAGCGCGTTCAGCTTGCGCTGCGACAGCGCGGCGAGCGAGTGGCGTTCGATCGCGAAGGTGACCGATTGCTGGATCGACTGGGGGTCCGGCGAGCGAAGGGAGCGCGTGAGGGCCATCGGTGCGGTTCGGGATCCGACGCCCGCGCGGTACACGCACGTGGACCGCGGGACGATAACCCTCCGGGGAAGCAAGGATCGCGCCGACAACGTCCCCAGCGAGAACGCTCCTCCAAGCCACTGTTTTGTCAGTGTTTTTTCTCCGTCCGATCGGCGGAGCGGGCGCAGCGGCGCCGCGGATGTCCCCACGCTCGTGCCTACCCGTGTCACCGTGGTGCCACGCGAATCGTGCGGTGCAAGGCGACCCGTCGGGACGGGTGGGTAGAATTCCCGGTGTGCCTATGTCCAGGACCAGACACCCATGAACAGCCCATTCGGGAAATGGTGGTTGCAGGCGGCGCTCGCCGCCGCGACCTTCGTGGGAACGCCGGGAGCGACGGCCCACGTCGCCTTCTGCGCGCGCGAGCGCTGACGATGGCGATCGTCGACGACATCGGGGGCCTCACCCGCATCCTCGCGCAATCGAAGACGATTGCGGTCGTCGGCCTGTCGGCGAACTGGTACCGGCCAAGCTACTTCGCCGCCAAGTACCTGCAGGAGCACGGCTACCGCGTGATCCCGGTGAATCCGAACTACACCGAGGTGCTGGGCGAGCGCTGCTATCCGAGCGTCGCGGCGATTCCGGAGCCGGTGGACGTCGTCGACGGCTTCCGCAAGGCCGACGAGATGCCGGCGCTGGCGCGCGAGGCGGCCGCGAAGGGCGCCCGCGTGCTCTGGATGCAGCTCGGCGTTCGCAACGACGCCGCGGCGAGCATCGCGAGCGACGCGGGCCTCGACGTGGTGATGGACCGCTGCATGAAGATCGAGCACGCGCGCATCCTCGGCGGGCTCAACTGGGCGGGGGTTAACACGGGCATCGTGTCCTCGCGTCGCGCGACGGTGCCGCGATAGGAGCTTGGCCGCGATGCCCGACCGCACGTTCGGCTTCGACACGCTCTGCCTGCACGCCGGGCAGATTCCCGACGCGCAGACCGGCGCGCGCGCGCAGCCGATCTACCAGACGACGTCCTTCGTCTTCGACTCCGCCGACCACGCGGCGAGCCTGTTCAACCTGCAGACGTTCGGCAACGTCTACTCACGGATCAGCAATCCGACCGTCGCGGCGCTCGAGGAGCGCATCGCGGCGCTCGAGGGCGGCCGGGCGGCGCTCGCGACCGCCACCGGCATGGCCGCGCAGATGGTCGCGCTGCTCACGCTGGCGCAGGCAGGCGACCACCTCGTCGCCGCGCGCACCCTCTACGGCGGCACGCACACGCAGTTCGCGGTCACGTTCCGCCAGTTCGGCATCGAGACGACGTTCGTCGATGCCGATGACCCCGAGGCCTTCCGCGCGGCGCTCAAGTCCAATACCAAGGCGATCTACGCGGAGACGATCGGCAACCCGCAGTTGAACGTCTGCGACATCGCGGCGCTCGCGGAGGTCGCGCACGGGGCCGGCGTCCCGCTGGTCATCGACAACACCCTCGCCTCGCCGGCGCTGTGCCGTCCCTTCGAGCACGGCGCGGACATCGTCGTGCACTCGGTGACCAAGTATCTGGGCGGCCACGGCACGACGATGGGCGGCGTGGTGGTCGAGTCGGGCAGGTTTCCCTGGGACAACGGCAACTTCCCGGGGATGACGGAGCCCTCCGCCGGCTACCACGGCGTGCGCTTCTTCGAGACCTTCGGCGACTTCGGCTTCACGATGAAGGCGCGCATGGAGACGATGCGCACGCTCGGCCCCACCCTCGCGCCCCTCTCCGCGTTCCTGCTGCTGCAGGGCATCGAGACGCTGCACCTGCGCATGCCGCGCCACTCGGCGTCCGCGCTCACGGTCGCACAGCACCTCGCCGCGCACCCGGCGGTCGACTGGGTGCGCTACCCACTGCTTGCGGGAGATCGCCACGCGCGGGTGGCCGCGCGCTACCTGCCGCGCGGCGCGGGCGGCATCCTGACGTTCGGTTTGAAGGGCGGTGCACGCACCGGCGAGCGCTTCATCGAGGCCGTGCAGTTCCTGTCGCACCTGGCGAATGTCGGTGACGCGAAGTCGCTGGTGATCCATCCCGCCTCGACGACGCACCGCCAGCTGAGCGAGGACGAGCAGCGCGCCGCCGGCGTCGCGCCGGAGATGATTCGCCTCTCGGTCGGGCTCGAGGCGATCGACGACATCCTCTGGGACATCGACCAGGCATTGGAGAGATCGCAGTGACCAAGGATTTGGGAAGAGTGCCCTGGCCGTGGATCGGCGTCCTCGTGCTCGCCGCGGCGCTGGCGCACGAGCTGGTGCTGCGCGTCACCGCGGGACAGAACGACCTGCTGCTGGCCGGCTGGCGCATCCTGATGATGACGATCGGCGTCGCATCGCTCGGCCTGCTGATCATGCCCGACTGGCGCAAGTCGTACCTGCTGGGCGCGCTGGTCTGCGCGGGGCTAATGGGCTACGCGCTCTACGTGCAGTACGTGATCGGCCTCGAGCCATGTCCGCTGTGCGTGATGCAGCGCATCGCGGTGATCGCCTGCGGCGTCGTGTTCCTGCTGGGCGCGATCCACAACCCGGGGCGCGTCGGGGCGATCGTGTACTCGCTCGTCATCATCCTGTTCGCCGGCACCGGCGCGGCCGTCGCGGCACGCCACGTGTGGCTGCAGACGCTGCCGCCGGACCAGGTACCGGCCTGCGGTCCGGGGCTGTCCTACATGCTCGACACGCTGCCGTTCCAGGACGTGCTCGCGACGGTGTTCAAGGGCAGCGGCGAATGCGCCACGGTCGACTGGCGCTTCCTCGAGCTCGCGATGCCCGGCTGGACGCTTCGTCTTCTTCGTCTCGATCGTCGTCGCGGCGATCGCCCTCACCCGCCGCAGCTAAAAGTAGGGACTCGGAAGTAGGGTCAGACTCGACTTCTCGCAGAAAGTCGAGTCTGACCCCACTTGCCCCACTTTCCCTTTCGCGGAAAGTCGAGTCTGACCCTGCTTTCCTGACGTTCTACTTCGGGGCCATCCGGATCGCACCGTCGAGGCGGATCACCTCGCCGTTCAGCATCGGGTTGCCGACGATCTCGCGCACCAGCGAGGCGAACTCCTCGGGCCGGCCGAGACGCGACGGGAACGGCACCATCTTGCCGAGCGCCTCCTGCACGTCGGCCGGGAGGCTCGCCATCATCGGCGTGCGGAATATGCCCGGGGCGATCGTCATCACGCGGATGCCGTAACGCGCGAGCTCGCGGGCGATGGGCAACGTCATGCCGACCAGCCCGCCCTTGGAGGCCGCGTACGCCGCCTGGCCGATCTGCCCGTCGAACGCCGCCACCGACGCGGTGCAGACGATGACGCCGCGCTCGCCCTCGGCGTTGGGCGACGCCTTGGCCATCGCGTCGGCCGCCAGCCGCGTCATGTTGAACGAGCCGATCAGATTGATGTTGATCGTGCGCGCGAAGCTCGCCAGCGCATGGGGTCCATCCTTGCCGACCACCTTCTCGCCGTGGACGATGCCGGCGCAGTTGACCAACCCATGCAGTCCCCCGAAGCCGTCGACGGCGGCCGCGATCGCGGCCCTGGCGCTCGCCTCGTCGGTCACGTCGCAACGCACGAAGCGCAGGCTCGCGCCGACCGCGCGCTCGAGCGCGCGGCCCTCCTCCTCCTTGAGGTCGGCGGCGACGACCCGCCCGCCCGCGGCGACGAGCATCCGCGCGGTCGCCTCGCCGAGGCCCGACGCACCACCGCTGACGATGAAGACGCTGTTCCCGATGTCCATGATCGATCCGTTTCGTTTGCCGTCAGTCCCGATGGGCCGCCCCGAGGGAGTGACGTTCATGCCCTCCTCCGCGACAGGATAATGCAAACGTGAGGGCAAGATGCACCGCGGCGCCGCAGCGCATGCGGCTTCGGCACCGACCGCTACAGCCTCGGCGTCCCCTCGTGGCTGAAGGTTCGTTCCCGCTGCTGCTGGCAGGCGTGGCAGCGCTTCGCGGTCGGCCAGGCACGAAGGCGCTCCGGCGCGATGTCGTCGCCGCAGTCGACGCATACGCCGTAGGTGCGATCCGCGATGCGTGCCCTGGCCGCCTCGATGTCGCGCAGTTCCAGGACGTGCCGGTCGACGATCGCCAGATTGAGATCGGCGAGCGCGTCGGCCACAGACTGATCGCCGAGTCCGCGGGGCCCGGTCGACCAGTTCGATGTACTGCAGGTTCTCCGAGACTCCAACGCGGCGCGCACTCCTCGAGCAGCGCGATGGCGCCTCGAGCTTGCGAACGAGTCGGCAAGCTGCGTCTACGACAGGCTCATGGTGCTAGACGCTGACAGCGCGTCGAACATACGCCGCCCATTCGCCGCGATCAAGGATCGACCCGGCGGGCCGCCGCTGCGTGGGACGCGCCGATTCCCGCTATAATTCAATGTTTTGAATGCGCGCAGCCGCCACGCGCGGCCGCCCCCGCCGCGGAGACATCGACGATGCCCATCTACGAATATCGCTGTTCGCAATGCGGCCACGAGCTGGAGGCCATGCAGAAGCTCTCCGAGGCCGCGCTCACCCAGTGCCCCTCGTGCCGTGCCGACACGCTGGTGAAGCTCGTCTCGGCCGCCGGCTTCCATCTCAAGGGCAGCGGCTGGTACGCGACCGACTTCCGCGGCGGCAGCAAGCCCGCGCCCAAGGGCGACGCGCCCGCTGCCGAGACGCTCGAAGACGGACACCGCCCGCGACGAGCGAAGGCAAGAGCGACGCCGGCGGCGCGAAGAAGGCCGGCGGCTGCGGCGGCGGCTGCTCGTGCCACTGAGAAGCGCGGCTTCGCGGGACGCGGGGCACCCATTCGCACGCGCGCGGGCATGAAGCGCTACCTCATCGCCGGGCTGCTCGTCTGGGTGCCGATCGGCATCACGGTGTGGGTGCTGCACTTCATCCTCACCACGCTCGACCTGACGCTGCTGCTGCTCCCCGAGGTGGCGCGGCCCGAGAAGCTGTTCGGCTTCCCGATCCCCGGCCTCGGCGTCGTGCTCGCCTTCGCGATCCTGCTCCTCACGGGCGTGATCGCCGCCAACTACTTCGGCCTGCGGCTGATCCGATTCTGGGAGTCCATCCTCGGCCGCATCCCGTTCGTCAAGTCGGTGTACTCGTCGGTGAAGCAGGTTTCCGACACGCTGCTCTCCGACACCGGCAATGCGTTCCGCAAGGCGCTGCTCGTCGAGTTCCCGCACGAGAACAGCTGGACGATCGCCTTCCTCACCGGCACGCCCGCCCCGTCCGTCGCCCGCCACTTCGGCGAGGAGCACGTCTCCGTCTACGTGCCCACCACGCCCAACCCCACGTCCGGCTACTTCGTCATGGTGCCCAAGTCGCGCGTGCGCGACCTCGACATGTCCGTCGACGAGGCCCTCAAGTACGTGGTCTCGATGGGCGTCGTGATGCCGCGCGGCAGCGCGGTGCCGCCGCCCGCGCGCCCGACCGCGCCGGCCGTCGTGGCCGCCCCCCGAAACTGACCCGGCCGCCCCGCGGCCGGCAGGCGCATGTCGCCGACGCGGGCGGCGATTCCGATCCGACTCCCGCTGGAGAACACGCTGTGAAACGCACCGAATACTGCGGCAAGGTCGACCGTCGCTTCCTCGCGCAGACGGTCACGCTGATGGGCTGGGTCCACCGGCGGCGCGACCACGGCGGCGTGATCTTCATCGACCTGCGCGACCGCGAGGGACTCGTGCAGGTGGTCTGCGACCCGGACCGCGCCGAGACCTTTGCCAGCGCCGAGAAGCTGCGCAGCGAGTTCTGCGTCCGCGTCACCGGCCTCGTGCGGCCGCGTCCCGAGGGCTCGACCAACCCGAACCTGGTCTCGGGCGAGATCGAGGTGCTCGCGCACGAGCTCGAGATCCTCAACGCCTCGGCGCCGCCGCCGTTCCAGCTCGACGACGACAACCTGTCGGAGACGGTGCGCCTCGAGAACCGCGTGCTCGACCTGCGCCGGCTGCCGATGCAGCGCAACCTGATGCTGCGCTACCGCGCCGCGATGGCGGCGCGCCGCTACCTCGATGCCCACGGCTTCGTCGACATCGAGACGCCGTTCCTCTACAAGTCGACGCCCGAAGGCGCGCGCGAGTTCCTCGTGCCCTCGCGCGTCCACCACGGCCAGTTCTACGCGCTGCCGCAGTCGCCGCAGCTCTTCAAGCAGATGCTGATGATCGCGGGCTTCGACCGCTACTACCAGATCGTCAAGTGCTTCCGCGACGAGGACCTGCGCGCCGACCGCCAGCCCGAGTTCACCCAGATCGACATCGAGACGTCGTTCCTCGGCGAGCTGGAGATCCGCGACCTCATGGAAGGGCTGGTGCGGACGATGTTCCGCGACGCGCTGGGTGTCGAACTGCCCGAGCCGTTCCCGATCATGACCTACGCCGACGCGATGCGCGACTACGGCTCGGACAAGCCCGACCTGCGCGTGCCGCTCAAGCTGACCGAGCTCACCGACCTCATGAAGACGGTCGAGTTCAAGGTATTCCGCGGTGCGGCCGACCTGCCGAACGGCCGCGTCGCCGCGCTGCGCGTGCCCGGCGGCGGCACGATGTCGCGCAAGGAGATCGACGACTACGGCCCGTTCGTCGCGATCTACGGCGCGAAGGGGCTGGCGTGGATCAAGGTCAACGACGCGACGAAGCCGAACGAGGCAGGCCTGCAGTCGCCGATCGTCAAGTTCCTGCCCGAGCCCGTGCTGCGCGAGATCCTCGCGCGCACCGGGGCGCAGGACGGCGACGTGATCTTCTTCGGCGCCGACCGCGAGAAGGTGGTCTCTGACGCCATGGGCGCGCTCCGCGCGAAGATCGGCCACGACCGCGGCTTCGCCGAGAAGAGCATGGAAGCCGTTGTGGGTCGTCGACTTCCCGATGTTCGAGTACGACGAGGAAAGGAAGAGCTGGGCCGCCCGCCACCACCCGTTCACCGCGCCGAAGGACGGCCACGAGGAGCGCTTCGCGACCGATCCGGCGCACGCGCTGGCGAAGGCCTACGACGTCGTGCTGAACGGCTGGGAGATCGGCGGCGGCTCGGTGCGGATCCACCGCCAGGACGTGCAGGCGAAGGTGTTCGAGGCGCTGTCGATCTCGCCCGAGGACCAGCGCCGCAAGTTCGGCTTCCTGCTCGACGCGCTGTCCTACGGCGCGCCGCCGCACGGCGGCATCGCCTTCGGCCTCGACCGCATCGTGACGATGATGGCGGGCGCCGACTCGATCCGCGACGTGATCGCGTTCCCGAAGACGCAGCGCGGGCAGGACCTGCTCGTCGGCGCGCCCGCCCCGGCGACCGAACCGCAACTGCGCGACCTGCACATCCGCGTGCGCACGAGCGACGCCCCGAAGGCCGGCTGACGCACCACGCGGTGGCGACCCGTACCCGCATTGGTACACTGCGGGCCATGGACATCGCCGTGCTCCTGCGCCGCGTCGTCGCGGCCGTCGCGATTGGCGTGATTCTGCCGGCGCCCGTCGCCGGCGCACGCGCGCGCCACGCCCGACGCCCTGCCCGAGGTTGCCGTCGCGACCCTGCCGGCCGAAGCGCAGCGCACGCTCGCGCTGATCCGCGACGGCGGCCCGTTTCCCTACGAGCGCGACGGCGTGCGCTTCGGCAACCGCGAGCGCCTGCTGCCCGCGCAACCGCGTCACTATTACCGCGAGTACACGGTGAAGACGCCGGGTGCTGCGAACCGCGGCGCGCGGCGCATCGTCTGCGGCGGCCCGGCGAAGGCGCCCGACGTGTGCTACTACACGCACGACCACTACCAATCGTTCTCGAGGATCCGCGAATGAAGGCGCCCGATCTCACCTCGGTCGAGGACTGCGGCCTGCACGAGTGGAAGGGCGCGGCCGAGCCGCTGAAGACGGCGGCCGCGCACGCGAAGCTCAAGTTCGCGCAGATCGACCTCGGCAAGGCGAAGGACAAGGCGACGCTGTTCGCCGAGGTCGACCGCGCGCTCGCGCTTCCCGACCACTTCGGCCACAACTGGGACGCGCTCGCCGACGTGCTCGAGGACCGCGACTGGCTCGGCAAGTCCGGTCGCGTGGTCGTGCTCGCCCACGCCGCGGCCTATCGCAAGGACCACCCCAACGACTTCGGCACGCTCGAGGAGATCCTCGGCGAAGCCGCGGAGTTCTGGCAGGAGCGCCACGTGCCGTTCTGGGTGTTCGTGGCCTGAATGCGGCGGCCGCAGGCAAGGCCCGCGGGGCCCGTCGCCGCACGAAGGCAAGCGGGCCGACACGCGCCGACCGCGCGCTGCACGGAACGTGCAACGAGGCACGCCTGAGTTGCCATACAAGCAACCCCTTTCGGTGCTGGTCCTCGTTTACACCGGGGACCTCGACGTGCTGCTGATCGAGCGCGCCGACTTCCCCGAGCACTGGCAGTCGGTCACCGGCAGCGCGGAGGCGGGCGAGGCGCTCGCCGAAACCGCCGCGCGCGAGCTCGCCGAGGAGACCGGCATCGATGCTGCCGCCTTTGGTGGCGTCGTCGATTGGGGACTTTCCAGCGTGTACGAGATCTTCCCGCAATGGCGCCACCGCTACGCCCCCGGCACGACGCACAACACGGAGCACGTGTTCGCGCTGCCGGTGCCGCGTCCGGTGCCGGTGCGCCTCAACCCGCGCGAGCACCTGCGCGCCGCGTGGCTGCCGTGGCGCGACGCGGCGGCGCGCTGCTTCTCCTGGTCCAATCGCGACGCGATCCTCGCGCTGCCCGAACGTGCCGCACGACTGCAACCGATACCGAAGGACTCGCCATGATCCGACCGCTCGCCTCGCTCGCCGTTGCCGCCCTGTTCGCCATGGGCGCCTCGCACGCGCAGCAACCCGCGCCCCCGCCCGTCGCGTCGTCGCCGAGCGTCACCGTCACCGGCGCGGCGACCACGAAGGTCCAGAACGACCGCATGATGGCGATGGTGCGCGCCGAGACCGAGCAGACGACCGCCGGCGCCGCCGCCGCCGACGTCAACGCGCGCATGGCGAAGGCGCTCGCCGCCGCAAAGGCTACGCCCGGCGTCGAGGCCAAGAGCGCCGGCTACAGCACGTGGCAGCAATGGGAGAAGGGCAAGCCCGGCAAGTGGCGCGTATCGCAGACGCTGTCGCTCACCGGCGCCGACTTCCCGGCGCTCGCGGCCTTGCTCACCAAGCTGCAGGACGAGGACGGATTGCTGGTGTCGTCGATCGCCTTCAGCCTCGCGCCGGAAACGCGCCGCCGCGCGGAGGATGCGCTGACCAAGGAAGCGATCCGCGCGTGGCAGCAGCGTGCAGCGACCGCGTCCGAGGCGCTCGGCTTCGCCGCGTGGCGACCCGGCCGGGTGAGCGTGTCGACCGGCGACTTCGCGCCGCAGCCGCGCTTCGACATGATGGCGCGCGCCGGCGCCGCGCCCGCGTCTTCGCCGCCGGTCGCGGTCGAAGGCGGCACGACCGAGCTCACGGTCACCGTCACCGGCGACGCGGTGCTCGACAAGCCGTCGGGGCGCTGACGGTGCGCGCCGTCTTGTCGCGGCGGCGCCGCTTGCAGATGGCGAGGCGCCGCGAGACTGCGCCGTGAGCGAACCCCGGCCGAAGAGCGACCCGCACGATCTCGCGCGGTTCGTGCAGGCGCAGGCGCACGACTACGCGAGGGCGCTGTCGGAGCTCCGGAGCGGCCGCAAGCGGTCGCACTGGATGTGGTACGTCTTCCCGCAGTGCCACGGCCTGGGATCGAGCCCGACCGCAGCGCACTACGCGATCAGGAGCCTCGCGGAGGCCGAAGCCTACCTCCGCCACGCCGTGCTCGGGCCGCGGCTCGTCGAGTGCGCCGAGGCACTGCTCGCGATCGAAGGGCGTTCGGCGCACGAGATCTTCGGCTCCCCCGACGACCTGAAGCTCAGGTCCAGCGCGACCCTGTTCGCCCTCGTCTCCCCCGCCGGGTCGGTGTTCGAGCAGCTGCTCGACAGGTACTTCGCGGGCGTGCGCGACGACAGGACGCTGCGCCTGCTCGGTCGTTGACCGCCGACGACCGGCCCGGGATACTCGCAGGCGCCGACTTCCGGCATCCGTCACCCCGTCCCGAGGCAAGCAACGATGCTGCGATCGGTGCGACGATCGCGATGGTCATTGCCGCCCTCTCTTACTTCCTCTCGACGGTGAAGGGCGGCAAGGGCTGACCGGTCACCGGCGCGCACTGGCTGGTCCGGGCAGACGCCGACCATCGGAAAGCCGTGCAGGCAAGACCCAATCTCCCGCGACTCCACGGCCGATGCGCGCCCATCGGGCCGAACGCACCGTGTCTCGACGCCGCCAGGCGTTCCTGGCGTCGCACAGCGGCCGTCAGCGCTCGATGCGCACCGTCACGTGCACGATGCCCGCCGAGGTCTGCACGTACGCAGCCTTGTCTGCTACCGCCACCCCCGCCTGACCCGATCGCGCCCAACCCGGTGCGGGAAGCGTGAAGACTGGCGGCGGTGCCGGCCGCAGAGCCGCCTCGGGCGCCTCGGCAACGGCGAACGCGGGCGGTGCGCCGGCGGCCGCTGCGAACACCCAGCATTGGATGCCCTCGTAGACCCAGCCGAAGCGCCCGTTTCCCAGCTCGCCCCAGTTGATCGTGTAGAAGTGGTCGCCGACAGTGCCGTTCCAGTAGCGATACAACGGTGTCGCGCCTGCCAGGGCGCTGGGATAGACGTGGCACGCGATGCCCTCGTGCACCCACCCGAAGTTGCCCGCGCCCAGCTCGTTCCAGTTGGTGGTGTAGAAGTGCGCACCGGTCGAAGGATGGTAGTACCGATGGAGCGGAACGGTTCCGGCTTGTGCAGCGGCCAGCGCGTGGCATTGCACGCCCTCGTAGGTCCAGCCGAAGCCGCCACCACCGAGTTCGTTCCAATCCGTGGTGTAGAAGTGATGGCCCGTCACCGAATGCCAGTACCTGTGCACCGGCACGCGTGCCGCGGCGGCCACCTGGCCGTCGATCATCACCCGCAGATCGGGTCGATTGCCGATGCGCTGCGCGGCGGGCCGCGCGGGGGCATCCTGCTGCGCCGATCCGGTCGCTCGCAAGAGCGCGCGGGCCGTCGCCGCCGTCAGCACCGGCCGGCTGCCGGCACGGAGAACGCCCTGCATGCACGCGAGCGAACCCACCACGATCGGAGACGCGCTCGACGTTCCGTTGAACTGGTCCGTGTACCAGAGATCCTCGTTGCTGCCGCCCTGCAGCGTGCCGTATCCGGAGGTCGTGACTTCCTCTCCCCAGCCCTGCACGTCGACCGCCGCGCCAAAGTTCGAGAAGTCGAGGCGCGATCGATCGGGTCCGTGGTCCCTGCCGTGGGTGCCCGGCGGCGGGGCGCCGGCACCGACGAGGATCGCTCCCGAATCCTGCGCGCCTCGCGCGAACGGATTGGCCCACGCCGCGGGAAACCCTTGCGAAGGCGCGCCGTAGATCGCGTCGTCCAGATTCTCCCCGCCGTTGCCTGCGGCTTCCACGACGATCACGCCGCGGCCGACGGCATAGCGGATGGCATCGTAGTCGTCGGGCCACCACTCGATGGGGATGTAGCCACGCTGGTCGGCACGGCTCGTATAGTTGAAGCGCGGTCCCGGACGATGCAGCTCGATGAGGATGATGTCGCCGGGATTCAGCACGTCGGCCGCGGTGCGAATCGCCGCCGACGACGACATTGCACCGAAGACCGAGATCGCCCGCACATTGGCGTCCGGGCAGATGCCGGTGATGCCGAAGCCGTTGCGATCACCGCCAAACGCACCGACGACCGCGGTGCCGTGGTTCCGCCAGAGCAGATCGTCGGGCGGCGTGCCGCCGACCACGCCGCCCTGATTCAAGTGCAGATCCTCGTGCGTGAAGCGCCATTCGCCCTCGATGTCGACGATGCCGACGCCAGCCCCACCGCCGCCGGGCCGCGTCCAC